>JAXMAR010000011.1:0-186722 GCA_046350295.1 Gemmataceae bacterium
ACCGCTTCAACCTCACCGAGCTGGGGCGGCGCCGGTCCCAGGAGGCGATGAAGCAATGCGCCTACGTGGGCCCCGCCCCGGTGCCGATGGATGACTACATCGAGCAGACCTACCGGCAGGCGGTCACCGGCATCAGCTGCAGCCCCGAGCCGCTGCGCGCCACCTTCAGTCACCTCGTCCTCAAGGAAGAGCTGTTCAACGCCATTGGGCCCGCCATCGTCAGCGGCAAGAGCGTCTTCATCTACGGCCCGCCCGGCAACGGCAAGACCTCCGTCGCCCGCGCCATCGGCGACTTCATGAACAACGCCGGCGGCGAGATCTACGTCCCCTACTCGTTCATCGCCGAGAACGCGATCATCACCGTCTACGACCAATCGATCCACGCCGCCGTGGAAGGGGACGCCGGCGACCGCATCGAGGACAACGAGGCGACGATTCGCCGCCTTTTGAATGCCGGCACCGTCGACGCCCGCTGGGTCCGCATCCGCCGCCCCGTGGTCGTCACCGGCGGCGAATTGAACCTCGACATGCTCGATCTGCGCTACAATGCCGCCAGCAACTTCTACCAGGCCCCACTGCACGTCAAGGCGAACGGCGGCGTCTTCCTCATCGACGACTTCGGCCGCCAGCTGTGCAGTCCCAAGGAACTGCTCAATCGCTGGATTCTCCCGCTCGAAGATCGCCACGATTTCCTCACGCTCGCGTCCGGCAAGAAATTCGAAGTTCCCTTCGAGCAGCTCATCATCTTCTCGACCAACCTCGATCCGCGCGACCTCGTCGACGACGCGTTCCTGCGCCGCATCCGCCACAAGGTCGAGATCCTCGCTCCGACGCGCGACGTGTACGAGAAGATCTTCAACAAGATGTGCAAGCGCCTCGGCATGAACGTCTGCCCCGAGGCCATCGACTACATGTACGAGCGCTACTACGACAACGGCCGCTGCCCGCGCGCCAGCGATTGCCGGGATCTGCTGGAGATTGTGCAGTCCATTTGCCGATTTCGTAGACAGCCCGTCCAGCTGACCCGTGATCTCGTCGCCGAAGCATCTCAGACGTTCATCTGCGAGTTCGGATAAGAGAGAGAAGCTGACAGCGATCAGCGAACAGCGTTCAGCCAGGCAGCCGGCATCGAGAGCGAAGAGCCGGCAGGACTGGCAGGATGACAGCCGGCTGACACTGCCGGCTGAAGCTCAAAAAGAGGAAGACCATGGAAGGTCGCACGTCCCTGCTCGCCGCGCTCGGTCTCGCCCTTCTGGTCACGGGCTGCACCACGACGCCCGGGGTGCGGACCGGTCCGCTCATGGTGGGCACGGCTTCCGCAACGACCTCGTCCGCGCCTCCTGCCGAGCCCGCCCCTCCCGCCAAGCCCGCCGTCGTCGAGAAGAAGAGCAAGGACCCGGCGCGCCGCGCCTCGCCGGATCTCGAGGTCGCGCTGGTCGCGATCAAGGAAGAGGCGGCGATGAAAAAGAAGACGGAGGAGCCGGAGACGTCGATGCGCATGCTGGACGAGACCCGGCAGATGTACCAGGAGATCCTCAAGACGGCGCCGGACAATCAGAAAGCGCAGGAAGGCCTCGTGCGCGTTTACACCAGCATGGGCGAGCACCATAAGGCGCGCGACATCATCCGCAAGAACCTGGACAAGAATCCGAAGGACGCGCGCCTCTGGGTCGAAGTGGGCATGACCTACAACCGGCAAAAGAACATCGACGAGGCCCTGCGCTGCTTCCGCAAGGCGACGGAACTCGACCCGGAGAACCGCCAGTACGTGAAGGTCCTCGGCTATACCCTCGTCTGGGCCGGCCGGGTCAACGAAGGCATGCCGCACCTGGTCCGCGCCATCGGCGAAGCTCCCGCCCACTACAATGTCGCGGGCATTCTCGCCCGCCAGAACCACCTCGAAGACGCCCGGCGCCATCTCCAGATCACCCTCGACCTCGACCCCGACTTCGACCGCGCCAAGGACATGCTGACCCGCCTGCGCGAAACGTCTCCTGCCGGCGCGGCGCCCTCGGGGATCGCACCGGCTGGGGCCGCGGACCTGTCGCCGACGCTGGGCTTCACGCCGCTGGATTGATTCAACCACGCTGCGTCGCATTTTTCGTTCCAACGCATTCGGACCGGCAGTCCAGCGACTGCCGGTCCGATCGCCTTTCCCCCGCCTGGCAACTTGCTTCGACCCGCAAACGGTAAGATGGAGTTCACTCAGGCGAGGGGAAAGACGGCCCTGGCTTCATGTCGACCGCCACCGAGCCCAGCAGAATCCGCAAGGAGACGAAATGAGACGACCCGCATCGGCGTTTGTCGTCGGGATGGTAGCCGTTCTCGTCGTTCGATCGAGTGACGCGCAACCCGACCTGGCAAGGGACTACGAAAGCCTGGCTCGCGTCGCCGCCCTCTTCCCCAAGGATCCGAAGACGGCGCGGAAGACCGCGAGCGCCATCGCCGCCAAGCTCGAAAGCATGGAATACATGATGACGGCTTTCAAGCCGCGCAAGCGCCATGGTCTCGGCGTTGGCCCCAAGCCGGGAAAGATCACTCCGGACGGCATCGAACTGTACTTGCATTCGGTCAAGGGAGGCATTCACCCCGCGGCGCTGAAGGAACAGGCGGCCGCGCTGGAGGAGATGGGCCGGCGCATCGCCGCGGTCGGGGAGATCGCGCTTCATTTCGACGACCCCTCTTTCGGCAAGGGAAACAAGAACAAGAAGGACTGGCAGGCCCGCGCGCAAGGCCTGCGCGACGCCGGGCTCCGGATCGCCGAGGCGGCCGCCAGGAACAGCCGCGACGATTTCAACGCCGGCGTGCTCGCGGCGCTGCAGCAATGCGCGGCGTGCCACGTGGTGTTTCGGGACTGAGTTCCGTCCAATGGGGTCCGCGAGATCACAAGCCGACCTTCTTTCGACCTCGGCAATACGATAGAATATGGCAACGTTGGAAGACCCAAAGACAAGAGCCGCATGAATCGTCTTGCAAGTCGCCTTGGCACTCGGATCCGCGAATGGCGAGCAGCGATTCTTGAAACCGCCGCCCGCCATGGCGCGCGCAACGTGCGCGTCTTTGGCTCAGCGGCTCGTGGCGAAGATGACGAGGAAAGCGACATTGACCTGCTGGTCGACCTTGAGCCGGGCCGTACCCTCTTCGATTTGGGAGGGCTTCTGATCGATCTGGAAACCGTCCTCGGTTGCCACGTCGATGTCGTGACCGAACGCGGCCTGAAGGCCCGTATTCGAGATCGCGTTCTGCGCGAGGCGATCCCGCTATGAGAGACGACCTGGAACGCTTGCGCGACATCCGCGAGGCGATCGGGCGCATCGAGAAGTACGCGACCCGCGGCAAGGCGGCATTCGAAGCTGATGAACTGCTTCAGAACTGGGCTCCGACATCTACAAATGATCGGCGAAGCGACTCGCGCGCTCTCGCAATCCTTTCGAGGTGCACGTCCAACTTGGCCCTGGTCGCAGATCGTCGGCATGCGGAACATCCTCGTCCATCATTATTTCGACGTGGATACCGACATCGTATGGGGAGTTGTCGAAAAGGATCTCCCTTCCTTCAAAGTCATAATTGAAGACGCGATCCGAGCATTGGAAGCGCCCAAGACCTGACTATCAAAGGATTGACCTTCTCAATGTCCACCGCTACCAAACCCCGCAAGCAATACGACGAATCCTCCATCGGCGTCCTCGAAGGCCTCGAGGCCGTCCGCGTCCGGCCCTCGATGTACATCGGCACGACCGATAAGAAGGGGCTGCACCACCTTTGCTGGGAGATCGTCGATAACTCGGTCGACGAGTACCTCAACGGCTACGCCGACGAGATCAAGGTCACCCTGCACAAGCCGGGCGATTGCCTCACCGTCTACGACAATGGCCGCGGCATCCCCGTAGGCATGCATCCCAAATACAAGAAGCCGACGCTCGAGATCATCCTCTGCACCCTTCACTCCGGGGCCAAGTTCGGCGACGGCGAGGACTACATCCACTCCGGCGGCCTCCATGGCGTCGGCTCATCCGTCGTCAACGCCCTGTCACGCAAGCTCGTCGCCAACATCAAACGCGACGGCTACGAGTATCAGCAGACCTTCAAACGCGGCAAACCCGCCGGCGCCATTGAGAAGGTCGGCCCTTTCCGCGGCCACGGCACCACCATCACCTTCGAGCCCGATCCCGACATCTTCAAGGTCACCCACTTCGACGCCGCCTGGATCAAGGACCACCTCGAGGACATGGCCTACATTCACCATGGCCTCAAGATCCACTTCAGCAACGAGCTGACCGGCGAGAAGTTCGACCTGTCCCACCCCGGCGGCATCCCCGAGTTCCTCACCCGTCTCGTCAGCGAAGGCCAGAAAGGCACGGTCCATCCAACCCATTTCCACATCATCAAGGATGGGCACGAGAAGATGGAGGTCGCCCTCCAGTGGACCGAGTCGACCGACGAGATCTTCCGCTCCTACGTCAACGGCATCCGCACCACCGACGGCGGCACCCACGAAGCCGGACTCAAGGGAGGCATCGTCAAAGCCATCCGCAACTTCATGGAAACGCATGAAGTGAAGACCAAGGGAGTGACGATCACGGCCGACGATATCCGCGAAGGTCTCATCGGTATCCTCTCCATCTTCATCCGCAACCCCGCTTTTCAAGGCCAGACCAAGGAGAAGCTCAACAACCCCGAGATGAACGCGGCGGTCGACAACTTCATCCGCCCCGCCCTCGAAGGCTGGCTCAACGCCAACATGTCGATGGCCGATCAGATCGTGGGCCGCATCGTCCTGGCCGCCAAGGCCCGGCTGGCGAGCCGCGAAGCCGCCCAGGAGATCAAGCGCAAGACCGTTTCGTCGCGCAAGCTCAACCTCCCCGGCAAGCTGGCCGACTGCAAGTCGACGGACCTGGAGGAGTCCGAGTTGTTCATCGTCGAGGGGGACTCCGCCGGCGGGTCCGCCAAGCAGGGCCGCAACAACCACACGCAGGCCGTCCTGCCCCTGCGCGGCAAGATCCTCAATTCCGAAGGCCTCGCGCTCTCCAAGGTGATGGCGAACACGGAACTGCAAGACCTGGTGACAGCCATCGGCACGGGCGCCGGCGAAGGTTTCAACATCAATAACCTGCGCTACGGCAAGATCATCCTCCTCATGGACGCCGACGCCGACGGCCACCACATCACGACGCTGATGCTGACGTTTTTCTTCCGGCACATGACCGACCTGATCCGCAAGGGCAATCTCTTCATCGCCCAGCCGCCGCTCTACCGCATCGACGTCGGCAAGGAGACCTTCTGGGCGCGCGACGACGCCCACAAGGAAGAAATCCTCGCCAAGCTCCGCGACAACGCCAAGCCCGAGATCACGCGTTTCAAAGGCCTCGGCGAAATGCTCCCCAGGACGCTGGCCGAGACGACGCTCGACCCGAAGACGCGCACGCTGCTGCGCGTCACCATCGACTCCAATCTCGACGCCGACCGCACCTTCGACGAACTACTCGGCAAGGACCCTGCGGCCCGCTTCCGCTTCATCATGGAATCGGCGACGCAGGTGGGGACGGAGGAGTTGGATGTGTAGCAGGCGCACTCCCGACAGGTGAACGTGGACCAGCCCCACTCGACAAGGGAGGGGCTCGCCTTATGATCCCGCGGCTCGCTTCCTTCCGTTGCTCGCGCAGTGGTCAAATAGCAGCTCCCACTCTCGCTGCTGCACTTTCCGACATAAGTCCTCGAGCCCCGCCGGCCCGTGCGAGGCCTTCTCGCACAGGTCGACAAACGCGAACGGGTCCCACGTCCCCTGCCCCACCAGATACTTCCCCTCTGCTGGACACGAAGGCGCCAAGGCGATTTCCCCGGCCGCCCGCGCCAGTTCGCCGAAGATCGCATGCCGGCCAACGCGGCGAAACCAGTACTTGCTGTTCCAGTAATCCGGCTCGCGGCGGTGCAGGATCGCGTGCCAGTAGCTTCCCTCCACGGTGTCCAGGTCCTGGCTGAGCGCGTGCGACTCGTCCGTGAAGTTGTAAAGCAGCCACAAGCCGGCCAGGCAGGCGCGGCCGAGTTTGTCGTCGGCGGATTCTCCGGCGACCTGGGCCGGAGTGAGCGCCGCGAGGGCAGACCGTTTCTCGCGGATGGGCCGGCCGGGACCCAGTGGTTGCAACGGGGCCTCAGCGATCAGGTCGCGGACCGCGGGCGCATAGGATGCGATTTCCATGGTGTTTCCGATAGGAGCCGAAGGTCGACCGGCCTATTCTAGACAGCGGCCCTTCGTTCAGCGCGTTCCGCGGAAGTTCAGCGGCCCACCATCAACAGCACGGAAATCCATGGCGAAGAAGACCACCAACCAGCGCGCCGACAACAACCAGAAGAAGGCGATGCTGCCCAACGTCTCCCTCAACCGCAAAGCCCGCACCGGCGAACGGACCGAGGACGAGCTGCTGCTGGAGCGACCCAAGCGCGCCGTGCCCCAGGCGCGCGTCCCGAGTCAGGCCGAGTTCAAGCAGGCCGATCCCTGGCGCGTCCTCCGCATCATGAGCGAGTTCGTCCACGCCTTCGACGCCCTGGCCGAGGTCGGCGCCGCCGTGACCATCTTCGGCTCCGCCCGCACCACGCCGGACGACCCCATGTACCAGGCCGCCCGCGAGCTGGCCTTCAAGCTGTCGCAGCGCGGCTTCGCGATCATCACCGGCGGCGGCCCCGGCATCATGGCCGCCGCCAACCAGGGCGCCCACGAGGCCAAGGGCTTCTCGATCGGCCTCAACATCGAATTGCCGCACGAGCAAGGCCTCAACCCCTACGTCGACGCCCCCATCAACTTTCGCTACTTCTTCTGCCGCAAGACCGCCTTCGTCAAATACTCCGAAGGCTTCGTCCTCTTCCCCGGCGGCTACGGCACGCTCGACGAGTTGTTCGAGGCGCTCACGCTCATCCAGTCCGGCAAGATCAAACGCTTCCCCGTCGTCCTCTTCGGCAGCGCCTACTGGCAGGGCCTCCTCGACTGGCTCGCCGACACGGTCCACGCGGAAGGCAAGATCGATCTGCAAGACTCGAAGCTGCTCCGCGTGACGGATTCGACCGACGAAGCGTGCGACTATCTCAGCGAGTGCTATTCCGCCGAATGCTGGGACGGTCCGCCAGCCGCCAACCACGACAAGCCATAAGGTGGGCCAAAGCTCATTATCCAGCCAGCCTTCTCGAGGGACGTGTCATGACTCGCCTCGCCCTCTTTCTGCTCCTCGCCGCGGTATTCTCTCCGTGCCTCGACGCCGAGGAGAAGCACCAACATCGTCTTCATCCTCGCCGATGACCTCGGCTGGACCGACCTCGGCTGCTATGGGAGCAAGTACTACAAGACGCCGAACATCGATCGCCTGGCGCGCAACGGCATGCGCTTCACGCACGCCCACTCGGCCGGGCCGAATTGCGCCCCGACCCGCGCCGCCCTGATGACCGGACAGTACGGACCGCGCACCGGCGTCTACACCGTCGGCACGGGGGCGCGCGGCGCCGCCGAAGGACGCAAGCTCGTCCCGGTGGAGAACGTCACGCAACTGCCCCTCGACCGCGTCACGGTCGCCCAGGCGCTCAAAGGGCTGGGCTACCAGACGGCGCTTTTCGGCAAATGGCACCTTGGAGAGAAGAAGGAGCATCATCCGGCGCAGCGCGGCTTCGACGAGGCGATCGTCTCCATGGGCAAGCACTTCAACTTCGTCACGAACCCGAAGCTGCCCATCGCCAAGGACGCCTACCTTGCCGATTTCCTCACGGACAAGGCGCTCGATTTCATCCAGCGCAACAAGGACAAGCCCTTCTTCCTCTACCTCGCTCACTTCGGCGTGCACACGCCTTTGGAGGCGAAGCCGGAATTGCTGGAGAAGTACAGAAAGAAGAAAGGCGGCGGCGGGCACGACAATCCCGTCTATGCCGCCATGATCGAGAGCGTCGACGAGAGCGTCGGTCGCGTCGTCGCCATGCTGGAGAGGCTCAAGCTGACCGAAAACACGATCGTCATCTTCTCTTCGGACAATGGCGGCGTCGGCGGCTACGCGGCGGCCGGCGTCAAAGGCGCCCGCGACATCACCAACAACGCCCCGCTGCGCGGCGGCAAGGGGATGCTCTACGAAGGGGGCGTGCGCGTGTGCTGGATTGTCGCCTGGCGAGGAAAAGTGCCGGCCGGAGGCGGCAGCGAGGAGCCGATCATCTCCGTCGATCTCTTTCCGACGTGCGTCGACCTGGCCGGCGGCGCGGGCAAGGCGGCGGTGAAGCAGCCACTCGACGGCAAGAGCCTGGCGCCGTTGTTCCTCGGCAAGGAGAAGACGCTGAAGCGCGACGCCCTCTTCTGGCACTTCCCCGGCTACCTCGAGGCGGGCGCCAAAGCGACGTCGTGGCGAACCACGCCGGCGGGTGCGATCCGCGCCGGCGACTGGAAGTTGCTCGAGTTCTTCGAAGACGGCCGGCTGGAGCTCTACAATCTGCGCGACGATCCGAGCCAGAAGAACAATCTCGCCGCCGCGGAAGCGGAGCGCCGCCGCGAACTGCACGAGCGCCTCGTGGCCTGGCGGCGCGATGTCAAGGCGCCGATGCCGCGGGGGAAGTGACAGCTGCCGTCACGGCGACGGAGCCGGGTCGCGCATCTTCCACGCCCTGATCCGGCCGACGTTGCGCGCCTCGATCGGCTCGACTTCGGCAAACCCTGCCTGGCTTTCCTCGTCGAGTCCTTGGTGGAACGCGTTGCTCACAACGATCTCGCCGGGGCCGGCCGCCGCCATCAACCGGGCCGCGACATTGATGCAATCGCCGATGGCGCCCATGTGGGTGCGGCTGAACGGGCGCAGCGAGACCAGTTGCAGGTCGCCCAGGGCGATGCCGATGTGGAGGCCGCGCGACGCCTGCACGCGATCGATGCGCCGCTGCCAGTGGTGCGACACCGACTCGCCGATGCTGAGCAGACAGCGCGCCGTTTGCAGCGCGGCCGCAACATCTCCGTTCGATTGCGCGGGAACGCCGAAGAAGCCGATGACCTCGTCGCCGACGAACTGGTAGAGCATGCCGCCGTTGTTGATGATCTGATACCGCGCGCGGGAATAGAACGAGGTCAGGCTCTCGCGGACGATGCCCGCGTCCGGGGTGTCGCGCACATAACTGGAGAACGAGCACAGGTCCCCGAGCAACACGACGACACGGCGATACAGGCCGGGCGGCAGGATTTCGCGTGGCGACGCCCGCCCGGCGGAGCGCAGTTGTTGAAGACGCCAGAAGCCCAGATGCCAGAGCATCTCCGCCTTCAAGGGGTCGTGATCGTACTCCTCGAAACTGGCGCCGCCGAACGCGTAGTAGCCCTTGGTGCGATCGATCGCCTGGCGAACGTCGAGCAGGTTATCGGCCGTGATTTCCGTGATTTCGACCCGGAATCGTTCGCGCAGGAGAGCGACGAGCCGCTGCTCATCCCAGATTTCCAGGGCCAGGCCGGGGCACAGACAAGCTCGTATGTCGGCCTCCAACGCCTGCCGATCGACGCGACGATCCCAATCGAGGACGAGGATCAGTTTCTGGATGCCGTCCAGCGCGGGCGAGCGCTCACCGTATTTGCGCTTGAGGTGGCGCAGCAACATGTCGGTCGAGTAGCCATACTTGATCTCGACGGCATAAGGCGGAAGCGCGGCCGGCACGATGCGAATGTCGGCGAAGGCGCCGGGCCGGCGGAGCGAATACTCGCGATCGATGCGCACGTCTTCCGGCCTCAACCCATCGCCCGCGACGTGCTCGAAACGGCACAGGTCGCAGCAGAGTTCTTCGAGCAACAGGCGGAGCTGGCTGAGGTAGCTCGTTTCATCCTGTACATGTTGTGTCATTCGTGTCCTCGGGCGTGTCTCAAGACTGAGAGACCGGGCCGACTATTTGAGAGGCATCAGATGCCCCCAACCCAGCAGATGCGGATCGCGCGGCAACGGGTCCGCCGGGGCGAGCCAACCCGTCATCACCAGCGCCCCCACCTGGAAGAACGCCGCGTCCATGTCCGACGGGCTGCCCGGGAAATGCCCGAAGCCGCCGTCCGCGTTCCGGCAGGACAGGACCCAGCGGTTCGCCTTTTCGAACGCTCGTTTCACGTCCGCGCGGCCGCCGCCGAGGTGGCGCAGCGTGAAGACCGCGTCGAAGGTCGCATGCCGGTCGCGCGCCCCGGGGTTGATGAACCAGCTGCCGTTGGCGTGCTGCTCGGCCAGGCAGCGCTTTACGATCGCGTTCGCCTTGGGGGTCGTCTCGCCGATCAGCCGATAATAGTGGGCGGCATGGAAGGTCGACGCGATGTGTTCCCCGAGATAGCCGTCGTCCGCCTGCGCCATCAGGAGCCGGATCTTGCGATCGGCCTCCGCCGGGATCGTCTTGCCGGCGCACAGGTAGGCGAGCGGAAAGAAGCTCGTCATGTAGAGCGGCATCTTCTTGTAGTCTTCCTTCAGCACGGAATCGAACACCGGCAAAGGATCGAAGCGCGGCGTTACCCCGAGCGCGTGCAGCGCCACCAGCCCCTGCGTCGTGTTGTACGCCCGCGCCTGGGCCGACTTCGGATCGGCGGTCCCCAGGACGTTGACGAAGGCGCCGTCCTCCTGCTGGCGGGTGAGGAGAAACGCCTTCGTCTTCTCCTCGTGCGGCAGCTTCCAGCCAAGTGACTTGTGCAGGATGACCGCGTAGACGGTCGGCGCCAGGTCGCTGTAGGCGCTGTCGGACATGCCGGGATAGTCGCGGTGAATGCCAGGTTGAAAGGAGCCGTCGGCGCGGGCGGTCTTGGCGAAGAAAGCTTTGAGCCCGGCGCGGACGTCGTCGGGCGCCGGAGCCTGAGCGCCGACATTCGAGGGCGCGACCAGAACGGAACCGATGAGAAGGTTGCGAAGGGTGACCATGTCGCCTATGCTAGCGACGTTCGTGAGCCGCCGCAATCGTCTGGAGTTCACCATGTCCTATCGGCTTGCTTTCCTGGTCTTCGCGATAACTCTTCCCACCGCGTCCGCTCAAGAGCCGATCACGCTGAAGAAGCTCCCCGGCTGGGTCGGCGCCCTCGCCTGGGCGCCCGACAACAAACGCCTCGCCATCGGCACAGGGGACGGCTCGATCTCGATCTGGGACGCGGAGCGCGGCAAGAAACAGCGCGATCTCGACGGGCATCGGGGGTCTGTCAGCGCGTTGGTTTTCGCAACTCTAGGTTTCGAGCCGGAAAAGAGTCCCCTCGTTAGCGGGGGCCAGGACGGGTCGATGTTGATATACACTTTCGAAAAAGAAGAGCCGGTGATGACGTTAACGCGCCGAAGCGCGGTGCTTTGCCTGGCATCTTTCAAAACCGTTCTCTGGAGTGGGAGCGTAGACGGCTTCATCGGCCGCTGGGCGCCGCGCGATGCCAAGAGTTATAGAGCATTCGGCGAGCACACCAGCTGGGTCAACAGCCTCGCAATCGATCGCGACGCCAAACTCCTTGCCAGCGGTAGTTCGGACAACACGGTCCGCCTCTGGTCGCTCGAAACCGAAAAGCCGCTGCACACCTTCCACATCAAAGAAGGCGAAGTCCGCTCCGTCTCCCTTTCGCCCGACGGCAAAACTCTGGCTGCCGGCATTCGCTACGGCGGGCTGAAAGTCTGGGACGTGGAGACGAAGAAGCTGCTCGCCGATCTTCATCTCTATCCGGACGAGACGTGGGCCGTCCGCTTCACACCCGACGGCAAGGCGCTCGCGTGCGCCGGCGGGGCCTGGAACAAGCCGAGCGCGGTTCACCTCTTTCGCGCCGGCGATTGGAAGGAGACAAAGATGCTGCCGTTGACCGGCGAAGGTCTCTGCCTGGCGATCTCCAACGACGGCCGCCGCCTCGCCGCCGGAACCTGGGACCGCACGGTTCGCATCTGGCCCCTGGAAAGCGACCCAAAGTAGGCAATCCTACCATCCGCGCCGTCAACCGGTGAAGAACGTCGAACCATGTTCCGTTACGCCCTCCCGATCCTCGCCGCCGCCCTCGCCATCGACCTCGTCCGTTTCTGGCTCCATTCCTTCCCCGATCCCGGTATTGGCGGCGCCTTGCTCTTCCAACTCGGCTGCCCTTCCCTCGCAGTAATCGCCCTTATCCAAGGAGGCCGCTTGGGCGTCGTGCTCGATCGCTTCCTTTGCCGGAACCCACCTGACAATGCCCCCTCATTCGTTCGCTCCTGGGGCTTCCTGCAAGCGCTGCTCGCGGCGATCCTTCTCTTCTTGGCAACGAAACTCTTCCCCGACCGAATTGTCCCGGATCCTATCCCGCGCTACGCCGTAGGCCGAACCTCGGTCTTTCTCCTTGCGTCCGGAATATGGCTACTATTTCTGAAAGGTTGGTTCGAACTGCTGGCCGGTATCTCCGTCCGCCGCGTGCAACAGTTCTGGCGCAGCTTGACCCCAGGCCGCAAGCTGGCCTTTGTCACGGTCTACTACGGTTCCTCGGGCCTACTGTTGTTGCTGCCGTCGCTTTACCTCGTCAACCTGGTGCTGAGTCTGTCAATATGACGATAGGGGTTCCATGCCCGCCTTCTTCTACTCGACCATCGGCCCATTCGGCTGCTTCTCCAACTTCTCCCGTCAAGGCTTCGAACTCGACGGCCGCTATTGGCTCACCTCCGAGCATTACTTCCAGGCGCAAAAGTTCCCCGATTCCCCTCACGCCGAGCGCATCGCAAAGGCGCGCACGCCAAAGGAAGCCGCCCGCCTCGGTCGCGATCGCTCGGTTCGCCTCCGCCTGATTGGGAAGCGGTCAAGGACGACGTGATGCGCCGCGCCGTCCTCAAGAAGTTCCAGGCGCACGCCGACCTCCGCGCCACCCTGCTCGACACCGGCGACGAGGAACTGGTGGAAAACGCCCCCGGCGACTACTACTGGGGCTGCGGCGCCGATGGCAGCGGCAAGAACATGCTCGGCAGGATCTTGATGGAGGTCCGCGCCGCGCTGCGAAAAGGAGGGTGATCATGGCGCCGCCCGCCGGCAAGTGGTCCTTCGCCCTGGGCTCCTTCGTCTGCGCCGGCGGCGCGCTGGTCTTGCTGTCACTCCGCCTCTTCCTCGACACCCCCGGATTGGGCGTGGTCGGATTCCTCATTCTCACCATCACCGTCCCGTCCGCGTTCCTCGCGCTTGCCCTTGGCCTTTTCATAGGCGTCGCCGGTTTCGCGCTTGAAACCGGAAGACGCCGCGCTTTAGCATTGCTCGGTGTGATCGTGTGCGGCGGCATCTTCGCCGCCGCATGGATTCTCTATGTCCAAGCCTGAAACTGCGAGGAGCCACAATGCCCCGCCTCCTGGCCGCCCTCCTTCTTGTCGTCCCTTTCTGCGCCAGCGCCGGCGACGCCGTCAAAGCCGAACTCAAGAAGGTCGAAGGAACCTGGCAGCTCGTCTCCGCCGTCAAGGACGGCAAGGCGACGCCGGAAGAAACCGTCAAGATGATCCGCGTCGTCATCAAGGACGGCAAGCACTCGGTCTTCTTCGGCGACAAGGCCGCCGTCAAGGAGATCCCCTTCGCCATCGATCCGAGCAAAAATCCCAAGGAGACGACGGACACATTGCCGGACGGGAAGCAGATCAAGGGAATCTACAAGCTCGAAGGCGACATGCTCACCAGCTGCGTCGCCGAAACGGGCAAGGACCGGCCCACCGAGTTCGCCGCCAGGGCCGGCTCCGGTCACACGCTGCGCGTGTTCAAGCGCGTTACACCATAGCGGGGTCACTCGCCCGGGTCGCGCAACTTGAGAGAGATGCCGTCCCCCTCGTAGAAGACGTCGAGTACAAATCGCTCCATCTGGCCACCAACCGCCGCCTCGACGAAGCCGGTGTACGCCCTGGCCCCCTTGCGCTCCAGCGCGATCTTCTGGATCTTCACCCCTTTCAAGCCCGGTCGCGCCCGCCATTCGCTCAGCAGCAATGCGCGCGCCTGACGTTCGATTTCGGCCGGCTCGGGGGCCCAGGGAATGGTGAGAAACGCGACCAGAACGCCGACACAGCCGGCCACGCCAAATCCACCGTAGCGCAGCGCCGGCCACCACGTCCGGGCAAGGAACGCCTCGTGCGCGCGATCCAACATGGCCCCGACCAGGAGACCGGACATGGGGCCGGCGGCGATGATCCCGAAAAACATGAAGCCCGAGAACCTCCCGTGGACCGACAACAGGGCGTTCGGGATGAGGACCAGCGCCGGCGCCAGGCCGAAAATGGCGCAGATGATCGTCGCGATGTCCGGCCGCGCCAGGGCGCCGCGAATGCGCCGCTCCGCCATGGCGATGAGCGCCCCAGCGAAAACCCCAACGGCCGCTCCGACGATCACGCCTATCCAAAGATAATCGACTGCTCCGCACAGCCAGCAGCACGCGGCCCCGACGCCGGGCCCCGCCAGAAGGCCAACCAGTGCGCCGAAAAGCATGTTTCCGGAGGAGCGCTCCCCCGACGCGGCCACTTCGTTCCCATCCGCATGCGCATCCGAGGCGCGTTCCAGCGGCAAAGACTCATTCGCAGCCGCCTTCACGGATGTCGGCTTCGCTTGGATTCGGTCATCGTCGGGTTGCTCGTGCATGGTGTTTCGCCGTCCCAATCGACATCCTATTCGGCCCCATACTATCCTCTGGACATTGCCGCCGCTACCTGCTAGGGATATGGGTACAAACAAGTCCGACGCAGGCTCATACACCCGTAGATGAGTCGTATTTCCAAGGGCTCCAGGCTGCGGGCTGGAGTTGGGTGGGTCCCCATGACGCACACTGTTTGCGAACCTTGCTTCGACTGCAAGTACACCGATTGCGTGGCCGTCTGCCCCGTCGAGTGCTTCTATCAAGACGATATGATGCTGTACATCGACCCGGCCGACTGCATCGATTGCGAGGCTTGCGTTCCCGAGTGCCCGGTCGAGGCCATCTTCGCCGAGGCCAACGTCCCCAGCCAGTGGGCGAACTACACGCCGATGAACGCCGAGCGCTCCGCGGCCATCAAGGCGGACGGCAGCGGCCACATCACCGAGAAGGGTGACGCCAAGGAAGGGCCGCAGTGCAAGAAGAAGGCGTAAGACGCAGCTGAGATGAAAGAAGACGACAACAGGGGGCCGACGCCCCCCGCTCGCCACGGGAGCCCGCGGGCCAACGCTCGTGGGCTCGGCGTGCTTCTGGTCCAGCTGGGCACGCCCGACGCGCCGACCGCCACGGCGCTGCGCCCCTATCTCAAGCAGTTTCTCTCCGACCCGCGCGTCATCGAGGTCCCGCGCTGGAAGTGGTGGTTCATCCTCCGCCTCATCCTTCGCAAGCGCCCCGCCGCCTCCGCCGCCAAGTATGCCCGCATCTGGGATCCCGTGACGGGCTCCCCCCTGCTCCACTGGACGATGAAGCAGACCGAGGCGCTCAAGCGTCTCTTCCCCGATGTTCCCGTCCGCTTCGGCATGCAGGTCGGCAGCCCTTCGGTGGCGACCGTCCTGCGCGAGATGATCGCCGCCGGCGTGGATCGCCTCATCGTCTTGCCGATGTATCCCCAATACTCGGCGACCACCAGCGCCTCCGCCACGGACGCCCTTTTCCACACGCTCCTCAAGGAACGGCGCGTGCCGGCCCTGCGCATCGTCCCTCCCTACTACGAGCACCCCGCGTACATCGACGCCGTCGTCCAGGTCATCCGCGACGACCTCGCCAGGCTACCCTGGCAGCCAGAGCATTTTCTCCTCAGCTTCCACGGCATCCCGATCCAGTACGCGCGCGACGGCGATCCCTACGCGACGCATGTGAACCGCACGACGCGGCTGCTCGTGGACAGGCTCGGCTGGTCGCGCGATCGGTGGACGCAAACCTATCAGTCGCAGTTCGGGCGGGATCGCTGGCTGCGTCCTTCCACGGATGAGACCTTGACCAAGCTGGCCAAGCGCGGCGTGAAACGGGTCTTCGTCGCCATGCCCGGCTTCACGGCGGACTGCCTGGAGACGCTGGACGAGATCGGCAACGAGTCGCGCGAGGTCTTCTGCCACGCGGGCGGCGAGTCGCTCCGGGCCTGCCCCTGCCTGAACGACCACCCGGCCTGGATCGAGGCGATGCGGACGATCCTGACCGAAGAGGGCGTCGGCTGGCTCGCGCCAAAGGAAGGCCATCCATGAATACGCTCGAACAATACTCCGAAGCCGCCCAGGAAGCCGCCCGCCGCGCCGCCGTCGTGCTCGAACAGTGGCGGCCGCGCTTCCAGGTGCGTGAGAAGGGCCGCGCCGATTTGGTGACCGACGCCGATCACGCGTCGCAGCAGGCCATCTTCGCGTATCTGGGGAGCCGCTTCCCCGCTCATCAGTTCCTCGGCGAGGAGGACGCCCAGCAGCGCGGCCGGCCCGGTCCCGATGCGGCGCCGACGTGGATCGTCGATCCCATCGACGGTACCACCAACTACGTCCACGATTGCCCGCTCTACTGCATCTCCATCGGACTGCAGATCGGCGGCGAACTTGTCGTCGGCGTCGTGCTCGATCCTGTGCGTGCGGAGATGTTCCATGCCGCCAAGGGACACGGGGCCTGGCTCAATGAGCGCCGGCTCCGCACCAGCGACACCGCCGATCTCGGCGCCGCCCTCCTCGCAACCGGCTTTCCGCCCGATCTGCGCGGCCACGAGGAGACGCTCGATTGGTGGCGCTACTTCTCCTTCAAGGCGCGCTCCCTGCGCCGGACCGGCTCGACGGCGCTGAACATGGCTTACGTGGCGGCGGGGCGGTTCGACGGTTACTGGGCCTTCGATAACCACGTCTGGGACGTCGCCGGCGCCACCGTGCTTGTCCGTGAAGCGGGCGGGGTGGTCACCAATGTCGACGGCTCCGCGTACGACGCCTACACGCCGGACGCCCTGGCCACGAATGGCCCGCTCCATCCGCAACTCGTCGACATCTTCCGCGCAGGCGACACAACCGTTAAGGCCTGATCCCCAAGCGGATGATTTGCGGCATCTGGGCATTTCAGCCCGACTCTACGCGTTATAATGGGCGGGTGCGGCGCCGCTAGTCGCCTCGCGCTTGGCGAAAGGCGCCCCACGGCCGTTGTCCCTTCGTGCCCCCCGTGGTTCTCGACCCGATGCGCTCGCTCCGGCTCTTCCTGTTGGTCCTCCTCGCCACGGCGCCCCTCCACGCTCAGGGCTCTGGCAAGGACAAGGAGCCGGTCAAGAAAGACAAAGCCGTCGCCGAGCCTCCCAAGAAAGAAAAAACCCCCGCGGAGGCCAAGAAAGAAAAATCCCTCGCCGAGCCGCCGAAAGCCCCCCTCACACTCGATCAACTCAAGCTCTCGCCCGAGGCGCTCCTCATCATCGTCGACGACATGAAGGAGGTCCTCTCGCTCGTGCCCAAGATGGTCATGATCCGGCCCGACAAGCTCGCCTCCATGGAAGAGCGGATCAAGGCTTTGGAGAAGCTCCTGGGCCAGGACCGCAAGGCCGCCGGCGTGTGCAAGCTGAGCGGCCGCCTCGACGGCGACATCGTCGTGTTGCGCGGCGAGTTCCTCTTCTCCACCGAGCAACCGCGTGCGCGCGTCTTCCTGGGGCTGCAGGGCGCCTTTCTTACCGACGAAGGGGACCTGGACCGCGCAGCCGCGCAACTGGAGGCGGTGGAAGACGGCTACATCGTCAAGGTCGAGAAGCCGGGGAATCATCAGCTGTCGGTGAACCTGGCGGCGCCGGTGGGGCTGAGGCGAGCGGGCATCAGCGGCGGGAGCCCGGAGCGGAGCGTGGAGTTGGGCCTGCCCGGCGCGGCGGTGACGACGCTGTCGCTGGAGTTGCCGCCCGGCGTGAAAGAGCTGAGGTGGAACGACGTGCCGGAGAAGCGCAAGGGGGCGCGCTGGGAGCTGGCGCTCGGCAAGACCAAGGGTCTAGCGTTGACATGGAAGGAGCCGGTCGCCCTGCCGGGGACCGGACCTTTCCTCACGGTCGACGCGCAGATCACGGGCAAGATCGAAGAGACGCAGGTCATCTGGAACGCCGACCTCACGCTGGAAGACCTGCGCGGCCAGGCGAAAGAATGGCGTCTCGCCTTTCCCGCCGGCGCCCGCGCCGAGATCAAGGTCGCCGGCGGCCCCGGCGCCGAGCTTCAAGCGGTCGAAGGCAAGCCGTACACGCATCTGCTCAAGCTGGCCGAGCCGGGCACGGAGCGCTGGGTGGTCCACGTCGAGGCGATCCAGCCTCGCCCCGCCCCCGGAGCGCGGTTGGCGGTTGGCCCGTTTCAAGCGTTCGACGCCCAGCGGCAACAGGGGGCGATCACGCTACAGACAGGACCGGAGGCGCTGCGCGGCCAGCGCCTGGTCTACCACCGCTTCGGCGAAACGTATCAGCGGGAGCCCCCCAAAGGCGCGACCAATCTCGCTTTTTTCCAGTACTGGAATGCCGCCGGCAAGGGCAAGGGCCTGGTGCGCTCGCCCCTGGAGCTGGAATGGAAAATCGAGCGTGGCAGGGCGGAGACCAGCGTGGAGCACGACGTCCGTCTGCGCATCCTGCCGGACGACGCCTTCCTGGAGGTGACGAGTCGCTTTGCCGTGTCGGTGCGGCAGCGCGGCGTCGATCGACTCGACCTGCAGCTGCCCAGCGAATCCCCGGCGCCTGGCGCCGCGTGGACGCTCCTGCCCGGCCCGGCCTTTCCCGCGGCGCTCGACTGGATGGGCCTTTGGACCGAGTGGGTGGGCAAGAGCAGCGCCAAGCCGATGGAGTTCACGCTGGAAGGCGAAGGGGACGCGCTCGAATGGGTCCCCCCGGACGCCCAGGGGCGAGCCAGCGTGCGCTTCCTCAAAGAAGCGGACAAACCGCCGGTCGTGGTCCTGCACGGCCGCTACCGCATTGGCAAGGCTCCCGGCCGCCTGCGTCTTGTTCTGCCGAAGGCTCTCGGAACCGTCGAACGCGAGACCAAGACGGCGGTCCGGGCCGATGAGACCGTGGAGCTGTTGCGCGGCAAGGCGGGGTTCGAAGAGCCGGGCCCGGAGCCCCACCGCATCAGCGAAAGCCGCGACGGCGCGTTGTCGGAGTTAGAGGTGGCCTGGCGTCCGTATCGGCCGGCCGTCGAGGTGGCGGGCGTTGCGGACGTCGAGATCTTCGAGCACACGGCCCACGTCGTCCTGCGGCTGCAAATCCCGGCGGCCCTTCGCGCCGGCCTGCCGATCGGCGGAGACGTGCCGCTGGATGTTCCTGCGAGCGTCAACAACCCGAAACGGCAATGGGTGAAGGACGATATCTATCGCGTGAGTTATGACATGGAGCTGTCGGGGGAGGGAGAACGGCGCCTGGATCTCGTGTTTCCCTGGCCGCGTGGCGCCACGCGCCGCGAGGTGAAAGTGCGCGTCTGGGCGGAGGGAGGGACAATTCTGACCCTGGACCGCGCTGACGCGGAGTCCCGGCTCTGGAGCGAGCGCGGCGGCGAGGTGGTGGAGGAGAAAGACGCGTTTCCGAGCCTGGTTCTTTTCGGCGCCGGCGCGGATCCTCGACTGCGCCTGCGCGTGCGCGGCGTCGAGACGGCGCCGATGCTCGCGGATCGGGCCTTGATCCATGTGCGCATCGAGGAAGACGGAAGCCAGGACTACCGGGCGCGCTTCCACGTGAGCAAGTTTCTCGTCCGCCGCCTGCGCATCGAGCTTCCACAAGCGGCTTCCGCCTGCCTCAAGAGCGCCACGCTCAACGGCGCCGCTTTGAGCTGGGAGGCCGACCCGCGCAACTTCAACGTGGCGAACATCAGCGTCGAGCCGGGCCTGATCAACGGCGCGGCGCTTCTTGAACTCAAGTACCTGGTGACGCCGGAAGGGGCGTCGCCATGGCGGCCTCTGCTCCGGCCGCCGGTCTGGATCGGCGACGTGCACTTCACGCGCATCCGCTGGCAAATCGACCTGGCAGGCGCCGGACTCGCTATCCCTTGGGGCCCCGAGCTGCGAGCGGAATCTCGTTTGGGCCTCACGGGCTGGCTGCTCGGCCCGACGCCGGCGCTGAATAACGCGGAACTCGACGCCTGGCTGACAGGGCAGAACAGCATGGAGCCGCCGGCGCCCGTGTCCCTGGTCCTCGACCAGCGGCGACTGGAGCCCGCGGCCCTGCTCCTCATGGCGCGACCGCTCTGGCTGCTTCTGTGCTCCGGGGCCGTGCTTCTACTCGGCCTCGTCTTGCTGTTGACGCATGCGCCGCGGTTTCTGGCCTGGCTATGCGCCGGCCTCGTCGTCCTTGGCCTGTTCGCCCTCGCCTGGCTCTACCCAGCGCTGCTCGGCTATCTCTTCTACGGCGCCCAACCCGGCCTGGTCGCCTTCATCCTGCTCTGCGGCGTCCAGTGGCTCATCCGCCAGAACTATCGCCGACAGATGGTCTTCTTACCCGGCTTCTCACGCCTCAAGGCCGGCAGTTCCTTGACCAAGGCGCCGGTCACGCGCGAGCCTTCGACCATCGACGCCCCGGCCTCGGTCGCCGCCAAACCAAGCTCCGTGCAGGGAACCGGAAGCGTTTCCACATGAACCGACGTCTTCGTCAGCGTCTGCGCTTCCCCGCCCTGTTCGTGGGCGTCGTCGGCTTGACTGTTGCGCTCCTACGGGGGTCGGTCGCGTGGACCGGCGGCTCGGAGCCCTTGCCCGATCCCGTCCCACTTCGCCGCATCGTCCTGCCGCCATCCCGCCTCGCGCTCGAGGTGGAAAAGGCCGCGCCAGGCGTCTTGATTCCCCTGCCGCGCGACGAGTTCGAGTCTCGCCTTCGCAAGATCGCTCAACTCAAGGAGGCGTCCGCCGCTCCGCCGCGTCTCGTCAAGGCCCGCTACGTGGCAGAGCTCAAAGGAAACGCCCTCGTCGGTCGTAGCGGCGCCTGGACCGTCGAGGCGGGCGGAGGCCCCGGCGTCCTGCCTCTGCCCACCTTGAACCTTGCGCTCGGAACCATGCGGAATGTGCATGGCGCGGAGGTCCTCCTGGGAGACCTGGACGGCAAGAACCTTGGACTGTGGGTCGACGAGCCAACCGACATCTTCTTTGACTGGAGCGTGCGCGGCGTTCCCCGCCCGGACGGCCTCGCTTTCGACCTGCGACTGCCGCCGGCGTTGACCGGTACGCTGGAGTTGATTCTGCCCGACGAATTCACCCTGAGCGCCCAGGATCTGCCCGTTTCCGGACCGCGCGAAGTCGAGGTGAAAGGCAAGAACGCCTGGTCGCTTCAGATCGGCGGTCGCAGTCAGGTGGAGTTGTCGCTGCGGCGCAATCTCGAAGGAGAGCGCACCGCCGGCGCCGTTCTGGCCCAGGCCCACACGCGCGTGCAGGTCTGGCCCCAAGCGCAGGCCGCCGATTTCGAGTTTCAGATCGATCTCTTGCACACCGGCGCCCGCGAGTTGCTCCTCCGCTGCGATCCGGACCTCGAGCCTTACGAGATCACGGCACGAACGGCAGATGTCGTCGGCTGGGACATTCGCGACGGCAAAGCGCCCGATCCCAAGAAGAAGGGAGAGACGATCGGGCAACGCCAAATCGTCGTCCGCCTCCGCGAGCCGGCACGCGGTCCGCTGGCGGGGCTGCGGGTGCGCTGCCTGGGCGCCTGGTCGGACGCGGCTGCCTGGAAATGCCCGCACATGGCGCTCGAAGGCGGCATCTTGCGGGGCGAGACCATCAAGTTGACGTTCGCCCCGGAACTGCAACTGCAGGATTGGAGCGCCGGCGCCTTCCGGCTTCTCGGCGCCACGACGGATCCCGACGGCGGCCAGGCGCTGAACCTGGAAAGCGCCTTGCTGCGCCTGGGCGACAGCGCCCGCCCGAGCGGCCGCCTCCTGAGCAAGGGGACACGCCTTCACGCCGAGTCGCGGCTGCGCTGGAGCGTGCAGCCGACGCGCGAAACGCTCGACATGGATCTATCCTTGACGGCGGAGCGCGGCCGGCTGGACCAGATCGCGTGCGCCCTGCCCAAACAGCCCGGGTGGACGGTCGACGTGGTCGAAGCGGAGGCCAAGGATCGCATCCGCGCCTGGAATCAGGACGGCGCGCTGTTGCTGATGGAATTGAGCAAGGGTCTGACGCCGCCCGAGCCGCTGCGGCTGCGTCTTCGCCTGACGCGTCCGCTACCTTTCTCGACAAAAGAACGCGTTCTCGACTTTCCGGAGTTTCAGGTGGTCAACGCCTCGAGCAGGAAGGACGAGCTGCGCATCGATTTGCATTCTGCTCTCCGCGCCCGGATCCTTTCGAGCAGCGTCGCCCCCGTGCCGGCGCCGGATGGCCTTGCGCCGCCCCTGTTCTACTTCAGCGTCCCCGAGCGTGCGATCACGGGCAAGCTGCTGGTGGGGCCTGACCAGTCCCGCCTGGCGGTTCGGCTGCTTCACGAGGCGCAATGGACCTCCCCGCCTCATGTCCGGGTAAAGTTGCAAATCGAGCCGCTTTCCGGTCTCAGTCCAGCGGTCGATCTTCTGAGCGGTATCCAGGGAGTCAGCTGGCGCCTCGAGGAGAAGCCCGGAGAACCCGCCGCACGCGTGGAACGCAACCCGCGACACGGCCTGAGCGCCCCGCTGCGCCTCCTGGGCGGCGCCCATCCCTTGGATCGCCTCGCCCTGGCCGCGACGCAGTCGACCGGGGAATGGTGGCGCCTGCGCTTGCCGGGGCCCGTGCAGGAGAACATCAGCGTGGTTCTGACTGCTCCGCTTGTGGCGGGCAAGGATGGCGCCTTCCACGTCCCGCTCCTTGCCGTTCCCAACGCGGAACGTCAGGAAGGATTGGTCCGCCTTGGATCCCCGACCGGCGCCCTCCAGGAAACCCAGGCGGTCGGCCTGCGCCCCGGGGCCGGGAACGAATCGTACCGCTTCGGCGCCACCCTGCACGCGCCCTTGCTCAGTGTGCAGACAACCGCGCATAGCGCCGGGGCGACGCTGTGCGACCGGGCGACGTGGATTACCTACCTGGAGCCGGGCAAGGGGCCCGAGCATTGTTTTTCGTTCGATATCTGGAACTGGCGCGAGCGCCTGCTGCCTGTCCTGCTCCCCCCCGACAGCGAATTGATCTCCGTCCGCGCGGCCGATCACTGGCAAGAAGCCACGGCGACGAAGGTGGTTCCGGAGGGGGTGCGGGTCTCGATACCCACGGGCGGCGCCAAGCGGCAGCGGATCGTCATTCGCTATCGCTCGGTGGCGGGCGAGCGGTCCATGGCGCCCTGGTGGTCGGTGGCGCTCGTCGAGCCAACGCCGCCCACGCCGCCGCTCCGCTCGACGCGCGTGTGGCGCCTGCACCCGGACCTCATCCCGCTCGACCAGGGTCTGTTCTCCGGCACGCGCGGTTTGATGCGGCTACCTGCGGGCGAGATCGACCTGGGCAAAGTCTGGCACGCGGCGGATAGTCTTCTCCCGGAAACGGGATCGACCGCCCACCCGGAAGACCGCTCCGTGCAGGTTCTGCTCGGCGCGGAAGCCGCGCTGCGCAAGCGACTCACGCCCGAAAGCACGCTCGGGCAGGCCCTCGGCATGCTGTGGCAGGACGAGAACGTCCGCGCCTTGCCGCTGGTGGTCGATCAGGACGCGCTGCTGCAAGCCGGCGTCTCCACGGGATCCGCACTCGCCTCCTTCCCCAAGGGAGCCTCGGGCAAGCCGTTCTGGGACAGCCTCGGCCTGGTCTGGATCCCCGGCCGCAGCGTTGTCTTGACGACCCGCGCCAAGGACGCGGCCATGCAGAAGAACTGGGGCCGCAACTGGCACGCGCTATTCGAGGATTCGGCCGTCCTCGCCGAGCGCTCGGGCAAGGATTTCGACGGCGCCCTGGTCTCTCTGGCGCCATGGCTCTTTGGCTTGCCCCCCGGCCTATTCCCCGACAATCCGAGCCTGGCCGATGACGACGACTTTGCCGGCGAGCGGACGCCGCTGGGCGGCTGGCGCGAATATCAACCCCTGCCCGGAACGACGCCGCCGGGCGAGATGGTCGTCGCACGCATCTTCTCACTGCACCTGATCGGCGTCGGTCTGGCCATCTTGAGCGTAGTCGCTTTCTTGTTGAGTCGGGGACGAGCCGGTCCGTGGCGGTCGCGTCTGTTCCTGATCGCCTTCGCCGCGGCCGCTGCCGCCATGGTGCGTTTGCCGAACGGGTGGCGGTTATGCTTCATCTGGCCGCTCCTCACGCTCGGTCTCATCCTCTGCTGGACCTACGGGTCTCTTTTGACGCGGCGCGGCGGCGCCGCCGGGTCCCCCTCGACGGCGAGCGCGGTCAAGGTGACCGGCGCCGTGGCCGGCCTCTGCCTTGTCCTGCTCGCAGGCATGCCCCAGGGCGCCGCTCAGCCCGCGAAGGTGGAAACGTACACCGTCTTTCTCGTCCCCACGGACGGAGGGAAACAGACGGCTCTCGTTACGCCTGACCTGCTCAAGAAGCTCGATGAGCTGGAAAGCAAAACCACGCCGCGCACGGTTCACGCCGTGCTCCTCGGCGCCGAATATCAGGGCCGCTGGCAGGGCGCCGCCTTCGAAGTGCGGGCTCGCTTCGACCTCCATTCGGACGCGGAAACGGCGACGCTGCACCTGCCCCTGACGGGGATCGAGATCAAGGAAGGCGCCCTCCTCGACGGAGCTCCCGTCTTCCCAACGCCTGCGCCCGCCGCCAAGGGCGGCTTCCACGTTCCCATCCACGGCAAAGGCAGGCGCCGCCTCGAGTTGACAGGTCTGGTTCGCCTGGGCGCAGCCGCCGACTTCCAGGAAATTCGGGTAGGCATCCCGCGCCTGCCGCGCAGCCGCATCGATTTTCAGGTGCCACTTTCCCTGGGCGCGCCGGTCCTGGTCGCGTGCCAGGGGGAGGAACAGGTGCGCGACGACAAGACCATGCGCGAGATTCAGGCCAACCTCGGGCGTGAAGCCGCCTTGCACTTGCGTTTCCCGAGCGGCGTCCCGGCGACGTCGGCGGCCGCCGAAGTGCGCGAGATGTACTTCTGGGACCTGCGTCCTCTCAGCGCGACTTTAAATGGCGTCCTTCAATACACGATCAGCAAGGGGACTCTGTCGCAGCTGAGCTTCGACGTTCCCGAAGGGATGGACGTGCGGGGGGTCGAGTTGCTCACGTTTTCCGGCGGCGCCGGCGCGGGGACGCCCGCGCTGCGCTCCTGGCGTCTGGAAGGTAAGGAACCGAAGCGGCAACTCCACCTGGATCCCGGCGCCGCGCTGACCGGCCGGTTCCAGGTCAACCTGAGCCTGGCGCCGCGGCTGCGCGCCGTCGAGCAGACCCTGAGTCTTCGACTGCCGACTCCTGTCAAGATCAAGATCGCCGAAAGCTCTCTCGCCTACCGTCTCGACGGCCTGGAGAGCAAGGAGACACCGGTCAACCTGACGTACACGCTCATCGCCCCTGAGCAGTTTGCCAAACTATGGAAAGCCGCCGGACAACGTGAAACCGCGACATCCATCACCAAGGCGCTGACCTTTCGCCGCTCCGGCGCCCCGAACGGCTTCCAGTTGACGCTGCAACCCGTCGCGCCGCGCGGGAGCGCGGACCTCCGCTGGACCGCGCACGGCGACCGGGCAGAGTTGCTTGCAACCTTCACGCTGTCCGCGACGCGCGACGAGGAACTCTCCCTCATCGAAATCCGGGTCCCAAAGGACCTGCACATCACTCAGGTCCTGGGGCCCAATCTCCACCACTGGTCTCGGCAAGACGACAACCTTCAGGTCTGGCTAGCCAGCGCAAAGCCGAAAGCGATCCTCGAGGTGCGCGGCTGGAAAGAGGCGGCCAAAACCGGCGCCCCCACGATCTCCAAGGTCAATTTGCCCATAGTCGCCTTGGCGGCGGTCAAGCTGCCACAGACGCGGGTTTCTCTCGAACCGGCCCCTGGCTTCCAACTCGGCGCCGTCGCCGCCAAGGGCATGACACGTGCGCCGGCGCCGCTCCCGCCCGCGCTGCGCTACGAGGCGACCGGACCCGGCGCCAACCTCACGCTGGAGGTCCACCGCGACGACTCCGACACGCGCACGCAAGCGGTTACGTCGGTGGAGCTGCGCGACGGGATGTGGCGCGTGCGCCTGTCGGGCCGCTGGCACAGTTTCCGAACCGAGCCTCGGGACATTGCCGTAGCGCTCAACGGAGCCCTTGGACGATCCGCACAGTTGAGCGCAGGACCGGACGTGGATGTTCGCAAAGACCCCGGGGCGCCTGCCCGGTGGACCTTGCATCCGCGCGGGAAAGCGATCTCGATGCCTCTTCATTTCACCATCGAGTACCAGGCGCCGGCGGCGTCTCCCTTCGTGTTCGCGGTCCCCGGATTGACCGTGGACGGAAAAGCGCCCGACGAGGAAACCGTCACGCTCGACGCCGGACTCAAGCTCAAGAACGCCGGACGCCTGACGCCGGTGAAAGAGGCCAAAGCCGCGCGAGCCGTAGACCGCGCCGTGTGGCGGCGGACCGGCGCTGCAGACGCCATCGTCGTGGAGGCGAGCGGGCTGTCTTCCGATCCGGCGCTGGATATCCGGCTTGGCCAGCAACAGGCGCTGTTCACCCTTGAGGGACGCTGGCTCCACGAGGCCGCCTTCCTGGTGACCTCGCGCCGCGACAACGAGCTGCGCTTCCGCCTTCCCGACACGGCCCGGCTACGGGCCGTCGCGCTCGATGAGAGTCCCTTGCCCGCACGCCCGGTCGACGGTGGCTACACGGTGTCCCTGGCCGCGGTCCCGGGGCCGTCGCGCCTGTTGATCGCGTGGGACTATGCGGACGAGGACCGCCTTCGTCCCAACCTCGCCGGTGCGTTTCCCGGACAGCCCCACCCCGCTTCTGGCCGCGACGGTGGCCGTGCCCAGCGGTTGGCGCGCGACGCTGCGCCAACGGCTGCCGCGCCCATGGATGCCACGGTCCTGAAGGAAAGAAGGAGGCGATGGACAAGGAGCCGGCTCTGACGTGGGTCGCCCACGAACTGCCCGGCCCCTCCTGGCAAGGCCCCGTCTGGCGCTACGCGGCGGCCGACGCGGAGAAATTCCCGTTCGCCATGGTGGATCTGCAAGAGACGCGACGCCAGCGTATGCGCCAGCTTCTCGATCTGGTGTTGGTAACGCTAGTGGCGCTCCTCATCATCTCGCTGTTGCCGCGCAGCCGCGCCCTCGCCCGCGCCACCTGGCCCGAGCAGCTCATCGCCGCCGCGTTCCTCGGGGCCTTCGCTTGGGACTGGAGCGCGTTGGCGTTTGCGCTGATCGGAGTGGGAATCCTGGGACGAGCGTGGATTCAGGTGCTTCGCTTGCGCGGCTGGGTCGCCGGCCTGTGGAGAACCGCCCCGCCGCCGCCGGAAGCGGCATCCGGCGCCTGATTCACTCACCCTTCTTTCGGCGACTCCGCGCCCGCCGCCGCCTCGATCAATTTCTTCAGCAGGTTCCGATGGCAGTGGCTCCCATCGGTACACGCCGAGGAGCAAAGCAGGGTGATGGTCTTGCCTTCCTTGACCAACTCGCCGAGCTGCGCGATCATCTCGGCCTGCCCTTCCATCTCCTTGAGGTAGCGCTCGCGGTACTGCTCCCATGTGATGGGCGGGCCATTCTTGCCGTAGAAATCGGCGTGCAGCTCGCGACTGGGGCCGAGGTCGGCGTACCAGTTGTCCCAGGTCTCGTCCTCTTTCTTGAGGGCGCGGGGGCGGTAGCGGCAGATGAGGATGCGCCAGCCGTCACTCTTCTTGCGCGGATCGCACCAGCGTTTGGTCTTGATGGGCATGGGAGAGTTCACCAGGGCCGGTCCTTCGCGGAGTGGCTTTCGCGGAGGGAAAGCCGACGATGGGGCTCTGGCGAAGCGGTCGGCGCGGGCTATTTTATCCCGAAAGGCCGTCGCCGCAGCGGGTCGGCTCGTCGTTACCTTGAATGGCCCGCATCTTGTTGAAAAGGACCGTCATGAAACAAAGCTCTTGGCTCCTCGTCTTCATCCTCTGCTCTGCCCCCGCGCAGGCCGGCGAGGCGAAGAAGCGACCGATGAAGGTCGACGATCTCTTCCGCCTGGACCGTGTCGCCGACCCGCAAATCCGCCCGGACGGGTCCGCCGTCGTCTACCAGGTCGGCAAGGTCGACATGGAGCAGAACCGCATCGTGAGCAACCTGTGGCTGGCGCCGACCAAGGGGGGCGCCCCGAAACGGCTCACCACCTCGGCCAAGAGCGATCGCCATCCGCGCTGGAGTCCTGACGGCAAATTCGTTCTCTTCGAGTCGATGCGCACCGGCGCGAGCCAGGTCTGGGTCGTGCCGGCCAAGGGGGGCGAGCCGACGCAGCTCACGAGCCTGAGCACCGGGGCGAGCGGCGCAGTCTGGTCGCGCGACGGCAAGCGGATCGCCTTTGTCTCCTCCGTGTGGCCGGAGTTCAGCGCCAAGCCGTTCAAGGAGAGCGACGCGCTCAACAAGAAACGGATCGACGAGAAGGCGAAGAGCCCGGTGCAGGCGCGCGTCTTCACCCGCCTCTTTTTCCGTCACTGGGACGAGTACGTCGAGGACAAGCGGCAACATCTCTTCGTCCTCGATGTCGCGGAGAAGGACGGCGCCATCGGCGCGGCCGGCGAGCCGCGTGACGTCACCCCGGGCGATCGCGACGCCAACCCGACTTCCAGCACCTTCGCCACCGGGGACGACTTCACCTTCACGCCGGACGGCAAACACCTCATCTTCACCGCCGTCCCCGAGAAGAACGAGGCGTGGAACACCAACTACGACCTATGCCGCGTCCCGGTCGCCGGCGGCACGACGACGTGGGAGAACCTGACGCCGTTCAACGAGGCGGCCGACAGCGGCCCGCAGTTCTCGCCCGACGGCAAGTGGTTCGCCTATCGCGCCCAGAGCAAACCCGGCTTCGAGGCGGATCGCTGGGAGCTGATGGTGATCGCGACGGAGGACATCGGCAAGGTCGTCGAGAAGGACAAGAAGAAAAAGGACGGGAAGAAGGAGCACATCCGGCCGCGCAACCTGACGTTCGATTACAGCGACTCCGTCCAGACGTTCACCTGGCTCGCCGATTCGGAAACCATCTATTTCGCCGCCGAGGAGCGCGGCAAGTCGTGGTATTTCAGCACGAGCCTGAAGCGCACCGATGGCAACGCCCGCCTGACCTTCCTCAGCCAGCACTCCAACCACGACCTCACGTGCAGCAAGGACGGCAAGACGATGGCGTTTGGCCGCTCGGGGCTGCAGTTCCCGAACGAGGTCTTCGTCGCGGAAGACGCGGGGGCCGAGTGGAAGGTGAGCGAGGTCAGCAAGGCCAACGCCAAGACGCTCGCCGAGCTGGACCTGCCCGAGCCGGAGACGACGAACGACCCGCTCGGCGCCGGCGGCACGCCGATCCAGATGTGGATCATCAAGCCGCCCGGCTTCGATCCCATGAAGAAGTGGCCGCTCGTCTTCCTGGTGCACGGGGGGCCGCAAGGCGCCTGGACCGACTCGTGGAGCTTCCGCTGGTGCCCGGAACTGTGGGCGGCGCAGGGCTACGTCGTTGCGCTCCCCAATCCGCGCGGCAGCACCGGCTTCGGCCAGCAGTTCGTCAACGAGATCTCCGGCGACTGGGGTGGCAAGTGCTACGAAGACCTGATGGCCTGCCTCGGCTACCTGGAAAAGAAGCCCTACATCGATTCCAATCGCATGGCGGCCGCCGGGGCCTCGTTCGGCGGCTACATGATGAACTGGTTCGCGGTCAACACCGGCAAGTTCAAGACGCTCATTAGCCACTGCGGCGTCTGGAACTTCGAAAGCATGTACGCCAGCACCGAGGAAATCTGGTTCGACGAATGGGAGCACAGCGGCCCCCCGTGGGGCAAGCACCGCGGCAGCTACGAGAAGCACTCGCCGCACAAGTTCGCCGCCAACCTGGAAAAATACAGGACGCCGATGCTCATCATCCAGAACGACCTCGATTTTCGCGTGCCGGTGAGCGAAGGGATCCAGCTCTTCACCACGCTGCAGCGCATGGGCGTCCCGTCGAAGATGATCAACTTCCCGGATGAAGGACACTGGGTGCTGAAGCCGCAGAACAGTCGCTTCTGGCACAACGAGGTGTTCAGCTGGCTCAAAAGACATGTTGAAGCAGGGGCAAAGTAAGCATGGCCCTCGGCATCGACCCCAAAGTCGACTACGCCTTCAAGCGGCTCTTTGGCCTCGAGCGGAACCGCGCGCTCTTGATCGACCTCATTAATGCCGTCTTGCAGCTACGGAAAGGCGATGAACTGATCGACGTGCAAATCCTCAATCCATTCAACGAAAGGGAGACGGACGGAGAGAAGTTATCGGTGCTCGATGTCAAGGCGCGGGACCAGCGTGGGCGGCAGTACAACGTCGAAATGCAGATGGTTCCCGACCGGTACTTTCGCAAGCGCCTGCTCTACTACTGGGCCAGGTTCCATGTCCAACAACTGCATGAGGGGCAGGTCTATGCCGACCTGAAGCCGACCATCGTGATCGCGTTCGTCAACGGAACGGTGTTCTCGCAAACCGGCCGGCATCACCACGCGTTCACGATCAAAGACCCTACCGGCGAGCTGGCGCTGTCGGAGGATTTCGGGGTGCACATCCTCGAGATACCAAAGTTTCAGAAAGACTTATCTGCCCTCGCAAGTCCGCTGGATGTTTGGCTATACTTCCTGAAGTGTGCCGAGTTTCTAGAGGCCGGCGCCCTGCCACCCGCGCTGAGTCTGGATCTGGTGAAGAAGGCGATGAAGGAGTTGGTCATGTTGACGACAGACGAGTTACAGCGTGAGCAATATGAAGCGAGACTGAAGTTCCACCGCGACGAGCTCTCACGCATTCGTTCGGCGAAGGAGGAGGGACGTGAGGAGGGACGTGAGGAGGGACGCGAGGAGGGACGCGAGGAGGGGCGCAAAGAAGCCCAAACGCAGAGCTTGATCGAAACCGCGCTCTTCTTGAGTCAGGTCCTGAAGCGGCCGCAGCGACGAGAAGACTTGGCGACCATGCCTCGCGAGCAACTGCAGGCGTTGACAGACCGCCTCAAGGCGGAGTTGCTCTCCCCGTCAGGCCGCGAATAGGGACTCCACGTATGCCTCCGGATCGAAAGGCTCCAGGTCCTCCGGCTTCTCGCCGATGCCGATGAACTTCACCGGCAGGCCCAACTTCTGCTTGATGCTGAAGATGGCGCCCCCCTTCGCCGTGCCGTCGAGCTTGGCGAGGATGATGCCGGTACACTCGATCACCTTCTTGAACTGCTCGGCCTGGATGATGGCGTTCTGACCGCTGGTGGCGTCGAGGACGAGCAGCACCTCGTGCGGCGCGCCGGGGATGACCTTCGTCACAACGCGTTTGATCTTCTCCAACTCGCGCATGAGGTGCGCCTGAGTATGGAGCCGGCCGGCGGTGTCGACGATCAGGATGTCGAAGCCGCGCGCCTTGGCCTTCTCGCAGGCGTCGTGCGCCACGCTCGCGGGGTCGCTCCCTTGGGCGTTCTTGACGATCTCGCAGCCGAGGCGCTGACTCCAGATGGTGAGCTGCTCGACCGCCGCCGCCCGGAAGGTATCGCAGGCCGCGACCATGACCTTCTTTTTCTGGTCGAGGAAGTGCTTGGCGAGCTTGGCGATGGAGGTCGTTTTCCCCGAGCCGTTGACGCCGGCGATCATGATCACCGTCGGCTCCGGAGCGGTCGCGATGTGAACGCCTCGGTCCGAATGCTCGAGCAACGCCTGTAGCTCGCGCATGACGAACTCCTTGACGTCCCCCGTGATTTCCTTGTCGATGAAGGCCTGGCGCACCTTGTCGACGATGGTGGTCGTCGCCGCCGTGCCGACGTCCGCGAGGTAGAGCCGTTTCTCCAACTCCTCCAGGAACTTCTTGTCGACCTTGCCGCGCAAGCCGAACAACTCGGCGATGCCGGTGAACAGGCCGCGCGTCTTGGCCAGGCCCGTCTTGATCTTGTTCCATATCGCGCGAAACATGCGCTACTCCCCGACTCGGAGCCGGTCGCTCACGCTTGCGGCTCTGTTTCACGTCGTTTCCGCGCGGCTCCTTAGCCGCGCCAACTCCTCGCTCGATACGCCGAAGGAGCCGACCGCACGCCGGAGCGGCTCGGGCCCATGACAATCGCTGCCTCCGGTGACGGCCAGGTCCAGCGCCTGGGCCATCTCCCGAAAAAGGCGCACATGCCCCGGACGGCAGCTCGGAAAGGAGACTTCGATCGCGCCGAGCCCTATGTCCTTGAGGCTTCGCAACTGCGCACGCGCCTCATCATAAGGAGGATGCGCCCAGGCCGCAACGCCCCCCGCGCCGCGCACCAGGGCGATGGCCTGCTCCACCGGCAGCCGCCTCTTCGGCGCCTCTACCGTCCCGCCGTCGTGCAGATAGCGGCGAAAGGCCTCGTGGACCGTCGCCGCGTGTCGATTCTTCACGAGGATCTCGGCCAGGTGGCGCCGACCCAGCGCCGGAGCGGGCGCCATGGCGTTCACCGCGCCGCGCACATCGACGCCGCGCTCGGCCAGGCGGTTCACCATCACCTGAAACCGCTCCCTGCGGCCCGAGGCGATGTCTTCGAGAGCGGCGTTCAGGGGGCCGTCGACCGGATTGAAGAAGTAGCCGAGCAAGTGCAGCTCGCGCTCGCGGAATTCGCAGCTGATCTCCACGCCGGCGATGACTTCGAGTCCCGCAGCCGCCCGCCGCGCGGGCTCGATCGCGGCGAGGGTGTCGTGATCCGTGATCGCGATGGCCGGCAGGCCGCAACGGCGGGCCAGGTCGACGACTTGCGCGGGCGTGTAAAGACCGTCACTGGCGGTGGTGTGGAGGTGCAGGTCCGCGCGTCCGCGCGACGGCGGCGCCGAAAGACTCTGGCACAGGCGGGTGAAGGGAGAGCCGGCAGGCATGGAATCAAGCGACAGGCGCGGGCGCGACAGGCGCGACGGGCGTGGGGGCCTCGCGCCGCAGGCGGTCGAGAACGCCGTTGACGAACGCGGGGGAGTCCGCCGAGCCGAAGCGGCGGGCCAGTTCGATAGCCTCGTCGAAGGCGACGGCCGCGGGGGTGTCGACGGCGTGCAAAAGCTCGTAGGCGCCGAGGCGCAGGACATTGCGGTCGACGGTGGCCATGCGCGAGACGCGCCAGTTTTCCGCGGCGGCGGCGAGACGCGTGTCGATCTCCTCGATGTGCGCGATCACGCCGTCGTAGAGCGTGAGGCAGAGCGTCTGCAAATCATCTTCGCGCAGGCGATCATGGGCGAACTGGGTGACGGTCCGGCGCGCGATCGCCGGATTGAAGTCCTTCTGGAAGAGCAGTTGCAACGCTACCTCGCGGGCGCGGGAACGTCTGGTCATGGCGCCATACTCGGTTGGTTAGCCGTCATTATAGTGCGCCACGCGTGTTTTCCGTTCGTCAGGTTCATGCCACGAAGGCTACCTTAGAAACGCCAAAGGCCCGGTCATCGACCGGGCCTTGGCAACGCGTGAAAGCGCTTACAGCAGTTCGCTTACCGGGTCGCGGTCTTCGAGGATGTACATCGGCCGACCTGTCTGGTTTGGGAAGGTGAGGGACGGGTCGATACCCATGGCGCGGTAAACCGTCGCCAGCACCTGGCTTGCGCTGACCCGCCGATCGCGCGGGTATTCGCCGCGAGCGCTCGAGGAGCCTATGGCCTGGCCCATCCGCATGCCGCCGCCGGCGACCATGGCGGACATGACCGGAGACCAGTGATCGCGGCCCGCGCCGCCATTGACGCGCGGCGTGCGGCCGAACTCGCCCCAGACGATGACGGCGACGTCGTTGGCGAGGCCGCGGTCGTGGAGGTCGGAGACAAGGTTGGCGATGCCGCGATCGAGGACGGGCAGCTGGCGCCGGAGGGTCTCGAAGTTGCGCTCGTGCGTGTCCCAGCCGCCGTAGGAAAGGGTGACGCAGCCGACGCCGGCTTCGACAAGGCGGCGCGCCTGGAGGAACTGATCGAGATCACGATAACGGTCGCGGTTGCGCGGGTCTTCGTGGCTCAGGTCGAGAGCGCGGCGGGTGGCGCCGGAGGCGACCATGTCGAAGGCGCGGCTGACGAAGGTGTCCATGCCGCGCATCGTGCCCGAAGCGTCGACGTCGCGGCGGACGCTATCGAACGCGTTCAAGAGGCCGCGGCGGTCGCCGGTCCGCTCGGTGGTGATCCCGCCCGGAAGACGCAGGTTTTCCATGCCGGGGCCACTCGGCGTGAAGGCGCGATGGGCGACACCCAGGTAACCCGGTTCGATGCCGACCGACATGCCGCGCAGGCTGACGAAAGGCGGGATATCGGCCGCATGGGCGCCGCGCAGGCGGGACATCACCGAGCCGAACGACGGGTGGTGCTGCACCCGGTTGGTGTTCTCGCTGTAGCCGGTCATGACGAGCGAGTCGGAGTGCTCGTCGACCGAAACGATCGAGCGGACGACGGCCAGCTTGTCGAACATGCGGGCCTGCATCGGGAAGTGCTCGCTGATCTGCACGCCCGGGACGTTGGTCGCGATGGGACGAAACTCGCCGCGGTACTCGGCCGGGGCTTCGGGCTTGAGGTCGTACATGTCCATGTGCGACGGGCCGCCCGGCAGGTAGATCATGATGGCCGACTTGGTCGTCGTGCCGACGCCGGTCCCGCCGGCCAGTTCGGACGCCGCCGCCTTGCTCCGCAGCATGTCGGCGAGGGTCAAACCGGCCCCGAACGCGCCGATGCGAAGGAACGAGCGGCGGCTGAGGCCGTCGCAGAACTTCTGCTTTCCGCCGAGAATATTCAGCATGGCAAATCCCCCTTAGGAATGCGGACCGTCTCCGTGGAAATCCATCTGCTTTACTGTAACGCCGTCGATTTCGCGCGGCAACACAAATCCCGCTTTTTAACTTGAACGTTAGTTCACTGGCGCGGTCTGGTAAGTGGTCAGTCCAGAAGCAATCTACTTGGTCTTCTTCTTTTCGCCACCCAGCTCACGTTGGGCAAGCTTTTGATACTCCAGACCGGAGAACTCGCGGTCGCTCGCCAGCATCTCGCGGCATTGTAAGGCGCGGTCGCGTTCGCCGAGGGCGTCAAACGTGGTCGCCAGATTGTAAAGCGCCCGCGCATGCTCTGTCCGGTCCTGGTTGTAGACCACATCGACCCACAGGAACTCCCAGCGAGCCTCCTTGTACATTTCCTTCTTCATCAGGCTCTCGCCCAGCGCGTTGTATCCGGCCGCCTTGATCGATTTGTCCGTCGTCGCATTGACGATGCCGCGCAGCATGCCGATCGCGTCGTCGGACTTCCCCTGGGCCGCATGGCACTCGGCGATGGCGATCTGCAACCGCTGGGCCTGCTTGCTCCCCTTGGCCAGCTTCGGCGCCAGCGCTTCGAGCTTCTTGAGCGCCGCTTCCGGCGCCTTGGCCCGAATGCTCAGAGACGCCGCCTGGATCTGGGCGTCAAGCTGAGCGTCCGGCGACAGGTCGAAGCCGCTCATCTCGTCGTAAAGGTCGGCCGCCTCCTTGAACTTGCCGCCACCCGCGTAAAGCTGGGCCATCGTTTGCAGGACCGGCAGGATCTGCCAGCTGGCGGGATAGGTGTCCTTGAACTCCTTGAGGGCGGCGAGCGCCTCGTCGGTGGAGCCACCCGCCTCCTGCGCCAGGCGCACCTTGAGGACCGCCACCTTGTATTTCATGTGTCGCTTGGCCCCCTTGTCCGGGGCCTTGGCGTACACCTCCTGATATTTCTTGATCGCCGATTCGAGGTTGTCCTTGCGCTTGGCGTCCTTCGCGGGATCGGCCGAGTCCTTCTCCGCCGTCCGGGCGCCGTTGTAGACCGTGAACTTGATGTCCGAGGGGAGGTCGTAGAAGACGTCGATGATGTCATCCGCGGGGATCAGCCCTTTGCCGTCGAGTTGCACCCCCTTGATCGACTCGCCGCCGATCTTGCCCACGATTGGCTTCTCCTGCGAGCGGACGGTGACCTCGTCCTTGGCGGCGACCAGAGACACAAACGCCAGGAGAACCACCGCCCCACCGAAATACCGCGTCATCATCGTTTCCTCTTGTTATCCCTCGATCACAGATCGTGAAAGAAATCGCCCTGACCTTTGGACACTCACTTCGCGGCCTTCGCCAGGCGTTCGAACGCCTCACGCAACGGCGCCTCCGCTGCGAGCAATTCCGTAACCTTCGGCTCAACGATCGCCCAGCCCTCGGGGCCCGTGGTCTTCAACCGCAGGAAGTGCTTGGCGGCGAACTCCGTGTACTTCTTGGTCACCCCCGCCTTCATTCCCGCCTCCGACTGGCCGTACTTGTAGGCGCAGTAGCCATAGTGGTAATAGGCGTCGAAGTAGACTTCCTTCGCCTTCTTGCCGAAGAGGATGCCCAGGGCGGTATCGTCCGGCAGGCGTTCCTTGAGGAAGCGATCGTTCATCACCTCGCTCCAGCCCTTGATCGCCGTGCCGAATAGGCCCGACTCCTCGTAAATCTGGTACTTCTCCACCTTCGCCATGAGCTGGAGCCGGCCGTGCTCGTGCCCGAGGAGATTCTCGACGATCTCCGCGGCCTTCTTCAGGTCCCCTTTGCCGAGGCGCAGGGTCTTGGCGTACTCCAGGCGGATGCGCCAGTACGAGTAGAGCTCCAGCTCCTCCTTCTCGACAAACTTCATCTTGGCCGGACTGTCGAGGAGCTTGGGAGGCGTGACCTTTTCGAACAGCTTGGCCGCGCGGTCGTATTGCTCCAGGCTGGCGAAGGCGCCGGCCAGGAAGATGACGTCGCCGGTGGAGAGCCCCTTCACGCCCCCCTTGGTCGCCATGTCGTCGAGGAAGATGGTGAAGTTGCCCACCGTCTCCTTCAGCTTCGCGGTCTCCTTGGCGGCCTTGAGTTCGCGGACCTGAACCTGCAGGTCGACGACCATCTGACGCAGGACGTTGGCGAGGCCGGCGCCGATGTCTCCCGCCTCTCCGGCCAGCGACTCCATGAGGCTGAGCGTGTCGCGCGCCTCCTTGATCTGCCCGGTCTGAACCTCGGCGCGAAGCGACAGGCCCAGGATGTCGGCGGCGACCTGGAAGTCCTTGATGCGGCGTTTGCCGCCGGCGTCGGGCGCGAGCTTGGCGATCTGGTCGCGGATGGGCTTCGTCAGTGCTGGAGAGAGAACAGCCTTGTAGTTGCCCTTGCGATATTCAACCTCGGCGAGGCCGAGCGTGGCGTATTTCTTGAGGACGCCGATCGAAGCGGTGAGACCGTCGCGGGCATCCTCGGGAATGCCCTTCACGTACTTTCCGATCTGGGCGTTCAGGTCGTCGAGGTAGGCCCCCATCTTCGTGAACTCGGCCGCCGCCTGCGGGACTTCTTTCTTGGTGAGCTTGAGGCCGGCGTCCTCGTAGAGGAACTTGGCCTCCTCCAGCTTGGCGGAGAAGAAGAGGGCGGCAGCATTGCCGTCGGCGTCCTCCGGGAGTTTTTGCATCTTGCTCAGCGCGGCCAGCGCGATCTGCTTGTACTGCTCCTTGGTCTTCGGGTCGATTTCCTTCTGGTCGCGCGCCTCCAGGGCGATGAAAACGAGCTGCGCCTGGGCAATGGTGAAGCCCGGAAAATCCTTGGGCAGCTTCTCCAGTTGCTCGATGGCCTCCCGGTAGAGCTTGCGTCCCTCGGGATCCTGGTCCTTCAGATAAGCCATCGCCATCTGATAGCGGGCCAGACCGGTGACGGGGTCCGACGACCACAGCTTCTGCCGCTCGTCCGACAGGACGAACTTGGCGAGTTCGCGGAGGCGGTAGCGGTTGTCCTCGGTGTTCTCGCGCTGGAGCAGGCTGGCGTAGGCTTCGAGGGCGAAGCCGGCGCCGCCGGCGGAATTCTTGGAGGGGGGCTGCAGGCGCCCCAGGTACTCGCCCAGGACGGCGGCACGCTCGGCGTCTCCCTGCACGAGATAAGCCGTGGTGAGGAAGAAACGCGCCTCGTCGACCTTGCTCGGCGGCGTGCGCAGATCGGCGACCGCCAGGGCGCGGCGCAGCGCCGCCACGGCCTGCCCCAACCGCTCCTTGCGCTCCTTCTCGTGGGCCGCTCGCTTGGGCGGATCGCGCTCCCCCTTTTCCGCCGCCAGCCGCATCTTCATCAGCTCGAACTGGGCGCGCAGGAAGCAGTCGTTGAAATCCTTGAGCGCCGCGACCGGCGTCGATTCTCCCGTCCGCTGAAACGTGATCGACACCACCTGCTGGTTCGCCTTCTCGGCGAAATCGCTGTCCCCCTCCGCCACGGCCTCGTAGTACTTCTTCGCCTTGTCGAACAGATCGAGGGCCGCCTTGGGGGGCAGGACCTTCGCCTCGATCTCCTTGATCTTCGCCTTGTCCTTCTCCTTGCCGATCGCCTTGTCCATCGCCTCACGCCAGAGGATGTTGCCTTCCTTCCAGTAGATCTCGGCCAGCTCGAACTGCACCCCCTGCCCTTCCCGCGTCTTGAGGAAGGGCCGGAAGCGAGTGATCCAGGCGAGCGCCTGCTTCTGCGCCAGGTCGAGCTTCGCCTTGTCGGAGATCTTCAGCTTGACGTTGGTCGGAATCCACTGAATGTCGAAATAGAGGGCCAGACGTTGCCCGGCTTCGGCGCTCTTCTCCTTGGCGATCATGACGCGATCGATGTATTTCCGGGCCGAGTCCGGGTCATCCGTCTCGATGTAGCACTTCGCGAGCCAGGCCATCGCCTGATACTGGATCCCGAGCGGCGCTCCCGTGGCGAGCACGACTTCCTTGAACGCTTCCCGCGCCTCGACGATCTTCTTCGTGCGCGCGCCCAGGATGTCGGTCTTGCTCACGTCGACGTAGGTCCGCGCCTGGTCGACCAGGTTGGCGGCCCGGTCGAGGCGGGCGTTCCAGTAGGACGTTTCCAGTTCGGCGCGAACCCGCTTCTCCTCCTTCGCGTCCGGACTCTTGTACGACCCGGCCACGGCGAGGATCGCCTTGCCCGCCTCGTCGATCGCCTTGGCCGCGGCGACGAACTCGGTCTCGGCCGCGCGGGCCTTCTCGTGTTGCTGCGCCCGGGTCGGCTCGCGCAGGGCGCGGTTCAGAAGCGCCTCCGCCTGGTACGTCGTGAGCCGGGCGATCTCGAGCTGCGCCTGCACGCCCCCCGGCTTGCCGGCGTTCGCCTTGACGTAGGTCTCCAGATCGGCGCGGGCGGCGGCGAAATAAAGGGGGCCGCTGCTCGGGCGCCTTCTCGCGCGCCTGCGCGAGCTGAAGGCGGGCAGCTTTCAAGGGCAACGCCGCCACAACCTCGGCATCCTTCGACGCCTTGAGCTGCTCTAACTGGGCGGTGGCCAGATCGAAATAGCCGCGGTCGCGCAGGCCGTGCAGGAATTCGAGCTGGGTCTTGTCGGTCTCGTCGCCGCGAACCGGAGAGACGCCCAAAGAAAAAGGAGGGCCAGGAGGGTAAGCCGCTTCATGACGAGGCTGGGACTTGAGAAAGAGGAACCAGGGGACCTCGTTCAACTTAAAAGCGCCCGGCGCGGTGGTCAAGCGGATTGATGGTAGAATGAAGGCTTCGCGAGTCGGCCGGACGGTCGCTGTCCACCGTAGCGGGCGCACTCCGTGTGCCGGCGCCGGCGGAGAGAGGAAAGTCCGGGCTCCACAGGACGCGGTGGTGGGTAACGCCCACCGTCTCAAGGCCGGGGTTCGCTCCGGCCGAGGACAGGGAAAGTGCAACAGAAAGATACCGCCCGTCCGCAAGGGCGGGTAAGGGTGAAATGGCGGGGTAAGAGCCCACCAGCAGCCTGGTGACAGGCTGGCTCGGCAAACCCCACCGGGAGCAAGGCCAAATAAGGGAGCAGGACTGGTCCGGTCCGTTACGACTCCCGGGTAGGCTGCTCGATCGGCCGGGCAACCGGCCGGCTAGAGAAATGACCGTCACCCGCGTCTTCGGGGCGCGGGGACAAAACCCGGCTTACAGGCCGGCTCGCGATTCTTTTTTCTTGTGCCGGGACCGTGCCGCTGTTGTTCTTGACCTTCGCGGCGGAGCCACACGGCCGCGCCCACCGGCCGTGGATACAGTAGAATGTCCCCTTTGTTTTGCTCGGGTCCTGCACGGAGGTCAGGTCACCGCTCGCGCCGTTGACCGCGTTGTCACCACGCCGAATGATTAAAACGAGCTGCGTCCCCTTTTGTCTTCCCGTGACCAAGCCCGAGAGTCCCTGGCTGGCTTGCGGCGCGATCGTGAACGCGGACGAGCCCCAGGTCGCCTGGTTCATGAGGCCATTGGAGTCATAGGCCCAGGCGTTCGTCACCACCGAGTTGGCGAACGACTCGCCGGTGACGCGATGGCTGGAGTAGTCGCAAGGGGTGGGCGCCGCTCCGCGCCATAACGCTAGCATTAACGGAGCTGCATTGAGTCCGGCCCGCGCACCTCTTGCCACGTCTTTACTCCGAACCATCTAGACATTATCTCTTCCAACGTCTTTTTATTCAGGCGCGCGCACCGTGGAAGACGGATTACTGTACCCTTAACCCCACTCTCCCATTCGGACTTAGAGACTTGTACCTCCGTGATTGGAGCTTTGCTTGCTATCACTACATGCCATTCGTCGTCACCGATGCGATACGTCCCTTCGACGAAATCCATGTCGTCCTTCATGACCAAATCATAACTTATGTCGCCCGTCATGTTACCTCCCAGACGCTGGCTTGATCGTGCCAAACATACCTGGGGCAGAAAAAGGGGACATTCTACTTTTCTCTTCCTTATCCTCCACCTATGCCACGCACTGCTCGCGCCGCCGCCGGCGGCTTCTGCTACCACGTTATCAACCGCGGCAACGCCCACGGCGAGGTCTTTCACAAGGAAGGCGATTATCAGGCGTTCGTCAAGCTCATCGGCGACGCCAACGAGTGCCTGCCGATCCGGCCGCTCGCTGATTGTCTCATGCCGAACCATTTTCATCTCGTCCTGTGGCCTCATGAGGACGGCGATCTCGGACGCTGGATGCAATGGCTGTTGACTGCCCACGTGCGGCGCTACCACAAGCACTACGGGTCGGTCCAGTCTGGCGGACCGCGCGACGGGAAAGGCGCCCGCCTGGCTGGCGGATGGCCCGTCCGTTTTGCCGCGGAACTGGCTGGAGCAGGTGAACCAGGCGTTGACCCCTGGGGAGTTGGAACGGCTACGGCAAAGCGTGAACCGGGGCACGCCTTATGGCGCGGCGGCCTGGATGGTGCAGACAGCGGAGCGTCTCGGGCTGGAAGCGAGCCTGCGGCCGCGTCGCAGGCCGCGCAAGGCGGAAAAGTAGAATGTCCCCTTTTTGCTCTCGGGCTCGAGACGAGCTACGGCTGAGTGGCAGGTGCGCCGGGGTGGAAAAGTAGAATGTCCCCTTTTTCTTCGACGACACCGCTCCACCTGACGCCGCGCAGGTGGAGGCGCAGCGGATCGACTCTTTCCAAGTCGTAGTCGCCGGCGTCCCAGCGGCGCACGGCGCCGCGGCCGCCGCCGACAGGGCCTTCGTAATCGAGATAAGCGAGACGGTGGTCGCCGATCGGCTCGGCGGCAATGGAGCACGGCTCCGGCGTCGGGCACGCGGACAGGCGCCACGTTTTCAAGATGCCCTCGTCTTCGAGCATGAAGTCCCAGTGCAGATGCGGGTGATCGTGCTCGAGGATGACGTAGCGGGGCATGGCGACTCGCAACGAGGGGGGGCGAAAGACCCCGCGGGCTCGAAGACTCGCCTGCGGGCTTTGAGAGACCCTTCCGAGGCGTGTCGATCTTTTTATACTAGCCCGGTCACCCCTACGCACAACCGCAAGCGACTCTTGAACCATGAAAGCCGCATACCTCGACACCCAGGGCCCTCCCGACGTCATCAAGATCGGCGAGATGCCGACGCCGAAGCCGGCGGAGGGCCAGATCCTCATCAAGGTCGGCGCCGCGGCGCTGAACCCGATCGACGTCTACCTGCGCGCGGGGACGATCCCGATGCCGATCCCCAAGCCGTTCATCAGCGGGACGGATGTGGCGGGGACGGTTGAAGCGGCCGGCCCCGGCGTCAGGCGTTTCAAGATCGGCGACCGGGTCTGGGGGTCCAATCAAGGGCTGCTCGGCAGGCAGGGTTCGCTGGCCGAATATGTGTGTGCGGCGGAGGACTGGTTCTATCCGACGCCCGCCGGTGTGGATGACGGGCAGGCGGCGGGCGTCGCGCTGGTCGGCATCACCGCGCATCTCGGCCTCTTCCGCTGCGCCCGACTGCAATCGGGCGAGACGGCCTTCGTCAACGGCGGCACAGGCGGCGTCGGCTCAATGGTTGTGCAGATGGCGAAGGCGATCGGCGCCAGGGTCATCACGACGGTCGGCTCGGCGGCGAAGGCGGAGATGTGCCGCGCGTGGGGCGCCGACCTCGTCCTCAACTACAAGGCCGACGACGTGCCGGCCAAGGTGAAGGAGTTCACCGGCGCGGCCGGCGTGAACGTCTGGTACGAGACGCAGCGCGAGCCGGACTTCCTGAAGACCGTCGACCTGCTGGCCCGGCGCGGCCGCATGGTCGTCATGGCCGGGCGCACGGCCCAGCCGTTGTTCCCGGTCGGGCCGTTCTATGTGAAGGATTGCTCGCTGTTCGGCTTCGCGATGTTCAACGCCAGCGCCGATGAGCAGCGTCAGTGCGCCACGGATATCAATCGCTGGCTGAGCGAGAAGAAGGTGCGCGTCCCGATCGGCAAGTCATTCAAGCTCGACGAGGCCGCCGCGGCCCACCGCTTTCTGGAAGAGAACACCATCGGCAAGGCCGGAACGCTGACCGGAAAGGTGATCGTCACACCCTGATAGCTTGACTCGAGGGACGCGCACGGCGTCCGCCGGGCGCTCATCAGCGCAGTACCGCCGGACCGCTTGACAGGCGCGGCATCGCCTCGCGCAGGTTCGCCAACGCGTCGGGCGTAACATCCGTATTGGTCAGGATCAGCCTCTGAAGATAACGGAGCGCCGTCAGGCCCATGATGCCGGCGTCGGTGATGCGGGCGTCCTCGATCACCAGCGACTGAAGCGTGCGCACCTTGGTGATCTCCTTCAGTCCCTTGTCTGTCAGGCCGCTGCCGGTGACGGCAAGGATTCTCAGCGTCTTGATCTTCGGCAAATGCTCGAAGGCGGCGTCGCCGGCGCCTGTGTTGAAGAGCGTGAGGTTCACCAGCTTGGCGCCAACTAGTTCCTTGACCGCGTCGGCCTTGAACGCGGGGCCGAGCAGGAGAACGGTGTCCAGCTTCGGTAATTTGGCAATGTCGCGAACTGCTGCGATCACATCCTCCGCCTTGCGCTCGCCGGTGATGCGAAAATCGACGCCCGTGATGGCCTTGTCCTTCCCCTCGCCTTGATAGGTAAGGTGAACTTCGCCGAGCTTTTTCAGCCTGTCGACGAGCGTCTGCTCGGGCGAGCCGGCGCGTGCATTGGTCGCGCAAGCGAGGAACGCAAGAAGTAGACCGAGGCGTTTCATGGCTCTTTCGTCTCTCGAGGCGAGGAACTCACCTTCGAGACGAATCGACCCCGGCTCGCGATTGGAGAAAAGCGAGGCGCCTCGCATAGTTTTGTCAGGCGCCCACCGCCACCGCCGCTTCCTCCCGCAGGAGTGGCCGCACTTCGCCGGCCAGGAAGACCGATCCGGTCACGCAGATCAGATCGGCCGACGTTGCGAGGTCGCGGGCGCGACGCCATGCCTCCCCCGCCGGCTCGATGATCTCGACGTCCCCAGCAAAATCCACTGGAAGGAACGCGAACAGGTCGGCGGGATCGGCGGCCCGCTGGTTGCCGACAAAGCGCGTGAGAACGACACAATCGAAATGGGGCGCCAGCGCTTGCAGGATCCCGGGCAGGTCCTTGTCCTGGCTGCCGGCGAAGACCAGCAGGCGACGCCCCTCGAGGGGCAGCGGAAAAGACGTCTCCAGCGCCGTCACCAGCGCCGCCGCGGAGGCGACGTTGTGCGCGCAGTCGAGCACGATTAGCGGCTCCCGTCCGACCACTTCCAGGCGCGCTGGCCAGTGGACCTCGGCCAGGCCGCGCTCCACGGCGCGGTCCGCAATGACCAGTCCTTGCTCGCGCAGGCACTCGACCGCGGCGACGGCCAGGGCCGCGTTCGCTCCCTGATGCTCCCCGATCAGGCCCAGGCGCATGCTTGGCCAGGACCGCTTCCACGTTCGCACTTCGACGGCCGGCGGCACATCGGCCAGGACCTGGGCCGGGTGATAACGGTAGGAGAGATCGACGTCGACCTGGCGCAGCGGCGCGCCGCGCGCCCGGCTCGTTTGCTCGATGACCGCCCGGGCTTCGGGAGCGCGCACGCCGGAAAGGACAGGCCGGCCCGGCTTGATGATCCCGGCCTTCTCGCCGGCGATGAGCGCCAGCGTATTGCCGAGCTGGCGGGTGTGGTCGAAGCTGATGCTCGTGATGATGGCCAGCGCCGGGCGGCATACGTTCGTCGAATCGAAGCGGCCCCCCATGCCGACCTCGATCACGGCGATGTCGATCCGCCGCCGCGCGAAGTGGAGGTAGCCGAGGGCCGTGGCGATCTCGAAGAACGTCAACGTCTCGTCGAGCGGCTTGCCGTCGGGCCCGTGGCGCCGGCTCACTTCCGCGATGTCACTGATGACTTGCGCGAGCTCCTCCTCGGAGATCGGCGCCCCATTCACCTGGACGCGCTCGCGGATGCTCTCCAGATGCGGCGACGTGAACAGACCCACCTGAAACCCGGCCTGCCCAAGCACCGACGCCAGGAAAGCCGAGGTCGATCCCTTCCCCTTGCTCCCCGCGACGTGAACGATGCGATAGCGCTCCTGCGGCCGGTCGAGAAGCTCGAGCAGCGCGCGGATCCGCTCCAGGCTCAGATCGCTCGGCCTGGGCGTCTTGTACTCGTAGTTGATACGGCCAAACCAGAAGGCGATGGCTTGATCGTACGTCATGGAAAGGACCCGCGCCTGCGGCCGCGACCTGATCGAGCGGCGCTAGTTACACGGTAGGAGGCGGCGCGGGGAGATTCCAGAGGGCGAGTCCCCGGATTGCCGGGCTTGAAGGGGAATGCGAACGGTGTTAACGCGCCGCTTCCTCGACGCTGTCGAACTTCGGAAACATCTCATCGAGCCGGACAGCCACGAAGGCGCTCCAGACTTCGGCGCGGACGTTGGCGACCCGCAGCTCGCGGCGGCGGCGGCGAAGGCGGTGGCGGAACTCCATCAAGGCGCCGAGGACGAGGCTGCTGATCTCGGTCATCTCCTCCATGTCGAGGACGACGATGGCGTTCGGGGCCGGAATGCGGGCCAGCTCACGGCGAAAATCGTCGGCCAGGCCGTCGGTCGCGGCGCCGGAGACGCGGAGGATAAGAGCGGCGCCAAACTCACGAGCGTCGATGCGGACGGCGGCGGCGATCGTCGTTTCGGAACGCATGGTCCATCTCCGGTTTCGCGTGAACGTTTTCTTGTCCTGAACAATCCCTTGTTGGCGGACCGGCGAAGGTTGTGACGGGAAAACTCCAAAAAAGTCGACTTGGCGCAAGTGCATAATAGACAAAGGGTACCGCCCCATCCTTGTCAACGATTGAACCGCCCCTACCCTGTCAACGTGACCTGCCTTTCCTTCGAGGATCGATTCCATGGGCACGGACGTCAGCCCCGACCGCATTCTCCAGCTCGGTCTCGGCTTCTGGGGACCGAAGACCTTCCTCAGCGCCGTCGAGCTGGGCGTCTTCACCGAATTGGCCCGCGGACCGGCCGACCTGGAAAGCCTCCAGCAGCGCCTCGGTTTGCACCCGCGCTCGGCCCGCGACTTCCTCGACTCCCTCGTCGCTCTCGGCATGCTTCAGCGCGAGGGGGGTCGCTATGCCAATACGCCGGACACCGATTTCTTCCTCGATCGGGCCAAACCGACGTACGCGGGCGGCCTGCTCGAGATGGTCAACGCCCGCCTTTACGCCTTCTGGAACAACCTCACCGAGGCGCTCAAGACCGGCCAGCCACAGAACGAGTCGAAGACCAAGCCGGGCAGCAGCCCCTTCGACGCGCTCTACAGCGACCCGCAGCGGCTCCGGCTTTTCCTTCAGGGCATGACGGGCATCAGTCTCGGCGCCGCCCGGGTGATCGCCCGGAAGTTCCCGTGGGGCAAGTATCGCACCTTCATCGACATCGGCGCGGCGCAGGGCGCCCTGCCCGTGCAGGTCGCCCTCGCCCATCCCGGCGTCAGCGGCGGGAACTTCGACCTTCCCGTCGTCGGCCCTGTTTTCGAGGAATACGTCCGCTCTTTCGGCCTGCAGGATCGCCTCCGCTTCCACCCCGGCAACTTCTTCACCGATCATCTGCCCCATGCCGACGTCCTCGTCATGGGCCATATCCTGCACGACTGGAACCTCGAGCAGAAGCGCCTGTTGATCCGCAAGGCCTACGACGCCATCCCGTCGGGCGGCGCCCTCGTCATCTATGAAGCATTGATCGATGACGAGCGCCGCCGCAATGTCCTTGGCCTCTTGATGAGCCTCAACATGCTCATCGAAACCCCGGGCGGTTTTGACTACACCGGCGCCGATTGCTGCGGCTGGCTCAAGGAGGCGGGCTTCCGCGAGACGCGCGTGGAGCACTTGGTCGGTCCGGACTCCATGGTGATCGGCGTGAAATAAACCGCCAGGGATTTGCCACGCGGCGTCGCAGTGATTACCATTGACGGCGCGAGGTTGTCGTCATTCCGCGAGGTTATCATGGTCATCAAGGTCTTTTGTCCCGCCTGCCGGGCCGCGCTTGGCGTCACCGAGGACATGATCGGCGCCAAGGTGCGCTGCCCCACCTGCAAGGGCGCCTTCGTCGCCGCCCGGCCGAGCCAACCTGAGACCGCCGTCGCTGTAGCGCCGGCCGCCGCGCCCGCAGCGCCCGCCCCGGCCCCAATGACCGTCGGTCCAGCAAGCATTCAAAAGGAGCCGCCGCGGGCCGCCGCCGCCCTGCCTACCCAGGCCTACGACGACGACATCCCGCGGCGCCGCGCTCGCCGACGTGACGACGAACGCGCCGGCGCCGGCCTGCCCGTGGGGGCCATCGTCGCCATCTGTGGCGGAGGCGTCCTTGTCGTCGTCGTCATCGCGGTCGGACTGTGGTATCTGCTCTCCGATACCGCTCCCGCGGCCGATGTGGTGATGATGGAACCGGTCGCCGAGGCCGCCGTCGACATGAAGGTCGCGGAGCCGCCGTTCGAGCGCGGGCCGTTCGACGACAAACGTCCGTTCGACGAAAAGCGACGCTTCGACGAGCCTCCGGATTTCGCCAAGGACATCCCGATCATGGATCCGCCGGGCCGCCCCATCAAGGAGCCGCCTGTCGACAAGAAACCGCCCGTCGTGGCGCCCAAGCTGCCGCCGGTTGTGCCGGTGGCGCTGGCGCCGGCCCCGCTCAAGGCCGACAAGGAGGAGCGGGCGCTCCCCTCGTCCGCCAAGACGCTGGCCGTCGGCGGCGGCGGCCGTTTCGTCATCCTCCATCTGCCGCGCGAGCGCAAGCTGGCCGTCTTCGACGCCAACGAGGCGAAGATCGTCAAGTACCTGCCGCTCGGCGAGGACGACGTCAAGTTCGCCGCCGGCATGGACCGGCTCCTCGTCGTCATGCCGGCCACGAAGGTCGTGCAGCGCTGGAACCTGCTCACCCTCGAGAAGGAAGTGACCGCCCCGCTCCCCACCATGGACGGCCGGATTAAGCAAGTCTGCATGGGGCACGCCTCGAACGGACCGCTCTGCCTCATCAGCGGCGATGAACGTTTCTCCGGGGCCATGATCTTCCTCGATCCGTTTACGCTCAAGAGGATCGACTACGATTGGGCCGGCGGCATCCGCGGCGGTATCTTCGACGGCGAGGCCCGCGTCAGCGGCGACGGCTCCGTTTTCGCCGGCCGGCGTAGCACGCTCGTCCTGCAGGGAGGCTCGGCCAAGGTCCATCCTGGAGAGAACGACACGTTCCTGTGCATGCCTTCTCCCGACGCCCGCTACGTCTACAGCGCGCTCAGCGTCCGCTCCCCCGAAGGCAATCTCCTCTTCAAGCCGGAGAACCCCGGCGGCTTCATCACCATGCCGTTCGTCCCCGCTTACCAGCCCGGCTACTTCATGCGCGTCGAGGAATACGCGTCGCGCGACATGCTCAAGGGGGGCTTCGGCGGCCCGGGCCGCAAGAAAGAGGGAACCGGCAACTTGCAGTTCTACATCGCCGGCCAGACCAAACCCTTCGCCGTCTGGGACGACTTCGACGGCGTCTACGGGCAGAAGCTCACTTACCTCGACGCCTCCGGCATGACTTCCGACCGCCGCTACGTTCTCTTGCCGCAAAACAAGCTGCTCCTCACCATCCCCTTGAGCGACGACAAGCTCATCTTGCACCGCTTCGATCCGGTGAAAGAACTCGACAAGTCCGGCGTCGATTACCTGGTGGTCCTGTCCACGTCACCGTCCGCCAAGAAGGGCGCCCCCTATGTCTACCCCGTCGACGCCCGGTCGAAGAAAGGCGGACTCAAGTACAACCTCGACTCCGGACCCGAGGGGATGAAGATCGACGCCGCCGGTAAACTCACCTGGGCGACCCCCGCCGACTTCGCCGACCGCGAATCGACCGTCATCATCACCATCAGCGACGCCGCCGGCCTCGAAACGTTGCACACGTTCCGCCTGAGCGTCCTCGACTAACAACACCGGGCGGCGTAAGCCCCGGTATCGCTCCGGAGAAAACATCGACCATGGCCCGCGCCTACTCCTTCGTGTGCATTCTTCTGGGCCTTTGCCTGTCCCGGCCGGCTCTTGCCGACGAACCGGCCTCGATTCCGCGCGCGACAACGAAGCAGGTGCACAAGACGGTCGAGCGCGCGATTGGCTACTTGCAGACCGAGAGCGCGGCCTGGTTGAAGACGCGCAAATGCGCCGCCTGCCACCACGCGCCGATGCCGCTCTGGGCGCTGAGTGAAGCCGGGCGCCAGGGCTACGCGATCGACAAGAAATACCTGGCGGAAACCATCGAGTCCTTGCTCGGCAGCAAGGAAAAGCTGCTGGCCTCGAGGATCTTTCCCAATCCGGCCGATCCACCTGACCCGCGTCCGCAAGGCCGCGGTCTGAACATGGGGCTGCCGTTCCTGGCCGTCGCCGCACGGTCCTTTCCCGGCCTGACGGATGGGCAAAAACAAAGCCTGAAGCTGATCGCGGAAGAAATCGTCAAGAAGCAACGCCCGGACGGTTCATGGGAATTCTTCGCCACTCTTCGGCGGCCGCCGATCAACGAAACCCAGACCACCGACGCCGCCTGGATCATCATGGCCCTCGAAGGAGAAACGGGGCCCGACGCGGCGAAAGCGCGGCGCGCGGCCCTGGCGAAGGCGATCGCCTGGCTCGATGCGGCCACGCGCTCCGACCTCCATCAAGACAAGGCGCTGAAGTTGCTCCTGGCGGCTCGCTCCGGCAAGCCGCGCATGACGATGCAGTCGACGATCGACGAGTTGCTCGCACTGCAACGCGCCGACGGCGGCTGGAGCCAGACCGTTCCCGACTGGAAGAGCGACGCCTTCGCCACCGGTCAGACCTTGTATGTCCTGGCCCTCGCGGGCCTGACGGCCGAGCGGCCCGAACTCAAGCGTGGCATTGACTTCCTGGTCGCCACGCAAAAGCCGGACGGCAGTTGGCCGATGCTTTCGCGTTCGACCCCCGATGGCTCGCCCGGCAGCTCGAAGCTCTTGACGCCGATCAACTGCGCCGCCGCCTCCTGGGCCACGCTCGGCCTGGCGCGGCTGGCGCCGCGGAAGAAATAAGGCGCGCCGAAGGATCGCCGCGCCCCAAGACCGGAGAGGTGAGCGCGGCGCCCCGATCCACGCACGTGCGCTACGCGCCCGTGATCTTACGGGACCGAAACTGCGTCATGCACACGAGGCAGACGAGCGCCGCGGCGAGGCCGATCATGAATACCGTCGTCGACGTCTGATGCAGTCCGTCGAACTGGGCGAGCAGCGGATCGGCCCTATCGGCGCGGTGGAACGCCCCGTAGCGATCGGCCAGCTCGCCCTGGATGGCCTTCAACTGCGGGGCGAACCACCAGTAGTTCAGCGCCGCGCAGACGGCGGCGAGGGCGACGACCGCCTCGGAGAGGAACCAGCGGTTGCCGAGCGGGATCTCGCCGCGGCGGCGCAGGAACAGGAGCGCGGCGACGAGCAGCGCCGCGACGATGAGGCTGATGACGTCCGAACTGTACAACAAGGGGCCGATGAGGTCGGCCGCGATGCCGGTGTTGGGCACGGCGGGGCTGTTGCGAGCCGCGAGGATGAACAGGTACGGCGCGACGATGAAGCCGAGGCAGAACAGGACGCCGACCCAGAGCGCCGCCGCCACGAGGGCGGAGGACTTTACCATGCGCGTCATGTGACCCCCTTTTTGGAATGTGACCAGCGTTAGATAGCGCCCGCCCCGAAGCACTCGTCGACGGAAATCTGGAAGCCGGGCAGCAACACCGAGGTCGCTGTCTGGCCACGACCAAAGACGCCATGCTCGCGGTAGGTGGCGCCGTCGAGGACGAGGACGGTGATCGACTTTTCCTGTGGGTCGACGATCCAGTACTCCGGGATGCGCGCCTTCGCGTATTCCGAGCGCTTCGTCGTCAGATCGCGCTCGCGGTTCTCATCTCCTTCGCTGACGACCTCCATGGCCATGTCGATCTTCTCCGGCGTCTTCTTCAGATCGCCGAGGTTCGCCTTGCTGATGTAGAAGACGTCCGGCTCGCGCAGCTTCTGCGGCCAAAGGCGGATGGGAACCGGCGCGAAGAAAGCGCGGCCGCCTTTGCCCCATTGAGCGAGGAACTCTTTCAGGCGGGAGTGGAGGAAATCGACGATGCTTTGGTCGAACAGCGTCGACCTCGGCAACACTTCGAGGAAGCCGTCGCTAAGCTCGATTAGTCGGTTCGTGTCGATTGCGAAGTAGTTGGCTTCAGTCCAGGCGCCTTGCGTTGGAAAATCGCTCATCGTTCCTGACCTCGTCAATCGGCTTCTTTGGAAGACGGTGGTTGGGGCCGTTTTGCGGTAATGTTGCGACAACATCCAGCGGCCTGACTGCTGTCATTTGAAGCGTGCCAAGTCGATCGTTTTGAAGTCGTCATGGAAGGCGAGGTGAATACGGCATTTTTCTGGGAAGTAATAGACCCAGCCGTTATCCTCGTCGCGCACACTCCATTTCAGCTCCAACTTCCCAACCCGAATGACGAGCTTGCTTCCCAGATCGAAGACCAAAGCCTTGCCCGGGTCTTGCTTGTCCCTAACGACTTTGGTTTTCTCAAAGACCACTCCGCTCCCGGTCGTTTCTTTTCCTCCGGACAGCATTCGAAATTTGTACGTAGCGCCCCGCGGCGCTTCTTTCTTGTTGGCTTCAAAGGTGATAGCCGCCACGAGGTCCGGGCTTGTGACGACAAGCATCGTCCGCTGGTAAGTAACCGGGGCAATTACCGGGTCCGGTTCCGGCTCATCGGCCCAACTTTGCCGGGCTACCCAGACAAGTCCTGTCAATGAGAAGGCCAGGACGATTGCTTTCATTGGCTACCCCCTAGCCGGAACACGATCACTTCCCCGGTAGCGGCGTCAATCCATCCCACTTGAACAACTCCGGCCCCGCCTGGCGCGACGACCTGGCGATCGCCTCGGAGAATCTTGCCCCATCCTTCATCTGCAATTCGCGAAAACGCGTCTGCGCTATCTTAAAGATGGCAGTCTTCGTCAGTGAGCGCCGGTCCTCTTCCGTCTTCGTCCATGCCACAAACAGGCCCGATGTGCTAAACAGGCGATCGCCCAGACCACTCGCGCTCGACTCTGTCGCCAGAACGCGCTCCACCGAGTCGATCTGCTCATCAGACAGAAAGAAGGACATGGGTCTTTCCTCCGTCAAAACACCTCGTCAATCGGCCGCCCCAGATCGAGGATCGGGATCGGGCGGCCGGTGTGGTCGCGGAAGCTCTGGCCCGGGTCGATGCCCAGGTAGCGGTAGACGGTCTGGAGCAGGTCGGCGGGACGCAGCGGCCGCGTCGCCGGGTGTTCGCCGCGCGGGTTGGTGCTGCCGATGACCTGGCCCGTGCGCAGGCCGCCGCCGGCGAGGAGGACGGACATGGCCTGGCCCCAGTGGTCGCGGCCGGGGATGGGGATGCCGGGCTGGCCGCTGTTGAGGCGCGGGGTGCGGCCGAACTCGCCCATGACGATGATGAGCGTCTTGTCCAGCAGGCCGCGCAGCTCCAGGTCCTCGATGAGGGCGCCGACGGCCCGGTCGACGACGGGGAGCTTGTAGCCGTGGCCTTCGCGGATGTTGGAGTGGTCGTCCCAGTGGGGCATGTCGACGGTGACGAAGGTGACGCCGGCCTCGACGAGCCGCCGCGCCATGAGCGTGTACTGTCCCCAGGGGCCGCGGCCATAGCGGTCGCGCAGGCGGGTCTCCTCGCGGTCGAGGTTGAAGGCTTCGCGGGCGCGGGCGCCGAGGATCATGTCGGTCGCCTGCTGCTGGTAGCGGTCCATCGCCTCCATGCCGTCGGTCCGGTCCAGTTCGCGGCGCAGGCTGTCGAAGGCGCGGGTGAGGCCGATGCGGCTTTCGAGCCGGCCGGGCTGCGCTTCGATGAAGGCCTGGGCGCTCGAGGGCGTGCCGACGGCGAAGTTGCTGTTGGCGGCGAGGTAGCGGTTGACGCGGTCGACGTCGAACGGGTTGTACTGCGGGCCGAGGTAGGCCGAGCCCATGTAGCCGGGGAAGAGATAGACGCTCTGGGCGGAGGGGAGGCCGACGTAGGCGGGTAGGCCGGGCTGGTTGGCGCCGCGGACGCGCGCGACATAGGAGCCGAGCGAGGGATACATGGGGGCGAGGTTGGCGGCGGTGGAGCCGAAGCGGCCGGTGAGCATCCAGTGGGCTCCGGCGAAGTGGTCGCCGGTGTCGTGGTGCATGGAGCGGAGGAAGATCATCTTGTCGGCGCGGCGGGCGTGCTGCACCATCAACTCGCTGAGGCGGATGCCGGGGACGTTGGTCTGGATCGTCCCATAGGGCCCGCGCGTCTCGGCGGCGGCGTCCGGCTTGGGATCGTAGGTCTCGATGTGGCTGGGGCCGCCGTCGAGCCAGAGGAGGATGACGGCGTTATCGCGGCTGGCGCCGGTCTCGGCGCGGGCCCGCGCGAGGTCGGCTTGCGTGAGACCGAGGAGGCCGAGGAAGCCGGCCTTGATTGCGGTGCGGCGCGTCATGCCCTGACAGTTGACGGCGGGCCGGCCGTGGGTGATCTGGAGCATCGGTTTCCCCCCTGCGATGCGGTGAAGCGGCTGTTCAGGTGATTATCGACAATGGAGGCGATGGGGCCAAGGGAAAAACGTAGCAGGCACACTCCGTGTGCCGTAGCAGAGAGCATCCTGACAAAAGAAGTCGCGCGCTATCGTAGGTTGTGCAACCTCCATAACGTCCGATACGATGGCACAATCGCAACTGCTTCCGACAGGGCGCCTGCAATGCGAAAGTGGACGACCCTTCTCTTCGTCGCCCCACTGGTGCTCGGCTTGGCGTTGTTCTCGGTCTGGCTCTCCGGCCCGAGGGTGAGCCGCGGCACCTACGCTCGCGTCCAAAACGGGATGACCGAGGCTCAGGTTGAGAACGTTCTTGGAGAAGGGCGCCCGCGGGACGTCCACGATCCCAAATGGCGAGATCGAGAGGGAAGGGCCAAAGAGTACCAGGGCGAACTCTACTCCATCGTGGTCTGGTATGACCCAGCCGGCCGAGTTTCCTCCAAGGCGCATTTCGGATGGATCTATCGTCGCCAGGAACCTCTGCGGTTCCGGATCCGAGACGCACTCGGTCTCGTTGACTGGGACATTTTTGACGACAAGGATTAGCCATGCGCAGTGCCGGAGAACGCATCAAGCGAACGCGTCTGATCCAGACGGAAAAGTACGTGGTCGCCGTCGAGGTCGAAATGGTTGTCCCTGCCGACGACCCGAGCGAGCCGTGCTACGAGGCGGAGACCGTTCAACTGCTCCGCGACGTGAAGGAGCATGCCGAGCGCGGCGACGTGGCGTGGCTGTCAAAGAAGGGCAAGGTCTACGCGGCCGTCGAGGCGGCGTGAACATTACCACCCGGTCGCCTCCGCGTCCGCTTCCGCGACCCAATCCTCCGAGGCGAGGTCGGCGCCGAAGACCCTGCCGATGTCCATGTCGGGCAGTTCCACGAGCCGGTCTCGATGCGTCATGAGGCCCAGGCCGTGTTCCTCGTCCCAGGAGCAGCCGAACTCGAGGCCGACGTAGGCGACGCCGTCTTTCGCCACGCGCAGGACGTGGATCGTCGACAGGCCGATGTGCGCTTTCAACTCATCGACTCGCTCCAGGACAGGCATGTCGTCCTCAGCGACGAAGCCATCCTCGAGTGACCGTTGCCGCAGCGCCGGATACTCCTCGAAGACAGCCGCCACGATCGCGTCCCGGATCGCCGCCTCGTTTTCGAGGAGGTAGCGAAAAGCGTTCGCCTGTTCGGGCGAGGGAGGGGTTTGCTTGGCGCCGGGTGGCTCGATGCTGAGGCGCGCCGTCCCGTCCGATTCGTTACTGGACGTCTGCGACGCGTAGGCGCCGAGCCGGGATTGAAAGCCGCGCCAGGAGTTGAGCACGATCCTGGCGGTCCAGAAGTAGCCGTCCCACTTGAGGGGTGGGAAGGGAGGCGTTTCGAGGTTGGGGTTGTCGGCCATGAATGGCTCCGCGGTAAAGTCTGTCTTGCCGTGTCCCAAGCATAATGCTGGCGTTCCTGGCTGCCCAAGGATAAAAAGGAGCAGGCGGGCGTTTTTCGTCTCCGGAGACGGATGTCGCCATGAGCAGGGCTCTCATCTACACCTTCGGCCTCGCACTTTTCGCGGCGGCGTTTCCGCCGGCCGCCCGCGCGGACATCGAGGCCGAGGACGAGAGAGCCTTTCAGGCCAGGGCCGAGGAGGCGTCCCGGCGCGTGGCCGCCCTCGCCGCGCAGGGAAGGAGCGACGAACTGCGCCGGCTGGGCGCGAAAGCGCTCCCGCATCTGGCGGCCCTGTTTCGAGAGAACCGATTCCGCGCGACGATCCTGCCGGCGCTGGTCGACTCCGGATCGGCGGAGGCGAGGAAGGTCATCGAGGAGGGGTTGGCGGCCTCGACCCGGAGCGAGGACATCTTCATGACGGCTCGCGCCCTGGGTGTCCTCCAGCGCGGCGAATCGAAGGAGGTCCTTCTGAAGAAGCTCCGCACGTTCTCACGGGCGGAGCCGGACGAAGCCGGTATCGCCTTCGGCGGCGACAGCGACTGGGCGCATTTCATGCTGATCTGGGCCGTCGCCCGCATCGAGGGGCAGAACTTCGGCGGCTTCAAAGCAGGCGCTTCGGGACAAGATGCGCTACGCTGCACGATCTCGGTGGAAGAAGTGAACGCCTGCTTGAGGTGGTGGCGTGAAAATCGAGCGCGGTTGAGTAAGGGCGGATGATCCGGCGCAAACCGACGCGGATCTCGTGGGACGATGATCAAAATCGAATCCTGGAGGGACCGAGATGGGCGTGTGGGCAGCCGGAAACTTCGACAACGACGAGGCGATGGACTATGCTCACGAGCTGGTCGACCAGATGATCGAGCAGATTCAAGCCACTGTCGACAGCGAACATGGAATGGAGCCGGACGAGCCCGACAGTTTCCGCATGATGTGCAACGTCGACTTGATGTGGCTGATCGGAAAGCACGCGGGGCTTTCGGTGCTGGAGGCCGCAAAGGTGGACGCCTGGAAATCGAAGTACCTTTCCGTGTGGGACGACTACATCGACGGTCTGGAGCCCGAAGCCGAATACAAGCAAGCTCGCCGAAAGGTGATCGTCAAGACGTTTGACCGGCTGATTAACCTCTGCCGCAAGCAGGAGCGGGAGACGGAAACGTAGGCGTTTGTTACACCATCCCAAACCCCCGCACCGCCGCCTGGTACTTCTCCGCCGGGACGTGCTCCTTCACCTTCTCCACGAAGTGCTTCACGTTCCCGAGAAAGCACGACACGCGAATCTTCTTTTCTTCCGGCCCGATGACGACGAACCAGCGATTGAGGCCGGAGAAGCGGATCTCCTTGATCTGATGCCAGCCGAACTCGCGGCGGCGGCGCCACGGGCTCAGGCCGCGGATGCCGGTATGGTTGACGCCGATGCGGACGCGCTCCGTCTCGAGGACCAGCAGGCCCGCGACGAAGCCGGCGGCGAGGAGCGTGGCGCCGAGCGGCAGCGGGTTGGTCGTGAACGGGCCGCGCCCGAGCATGACGGCGATGAGGAAGACGGGAATCGCCAGGGCCGCGAGCCAGGCGAAGATGCGCAGCGCCCCCCTATAGGACAGGACGACGTCGCCGGGACGCGGCGCGGGCAGAGGCCGGCGGGCCAGGTAGATCCACAGGACGATCAACCCGGCGGCGAGGCCGGCGATGAGGAAGCGTTGCTCGTTCATCAATCGTCGTCCAGCACCTCGGCGAGCCATTCGCGCAGACCGCCCGGCGCGACGCTCAGCAGCGCCGCCGAGCCGTCCGGAGGCGGGGTTCCCATGTCGAGCCGGCCCGTCTCCGCCCCCTTGTAACGCATCATCGGGCGGAGTTTGGCGGTCAGCTCGTCGAGCAGCTTGGCGTGGGCGGGGTCCTTGGCCAGGTTCTTGTATTCCTTCGGATCGGTTCGGTGATCGTATAGCTCGATCCCCTTCTTGCCGCCGTCCCAGAGGGTGAGGCGATAGCGCTCGGTGCGCATGCTGTAGCCCATGATCGGCGCCATCTTCTTGCCGCCGCCACGTTGAACCTGCGTCAGCGAGAACTCCTTGCCGGGCGCCTTGGGATCATCGAGCTGCGGCTTGAGCGATGCGCCTTCCAGCCCCTTGGGAATCTTGTGGCCGGTCAAATCGACGAGCGTCGGATAGAGGTCGATCAGCTCGGCGGGACGCTCGCATGGCGCCCCCTTGGTTTTCGTGTTCGGCGCGGCGATGATCATGGGGACGCGGGCCGATTCCTCGAAGAGGGACATCTTCTGCCATTGCCCGTGCTCGCCGAGGGACCAGCCGTGGTCCCCCCAGAAGACGATGATGGTGTCGTCGGCGAGGCCGAGGCGTTCCAGCGCGTCGAGCACCAGTCCGAGCTGGGCGTCCATGTAGCTGACCGAGGCGAAATACGCCTGCACGCACTCCTGGCGCTTTTCGTAATCGAGGCCATAGTTCGGCGGGTTGACGGTGAACGCGGCCGGTGGTACGCCATCGCGCAGCGCTTCCTTGGGCGTTTCCATCGCGCCGACGGCGTGCTTCTCGTAATACTTCTTCGGCGCGATCCACGGCACGTGCGGCAAGAAGAAGCCGACGGCAAGGAAGAACGGCTTGTCCGCCCCCTTCTGTTTCTCGAGAAACGAGATGGCCTCCTGCGCGATCTTCCCGTCGGTGTACTCCCCGTCCTTCCCACCCGAGGCGAAGAAGGCGAGCGAGGCGCCCAGGTTCTTGGTCGCAGTCTTGGAGTAGTTGGTCAGTTCCATTTCTTCCTTGCGGTCCCGGCCGATCGGGTTGATGCGGCGCTCCCAGCTCTGCTCGTCGTCGAGGCCGTTCGTGCCGATCTGGGCCGGCACGCCGTAGTGATAGATCTTGCCGATGCGGACGACGCTGTAGCCCATGCGGCGGAAGAACTCGGCGAGCGTCTCGACTTCGGGCAGGTTCTTGCGGAAGTGGGTGGCGTTCTCGTAGACGCGCGTCGTGTCGGGGCGGCGTCCGGTCATCAGCGACGCCCGGCTCGGATTGCACAGGGGATACTGGCAATAGGCGTGCGTGAAGCGGACGCCCTTCTTCGCCAGGCGATCGACGTTCGGGCTCTTGGCGAGCTTGTCGCCGTAGCAGCCGAGCCGGGTGTTGAGGTCGTCGGCGGCAATGAAGAGGATGTTGAGCGGCTTCTTCTTCTCGCCGGCGCTTGCGGCGGGCACGAGGCAAGCGGCGGCGAGGAGCGTGAGGACGAGGCAGCGTCGCATGGCGGCGTCTCCTGGTGGTGCATACCTGAGCGACATCCTAACCGCGGCCCGGACCGACACAACCAAAAAACCGCCGTGTTGCCCCCGACCGCGCATTCATTTCGTTCCTTTCACACCCCCACAGTTACTGCAACGAATCCGCCCCCAACGCCGCGCAGATCCGTTTCATATCGCTCCTGCCCGCTTCCAGAAACGACGGAAGCGACGGGCTTATGACAACCCCTTCCTGAACTCGGCCTCGATCTCCTCGATGCTTGGCAGGCTTCCTTTCAGCCCTTCGGGCAACGATTGCACAAGCTTGGTCTGCCACTCGGCCACGCCGATCGGCTTGCCGATGTCGCGCAGCGCGTACTCGGCTCGAATCCGGTCCCGAGTCTTGCACAGGATCAATCCCATCGACGGAGCATCGCTCGGATGTTTCATCAGGCTATCCACCGCTGACAGGTAATAGTTCATCTTCCCGGCGTCTGCCGGGGTGAACTTCTTCATCTTCAGATCGATCACGATGAAGCAGCGGAGCTTGAGGTGGTAGAACAACAAATCGATGTAATCATCGTCCTCGCCTACGCTCAGGGGAACCTGCCGCCCGACGAACGCGAACCCGGAGCCAAGTTCGAGCAGGAACTTCTGGATGTGGTCGATCAACCCCGCTTCCAGGTCGCGCTCGACAGCGTCGTCATGGAGCGTCAGGAAGTCGAACAGGTAGGGGTCTTTGAGCGCTTGCTGGGCCAAGTCCGACTGCGGCGCCGGCAGCGTGACCGCGAAGTTGCTGACGGCCTTGCCCTGCCGGCGGTAAAGATCGCTTTCGATCTGCACCGTGAGCACCGCCCGACTCCAACCATGCTCCAGCGTCTTGGCCGCGTACCAGAGCCGCTCGATGGGATCCTTGACTTTCTCAACCAGCCAGACGTTGTGGCCCCACGGGATTTCTGCCGCAAGCTGCGGCAGATTCTCGCTGTCCACTTGTCCCACAAGCTGTGGGACACTTGGGTCGTCCTTTTGTCCCACAGCCTGTGGGACCTTTGCCGCGTCGCCTGCGTATGCCAGATAGAACGCTCGCATCCGGAAGACGTTCGTCCGCGAAAATCCGCCCATGCCGGGGAAAGACTTCTGAATATCATCCGCCAGTCGTTCGACGGTCGCCCGGCCCCAGCCCGCCTTTTCCTGCTGGTGAACGATTTGCCGGCCGATGTCCCAGTAGAGTTGGATCAGTTCCCGGTTCACCGATAGCATCGCCTTCGTCTGAGCTTGGCGCACTCGCCCCTTGAGCGATTCCAGAAACGCGCCGTAATCCTCCGGCAACCCGGCGCCCTTGACAGCGGCGGCTTTTTTCTTTCGTGCCATCACCTACCCCGCGCAAACCAAAACAAAGCGGACGCAGCGGACGCCGCTCGTTTCAAACTCCTCTCTCTCCGACCTCAAGCCGGCAAAACCCGACAACCGCCAATTGCCGCCAAGTCGACTCCCTGGCCCGCCCTGTCCCGCTCCCAGGCCGTCACCCATTCCGTCCACGGGATCGCGTGCGACGAAAACAGCAACCGATCGCACGTCACGCCACAAACGAGCGGGCGCTTCTCCTCATTCGCGAAGTCGCCGCCGGGATAGAAAACGACGCCCTCATCTTCGATTACGTACGGCCCCGGCAGCTCGGCTTCCAATTCTTCTCGTACCAGGTACGCGCCGGCCAATTGATAGAACCCGCCCAGCGCTACCCGGAACGCACGCCTTTGCGTCGCGTCAATTCTGCTCAGCCAGCCGGCGCTGCGGATCCCCGCGACCAGCCAGCCGCACCGCTCCTCGAAGGCGATCTCGAGCGCGTCCGCGCCAAGCGATGAACATGCGAGCGCGATCTCGACGCGATTGCTCGCCAGTCGGACATCACGCACTTCGAGGTCGAGTCCGCCCCAGCTCCGGCTCTCCTGAAGCAGGCGGATCAGCTCCCGTTCGGCGAAGTGGCGCACCGCCTCATCGATATGATGCAGCGTCTCCTTCTGCTTGTGGATCTTCCGCGCGTCCCCCTGGCGCAGGGCGGCGCGCAACCGGGCAAACGCCTTGGGCAGCGTCCCCGAGTGGAAGCCGGGCTTCATCAGCCGCAGCATCGTCTCGCCGTGGTGGCCGATCATCACGGGCCGCAGGCCGCGCGGGCGGTTGGCGCGGTAGAGCTTCCAGTTTTCCTTGAACTCCCAGACCGCGAAACCGAAGATGCCGGGGATCATCACGATCATGAAACCGGAGATCGCCTGCGCCGCGGCCACGCCGAGCACCGGCGCCATGGCGGCGGTCATGAGGCCGTGCCATTCGGGGATCATGGGGATGATCAGCTTGGCGCCGACGGTGACCGCCGGGAAATGCTTGATCGGGTTGACGGTCGGCTCGATCATCAGGTTGATCAGGATGCGAAAGACATACGTGACGAGGAACCAGAAGAGGCCGAGGACCGGCTTGTAGAAGAGGGCGAGGCGGCTGTCGCCGGGGCGGAAGCGGAACCATTCATCGACGGTGTAAAAGAGGCGCTCGAGATAGTCGAGCAGGTCGCGAAAGACCTGGAGGATGAGGCGCAAAAGGCCGGGCAGCACGTCGTCGCGCAGCCAGTACCAGTTGGCGCCGAGCCAGTCGGAGACCGCCTCCTCGGTGCGCTGGCCGACGCGTGAGTTGAAGAAGAGGAAGGCCAGCGCGAAAGCGCCCACGCCGATTGCCAGGTCGTCCCAGCCGCCGGGCGGCGAAAACGGGAACCAGGCGAGGACGGCGACGAAGCCGATGAGAACAGGTCGCATGACGCGGCGACGGAAGAAGGCGACCGGAGCGCTATCGAGGAAGGCGCGCACCGGCGCCCAGTAGACGAACGCCGCGGGCAGGTCCCAGAACACGGCGCGCAGCAGCCGCCCCGTCTGCTTAAGGCCGGTCCAGACGGAGCCGCGAAAAGCGGGCATGTGCAGCAGCAACAGAAAAAAAACGCCAAGACCGATCAGCCAGGCGAGTAGCTCGTAGCCGCTCATCTCAAGATGAATGGAGCCCGAATGAGTCGTTTCCGAGTCGCCATGATGCTCGTGCGGCTTGAGCCATGGCCAGGGCATGTGGACGTGGACGGTCGCCAGGTGCAGCACTTCCTGCGCGAAGATGAGCGTCGCGAAGGCCCCGCCGAACGGCAAGATGACGAAGAGCGTCAGCCAGCGGCCGATGAAGTTGGCGAAGAAGAGGCCGCTGAAGCGCTGGAGCCAGCGGAGATAGACCTCGCCGCGATGGTAGACGCCGTCGAGCGTGATCGCCAGCTTGCGGTTGGCCTTGAGGAGCAGGTCGCCGCGCAGGATTCTGATCGGGTCCGAGTCGCCGAGCTTGAGCTGATTGCGCGAGATGGCGTCGCGCAGGTCCCCCATGTTGAAGAAGCCGCGCTCGATGATGCGGTCGAGCAGTTCTTCGATCAGCTTGCTCCGGGCGATGGATTCCGCCTGGTTCGTCGGAACGAAGCCGACCTCATCGAGCGACGAGGCGAGGAGCGGGCGGATGCGCCGGCGCAGATGCTCCTCGCGGTGGTGGAGGGCTTCGCGCAGCAGATCGGACAGCCGGCGCCGCCTGTCGGGTTGCAGATGGATGCGGCCCAGGCGCGCGGCGGCGGAGCGCAGATGCTGCACGACGAGCGCTTCCGCCTGCAAGGGGAGCGGCCGCTTGATCGGCTTTTGGCCGAGCGAGCAGGCCCACTCGACCAGGTCGACGGCGAACAGCTCGCGCTCCAGATCGGTGCAGACTTTCTGCAGGTCGTAGAGGAGGCGCGCGGCATGCGACCAGGCGCCGCGCGCGGCGGCGGGCAGGAGGGCCGGTAGCGTGGCGCGCCAGGCCTGGGCCTCGTCGTCGCCGAGGTCCAGGGCGCGGCGGAGGCGATCCACGAGGGCGTCGATGTCGTCGCGCGCCTTTTGCCGGGCCTGGGCCGCTTCCCCGGCAGAGGCGGCCGCCTCCGCCGCGCGCTGACGAAGGACCGCGGCGCGGACGACGTTGCCCTGTTCGGCGGGCAGCCGCGCCGCGTCGCACAGTGCGCGAAACGTGGCCGGCGCGGGGGCGGCAGGCTGCGCTTCCGCCGGCCTCCTCTTCTTCCGTGACGGCCGCTGGAGCGTTCGGCTCGGCGGCGCGGAAGCGCGTCTGCTCGAAGAGCGCCGCGGCGTCGACCAACTCGGCGAAGATCGCCTCGACGCGGCCCGGATCCTCGATGGACGGAAAATAGACCGGCAGCGACGAGCGCTCGAAGTAGCACAGCTCCAGGAAGAGGGCGACCCCTTCGCGAAACGCGGCGGGCAAATCCTCGGGGGGTAACAAGCGCTTCTCCTGCCGCAGCACGCGGACCGCTTCCTCCACCTCGACCGGGCCGATGCGCTGGCGCATTTCGCGGAGTCGCGGCCGGGACAGGGCGCCGCTTGCCTCGAGATCGTCGAGCGCGGCGTCGATCCGGGCGTGGAAGAGCAGCCGCCAGTAGCGGAGCAGGATGCGCTCGGGCGCCTCCTGGGCGAGGCGAGCTTCGGGCGTCGCCAGGAGGATGACGCGGGACGCCGGCGGCTCGGCGGGCCAGCCCAGTTCGTCGCGTTCGACGATGGCCAGCAGCTTCCCGGCCGGGATGACGTAGACGTCGGCATGCGGGACATGAAAGCCGATGCCGCTGATGGCCCGGTCTTCCTTGATGACGCGCCGCAGCAGACGAGACGGCGCCAGGACGGCGACGGGATCGACCTCGCGCAACAACCGGCCAAGCTCGGCGCTGCTCAGAGAGGCGGCGGGGGCGGAGACGCTCATGCGGCTCAATGTACCGGCGGCGGCGGCGGAAGGAAGAGTCGGACGCTTGGCACACATTCGTCGGTCACGCCCGGGTCAGGACGCGGAACAGTCGTTCGCCGAGCGGATCCCGTTCTTCCTTGAGCGTGAAGTGCAGGCCGAACAGCGGCGAGAAGACCCACCCATCTTGCACGGGCTGCGCTTCATAACCGGTCTCCTTCGCGAGCAGAATATCGAAGCGAAACTGGCCGGGGCGGACATCGACAAGCCAGTATTCGGGAATCTTGGCCTTCCAGTAGAGTTCTTTGAGAACGACGGTGTCCTTGTGGACCGATGTCTTGCTGACAACCTCCATGACCATGTCCGGCGAGCCTTCCAATTCCATGATGCCGAGATCGGGCTTGTCGACGAGACGAAGCCGACCCGACCTGATGGACGCGTACAAGTAAAAGAGCCCGTCCGGCTCCGTGGACAGGTTGGCTTCCACGTTCGTCAAGCGCATGTAGGCGGGAACCCACCGACCGAGCTGACGCTGATCGACGATCGACATGCCAATGTGAGTGAACGCGACCTTCACCTGGTTGTGACTGAGCAGCTCTTCCCGCGACAAATCCACCCAGATTTCTGCGTTGAGGTAGGCGAACGCCCCGCGTTCTGGAAAATCCGCGGATGCGGTCCAGCGGCGGAACGACGCAAGATCGTTCACCCACGTTGGGATAGCGAACCTCATGCTGGCACTATACACCTTTCGAGGCCCGCCTGACTGGCGCGGCATTTGCACCGTGGAGAAAGGAACGTTTGAAAGGAGCAAAACCATGCCTGAGCAAGCAACCATCGAACGGGCGCGTGAAGACAAGCGCGAAGGCAAAGCGCCGTCGACGCAAGCCGGCGAGTTCGTGCGCGAGGAGATTCACCACATTCGCGAAGGCAAGCACGGCGCGCGGTCGACCAAGCAGGCGATCGCGATCGGCCTCTCCAAGGCCCGGCGGGCGGGTGTCGATCTGAAGCCGCCCGCAAAGGGCAAGACGACCGAGCAGGCCAGGGAAAGCGCCGAGCGGGCGTATGCGCGCGGCCACGGGGCGGCCCCCGAACGCAAACCATCCGCCAAGCGTTCGCGGGCGACTCTTGAGGCGCTGGAGCGCGAGGGGAAGTCGTCCGCCTCGCACCCGGCGCTTGCGCGGCAGGCGCATTCCGCCGCGCGGCAGCGGACGGCGGCGGAGCGCTCGACGGCGGCGAAGAAAGCCGCACGCACCAAGGGGCACGCCGCCATGTCGCGGGCGGCGCACAAGGCGGCGCGAACGCGGGCCGCTCACGCTTGAGCGACGTTCATCCCATGATGAAGCGAGACGCCGGAGCGCATGCGCGCCCCGGCGTCTTTTCTTTGTTGCGCCTCGTGCCATTTACCAGCGAATCTGAAGGCCCACGCTGGCGCCGTGATAGAACACGTCGCCCCGGTTCGCCGCCGAGCCGAAGGGGCCGTTGAGGTTGAAGTTCCCCGTCGTCGAAACCTGCTCACCGGCCAGCGCGACGCCGGAGAGCCACAGGAACTGGTAGCCGCCGCGGATGGCGACGTGCGGCGTGATCTGGTAGCTGGCGGAAAGCCCGGTCTCGCCGAGGAAGGCGATGGCTTCCTTGGAGACGCCGGAGATGGCAAACGTGCCGCCCGAGCGCGCCGCGACGAAACCGGCCGTGGCATCGTCGTAGTAGATGCCGCCGCGGACGAAGGCGTCGACGCGGAAGCGGCAATTCGACCAGAGGCGGGCGTCGGCGCCGAGCTGGAAGCCGTAAAGATTGTTGCGCGTCCGCCAGGTATCGATCTCGCTGAAGCCGGCCCCGATCGCGGAATTGGACAAAGCCTCGTGGAGATCGACGTAACGGAAGCCGGCGAGCACGGCGAAGGCGTTGTCCTTGAACGTGCGGCGCAGGTTCAACTCACCGCTTTGCAGCCGGGTGTCGTAGTCGAAAGCGGCGGCGGCCGGGCCGCCGAAGCGCGTCGGAACCGCGGTCGCGATGGAGGATACCGCCGGGAAGCCCAGGCCGAGATTGGCGTTGGCGTCGTTGAGCCAGAAATAACGCGCCTCGATGCCCCAGCAGTCGGGCCCATCGAGGATCAGCTTCACATCGCCGCCCGGCTCCCAATCGAAATGGAAATCGGAATTGCTCAGGAGCGTGGCGCCGGTCGCCGGGTCGGTGACGAGCGGAGTGCGGTTCGGCCGGAGCCGCTGCATGTAAAGCAGGTTGGCTTCCAGCGTGGGGCGCCAGGTCCGGCCACAATCGCAATCGTTTCCTTGGCAGGCGCCGCCGGAGCAGGCCGCTCCGATAGCCGGGGCGCGGAGGGCGTCGGCGATCGGACCGGCGCCCGGGGCGGCGGGCGGGGTAGCGCCGGGGGCGGCCGGCGAGGCGGCGCCGGGGGCGGCCGCAGCGGCCGGCGGAGCGGAATCGGGTTCGTCAGCGGGTGTCGGCCGCGCGGCAAGCAGCAGGGTCAGCGCCGCCGCTACGACCGAGAAATTGCGCTTCATGAGATGTCCTTTCTGGAGTGACGCGCGGAAACGGTCCGCGGGGGACACCAATCCCCGCCCATTCATCGGAACGGGTTCATCCGCTTTATGAAAGGATCGGGAAGATTCGCCGTTGGGGAGCGCGGAGGGTCGCGGCATAGAAGTCGCGACGGACACCGCCTTCACAATCGAAGCAGCCCGCAGAGGAAGCACGACTCGCGTGATTGACGCGACATGGCGGAACAGCCACAGGCGCCCGTCGACACGCGTGCGACCGCCGGTCAGGCGATCACGCCTCGACGCCGACGGGCGCCAGTTCGGGCTCAGGCGCCGGCGCCGGCGTTTTCAGCGACGCCAGCGCCGCTTCCAGCCGTGGCAGGCAGAGCCAGAGGAGCCCCATGGCCGCGAGCGACGTGCCGACGAGCACCAGGAAGAAAACCGAGGGGGACAGCCGGCTCCAGAAGATCCCCAGGAAGCCGGCCAGGTAATTACCCAGAGACGTGGCGACGAACCACCCCCCCATCCAGATGCCGGCGGCCCGGCGTGGGGCCAGCTTGCTGACGAGCGAAAGTCCCATGGGGGAGATGCACAGCTCGCCCACGGTGATGAGGAAGTACGCTCCGACCAGCCAGAGGACGCTGATCCGGCTGGTGTTCTCCAGAGCGGCGATCGTGTCCGCGGCCTGCGTCCGCTCCGCCTCCGTCGCCGCCGTCTCCTTGGTTTTTTCCAGCTCGCCCAGGCGGTCGACGACCGCGCGGCGCTCATCCCCGCCCGCGCCGCCCGCAAGGGCCATGATGGCGTAGCAGCCCGCCGTCAGCAACATGCCGGCGACCATCTTGCGCGGCGTGGAGACCTCCCGGCCGCGGCGCTTGCACGCTTCCCAGACAAGCACCAGGAGCGGCGTCAGGACGATGACGAGAAACGGATTGATCGCCTTGGTGATGGAGGCGTTCTTTCGGAAGTTCAGCTCGCCGAAGGGCGTCTCGAGCGGGGCCGTGTAATCGCGCGACCAGCGGATGAGGGTCAGGCCGTTCTGCTGGAACGCCATCCAGAAGAAAATGACGACGGCGAAGAGGATCCAGAGAGCGCGGGTCCGCAGCCTCTCGACCTCGGGCGGGGCCGCCTCCTCGCGGTGGCTTACTTCGCTTCGCGCCGGGTTTTCGCCTTCGGCCAGGAAGCGGCGGCAGGAGACAAAGACGACGAGAGAAATCAGCATCCCGAGCGAGGCGCAACTGAACGCGTAGTGCCAGCCGTAGCTCTTGAGGATGGTGGCGGTGATGGGGGCGAGGAGGGCGCCGCAGTTGATACCCATGTAGAAGATGTTGTAGCCCTGGTCCTTGAGATCATGCCGGCCGGCGTAGAGGTTGCCGAGCATCGTGGAGATGTTCGGCTTGAACAGGCCGTTGCCGACGATGAGCAGGGAAAGGCCGGCGAAGAAGAAGGCGAGGCCGTCCCCCGCGAGGGCGAGATGGCCGGCCATCATGGCGACGCCGCCGGCCGCGATCGTGCGGATGTAGCCCCACACCTTGTCGGCGACGATGCCGCCCAGAAACGGCGTGAAATAGATGAGGCCGACGTACATGCCGTAGATCTGCGCCGCCCACTCGGGGGAGAAGCCAAGGCCCCCCTCCGCCGGCTTCGCCTCCATGTAAAGGGTGAGCAGCGCGAGCATGATGTAGAAGCTGAAGCGCTCCCACATCTCGGTGAAGAACAGCGGGGCCAGGCCGCGGGGGTGATTGCGAAACAAGCGGAACTCCTGTAGGTCCGGCGAGCCGAGCCGGACCTGTCGTGACCACTCGCGAAACCGTCATTTCTCTCTCAGGCCCCGCTCGGCTCGCGGGACTCCTGTAGGTCCGGCGAGCCGAGCCGGACCTGTCGTGACAACTCGCGAAACCGTCATTTCTCTCTCAGGCCCCCGCTCGGCTCCTGGAGTGACCACTCGCGAAACCGTCATCTCTCTGTCAGGCCCCGCTCGGCTCGCTCGGCTCGCGGGGCCTACTTCGATTCCTGACGGCAAGGACGAGCAAGCCCCCCAGAAGCAACGTCCCGGCCATGATCAGGTAGCCGCCGGTGAAGCTGTCGGTTTCCGTCTTGACGTGCCCCATGATTCTCGGCCCGAGCAGGCCGCCGAGATTGGCGACGGAGTTGATGAGAGCGATGCCTCCGGCCGCCGCGGCGCCGCTGAGAAATGTCGGCGGGAGCGTCCAGAACGTCGGCAGCATCGACTTCATGCCGGTGAGCGTCACGGCGACGCCGAGGAGGAAGAGCCAGCGCGCGTCGATGCCGTAGTCGTCCAAGAGGCCGCTTGCCGCTATCGCCATGGTGAGCCATCCGGAAGCGGCGGCAAAGGCCGAGCAGGCGACATGCCAGCGGCGCTCGCCTGTTTGATCCGAACTCCGGCCGATCAGCACCATGCCGGCCATCGCGATCACGCTGGGCGCCGCCGCCAGGAGGCCGATCTCGAACGGCGACCAGTCGGGGAACTGGCTTCTGAGGAAAGTCGGAATGTAGAAGCCGTAGCTGTTGTCCCCCATGGCGACCGTGAAATAGATGGCGATCAAGAGCCAGACGCGCGGATCGAGGGCGGCGGCCGCAAGCGAATGGCTGCGGCTGTGTCGCAAAAGCTCGCGCTCGCCCTCCATCTGGCGGGCGAGCCAAGTTCGCTCCGCCGGCGTCAGCCAGTGAGCCTGTTCCGGGCGATCCGTGAGGTACGCGAGCGTGATGAAGCCGAGGGCCACGGCGGGAAGTCCTTCCAGCAAGAAGACCCATTGCCAGCCCCAGAGGCCCGCGACTTCGTCCAGCGCTTCAAGAATGAGGCCCGAGGTGGGATTGCCGATCATCGACGCGATGACGCCGCCGAGCATGAAGTTCGCGACGGCACGGGCCCGCATGCGCGCCGGGAACCAATCGCCGAGGTAGAAAATGATGCCCGGGAAGAAGCCGGCCTCGGCGACGCCAAGGAGCACGCGCAGAATCGCGAAGCTCCAGGGACCGGTGACGAACATCATGGCCGAGGAGATCAGGCCCCAGCTGATGAGGATGCGCGCGATCCAGGCCCGCGCCCCCATCCGCAGCAGGATCAGATTGCTCGGCACTTCGAAGAGGAGATAGCCGACGTAGAAGATGCCGGCGCCGAGCGCGTAGGCTTCCTCGTCGAGCAGCTTTTGCTCGTCCACCATCTGCAGACGGGCGATGCCGATGTTCGTGCGGTCGATCAGGTTGACGACGTAAAGCAAGAAAAGAAAGGGGAGAAGCCGCAACGACACCTTGCGAAAGACAGCCGCCTCGCTCGGCGCCGCGTCCGCAACGGTCGCATGACTGACGGTGTCGGGCATTCCGCCGCCTCGGCGAGTCGTAGGTCAGCCTTTCCAGGCTGACCTTTTTTCACGGGGGGTGGCAAGCCTGTCAGCCGGGAAAGGCTGACCTACGCGGGGCGTCGCGATCGTCTTATTTCTCCTCCCGCACCTCGAGCACGAACTCCCCCGTCTCGCTGCGCGAGAACGAGGTGGCGACGATGCGGTAGACGCCGTCCTTCGGCGCCCGGAAGACGAGGCGCGAATCGGTGCCGTCGCCGGAATCGTCGTCGCTCGCCAGGTCGGCGCCGGCGGAGTCTTGCACGATGAGGAACGTATCGAACGCCTTGCTCATCAGATCGATCCGGTAACTCTTGCCGGCCTTCAGCTCAACCTCGAACAAGAGGCGCTTGCTGTCGTCCTTCAGGGAGTCGGTGACGCGCGTCACCTCCGCGCCGACCTTGAGCCGCTTCGCCTTGGCCGGCTCCGCGGCAGTGATCTTGAGCGTGAATCCGCCCGCGCCGTCGAGGGCGGCGGCAAAGACCTTGTAGACGCCGGCCGCCTTGGGCGTGAACTCGATGAGAGAATTAAGGCCGCCGCCGCCGTCGTCGTCGAACGCCAGTTGCTTGCCGTCCTTGTCCTGAAGGACCAGGAAGCAGTCCAGGTCGGTCCCCGCCGCGGCGTTCATGGCGATGCGGTAGCTCTTACCGGCTTCGAGCTTCACCTGGAACGTCTTGGACGGCAGACTCAGCGTCTCGTCGCCGACCTTCACTATGACCTTCGGCTCGTCCCCTTTCACCTCTCCCGTGATCTCGGTCCCCTTGCCGACCGTCACGACCTTCTCGCCGCCACTCGCCAGCGTCGGGCTAACGAGAGCGAAACAGAGCAAGCTCCAAACTTTTCGGCACATGATGGCTCCCTCCGAGGAAAGAATTGTTGAAGGTGGTTTAGGTTCTTTGCCAGTCGCGGGCCAGACCATGTCGGCGCCGCGTTTTCTCTGGGAGGGCGAGGCTCCCTCAGCGCGGCGCGTCCAGAAGGCGGCGCAGCAGCACGTCATTGACGCGGCCGCGAAAGCGGACCACGCCGTTGACCGTGACCACCGGCACGCATTCCCCGTATTCCTGAAGGGCGACGGAGTCGGCGTCGACGTCCTTCCGCTCGAGCGCGAAGCCGTACTGCGTTTGCGCTGCGACGAGCTGTTCCCAGGCGTTCTCGCACAGGTGACAGTCCTTGCGGTGATACATGACGACGCTCAGGTCCGGGCGCTGCCTGGGAAGGCGGGCGAATTGACGACGCAACCAGCCGAGCATGGCGCCTCCGGGAAAACTGCTCTTGCAATCCCGCCCCCTCTCGTTATAAGGCTCGGCCGCAAGTGGACTGGGGGGATAGTTCACTTTCCCGTCGCCGAGGAGGGAAGCCGTGTTTGTCGCATGTTCCACGCAATGCTTTGCGCGCCATCCGCTGGAGCGGACCTTGCGCATCATTGGCGAATTGGAGTTCAGCAAAGTTGACGTCGCCATCACCGAATCGGGGACGCACTTGAAGCCCTCGGAGGTCGCCGCCGACGTCAGCCTCGCCGCCCAGAAGATACGCATCGGCCCAAGTCTCACGCCCGCCGCGTTCACGGTCGAGATCGAGACCGCCGATCCTGTCGAGCACGACCGCCAGCTGCTGGCCGTTTGCCGTCTCGCCCGCATGTCGGCCGTTTCGCTGCTCGCCTTCGAGGCCGCCAAGGCGGGCTCGGCGGTCGACGCCGAGGTGGAACGGCTGCAACGGCAGGTTCGGCTCGTTGAGGCCCAGGGGCTGACCTTCACCGTCATGACCCACGCCGGCACGCTCACGGAAACGCCCGCGGCGGCACTCGAGCTGTGCAAACGAGTCCCCGGGCTCGGCTTGACGCTCGATCCAAGCCATTATGTCAACGGCCCGCACCAGGGGGGATCGTTCGACGAATTGTTTCCACACGTGCGCCACGTTCATCTGCGCGATAGCGGCCGGGCGCCGGGCAAGTTCCAGGTCCGCATCGGGCAGGGGGAAGTCGAATACGGCCGCATCATTTCTCTGCTGGAACGGCATCGCTATGACCGGCTGTTGACGGTCGCCATCCATGACGTGCCGGACGCGCCGTTCGTGATGGAATCCGAGGTGCGGAAGCTGAAATACCTGCTGGAGAGCCTGGTGTAGCGCCCAAGAAGGAGTGCGGCGCCGCCACCGCACTCAAAGTCTCACAGGTCCTTGTAGGGCAGCGTGAACAATAATTCGGCCCGGCTCAGGTCGCCCGTCTCGAAGCCGTCGCGGAACCAGCGGACGCGCTGATCCGACCTTCCGTGCGTGAAGGCGTCCGGCATCACGTAGCCGCGGGCCCGTTTTTGCAGGAAGTCGTCGCCGATCTTGTAGGCCGCGTTGATGGCGGAGTCGATATCCCCTTTCTCCAGGAAACGGAACCTCTTCTCCGCGTGGTAGGCCCAGACGCCGGCCAGGAAATCGGCCTGTAGCTCCTGGCGCACGGAGACCTGGTTGGCGGTTTCCGAGCGGAGAATGCCGCGCTTCTCCCGCGCCGCGGCGGAATAGCCGAGGAGATTCTGGACGTGGTGGCCGACCTCATGCCCGAGCACGTAGGCGCGGGCAAACTCGCCGGGCGCGCCGAGGCGCCGTTCCATCTCGTTGTAAAAGGAGAGGTCGATGTAGACCTTGCGATCGCCCGGGCAATAGAACGGCCCGACCGCCGCGCTCTCCGTCCCGCACGCTGAATTGACCTGACCGCGGAAGAGGACCAGCGTCGGCTTGACGTAGGTCTTGCCTATCTTCTGGAAGAGATCGTCCCAAACGACTTCGGTGTCGTGGAAGACGACCTTGGCGAACTTGGCCAGACGCTCTTCCTGGGGATCGGCCGGAGCCGTCGGCGCGGGTCCCGGCTGCGCGCCTTGCTTGCGGCCAAAAAGTTCGGCGAGGCGATCCGGATTCACGCCGAGAAAGAGGCCCAGCAGCAGCAGAATGATACCGCCGCCGCCAATGGCGATGGTCCGGCCGCCAAAGGCGCGCCGGTCCTCGACGTTCTCGCTCTCTTCGCGTCCTTCCCATTGCATGACAGGGCCTCCCGCGGGTCCGCTTCCTCTCTGCAAGAAGTGTACCGAACCGGGCGAGCGTGAGCGAGTCGGCCGCTGCTATTCCTTCAACTTCGTCTTCACGTAGGCGCCGGCGCTTCAGGCAAGCTTGTCGAATCCCACGCTTGTCCGCAGTCCCCGACCATTTTAAAGTAGAGTGAAGCCCACCTGGGGAAGGCTTTCTTCGAACACGGTTCGCCGGGGAGCGGCGCCATGCCTCTGCTGGACCATTTTCATCCTCCGTTATCGCAGCGACGCCACTGGGAGTCGTTCCATGCCGCCTGGGCGTCGACGCTAGCCGATTACCTCAACAGCGGGCTCCTGCCGGAGGGCTACTTCGCCGAAGAGTTGATCACGACGGGGGGCCGGATCGAGATCGACGTCGCCGCCTGGGAAGAAGAGACAGGACGCAACGGCGCCGGGCGCCTGGCGACGGAGACCTATGTGGCGCCGCCGCCGACCGCGGTCATCCCGGCAGTGTTCCCTGAGACGTTCTCCGTTCAGATTTACCACGCCGAGGGAGGCACGGTGCTGGCGGGCGCCATCGAGCTGGTCAGTCCGGGGAACAAGGACAGACCCGAGACACGCCGGGCATTCGCGGTCAAAGGCGCCAATTACCTTTACCAGGGTGTCAGTCTCGTTGTCGTCGATATCGTCACGAGCCGACAAGCGAATCTGCACAACGAGATCGTCAAGCTGCTGGGCCAGGAGGAGCAGGCGTTGTCGGGCGGTCTCTATGCCGTGGCCTACCGCCCAGCCCGACGCGACGGCGCCGCGGAGATCGCGTTGTGGCCGCACTCCCTGGCGCTCAACCAACCATTGCCCGTCTTGCCTCTGACGCTGGCCGCCGATCTCGTCGTCCCCGTCGACCTGGAAGCGACCTATGCCGACGTCTGCCGCCGCCGCGTGCCTCGGCGGTGAGTCAATCGGATTTCTTGCCACAGGAGCGGAGGCGGCGGCGTTGCGACAGGAGATCGAGGCGAAGCAGCTTAGCCGGACGGAATTGCGCGCCAAGTTGCTGGCGCGGAAGGCGCAGCCAAGGACCAGGTATTGTTCATTCCCTTCTGACCGGCGCTGCCAGAACTCTTGATTCCCACCAGCCGTTATGCGTGAATAGATCCATGAACTGCTCCTGCCACCCCACCCGCCGCCACTTCCTCGCCGACGCCGGGCGCGGCCTCTTTGCCGTCGCCCTCGGCGCCCTCCTCGAGCGCGAGGCCCGCTCCAGTGCTCCGCACTGGGCGCCGCCCGACGGCCGGCCGCATTTCCCTCCCAAGGCCAAGAGCGTCATCTGGCTTTTCATGAACGGCGGCGTCAGCCATCTGGAGTCGTTCGATCCCAAGCCGATGCTCAATCGCTACGCCGGCAAGACGATCGCGGAGACGCCGTTCGCCGACGTGATGAACCCCGAGCGGCTGGCCATGAACAACCGCGTCGTCGTCGTCAACGACGCCAACGGCCAGCAGCGCAGCGTCATCTATCCGCTGCAGGTCGGCTACCGCAAGCACGGCCGCAGCGGCATCGAGGTGAGCGACTGGTTCCCCCACGTCGCCCGCTCCATCGACGACATCGCCGTCGTCCGCTCCCTCTGGACCTCCGACAACAACCACGGCGCCCAGACCCAGTTTCATTCCGGTCGCCACATGCTCGACGGCCAGTACCCCACCGTCGGCGCCTGGGTCACCTACGGCCTCGCCTCGCTCAACGACAACCTGCCGCAATATGTCTCCATCGGCGTCCGCCCCTACTGGAACGCGCGCGACGGCCACTACCTCGGTCCCGCCTACGACGCCGTGCCGCTGCGCATCGACCCGGCCCGGCCCGTCGACTACGTCCGCCCCGAAGTCGACATCAGCCCGGAGGCGCAGGAGATCGGCTTCGACCTGGTGGGGACGTTGAACCGGGCTTCCGCTCGCCGCTTCCCCGACGACCCCGCCCTCCAGGCCCGCATCCGCTCCTATGAGCTGGCCTTCCGCATGCAGCGCTCGCTGCCGGAAGTGCTTCGCCTGGACGATGAAACGATGGAAACCCAGCGCCTTTACGGCCTGGACAACGCGACGACGCGCGACTTCGGCACGCAATGTCTCGCCGCCCGCCGCATGGTCGAGCGCGGCGTCCGCTTCATCCAGATCCAGCACGGCGGCGGCGGGGCGGGCGCCTGGGACGCTCACGGCGACTTGCGCGGCAACCACTCACGCAACTGTGCCGCCGTCGATCAACCCATCGGCGCCCTCCTCGTCGACCTCAAGCGCCGCGGCCTGCTTGACGAGACCATCGTCGTCTTCGGCACGGAGTTCGGGCGCACGCCGGGCGCCCAGGGGGGCAACGGCCGGGACCACCACATCTACGGCTTCTCTTGCTGGCTGGCGGGCGGCGGCATCAAGGGGGGCATCGCCCATGGCGCCACCGACGAGCTTGGCTTCCACGCCGTGGAAGATCGGCACTACGTCACCGACATCCACGCGACGCTGCTGCACCTGCTCGGGCTCGAATCGAATCGGCTCGACGTGCCGGGACGGCAGCGACTGGCGATTGACCATGGCGAGGCGATTCGTGCGATCATGGCGTGATCTTGCACTTTCGCGTCCTCGCCGCTTACTCGTCCCGAAGTGCCGGCTTTGTAACGAAACGGGGACGGTCCCTGATCTTGCAAAGCACAACGTTCTTGCGGATTGGGAGAGGGACAGTACTCCGTTTCGTTGCAAGCCCGGAGTGCCGGATGATCGCCATCGACGACGCCTACGTCGACTCCGCCGCCCCCAACGCCGAGGCCGCCAAGAACGGCCGCGGCCTGGTGCTCAAGAACAAGTTCACGCGGCTGCACCTGTCGGCCGACGAGACCCTTCTCTTCGGTGAATGCCAGGGGAGCGGCGACGTCAACCCGCGCATCCGCTGGGACGCGATGACGCCGCGGCCGCTGGAGCCAGGCGACTTCGAGCGCATCCGCGGCTTCGGCCAGCCGGACTTCGCCGCCGCCGTGAAGGAGGTGAAGACCCACCTGAAAGGCCCGCTCGCCGACAAGCAGCCGATCCTCGCCCTGAATTTCAAGCGTCTCGGCCGGGTCGGCGAGGTGATGGTCGCCGAGGACACGAAGGGCGAGCGGCTAATGATGACCGACGCCGGCATGGCCGAGGAACCGTCGAGCTGTCACCTCCTGGCGCTCCTGCCCAAGGCGTGCTTCGAGAGTCAGACGCTGATCGCCCGCTTCCGCCACGACCTCGACACTCGCAAGCTCCAGATCAAGCCCCTGAGCATCGTGACCGGGGGTTCGCGATGTTTTCCCCTTACCTGACGGGCAAGGATGGGAAAAAAAGAGGGGCAGAAAAATGACGGATCATTTTTCTGCCCCGAGAGTTTCGATGGTTCAATCGCTTAGCCGCGATCGAAACGGCCGCGGCCGCCGCCCCCGCCACCATAACCGCCCCGGCCTCCGCCGAAGCCGCCACGACCGCCGCCGCCGCCGGCACGGGGCCGGTCCTCGCGCGGTCGCGCTTCGTTGACGGTGAGGGTGCGGCCCTGCATCTCCGCGCCGTTGAGGGCGTTGACGGCCTCATCGGCGCCTTCGGACATCTCGACGAAGCCGAAGCCGCGCGAACGGCCGGTGTCGCGGTCCATGATGATCTGGGCCTGCGTCACGGTACCGAACTCGCCGAACGCCTCGAGAAGGTCGTCCGCAGTCGCGGTGAAGGGCAGATTGCCGACATACAACTTCTTCATGGTGAACCTTTCCGAGCCACAAATCGGGCTCCACTGCGAAGAAACCCCGCTCGCAACACGGGTTGGAAGAGTTGGCTATCGAACGACTTGACGAACGGGGACCAAGAAAAGCCCACCAAGGCCAAGACCGAGGCGCCGAAATCTTCGACTCTTCCCGTTGGGATGGGCCCAGGCCCATCCGAACTACGCTTTTGACGCCGATTGCCGATCGGCGCATCAATTCCTTTTCAATGCCCGGCAAGGGCCGCTTTGCCAGGTCGCCTGACGTTCCAGGCGAGTCCCAAGATTGCCAGGACGCGGATGATCCAATAACTGAAGTCGATCTGCCACCAGCGAAAACCGTGCCGCGCCGAGGTGGGGAAGGCGTGGTGATTGTTATGCCAGCCCTCGCCGAGGGCGAGGACCCCGAAGACGAAGTTATTCCGGCTCATGTCACCACTCTTGTAGGGTTGGCCACCCCACAGATGGCAAATCGAGTTCACGCTCCAGGTCACGTGGTGCACAAAGAAGATGCGCACGAGACCGCCCCAGATCAGGCCGAGCAGCGCCCCACGCCAGCCGCCGAGGAAGAAAAACCCCAACGCTGTCGGGATCAGCAGGCCGGCCAGCACCCAAACCGGAAACAGGGCGCTGACAAAGCGAAGCGTCTTGCTTTGCCGCAAATCCTTGACGTAGCGAACCAGGTTGTTCACTTCCGGCTTGAAAAGCCAGCCGGTATGGGCGTGCCACAGGCCGCGCAGCATGCCGAGAATACCGCGGCCTCGGCCATGCGGCGAGTGTGGATCCTGCTCCTTGTCGCTGTGTTGATGATGTCGGCGATGCGCCGCCACCCAGCGCATCAGCGAACCCTGCACCGCCATCGAGCCTAGCACCGCCAGGATTACCTTGATCACCCGGTTGGTCTCGAAGGAGTGATGCGAAAAAAGCCGGTGGTAGCCGACCGTGATTCCGATCGCCGTGGCGAGGTACATGCCGGCAAGCAGGCTGAATTCACCCCAGCTGAAGCCCCAACCCCAGAACGAAATCATTGCGCACACCAGGCCGGCAAACGGCGCCACGACCGCCACCAAGATGGCGATGCGCATGGCAACCGACTGGGGCACATGCTCTTCGGGGGTGGAGGAGAGAGAAGAGGTTGCGGCGGATACTGCGGCTGCTTTTGAGTCTAACACGAACTTCTCTAGGGCTGAAACAAGGGACAACGTCCTATCCTTAGCGGAGAGGGCCAAACGACGCAATCCGAATCGAGACGGGAGGGAAACAGGAATTGTCGGAAAACCGCATCGAGTCTTTCAAACGCCGACAAGGGACCAAGGAGCGATGTTGTAATTGTATCTTGGCTTCCCAAAAACGGCGCAGCGATTTTCCCCTTTTTCCGTTTTTTCGCGATTCTGCCACACTTGCCTTCCACCACAGGCGCATGGCGTGCCGCAAACTTGCTGAACTTGGTTTTCAGGGTACACTTGAACAACCCCTTTCACGGTGTCTCGAGAAGGTCCCTGATGAATCGCCATGCCGACGCGCTCCTTGCTCTCGCCCACCCCCAAGGCGGGTGGGCCTATTCCCCGGGACAGACCGCCCAAATTGAGCCGACGTGCTTCGCGCTCCTGGCTTTGACGCAAACGCTTAAGCCCGCCGAGTTAGGGACCGACATCGGGCGGGGCGCTGTCGACGCCGTCGAAAAGGGGATTGCCTTTCTCGAACGTCAGCGCGGCAGTGACGGGGCCTACCGTCTCGCCGACGCCCGCGAAGAAGCCATTTGGACCACGCCTCTGGTCCTTTTTACCCTCGCCGCGCTCGGGAGAACCGGCCCGCGAATCGATGAGACCGCGGCCTTTCTGCTGGCGATCAAAGGCCGCGTGCCGGACAATCCGCTCGCGGACGAACTACACGACATCGATCTCAAGGTCCTCGGCTGGCCGTGGGCGGAGAACAATTTCTCCTGGGTCGAGCCGACGGCCTGGGCCTGTCTGGCGCTTCGGAAGGTGGGACAGGGACAGCAGCCGCGCGTGCAGGAAGGCATGCAGATGATCCTGGATCGCGCGATGGACGGTGGCGGCGTCAACTATGGCAACCGCCGCATTCTCGGCAAGATGACGGACCCGATTCCGGGGCCGACGGCGCTCATGCTGCTCGCACTCCAGGGCCGCGATCATCCGCGGCTCGCTGCTGCCGTTGCGTATCTGCTGCATGAGATCGAACGCGGCGACGCGGAGCACCGCGCGTGGATTCGATTGGCCTTGGACGCCTATCCTGACGCGCCGGGTGTCGCCGCGGCCTTGTCCGGCCTGGAGGAGAAGATCGAACAGGCGTTGCAGCAGCGCGAGGAAACGCGCTTCCTGCGGCCGGCGCCGGTCCGACTCGCCCTCGCGATGCTGGCGGAAAGCTGCGGCGAAAGCAACCCGTTTCGCCTCGACCTCGCGCCAACAGCGGGGCCGGCCATCTTGAGTCCGTCCAGCTACCAACCGCGCAGGCCAGGCCTTGGCCGGCGCATGGGAACGTGGTTTCGTGGGTTGGCCGTCAAAGCGGCGGGGGCGCTCAAACCTCCGCCCGCGTTCTCCGCCGTGCACATCGCGCGGGCGCCCTCGTATGACGATGATCTGGTTTCCATACTTCACAAGCAATACGAGCATTTCAGGCCGCACGTAGCGCTGGCCGACAAGAAGGTGGTTCTCAAGCCGAACCTGGTGGAGTGGCATCGGGACAAGGTGATCAACACGAATCCGCGCGTCGTGGATGCCGTGATCGAGCTGTGCAAGAAAGAAGGGGCGAAGGAGATCATCGTCGCGGAGGGGCCGGGCCATTGGCGCAACGTCGAATACCTTGTGGAGGCGAGCGGATTGGGGGACGTGCTGCGCCGACACGACCTGACCTTCGTCGACCTCAACCATGACGAGCCGGTGAAGACGCCGAACCTTGGCCGGCTGACGGGCCTGGAGTATCTCTACCTGACACGGACGATCGTGACCGCCGATGTCGTCATCTCGCTGCCCAAGCTCAAAACGCACCACTGGGCGGGCGCTACGCTGTCGCTCAAGAACCTGTTCGGCACGTTGCCCGGGATTTGCTACGGTTGGCCCAAGAACGAGTTGCACTGGCGCGGGATCGACAACAGCATCGTCGACATCGCGCTGACCCGCACCCCAGAGTTGGCCATCGTCGATGCCGTCGTCGGCATGGAAGGCGACGGGCCCCTGAACGGCGTCGCCCGGCCCTTCGGCGCCCTTGTTATGGGGCATGACCTCGTCGCCCTCGACGCCACCTGCTGCCGGTTGATGATGCTCGATCCCGAGAAGATCGGTTACCTGGCCCTGGGTCAGATGAAGAAGCTGGGTCGGCTCAGGGAGACGGAGATACCGCAGCTGGGCGAGGCGATCGGGCGCCGGGCGCAGCCCTTCGACACCGTGGACCACCTCAAGGCCCTGCGTCTGGGCCGTCCCGCCTGACTCTTCATCTCGTGGCCCGAGCGACGCCTTCCTTGGTTTTTTCAAAAAGCCCTGGCGTCCAAGCCGCGCATCCCCGATCATCAAGGGGTGTTTTTTTGTCTTCTTTTTGACGGAGCAGCGTGGATGAAGCGGGGCGTGTCGTTGGTTGGCATCGGGCTGTGCCTGGTTCTCGTCGGATGCGGCTCCAACAACAAGGACAAGATCGAGGGGACGAGGTGGTCGTCCCAGGAGCAGAAGGCCGGCGCGAAGGTGGCGCCCAAGGGGGCGATCGAGCTGCGCTTCAGCGGCGACGGCAATTTTGAATGGAAGTTCGGCTCGGAGGCGAAGCCGATCAAGCTGAAGGGGACCTACACCCTGGGCTCCGGGGACAACGTGACGTTCCACTTCGAGGAAGAGTTCGAGGAGCGCAAGGAGCACACGGAAAAGATTCAGGTACGCGACAAGACGCTGACGCTTTCCGATGCGAAGGGAAATATCACGTTCGACCGCGTGGAGCCGAAATGAAGATGGAGAGGCGCATGCTTGCTCGCTGGTTGGGATGCCTGGTTTTCCTCATCTTGCCCGTTCCATTGCTGGCGGGCCTGGGCTCGATCAACAAGGGGAAGATCGAGGACACGCACTGGGTGAACGTCTCCAGCGACATGAAGGGACTGAAGTTGCCCGCCGGCGCCATGAAGTTGCACTTCAGCAAGGACGGAAGCCTGAGCTGGGAGATCAAGGAAGCCAAGGTACTCAAGGGAAAATACGTCCTCGAAGCCGGCGACGTGGTCATCTTCGAGCTGGACGAGGAAGTATCGGGCGCCAAGATCCACAAGGAACGCATCGATATCAAGGAAGACCGCCTGACCCTTTCCGACGCGACGGGCAAGATCGTGTTCGAGCGGCTCAAGGCGCCGAAGGAGTGAGAGGAGTAGCACAGCGCTCGTTATCTCCGGAACCGGACGCCGAATGCCCGAAGTCGGCTCTCGAGTATCTCTCGATTCCACTCACGACAGTAAACTTGCCGCCGCCTCGTCCAGCAGCCAGAGAAGATTGCCGTTCTCCGGCTGGATGAGCTGGCTGGGCAGACGCTCGGGGTCGCGCGGACCTTCTAGCACTTCTTTCAGAACGCTCGCCTTTTCCGCGCCTGTCACAAGGAAGCAGATCGTCTTCGCCTTGTTCAGCAGCGCCGGCGTCATCGTCATGCGGTTGGCGTTGAATTTCGGAACGAAATTGGGCGTTACCCAGTGGACGGTCGGCTGAAGCGCTTGCGTGTGCGGGAAGAGAGAGGCGGTGTGGCCGTCGGGGCCCATGCCGAGGAGGACGAAGTCGAGCGCAGGCGGCGGCTCGAACGGGTGTACGCCGAGGGCGGCCGCAATGTCCTTTTGATAGTCGCAGGCGGCGACGTCGAGATCGGCTCGGTCGGCCTCCATGCGATGCACGTTGTCCTTCGGTATTCTGATGTGGCGTAGCAACTCGTGTCGCGCCATCCCATAGTTCGAATCCGCGTGGTCCGGCGGCACGCAGCGCTCGTCTCCCCAGAAGAGCTGGACCTTTTCCCAAGGGAGGCCGTCCCTGTACGGATCCTGCGCCAGGATCTGGAACAGCCGGCGCGGCGTCGAACCACCCGAGAGGGCCAGCGTGAAGCGGTCCCATGCCTCGGCAGTCTGCGCCGCGTGCTGCGCGAGCAGGTCTGCGGCGAATTGGCATAGACCGTCAGCGTCCGTGAACGTTTGAATGACGGCAGGCATCGCCGATCCCCCACTTGAAGCGCCGCGGCAAGGTGGATGTGCGTGGCACGTCGTCTATTCAACCACGCGGGTACCGGGCGTCACAACACGCTACGCGCAAACCGCTCCGCGACCACGAGGGCGTCACGGAAAACCGTGTCGCGCTCGCGGTCGGAAAGCTGCTTGGCGATCAGATCGTCCAGAGGCTGCGGCTGCGTCGTCATGGTGCGTGGCGCCGTGTCGATTCCCTCGGTGACGGCGGCCAGGCGGCCCGGCTCGACTTCACTGCAGGAGAAGCCGATCGGCTTGCCGTCCATGACACAGCGGATACGCAGCCGTCGCACGTCGGCCGGGCCGTCGGCGAGGCGTTTGATGCGGATGGTCAGCGGGCCATGCGGCGCCCGCGCCCGCCAGCAAATCTCGACGCCCGGCTGCACCTTGCCTTCTTCGACCTCCCAGCCCAGGCGCGACGCCAGCCAGCTGACAATCAGCCACGCCTGAACGACCGCGTGCGGCCCATGCTCGATCTGCACCTCCGCGATGCTGTCGAGGGCGCCCGGCGCCGCGTTCGGATCGAGCGTCTGGGCGATAAGGCGGCGCCAGAACTTGAGCCGACGCCAGTTCACGTCGGAGACGACGCGCCAGGTTTCCCCCGTCTCGTGACCGCGCTCGGTGGCGGCGATCCAGGCGGCCGTGGCGGCGACGCCGCGGGCGGGGTCGGGCCAGCCGTTGCTGTCGTAGATGATCTGCTGCGTTTGCTCGGCGGCCTCGCGCAGGTTCGGGCCGGCGAGGGCGGGAGGCGTCGACGAGGCCCACCACAGGTTGGTCGGCAGGTCGCCGATGATCAGTTCGCGCACCGCGAAGACGAGATGATCGCCGACGCGGCCATGCGAGGTGAGCGTGATCTGCTCGCAGCAGATATGGTTCGTGCCGGAGGCGACGGAGCACCAGGCGTTGACGCGGCCGGTGACGGGGCCCTCCTCGTCCTGATCTTGATGCATGGCCAGGAGGACGCGGGCCGGATGAACGGCGACGATGTTGGGAATCGCCGCCTGCGCCTCGGCAATGCGCTCGGCGCCGGCCCCAAAGATGACCAGGTTCGACATGCGGGCACGGCGAACGGCGCCCGCTTCTCCCGGCTCCTGCCGGCCCACGAAAAGCCGCGCCAGCTCCGTCTCGATTTGATCGAGCGGTACTTCTTCGCCCGCGGCGGTGGCCTCGACGAACGCCATTTACAATACCCTCCACTGCCGCCCATCCGCCTCGATCAGGCGATCGGCTTCGAGCGGTCCCCAGGTGCCGGCGCGGTATTCGGGCAGGTAGCGGACGCGGGCGTTCTCCCAGGCGTCGAGAATCGGCATCAAGTACTTCCAGGCGGCCTCGACCTGGTCGCGGCGCATGAAGAGAGTGGCGTCGCCGGCCATCACGTCCAGCAGGAGCCGCTCGTAGGCTTCGGGGCTGTTCTTGCCGAAGCCGGAGTGGTAGTTGAACTCCATGCGGACCGGGTAGATGCGGACCTTCGGGCCGGGCAACTTGGCGGCAATGCGCAGGGCCAGCCCTTCTTCCGGCTGGACGCGGATCGTCAACACGTTGGCCTCGAGCGGCACGTCCGGGTTGGCGTTGAACAGGATGTGCGGCACCTCCTTGAACTGAATGGCCACCTCGCTGGCCCGCTTGGGCAGGCGCTTGCCGGTACGGACGTAGAAGGGGACGCCGGCCCAGCGCCAGTTGTCGACGTGGACGCGCATGGCGACGAACGTCTCGGTCGTCGAGTCCGGCGGGACCGGCTTGTTCTGCGCAGAGAAATAGTCCCCCACCTCGCGGCGATAGCCCGGCACGACCTTGCCCTGCGTCTCCCCCGCGATGTACTGGGCACGGACGACGGAGGTCTCGACGGCGGCCGGCGTCAAGGGGCGCAGGCAGTAGAGGACTTCGGTCTTGGCGTCGCGCACCACGTTCGGCTCGAGCGAATAGGGCGGCTCCATCGCGACCATGCACAGCACTTGCAACAGGTGGTTCTGCACCATGTCGCGCAGGGCGCCGACGCCTTCGTAATAGCCGATGCGCGTGCCGACCCCTTCCTCCTCGGCCACGGTGATCTGCACATGGTCGATGTATTTGCCGTTGAGGAGGGGCTCGAAGATGCTGTTGGCGAAGCGCAGCACCATCATGTTCTGCACGGTTTCCTTGCCCAGGTAGTGGTCGATGCGGTAGGTCTGGTCCTCGGCGAAGGCCTGGGCCAGTGAGGCGTTGACGCCGCGGGCGCTGTCGAGATCGCGGCCGATCGGCTTCTCGACGATGACGCGCGTGAACGAGCTGGGCGTCTCCTCCGTTTTCACCATCCCTTCCGACTTGAGCCGGCTGACGCAGAGCGGCACGACCGACGGCGGGACCGAGAGATAGTAGACGCGGTTGCCGGGGATGCCGAACTGCTGGTCGATCTGGTCGAGCTTGGCTTTGAGGCGGGCGTAGGCGGCGGCGTCGTTGAAGCTGCCTTCGACATAGAAGAGGCAGCGCTCGTAGTCCTTCCAGTGGCTGTCGGCGAGCGGCTGGCGGGAGAAATGCTCGATGCCGTCGCGAGCCCGCTGACGGATCCAGGCGTCGCCGTCCCCCTGGGCGCCGATGCCGAAGCCGCACACGGCGAAGTTCGTCGGCAGGACGCCGTCGATGTTGAGGTTGTAGATGGCGGGGAGCAGCTTGCGCCAGGAGAGATCGCCGGCGGCGCCGAAGATGACGAGGACGCACGGCTGCGGGATGAGCGTCCGGGGAGCGCCGAGGGTGAGCGGGTTTTCCTTGGTGGCCGGATCGGACATGGCGGCACTCCTGGGTGCAGAGTTTGCTAGGCCATTTCGCGCCCCCCGTCAACGTCGCGTCCAGGAAAAAAGGAAGCGTCGAGGCGCCGGCCGATGTGGAGGTCCCACCTCGGACGCGCGCCTCGACGCTCGCCAAGCCAGTTCGACGGCTTACTTCTTGATCGTCACTTTGACTTCGAGGACGTTCACGTCCTTGTCACATTTGATCTGCACCGAAGACCCTTCCTTGCCCACGAGCAACTGCAAGCCGTCCTTGCCGGTTACCTCCTTTTTGTCGGCGCCAGTGACGACGACGAACTTGGTCGTGTCCAGGATGCTCAATTCGCGGTCAACGATTTCTTTCTTCACCTTCTGGTTGACGACCAGCAGGTCCTTGCCGGGATCGACGGACTTGATCGTCCCCTTGACCATCTGACTCTTGACGGCCTTACCAGCCTCGCCGCTGGTGGTCACCAGTGCGACGATCGCCAGGCCACAGAGGCCGGCCAGAAAATGCTTCATCGAAAGACCTCCACGTATCGCCCAGGAGCAAGCGCCATCCTCTCGCGGACACGGCGAGAATGGGCCAAACGAGGAATCGCCTGGCCGCTGGCAGCGAAACGGCCCCGCCCCTCAGCGAATAACAGCTAGAATGCCGATCTGTTGGTGAACTTCCCGTTATGTTTGCCGCGTTTTCGAGCGACGCCGGGTTTGAGCGTTGGACGGGCTGGATTCAAGATAAGTTCCGTGGATAATTGGCGCGACGGCGCAAGCAATTCCGCGTCGAGCGTATGCGGGCCAGTGTCGCTTGGCGTTCCCTGAGGAGTGATCATGCGCGGGTTCACGTTTCTGTTTGGTATCGTCCTTGTTTTGGCGGGGCCGGCGCGCGTCCAAGCCGACGACATCGAGGCGCCGGGCCGGAAGCTGGCCGCATTCCTCGACGGCATGCAGGTCGACAAGCTGTGGCTATCCGGCCGCTACGTCAACTGGAAGACGGGGGAAGCGCTGTCCAAGCCGGTCACGGACGGCAAGCCGCACACCCATTGCAGCGCCTTCGCCGCCGCGGCGTGCGAGCGGCTGGGCATCTACATTTTGCGTCCTCCGGAACATTCGGAGACGCTGCTCGCCAACGCGCAATTCGACTGGCTGGCGGGCGAGGGACACAAGCACGGCTGGACTCCGGTGAAGACAGCGCGGGAGGCCCAGGCGCTGGCCAACAAGGGCATGCTGGTGGTGGCGACGTTCAAGTCGCCGGACCCGAAGAAATCGGGGCACATCGCGATCGTGCGGCCGAGCGCCAAGAGCGCTGAGGCGATCGCGCGCGAAGGCCCGCAAGTGATCCAGGCGGGACTGCACAACCACATCAGCGCCAGTCTCAAGACGGGCTTCGGCAGCCATCCAGAGGCTTGGAGCAAGGGCGAAGTGCGCTACTACGCCCATGCCGTCAAGCTTGAATGATTGTCAGCCCCGCCCGCGGCGTCTCCAGACCCGCCCGACTGCGATAGCCCTCGGACACGTCGACCTCCGCGATAAGTCGGACGCGCTGCTCCGCATCGAAAACGACAAGCGCAGTCTCGTGCTCGGTGTGGAAGCGACTGATCACAAGGGGTCGGTCCCACCACTCGGCGTTCGCCTCCGGCGAGTTGGCGAACGCTTGCCGAAACGCCTGAACGCTGCCGGGCAGCGTGCGCAAGACGAGGAAATCGGGAGCGACGCGCTGGGCGTCCGCAAGGGAGGGAACCGGCCGCGGCAGCGACACCGCCTCGGAGATCGGGACGCCGCGCACGGGCACTTCCTCAGGAGGGCGACTGCGAAGCAGCCGGCGCTCCTCTTCCGACAGGGCGCCCCCCTGCCCTTCCAGCAACCGGCGCCAGTCGCCAAGAGCGGCGTTGGCGAGCGTCAGGCTGAAGCACTTTTGCGCCAAAAGTAAGGTGTGATCGGGCTCGACGGCGTGTTTGCCCAGACCGAAGGGACGATCGATGAAGATGGCTTTGCCGAGCTCGAGGAACGCCTGGTCGTCGGCAAGGAGCGAGACGGCCGAGCGCAGAAGCGGGAGAGCGGCGCCGAGGCGCTCGTTCCAACTCCAGTCGGCGAAGAGACGGCGGCGGCGCCGGTCGGGCCGGTCGAGCTGTTCTTCCGGCACGCGTTCCTGACCGGGGAGGATGCGCACGTTTTCGCCGGGCGACGTCGGAGCGTCGGGGACGGCGTGGCGCTGATAGCGCTCGATAAGGAGCGATCCCTGGACCAACGCCATGAGGCGTGACGGCTCTTTCCGAGGCGTTCCGCCCAGCAGCGCGGCATAGCGTGGCAGCGTCTCTTCGAGCAAGAGGGCGTCGGGATAATTGGCGCCGCGGTGGTGGAAAAGGACGAGGTCGTAGGCGAGCAGATGGCGGTAGTTTTGACGCAGAAGATGAGCGAGTAGATCGATCTCCTCTTCCTGTGTCAATGCGGCGCGGCGGACGGCGCTGTCGAGGAAGCGGAGGAACTTGGTGACGAAGTCCGTATAGGGGGAGAGGGAGATGTCATTAAAGACGCGGCGCAGCGTTCCTGGCAGCGACCTCCGGGGGCTTACGCCGCCCGGCTCGGGCCTTTCCGCAAGCCAGCGCTCGGCCGCTTCCTCAACGTCAGGAGCAGGAACGGAGCGCAGGAAGAACTCCAGGCCCTTGGCGTACTCGTTAATGGAAAGCGCTTGGCACTGGATGACCTCGGGCCATTGACGCCAATCGCGCAGCGGGCTCAGGGCCTGCGGCGACTGCCGGTCCGTCGGAAGGTCGACGCGGAAGCAGTAATGTAGCAGACCGAAGGAGAGAACCGGGAGCGGCGCTTGCAGCGAGTTGAGCGGCAGCCGGCTCGTGCCGACGACGGCTTGCCAGAGAAGGCAGATGAGTTCGTCGCGCACCTCGTCGAGATCGGCAAAGTCGCTGAGACGGAGGGCGCCGACCAGCTCGCGGCGCCAGCGGGTCGTCTCCGCGGAAGCCAGATCGGCGCTCTTCCCCGCGGAGTAGACGACGAGCCCCCTCACGATGTGCAGGACCCGCTCGGCCGGATCCAGCTTGATCGCCAGGATCGGCTCAGCGGAGCGCGTCCCATCGTTCAACTCGTGAATGTCCCAGGCGGCCATCACGCGGCTTTCGTCGCACTCCTCGCGCTGAAGCAGGTTACCGTGGAAGAGCTGCCAGGGAGTCTCCTGGCGCGGCGAGAATTCCCAGACGAGCTTCAGACTGGGCGCGACGAAGAAGTGCCCCGGCAGCCAGACGGCGTCCACGATGTCCATGACGCGGCCGAGGTCCGTGACCGGGCCGATCGAAAGGGGGGCGGGGCGGAAACGGCGCATGTCAATCCTTGGGCCGGGCCTCGGCTTTGAGGCCGGACTTGGCGTTCTTCCACAGATCGCTGGAGCGGAGGCGGAGGTAGAAGGTGATCGCCTCCTGGATGATGGGCAAGGCGTGGCCGGCGCCGAGCGGAGCGTCGACGATCACCTCCTTACCCTCGAGCGCCTTGTAGTCGAGGAAGAAGCGTTGCAGCTCGCGGAGACGGTGCGGGCTGAGGTCGCTGATGTCGCGGTAGTTCTGATATTCCGGGTCGTCGACGTGAACGGCGATGATCTTGTCGTCCCCCCCTTTCTCGTCGCGCATGCGCATGACGCCGATCGCGCGGGCCCGCATCAGGACGCCGGGCGCCACTTCTTCTTGGCCGACGACGAGGACGTCGAGCGGATCGTCGTCGTCGCAGAAGGTGCGCGGGATGAAGCCGTAGTTGGCGGGATAGAAGACGGAGCTATAGAGGACGCGGTCGACGCGCAGGAGGCCGGTCTCCTTGTCCAGCTCGTACTTGACCTTCGAGCCTTTGGGGATCTCGATGTAGGCGGGAAACCAGGCGGCGGGATCTTGCGGCAGCGGCACGTCGTGCCAGGGATGAACGCTCATGGGGGGCCTCTCGCCGGTATTATAGAGGGCGCGAGGGCATGGAGCTTCTGCGAGCGCGGCGGCGAGCGAACGCGCCGTTACTGCATCTCACCCCGCGCTGTCGCTCATTCCGGCCTCGAGCTCCGCCGCGAATGGCTCGAGGGCTCCGAGCAAGGCCGACGCCGAGGCGAGGCGATCTTCCTGACGGCGTTCCAACATCTTGACGATGATCGCCTCGAAGGCTTCCGGAATGCTCGGGTTCACGCGGCGCGGGGGCGTCAGCGGCGCGTCCCGGACCTGTTCCAAGGTCTCCTCCGCCGTCGTGCCGAGGAACGGCGGTCGGCCTGTCACGCGGGCGTAGACCACGGCCCCCAGGCTGTAGATGTCGGATAGCTCATCGACGAAGGCGCCGGCGGTCGCCTGTTCGGGAGAAACATAGGCGACTTCGGCCGGTTGGCGGCCGGCGCGGATCTTTTCGCCCAGGGCGCTGCCGGCGAGGGCCTCGTCGAGCTTCAAGTTGGCCAGCTTGGCGGCCCGGCTGGCGCTTTCGAGCAGGATGTTCGGCGGGCAGATGCGGCCATGTCGGTGGCGCTGGCGATGAAGATATTCCAGCACAAAGCCCATTTCCATCGCCAGGCGCAGGCCGCGCTGCCACTTGGGCCGTGTCTTGCCCGCCGCCGCCTGGCGCTTGAGCACATCGGCGAGGCTTTCGCCGACGACGTGCTCGCGCGCGATCCAGGTGAAGGGGCCGTTCTTGCCGACGCCCAGCAGACTCACCAGGTAATCGTGCCGCAGCGGCAGGACCTGCTTCATCACCGCGGCGAAGCGTTGCAGCTCTTGGGGGTTCGCCGGGAAATCGGTGGCGAACACGCGCAGCACGATGGTCTGATTCGATTTCTTGTCCTCGGCGACATAGACGGCGCGGCAAGCGTTCGCCGCCAAGGTCTCGCCGATCTCGTAGTGACCGAGGATCTTGCCCTGAAGCCGGCCGATCGAGTCCGTGGCGGCAGCGGGGGTCTTGACGGGCGGCGCGGCCGCGGCAGCCTCCGCCGCACGCGCCGCCTGCGCCGCTTTGGCGGGCGGGCCGGCGACGGCGGCCGGCTCCAGGCGCATGTGCGTGTTGCCGACGCGCAGGATGTCTCCTTCCTTGAGGTCGTGCTGGTGCTCGATCTTCACCTTGTTGACGAACGAGCCGCCGGCGCCGTAGAGGTGCTTCACGCGCGCCGTCCCCTCCTCCGTCACCTCCACCTGGCAATGGTGACGGCCGATGAACAGGTCGTTGAGGACGATGTCGACGTCGTCGTGGGACCGGCCGATGACGATGGCGCCGCGCTCGGGCAGCGGGAAAACGGTGCTGGCGTCCGCGCCGTCCACGACCAGGAATTGCCACGGCATGGCGCATCCTCTGAGGCAAGGGACAAGCGAGAGTCAAGGTGCTGGATAACGGTAGTATGCCGTGGGCCGGCGGTTTACGCAAGAGCGGGCGCGGACGGCACGGCACGAATCGCTCTCGGCGTTGCGATCGGAGCAAGAATGGATTGCATTCAGCCCCAGACCCCTGATCTGCAACTCATTTCTCGTCATCGGCGCAACCTGCTGTGCGGAAGCCACTTGATTCATTGCGATCGATCTGCAACGCATTCACGACACCGTATCACGGGGGCGACGTCGGCAGAATCTCCTCATACTCTGACCGATCCTCCTGATCAATCTGCCGCGCGGGGTCGAGGATGAGATCCTCGTTCATCTCATCGCGGCAGAAGGTCTTGCGGAACTTCGTGATGAACAGCCCCCCCTGCAGATGGCCGGCGAGTTGTGTCAGCCCTGTGACATCCTCGGCGGGGACGTCGCGCACAGCGTAGCCGAAGGGACGTTCCTTCTGCGCCTTGGCGAGGCGGGCCTGGATGACCTTGACGATGGCCTGCGCGCGCTTGGGGTCTTTCATGTCGGCTGGGGTGAAGCCTTCATCGACGTTCCGTCAGAAGAGCGCTTTTGCCTGCCATTTGACCTTCCTTTCCACTGGGGGACGGCTTACCATTCAGTTTGAGTTGGCGCCGAACGGCAGGCCACGATAGCAGAACAGAGGTCTCCAGGCCAGCGGCGTTGGGCGCGTCGGGCGCTTCCGTCAGGCGGAAAACGCTACCCATGCCTTTGCCAAATGATCCCGGTCACGATGAGGCGGTAGAGAGGAGCGACCATGGACAATGCAAACGGCCGCAACGGCATTGCCGCAACCGCGCCGTTGGAGCGGTGGTCTGGGCGGCTCTGGTCCAACCAACTCGTCGCGCTGCGTTTCGTCTCGGTCGAGGAACTGGATGAGGCGATCGACTGGCTTTGGAGCGATCCCGAGTTGCGACACCTTCCTCGTGTCCACGTCGGCAAGCGGACCATGGCAGTCCCCATTTCAGCCGCTGACCACTTCCAACAGCGGGGCTTCAAGTTTGAGCCTGTCCCCACCACGCCTGCCGGCGATCTCTCCGCGGAAAAAATGAACCGAATCCGTCGATCTCATTGATCCTTCGGAGCTCGCCACCGCGCCGTATCGTACGGCAGAAACTGCCCGCGCTCCAGGTAGGCCTGGTGGTAGCGCGCCACCTTCTCTTCATCCACCTCGATGCCCAGGCCGCTGCCGCATGGAACGCCCCAGTTCGGGCCGGTGGCGATCGGAAGCGGTTGCTTCAGAATGTCGTCTTGCATGATGTGGGCGGTGTGTTGATTCCCGTCCACGACATTGGGCAGCGTGAGCAGGACGTGATGGGCGGCCGCGGCCGCGATCCCCAATTCGCCGTGCGAATGCTTGACGACGTTGAGCCCTTCGAAGTGGGCCACGTGGCAGAGCCGTTGGAATTGGCTGAGCGAACCGACCCAGTACGGACTGAAGCAGAACACATCCGCGGCCCGGCCGGTGATCTGGCGGTAGGCGTCCTCCGCCGTCCAGAGACCCTCGTTGGCGCAGACCGCGACCGGCGTGCGGCGGCGAACCTCTTGCATCCCCGCGACCGGCTCGGCCCGCACGGGCTGCTCGATAAAGTCGATCCGGTAAGCGTCCAGCCGGGCCAGGTTGCGGACGGCCTCGTTCACGCTCCAGGCCATGTTGGCGTCGAGGCGAATCTTGGCGTCCGCGCCGGCAGCCGCGCGCACGCTCCGCACCATCTCGACCTCGGCTTCGATATCGAGGCCGACCTTCAAGTAGAAGACATGGAAACCGAGCGCGCGGCCGTGCCGGCATTGCTCGGCCAGCTCCGCCGGAGAGCCGCGCTTGAGGTAATAGAAGTAATTGATCGTATCGCGCGTCGTGCCGCCGAGCAGGTTGTAGAGCGGCTCGCCGCATGCTTTGCCCGCGAGATCGGCAAGCGCCATGTCGATGCCGGCGAAGGCGAAGCTGGCGGTCGGCTTGCGAAACTGCCACAGGCCCCAGTGCCACAGCTCCGCCCGGATCGCCTCGCGCTCCCACGGCGCTCGGCCCAGGACGAACGGGCACATCCCTTTGAGTGCCTCGGCGACCGACTCGACGTTGGCGCCGCTGCAGCTCTCGCCCCAGCCGACGCGCCCATCGTCGCTAGTAACCTTGACGACAACGGCCGTGACGCCGTCGCGATCGACCTGGGCGCTGGTCTCGCGGTGCGTGTAGGCGATGCTGACGGGGATGAGGTCGATGGCGCCGATCTTCATCAGGTGCCGCCTTTCGCCGCGCTGTTCGGAGTGATCCAAAGCCACAGGAAGCCACCGAGCACGGACAGGCCGGCCGCGACGCCGAACGCCACGTCCCAGCCCCAGGGCTTGGCGATGAGGGGCGTGATCGACGCCGACAGCGTGCCGCCGATGTTACCCCCCATGTTCAGGATGCCGCCTGCGGAGCCGGCGTCGTCCCCCGCGACCTCGATCATGCTGGCCCAGAACGGCCCTTCCACCGACATCACCAAACCCTCGCAAATCGTCAGGAAGACGACGGCGACATACGCGTCTTCGACCTGCGCCCCCAGGATCAAGAGCCCACCCGCCAGCGCCAATCCCAGCATGGGGAGCAACCGCCGGCCCCAGGGGTAGCCCAGGCGGCGGACGAGCCGATCGGAGAGGAAGCCTCCGAGGGGCGTCGTGACGATGGTGAGGAGCCAGGGCATGGTCGCCAGCCAGCTGCTTTCCAGGATCGTGAAATGGCGCACCTCCACAAGGTAATGGAAGAACCAGAACACGAACACGTAGGAGATGTAACCCTGGAGCAGGTAGCTGCAGGTCAACAGCCAAAGGCTTCTCCTGGTCGCCAAGCGGAGGCCGACCTTTAACAACCCGTCTTTCTCCGGCCGCGGCGCTGGCGGCTCGCCCAACGGCGCCGGGAACGCGACTTGGACGGGCAGGGGATCGTCGCGCCCAAGGAAGAACACGACGGGCGCGAGTAGAAAGGCCGGAATGGCGCCGATGACGAGGGCGTTTTGCCAGTTCAGCTCATCGGCCAAAGGGCCGAGGAAGATGGGGGCGACCGCGCTGCCGATGCCGATCCCCGCGATCACGATGGCGTTGGCGAGCCCCTGACGCTTTGCCGGGACGCAGCCGCGCAGGCTTCGTGCCGCCGCGGGAAACGTGGGCGCCTGGCTGACCCCAAGAGCCAGTCGGATGACGAGGAGGGTATAAAAAACGCCCAGCCACTGGCTGAGCGGCTGGACGAAGGCGGTCAGTAGATTGAAGACGCCCCAGCACACCAGCGCCAGCGTGAGGACCCGGCGCGGGCCGAACCGATCCGCCAGGAAGCCCGCGGGAAACTGGCACAGGGCGTAGCCGAGGGTGAACGCGCTGAAGACATTGCCGAGCAATTCCTCGTCCAGGCCCAGCGCGGGCCGCATCAGGTGGCCGACCACGGAGACGTTGCTGCGCTCGAGGTAGCTGATGGCGCTGACGGCGCACATCATCCAGATGACCGGCCAGTAGCCGCACGCGGACTGCGCCTTCGCCCCCTCCGCCAAAGAATTTGCATCCACGGACAGACACCCGATCAGCGACTCATTTTCGACTCTCTCCACAACGCCGGAAGCAGCCAGCCTTTGATTCGTGGCGCCCGATCAGCGACTCATTTTCAAGGACCGCTCACGGCGGCGAGGTCGGGAGGATCTCCTCGTACTCCGACCGATCTTCCTGCTCTTCCTGTCGCGCCGGCACGAGGACCAGGTCGTCGTTCATCTCGTCGCGGCAGAAGATCTTGCGGAACTTGGTGATGAAGAGGCCCTCTTGGAGGTGGCCGGCGAGCTGGGTCAGCCCTTTGACATCGTCGGCGGGGACGTCGCGCACAGCGTAGCCGAAGGGGCGTTCTTTTTGCGATTTGGCGAGGCGGGCCTGGATGACCTTGACGATGGCCTGGGACCGTTTGGCGTCCTTCATGTCGGCGGGCGTGAAACCTTCGTCGACGTTGGGGACCTTCTCGCTGTAGGGCGCCTCGCCCTTGAGGACTCTGATGTCGTTGGCGATCAGCTTGCGGGCCCATTCCATCGTGGTCGGGATGTGGCCCTTGTCATTCGGTAACGGGCGCTGGCCGGGCAGGAACTTGAAGCCGAGGTCGCTGGCGCGTTTGAGGAGGACAGGGACCTGCGGGCCGAGGGCTTTGACCCATTCCTCGCCGCCGCCCTGGATGCCGCCGGGGGTGCAGCCGGTCGCCGCCTGGAGCATGGGGACCCAGGTGTACTGGTAGGTCCAGTCGCCGGGCATGTCGACCTTGTGCGGGGCCTGGACGTAGATCAGGGCCTCAGTCTTGTCCTTGACGCTGATCTGCGTGATCTTGAGCGGATAGATGAACTTGTCGGAGGCGAACTGGAAGCGCGTCGGCGTCACTTCGCCCGTGAACGTGCCGTCCCTGTTCTTCTTCATTGCCATGGTGTCGATCTTCATGACGGTGAAGAACCACTTCTTCTTGACGTAATATTCGAGCGTCGCCTCGTCGCCGGCGTACTGATACTTGTTGGCCTTGAGCCAGTCGAAGAGGGCGTCGGCGCGGTCGGCTTCGAGGATCTTGTAATCGAGGGAGCCGACGACGCCGGTTTCGAGGATGCGGACGGGGGGTAGTCGTGTCGTTTCCGTAAGAAGCAGGCTGTTATGCTTTGCCGAGCGGGCCGCCCGAACCGCTTGTTCATAGCGATCGAGGACGCGGTAACGATCCAAAAGCTCACTATGAGGCGTTTCTCGCTTCTTCAGAATCGTGTAAACCGCCAGGCGCCTGAAGAACTCCTTCGGCATCTCGTGCAGCTTCGGCTGGCTCGGCGTCGGGATGACCATGCCGAAGTCGAGGGCGTTGCCTTCGAACTTCGGCTGCACCGTGAACGTTTCCGTCTTCGCGGCCGGATCGTAGGTGAGGAAGACCTTCTGCGCCGGCTGGAGGATGTCCGCGTTCTTGGCGGAGAAGTAGCAGCAGGCGGCGTCGGCCCGAGCGGCGACGGCGAGGACAAGGAGGGGCACGGCGCAGCGGAGAGTCGCGGTCATGAGGTGACTCCTTTGGGAAAGGCGGGGGCATTATACCCTGGCGGGCCGGGGAGACGCCATCATTGCTTTTGTGGGTTACCAGGGTGTAGGTTCGCAGGGTGGCCGGGGCTGGTGAAGATTCGCGGGCGTAGAAGTATCGGTTGCGAAGCCCCGGCCGGACATTGCGCCACGGCACTGGCGCTGCGGCCGGGGCTTGGCCTCTGATCGCTTGGCGTCTCCGACTCTACGCCAGCCCCAACCACCCATCCCGTGTCTGGATTGTCAATGTCGTTGTCAGCGTTTTTTGGCTGCTTTCACTGGGGTGGCGACGCTTTCAGCGTAACGTGAGATGCCGTTGACCTGTTACGGCACAAACGAGAGGTCAAGGTCAGCATTCGTTTCAGCAACTGTGGCAGTGTGAAATAGATGAAACGAGAGTGGGCTGTATCGCGTGTGTGTGCGCCGGTCTGGGGTATGGCAAGTGGCAAGTCGCGGTGGGGGGGGTGGGAGTTGGCGTGCTGGCGTGCACGTCGTTTGGTCAGCGCAAGGCGAGGGGCGTCTTCATGTTGGGTGGGTGGGTCCGCGCCAAACACCTTGGCGTGGAGGTGGCGTGGAGGCTGAAGCGGCGCCGACAGGAGTCCCCTACAGCAACGCCTCCAGAACACGCCCCGTCGTCAGCGGCAGCGGGCGGCGCAGATAGTCGTAGATGATCTCGTCGGGACGGAGGCCCATGAGGTGGTAGATCGTCGCGTGCAGGTCGACCGGATCGACGGGGTCGACGGCGGGAAAGGCGCCGACGCGGTCGGAGGCGCCGTGGACGCGGCCGCCCTGGATGCCGCCGCCCGCCAGCAGGACCGACTGGCACGAGCCCCAGTGATCGCGGCCGGCGGCGGCGTTGATCCGCGGCGTGCGGCCGAACTCGCCCATGACGACGACCACGGTCTGTTCCAGAAGCCCGCGCTGCGCGAGGTCTTCGAGGAGGGCGGAGACGCCCTGGTCGACCATCGGCAATAGCTCGGTCTGCAGCGCCTCGAAATTCTTGGAGTGCGTGTCCCAGCCGTCGCAGACGGTCATCTCGTTGAAGTGGATCGCGACCATCGGCACTTCGGCTTCGGCGAGACGGCGGGCCAAAAGCAGCGCCTTGCCGAAACGATGATCGCCGTAGCGTTCGCGGCGGGGCGGCGGCTCGCCGTCGAGCGTGAAGAGGCCGGCGCGGGCCGACGCGGCGCCGGTCAGGGCGACGGCCTGATGCCGCACCTGCTGATGGAGCCGCGTCCCGGCGAGGGGACGGCCTTCGAGGACGGAGAGGAGAGCGGTGCGGCGTTCGAAGCGCTCGGCGGCGACGTCGCGCGGCGGGGTGAGGGCGGGGATGCCATCCGCGGCGCCGGGTTCGTTGTTGACGCCGAGCGGATCGACGAGGGGGCCGAGTAAGCCGGCGCCGCCCCCGCGTAATAGCGTGCGGGCCCGCTTGAACTCGCCGCGCGTGCTGCTGCGGATGGCCAGCTCGGGAATGGCGATGTAGCCGGGGAGGCCGCGCGGCGTCTCCTTCCTATAGGCGAGGATGGCGCCAAGGTGAGGCGCGTCGATCCGCTGCGGCGGGCGGATGTCGTTATCGAGGTTGGGCTGCTCGACCAAGCGGCCGGTCAGCGTGTAATAGATCATCGGCGTGTGGTTGTGGTTGGGATGGCTGACCGAGCGGATCAGCGCATAACGGTCTGCCAGCGTCGCCAGCCGCGGCAGGTGCTCGCAGATGCGCAGGCCGCCCACGCGCGTCGCGATGGGGCGAAACGGCCCACGGATCTCGGCCGGGGCCTCGGGCTTCAGGTCCCACATGTCGAGATGGGGAGGGCCGCCCAGCAAGTAGATGAGGATGCACGAGCGCGCCTGACCGAGCGGGCGTGGCGGGCCGGCGCGAAGGGAGGGGGTGAGCGCCGGCAGAAAACCGGCCACCGCCAGACCGGCGCCGTAGCGAAGGAAGTCGCGACGGCCCAGATGCCAGGGCGCGGCTCGCGGATGCACCGGCGTCTCCTTTGATCGAGCGGATGGCAAGCGAGAGTAGATCGATTCTAACAGTCGGGAGGATCGTCGCAACTTCATTCCATGTGACGGATCACCACACCGAGGGCGCCCTGCTGCGGACTCATCACAGCAGCAACTCCCGGATCGGCTGTCCATCATCCAGCACCTGCCGCGGCCGGCCCGTGAAGTCGGGGAACGACTGCGTCGGGTCGATGCCCAGCGTGTGATACACCGTTCCCAGCACGTTCTGCGGGCCGACGCCTCTCGTTCTCGGGCGTTCGCCGCGGCTATCCGTTTCGCCGACGACCTGGCCGGTGCGGACCGCGCCGGCGAAGAGGGCAAAGCCCGTGTCCGGCCAGTGGTCGCGGCCGGCCTGGACGATGCGCGGCGTGCGGCCGAACTCGCCCCAGATGAGGACGAGGACGTCGCGGTCGAGGCCGCGTTCGTGCAGGTCGGTGACGAGGGCGTGGATGGAGCGGTCGAGGAGCGGCAGGGCGGAGCGGAGGCTGATGAAGATGGTGCCGCCGAAGGAGGAGACGACGTTGCCGTGGTGGTCCCAGCTGCCGGCGCGGAGGGTGACGACGGGGACGCCGGCTTCGACGAGGCGGCGGGCGAGCAGGAACTTGTGGCCTTCCCAGGGAGATTCGGGGCGAACACCGACGTAGATGTAGCGGTCGTCCGGGGCGCCGTAGCGGCGGCGAATGTGCTCGGGCTCGCGGGAAAGGTCGAAGGCTTCGCGGGCGCGCGGGGAAGTCACGATGTCGAAGGCGCGGGCGGTGTAGGCGTCCATGTCCGTGCTTTCGCGGCGCACGTCCACTTCACGGCGGTAAGTGTCGAAGTTGCGGAGGAGGGAGCGGCGGTCGTCGAGGCGGGTGGGCGTCATGCCGCGCAGGAGGCTCAGGTTGTGGACGCCGGCGGTCCCGGAGACCTGGAGCGGGCGATGGGCGGCGCCGAGGTATTGCGGGCTCTCGTAGGACGCCGTGCCGGTGTTGTAGTCGAGGCTGACATAGGACGGCATGTTGGCGACACCGCCCTGCACGCGGCTGATGACGGAGCCGAAGGAGGGGCGCTGCTGGAAGCGCGGGAAGCCGGAATAGACCTCTTCCAATTCGTGCTGCATCGGCTCGACGAACTGGACGGTGCGGACGAGGGCGAGTTTGTCGGCGATGCGGGCCTGCAGCGGCATGTGCTCGCAGATGTCGAAGCCGGGGACGTTGGTGCGGATGGGGCGGAACTCGCCGCGGTATTCCTCCGGAGCGGCGGGCTTCATGTCGTAGGTGTCGAGGTGGCTGGGCCCGCCGGCCAGGCAGATCATGATGACCGAGCGCGGCCGGGTGGACGGCGGCGCCTCGGCGCGGAGACGGAGGACGTTGGGCAGGGTGAGGCCGCCGAGCGTCAGGAGACCGTGGCGGAGGAAGTCGCGGCGGGAGGCGGCGGGCATGGGGCGTGATCCTTCGGAGGCGGGACACCCTTCTACACATCGTACCCGGAGGGCCCGAGAAAATCTGCCCGAAATCCTGTCACAGCGAGGTGGTGTCGAGGCTAATCGATAGCGAGATAACAAATGGAAATCGCTGAACGAAAGGATCCAGCCATGAACGCCATCAGCAAAATCGGACTCAGTCTGCTGTCTGCCGGGGCCCTTGTCGTCCTTCAGGCCTCCACGATCGATGCCCAGGTCAGCCGCGGCCCGGTCAAGGATGGGCCGGTTGTCAAGGGTATCGGGGCGCCGGTTCGGGGCGTCGCCAATACCGCGTGGGCCGGGGTCGAAGACCTCAGCGGCGCCCCGACCAAGCTCGGCTTCGCTTTCCGCGGGGACGGCAAATGCGTCATGATCGACCAGATGTCCCCCGGCGAGGTGAAAGGCAGCTATCACCAGGAAGGGGACCAGGTGACGATCGAGTTCGCCAACTGCGTCTATCGCGGGCGGCTCGAAGGGAACCGGCTCTCCGGCTCGGCGGAGTTCACCCAAGGGGAGCGCCTAACCTGGAACTTCTCCGTCGAATTCTTGCCGCCCCGGAAATAACCGAGCGGGGCAGCAACGCGAGCCGCCTCCAGTGGTCACTCGGCAGGATGGGTCCTGGCGAGCGACGCCTGGGGGCGGCCTTGTTTTCAACTCGTTCCGCGGGAACGGTTTGTCTCCAGCCAGCCTCCGAATCGATCTTCACGATTTCTTCTCCATTTCCACACAAAAGACCTATCGACCGCGCTTAGCCTACCTTCGTGTCATACCACCCGAAGGAGGCGACGATGGCTGCACGACTCTGGCTTCTCCTCTGCGCGGCGCTCGTGGCGGCGCCGGCGTCGGCGCAGGTGAAAGTCGATCCGAAGCTGCCGAGCTACAAGGCGGTCGCCGGGGTTTCGGGGACGATCAAGAGCGTTGGCTCCGACACGATGAACAACGAGATGACGCTCTGGGCCGAGGGTTTCCTCAAGTTCTACCCCGGCGTCCAGGCCGAGATCGAAGGCAAGGGTTCGACCACGGCGCCCCCCGCCCTCATCGCCGGGACCGCCAACTTCGGTCCCATGAGCCGGCCGATGAAGGCGAAGGAGATCGACGACTTCAAGAAGCGTCACGGCTACGCGCCGGTCGCGCTGCCGACCAGCATCGACATGCTCGCCGTCTACGTCCACAAGGACAACCCCATCAAGGGCCTGACCATGCAGCAGGTCGACGCGATCTTCTCGCGGACGCGCAAAGCCGGTTACGCCAAGGACATCAAGACCTGGGGCGACCTCGGCCTCACCGGCGACTGGGCCGACAAGCCGATCGCGCTCTACGGCCGCAACGCCGCCTCCGGCACCTACGGCTTTTTCAAGGAACACGTCCTGCAGAACGGTGATTACAAGAACGAGGTGAAGGAGCAGCCGGGCAGTTCCTCCGTCGTGCAAGGCGTCGCGAGCGACAAGTACGCCATGGGATACAGCGGCATTGGCTACAAGACCGCCGACGTGCGAGCCGTGCCCCTTTCGGCCGAAGCCAAGGGGGAGTTCGTGCCTGCCGAAGCGGACCGGGCCTACGCCGGCGAGTATCCCCTGGCCCGGTTTCTGCTCGTCTACGTCAACTACGAGCCCAAATCAGAGATCGACCCGCTCCGGCGCGAGTTCATCCGGTACATCCTCAGCAAGGAGGGGCAAAACGACGTCGTGCGCTCCGGCTACCTGCCGATCGGCGAGGCCATCGCGGTGAAGGGACTCAAGTCCGTTGGCCTGAGCCGCTAGGTGGCACGCCCTGACGAGGTGGGTGGCACGCCCTGAGGCTTTGCGAAGGGCGTGGCGCCTCTCGCGATGACGCCCACGCCCTTCGCAAAGCCTCAGGGCGTGCCACCCACGCGCACGCTTCCTGTCGATGCCAGCATGGAAAAGAAACCAACACAACCGCGCGGGCGGAAGACCCGGCCGTCCGTTCGGGTGGCCGACGCGGTTGCGCGCCTATTTATCTCGCTAGGCGGCATCGGTACCATCGTCGCTGTCGCCACCGTTCTGGTTTTTCTCCTCTGGGTCGTCTTCCCGCTCTTCCAATCCGCCTCCGTCGTCAACGAAAATCGAACTGCCGTCTGGGACAAGGAGGCGCCCATCCGGATCGGCGTCGACGAGGACCAGGTCGTCGCCTGGGGCCTTTTTCGCGACGGCCGGATTCAGGCGATTCATCTGCCAACCGGCAAGCTGCTCGATGAGCGTAAGCCATTCGACGACGGCCCCGGGCTGACCGCCTGGTCCTTCGCCGCCGGATCGAACGAGGCCGTCTTCGGCTTCGCGGATGGCTCGGTCCGCACGGGGGCCATCAAGATCGACAGCCGGTTCATCGAGGCGGATGAACTACCCCCCACGGCGCGAGACATCGAGATTGGCGTTTCGCTTCCTTTGAGGAACGGCGCGGTCCTGCGCACGCCCAAAGGGAAGTACCGGTTCTCGGAGCTGGCGCTCGACATCAAGGACCCCGCCAAAGGACGTTCGAGTTCCCCGGTCGTCCTCATCGACCAGACGAAAACCACGACGGGAACGGTTATCGCTATCCTGAGCGCGGCCGGAGAGCTGCGCCTGAACACGGTCCGCGAGCAAACCAACCTTCTCTCCGGCGAAACGACGCTGAAGCTCTCCGGCATCGACCTGCCCTACCGCGAGCCGGTCGGAAAAGGTCCGCCGGCTCGCCTCTTCCTCTCCGCGGTCGGCGATCAACTCTACCTGTTCTGGGCGGACGGTCTGTTGCTGCGTTTTGACAACCGCGACCGCTCGGCGCCGCAGGTTGCCGAAGAGCTTGACCTTCTCGACGGCGCGCATCTGCGCGTCACCGCCGTTGAGCCGCTTCTCGGCAAGGGGACATTCCTCGTCGGCGACAGTTCGGGGCGCGTGCGGGCCTGGTTCAGCTGCAACGCGGCGGACGCCGGAACCACCGACGGCGCCAAGATGGTATGCGGCCACGAGTTCGCCGGAGCCGGATCACCGGTCAGCGCCCTCGCCGTGTCCGACCGGACGCGCATGGGGGTGGCGGGCTGTGGCGACGGGTCGGTGCGTCTGTTCTACGTGACGAGCGATCGGGACATGCTCGACCTGACAACGTCGGGCAAGTCCCCAGTCGCCGCGTTGGCGCTGGCGCCCAAGGAGGACGGCATCGTTGCGGTGGCCGACGGCGTCCGGCACTGGGGCGTCGACGCCAAGCACCCCGAGATCACCCTCAAATCGCTGTTCGGCAAGGTCTGGTACGAAGGCTACGAGGCGCCGCAGTACATGTGGCAGTCGTCCGGCGGCACGGACGCTTTCGAGCCCAAATTCAGCCTGATACCCCTCATCGTCGGGACCCTGAAAGCGACGTTTTACTCCCTGCTCTTCGGCGTGCCCATTGCCCTCCTCGCGGCGATCTACACGAGCGAGTTCCTCAATCCGCGGGCCAAGGCCTACGTCAAGCCCGCGATCGAAATGATGGCGAGCCTGCCCAGCGTCGTCCTCGGCTTCCTGGCCGGGCTCGTCTTCGCCCAGTTCGTCGAGAACGTGGTCCCTACCGTTCTCGCCTGCGTCGTCACAGTCTGGCTCAGCTTCCTCGTCAGCGCCTATTGCTGGCAGCTCCTGCCGCAGGGGCTTGGCCGCTTCCTCTCGCGCTGGAAGCTCGTCTTCATCGGGGCGGCGCTGGCGCTGGGATTGTTCGTCGCCGTGCCGATCGGCGGCTTCATGGAATACGCTCTCTTCGACGGCGATCTGCGCGCCTGGCTCAACGGCCGAGGCGCCGCGACCGGCGGCCTGGTCTTCGTGCTTCTCCCGCTCGCCGTCGCCCTCACGATGTTTGTGTTCGCCCGCTGGGTCAGCCCCTGGCTGCGGCGCCGCAGCGCGGACCTGGGACGCGCCGCAGCGGCCGTTCTCGATCTGGTCAAGTTCGCGATCGCCGGCCTCGTCGTCGTACTCCTCGCCTGGCTGCTCGCCGCCGGCTTCGACGCGCTCGGCTTCGACGCGCGGGGCGGCATCCTCGGGCCATACTCGCAGCGCAACGCCCTGGTGGTCGGTTTCGTCATGGGCTTCGCCATCATTCCGATCATCTACACCATCGCGGAAGACGCGCTCTCCTCCGTGCCGGACCACCTGCGCGCCGGCTCCCTCGCCGCCGGCGCCACGCGCTGGCAGACCGCCACGCACATCATCATCCCCACCGCCATGAGCGGTCTGTTCTCCGCGGTCATGATCGGCATGGGCCGCGCCGTCGGCGAGACGATGATCGTATTGATGGCGACCGGCAACACGCCCGTGATGGACTGGAGCATTTTCAGCGGCTTCCGCACGCTTTCGGCGAACATCGCGGTCGAGTTGCCGGAGGCGGTGAAAGACAGCACGCACTACCGAACGCTTTTCCTGGCCGCGCTGTTCCTCTTCAGCCTGACGTTCGTGCTGAACACGGTCGCGGAGGTGATCCGGTTGCGCTTCCGGCGGAGGGCGTATCAATTATGAGCGCAACCACCCCTGCCCCCGCGCCGGTCGCGACCCCGGTTCACTCGAAGCGGGCGCGCTGGCGCACGTCCCTGCTGGCCCACGGTGAGCCGTCCGTCTGGCTCTGCGGCGCGCCTGACCTCCGCGGCTCCTCATGATCGGCGGGCTCTGACCTTGATCGCCTGCCAGGGAACCTCGACGTTCTGGCCCGTTCCGGTCGTCCAGATCAAGACCGCCGCGGGCAAGGTGCTGCTTGGCGAAGTCACGCGCACGGAAACCTACAAGCCCGAGCAGAGCGTTCTGGACGCCCTCTCCGCCGCCGAGAAGGAGAAGGCGCTGAAGGAGGCCGCGGCGAACGGCGGCTGGAACCAGCGGCGGTTGCTTCGCACCGGCAACTTCGACATCACGGGCACGCACCATACCTGGGTGAGTGATTTCGAGATCGTTCGGAGGAGGAGCCGCGTGGGCGGTGGTCGTGGGCAGGCCGGCTGGAAAGCCTTTTACGGCACGCCACGGGCGTTCCTGGTGGACGGCAAGCCGCGGGCCGATACCGCCGAAGCGGCATGGCGCTCTTCGAGGAATACCATCCGGCCGTCTTGGAACGATTGACGCGCCGCGAGCATGAAGAAGAACGAACTGGGGCGCTGGGGAGGAAGAGAACACTGCGCTGCTCGCCCTTCGGCGACGCCGAGATGCGGCACGGCAAGGAACGGTGAGGCGGCCGCGGCGCGCAGCGTCTGGAGGAAATCAGGATTCGGGCCCGCGCAGGCGCGCCCGTCAACAGCGATATCGCGGCGCTGGACCGGGAGAATGACCGTTTTCAGCTCGTGTTCGTCACAGCGGACGGCGCCGAAATCAAGATGCCGCTTGCCCACGTCGTGCGCTATCCCGCGAACCAGCCGATCGCGGCGACAAGTGGGGCGTCTATTTCGCAGAGGGCGAGTTCCTCACCGAGAATCCGCGAGGCCAACACCGAGGGGCGTGTTCCCGGCCATCTTCGGCACCATTCTCATGACGCTGCTGATGTCCATCGCGGTCGTCCCCTTCGGCGTGATGGCCGCTCTCTACCTGCGCGAATACGCCAAGTCCGGGCCGATCATCAGCATCGTCCGCATCGCCATCAACAACCTCGCCGGCGTCCCGAGCATCGTCTTCGGCGTCTTGCCGGCCTCGGCTTCCTGCTACCTTGTGGGCGCCTTCATCGACGGCGGTCCCGAGCGCATCCAGGTCGCCGCTGCCGCCGTTCACGTGGTGGCTCCAGCCTCACCGCCGCGGTTTTGATCGGCTTCTTCGCCTTCCTCGTATCTCTCCTCGGGCCGCAAGGAGCGCGCGGCACGACCCTGGGCGGCTTCTGGCTGCGGCGCCGCCCTCCTCTGGTTTGTCTGTTTCTGCATCGTCGTCTGGCTCATCGTCAAGATCCCGTACTTCGACGGCTTCTATCGCGCCAAACTCCCAAACCCGACCTTCGGGACCGGCGGTCTGCTCTGGGCCTCCCTGACGCTTGCCTTGCTCACGGTCCCCGTCGTCATCGTCGCGACCGAGGAAGCGCTCGCCGCCGTGCCAACCTCGATGCGCCGAAGGCTCTTGCCGCGAGCAGCGGCAGACGATCCGCCGTATCGTCATGCCGCGCGCCATGCCCGGCATCATGACCGGCATGATCCTCGCCATGGCGCGCGGCGCCGGCGAAGTGGCGCCGCTCATGCTCGTCGGCGCCGTTAAGCTCGCTCCCAGCCTGCCGGGCGTCTGGCCGCCGGAGCACCTGGCGCGCAGCTTCCTGCATCTCGGCTTCCACATTTACGACGTCGGCTTCCAGAGCCCCAACAGCGAAGCCGCCCGGCCCATGGTCTACACCACCACGCTGCTGCTCATCGCCATCGTGGCGGCTCTTGAACATCACCGCCGTCTTGCTGCGGCGCTGCGCTGCTGGCGGCTTCAGGTCAATCGTTTTAGAAGGCGGACGCGACATGACCTCCTCACCATTCACCGCGGCACGCATTCGGCCCGACCTGGGCCTCGATAGTTCCGCCGTGCCGAAAGCCAAGGACGCCGCCTTCCGACTGGAGGCCATCGCGCGCGGCGAATCGGTCGCCGCCTACGTGCATCCGGAGCTGGCGCGGGAAGAGCACGTTCTGAGCGTCGTCCACTTCTCGCTCTGGTACGCCGTCAAGCAGGCGCTTTTCGACGTCTCTCTCGACATCCCCCGGGGCAAAGTGACCGCGCTCATCGGCCCGTCCGGCTGCGGCAAATCCACGCTCCTGCGCTCCGTCAACCGCCTCAACGACCTTCTCGATGTCCGCATCCGCGTGGCGACGTCTCCTGAACGGCGAGACCATCTACGCTCCCGCGGTGGACGTTATCGAGCTGCGCAAGCGCATGGGCATGGTTTTTCAGAAGCCCAACCCGTTCCCGATGAGCATCTTCGAGAACGTCGTCTATCCGCTCCGTATCGACGGTATCCGCGACCGGGCCACGCTCAACGAGGCGTGCGAGAAGGCCCTCCGCGCCGCGGCCCTCTGGGACGAGGTCAAGGACCGCCTCAAGGAGAGCGGCCTCACCCTGTCCGGCGGCCAGCAGCAGCGCCTGTGCATTGCCCGCGCCATCGCCGGTGAACCGGAAGTCCTCCTGCTCGACGAGCCCTGCTCGGCTCTCGATCCGATCGCCACCGGCAAGATCGAGGACCTCATTCAGGAGCTGACGGGATCCTACTCCGTCCTCATCGTCACCCACAACATGCAGCAGGCCTCGCGCACCAGCCACTACACCGCCTTCATGTACCTCGGCAACGTGATCGAATACGGTCCGACCCCCAAGCTCTTCACCGACCCCGCCCTGCGCGAAACCAACGACTACATCACCGGCCGCTTCGGTTGATGCACCCCAAGAAACCCGCATCCACGGAGGACATCATGCTCGGTAGTCTTCTCGGCATCGCTATCGTATCCGGCGCCATGCAGGCGCAGATCTGGCAAGCCCCCGCCACCATCGTCGTCGACGTCCCCGCCGACGCCGCCGTCCTGGTCGACGGCGCCCCGACCTCCTCCACCGGCCAGCGCCGCCTCTTCGTCTCGCCTCCCCTCGAAGGCGGCTGGGTCTACGACTATACGCTCACCCTCAACTGGCACGGCAAGTCGATCGTGCGCAAGATCGCCGTCCGGCCCGGCAGCGTGACGGCGCTGGCCTTCGCTCCCACCGATTTCAGCGGCGAGACCATCGGGGCGCCCGCGAAGAGGAAAGAAGGGACCACTGTGAAATCGGCGCTCCCCGACCGGCCCGGCTTCATCCTGAAACAGGAAGAAGGCCGCTGGTGGGTTTTCCGCGCCGGCAGCAAGGACCTGAAAGAGCTCGAGAAGCACGGCTTCCCGGAAAAACACGTCTCCCGCATCAATGTTCAGCCATGGAAAGTGACGCTCAAGGCGCCCGACTGGGAAACCCTCGTCGGCTACGTGACGACCCACGAAGGCTTCGACACCTTCCTGGAGGACGGCCGTCTCTGGGTGTTCCGCAAGGGCGCCAAGGAATACGCCGAATACAAGAAGCACGGCGAGCTCGCCAAGCACGTGACGCGCATCAACGCCGGCCCCCTCGGCTTGACGCTCAAGGCCCCGGATGCCGCGACCATCGAAGCCTACCAAAAAGCGCGCGGCGAATGATCGCAAGTAGGTCCGGCGAGCCGAGCCGGACCTGACGTGACCCCGCGCGAAACCGCCACGTTTGTTCAACCGCTCGACGCGCAGCCGTCGCTACGCGCCCGGCGCCGCCGGATACATGTTGCGGCGCCGCGGGTCCCCCAGGCCGGTCAGGTTGAAAGGCGCCATCGCCGCAAAGAGGCTCGCCGCGAACGCCTCCGCGTCAACGGCGGTGACGCGCGGCGCCTCGCGCTGGACCTTTGCCGCTACACGGCGATACTCGTCGTGGTCGGCCAGCAAGAAGGCGGCGTCCGGCGGCGCTTTGCCGTCGCGCTCGCGCTGCTCGCAATAGATGGCGGCCACGAAGTAGATCAGGGAAGCCGAGACCATCACGCCAAAGCGGTCGAAGCAGGCGAAGCAGCCGCCGGTTATCTCGTCCATCCACTCCAGCTCGCGCAATACCGTTTGGTTGTAATCGGTGAGGCGGCGCGCGCGCGCCGGTCCCGGACGCGTGCCCTCGAGGATACCGCCGAGGCGCTCGACCGCGAACAACGTCTGGGCGATGCCGGGGCTAAGCCAGGCGTCCAGGAAACCCGCGGTATGGGGCAGCAACGCCCAGTCCGGACCGGCCGCCTGGGTCAGGCGTCGCTGCAGCCGGCCCGTGCGAACGAAAGGCCGCGTCGGCTCCGCCCGCGCGAACTGCCGGGCGAGCGACGGGTAGCGTTCGAGGAGCCGCCGCCACTCCGCCTCGGGCGTTTCGTCGTTCCGCAGCGGATGCGTCTCCGGATCGAGCGAGAAGCCGGCGCTGGTGACGCCATGGTCGAAGCGAAGGACCCACATCCAACCGCCGTCGATAATCTGGTGCAGCGCGGCGGCGTCGCACGGGAACGTGTGGTTCGCGGTCGCCTCGAGCCCACACGTCTCTTCCAGCAACTGCTGCCACGGCGTCACGCCGGTGAAATGGCTGTAGAGCGCGCGGGATTTCGTTTTGAGGCGTGTCGCGTCAACCAATCCGATGCCCAGCGTGCGCGCCAGCAGTTGACCGTCGCCGGTGCCGTCGAGCAGGAAGCCGGCGTCAATACGCACCGTGCCCTCGGGACGAGCGCCTTCCAGCCGCCAGCCGCGCTCCTGTTCCAGCTTGTGAATCTCCGTCCTGTCGAGGTAGACGACGCCCGCGGCCCTGGCGCGATCCACGAAATGCGCGTCGATGTCGGCGCGGAACCAGTGCGTGTCGGAGCGGGCGTCGTCCGGGCTGGCCGCGACCAGGAGGGCGTTGCCGTTGTCCTCGGCCGGCCGGTAGGGAAGCCCAGCTTGATGCCGGAAGAAGCTGAAGCCGCGCTTGAGGCCGCAGCGCAGCTCGGGATAGGTCGCTTTCCAGGGCCCGTATTTCGCGAAGGGCCGCAGCCAGTCGAGGCCGAAGCGATCGGCGATGGCGGCGAGCTTGAAGTCGGCGAGCGGCGTGGACGATTCGCCGATCGCGAAGCGCGGATGAACGCCGCGCTCGATCAGAGCAACAGAAAGCCCGAGCTTGCGCGCGATCAAGGCGAGCAGCGTTCCGCCGAAGCCCGAGCCGAGGATCGCGACGTCGCAGTCGATCGTGGTCATGACGTCTCTCCGCGTGCGACGATCCGCTGCGTCAGGTTCATCCGCGCCAGCCGCGCCACCCGCTCCGCGCGGTCCGGCGCCGTGGCCGCGATCCGCTCGATGTCCCACAGGTCGAGGAACACCCGGCCGGCCCGGAGCGACAGGCCGTACTCGAGGGCGGCTTCCAGCGCGTCGAGCGAGGGTGGCGCGAAAAGCCCGCGGGCCGCCAACTCTTCCATGGCGCCGTTGCCGGCCCGCGTCGGCACGAGGCTGCAGCACTCGACCCCGATCGCAAAGGCGAAGTCCATCGAACGCTTCGCCCACTCCAGCCCCTCTTCATCCGACAGGAACGGCGGCCGCACGAGAATGAAGGCGCGCACATCCGTTCTCCAAGCGCGCAAGCGGCGCGTGGCGGCGGCGAAGTCGTCGAGAGTCATCTGCTTGTTGAGCCGTGGCAGGACATCCGGATGGACAGTCTCCAACCCCATGGCGACTTCGACCTCGCCAGGGAGTAGTTGGCGGAAGCGTGCCGCGCGGGAGCCGATCAGGCGCGGATGGCTCTCGACGATGACGCGCTCGAACGGCCGCGCCAGGCAGGCGATCGCGCCATAGTCGGCCTCGGGAATCGCCAGGGGATCGAAGAGATTACCGGAGTTGTAGAGCTTGAGGTGAGGCGGGCGCGGCGAGCGCTTGAGATTCATCTGCGCCAAGGCCCAGCGGATCTGTGCCGGGATCTTGCCGGCAGGGATGGCGTCCTTCAAGGTGTTCTTCCACAGGTCGCACATCAGGCAACGAAACGGGCATTCCCGGTTCGTGAGGAAGATGGTCGCCACGTCAACCGTTCCGCCCCGCGGCGCCGCTTCCTCCTCCACCAGCCAGGCGTAGGGAACGTCGGGATCAACGGAGTTGCGCGGCGGCCGCAGCGCCAGGATTTGCTCAGCGTCGTACGGGGGCGCCAGGTTCATAGACCCTCTCGAAAATGCGGCGATAGGCGGCGGGCTCCGCCGGAAATAGCTCCGTGGGGCGCGCGGTGGCGCCATGCTGGAAGCGCCGCTTCTGGAACACCGGCATCTCGAGCCCCGTCACCGCTTTGACGCCGGCGGCCACGATCTGTCCTTTCAACGCGTAGAGCCGGTCGTGGCTCCATCCGGTCAGTTCGATGAACGGAATGCCCTCGGCGACGGCGATGACGGACGGGCACACGAACGGACTCAAGCCCATGAAACCATGCAGTGCCAAGGGCGCATAGGTGCGGACGTAACCGCGGCTTTGGCCGCCGGAATAGGTAAGCGAGTGCTTGACGGCGTGAACGCCCCAGCCCTCTTGATAGAGCAGCGGATTGTTCAGCACGCTGCGGATCGTCAGCTCCGGGTTGTCCTCGATCGGATAGTCCTTGAGGCACTCATCGCCGCCGTCGCCGTCGAGCAAGTACTTCCAGCGGGGATAGCGACGGCGAATGCCCTTGCACAGGGCAAGGCACATCGCCCCCGATTGGACGTCCAGCGGTTTGTAGTCCTCGATGGCGGCCACCGCCTCGTCGAGTCGAATATCGTCCGACTGAACGGGGATCTCTTCGAGGAATAACTCCAGGTTGAGGCGGCGCAGAAAAGCGCGGGCTTGCTCCAGGTCCGGGGCCGGGGTATCTCCCCCGACCGCCAGCGTGAACGCCTTGAGCCGGGCGGGGCTGGCGCCGCGCTGGAGCAGCGCGTGGTAGGCAAGGAGAAAGACTGCCCCACTATCGACGCCGCCCGAAAAGCAGACGCCGAGCGGCGCGTCGGCCGGGACGCGCTCCAGCCAGCGGCTGATCTCCGCGTACGCCGCCCCAATGTAACGGGCGCCGAGCGTCGGAATGTCGGCGGGGAGGCTGTTGCGCTCCGGGGTGAAGAAGCGATCGTAGACTGGGCTCGGATCGGGGCAGCCGATCAACTCGAGGCGGACGACGTGGTGCGCCGGAACCATGCGCGTGTACGACGGATGAAACTGCCCGTCCAGGCCGAGCGCCGCCAGCTGGGCGCGAATGGCGTCGATGCGCTCGGCGACGATGAGGATCGGGCCGTCGTGCCACTTGGCGAGAAAGTAGCGCAGCGGCCGGCCGATGGTGCGGGCCATGCGGACGCTCTTGCCTTCCTTGGCGACGAGCGCGAACTCGCCGTCGATGCGGGCGACCGCGGCCGCCTCCCCGGTGGCGACCAGAGCGCGGGCCTCGTCGAGCGTCATGTTGTAAATGCGGTTGACGCTCGGATCGATGAGATCGATGACGCGCGAGACAGGCAGGTTCTGAGACATCGCTCGGTCCTCCGTTCTACGTTCTAGCGATTTCCCGTCAGGTGCAGCATCTCCAAAATCGACGACCTCAGCTCCAGGAATGGGGCGCTTGTCCGCTGCCGTGGCCGCTCGAAGGGGACCTCGAGCAGCCGGTCGACGCGTCCGGGCCGCGGCGAAAGGATCGCGATGCGATCGCTCATGTAAATGGCCTCGTCGATATCGTGGGTGACGAGCAGCATGGTGGCGCCGCGCGTTTGCCAGAGGCGGAGCACCTCATCCTGCATGCGCATGCGCGTGAACTGATCGAGGGCGCCGAGCGGCTCGTCGAGCAAGAGGAGTTTCGGGTGGTTGATGAGGGCACGCGCCAGCGCCGCCCGTTGCGCCATGCCGCCGGAAAGCTGGTGCGGATAGACCTCCGCGAACTCCTCCAGTCCCATCAACGCCAGAAACTCATCCACTTCGCCCCGGCGTTCGTGCAGAAGACCGCGCGCCAACAACCCCGCCTCCAGATTGCGGCGAACGCTGAGCCACGGAAAAAGGGAGGGATCCTGAAACACCAGGCCGCGCTCGGCGCCGGGGCCGCTCAGGACGGCGCCGTCCAGAGTCAGTTCGCCGGAGTCGGCCGCATCCAGTCCGGCTACGAGACGCAGCAACGTCGTCTTGCCGCAGCCACTCGGGCCGATGAGAGTGACGAACGAACCGGCGTCGACACTGAGCGAGAGATGGTCGAGCACGGAAACGGTGGCGCCGTCGGGGGCCCGATAGGATTTGCACACATCCCGAGCTATAAGCGCCCCCTCCGCGCTTACCATTGGATGATCCCTTTCTGCCACTTCAAAGCGTAGTCCCGCAGGCGGAACAGCAGCGTCATCAGCGCCGAGAAGAAGACGCTCATCAAGAGCAGGGCCGCATAGACGTTGGCGTATTCCATGCCGAAGCCTTGTCGCCATTTCACGTACCAGCCCAGGCCCGCCTGCACGCCGACGGTCTCGGCGGCGATCAGCGTCAGGAAGGCCGCGCCCAGCCCCATGAAAAGGCCGATGAAAATCTGGGGCAGGGCCGCCGGAATGGCCACGTGCCGCACGAGGTACCACTGTCCGGCGCCGAGCGTGCGTGCCACGTCAAGATACGAGAGCCGCACCGCCGCGACGCCGGAGGCGGTAAGCATGGTCACGGGGAACCAGACGGCGAACGCGATGAGCGCCGTCGCCGGAAGGAAGGAGTCGTTGGACAGCGTCATGGCCAGCGGCACCAGCGCGGTGGCAGGCAAGGGACCGATCAGCTTGATCGCCGGCATCATCCAGTAGCGGGCGCGGGCGAACCAGCCGATCAGGATGCCGATCGTGACACCGGCCAACGCGCCCAAGCCATATCCGCTCAGAAGCAGCAGCAAGGAATGGCCGGCGCTTTTCAATAGGAGAGCCTGATCCTCCACGAGGGCGCCGAAGACGAGATCGGGCCCCGGGAAGTAGGGCAACCGCATGGCGTTGAGCTTCTGCGTGATCAGGTCCCAGAACGCTGCGACGACGACAGCGCCGGCCAGAAGCGGACCGTAGTGACGCGCCGGCCGACGCAGGGGCGGCCAAACGGCCTGGATTGCGGCGCCGGCAAGCGACAGGACCACAACGATCAGAAGCGCCATCGAATACGGATGACGCCAGGCGGGCAGCGCGTCCATCCAGGTCAGCGGCGCCAACTGTCGGTCAGGCAGGAACAGGTGTGCCGCGAAGGCGAGAGCCGCGGCGGCGGCCGGGGCCAGGGCGGCGCCCGTGGCCAAGGGGAGATCGCGCGATCGGGCGTTGGTCGGGACGGTCATTTGCCGTAGCAGCAACTCTTCGGGAATGCGCCGGTTCGGCACAGCAGGGCGTAGGTGGAAGCGGGCAGAGGCGCGGGCGGGCCCCCGTCGGCGACATGCTCGACGGTGAGGGATGCAAGCCAGGCGTCGTTCACCCCGTCGAGATCGAGCCAGGCGCGTTCGACGGCTCGAAAGGGATCCACATGCTCCTTCAAAAGGCCGGCACGCTTCATGTCCCGCGTCGCCTGATCGATGCTGCGTCGGCACTTGTCCACGCCCGGAGTATAGTGCAGCTTGGATAGCGCCTGGTTATTTAGCTCGACGGATGCTGCCGTGTAGTTCTTCTCGACCGACAACCGCGCGGCGGCGCCAGGATTTTCCTCGGTCCACTTGGCCGCTTTGAGCAAGGCGCGTGTCAGCTTGGCGGCCGCTCGCGGATTCTCGCGCGTCAGCTTGCCGCTCAGGACGACGACACAGCAGTATTCATCGCAATACGGCGGATCCACCGCTTGATCGGCAATGTTCCGCACCAATCCGGCGCCCAGCAGGATCGTGCCGATCGGATCGGAAGTGCAGACCGCGTCGACCCGGCCGTCTTCGAGCGCGGCGGCGAGCGAATCGGGGGGAAAGGGGATCCATTCAGCCACGTTGGGATCGATCCCGGCCGCGGTGAAAACGCGCAGGGAGAAGAGGTGCGGCGGGCTGCCCAGGTGCGTCGGCACGCCGATGCGCTTGCCTTTGAGGTCGGTGACCTTGTGGATCGTCGACTTGACGCCGGCCTGCAAGCGCAAGCAGCCGGTATGAATGCCCCCCGTGATCTTCACGTCCAATCCCTGCTCCGTGATCGGCTTCAGCAGGTACATCAGAAGCGTCTGGTTCGCGTCGAAGCGGCCCAGACCGAGTCCTTCCCGCAAGCCGTCCCAGTCCGTGGCGACCAATTCCACGTCCAGGCCTTCTTCCTTGCAAAAGCCCTTCTCGACGGCGACGAAAAGCGGCGCCTCGCAGGTGAGGCCGGTGTACGCGATCTTGAAAGTGCGCTGGGCCGTGGCATTTTTCTTGGGCCACCAGACAGCGAGGGCGATCCCCGCCGCGGCAAGGCAAACGACCCCGATCCAGGCGGCGGGTTTTCGCAAGAACGTCTTGAGGCGCGACATCGCAAGCATTGGTTGACGAAAGGGAGAAAGCCCTCGTATCATAGCGTTCACTCTGTGCGGACACAAGCCGCACACGGCGAGTCGCACACTCCGAGCCGCACACTCTCCACGTGCCATGATCTCATCCCGCGCTGCCCGCTGGCTCGCTCTGCTCGTTCTCGTGGCGGCGGTGGCAGCAGGAGTCTTCTTTTTCTGGCCGCGGCCGGCGCCGTTGCCCGCTCCCGGCTCTGCCGAATATCGCGAATACGTCCGGACGTTCTATATTGGCGTCGCCGCTCTCGACGCCGGCCGCGACGAGCTGGCCCTCGAGAAGCTCGGCAAGGCCACGCAGCTGGTCCCGAGCGAGCCGGCCGCCTGGGCCGACCTCGGCTTGCTGCACCTGCGCAAGAATAACCTCCAGGAAGCCGACCGAGACCTGAAGCGCGCCCGCCGAGCTGGCGTCCGGTAACGGCGCGATCGAGGCCCTCCTCGGCGCGCTCGCCGAGAAGCAAGGCCGGCAACCCGACGCCGTCCGCCACTATCGCAAGAGCGTGGAGTCGCGCCCGAACGATTTACCCTTGCTTTACGTCCTGGCTCAGGCGGTGAGCAAGGAAGCGGACGCGGACAGTGAAGCGGCGTATCAACGCCTCCTCGAGCGCATTCTCAAGCTCCAACCCAACAACCTCCGCGTCCTGGCACAACACGCCATGTCGGCATGGCGTCGCAAGGATCAGGCGGCGTTTCAAGCGTCGCTTGGCCGCATGAAAAAACTCGCCCCGGCCTGGACGCCCGCCTCCAAGGAGGTCCTGGCCGAGTTGGAGAAAGCCATCGCCGCGGTCCCGGGCGAGGTCGTGCCGTTGCTGCAGGATCTCGACCGTGTCTTGAAGGCGGAGCGTGGCTACGTGCGCGATAGCCGGGCCATCGTGCCGCAGCTCGGGATTATCGGCGAGCCGCTCTACGCTTTCCTTCGTCTCGAGCCCGCGCGTGCCACGCCCGCGCCGCCTGACCGCGCTCTGACGTTCGCCGTGGAGCCGATCGACGGCGCTGACGAGGCGAGCTGGCAGACGCTCGTTCCGGTCTGGATGATCAACGAGAAGCAGCGCGCCGCGCTGGTGGAAGAAGCGATCGAGGGGGGCGTCGCGGCCGGCCCGCTGGCGACGTTGCGGCCCACGTTTTTCGTCGCCAACGCCAAGGAAGTGCGGCGCGTCGACGCCGGGGCGCCAAGGCTCCCCTTCCCCGCCGGACCGAAAGCGACGCCACCGACCAAGGATGGTGTGCTGGCCGTCGACTGGGACAACGATTTCCGCACCGACCTCGTCCTGGCCGGCGCGGGCGGCCTGCGCTTCTGGCGGCAATCGTCCGAGGGATTCGTCGATGTCACCGACAAGACCGGCCTTCCGCCTGACATCTTGAACGGCGATTACCACGGCGCCTGGGCCGCCGACGTCGAGATGGACGGCGATCTCGACATCGTCGTCGCACGCCGCTCCGGCCCGCCGCTTCTCCTGCGCAACAACCGTGACGGCACCTTCAAGGCTCTGGAGCCGTTTGCCGGCGTCAAAGACGTCCGTGCCTTTGTCTGGATCGATCTCGACAACGACGGCGCTCCGGACGCCGTCTTCCTCGACGCCGCCGGCGCCCTGCACGTCTTCGCAAACGAGCGTTCGGGACAGTTCGCACCCTGGCCGAGCGCGGCGCCGGCGGGCCTGTTCCGCGCCGTTGCCGCGGGCGCCATTCACGATGACGACGGCTTCGCTCTCGTCCTCCTCCGGTCGGACGGCGCCCTGATCAGCGTCGCCGATCAGGATAAGCGGCAGGCGTGGCGCACGCGAGAACTAGCCCGCTCGGACCTTGCAAAGCCGGACGCCTCCGTGCGCCTGTTCGTCGAAGACATCGATAACAATGGCGCGCTCGATATCGTCGTCGCCACCGACACGGCCTCCGGGCTTTTTCTCGCCGATGGGAAAGGGACATGGTCCGCCTTGCCCGCGGACACGAAGATCAAAACGTTCGCCCTGCTCGATCTCAACGGCGACGGCCGCCTCGATCTGGTCGGCCTCTCGGAGAAGGGCCGGCCCGAGCGCGGCATGCAAGACGGCAAGAAGAGCTATCGCTGGCAGTCCCTCTGGCCGCTCGCCAATCCCAAGGCCGGTGACGATCGCATCAACTCCTTCGCGGTCGGCGGTGAGGTCGAAATCCGCTCGGGCCTGCTCGTGCAAAAACGGGCCATTCGCGGTCTGGGCGTCCACTTCGGCCTCGGCGAGCACGACGAGGTCGACGTGGCCCGCATCGTCTGGCCCAACGGCGTGCCGCAATGGGAGTTCGACACACGCGCCGATGTTTTCCTGACCGCCTCCCAGCGTCTCACGGGCTCGTGTCCGTTTCTCTTCACCTGGGACGGCGCCGGCGTCCGCTTCGCCGGCGACTTCATGTGGGGCACACCGCTCGGCATGTACGTCAACGGGCAGAACATCGGCGAGTTCCCGCAGACGACCGAATGGCTGAAGATTTCCGGCGAAGCCTTGAAGCCGCGCGACGGCGCTTACGACGTCCGCGTCCACGCCAACCTGTGGGAGACCGATTTCCTCGACCAGCTTGCCCTTATTGTTGTCGATCATCCGCCCGATACCGAAATCCACGTCGACGAACGCTTCTTCCTCACGCCGACGCCGCCCAGGTTCTATCTCACGACGCCGGTTCAACCGGTCCCGCACGCCTGGGACCATCACGGCGGCGATGTAACGGAACTGGTGCGCGCCGTGGACGGCCGCTACGTCGACAAGTGCGGCCGGGGCCGCTTTCAGGGCGTCGTTCCCGAGCACTGGATCGAGGTCGACCTCGGGGAAGAGGCGTGCGAAGGTCCGCTGCTCCTCGTCGCCCGCGGCTGGCTGCATCCGACCAATACGTCGATCAACGTCGCCCTGGACCAAGGCAAGCACGAAGCGCCGCGGCCGCTCTGCCTGGACATCCCCGACGGCAAAGGGGGCTGGAAGACCGTCCTTCCCGCGCTCGGCTTCCCGGCCGGCAAGGATAAGACGATGGTAATCCGGCTTGACGGTATCGAAGGCGAGGCGGGCGGCGCAAGGCCCCGGATCGCTCCGCGCCGTTTCCGCCTGCGCACAACCATGGAGATCTTTTGGGACTTCCTGGGGACCGCGCGTGAGCTGGATCCCAAGCTGGCCCGCTTGCAGCGCCCGACGCCGGCGGCCGCCGAGTTGCGCTATCGCGGCATCCTGGAGATGACGCGGAAGGACGCAAGTTCCCCAGAGTTGCCCAACTATGATAAGGTGAACGTCGCGGGCCAGCCGTGGCGCGACCTGACCGGCTTCTACACACGTTTCGGCGACGTGCGCGAGCTGGTGGCGAAAGTCGACGACCGTTACGTCATCATGAATGCCGGGGATGAGATCGCTTTTCGCTTCCCCGCGCCGGCGTCGCCGCCTTCCGGCTGGAAGCGCGATTTCATCTGGGAATGCGACGGCTGGACGCGTGACGGCGACCTCAACACGCGCTTCGGCGCGACCGTGTTGCCGCTGCCGGCGCACGGCGTGAAGGAGGAGCGGCTTCCGACGCGTCTGGAGGACGACCCGGTTTTCCGCCGCTTCCCGGCCGATTGGCGCGATTACCATACGCGCTTCGTGACGAGCGATGTCTTCGCGCGCGGCTTGCGGGCCTTCAAACGCTGAAACGAATCCCATGCGCATCCGCGATCGCCGTGTCCGCGCCGCCCTGGCCGTCGTTCTCCTTGGCTTGATCGGCGTTGCGGTTTACTTTGCCATCAGCCAGTACCTCGCCAAGCGACAGTACGACCTGGCCCGCGCCGCGCTCGAACGCTGCGACTTTCAGGAAGCGCTCCAGCATCTCGACGAGTATTTGCAGCGCCGCCCCACCGATGGCGCCGCCCTTGTTCTGGCGGCGCAGGCGGCGCGGCGGAGCGGGGACCTTGCCGACGCCGACCGCCGCCTGCGCCTGGCATTCGACCAGGGCGCCGACGCGGACGAACTCGCCGTCGAGCACGACCTGTTGCGCGTGCAAATCGGCCATCTCGCCGCCGCCGAGCGCCTGGCGGCCTTCTGCAAGAAGAACCCCGCCGGGCCCGAGACCGGCCTGGCCCTCGAAGCGCTCATCGAGGGGGGCATGCGCGCCTTTCACCTGGCCCTCGCGGCCTGGAGCGTCGACTTCTGGCTCGAGCATCGCTTCGGCTCCCTCGATCAGACGCGCGGCCTCCTTTGGCGCGGCCGACTCTACGAGATGTCCGAAGACTTTGGCCAGGCCCTGCTCGATTTCCGCAAGGCTGCGGAGCTTTCTCCCGAGTTTGTGCCGGCCCGGCTCGCCCTCGCCGAGGCGTTGCTCCGCGCGGAGCCGCGCCAGGCGGTCTCCGAGGTCGAATGGCTGACGGGGCACGCGGCCCGGAATCCGGACGTGCGTTTCGTGAGCGCTCGTTTGCGCCGGGCCCTGGGGCGGCCCGAGGAGGCCGGCGTGGCGCTGGACGAGCTATTGACGGCGCAGCCGAAGCGGGTCGACGCGCTGGTGGAGCGCGGTCGTGTGGCGCTGGATCGGGGCCGGGCCGAGGAGGCAGAGCCGTGGCTGCGCAAGGCGGAAAAGCTCGCGCCCGAGCAGCGTGACGTCAACGTCGCGCTGGCCGATTGTCTGCGCCTGGCAGGCAAGCTCGAAGAAGCGAAGACGTACCAGGACAAGGCGAAAGAGATTCAGGATCGCCTCGAGAAAGCGCTGGAAGAGCTTCGCAAGGCCGAAAAGAAATAACGCATACGGTGGAACGAGGCATGACCCTATCCCAGCAGCCGACGCCGACAACTTCCCTTTTCGGTCACCGCCGAATCGTCACGCTCGCCGTTGTCGTGGTCGCGCTCGCCGCCGGCCTCGGCATTTTCCTTCTGAGCCGGAAGAAGGATGACCCGGGACCTTCGCCGCCGCCTATCTTGGCCGATGCGGCAATCCCGGACGGTCCGCCTTTCTTTCGCGATGTCACCGCCGATTCCGGCGTCCACTTTTCCTATCGCAACGGCGAGGAAGCCGACCGGTACACGATTCTGGAATCCGTGGGCGGCGGCGTGGCCCTGATCGACTATGACGGCGACGGTTTGCTCGATCTCTTCTTCACCGGCGGCGGTTATTTCGACGGGGGCAAGGTCAAGGGCCACCCCTGCAAGCTCTACAAGAACCTCGGCGCTTTCCAGTTCCGCGACGTGACCGCCGAGACGGGGCTCGACAAGATCGACTTCTACAGTCATGGCGCCGCCGTCGCCGACTACGACCGGGACGGCCGGCCCGACCTGCTCGTCACCGGCTTCGGTCATGTCGCCCTCTTTCGCAATGTCGACGGCAAGCGCTTCGTTGACGAGACGGCGAAGGCCGGGGTCAGGGATGCGTCCTGGGCCACGAGCGCCGGCTTTGCCGATCTCTTCGGCAGCGGCTATCCCGATCTCTACATCTGCCATTACTGCGACTGGTCCCCGGCCAACGACCCGGTGTGCAAGGGGAAAGGGAAGGTCGAGCGCGACGTCTGCCCGCCGCAGCGCTTCAAGCCCCTGGTCCACGCGCTCTTCCGCAACAACGGCGACGGGACGTTCCGCGACATCACGACCGAGGTTCCACTCCGCGGCGACGGCATGGGCCTGGGCGTCGTCCTGGCCGATTTCTCAGGGGAGGGCCGGCCCGGCATTTACGTAGCGAACGACGCCTCCAACAACCACCTCTACCTCAACCGCAAGGGCAAGCTCGAAGAGGTGGGGCGGCGCGCCGGCGTCGATGTCGACGAGCACGGCATGTACAACGGCAGCATGGGCGTGGACGCCGCCGATTATGACGGCAGCGGCCGGGCTTCGCTGTTCGTCGCCAATTTCCAGGGGGAGATCCACGCCCTCTATCAGAACACCGGCAAGGAGCGCTTCCTCTACCAGTCCCATCCCGCCGGCATCGCCTCCCTGAGCCGCCACTTCGTCGGCTTCGGCGCCGCCTTCGTCGACTTCGACAACGACGGCTGGGAGGATCTCGTCGTCGCCAACGGCCATGTGCTGCGCCATCCGCTCGGCAGCACGCTCAAGCAAATGCCGCTGCTGCTCAAGAACGTGCAGCGCGGCGAGCGCCGCGTCTTCCAGGATTGGAGCAAGCGCGGCGGCGTCTTTTTCGATACCGCGGCCATCGGCCGAGGTCTCGCCGTCGGGGATCTCGATAACGACGGCTGGCCCGATCTGGTGATCAGCAACACCAACAGTCCGGCGGTAATCCTCCGCAACGACGCGGCGAAGGATAAGGCTAACCGCTGGCTTGGCCTGCGCTTGATCGGCAAGGGAGATCGCGACAGCGCCGGCTCCACGTTGATCCTGGAATGCGGCGGCCGCAAGCTGACGCGCTTCGCCAAGGGAGGCGGCAGCTACCTATCGTCGAGCGACCGCCGCATCCTTTTCGGCCTCGGCGCGGCGGAACCCGGGCGCCTGACGGTGAAATGGGCGTGGGGAGTCGAGCAACACTTTGACGGCCTGGAAGCGGGAAGCTACTGGGAGTTGCGCGAGGGGGAGGAGAAGGCGCGGCGGATGAAATAGAGGCGGCCTAGCGAGCCGCCACCGGCTCCGCCGCGTCCGGCGTCGTCGCAAGAGGCGCCGGGGTCGCCTTCGCCTTCGCTTGCCAGGCGTCCCAGCAGATCTCGAGGAGGTTGGCGATCAGGAGACGATGAAGAGAGCGTAGTAGGGGGCGTGGATGCCGGTGATGCCGCCCACCAGGCGCAGACCGGTCTCGACGGCGGCGACGACGAGGGTGACGGCGATCTGCCGGCGCCAGGTCCGCGGCGTCGTCTTCGGATCGGTGATCATGAAGAAGATGTAGAGCTGGTACATCGGCGCGGTGATCGGCGCCACTTCGTTGAGCCAGACCTCCCCATCGAGCGCCGCACGCACGAAGGAGAGGGCGATGAAGGCCGCGACATAGGTGAGGGTGATGTGGAGGCGACCCAGGCGGAGGAGGATGAGGCAGCCGAGCGTCCAGATGATCAGCAGCACCCAGATCTCGTTGCCCCATTGTTGACTCAACGTCGCCACGGCTTGCGGCGCGAGGAAGAGAAGGATGCTGACGCCGAGGTTGGATGGATTCCACAGGTGCCGGCCGCCGACGCGCAGGGCGTACTTCGAGCTGATCGCGAGCAGGCTGCAGACGATGTAAGGCCAGAAGTAGTTGGAGCGGATCAGAATGCCGACGCTGATGCCGGAAATGTAGGCGCTCGCCAGATGAGGCCAGCGCCCGGTCGCGAACTTTCCGAGCGCCAGCTCGAGCAGGATCGACGCGACGATGGCGGCGACGGTGTGCCAGTAGCTCTGCAGGATGGCGTACTGCCAGTCGGCGACGGCGAGGATGCAGGTGATCAGGATCGGCGCCAGGAACCGATTGTCGAGGCCGAGGGTGCGCGGGACGTGCGGCTTCGGCGCGGAAGCGGCGGCGATATTGGACGCGGCGATGGTCATGGCTCGTTGCGATTCAAATCCAGCAGCTGGGACGCGCGAGCGCCCCAAAGGCCGCTATTTCGGCTCGCGGATCCGGTGCAGTTTGCCGACCTCCGGGGCGCGCAACGTCTGGGTTTGGCCCGACGGCCAACGAATCTCCGCCCGGTCGACGCGCGGGCTTTTCCCCAGCCCGAAGTGGAGCCGGCGCTGGTTCTGCGCGGAGTAGCCGCTGCCGCCGGAAACCTCTTGCAGCTGCACCTGGTCGTTCCAGAACAGTTTGACCTGGGCGCCGATGGCGCTCTTGTTGCTCTTCGTTCCTTCCAGCTCGAACTGGATCCAGGCATTGTCGGGCGCCACGGTATTCTTGTAAACGAGCAACGGCCCCTTCTGGTTCGCCAGCACCACGTCGAGTACGCCCCGGTTCCACAGGTCGACGAGGACGACGGCACGCCCGTCGAACGTGTCGCGCACGCCGACCGCCTTGGCCACGTCGTCGAACTTGCCGGCGCGGTTGACCCAGAGGCACTTTTGTTGCCGGCCGGCCAGGCTGCGGCCTTTCATGTCCGGCCAGTTGGCGGCGTCGATGATGATGTTCTTGTGGGCCCCGGCAATGCGCGAGTAATCGTACCAGTACGTCGAACGCGAATCGGTCGTGATGTATCCGTTGGTCAGAAACAGGTCCAGCTGCCCGTCATTGTTCAGGTCGCCGAACTGCGCGCCCCAGCTCCAGCCGCCGATCTCGACCCCCAGACTGTCCGCCCGGTTCTCGAAACGCGGCTCCGCAGCGGAGGAGCCGCGCGCCGGCGTCCAGAGGTTGTTGCCTTGCAGGAGGATGCCCGGCTCGGAGATGTTGGTAACGTAAATCGAGAAGCGCCCCTGGTTGTAGATGTCGCCGAAGCTCACGCTCATGCCGCTCTTGGAGCGCTCGCCGATCCCCGCGCTGCGGCCAATCTCCTCGAAGCCGCCCTTGCGGCTCGCGTAGTATTCGTTGACGCCGTAGTCGTTGGCGACGACGATGTCGGGCAGGCCGACCCCGCGCAGGTCCGCCGCGGCCGCCGCCAGCGTCCAGCGCGTGCTCGTGATGCCCGCCTTCGCCGTCACGTCCTCGAACGTGCCGTCCCCCTTGTTACGCAGGAGATACTTGCGGCCGCCGTTGTCGGCGAACTGGAAGCTCTCGGGCATGATGCGGGTGGTCTTCAACTTCCAGAGATCGATATCGTCGGCCCAGTAGCCGGCGATGAATAGGTCGAGCTTGCCGTCGCCATCGAAATCGAGCCAGATGGCGCTGCCGGCGTTGATCCACTTGGGCAGCTTGGCCTCATCGGTGACGCGCGTGAAGCCTTTGCCCTTGTCGTTGTGAAACAGTTCCGGCTTGCCCCAGCGATAGACGAAAAGATCCTCGTAACCGTCGTTGTCGTAGTCTCCCCAGACCGCCCCCATGCAGGCGCCGTCCCCGGGCCGGTTCAAGTCGGCGACGCCCATCTTCTCCGCCACGTCCTCGAACGTGCCGTCTCCCTTGTTGCGGTAGAGCCGGCACTTGCTGCCCGATCCGCTGTTGACGACGAAGAGGTCGGCCAGGCCGTCGCGGTCGAAGTCGACGACGGAAACGGATGCTCCCATGGCGGCGACGATCGGCATGATCCGGTCGAGCTTGGAATCGAGCGCCGGCGCTTCGTGGACGAACTTGATGCCGCACTCCTTGGAGACTTCGCGCAGATGAAAGCCGTAGCGCCGCAGCGATTCTTCGGCGCTCAGGGTGGCGTCGGCGGCGACGGGAAGAGTGGCGCGCAAAAAGAAGACGCTGCCGACGACTGCGGCAAAAAGGAGCAGGAACAGGAGTTGCTTGACGCCTGGAGTCACGATTGACCCAACCCAGGGGCGGGCGTTGTCATTCTAGGCGGCCCTGGCATGGGCACAAGCGGGATTCGGCGGCGGCGAGGATCCATGGGATCGCGCGCCGCCGGCTCGCTGGGCGACTATTTCTTCCCCGTCACCTTGAAATCGAAGTTGTTGGGACCTTCCTTGATCTCGGCGGTCAGCTTGGTCGCGGCGTTGTACTCGGGAGCGACCATCTCGTCGCGCACTTCGGTGTCCATCGGACCCTTTTTGCCGGGGATCAGCTTTTGCCAGCTGATGGAGACCTTTGCCTTGCCGGTGCGGGCCTTGACCGAATACGTGCCGCCTTTGATGTCCCCGGTCGCGGGCGGTATGCCGTCCGCGAGGTCAAAGATGATCATCCCCTCTTCCATCGGCTTGCCGTTGTACTCGACCTTGCCGGTGACGTCGTAGGTCGCCACCTCTTTCTTCCCGCTGCCGCAACCGGACGCTCCGACCGCGACCATAAGAATCAACCCCGCGCCAAACGCTCTTACCATGATGCTCTCCACGAGATGCCAGGAACGGAAGAAAGCCGCGCCCGAAGCCGCGGCTGGGATCGGCGGAAAAAAGAGCGCCGGCTCTGGCAATACCCAGGGCCGGCGCCCGCAAACACGATTTACGAGTTCTCAGAAGTCCAGATTCACCGTTTCACCGCCGTTGCGGGTGCAAGCGGCGCCGAGCGTCGCCAAAGCGGTCGAGTTGGAGACGAAGCGCACCCCGGCGTCGCCGAACAGGACGCAGGCCCCGCCCGTGTGACCGGAGTTGAGCGTGAAGTTGGCGCCAACGTCGTTGCCGCCGCCGAGGCTGTTGAGGACCGCCGCGGAGGGAGCCGCAGCGGGAACCCACTGGTTGATCTGGTACCGAACGGCCGTGCAGTTGAAGTGCCGGCCGTCGCCCCAGCCGGATTGTCCGCCGCCGGTATTGTGGGCGGCGCCCATGGTCCAGCCATAGATACCTTCGCTATTTCCCACGCCCGAGCTGTACGCGGACGTAACAGGGGCGCCGTTGATATCGCGGATGTGGTCACTTTGCTCGCCGACCATGAACGTGTTGCTGGTGCCGTCCGTGATGTCGGTCAAACGAATCTTGCTGCCGGCGAAAAGCACGCCGGTGTCGCTCGCCCAAGAACCGGCGCCGTTGCAACAACCCTGCTGGTAGGTGCCGGCCGAACCCGGCGAAACAGCCGAACCCGCGATACCGGTGTACGAAGTGAACATCTTCACCACGCCGTTCCAATTGGGCCGCATGTCGGGCACGGGCGACGAGGGGCAGCGGTAAACAGGAATCGTGACGTTGTTGACCAGGGCGTAGTTGGTACCGTTGACGTAGCCGCTGTTGTTGTTGAACTGCCACTTGCTGTAGATATTCCCCTGTTCGATGTAAGGAAGGATGTAGACCTTCCAGGAGGAGCCCCAGCCCACACCGCCGTTGCCAAACGGAGCCACATCGTTGGCGGCGCCCGGTGGCAGACGCTTGTTGACATCGTGGTAGGCGTGCAACGCGACGCCGATCTGCTTGAGATTGTTGAGGCACTGGGTACGAGCGGCGGCTTCACGCACCTTCTGGACCGCAGGGACCAGCAAGGCGATCAAGATAGCGATGATGGCGATGACGACGAGCAATTCGATCAGCGTGAAGGCGCGCCGGACCCGAAGACGGGCAGAACTGTACATGCGAACGGTCTCCGATGATGAATGGAAAAGATGGGACTACCGAAGAAAAATGTACCATAAGGCATGAAAACCTCAAGAAGAAAAAAAAAAAGAAGAATTGCTTTTCCGAAAAGTGTGAGAATACGGACCTATTTTCTGGATACTTTAACGAATCGGATGGCACGAAGCTCTCCGCCGCTCGCCAGCCAGGCCTCCAGACGAACATTTCCAGCTGACAGGTTGATGTCCTCGAACGTGACCTGCGATTCCTCCGCCCGCCTGGCGGTTTCCTTCCCGCCGATTTTCAAGTGGACAACGCCTGCAGGCGCCTTCTCAGGCAAGTGAACGCTTACCTCGAACGTGCCCGCGGCGGCGACCTTCAATTCCCAGTACCCCTGACCCGTCGGCCCCCAACTCGCTTTCGGCCCGCGCCAGTCTTGCTTGGTCAGGACGACTGGGTCGGCCTCCTTGGCGCCGATGACGATGCGCGGCGGCACGACCGTGCGCGTGCCGACCACATCGCGGAACCACTTCTGATACGCCGCCTTCATCTCCTGCACGACCTCGGGGGCCTTGTCGCTGATATCGTTCTGCTCGAAGGGATCGCTTTCGATGTCGAAGAGGAGGAACTTCGCCGTCAGCCCGTTGAACTTGGCCTTGTCGTCCACTCCCGCCGGCTGCACCAGCCGGTACTTCTGCGAGCGAACCGCGCAGGCGCGGAACAGTTGCGGCACGTCGCCGCGATGCCACTGGAAGAACAGGTTGCGCTCGGGCCAGTCCACCTTCTCCCCTTTCCAGAGGGGCGCCAGGCTGACGCCGTCGATCTTCTTGCCCTCGGCCGCCTTGCCGCCGACCAGATCGAGCAATGTCGGCACGAGGTCGATGTGCGCCGCGATCTGGCTCACGTCCCGATCCTCCGGCAGATGGCCCTTCCACTGCACGAAGAACGGAACGTGCGTCCCCCCTTCGAAGACGCTCCCCTTGAAGCCGCGCATGCCGGCGTTGAAGCGGGGGAAGGAGGCGCCGTTGTCGGTGAGGAAGATGACGATGGTGTCCTCCTCGAGACCGAGCTCGCGCAGCTTGGCAAGGACCTTGCCGACGTTATCGTCGATGTTGGTCACCATGCCGTAGACCTTGGCGATGTCGTCGGTCTTCGCCTTTGGGGGCAGTGGGAAGCCGACCTTGGGAAACTGGTCCGGATTGAGGTCCATCTTGCGATAGGGCGCCTCGTAGCTCTCGGGGACCTGATGGGGACTGTGCGGCGCATTGAACGGCAGATAACAGAAGAAGGGGCGGTCGCGGTTCTTGCCGATGAAGTCGAGCGCGGCTTCGGTGAACACGTCGCTGCAGTAGCCCTTGGCGTTGATTTGCTTGCCGTTGTGCTGCAAGACCGGGTCGAAGTAGCTCGAGCCGCCGGGTGGGTCGGAGGGTTGGCCGATGCCGCCGCCGCGCAGAACGAGCGTCTCCTGGAAACCATGGTCTTGCGGCCTGAGGGGATAGCAGTCGCCGAGGTGCCACTTGCCGAAGATGCCCGTGCGGTAGCCCATGGCGGCGAGGACTTCGGCGAGCGTCACCTCGTCGGGGTGCATCATGGAGCGGCCCAGGAAGGTGTCGACGACGCCGGTGCGATAGTTGTAGCGCCCCGTGAGGAGGCTGGAACGCGTCGGCGAGCAGACCGGGCAGACGTGGAACTGCTTCATGCGCACGCTCTTCTTCGCGAGCCGGTCCAGGTTCGGCGTCTTGATCTTCGGATTGCCCGTGAATCCGAGGTCGCCATAGCCCATGTCATCGGCCATGATGAGGATGATGTTGGGCGCTCGCTTTTTCTTTTCCTCCTGCCGCGGCGACGTACGACGCAAGGCAAAGACAGGTCAGGATCGCGAGGAAGATAACGACTCATGTATAGAATCTCCATGCCGCCTTTCCTGCGGGCGGGCATTCCATGGTGGTTCCCGGCCCGGTCAGCTCAAGAACGCCTTCGTCGCACCGAAACCTGGAGGGCTTCCGGATGTCTCTGGTCGCATCTCTCTTGACCGTTCTATTCGGCGGCGACGATCCCTCCGGCCCCATGGTCGGTGATAAGCTGCCGGAATTCAAGGTCGCTGACTTTCCCGGCCCCTCCGAAGGGAAGGAATTCAAGCTGGTCAAGGGCGCGAAAACAAGCCGATCCTGGTCGTCGTCGTCCACAAGATCACGCGCTGACCCTGCAACTGATGCGGCCCATCGACGACTTCACCACCAAAAGGAAGAGAAGCTCGCCACCCAGTTCGTCTGGCTCGGCGAGAAGGAAAAAATGGAAGGATATCTCAAACGCGCCCAAGGCTCATCAACATCCAGTCCCCGATGAGCATCGCCCTCGACAAGGACGGCCCGATGACCTACGGCCTCAACGACCGGGCCACCATCACCATCCTGCTCGCGAAGGAGGGCAAGGTCGTCGCGAATTTCGCCTTCGCCGATCCGAACGCCACCAACGCGTGGCCGTGTTGCAGAAAAGCGATCCAGGCAACAGGAAAAGCGAAGAAATAGACGGCGTCGGCGTCTTCGTTTAGCCCCGGTTCGCAGAACCGGGGCAATCCTGCCCTGAGACGGCAACTGATTCTCGCCGGCATCCGCGCGAGCGGCACAAGCATGCCGATCGTACGGTAAACCTCGATCGGCGTCCCATTCCACGTACCCCTCCGCGTCGGCCAGGACAAGAACGAAGCCGTCGGCCCACGTCGTCGAGCTGAATCGGCGCCCGCTGATCGCCAGCGGCTTTCTACCCTGCCCTCCCCCTACCTTCACGCGCGTAATCCACGCGTCCCACCATCGGCGATCTTCCGCTCCAGCGGCGCCCGCACCACGGCGTATGGCAGTTTCGTCGCTCTTCCCCCCAAACGCCGCACCGCCCGTCCCGCGAACAGGTCGTAGGCACTGGGCGAAAACCGGATTCCCCGGTAGCAGAAACACCGGCCGGCCGCCCAGAAAGCCGATGCCCGTTGGACTGGCCGGCCGCAGCGCTGCCATGGCCGCCGATTCTCCCAACTCCGCGAGGATGCGCGGCATAAATTCTTCCTGCCCGACCGAGGATCCCCGGAAACGAGAACGACATCCTCCGTCGACTCGGCGAGAGCGCGGCGGATCGGCTCCGCCCGTCGCGGACAAAGCTCTACCCGCACGGTGTCCACCGTCGCGCAAGCTGCCCCAACATGATCGAGTTGCTGTCGACGATCTGATACCCGCGGCCTGGCGCCCGCCGGCAATAGCTCGTCTCCCGAAACGAGGATGGCTGCGGCTTAATTCGGCGTATCACGGCGATCAGCCGCCCCGACCGACGCCAGCACGCCGAGGTCTTGCGGTCGCAGACGCCGCCCTGTCTTGAGCAGAACGGTTCCCGCTTGGATGTCCTCGCCGATGCGTCCCACGTGTCTGCCCGGCGACGCCGCTTCCCGTCACCCGGACCAGGCGCTGCCGCCGAGTTTCCTCCGTCGCGTTCTCGGCAGGAACGACGGCGTCGCTCCGGCCGGAAGCGGCAGCCGATCATGATCCGCACCGCCTCGCCTTCACGCACGGTGGCGCCCGCAGGGCGCCCGGGCGAAGGCCGACGACCTCGAAGTCGAGCGGCGAATACGCGTCGGCCCCGAAGGTTTCGGCGCCGCGCGCCGTCCATCTTGGCGATCGAAGCCGGGGACGGCACATGGAGCCGTCGCGTCCGCGCTCCAGCACGCGGTCGATCGCGTCTCCAGAACGACCGTTTCGGCGGGGAAGCGATACCGCTCGTCCGGCAGGCGCGCTTGCGGCGTCGACCTCCGCACGCCGCGGCCACGCATCGCATCAGCAAGCCTTCGTTCTTCGGCGCCATCGCTCCAACCCGCAATCACGCTTTCGAAATGCCGCGCAATCGCCGCGCAAATGCCGCGTAACGCGCATTTCTTGCAAACTCCATTTCATCCGCCCCGCTTGCCCTTGTCCACCATTCGCTGCAAGCGCAACAGCCTGAACGCCGCGCCGCGAAACGCGCGACTTTTCCTCGAGGTTGCGTTGCCATGCCTGTGTCAATCGAACTAGGCTGGAAGTGCGGAGCATTCTCCGCCAGCGGCTCATGGCGCCGAGCGGATGGTCGTCGAAAAAGCGCGACCGGAATCGGGCTTGAACGCCTGGACTTCGGACTTTTTAAGGAGACACACGATGTTTCGCACCATGATGGGCCTCGTGCTCGCTGCCTGTTGCCTCACCGGCCCCTTGCCGAGCACCAGCCACCGCACCCCCTGTTGCGCCCCCACCCCGGTCGCCGCTTGGCGCCCGCCCCTGCTGCCCGACCCCCGGCGTCATCCCGCCGCCCCCGCCGATCCGCTGACCCGCGACGGGTTCGCATCAGGAACTTCGCCCGCCCCCGGTTCACGCGAACCGGGGCTGTTGGGGCCCCAGCGCGCTCGCCCCACTGGAGACGCCATGAGCCGCCAATTCACGACGATCTTTCTCGCGGTGTGCCTCGCTACCCCCGCCGCCGCCGAAGCCGTCCGTTTCCACTATGCCCCCGCCGACGCTTGCGGCGCCATGGTCCAGGTCCCCCTTGCCCCAGGCGTCCTCGGCGAACGCCTGAACGGCTTCGGCTTCTTCCCCCAGCCGTTCAACGAGACCTTCAAGCCCAACCAGATCGTGACGTTCCGCCATCCCTTCACCGGCCGCAACGTCACCATCCCGCTCACCCTGCCCGTCGGCAGCACGCCGCGCCTCGAGCACCAGAGCGACGCGGTCATCTTCAACTACGGCAGCTACACAACGACCGTCCGCTTCTTCGCCGACGGCTCCGCCGACGTCACCTACAACAGCGGCTTCCTGCGGCCTCTCGTCGTGCAATGACGGCTTCGTCAGGGCGCATCTTCTAACCCAGCGTTGCCGCTTTCTTTGAATTGGACCGAGGCGTGTAAGTCGGGCACGTTCGAAAACGTGCCGCCACGTTCACTTCGCATCTACCGCGTACAGCTTCTCGAAACCGCGCAGATAAAGCCGGCCACCCGAGATCGCCGGCGACGCCGTGAAGACATCGGCGAGGGTGTTCGTCCGCGCCAGCTCGAACTTCGGGCCGGCGTTGACGATCGAGAAGGCGCCGTCGCGCGCGGTGATGATGAGCTTGCCGTCGACGAGCACCGGCGAGGCGCGGTAACGGCTGGCGTGCAGGCGGCCTGCGTACAGTTCCTTGCCGGTCGCGGCTTCCCAGCATTGCAGGACGCCGTTCTCGCGGCACAGGTAGACGAGGCCGTCGTGGATGAGCGGGGAGGGAACGTCGGGCGAACCCTTTGCCTTGCGCCACAGTTCGCCGGAGCCGCCCGTCTTGATCAGGCCGCTCGCCCCGGGCTTCACCGCCGCCACCATCAAGCCGCGGCAGGTCGGCACGACGAGCGCATCCCTGGAAGCCGCCGGCGAGGCGATGATGCGGAATGCGTTGTGGTACTTCTCCTTCGGGTTGAGGTCGGCCAGGCGCCAGATCTCGGCGCCGTCGCTGAGGCGATGGCCGGTCGCGTAATCGGCGCCGAGGACGACGAGCTGCGTCTCCTTGCCGTCGTTCCAGAGGCAGGGGGAGGCGTACGCCTCCATGCTCTCGTCGGTTGCGTCCGTCTTGCGCTCCACTTTCCAGGCCTCGTCGCCGGTGAGCTTGTCGAGAGCGACGACCCAGTGGCCGTTCGAGTGCTGGAGCGAGAGGTAGATGTGCTTGCCGTGAACCACTGGCGTGGTGTGCAGGCCGTGCTGAATCTTGAAGGCGCCGTATTTCTTCTGAATGTTGACGTTCCAGACCTCCTTGCCGTCGACGGTGTAACAGGCTACGTTGCCGCTCCCGACAAAGGCCCAGACGTGTTCGCCGTCGGTAGTGGGCGATGCCGAGGCTTCGTTGGCCTCGTCCCCCTTGATGGCGACGCGACCGCCCGTGCCGACGGTCTTCTTCCATTGCGGCTTGCCGTTCGTGCCGATGCAGAGCAGGACCTGAGCATTGCCTTCGCCGCTGGTGACAAAGATGCGGTCCCCCCAGACGACGGGCGTGGCGCCGCCGCGGCCGGGCATCTTGAACGTCCAGGCGATGTTCTTGTCGTCCCCCCAGACGAGGTTGAGCTTGGTCTCGTGCGAGACGCCGGAGCCATCGACGCCGCGCCAGGTCGGCCAGTTCTCGGCGGCAGCGTGGGAGACGAAGAGGAGAAGAGCGCAGAGGGCAGCGAAGCGATGCACGGCGAAGACTCCTGAAGTCGAGCGTCGCGGCGTGAGCGCGACGGGGACGGTGTGGTGGCAGGACGCGGTTACTGTAGCGGGCGGGACGGGAAACGCAACAGGATCGTGCAGAGTCGTTGACCGGCTTCGACATGACGCCTAGCGCAAGAACGCGCGGACGTCATCGAGAGTCTCAGCATTCTTGAGAAACCTTGCGAACTTGCGAAGGTCCGCCAACTCGCGTATCGCGCGGATCTTGGGCAGCAACTTTTGCCCAGGTCGCCCGAACTTGGCATCCAGAACGAGGCCGACGCCTTCCAGCAGCCCTTTGCGCTCGCCTCGCTCGAGTCCTCGCTCGAGTCCTTGTTCGAGCCCTTGTTCGAGCCCTTGTTCGAGCCCTCGCTTGTAGTCGAGACGTTCGATACTGGTGAGCCACGGCATGTTGTTCTCCTCCTCGAATTGATGCAACTCGGCGCGGAAGCCGGCGTCCAGTTCTTCCGGCAGGGTCATGATCCAATCGATCAAACGAAAGAGCTGGCGGACGTCCTCCTTCGACCAGCCATGCCTGTAGAGATTCTTCACCGTCTCCAGCTTGGCTTGTCGCCGCGCCGCCGGTTCGTGGCGCGTCTCGATGGCCTGGGAATGCGCAAGCACCACCGAAGCTATCGGATTGTCGCTCGCCCCCAGCGCCGTTTGCTCGCCGGCGTGATCGAGGAGCTTGGCGATGCGGAACGTCAACTCCATCTTGCAGCCCCACTGGCTGTAGGCGAACGTCGTCGGCCTCCAGTCGGGCCGGTCGTCGCACAGGACCGCCAGGCTGACCACCGTCTGATTATACAGTTGGCGCACGGCGACGTTGTAGTCGAACATCCGCTCCTCGAAGGCATTCTCGTATTCCCCTTGCACTTCGATGTGGATGAGCAGCCAGCGCTCCGCGCCGTCCTTGAGCCAAACCTTGAATAGCTTGTCGGCGATGCGCTTGCCCACGTTGGCTCGGCGCGCGATCTGTTGGAATTCCTTATCGAGGGCCTCGTAGCGGCGCGTCCAATCGATGTCGGCGTGGATGTCGGGAAAGAAGAATGCGAGGAAGGATTGCAGATAGCGCTGGAGGGCGTCCTTCCAGGGGCTATCGAAATCGTCGGGGGTCGTGGGCCGGCGCTTGGGCATGGGCGTGCGCTCAATACTCGACCGAAGAAGGAGTGCGTTTTTTGGCTCCGGACGCCGCACGCGAAACCGCAAGCGGGGGACGCGTGTGCGGTGGTGGTTACTTCTTTGGTTTTCTCGGGGACTTGGGAGGGGTGACGCGGAAGTCGAGCTGCCGCCGCTGCAAGTCCACTCGCACCGCCTGCACGTGAACCTTGTCTCCCAGGCGGTAACGCCGGCCGTGGCGCTGACCGTGCAGGCTGTAGGAGGCGTCGTCGAAGTAGTAGTAATCGTCCGGCAGCGTGCTGATGTGGACGAGGCCCTCCACCGGCAGCGTCTGCGCCTGGGCGTAGAAGCCGTAGTCGGCGACGCCGGTGATGACCGCTTCCATTTCCGCGCCCAACCGTGTGGTCATGTAGGTGAGGAGCTTGAGCTTGACCAGCTCGCGCTCGGCCAATTCGGCGCGGCGTTCCATCTTGCTGCAGTGCTCGCCGGTCCGGATCAGCTCGTCGCGGTCGCTGCCGACCCGGCCGCGGCGGATCAGTTGATCCAGCAGGCGGTGGACGACAAGGTCGGGGTAGCGGCGGATCGGCGAGGTGAAGTGGCAGTAGTCCTGACTGGCCAGAGCGTAGTGCTCCTCCTTCATGGGGCTGTAGGTCGCCTGCTTGAGGCTGCGCAAGAGGGCGTAGTGGACGGCGTGCATCTCCGGGCGGTTGGCAGATTGCCGCAGGATGCGCTGGAGCGTGAAGCGGTCCATCTCGCCTTTGCTCTTGTAGCCGAGGATGCGAGCAAACTCGGCAAAGCTGCGCAACTTGGCCGGATCGGGGGCGGGGTGGACGCGGCGGAGGAAGTCGATGTCCTTGGCGTCGAGGTGGCCGGCCACGCATTCGTTGGCCATCAGCATGAACTCCTCGATGATCTGATGGCTGATGTCGTGGACGGCGAAATGGGCGCCGGCGACGCGGCCGTCCTGGTCGTAGTCGAGCTTGATCTCGGGCATGTTGAGCTCGAGGGCGCCCCGTTTGACGCGGCGCTTGTGCAGCACGACGGCGAGGTCGCGCATGCGGAAGAGCATCTCGACGATCTCGGGCTCGACGTCGAGGTGATGGGCGCTGGAATGCGAAGCTGGGCCAGGGTAGTTGGGTGGGGCGGCTTTTCTGGGCCCACCGGGAGTGACGGTGTCGTTGTTAACGTCGCTGGACCTCGAAGACTCGGCCCACCCTACCCTCGGTTTGCGACCGCGGCGTTGGGGCTTGGCTTCTTCGTCTTCGAGGAAGATGTGCTCGGCGGCGCTGCCCGTTTCCCCTGGCGCCCGGTCGGCGAGCAGGGCGGAGACCTGCTCGTAGGCGAAGCGGCGCTTGACGCGAACGGCGGCATTGGCGAAGCGGACGTGCGTGACCTGGCCCAAGGGCGTGAGATCGACGAGCACGCTCTTGACGAGGCGCACCTTGCCCTGCTGGAGGCTGGCGAGGCTGTTGGATATCAGCTCCGGGAACATCGGGATGACGCGCTGCGGCAGGTAAACGCTGGTGGCGCGTTTGCGCGCTTCGCGGTCGACGGCGGAGCCGGGCGGGGCGAAGTGGCCGACGTCCGCGATGTGGATGCTCAAAAGCCAGTGCTTGCTCTTAGGGTCCTGCGTCAAGGAGACAGCGTCGTCGAAGTCCTTGGCGTCGGGCGGGTCGATGGTGATCGTGGTCCAGCCGGTGAAGTCTTCGCGGCCGCGCAGGTCCTCCTCGCGGAAGGAAGCGGCGAAGAGGCGGGCCTCGGCGAGCACGTCCTCGGGAAAGTCCTCGGGCAGACCGAGGGCGCGGATGATCGATAGTGTGTCGACGCCGGGCTTGCCGCGCGGGCCGAGCACCTCGGTGATGACGGCCTCGCCGCGGTCCTCCGGATTGGGGAACCGCACCATCTCGAGGACGACCTTGTCCTCCGGCTTGGCGCCCTTGACGCCGGGATCGCCGACGTAGACGCTGTGGGCGAAGACCGTGCCGTCGATGCGGACGTAGCCGGCGCCTTCGCGTTCGAAATACGTTCCGACGAACTGCCGCGTGGCCCGCTCGAGGACACGGAGCACTTCGCCGCGCGGGCCAAGACGCGTTTGCCGCTGGACGCGGACCTGAACGACATCGCCGGTGACGGCATCGAGCGCTTTCTCCTCGGGAATGTAGATCTCGGCCGCCTTGGTCTCGGCGCCGGCGGGACGGACGAAGCCATGCCCGGCCTGGGTCTTGCGGAACGTTCCCGACACGGTGTGTTGCGTCGGCGTGATTGGCCGGATCGAATGGCTCTTGGTCATCTCGAGCTGCCCCTGGCGGAGCAGGTCGCGAATCGCGTTCTTGAAGTCGTCGTAATCAGCGCCGGGAGCCGCGACCTTGCGGAAGAGCGCCTTGGGTTTGAGCGGCTGATACCCGGGTTTGGCGAGCAGGGCGAGGATTTGCTTGTGCAGTTGACTCATGGAGGCATTCTACCGAGCGGAGCCGTCGTTTATAATGTTGTTGAGGAGCAGACTCGCATATCCGTCCTGGCCTGGAGGCGTTTGTGTCTCTTCCGAGCATCGCCGTTTCGCAGAGTCCCGAAGACAAGTTTCGCGAGTATCTCGCCAGCCGGGCGCGTACCCAGCGCTACACCGAGCAACAGCGCGACATGGTGCGCTACATCTTCCAGAAGCACAACCATTTCGACGCCGACCAGCTGATCGAGGAAATGAAACAGGCGGACCTGCAGGTGAGCCGGGCAACGGTCTATCGCACGCTCTCCAAGCTGGTCGACGCCGGCCTGTTGCGGCGCCTGGAACTTGGGCCGCGGATGTATTACGAGCACGATTACGGCTATCCCCAGCACGAGCATCTCTACTGCGTCAAGTGCCACAAGGTGATCGAGTTTCAGCTGCCGGGCATGGACGAGGCCCTGAAGGAGGAGTGCGGCAAGCATCGCTTCCAGCTCGAGGGGCACAGCCTGATCATCCGCGGCATCTGCGCCGAGTGCAACCAGGCGCGCATGCCGAAGCGGCGGCTCGACCTCATATGACGATCCTGGCCGCCGCGCTGCTGCTGTTCCTGGTGATGGACCCGCTCGGAAACATCCCTTTTTTTCTGACGGCGCTGAAGCGAGTGGATCCACGGCGGCAGAACGTCGTCGTCGTCCGCGAACTGCTCATCGCGCTTGTGGCCCTGGTGCTCTTCCTGTTCGCCGGACAGCACATCCTGGAGGCGCTGCACATTTCGGAGCCGGCCCTGACACTCTCCGGCGGCGTGATCCTGTTCCTGATCGCACTGCGGATGATCTTCCCGTCGGCGGAGCGACCATTGCAAGAAGCGGTGGAGGGGGAGCCGTTCATCGTGCCGCTGGCGATCCCCTACGTGGCGGGGCCATCGGCGCTGGCGACGGAGCTTTTGCTGATGAGCCGGGAGCCGGAGCGCTGGCCGGACTGGCTGCTGGCCCTCGTTGTGGCCTGGGGGGCGAGCAGCGTGATCCTCTTCTTTTCGAGCCGGCTGCGCCGTTATCTCGGACCGAAGGGCTTGATCGCCGTCGAACGGTTGATGGGGATGGTGCTGATCACCGTTTCCATCCAGATGCTGCTCAACGGCGCGAAGGTGGCCTGGCGGGAGATGGGTGGGCCGTCAAACGCAGGCGCCGGAAACGCCGCGCTTGTCGCCGGGCAGGGCGCACTATTCGAGGATCTTGTCCAGCAGATCCTGGCTGATCGGTTCGAAGAACTCGCAGCCGATGCGCCAGGTCTTGTCCAGTTCCTCGGTGGCGTGCTGAATTCGCGCATGCAGACCATACGGAGTCGTTTGCCCCGCCACGCGGATGCGGATCACGATCTCCTGGCCGACATCGAGCGGTTTCGGCATGTTCAGGCCGATGCCGTGCTCGGAGAGGTTGTAGACGAAGGCGTCGAAGGAGATGTCCTTATCGGGAAACTGGACGCGGCCGATGGTGGCAAGGTTGCAGCGGAAGCGGCGCGACTTGCGGCGTTTGAAACCGCTCAATTTGCTGCGAAATAAGGTCAATTCCGCTTCGACGGGAATGGACGGGGCGGGATTCGCCATGGACCTCGTTCCTCTGTGCGTTCCGTGATGACGCACAAGTATAGGTCATGATTCGCGAGCTTTCCAAGAAACGCGGCCTGCGGCATGAATCTTGATTGGATATCGGCAAACCAATCACGCCGTGGAAAGCCAGCGAAAAGGCTGGAAGACCTTTCAGATGGCCAGTTTGAGAAACGTTGCGGCTAGCGCGGGCGCCTTTCCCCCGTCCTCGTGCTTGAAGAATACGTAGGCCTCCCGCCAGGTTTGCGCCTTCACGCGCTGGGCCCAGGCCATCAGTTCGGCTTCTGCATAATCCGGCTTGCGCAAACGCAGGTAACCCCAGGAAGCGGTGGTCACGAGGGGGGTATTGAGCTTGTCCTCCGCCTCGGCAATGCACAAGGCCGCGTCGTGCTCACGCAGGGCGGCGTACACTTCGTCGTCGAACCATGATTCGTGGCGGAACTCGAACGCGGCCTGTCGTTCTCTCGGCAAAAGGACCAGAAAGTCGCGCAGGCGGCCGATGTCTTTCTTGAAAACCGGCGGTAGCTGGAACAGCAATGGCCCGAGACGGTCGCCCAGCGTCGCCGCCTGCTTCAAGAGATAGGCGACGTTCTCCGCGCAACCCTTGAGCCGTTGATAATGAGTGATCTTCTGGGACACTTTCAGCACGAAGCGAAAGTCGGCGGGAACCTGGCTGGCCCAGTTCTCCAGAACGGAAGTGGCGGGCATTCGGTAGAAGGTGTTGTTGATCTCGACTGTGCCCAGGCGCTCCGCGTAGTAGCGCAGCATCTCCTTGTCCGGCAGTTTCTCGGGATAGAAGCTGCCCTTCCATTCCTTGTACGCATAGCCGCTGGCGCCGACGTGAACGAGCATGGACGTCTCTCCGGTGAATGCCCTTCAATTCTACCGCGCGGTTACTGGCAATCGCTTGCGATCTTGTAACTTGAGTTTTCGCCCTTACTGCGGTCGATTGATGGCAGTGCTACGTCTTTGTTGGAGCGGCTCATCGAACTCGCTCCGCACAACTCGCATCCAGCACCTGGAAAGGAGTGGATCCGTCATGCGACGAATCGCTGCACTGGCCATGACTGTAGTTGCTCTCGCTGTCGCGGCCGAGAGCCGTCTCGATGCGCAGAAGAAGGACAAAAAGGACAAGGCGCCGGCGAAGGCTTCGGACGCGGAGTACGCCGAACTGGCCAAGTACCCGGAGATGACGGGAAAACTGCTCACGATCGATGACAAGGGCGTCACCGTCCGCAACGATTTCCCGACCTGGGTCCCGAACCCGTCATTCAAGCCCGGCTCGCTCAAGCTTCCCGGCCACCTGGAGTTTCGGAAAAACCAGTTGCTGCGCGAGCAGCAGGACGCCCTGCGCGTGAAGAACCTCGCGGATCGTCAGCGGCGGCTCTTGCACGTCCAGCGTGAGATGGAAAAGCTGAACGTCGACATCGCCAAGCACTTCTCCAGCGACAAGACCATCAAGAATGGGCCCTACAAGCTGGTGACGGCGACGCGCGACTTCGACCTGACGTTCGAAGAGAAAGTTGTCGTGCGCACGAACATCGCGCCGACCAGCGACGCGACAGGCAAGGCGTATTCCAAGGACGATCTGGAGAAGCTCAAGAGCAAGGACCCGAAAACGCCCGGCTATCCCGCCAAGCTCGGCGACGTCGTTGCCGGACAATCGGTCAAGCTGTTTCTGAAAGCGCCCCCCAAGAAGACCACCGACAAGGCCACGGACAAGAAAGACACGACCACCGACAAGACCACGGACAAGGCCCCCGACAAGACCGCGACGGACGACGTCGCCCCGCGTCCAACCGTTCGCCTTATTCTGATTCTCGAGGACATGCCTGCGACCTCGGATCCCAAAACCAAGTAGCGTTACGAGCGGCGCCCGTGCTCCGCCCGGCTCAGTCCTTCGAGCCGGGCGTGTTGTTTTTCAAACGCACGGCCCCGGCGTGCGTGTGAGCTCTCTTCGTGGGAGCTATCGTGTCCCCGAATAGCTGGCCCACAAGGCGTCCACGGGATGGGCGATCCACATCCCGGGCTTCGCCTTGCGCAGATAGCGGCCAAGCTGAATCAGGCAGCCCACGTTCGCCGAGAAGACCGCTTCGGCCCCGGTCGCGAGCAGGTTCGCCGCCTTGCGCTGGCCGAGGCGATCGGCCATGTCGGGTTGGGTCAGGTTGTAGCTGCCGGCTGCGCCGCAGCAGATCTCGCTCTCGTTCAGCGGGACAAGCTTCAGGCCGGGGATCATCTCGAGCAACTGTCGCGGCTGCTTACGAATCTGCTGGCCGTGGCAGAGATGACAGGCGTCGTGATAGGCGGCGGTGAGATGGAGCGGATGTTGGGGTGTCAGGGGGCCTAGCTCCATCAGAAACTCGCTGATGTCCTTCACCTTCTTGCTGAACGAGGTCGCCTCCCCCTCCTCGGCGCTGCCATGGAACAGATGGCCGTATTCCTTCAGCATGGCGCCACAACCGGCCGCGTTGATAACGACCGCGTCGACGTCCTGCGGGAACGCCCGCATGTTCTGCTCGGCGAAGCGTTTGGCCGGCGCTTCCTCCGCGGCATGATAATGAAGGGCGCCGCAGCAAGCCTGAGCGCGCGGCACAACGACCTCGCAGCCGTTCTTCTGGAGTACGCGCGCGGTGGCGAGCGTCGTGCGCGGAAAGAACGCGTCGCCGGCGCAGCCGACGAAGAGCGCCACCCGCGCCCGTTTCTTGCCTTCCGCGGGCAACACCTCGGGCAGCCTGCCATAGTGCTTGCGTAGCGGCGGCAACATGTCATGGAACTGACGCAGCGACCCGGGCAGGATCTTGAAGAAACCGATCTTGCGCAGCAGCCAGTCGAGGCCGGTCCACTGCATGAGTTTCGCCGGCTTGAGCATCCAGCGCATGCGCCGCGCGTAGGGGGTGATCTTGAACAGCATGAAGCGCTTGAACCAGCCGAGATGCGCCGTCGCTCGGCGTTCCTTCGCCATCTCCATGCGAAACGGCTCGATCAGCTTGCCGTATTGCACACCGGAGGGGCAGGCCGACTCGCAGGCCCGGCAATCGAGACACAGATCGAGATGCCGCCGCACCTCGTCGTTCAACTCGATGCGGCCATCGGTCACCGAGCGCATGAGGTAGATGCGGCCGCGCGGCGAATCGTTTTCGTCGCCCAGTTCGACGTAGGTCGGGCAGGCGGAGGTACACAGACCGCAGTGAACGCAGTCGAGGAAAAGCTCGTAATCGATACCCGCGTTGAAGACGAGGAGCGACAGGCGCTGTAGTTCCGGAGTCGCGCTGGCCATGTACAGAATCTATCGTGTAGCCGCGACCCCTGCGGGTGCGCGGACGTGGTCCCAATCCCGCGATCAAATCCCGGCTACGAATCGTCCCGGGTTGAAGAGCCCGCGCGGGTCGAACTTCCTCTTCACTTCCCGTAGGAGCCAGGCGTTTTCCGGCGGCGGCCCCCAGACATTCAGAGCGTTTTTCCACTCGGGAGGACAGCGCACCACCACGACGCTGCCGCCGGCGGAAGCCGCCGCGCCGCGCCATGAGGTTAGCATCGTGCCCGCTTCTTCGAGCGTCAACCCCGGCCGGCCATAACCCCAGACGATGCCGCTCGCCGCCTGCGCTTGCAACAGCCACCCGGGCTTGCGGTGGTCGACGCAAAAACGGCCGACGCCGCTTGCCGGCAGGCTTGCCTTGAAATGGCAGGGGCTGCTTTCCCGCATCACGCTATCCACGAGGACATGCCACGCGGTCGCCGACTCGTCCGCGTCCAGTAGCGACGCCGCTCCCGCCCATTCTTCGATCAGTCGCTTCGTCTGCCAATCGACGGTTTCCGCGTTCCCCTCGAAGCCCACCGCGATGCGCCAGTCCGTCGGCCCGACGCTGCCGGGGAGATCAAACTCGTCTTCACCCCCCAGGAGTTCCACCGCCACCGGCCGCGTCCGTGTCCCGTGCAAGCGATCGAGCGCCTCGGTCAAGGACGCGCTGGAGGCGGCGAGTAAGACCAGGCGGCTGCTTTCCGGCCTGGGCCGAAGTTTGAGCGTCACCTGCGTAACGATACCCAGAGTCCCGAGCGACCCGACGAGCAGCTTGCACATGTCGTAGCCGGCGACGTTCTTGACGACGCGGCCGCCCGCCTTGAACTCGTCTCCCGCGTCGTTGACGGCGCTGATGCCGATGACGTAGTCGCGCAGCGTGCCGAAGCCGAGACGCCGCGGCCCGCTCACGTTGGCCGCGAGCGTACCGCCGAGCGTCGCATGGGCGGCGTCTGGAACGTCGATGGGCAGGCGTTGCTTCTCAGCGGCCAGGATCTCTTGCAAACGGGCAATGGTAATGCCCGCCTGCACGGTGATCGTCATGTCGCGGGCCGGATAGTCGATGACGCGATCCAAGGCCCCGCACCCGACGATCTTGCCGTGTCGTGCGGGCGGGTTGCCGAGCGTGAGGTGAGTGGCGCCGCCAAGGGGGAAGAGCGGCGTGTCGTCGCGTCCGGCCTGACGCACGATTTCCTGCAGGGCGCTGACGCTCTCGGGACTCAGGACGGGCATCGGGCCAACGCCATCGATGAGCAACGGAAGGTTCCTCGTCAAAAGTCGAATGGATTCTCGGAGGCACGCCCTCGTTGCCGTCGCGCCGGCGCCGGCCATGGCTGTTCCCCGGCCCCAGCGGAAGCGTCGTCGAACGCGGGCTCCGACGCGGCAGGCGTGGCCTTCTTCCGGCCCGCGACCTGCACAACCTTCAGATACCATATGAAGCTGATCAGCAGCCAGAGGCCGGCCAGACTACAGTGTATGACCACCGGATCGATCTCCTCCTCATCCGGGTCGAAAATCCGGAGGATCATCCGGCCGATCAGGATAGCGGGAAAAAAGGAAACCAGGAAGATCCCAAGGGCCCGCGCCGGCCGCTTGCGAATGCGGCGCTTGCCGAAGCGGGCTTCCCCCTTGAAAAGCAGCGTCAGGCCGAGCATCGTTCCCACCAGACCGACGACGAACACGGCGATCATGGACGACGCCTCCTTTCCCGGCGCCATTCGGCGTCCAGGCTGATCCACACGAGCGCGGCGGGCCGTCACAGGGCCGCGCGCCGCCCTGCCCTGCTCTGCTCGATGCAGGCGCCGGCGGTCGGCAGCATCTTCTGTGGGCTGCAGCGGTTGTCCGGGTTGAAGGCCTCACGCAGGCGGGCCATCATCGCGAGGTCTTCCGGCGTGAACAGCTTGGGCATGAAGTCGATCTTCTCGACGCCGATACCGTGCTCCCCGGTGACGCTGCCGCCGCACCGGATGCACTCCTCGAGGATTTCATGGCTCGCCGCCAGCACCCGTTTTACCTGGTCGGGGTCGCGTTCGTCAAACAGGACAATCGGGTGAATATTGCCGTCGCCCGCGTGGAATACGTTGGCGATACGCAGCCGGTGTCGCGCTCCGATCTCGGTGATCACGCGCAGGATGTGCGGCAGCTTGGTCCGCGGCACGACTCCGTCCTGCGTGCAATAGCTCGGGGCCAGCCGGCCGACGGCGCCGAACGCCTGCTTACGGCTCTTCCACAGGAGGAGCCGCTCCGCCTCGGTGTTGGCGCGGCGCACCTCGCGGGCCTTGTTCTTCTTGGCGATCCCGATGATCTGCTCTGCCTCGCGGTCCAGTCCCGCCTCCAGACCGTCGACCTCCATGATCAGCACAGCGCCGGCGTCGAGAGGGAAGCCGAAATGGAACGCCGCCTCCACCGCTTCGAGAATCAGCCGGTCGAGCATCTCGAGGGCGCCCGGGATGATGCCGGCGCCGATGATGTCGCTGATCGTGTTGGTCGCGTCGTCCACCGTCTCGAAGACACCCAGGAGCGTCCGGTACGCTTCCGGGTTCCTGGTGATCCGCACCCATGTCTTCGTGGCGACGCCGAACGTCCCCTCGCTGCCGACGATCACGCCCGTCAGGTCGTAGCCCGGCGTATCCTCCACCGGGCCGCCCGTCCGGACGACGCGGCCGTCCGGCAGCACCAGTTCCACGCCCAGGATGTGGTTCACGGTGACGCCGTACTTGAGCGTATGCGGCCCACCCGAGTTGGTGGCGACATTACCGCCGATGGTACACGCCCCCTGGCTCGACGGGTCGGGAGCGAAATGATAGCCATTGGGTCGCAGATGATTGGAGAGCCAGAGGTTGACGACGCCCGGCTCGACGATGGCATAGCGATCGCGCAGGTTGACTTCGAGGATGCGCTTCATCCGCGTCAGGGCGATCATGACGCCGCCGCCGATCGGCAAGCAGCCACCGGCCAGGCTGGTACCGGCGCCGCGCGGGACGAACGGAACCTTCAACTCACCGCACAGTTTGACAACGTCGACGATCTGCTCGGTGGAGCTCGGAAAAACCACGACATCCGGCTTGTTCTTCTCGATCGTGTAGCCGTCGCATTCGTACACGACCAGGTCGCTCGGATTGGAAAGGAGGGCGGCGTGGCCGACGATGGCTTTGAGGCGGTCGATGAGGGGAGAGGTTGGCATGGTTTACGGGAACCGACGCATGCGCCGGCAACAGGCTCGTGGTATGTCCCGGCGTCCTATCGCTCGAATGGGCGCATTCGACATGACACTGGGTGCTCACTCCGCGTCATCTTATCCGGGCATGTCCGAATCCGTCCATATGCGAGCGGGCTTCACGCCTCCTCTGGCCCAATCCGCTCGATCACGTAGCCGTCTGGATAAAGGCTGCGTCGCATTTGCGTGCGCAGGCGCGGCCGGCGCCGGGCGGGGAGCAGGCCGGCGAGGCGTCCGCGGGTCTTCAGGAGCACGGGCATGAGTCGGCGCAGGGCCGGCGCGGGGCGCGGGAAGCCGAAGGCGTCGAGGACGGTGTCGTCCAGGAGGGCGTAGATAACGCGGCGCACCAGGGGGGCGAACAGGCGCGGGAACCAGGCGACGAACATGTCGACCGTCGCCCGGCCCACGCGTGCGTTCGTCTCGGAGTAGCGGAAACGCTCGCGCTCGTAGCGGCGGTTGAACGCCTCAAAATCGTCGTAGCGCTCGGGGATGGCGCGGATGTTCATGCGGCGGCCGACCTCGCGCCAGAAGACGAACTGGGCCAGCCGCTCCGCTTCGATCATCCGCCGCCAGCCGAAGCGCTCATTCCAGCGGATCGGCTCGAAGACGAAGGTGGAGAGGACGTAGAGGAAGTCGTCGTTGGCGATGGCGAAGCGGCCGTGCAGCTGGTTCATGCGGCGCAGGGCGCGTCTGCCGCGCTCGCTGTCGTAGCCCCATTCCATGAGCTCGCTGACGATGATGTCGGTGTCCTCGTAGCGTTTCTGGGCGCGGCGCTGAAACTCGCCGGTGCTGTCGAGGAGGGCCGAGACGCTGGGGACGCAGAAGGTGCGGAAGAGGGCGAACTCGAGAGCACGGGTGGTGTCGAAGGGAAAGTCGTAGCAGGTGGAAAGGTGGACGATGCGCTGATGGTCGCGCCGGGGGTCGAGCCTGCGAATTTCGGCAAGAATGGACACAAGGTTATTCGGCAAGAACAAGTCTGGATCGAGGCGGCGGTCCGGCGCCCGATGGGCGCCAACCCTTTGATATTCAATCATGAACCGCCTGCCCACGCTTGCCCAGCGGCGCGTTACCCCGTCCCCGCCTCCTCGAAGACCTCGCTGTCGTCCTTCTTTTCCTCGCGCCGTTTCTCGCCTGCGAACGGTAGCAGCAACATTCCCGGCAGCCGGTCGACTTGCCGCTCATCGCGAAACTCCGGGATGCCGATGGTCATCCGCTCGTGGCCGGCACTTGGCTGTGGACGATAGGTGCCGAAGAGGAAGTCCCACCAGGGCAGGTTGAAGCCGAAGTTGCTGTTGGTCTCGTCCTTGAGCCAGGAATGGTGGACGCGGTGCATGTCCGGCGTGACGAGGAGAAGTCGCAGCAGGCGGTCGAGCAGGCCGGGCAGGCGCATGTTGGCGTGGTTGAACATCGAGGTGGCGTTCAGCAGCACCTCGAAGATCAGGACCGCGAGCGCAGGGGGCCCCAGAGCGGCGACGACGGCTAGCTTGATGCCGAGCGAGAGGAGGATCTCGATCGTGTGGAAACGCAGTCCGGTCGTCACATCGATGTCAAGATCGGCGTGGTGCACGCGGTGCAGGCGCCAGAGGAGAGGCACGGCATGGAATAGGACGTGCTGGAGGTAAATGGCAAGGTCAAGCGCAAGGATGCCGAGGAGGACGCCCAACGACGCGGACAGGTTGAGGTGAGGAAACAGCCCCCATTCGCGCTCCTCGGCGAGGACCGCAACGGCGACGGCGCCGAGCGGCACGATGAGGCGGACGAGGATCGTGTTGAGAAGCACGAGCGCCAGATTGTTGGTCCAGCGCCACCCTGTGTGCGCGACCGCACGGCGGCGCGGCACGATCCACTCCGCCGCGGCGAGAAGCACGAAGACACCCGCAAAGCAGCCGAGGCGGATCAGTGGTTCCGATTGCAGGAAGGGAGCGGCCATCTACAAGCAGCGTAGACCGCGCGGCGATAAGAAGGAATCGGCCTCTCTCTTATGAAAGATGCCGCCGGCATAACGATGTCCAGGGTTCGCGCGAGCGTTCCCTGCGCGAATGTTGAAGGGCGAAGCGATTCCCATAGATTGCCGGAGCAACGCCCGTCTCTTCTTTGGGAGCACGCATGGCGCAGCAGCCGTCGCGCGCGGTGCAGGATTATCTCAAGACGATCCACAGTCTGGGGGGAGCGGAGCAACTCGTCTCGCCGATGGAACTGGCCGCCAAGATGGAAGTACGCGGCGCCTCGGTGACGGGGATGCTGAAGCGCCTGGCGGAGGCCGGCTGGATCGAGTACACGCCGGGCCGCGGCGCTCAGTTGACGGAGTTGGGAACGACCGAGGCGCGGCGCGTCATTCGCCGGCACCGACTGATGGAACTGTTCTTGACGCGCGTGCTCGGTCTCGACTGGAGTGAAGTCGACGCCGAAGCCGAAGCGCTCGAGCATGCCATTTCGCCGCGGCTGGAGCAGGCGATCGCCGACTACCTCGGCGAGCCGGTCGAGGATCCGCACGGGCACCCGATCCCGACGCGGGAAGGGAAGCTGGCGCGGCGCGATTTGCGGCCCCTGCATTCCTTCGCCGCGGGACAGCGTGTCGTTATCCGGGAGGTGCAAGACGACCACCCGGAGCGTCTGCGGCGCTGGTCGGATCTGGGCCTGAAGCCCGGGGCGTCCGTGCTTTTGAAGCGGCATCACGTCCTGGATGGCACCTTCGAAGTGGAAGTTGGCGGAGAAGTCGTAACCCTCGCCGCCGAAGGGCTGGCGGGACTGCTCGCGGAAGCGCCGGACGCGAAGAAAGCGAAGCCGTCCGAAGATCAAGATCGTTCATCCCCCTCAAAGCCCGTCAAGAAGCCTTGACTGACGCCAAGTGTTAGCCTAGCCTAAATGTGACTCGAACATTTTTAGCATGGCTGAGCGTGGCGTCATGAAAGCGAAGGTCGATAGCGCCGGCGTTAAAAAACCGGCGTCGGCATTAAATGGGAAAGCCGCTGCTCTTCCTGGCGAAACGTCGCTCAACGGCCAAGCCGGACATCGCTCGCTCGACGGTCTGCACGGCACGGTGCCGCTGCCGCCTGACGACGCCGGGTTCTGGCGTCACCTGCGCGCCTACGTCGGTCCGGCCCTGCTGGTCAGTGTCGGCTACATGGACCCCGGCAACTGGGGGACGGACCTTCAGGCGGGCGCGTTCTATCGCTATGGCTTGCTCTGGGTTGTCGCCCTTGCGAGCCTGATGGCGATCGTCATGCAGGTCATTTCGGCGCGGCTGGGCGTCGTCACGGGCAAGGACCTGGCGCAGGCCTGCCGCGACTATTACTGGTCCTGGACGCGCTGGCCCAACTGGCTGCTGTGCGAGCTGGCCATTGCCGCCTGCGACCTGGCCGAGGTGCTCGGCAGCGCCGTCGCCATCAACCTACTCTTCCCGCAGATTCCCCTGCTCTGGGCCGTGATCATCACCGCGTTTGACGTGCTCCTGCTGTTGGGGCTGCAAGGCCTTGGCATGCGCTTCATCGAACGCGTCATCCTCGTTCTCGTCGTCACGATCGGCGTCTGCTACTACATCGAGATCTTCGTACTGCCGCAGACGCAGCCCGACTTCGCGGAGATGGGGCGGGCGCTCCTGTCTCCCGGCCTGCACGATCAGATGATCGTGGTCGCCATCGGCATCATCGGCGCCACCGTCATGCCGCACAACCTGTACCTGCATTCGGCGCTGGTGCAATCGCGCCAGCTCCGCGCCAACGACACGGCCATTCGTCGCTCCCTTCGTTTTTTCACGCTGGACACGGTCATCGCCCTGTCCCTGGCGTTCCTCGTCAACGCGGCGATTCTGGTCCTGGCGGCGAACGTGTTCCACGGCAAGGAGAGCGTAACCACTCTGACCGGCCACGTGATCGAGTTCGGCGAGGACACCGATTGGATCGTCGACGCCTATCTGACGCTGGCGCCGCTCCTCGGCACGATTGCGGCCAGCATTCTTTTCGCCGTCGCCCTGTTCGCCAGCGGCCAGAGCAGCACGATCACCGGCACGCTCGCCGGTCAGGTGGTAATGGAGGGCTTCATGCACTGGCGCATCCGTCCCTGGGTGCGCCGCATGATCACCCGGCTGATCGCCATCATCCCGGCCATCCTGATCATCGGCGCGCGCGGCCCAGGGACGAAGATCACCGACCTGCTTGTCTTGAGCCAGGTGGTGCTGGCCTTACAGCTTCCGTTCGCCATGTTTCCATTGCTGCATTTCGCCAGCTCGAAGAAATGGATGGGGCGCTATCGCCTCGGCTGGTTCCTGCTTGGCGCCGGCTGGCTCTCTTGCATCCTCATCACGGCGCTCGATATCTACGGCCTGCCTGATCTGCTTGAGAACGCCTGGAAAGTGATCGTCGGCGACTGACTTTTCGGGGGAGCGCTAGTGCTTCGTCACGCCTCGATTGATGAGTAGCGGAAGTCGCCAGACTTCCGAGGCGCGGAACTCTGGCGACTTCCGCTACCCATCACCCGGTCGTTGACAAGGCGCTAGCCGCGTCGAGGCTCAGCCGCCTTTGCCATGTCCTTTGCCGCCATGAGCGCTTCCTGTACGCGCAGGAATCGCGTGAGACGGCGCGGCGTGAGACGGCGCCGGCGAGATGTGCGCCGCCCTATGTGTGGCGGAGGGAGGCGGAGCCGAATGCCGGACCGTGGGGCTGGGCGACGACGCGCTGGTCCGCGGCGGGGCGATGGTCCGCGGCGCCACGGTCGACGGCGCAATGCGCGGCATCACGGTTGACGGCGTGACACGGGGCGTCTCAAAGCGAGGCGACTCGATACGGCGCGGCGCCTCGTATCTCGGCGTCGTCACGGTTTTCGGTGTCGTGATGACCTTCGGCATGTCTGACGTGACGACGCGCGGACTCGACTTGGCGCCCCCGCCGACGCCCGATGGCGGGGTCAGGGGGCGGTAGGCCTCGAATCTGGGCTTCGCCGCGTCCACATGCGGCGTGCCGATGACGCGCGGAACGCCGGTATCGATGCGGCCGATCTTGCCGCTGTCTATTCGGGGAGAAGGGACGGCGCCGGCGACCGGCAGCTTGAGGCTCCGAGCGGTCGTCGTACCAGCGCCACGCGCCGGCGGCGTCACTTCGATTCGCTCCCGAGCGCGGGCGATCACGCCATGCAAGCGCTCGCTTTCTGCCGCTCGATCTGCGCGGCGGAGCCGCGTCACCCGGAGGCCGAGGTCGGGGCTGGTCACCGGCGTCACGCATGTTGATCACGCGCCGCGTGGCCGCCGTCGTGTCGGCCGAGCGCGCAGGAGCGCGCGTTGCTGCTCGAACGTCGTCGGCGGGGCGCAGCGCGTGCGACCGGCGCCGCGCTCGACGTAGAGGGCCTTCAGGTTCGCGCGACCAGTTGGGATTGTCCCGATGCTGCCAGCGGTAGTAAGCGGTGTGCGGGTCGAAAGCGGCGACGCGTCCGACCAGGCTGAAAGCCGGCCCGGGCGTGGAATAGTTGCCGAACAGTAGGTGGCCCGGATTGACGAACAGGGCGTCGGTGAAGACGCTCGGCCGCACGATGAAGCGCTGGGGCCGAAGCGCCAGCCGCGGATCGTTCCAGAGGGCGCGCTGGAAACGCACCGGCGCGAAGCTGGCCAGGCCGCGTCTCCTGATGGGGTAATCGCGGTAGCCGCCGCAGTAGATGTAGCCACTGGGCGTCCACAGATAGCGGGCCGGGATCCAAATGCTGTCCGGGCGGCATGCGGCCCAGAAGCCCGGGCGCCAGACGAAGCGAGGTCCGGATAAAGCCGGAGACGCCGGGGACATAGAAGGAGTTGTCGTCCGGAGGCGTACGCTCGGTCCTTAAGCATGTCCAGGCTATCGGGGCTGTGGAACGTGGTAAGCTCCTGGCCGCGCGCGTCCGCCCAGAATCCGGGGACCAGACCCAGCCGTCGTCCGTATACGTCCAACGGCCGGGGACCCATTCTCGGCCCGGAGGCGCGTCGCGGATAGATGCGCCGCTCACCCAGCGAAACTGACCGGCCTCGATCCCAGGCCCAGTAGCCCGGGATCCATTGATGTTGGGTTCCCTTCGGGCTGCATCTCGGGCGGTGTCGAATTGCGCTGGCGGCGGCTTGGGCACGGCTGGGCCGGGGCCGGGGCTGAAGTCGATGGGCTGGGTATAGGCCTCGGGGATCGGGCCGCGGACCAGGGGTTCGATGCCGTCGGGAAACGCGTCGGCGCCGGCGCCGGCCGCCGGCTCAAGGCGATCCGGCGCTTCCGAATGGGACAAGAAACTGTCACAGCCAAAAGGGGCGTCAAAAAAAGGGAAGGAATACGCATCGGCTTTTTCCAGCACGGCCGGAGCGGTCTGCTCTTATTGTAAGCGAACGGGATGACCCACAATACAGACGACTGGAGTGACTGGAACTTGCGCGGCTCATCGTCCGACTCTTACATGCCGAAACGCGAGCCCGGGCCGACACAAAATCAGCGATTCATTTCGGCGTCGGCCAGGATGGTAGGTCTGACCGGACGATGGATGGATTCTTGAGGACGCGCGCGCGGGTTATCCTTCAGCGGGCGCACGCAGCAACTCGCGGATGCGTCGTTCCCAGACGCTCGGCTTGCTGAGCAGCTCTTTGGAGAGAAGGCACGTTCCTCCCGCCTGCCGCATCCGCTCTTCAACCTCGGGTGTGTGGTCTTGCGTGAAGAGCACGATCGGCGCCTCGTTGCGGCCCAGCTCCGTGCGGATTTTCCGGCACAGGTCGATGCCGCTCATCCCCGGCAAGTTGACGTCCAGCAGCATGAGGTCCGGCTCGTGCGTCTGCAGATGTTCCCAGGCGTCCTCAGCATTCGAAAACCAGACGACGCTAAGCCGCGATCGAGCGCTGATGCGGCGGATGATCACGGCCACGTCCTCCATGTCTTCCACCAGAAGCAGGCGCGGCGTCGATTCGTCGATCGTCTGCGGCGCCGGCCGCTCCGTAGCGCGCGGCGGCGGAACGTCTTCGCGCGGGACGACGCGGGGCAAGTTGGCGACGTTGTCCGATGAAGGCCGATGCCCGTCCAGTTCCACCGGGGAGCGCGGAAGCGTGAAGTAGAATGTGGCGCCTGCCTCGGGCACGGATTCCACCCAGATTCGACCGCCGTGCGCCTCGACGATCTTCTTGCAGATGGCGAGGCCGGCCCCGGTCCCCTCGAATTCCTCCCCGTGGAGACGTCGGAAGATGCCGAAGATCTGCTGGTGATAGCGCGGATCGATGCCGATGCCGTTGTCGCGCACGTACAGGACGGCGTGGCTCGGATCGACGTTCTTGCCCGCCGGCGGCGTCACGCCGTTCGCGGCGCCGATGACAACCTGCGGCGCCGGATTCTGGTTGTACTTGAGCCCGTTGGCCACGAGGTTCGCGATCAGCTGCGTGATCCGCTTCTGGTCCCCGGCGACCCTCGGCAGCGAGCCCTCGGTCAGCACCAGCGCTTGCTTGCGCTGGATCAGGTCGATGAGGTCGCGCCGCGCCACGGCGACCGCCTCGATCAAATCGAAGGTCTGCGGCGTCCCGGCGACGCGCCCCACCTGGCCGAGCTGGAGCAAATCGTCGATCAGGTTCCCCAGGCGCCGGCTGGCGTTGATAAGGTGGTTGATGTACTCGAAGCCGTCCGGCCCGAGCTGGGCCGAATACTCCAGCGCCATGAGATTGCCGAGGGACTCGATGGTGCGCAGCGGCTCCTTGAGGTCGTGGGAGACGACGTGGGTGAAGTCCTCCAATTCGGCGTTGATTTGCAGGAGCCGAGCGTTCGTCTTCTCCAGCTCGCCGCTGCGGGCGCGCAGCTCGTTGGCGAGGCGGTTACGTTCGGTGAGGTCCACCGCGGCCGAGCGTGAGCGGACGAAGCGACCCTCTTCATCGACGATTGCGACGGAGCGGACCCAGACGTCGAGAAGGGAGCCGTCGCGCGTGCGCCATTGCGTCTCGACTTCGCGATCGCGCGTCAGCGAATGGGCGCCGCGCCGGCCCTGCGTCCATTCCGCGGCGGCCTCCGGCGCCAGCAGCGTGGCGTAAGGCGCCTTGAGCAACTCCTCGCGCTCGTAGCCGAGGCGCCGCAGGAGCGTGTCGTTGAAGGTGACGAGGCGCCCCTGCTCGTCAAGGCTGAAGAACATGACCGGGGCGTTGTGGTAGAGGTCGCGATAGCTCTCCTTGAGCCGTTCCAGGTCCTGGTTGCTCTGTTGCAGCCGCTCGTTGGCGAGCGTCAGCTCCAGCGAGCGCTTGCGGAGCTTCAACTCGGCCCGGGCCAGGCTGCTGACATCGACGAGATGAACGTCGAAGAACGCAGCCGCTCCCGACTCCCGGGCCCGCACCTCCATGCGCACGTGCCGTGGACGGACGCCACGAGCCAGCGGCAACTCGTCGGTGTCGTTGAGGCGGTCGCGGCTCGGCGGCGCGGCGCCGCCGTTCGAGGGCAGGATGCGGAAGACGATCGGCTTGCTCACGCCTTCGCTTCGCGCCTGCTGAAACGCCCGGTCGACCTGGGCGATGTCCCCCGGATGCACGATATCGAGAAGAGAGGCGCCGCGCAGTGACTTGATCGACCGGCGCAGCAGGGCCTGCAACCCGTGCGACGCGTCCAGCCAGCGCAGGGACGCGTCGAAGCGGCCGATCAGCAAGTAGCCCGAGGCGGAGAAGGCCGAAAGCCGCTTCCCGCTCATACCTGGTCCCATGAAAACGGAGCGCCCAACTGCTACTATACCTCAAATTCACCAGCGGCCAGCCCCGGTTTCCCTTGGCCTTGGCGCCTTCGCCTCGGGTAGAATGGTCTCAGTGTTCGCGCAACCCCACCCACTCGGCCCCGCGGAGGACCGCATGGCCCGCCGCCTTGCTTCTCTGCTCCTCCTGGCGATTTGCGTTGCGCCCTGCGCGGCGGAGAAGACGCGCCACTGGGCGTTTCAGCCCGTGAGGAAAATCGCAGCGCCCGCGAGTGGTCCCGCGGTCAACCCCATCGATGCTTTCTTGAAAGCTCGCCGCGACGCCGGCGGAGTCGTTCCCAATCCCGAGGCGAGCCGCCGCGTGCTGCTGCGCCGCCTGCACTTCGACTTGCTCGGCCTGCCTCCGACGCCGGCAGACGTCGAGGCCTTCGAGAAGGACACCCGACCGGACGGCTATGAGCGCTGGGTCGACAAGCTGCTCGCCTCTCCCCAGTACGGTGAGCGCTGGGCGCGCCACTGGCTCGACGTGGCCCGCTGGGCCGAATCCGAGGGCTACGAGAGCAACCATCCGCGCAACTTCGCCTGGCGCTACCGCGATTGGGTTGTCAAAGCCTTCAACGCCGACAAGCCGTTCGCCGACTTCGTCCGCGAGCAGATCGCCGGCGACGAGATCACGCCCTACTCCGACGACAACCTCGTCGCCACGGGCTTCCTCGCCGCGGCGCGTCTGAGCAGCAACGAGGAAGACCGCTGGCGGCAGCGCAACGACGTTTACGTCGACATCGTCAACGCCACCGCGAGCGCGTTCCTCGGCGTCACCCTCCAGTGCGCCCAGTGCCACAACCATCGCATCGACCCCTTCACCGCCCGCGACTACTACCGTTTTTACGGCTTCTTCGTCCACGGCCAGCCCGGCAACCTTGCCCTCAAGGACCCAAAGCTGTGGGTTGAGTACGACGCCAAAAAGCCCGCCGGTTATGACGAAGCGGTGCGCCAGCGCGACTCGCTCTTCGAGAAAGGCCGCGCCTCGCGAATGGCGGAAGTCCGCAAGGGGCTGAGCGAGGCGGCGCGGATCGCCTACGACTTGCCGATGGAGAAGCGCACGCCCGAACAGGAGAAGCTGGCACGCGCGACCGACCTCCTTTTCCAGTTCACGCCCAACGCTTTCGAGAAGGCGTTGCCTCAAGACGAGCGCGAGCGCTACGACGCGCTCAAGAAGCGGATTGCCGAGATGGAAAAGGGGATGCTGGAGAGGCCGCAGACCTTCGGCTTCTACTCCCCGGTCAGCAGCCCGCACGATATCGCCGTTTTGCCGATGAAGGGATTCTACCCGCTCTCGTATGAGCCGAAGGAGCTGAGCCGGGCCAGATCATTCCTTCTCAAGGGGGGCGATGTGCATCAACCGAGCGGCGTCGTCGGCCTCGGCTGGCCGGAGATTCTTGGTCCGACGCCGGAAGCCGCCCTCGCCAAGCAGCCACGCCTCGCCCTCGCCAAGTGGCTCTCGTCGGCCGAGAACCCGCTCACGGCCCGTGTCTACGTCAATCGCCTCTGGCACTGGCATTTCGGCCGCGGCATCGTCGCCACGCCGAGCGACTTCGGTCTCAAGGGCGCTCCACCGACGCATCCGGAACTACTCGACTGGCTGGCCAGCGAATTGCAGCGTACCGGCAGCACGAAGCACATCCATCGTCTCATTGTCACCTCCAACGCCTACCGCGCTTCGGCCGCCCCGAACGCGAAGAACGAGGCGCTTGACCCGGACAACAAGACGTGGTGGCGCTGGCAGCCGCATCGCCTCGAAGCCGAGGCGATCCGCGATTCGATGCTGGCCGTCGCGGGCGCCTTGGACCACAAGATCGGCGGTCCGAGCGTCCCTGCCGGTGAGGAGAGCCGGCCGCTCGCTTTATCTCTTCCAGAAGCCGCGACGTGCCGCCGCAGCAGAGGCGCTGTTCGATGGTCCCGTCGCCGTTACCGAAAGCTGCCCGCGCCGCATGGTGACGACCGTGCCGCTCCAGCGCTCTATTTGCTGAATAATCCGTTCTGCGTCAAGCAGGCGAGCATTCTTGCGACGCGCATCGAGAAGGCGGCCGGGAGGACCCCGGCGGCAGACGGAGGTCGCCTTCCGGCTGGTATTCCAGCCGCTCGCCGCACGACGACGAGCCGCAGCCTCGCCCGCCGCTTTTTTGAAGCTCAGGCGGGAACGCCCGGCCCTTGCGCGTTTTTGCCAGGCGTTGTTGAACGTCAACGAATTTGTTTACATCGATTGAGCGGACTCATCATGAGCGATCAGAGTTGCCGCCGCTTCGGCCCGCCGCTCCTCACCCGCCGCGACATGCTGCGCCGCGCCGGCATGGGCTTCGGTCTGCTCGCCCTCGCCGATCTCCTGCGCGACGACGCCCTCCGCGCTGCTGAGCCGCGCCGCGACGAAGGCCTCGGCCTGCGCGCCGACGGCACGGCGAAGAGCGTCGTCTTCCTCTTCATGGGGGGCGGCCCCAGCCAGGTCGACACCTGGGACCCCAAGCCGATCCTTCAGCGTCTCAATGGTCAGGACGTCCCGGAGAGCATCGGCCGGCATGTGCCGCGCATCGCCCGGTCGCCGCTCACCAACCTGTTCGCCTCGCCGTATCGTTTTCGGCAGCGCGGCCGCAGCGGCATCCCGGTCTCCGAGTTGTTTCCCCACCTCGGCGAATGCGTCGACGATCTGTGCATCTTGCGGAGTTGCCGCCACGAGAGCCCGATCCACGCTCCCGCCGAGTACCTCGCCACCACCGGCACGCAAATCGGCGACCGCCCCAGCCTCGGCTCCTGGATCACCTACGGCCTGGGCAGCGAGAACCGCAACCTGCCCGCTTTCATCGTCATGAAGGCCGGCGAGACCGGTCGACCCCCCGCCTGGTCCGCCGGCTTCCTCCCCGCGCGCTGTCAGGGGACGATGGTCGAGACGGCCGGCATCCCCAACGTCCGCTTGCCGGAAGGGACAACGCTGCGCGACCGCCAGGCGCAGCTCGATCTCATCGAAGGACTCAACGAGCGTCACCGCGCCCTGGCCCCCTCCTCGGAGCTCGAAGCCCGCATCCGCTCCTACGAACTCGCGTTCCGCATGCAGACCTCCGCCCCGGAAGCCTTCGACCTGACGCGCGAGACGCGACCCACGCTCGACCTCTACGGCATCGGCGCCCCGGACACCACCGAGTTCGGGACCATGTGCCTCCTCGCCCGCCGCTTCGTCGAGCGCGGCGTCCGCTTCATCCAGCTTCGCCACGGCGGCTGGGACGCCCACGGTAACCTCGCCGCCAATCACACCCCCCAGTGCCTCAAGACCGACCGCCCCATCGCCGGTCTCCTCACCGACCTCAAACGCCGCGGCCTCCTCGACCATACCCTCGTCCTCTGGGGCGGCGAGTTCGGACGCACTCCCACCGCCGAGAACCGCACGGTGAGCCCCGGCCGCAACCACCCCCCCTCCGGCTACTCGATGTGGCTCGCCGGCGCCGGCGTCAAGGGCGGCCACGTCATCGGCGCCACCGACCCCGTCGGCTACGCGGCCATCGACCGCCCCATCCACCCCAACGACCTCCACGCCACCATCCTCCACGCCCTCGGCGTCGACCAGTACGACCTCACCTACCGCCACCACAACCGCGACGAACTCCTCACCGTCAACGGCGGCAGCGTCGTCGAGGAAGCCTTCGAATGATATGGAGTGCGACGGCTGGACACCGCTTTGGATATGGGACTTCGAAATGTGACAAGGGGTGGCCGGGGCTGATGTACCAGGGAACAGTGAACCGCCGACCGCCAAGGCCCGGCGAAACAGGCAGCACGCCCCGATGCGACTTGACGCCACTCGCCTCGATCGTCGGCAGGCCGCGTCGCCTCTCGGCTCGCCAGCCGCTCCGGCGACGGCCTATTCTCTCACCGCCGGCAGCCGCGCCGCGAGTTGATCCGCCACCGCCCGCGCGCCCCCCTCGTTGAAGTGGCAATCGTCGTAGAACATGTCGGTGCTCGCCGGCAGCAGGCGGGCGAGGTCGACGCACAAGACGCCATGCGCCGCCGCCTCTGCGCGGAGCGCTTCGTTGTACAGGGCCATCGCCTGGCAGCGGCCGCGGTTGGAGAGGAAGCGGCCGTCCTTGAGGCGGCCGCCGAGCGTCAGGGCGTCCAGCTCGGGCGGCATCGGCTCGGCGTAGAGGGTGGGCTGCGTCAGGAGCACGAGCCGCTTGCCGCGCGATCGGCTCAGCTCGATCAGTTGTTGGATCTGGCGGCGGTACTCGGCGACGAAGGGGGCGAGGTCGGGCAGGTCGTCGGTGATGGTCGCGGCCGCGCGTTCCTTTCGTTTTTGCCGCGTCCAGTCGGCATGGGCGTCCTGAAAGGCCCCGTTCCCCAGTCCCAGACAGCGGCGCTCGATGAGATGGCAGGCGTTGTCGAGGCCCTGCACGAGGAAGAGATTGCGATGAAACGGGCGTCGCCACGCCCCGGAAAGGCCGGGCCGGCGGTAGACGAAGGTCCGCTCCCAGGAGTGAGCCTTGCTCCATTCATAAGCGCCCTGAAGCTGCAGGTGCAGGTCGTTGAAGCCGAGCAGGACGATCCAGATGTCCGCCTGCTCCGCCTCGGGAGCGTGCTCGAGGTAGAGGCGATGGTCGCAAGCCATCAGGCCGCTGCGTCCGGCGTTGCCGACCCAGACCGGCCCACTGGATGCGAGCCGGTCCCCCAGCAGCTTGGCCCAGGTCTTGTCGTCGTCGAGATAGATGCACTCCGTGGTCGAGCCGCCGACGCAGAGGATGCGCAGTCGATCCTGCTCGGAAAGCTCCGGGCCACGAATGCCCATGCTGTTGGTGGTGAAGCGGGCCTTGGGGCCGACGCCGACCAGGTCGACCGGCGTCATCTCGCGGCTCAGGTGCGGCGGCCAGACGTGCCAGGGAAAACCGGCGGGGGCGGCCAGCGTGACCGCCAGCTCGAACAGCGCCGTCGTCAGGCACAGGACGACCAGGCAGACGCTCCAGCGCCGTCGGGCGGCCGGCGCCAGCGCCAGGAGCAGCAGGAAGCCGGCGGCCAGGCCGATCAGGAGAAAGTCAACGCCGCGCAGCGTGCCGCCCTGAAAGAACTTGAAGGCCAGACTATCCCCGATCAGCGCCAGGCAAAGAAGAGTAGCCGCCCTCACGAGGGCGACGCTCGCCGGCGCGGCTCGGCGGACCGAAACCTCCGCCCGGCGCGCCGCGCCCGGCGCCTCGATTGCGGTCGATGCCATGGCTTTCACCCGGAGCCGGAGACGGGGCGGCGTCCTGCTCCCCGATGCGCGTTCTCCGGCGTCTCTACCCTTTCGACGCTCGCGGCGCCCGGTCATGAGAAGAAGTCGGGCGAGAGCCTGGTGGACGCCGCGACAGGAGTGCGGGTGGTAGCGGCTGGAGAGTTTGGGCCAGCGTTTGTAATGAAAGTAGGGTGCGTGAAACGCACGCACCCTACTCGTGGCAATACTCGGGCTACGGCAGCGTTGCCCGTGTCGCTCCGGAGCCGTCGAGCGCTATCACGCGGCCGTTGCGGTCGCGCGCCACGTCGATGTAGAGCCGCGGCTGTCCGTCCGGCGCATTCACCGTGACCATCCCTCCGAAGCCGTCGATGCTGGAGCCGACGACGCCGCCTCCGCAACATCCGAAAACAAAGGAGAAAGGAGCAAGCGTCGACGCGCGCGGTTCCTTCGCCCGCAGCGCCGCTACACCGGGAAATGCGCGATCTCGACCAACGTTGGGCGGGTTAGAGACAGATGGCGGCGGTTACCAACGTGGGGCAGGCGGCCTCGCCTGCCGGGCCACGTGAGGCGGCCTGCTCGGTCTTGATGACAGGCCATTGTCACTTCGCCATTCGCCCCAGCGCCGCTTTCGCCTCGATCGTCGGCAGCGCGTCCGCCTCCCCGCTCGCCAGCCGTTCGATCAGCGCCCGGGCCGCAGGCGTGCCGATGTGCTCGAGCACGCCAACCGCCCGCGTCGCGCGAACCCATGAGCTGGGCGTTGGCGGCGGACCCGGCGGTGGCGGCGGGACAACGACGTATTCCTCCAGCCGCTTGCCGTTGATGAGGATCGTTCCGCCCATGATCGACACCGAAACCCCCATGCCGGGCGCCACGATCGGCGGCAGCGGCGCCGCGGCCTTCCGGGGCGGCTGCGGCATGCGGTCCAGCAGCCCTTGCAAGCGCTTCGCCGCCTCCAGCGCCGGCTTTTCCGCCAGCGCCTTCTCCACATGACTCTTGATGTACTTGCCGTAGTATTCCAGTTCGGCGCCGGCCCGCTCGCGCATCACGAACTTCGGGCTCGCCAGATCCGCCAGAAGCGCCGCCACCCGCACCGGATCGTCCTTCACCGGCCGCAGCTCGTCTTTCAAGAACGCCAACGTCTCGTCCGGCTGCGCCGCCAGCGCCAGCGCCGCCCGCACCGCACGGCTCTCCTCCGCCGCGGACAGTTCGGCCCAGTGCTTCGCGACCTTGTTGCGTGCGTCTTCGCCCGCGCCCGCCACGCCCTGATAACCACAGACCACCAGCACGGCCGCCAGCAAACATCTCATGGCTCGCTCCCATCAGGAGAATAGACTTGAACTCAGCTTTGCCACGAAAAAAGGGACTGTCAAGCGACAGTCCCCTTTTGTATGCCGCACGGGAGGGCGAGCCTCCTGCCGAGCCGGGCCCCGGAATCGGCTCGGCCGGAGCCTCGCCCTCCCGGAGATCGCCCTCCCGGCGTAGCAAATCGCCCAGGCTCGTTATTCCTTCCGCTCCTCCGGCACGACCCGGACCGGCGGCGGCAACTCGGGAAACGTGAACCCGAAGCCGCCGAAGCCCCCCTTGGGCGCCTCGGGCATCACCAGGTCCTTGACGGTCTCCTTCTTCCCCATGCGCAGGATCACCGCGTCCACCTTGTCGCCGGTCTTGAAGCCGTCGAGAGCCTTGACGAGCGCGCTCACGTCGTTCGTGATCTTCTTGCCCCCCAGCTCGAGCAGGATGTCGTTTTTCTTCAGCCCCGCCTTGGCCCCCGCGGAACCCGCGCTCACGCTCTCCAGCACCAGGCCCTGACCCTCGGGCAGATTCAGTTGCTCGGCAAGGGCGGCCGCCGGCTTGCTCACGCTGATGCCCAGACGGGCGCCCGCGGCAGGCCCAAAGCCGCCGAACCCTCCGCCGCCGAAGCCGCCGCCGGGAAAGGCGCCGCCAAAGCCACCGCCGAGGCCGCCGCCCGGGATGCGGCTCTCGATCATTTTCCGCATCGCCTCGTGGACCTTCCGCTGCGCCCGCATGAGATCTTCCTGTGCCTTGCGCAGTTCTTCCTGCGCCTTGCGCAACTCCTCGGCCGGGTCGTCCGCTGGCTTCTTTTCCGCGGCGCTTGCCCTGTCTTTTTCGCTGACGCCCGGAGTCCCCGGCACTTTTGTCCACGTCCTTCTTGGGCAGCACAGCCGGTACCGGCGCCGCTCCGCTTGCCCGATCAACATGCCGGTCCCGCCGGCGACGAGACCAGCGCCCAAAAATGCCGCGCCGGCCAGCTTGAGCTTGGTGAGCAACATACCCTTCAACACTCCTTCCGTCAGGGCGGCGACCACCGGAGAGATCATCCCCGTCGCCGCGGGCCCGGCCGCAAAATGGGTAGCGGCCGCGATCGTTGAAGATACCACCTGCGCCCGGCGCGCTCGCCGCGGCGGCCCGAGCCGGGAGAGTCGCCACCGCCCCACCCGACAGGGCAGGCCCGCGCCCGCCGCCAACCGCTTGGCGAGCATGGTCCGCGCTCGCGCGCCAGCCGGCCGCCACGGTCCCTTCGGGGCGGCCAGCTGCCGGGCCGCTTCCTTGCGCGTCCTGCCTTCCAGATCGCACAGGACCACAAGCGTTCGATACTTGTCCGGGAGCCGGCTCAGCTCCTCGTCCACGAGCGGCTGCAGGTCATTCCAGGTTTCCTCTCCACCCACGCCTGGCTCCAGCATCTGCGCACCTGCCTTTCCCGGACGCCTCGTCGAGACGCCAGCGCCCGGGCCCGGATCGCGGTCTGATGCGCACGCCATAAAGCCAGTTGCCGACCATCTCCTTGTGCCGGATCGTCGCCGCCTTGCGAACAAAGACCAGAAACGTGGCCTGAAACGCGTCTTCCACGTCGTGATGACAGCGCAAGACGCGCTGACATACCCCCCAGACCATCGCGCCATGCCGTTGCACCAGCGCCGCCAGCGCGCCGGCGTCGCGCCGCCCGGCGAACGCCTCCAACAATTCGCCATCCGTGCGCCCGGATCCGTCCCCCAGGGCGGTTTTCCGGAGTTGCTGGATGACCTCGCTCACGCAGGCCGTCGCCATCGGCTTCTTGTCCTCCAAGGTGGGTTGTCGCCCCACCAATCAATACTCCGAGCAGGCGAGCGATTTGATACGCTATTTTCGTCTCGCAGGTCAGGCTTTCCAGCCTGACGGGACGCGTCCAGAGTCAGCCTGGAAAGGCTGACCTACGCGCGCTCCATTGACAGGGAAGCGTGGAAACGGGCCCCGCCGGACCGCGCCCCGCTTGTCCCTATAATGAACCGGAACACGAACCCAGCCAACCGAAAAAGCCAATGGCCGACGCGATCAACCCGCTCTTCCTCAAGGTTCTGGACGCCTGCAAGGCCCAGGCGCCCGAGCCGCTTTATCCCAAGCCGTTCGCCATCGCCGAGAACGTCGACCGCACCGAGCTCGACGCCGCCCTCGACCATCTGCGCCACCTCGGCCTCATCCGCTTCACCGACTGGGTCCAGGGCATGGGCCAGGGCTACGCGCTGACGCCGGAAGGCCAGCAGGTCATGGAGAACCCGCTGCTCCTGGATCGGCCGCTGCCCAAGCCGAAGCCGCTGCACGAGCGCGGCGGCCGGGGCCAGGATGACAAGGTCTGGGCGCGGGGGGAGAAGATCCGCGATTGCCTCATCAACCCGCTGACGCCGATCGTGACGCGCGTGCTGCTGGGATTGAACATCGCGGTCTTTCTGGTGGGACTTTATTTCGCGGGCCAGCACAATATCACCGGCCCCTACCTTACCGGACATCCCACGGACCTGAACGAGCAGATTGCCCTTAGCCGCATTTACCTCGAGATGGGCTCGCTGGTTCCGCCGCTTGTCGAGGCCGGCGCATGGTGGCGATTGATTAGCCACGCCTTTTTGCACGGAGGCCTGTTGCACATCGGCCTCAACATGTACTTCCTCTTCAACATCGGGGCCCTCGTCGAATCGCTCTGGGGCTCGTGGCGCTACTGCATCCTTTATTTCGTCAGCGCTCTCGGCGGCGGCCTCGCCGCATATCTCGCGAATCAGAACGCGATCGGCGCTTCGGGCGCCCTGTGCGGCCTGCTCCTGTCGATGGGCGTATGGCTTTTCATGAGCCGGCATCATCTTCCGTCGGAGTTGGTGTCGCGCTGGCAGGCCAACCTGCTCACGAACGTGATCCTCCTGGTCGTCATCAGCTTCATGCCGGGGGTGAGCTGGGCGGCCCACCTGGGGGGCGCCTTGGCCGGCGCTGCGGTTTCCTTCCCTCTCCACATCAACCGCTTTGGCTCCGGGTCGCTGCGTTGGGCCGTCCTACCCGTTGTTGTCCTCATTCCGGCGGCCATCTTCGGCGTCATTTATTTCCCGCGCGGTGACGAGACCCTCTCCATCCCTCGTTATCAAAGGACTTATCAGCACTATCGCGAGGAACTCGAGCCCGACCTCATCCCGGCCTACAACAAGATCGTCGTCCCAATGCTGAATGACGGGCCCAAGGCGTTTGAAGACAAGCTTCCCGAGGCGCGCGAGCAACTCAAGGCGCTTCTCGGTGAGATCAAGCATCTGCGCGGCCGTTTCGAGAAAGCCGCACGCTCCGCCGAGCCGCAGATCCAGGCGTCGGCCAAGGATCACATCGCCAACCTCGACGCCTGGGCCGGCCTGTGCGAGACCATCCAGAAGGATCTGGACAACCCGGCGGGCTGGGACGCGGCAAAGTGGTTTGAGCTGAGGAATCGAAGCACGGAAGTCTGGGTCACGGAGGAACGCATCCACGCCCGCGACGCCCTCGTCCGCAGTACGCTCGAAGAACAGAAAAAAAAGGACAAGTGACACCGCGTCTCTTTTCCGTTGCAACCCACCCCGTTCGGGATTATCCTCGCCTTCGTCCGAAGCCACCGGCATCTTCCGGAGTCGTCTCCATGCGCGCCATCCTTCCCGCACTTGCTCTTTGCCTCCTCGTTCCACAGCTCAACGCCGGCGGCATTCCGGCCAAGACGCTCAAGGAGATCAAGGCCGCCTCCGTCTACATCAAGTGCGAGCTTTCCGGTCCCGCCAAGAAAACCGTCCCGGTCACGGGCTCGGGCTTCGTCGTCCGCGTCGACAAAACCACCGTCTTTATCGCCACCAATAGCCACGTCGTCACCCCGCTGCCGGACGAGGTCATGATCGGCAAGCCCAAGGTCGTCTTCAACAGCGGCACGCCCTTCGAGGTCACCGTCAACGCCGACGTCGTCGCGCGCGACCGCATCCGCGACCTCGCCATCCTCAAGGTCACCGGCCTCAAGGACATCCCACGTCCCATCCCGCTCGATCCCTCCATCGAAGTCGGCGAGACCATGCCCGTCTTCGCCGTCGGCTACCCGTTCGGCGCCGACCTCGCCCTCGGCAAGACCAACCCGAGCGTGACCATCACCAAGGGGGTCGTCTCCGCGCTGCGCTATGACAGCCTCGGCCAGGTCAACTTCGTGCAGATCGACGCCGAGATCAACCCGGGCAACTCCGGCGGTCCCGTCGTCGACGACAAGGGGAACCTCATCGGCGTCGCCGTCTCCAAGCTCGTCAAGACGCGCACGGTCGGCTTCGCCATCCCCCTCAAAGCGCTCGACGACATGCTGCAAGGCCGCGTCGCCACCGTCCTCTTCGACACGATGCGCGTCGCCAAGGGGGACGCCGAGGTGAACGTCGAAGCGGGGCTGATCGATCCCCTCGACAAGGTCAAGAAAGTGACCATCCGCTTCCGTCCCGCCGGCGAACTCAAGGACCTGCCCCGCCCCGACAAGGACGGAAACATCCCCGTGCTCAAGGATTCGCGCGAAAGCGAGCTGAAGATCGAGAAGGGCAAGGGCGTCGGCGCCTTGACCATCAAGCCGGCCAAGTCGCTGCTCGCCGGCAAGATGCTCATCGCCTACCAGACCAGCGTCGTCAACGGCACGGGCAAGACCGTCCTCTCCCCGGCCGGTGTCGCGATCGTCGATTTCACCCAGGTCGTCCATGCGGACAAGCTGCCGAAGAAGGGGGCGAGCAAGGTCTTCACCCACAAGATGCGGCCCGGCAAGCACTACGTCGTCGAGATGCGGGCCGACCCCAAGGACATGGACCCACGCCTCAAGATCGAGGACGCCGAGGGCAAGACCGTCGCCGAGGACGACGGCGCCGGCGGTCTGTTCGACGCGCTCATCGTTCTCAACCCCGCCACGGAGGGGGAGTACAAGATCACGGCCTCGGCCCTTAAAGGCATGGGCCCGTTCACCGTCCGCATCCGCGAGGACACCGGCCGCGAACTCGGGCCGCGCGGCCTCACGCTCAACGAAACCCTCTTCGCGACCGACGCCCCCGATCCGGTGATGATGTCGCCGTCGGTGACTTTCAACGTCATCCTCAAGAAGGGCAAGGCGTACGCCATCGACATGAAAAGCAAGGAGTTCGACCCTTATCTCCGCATCGAGAACATGGCGAACATCAGCCTTAAGAACGAGGACGTCGGCGGCGGCGGCCACTCCACCCTCTTGTTCACGCCGTTTCAGGACGGCATCTACCGCGTTTGCGCCACCAGTTTCGACCGCAAAGCCGGTCGCTTCGAGCTCCAGGTTCGCGAAACTCCCAAGGCGGCGCCGCGCGACGTCGGGGCGGACGGCCTCAAGATCGCCGACAAGCTCACGGCCCTCGACGCGCTCGACGTCATCAACGGCAAGGCGACCAAGTTCCGCTGCAAGGTCTTCGAGGTGAACCTCAAGGCCGGCAAGAAATACCAGCTCGACATGTCGAGCATCCAGTTCGACTCGTTCCTGCGCATCGAAGACCAGCGCGGCCGGGAGTTGGCGTTCGACGACGACTCGGGCGGCATGCTCAACGCCCGCCTCGTCTTCGAGCCGAAGACGGACGGCGTCTACCGGGTGATCGCGAGCCAGTTCGACGCGCGGGTGGGGGCGTTCGAGTTGACGGTGCGGAAGCTGCGTTGAAATCGGGTGGCGCGTAGTTGGGTGGCATGCTTTTGCGGATCCTGCCAGGGGCCTTCGAAATGTCGGCCACCACCGCAAAAGCATGCTCTACGTCATCCGCCAGACAATAGAGATTCTGCCCAGAAATGCCCGGCACAGCGCCACCGACAAAAGTCGCGCCAAGCATGCTTTTGCGGTGTCGGCTGATATCGCGACGACCCTTGCCAGGACCCGCAAAAGCATGCCACCCGTGCCACCCGCCGCGTCTCACTTCGTCCCGAGCGGCGCAAGCCAGATATTCCGAAACGCCACCGGCCCATGGTCTCCTTGCAGCATCAGGGGCCCCATCGGCCGCTCGGCTCCGCCCAGCGCCGCGGTGGTCGGTCCCTTCACCTCGACGTTTTCGTGAATGACGACGCCGTTGTGGACCACTTTCAAGAACTTCGCGTTCGCCGTCTTCTTCCCCTTCGCGTCGAAGCGGGGCGCCTGGAACGTGACCTCGAACACCTGCCACTCGCCCGGCGCCTTGCTGGCGTTTTCCCTGGGCGGAGCATGGTCGTAGATGCCGCCGCAATCGCCGTACTTGAGGTCCTTGTCCTTCTTGCCGTAGCTGTCGAGGATCTGCACCTCGTATTGCCCCTGGAAATAGACGCCCGAGTTGCTTCCCTTGGCCACGTTGAACTCGATGTGCAGCTTGCAATCGCCGTGCTGCGCCTCGCTCAGGAGATCGACGCCACGGCCGTCGTCGCCGTTGAGGAGAACGCCGCTGCCTTCCTTGCCGACGAGCCGGCCGGGATTCTTCGCGTCCAGGCTCACCGCGCCGACCAGGCTCCACTTGCTCCGCCCGGCAGCTTTCTCGCCGCCGCGGAACGACCATCCTTTGAGGTTCGCCTGCTTATCGTGAAGCAGGACAATGGGTGGCTCCTTCGCGCCGAAGAACGCGATGGCCTTGTCCTGGGCATGACAAGCAGGCGCCAAAGCACACGTGGTGAGCACAAATAAGACACAGCGCATTTCTATCCCCTTTCCTACGAGCGATCTTAATCCGAATCCAACTCCTAATCTTAATCCTAATCCTAATCTTGATCCTATTTGCGCGATGGGCGTGGGGATATAGTCAAGAGCTAGATTATGATTATGATTATGATTATGATTATGATTATGATTATGATTAAGATTAGGATTAGGAATAAGAGTTGGACCCACGCGTTATTCCCCGAACGCGTACAGATGTCCCGCCGTCCGTAGATAGATTCTCCCGTCCACCAGCGCCGGCGTCGCCCGGATCACTTCTCCGAGATCGTTCTCCGCCAGCACCTCGTACTTCGGCCCCGCCTTCACCACCGTCACCACTCCCGAATCGGACGCCAGGTAGATTTTCCCGTCCCCCGCCACCGGCGACGCGTAGTAGATCCCGGCCGCCGGCAGACGCTGTGACGCGTACGCCTCCTTGCCGCTCTTCGCGTCCACGCAGGTCAGCACGCCGCCGTTGCGGATCATGTAGATGTATCCCTGGTACAGGAGCGGCGACGGCACTTCGGGCACGCCGCGTTTCGCTTGCCAGACGACGTGCGTCGCGCTGATGTCCTTCAAGCCACCGGGGCGGATCGCCAGCAGCGAGTTGTTGAACGGCCTCTTCAATGTCGCTTCCCACTCCGCTTGATCGATAAAGCCGTCGCCGTTCCGATCGTAGAGCCCGAACATGTAGCCGAGGTGAATCTCCCCTTCGCCGTCCTTGCCGCCGCGATTGAAGATTACCGGGCCCTTCGGCAACTCGCCGCGCGAGATCTTGCCGTCCTTGTTCTTGTCGTAGGCGAGCATCTCCGCCCAGGTGGGCAGCGTCATCCGCAGCTCCGGGTCGCCCCCCGGCATGTGGCTCGCGATGTAGAGCAACCTCTCTCCCAGGATCGGCGACGAACAGGCCTCCTGCGACAGACCCGGAATCCACCACCGCTTCGACCCATCCCTCAAGTCATGCGCGATCGCGCCGGTCCGCCCCGAAATCACGACCTCGCTCACCCCATCGTGCTTCCACACCAGCGGCACGGGATGGTCCGAAGGAAACGGCGTCCCCTTCGCCTCCCACGCGATCTCGCCCGAAGCCGCCTTCACCGCGATCAGGTGCAGGTCCTTCCCCTGACTGTTGAGCAGCACCAGGTCGTCATGAACGACGGGCGAAGTCGCCGTACCGAACCGCGCCGGCGGGCGCGGCAACGGCAGCCGCCACAGTTCCTTGCCCTCCAGGTCGTAACACAGCAGCCCAAACGACCCGAACGAGACATAAACCCGTTTGCCGTCCGTGCAGGGCGTGGCGGCGGCCGGGCTATTGATCTTGTAAACCGCTTCGATCTTGTCGGCGGGCGCCGGCGTGCGCCACAGGACGGCGCCCGTGGCGCGATCGAGGCAGAGCGTCTCCAGCTTCTTGGCCTTTGCGTCGTAACCGGTCAGGAAGATGCGTTTGCCCCAGATGCAAGGCGAGGAGATGCCGGAAGGCAGAGACGTCTTCCAGGCGTACCCCTTCGCCGGGCCAAAGGACACCGGCAGGGCTTTGGCTTCCCGGCACACGCCGCCGCAATCCGCGCCTCGAAACTGCGGCCAGGAAAGCTCCTGGGCCGGGGCAAAGAGGGGAGTGAACAGCACAAAGACGGACAACGCACGCGCATTCATCCTGCTGAGCTTACCCGTCCGTGCCGCCCAGGACAAGGCGCCGGCCATTTGACACCCGGCCGTCATTAATCTATGCTTGCGTGCCATCCCCTCCCAGAAACGAGACAACACGTGTCGAACGCGGGGTCGCCCAAGGAAGCTCTGAGAACGCTGTCGCGCCGGGCTCATGTCCGTTACCGCTGCGACAGACAGCCATCGCGGCGCGTTTTCCTTGTTGAGAGCTACCGCACCTTCTTTGCGGAGGTCCATGACCTCTCCACCTCCGGTGTCGGTCTACTCCAGGATCGCCCCCTCACGCTCGGCGCACTCTTGTTCGTCGACCTCCTCGGCCTCGATGTCCCGGTTGAGCATCTCGCCCGCGTCGTCCACGCCACGCCGGGCGAGAACGGCCGCTACCTGATCGGCTGCGAGTTCGACCACCCGCTCGCGCAAGAGGAGTTGACCACCGTCCTGGCCCGTTGACTCCCCAACCACGAGGATCTGGACCGTTCCTCAGTGCCCCCGTCCCGAAAACTACGACCGAGCCGTCCCTCGGACCGGAGGCCGTTCGTCGTGATGCAGACTACCCTCATCTCCGCTCCTGAGCCGCGCTGCGCCAACGCCGAGCGCCGCGGCGACCCGCGCCACTTCGTCGACGCCGCCGTCTCGTGCCGGCCCGTCGGCGATAATGCCGCTCCGAACCTGACCGGCCGTGTCCGCGACGTCTCCACCCTGGGAATTGGCCTTGTCCTGCCCGAGCCCATCGAGCCCGGCGTCCTTCTCGATATCGACTTGATCAACAACCGCGGCAACTGGGTCGGCGCCGTTCGCGGCCGTGTCGTCCACAATCTTCGTACAAGCGACGGCGTCTGGATCATCGGCTGCGCCTTCGTCAGCGAGTTGGACGACGCCGAGCTCCGCTTTTTCGACGCCCAGCGTCTCAGGCCGGTTATGGCCGAGAGTCGCCGCTGGGTCCGCTTCCCCTGCAACGTCGAGACCGTCTGCTACACCTGCGAGACCGTTCCCGGCGAGCGCCGCAAGGCCTATATCCTCGACATTTCCGCGGGCGGCGTCGGTATGTCGCTTCCCTGCGAGTTTTCCCCGGGAACCGTTCTCCGCCTCGAGTTGCCCGCCCGTTCGAGCCTACCCGCCCGCCTTCTTCTCATCCGCGTCATCCACTGCGTCGAAGCCCCCGGCCGCGGCTGGATCCACGGCTGCGAGTTCGCCGACCAGCTTGGCACGGAGGAACTCAGCCAGCTGCGGCCGTGACCGCTCGCTCTCGGGAGCGGCCGTTTCCCTTCGCGCCCCGAGCCGCTGCCCCGCGCCGTTCGGACGTTGCGCCAAGTGGACCAATGTCTTGGTTGTCGCCGCGGAGGCCTCGAACGCTCTTGCGCCAATCAAAGCGAACCGCATCACGACGGGCACGGGTCTGTACAATGCGGCCAGGAACAACGTGCGCTGCGTTGGAGCGCCCATGTTGTTTGCTCGTTTGGACGGCGCCATTTCTGTTGATCGGCGCCGCGTGCGCTCAGTCAGGGCCATGAAATCTCGACTCGCTTCGCAAACGCCGCGCGTCGAATGGCTCGACAAGGATGAGTCCGGCGCCGTGGTCAGCACGGAGCATGAGAGGCTGGAGAAGTGACGGGCAAGGGTCGCGGCACAGAGGAGAGCGCCATGAAGCGATGGCTCGACGTGGAGGCGTGCCGGAGACAATTCCCCGGGCTGGCCCGACAGGTCAACGGCCGGCCCGCAATGTTCCTGGACGGTCCGGGCGGCAGCCAGGTTCCACGGACCGTCATTGACGCCGTGGCCGACTGCCTCGCTCACCGAAACGCCAATGACGGCGGACGGTTTGCGACCAGCCGAGAGGTGGGGCTGGAAGCTGCCGCGGCGCGGCGAGCGGTCGCCGACTTGCTCGGCGCCGCGGATTCGGACGAGATCGTCTTCGGGGCGAACATGACCACCTTGACGTTCGCCCTGAGCCGGTCACTGGCACGGACATGGCGCCCCGGCGACGAGGTGGTGGTCACCCGGTTGGACCATGATGCGAACGTCACGCCTTGGGTCAGCGCGGCGGCGGCGGCACGGGCGACGGTGCGAGTTCTCGACATCGATCCCACAGACTGCGCGCTGCGTCTGGATCAACTTCCCTCCCTGCTCAATGATCGGACGCGGCTCGTCGCGGTCGGAATGGCGTCGAACGCAGTCGGCACGGTGAACCCGATCGCCATCGTGAGCGCCGCCGCCAAGAAGGTCGGAGCCCTCGTCTTCGTGGACGCGGTCCACGCCGCTCCGCATCTTCCGGTCGACGTTTCAGCCTTCGGCGCCGACTTTCTGGCGTGCTCCTGCTACAAGTTCTTTGGTCCGCACTTGGGAGTTCTATGGGGCCGGCGCGAGCATTTGGAACGGCTCCCCGTGGACAAGGTCCGACCGGCCCCGGAGTCGGCGCCCGGGCGCTGGATGACAGGGACGCCGAACTTCGAGGCGATGGCGGGCACGCGCGCAGCCGTGGACTACCTTGCCGCCCTCGGCGCCGGGACCGATCGACGAAGCGCCCTCCTTGCCGCCTACCAAGCGATCCGAAATCATGAAGTGAACTTGACGGCGAAGTTCCTGGCCGGGATCGCGCGGCTGCCGGCTTGGCGGGTGTGGGGGATCACCGATTCAGCCCGCATTGCCGACCGGACGCCCACGTTTGGCGTGACGCACCGGACCAGGTCGGCATCCGAAATCGCCGCCGCCCTCGGAGAGCAAGGTATCTTCGTGTGGGATGGGCACTTTTATGCGCCGGCTCTCATCGAGGCGCTGGGCCTCGCGCCGGCGGGCATGCTGCGGATCGGCTTCCTCCACTACAACACCGAGGCCGAAATCGATCGTCTGCTTGAGCGGCTCCAGGACATAGGGGACGGCGCGACTCGGACTCATTAGTCATCGTTTTCCCTCTTCCGTGTCCCGGGCAAAGCCCGCGAACGTGTTGTTCTTCAGCCCGATGTCGCGCGTGTCGCGGCCGATACGGACCGCGACGCGATTCTCGGCGCCGCGCGAGTCGCGAAACTCGTTGTCGGCGATCGTGATGGACTCGGTGCCTCCCTGGATGTCGATCGCGGCGCCGGCCGTCCCTCCGTTGTCGATCAGGCGATTCTTGATCAAGCGGTTGCGGTGGCCGCAGAAATCCTTGCCGCGCTCCGGGCGAAACAGGACGCCGGCCTCCTTGGACTTGCAAATCTCATTGAGCGTGATGAGGTTGTCGGTGTCGCGATGGCCGATGGAGATGCCGAGCCGGTTGCCCTCGATGTGGTTCTTCTCGGCGAGGCCGTACTTGACGCCCCAGCAGAAGAAGATGCCGATGTCGTTGTTCTTGAGGATGTTGTTGCGGATGATGGGGCGTTGCGAGCCCGAGCCGGGATGCAAGCCGAGCTGGGCGTTGTTCTCGGCGGTGCAGTGCTCGACGAGGACGTCGTGGCAGATTTGCCAGCTGATGCCGTCGCCGTTGTAGTTGCGGGCGATGACGTGGCGGAACGAGAGGCGGTTGCAGTCCTGGAAGAAGAGGCAGCCGCCGTAGTTGCCGTTGAGGTTCTCGTTCTTGTCGCGGTTGCCGTCGAGCGTCAGGTTCTCGACGCCGGCGTTGGCGATGTTCTCTCCGGTGACGAGGGGGAAGACGGAGACGGCGACGGCCTTGCCGAGCCGCCAGAAGTTCTCGCGCAGCGGCCGATCGAGCTTGAAGCGGGCGCCGCTGCGGGCGACGAGCGTGCGTTTGATGTAGGTGTCATAGGTCTTGCCGTCGCCGCGGGCGCGGAGGGTGATACCGTCCCCGACTCGAAACGCCTCGGGGTTCTCGAGCGTGATTTCCTGATCGTACCAGTCGCTGTCGACGGCAAGCTTTGTGGTCGCGGACGGCTCCTTGAAGAGAACGGTGTCCGGGCCCGAGCCGAGCAGACGGACGCCCGATTGCAGAAAGATGGAGTTACGCAGACGATACGTGCCGGGCATGATCTTGACCGTGCCGCCACCGAGGCGAGCGACATAGTCGACGCCGGCCTGGATGACCTTGTCGGTCGAGCCGACGAGGTCCGCGTCTTTCTGGCCGACCGTGATGGTGAGCTTGTGCTTCCAATCGGGCTCGATCACCGTATCGCCGGAAGTGGCTCGCGGCGTTGTCACGGCCGGCCGCTCCTCGGCGCCAAGCGCCCCCGCAAACGCCAGTGGCACAATGGCCGCCATCATCAAATTCTTCATCGCGACTTCTCCGATCGATAATCCGGCACGGCGGACGTGGCAGGCGACGTCTCCCTTTCTACCACGGAAAGAACGGAAGACACGGAAAAAAAGCCTTGGTCTCGCGGCGGCGTGTCATCAGGCGGAAGGAGCGGGGAAGGCTTGGCGGGCTTCTCAACTGTTCGGGTGTCCGAGATGTCAGTAGAATGGAGCAAACGATCACGTGACCTTGAACGCGCGGCTCAGACGGTTTAGGCCTGCCTCAGGTGTCCGGACACCTTTTTCCACCAGACAGCACCCTGACGTGTGTAAGCCGAGTGTCCAAGGAAGACAGCGGATCGCGAGGAGAAGCCGAGAAATCCTTGGCGAGGCAGTGAGAAGGCGTAGCTCAGCCGGTAGAGCAACGGACTTTTAATCCGTAGGTCGAGGGTTCGAGTCCCTCCGCCTTCAATTGATACGACAGGACTTACGACAAAAAGATTCTGGCAGGACTTGTCCGGTACAGAATCGCGGTACAGAATGGAAAAGCCCCCGAACTCGCTGCAACGAGCCGGGGGCAGCAAACCCGAAGGCTTGCCGTGGTGCTTCAACAAGGCTCCGGCCGGAGGGTTTGCTCATGGCACGCACTGCGTCTCCCTGGTTCTGGGAAGAACGCCAGGGCTGGTACGTCAACAAGGACGGCCAGCGTCACTTCCTTGGCGAGCATCCCGTCGATAGTCCTTCTCCGAAGAAGGCGCGCGGAAAGTGGAACGTTCCGCTGCCGATCCTGCAAGCTTTTCACGAGCTCATGGCGAAGGCGCCGAAGGAGCCCTCCGCTCCGGAAGTTGATGGCCTCACCATCGCCGAGGTCTTCGACAAGTTCCTTTCCTGGTGCAAGAAACATCGGGAGCCGCGCACGTACGACTGGTATCACGACCACCTCCAGGGCTTCATGAATCACGTCGGCGGTGAACTGCTTCGGCATCCCGCCTCGGCGCTCCGGCCCTTCCATGTCATCGAATGGGTCGATTCGCACGGCGAGGACTGGAGTCCGGCTTACCGCCGCGGCGCCATCATGTCGGTCCAGCGGGCCTTCAACCTTGCCGAGGAGCTCGGCTACATCGACGCCTCGCCCGTCAAGCGGATCAAGAAGCCGCAGCCACAGCGGCGTGAGAAGCTCGTCCGGCCGCACGAATGGGAAAAGATCAGGGACCACTACAAGCCCGACGATCCTTTCCGCATCCTGCTTGAGTTCAGCTGGGAGACCGGATGCAGGCCGCAGGAGAGCCGCTGCATCGAGCCTCGCCACATCGAGCTTGAGAACCACCGCGTTGTCTTCGCGCCGGCCGAGGCGAAGGGAAAGAAGTATCACCGCATCATCCGGTTGACGCCGCGCGCCGAGGAGATTCTTCGCCAGCAAATGGCTGGGCGCCCGGACGGCCCCGTCTTCCGCAACGAGGACGGCAACCCCTGGACGCCCTACGCGATCGGTTGCCGTTTCGGCCGCCTGAAGAAACACATAGGCGTCCGCTACGCCGCTTACGACCTTCGCCACGGCTTTTGTCAGGACCTTCTGGAGAACACTGGCGATCCGCTGGCCACGGCGGAGCTTATGGGCCACCGCGATCCCACGATGGTTTCCCGCGTCTATAGCCACATGAACCAGGCAGACAGCCACCTTGACCGCGTGCTGCGCCGCCGGACGAAAAGTCAGGACGGCATGGAGAGGTGAGCCAGCTTTATCTTTTTGCGGGGCGGTGTGGACTTACTCGCCGGCGGCACCAGCTGCCGCTTCTGCGAGGCCAGGAACGCCTCCAGATCGGCGGCGGCGAACCGAATGCAGCCGCGGCCCACGCCGATCCTCAGGTGCGGCAGTTTCCCCTTGGCGCACAGGCTGTAAACCAGTCCCGGTGAAACTGCCAGCAACTCTGCCGCCTGCTTTATCGTCAGCAGCTTGTCCACGTAGCACCTCGCAGACCGCTCCGCACTCCAGGTCGAGCAAGATAGACCAGTCGTCCATGGCGCTCATCTCTCCAGGTCTTTACCCTTCAATCTCGACTGCTGAAACGCCCGTTCCTTGGCCGCCTGGTCTTCCAGGTATCCGCTGATTTCCCGAACCTCGGCTTCCAGCATTGCTTTCCGTAGCTGGCCCAGCTCGTCATGCGGATGACGATGTACCCTCCTGCTCATGTCGCTCAGGCCGATCATTTTCTCGGCGTAGAGCGCGCCAACCTCGCCCGGCGTCATCCTTGCCAGGGCATCCCTTCCCTCCACCGAGAAAGCCGCATCCAGGCGCCGCACCTCTTGCCGGTATTTCAAATGGCTGTTCATAGTCAGTTCCTTGAAGGCCGTGGCAGTGGCACTTTTTCGCCAGCATCTACCAACACGAAGGCTTCCATTCCCACACGCACGCGCATGTATATTTCGTGAAAAGCCGCCTGCTTTTCGTGCTCATAGAGCAGGTATTCAAACAGCCTAACAACGCTGCGCGCGGTAGCCCTAGCAGCGTCATCTATCGTCTTGAGCTTGGTCATCTTCTTTGCCCTCCACATCACGGTCAGACCGAGATTTGCCAGCACGCCTATTGCAAGGAGGAAGATGACGGCTGACCCCTGGAACAGAATTCCAAGGGCCAGTCCGCCGAGACCTCCGAGAGCAACAAGCGGCCAGGTTTCGTTGTTCCACCGAAGCCGCATTGTTCGATCTCCTACGTATGCTTCCGGTGATTCAGCTTCTCACGGCACCATTCGATGACGTGATGAGCCGCATGCACCAGCGCATGCTCAACCTGCTTGCGGATGTTGTGATCGTTCGCGACGGTCTGGATAGTCTTGACCGCGCTGTCAAACATTGCCTTGCCGTTCCGAATCAAAGCGAGACTAAGACCTGCGAGCATGCGTCCTCCCATCTTGGACAACCGGGTGAAGGAGAATGAGTTGCGTGCCGTTATCCATGATCTTCCCAGAACGGTCGTCGATTTCCGGGTATGCATGACCGATGAGAAGGTTAATCGCCTCGCACACGCCTAGGCGTTCGTCGGGACGCAGGGCACCCCATGATGTTATGGCTACCTTCAAAGCCCCCGCATGCCCGAAGATAAGCCATACCCGTCCTACGTTGTAACCGCAGGTATGTTCTGTTTCGTATGCCCGAGTAAACCGGCTCTCACAATCTTCCCGCGTCGGCCACCGTGACGGGATGACCATCCGAATGCCGTAATACTCGGCTTTTCCAAAGCGGCCCCAGCGATGGAGCTGCATGTCGGGTATCTTCACCGCCAGTGGCCTGCCGCTCAGGTATACCTCGGGAGTCTCATGGTCCGTTTCCTCCTGGTAGAAACCATCGGCGCTTCCATGCCAGGAAGCAGAGAATAACGGCGCCGATCCCAAGCCCGATGCCAAGCCGGTTATCGATTCCGTCGATGTTGAAGAAGCCCTTGTTGGCGGTCGGTTTCGGCATGGAGGCGAAGCTCACCGCGCGCATCTCGGTGGCTCCTTGCTCAAGTGTCTTAAGCCGCATGGCATAGTCCAAGGGCGACACCAGGTATGCGCTGCACATGTCGAAATCGTTCAGTTCGTTCGCGTGCGACATGGCAAAGATCGCCACATCGTCGCCATGCCCCGGCATCGCAATCACCCGAAGAAGCTCGGGCATGTTGGCGCATTTGTTGAAGACGCCGGCGTTGTAGCTCTCACAGAACCTCAGGCCGACCGGCCGCGAGCAGCATGACAATGCAGCAACGGCCTCGTCATGCGCCTCGACCAGGCGGCGAGCTTGCAGCCCCAACGCGGCCACCATCCTTTCGCGCGCCCCTCGCTTCGCTCGAAACTCGTCCATAGCCCGGGGCGGAAGGCATGGACCATACGATCCGGCACCCGACGGGTATACCGGCGCCGGCATCCATTGAGCCGCGAGCCTGGGCGGCGACAGCACGAGGACCAGAAAAACAAAGACCCGCTTCATCAGGCACCTCCTCACATTTCGATTCCACGATCACGACCTTTGCCTTCCCTGCCTTCCCTGCCTCGCTCCTTGCTCGGCTCCTTGTTTTGCTCGCGGGCGAAATCGTTGAACTCGGCCATAGTCATGCGGTTCGGATCGCGCCCAAGGATTTGGGAAGTGACGATAGCCGAAGTAGGATTGGCGATGGTGCCCGGTTCGTCGCGCGACTTGTGAGAATCGGGGAACGCCTGAAGCATCACGTCTTGCACATCCTTCAAGCCCTGACGCGCTGCACCGCCGAGCGTGGCATCCTTCGCCAGCGTCTTGACCGCCTTGACAATCAGCGGTTCCCTCCGTTGTTGCTCCTCCTGTCTCTGCTCTTTCGCCATTGGAGTCCTCCTTTCACTTGATGAGTCCGATGCCCCAGGCCACGAACAACATGGCCAATAAGATGAGGCCCCAGAACCATTCCGCAGGTTTCCGCACTAGGCCCCACGGCAAACGGAACGGCTCGGCGCCGTTGTTGAACATGGGGTCGTTGTAGTACTTGATGCGTTTGACCAGGCACGGCGGAGTATCTGGCAGGAAGGCGACAAGAGTCTCACTATCCATCGCAAGAACTTCTTCCGGCCGGAGCAAAGGGCGTTCATGCTCTGCGAAAGTCTCTCCCCAACTCTGATTGCCTTCGCTCTTATGACACCCCATTCCCCCAAAGGACCGAGATTCTCCCCGATTCGCCGTCAATAAGGGAACACTTGCGCTGCCGAGCATTTGAGAGATGTGCTTTGCTGTCTCATAACCGCTCGGCCGAAAGTAGAGCTGTACGTTGCAATTGTCATAAAGCAGTGTGGGTTGCGATGGGGAAAACGCTTTGACCTGGGCATCCGATTGATAGACCCCTGCGTAGCGGCAACCACTTGCGCGGCCGCGCACGCTGACTTCCTCCAGAATCGGCAACTGATTGAATACCGACGCCTCGTCGGCGAGGATCAGCACTTGTTGCTTGGTTTCATCACCATGCCGCATGATGGTGGCTAGTAGCGACGACAGAATCGTGCGGAGCATCGGCTTGTGCGATTCCTTCATGTCGCCGGGCACGCCGAAGAAAATCGTGCTATTGCGGATGTCGGTTTCCGGGTTGAAGCTGCTGGACGCTAGGAAGCGGTAGACGGGCTCCGAATTGCACCAGCCTATCGAGCGCCCGAGGGTACTGATAACGCCAGTGCCTTCTTTGGTTAGTTCTTCTCGCCGCTGATTCATCTCGGTTACTCCCTCACGACGCTAAAGAGCGTTTTGATCTGGTGACCCAGGCGCGATTCTAGTCCACCCATGCTGACCAGAGCGTTGCCAACCGCGAGCAATAGGTCGGGATCGCAGATGATGTCCTGGACCGTGTTGAGGTTTCGCTCCTCCGCTTTCCGCGTGAGCAGGACCCACACCATGACTGCGTGTAAAACCTGGCCCGCACGATCCAGCCAATGGGGGTCCGGTTCATGACCCGTGCGGACGATCATTGCGTCGGCAAGTTGCTTTGCATGATCGATCAGCAAAGGGCCGGGCTTGATACCGTCAAGCGGGTTGAAGGTATCCATCCCACCGTCCAGCGGCGCCAGTCGGATAACACGCTGTCCTATTGCACGGCGCCGGGCGGCTGCCGCTTCGTAAAGGTCCCCTTGCACGTCGAGGCAGATAACGGGGCCGGGGTGATCCAGCAGTTGCGGGATAACGAAGCTGACCCCTTTGCCGACTCCGGTGCCGCCTACCACCAGTACGTGGGTGTAGTTGGGGATGCGCAGCAACCGCCCATCCTCTAGGCTTCGCCCAAGCAGCAGCCCGCGCGTGCCCGTCATCCCGGCGGCGATCATGTCGCACAAGCTTGACCAGACAGCCGTGCCATAGATCCAGCCCGACGGCTTCCACCTCTGGCGCCGGAGGTGGAAGTAAACCAGCGCCCCGAACGCCAGAAACGCCATGACGACGGCTTCCTCTGTCGCGCGATCCCGCATTGGTCACCCCCTCACACCTTGAGGTCCGGCAAGCTCGTGATCGGCAGGCCATTCTTTTCCGCCTTCGCCTTCATGGCCTTCGCTTGCATCAACGCGACGTCGAGAACCGCGAAGTCGTGCTTGAGGATGGTGATCACCACGCCGTCGAGAGCGAGCTTGATGGGCTTGGCCTTCCGGCCCCCCCTGCCGCCACCCTTCATTTGCTCCGCGAGCTTGGCCACCACATCCCGCTTCGCCATGCCCGTCGTCTCGGCGAGCTTCGTGACCTTCTCGGCAAGAGCCTTTTGCAACTCAGGCGTGGGCATGCTCGCGATGATTCGCAACACATCACGGCAGATTCCCGGCTTTCCGCGCAAGTGATGGAGAGATGGGTCGAGGTTCTTTACCGGGGAAAGAAGCTTGGAGACGTAGCCCTCCGACAGGCCGAAATAGGCCGCTACGTGGCCTTGATGATCGTCCCCCGTCTCGGCCATGTGGGCTTCCAACTCGTCGGCGAGCTGATCCGGCGTCATGCGCCGCCGGATAGCGTTCGTCGTCACGCGGATGCGGCGGACTTCTGCCCGCGTCAGAGGATGATCGGCGGCGACGGCCTTGAAGGGGATTCGCAGGGCCTTGCATGCGGCGGCGCGGTGATTACCGTCAGGGCATAGCCATTCGCCTGGCCGATCCGGGTGCGGATAAACGATCCCGAGAACCTGCTGCCCGATGGCGGCGATGCTGCCCATCAGCACGGTCACGACATCAGGGCTGATCTCAGGGTTTCCCGGAGCTGCATGGACGAGGCCGGCGTCAGACTCTACAATTCGCAGCTGGCTGGCCTCGCAATGGGCGTGGCCATTGCCGTTCGTCGGGAAGAGTGAAGGGCATGGTTTCGGTTCCAACATCAGTAGGTCTCCTTCACGGCGCGCAGTTCCCACGGGAAGGCCTACGGACCTTCCTTTTGGAACCGCTTCGGTATGAGGGATTTGCCGCTTCAGGCGGGAAATGCCCCTCAAATCAGGGGTGGTGCCGGGGCGCTTCTCCTTTTTCACGCCCGCGACGAAGCTCTATCTCGACAGAACGTCCTTTTCTGATGGGACAGCGTGTCTTTGCAGCGCTTGTGCCACCTCTCCCTAGTCAAAAAAGTGCGTTTGCAGTATCGTCTTGTTTGGCAAGGAGTTCTGTCCGTTGTGAAACTCGCGATGGCGTTTTGCAGACCCTCTTGAAAATAAGCAACGGTGATGCGAAATCCCCCAAAGGAGTGTCTTATTCTTGCGTCGATAAAGACAGGGGTATTCAAAATGCACTTCGAATCACGGCGAAAGGTATTGGCAGGATGGCCTGAAATGCTGACATTCACGGCCTACGATGCAACTCGCGGCGAGCCTCCTGCAGAACTCACATGGTTGGCTGATCTGCTTGGCAACCCCAAGGCGGATCCCGTCATCATTGCAGCGAAGCTTGGCGTCATCTACTCAGAATTGAATCTCTCTGCTGACTTCTGGCGCTATTATGCCAAGTGCATTTACCGACGTTGGCAGGGCGCTGATGCTCGTCATTTTCTTGTGGTCGAATCGAAACGCGTCGGGCGCCATCCAGTTGCCACCCGAGCAAGCACGCTTGCAATCAAGCTTCTCCTCGATTCAGCGTCTCCCTCTCAGTGTGGCTATGATGACGGACATTGGACCGTTCGCCTACTACTTGACGTCCTCCTTCGAGGTTTCAATCTCGACATTGCAGATTCCACGCTGCGCCGCATGCTCCACAACGTTGGCTATGAATGGAATGGCAAGAAGTTCGGCCGTCGTCCGGCATACAAGACGACTGCGGGTATGCAAGATGCGATCTATGGAGAAGAGTTTGCGAAAGTTCATTCCCTGAATCTCAAGGCTGTCCTAGATTGCGTCAATCAAGAGCCATGCTTCATATCGTCCCGCCTCCAAATGCCAGAGTATGATTCCACGGTGCCGGAGGAAGTAAATGACTGGTGGTATGTCCGCTTCAAAGATCGCCTCGGCCAGAGATGCACGCTAAGACTGAAAAAAAGTCATGTTCGCGCAAGGGTTAGGCAGGGCAAGATTCCAAAGGATGCTGAGGCCTGCAAATCACATAACGGCATCTACGTCCTTCTCGCTAACGTTCCCGAGTTGTCGACGGATAACGCAATTTGACAGCCGATAGATCTTTCGCTAGCCTCCTCCTCGCCGACCACAGCAAGGAGGTGTTATGGCCAGACGCACAAGAAAAGCAACCGATACTCAGACTGGGAAAACGAGCGAGGCAACCGACGCGATAATCCGCCAGCCTGCCGAGACCCCGCCAGGGGATGCTTACGAGCCAGCCGGGTCATCCACGGCAACCGAACAGTTCCCGCCCCAGGAGCGGGAAAGCGAAGGCCGCAAGTTCGTCGAACTGCTTCCCCATCACGTCACCGATCTAGGCGACGGCCGGCGCCTCACCCTAACCCGCGACCGACGCTTTCAGCAGGAACGCATCCAGTTCGTCGCATTGAGCGACGATGTAGACCCGCGCCCCAGTGTCGATGACGTCGAGTTTCTTAAGCAGCATGGCTACAAGTGGCGTTCCGAGAGCCGCGCCTGGGTTAGACAGCTCGCCAAGTCTACCGAGGAGAATCGCACCGCGCGCGGCGATAGCGACAAAGCCGCCGAGGATGCCTATGCCAAGCTGGCGAACCGTATCAGGGAGCGGAACGGCTTACCGGCGACACAATACTCGCTTTCCGAAGAACGCCAGCGCTAGCCCCATGAATGGCAACCAGACCGCCCCGTTGGCGACAGCCGCTTCTTGATTTCACATTCGCAGGGGGAGCCGAGGATGCGATACAAGACGATAGCCATGGAATTGCTGGAGATCCGCCCGAAGATTCACGCGCGGCTGCGGGAGAAACGTCTCCTGCTTCAGACAATCACGCTCTGCGCGAAAGCGCTGCGGGAGCGCCATCGGTTCTGGCAGCAGAGTTTGGCGAAGGCAGATCCGATAGCCAGTCAGAGCATGATCGAGACCGAATCGCTGGAGCTGGCAATCAAGGACCTGGAGAATCTTTTGCCGGACGAATCGCTGCGCGACGACCGCCTTTCTTCCTCAATGGCACGGCTTCATTTCCCGCGTCTCCCGCGTAAGAACGCGGCAGGGTTTTTCACCTCTACCTCTCCTGGCCCCGCGTTTCGAAAGCGCACGGTAGCCGGCGGGCCGGACCCCCGCAAGCAGGAACAGGGGACCCCCTCGATCCACGGTTAGCTTGCCCGGACGCTGACGCTTCCGGTGTTGCCGCTTTCTCCTCGTGCCTTCGGCCCCACCGGGGCCGGAGAACGAAGGAGGAGAAGCTGCGCAACAACTCGCATTTGACCCGCCGTTACCCGCATCGGCGCCGACCACCTGCTCGCTGATCGTCGCCGGCGAGAGAGCCGGGGTGCTGCGCGACGTACTGACCGCATCGTCCAGGTCTCCGGCAAACAGGCCGAACGTTCCCAGGGCTCGCCGACGCCGCAGCAGCGTGATGCTCCGAGAAGTTCGCGGGTCGGGTTCCGGATCGCCCTTTCCATCTTCCGCAACCCGGCTACGGGCGAAGTTCAAGGACGACCTGTGGCAGAAGTCTCGCCATCGACCTGCGGACGATGCTCAGCGACGCGGAGTACGAAAGCCGCCAAACGCACGTCGACGTTCACCCGCGTTCACCTCGCCGACGGTGATTGACGCCATGCACCGGGGCGATTGCTCGCCTCGGCGTGGCCCCCGGCGCCACCATCCTGGAGCCCGGCTGCGGCAGCGGCAATTTCATCCGGCCTGAGTATCGCTTCATCGGCGTCGAGTTGGATTCCATTTCCGGGCGGATCGCCAAGGCCCTCCATCCCGAGGCGGACATCAGGATCGAGAACTTCCGCGACACCAAGCTCCCGGCATTAGACGCCGTCATCGGCAATGTCCCCTTCGCCGACGTGAAGCTCGATTACGCAGGCCAACGCATGAGCCTGCACGACTTCTTCATCGCCAAGTCGGTTGACGCCCTTAGGCCGGGCGGAGTCCTCGCCATCGTCAGCAGCCGCTTCACGCTCGATCGGCAGAATGCGTCCGTCCGCGAATACCTAGCCGCCAAGGCGGACTTCCTCGGCGCCATTCGCCTTCCCTCCGATGCGTTCAAGCGCGAGGGGACCAGCGTGGTAACGGACATTATCTTGATGCGGAAACGCTCGCTTGACGAGCTTCCGACTCACATCGATCCTGATTGGCTTTCCGTCGGCCCCCTCTCCGTCGAAGGCGCGGAGGTAGCGGTAAACCGCTACTTCCTCAATCACCCGGAAATGGTCCTCGGCGACTGTAGCCGCAAAAACACTCTGTACGGCAACGAAGGTTTCAGCGTCGTCAGCCACGGCGACCTCGCCAAGCGGCTTCAGACCGCAATCGGTCACTTGCCCAGGTTCACCGCAACCCAGCGTGTGGTTGAGGAAGTTCGGCCGGTCACCAGGATCAGCCTTCCGGCGCCCGTCCCTCATCTTTCCGAAGGCAGCTTTTTCATCTCCGAGGACAGCACGATTCGGCAGATCGTCGGCGGCCAGGCCGAGCCCGTGATCTACGGCGGTTCGCAGCTGTGGGCCGGCGGCGCCCTGTTCGGCAGGCGCATGGGCTCTCTTATCCGCCTCCGGGACCTCGCCCGCCGCGTCCTTCAAAGTCAGAACGAAGGGTGGCCCGAGCAGGCCCGTGAGGATGCGAGACGCGAATTGAACCTCGCCTACGACCGCTTCTATGCCGCCTATGGTCCCATCAACAAGACAACCTTCTCGGAGACGAAGGATGGCACGGTCATCCGCCGCATGAACAACATCGTGAAGTTTCGCGAGGATCCGGACGCGATGCTGGTCCTTTCGCTGGAGGACTACGACGAGGTGACCGGCAAAGCGACCAAAGCCGCGATCATGCAGAAGGACGTGGTCAGTCGGCATCAGCCGATCACCCATGTCCGCACGGCCGAGGAAGGCTTGCTGGTCTCGCTCGACCGCCGCGGCGCCGTCGATCTTCCCTTCATCGCCGAGCTTTACGGCAAGTCGGAGAGGGACATCATCGCCGAGCTTGGCGACTTGGTTTTCCAAGACCCGGAAACGAAGGCGTGGCAGACCGCCGACCAATACCTCTCCGGCAACGTCAGGGCAAAGCTCGCCCAGGCGGAGTGCGCAGGCCCTGAATACGCCCGCAACGCCGAGGCGCTTCGCGGCGTCCAGCCGGAGGACGTGCTGCCCGGCGACATCGACGCGTCGCTCGGCGCGCCTTGGATACCGGAACGCGACATCCAGGCGTTCGCCACTCAGCTATTCAAGGTCGGTCCCGGCGACATCCAGGTCGGGCACGTCAAGAAGGATGCCGTCTGGTCCATTGAGCCGACCTACGCTGCCCAGCAGTCTGTCGCGGTGACTTCGGAATTCGGCACCTCGCGAATCAACGGTATCCAATTGCTCGAACAAGCCCTCAACATGAAATCGCCCGTGATCTACGACATCATCCGCTACGGTGACAGCGAACAGCGGGTCGTCAACCAGGAAGAGACCTTGGCCGCCAAGGAAAAGCAGAAGCAGATCAAGGAACGCTTCCGCTCGTGGATCTTCTCCGATCCCGACCGCACGGAACGGCTCGTGCGGCTCTACAACGACAACTTCAACAACATCCGGCTGCGCGCGTTCGACGGGTCTCACCTCGAGTTTCCCGGCATGTCCCACGCATTCCGCCTCCGGCCGCACCAGAAAGCGGCCGTCTGGCGCGGCATGAGCAACGGCAACACCCTCCTCGCCCATGTCGTCGGCGCCGGCAAGACTGCCTGCATGGCCGCGACCGGCATGAAGATGAAGCAGGCCGGGCTTATCAAGAAGCCGATGTATGTGGTCCCCAACCATCTGCTTGAACAGTTCGCCCGCGACTTCATGCAGGTCTACCCCAACGCGAAGTTGCTCGTCGCCGGCAAGGAAGACCTCGCGCGTGACCGCCGCAAGCTGCTGACCGCGAAGATCGCCAGCCAGGAATGGGACGGCATCGTCGTGACGCATAGCTCGTTCGAGCGCATCGGGATGTCCAAGAAATACCAGGAGGAGTTCCTCCGCGAGCAGATCGCCGAGTACGCCGCCCTGATCCGCGAGCACAGCGCCGCCAAGGGGCAAGTTCGCAACATCATCAAGAACTTGGAGAAGCAGAAAGTAGCCCGCGAGGAAAGGCTCAAGGACCTGCTTGCCGAAGAGAAGAAGGACGACGGCCTGGTCTTTGACGAGCTCGGCGTCGACCACGTCTTCATTGACGAGGCGCAGTATTACAAGAACCTGGAGACGCCCACCAAGATGGAGCGTGTGGCCGGCATCCAGACAGGGGGCTCCGAACGGGCTTTCGACCTTTACATGAAGGCTCGCTTCCTGCACCAGCAGCACCCCGGCCACGGGGTCACCTTCGCCACCGGCACGCCGATCAGCAACACGATGGTCGAGATGTACACCATGCAGCGGTTCCTCGATCCCGAGGGACTCAAAGCACGCGGCATTGATCACTTTGACGCCTGGGCCGCCACCTTCGGCGAGGTCGTGGACACCATGGAAATCTCGCCGGACGGCAAGTCGCTCCGCCCAAGGAGCCGGTTCGCCCGATTCACGAATCTGCCGGAGCTTCAGCAGCTTTTCCGCGCTTTCACCGACGTTCAAACCGCCGAGATGCTCAACCTTCCCCGGCCCGAGCTGGAAGACGGCAAGGCCCGCGTCATTGCCTGCCCGATGTCACCCGAGCAGCACGAGCTGCAACTGAAGCTGGTGGAGCGGTATGACCGTATCCGCTCGTCGAAGGTTGACCCGCGGGAAGACAACGCCCTGGCAATCACCACGGACGGCCGCAAACTCGCCCTCGATGCCCGGATGCTGTCGCCCACGGCGCCAGATTTCCCCGAATCGAAGATCAACGCCCTGGTGGAGAACGTTGCGTCGATATGGCAACGCACGGCAACCACGCGTGGCGCCCAACTCGTCTTCTGCGACATGGGCGTCAACCCCACGCCATGGGGGTTCTCCGCCTATGACCAGATCGTTGAAAAACTGGTCGCTGCCGGCATCCCCCGCCAGCAGATCGCCACCGTCGGCGACGCCGATTCCGACGCCAAGAAGCAGGCCCTGTTCGAGAAGGTCCGGCAAGGAAGCGTCCGCATCCTGATCGGCTCGACCCAGAAGATGGGGACCGGCACGAACGTCCAAAAGCGACTTGTCGCCCTGCATCACCTGGACGCCCCCTGGAAGCCCGCCGAGGTGGAACAGCGGGAGGGCCGCATTCTCCGCCAGGGCAACGAGAACAAGAGCGTGGCGATCTACCGCTACGTCACTGAGGGGAGCTTTGATGCATATATGTGGCAAGCATTGGAGACCAAGGCCCGCTTCATCAACCAGGTGATGACCGGCGAGTCCGGCCTGCGCCGCGCCGAGGACATCGGCGGCCAGGAATTGAGCTATGCCGAGGTCAAGGCCATCGCTTCCGGCAATCCGGCGGTGCTGACCCTGGCCGAGGCGGACGCCGAATTGCAGCGCCTCTCGCTTCTCAAGAAAAACCACACCGATGAACAGTACCTGGCCCGGCGCCGAGTCCGCGACCTGCCCGAAACGATCCGGACGCTTGCGCAACGTCGTGACGCCCTGTCAGCCGACGGCGCCGTGGTGAAGAGAGAAAACGGCATTGCCATCGGCAACGCCGAGCCCGCGCCCGATGACTTGCAGGCTGTGCTTGGCCGCAAGCTCAATTCGATCCCCGAGTCTTCGCGGGAGACGAAGCGCGTGCCAATCGGGACTTATCACGGTTTGCGCTTCGGGCTCGTCCTGCATCCCATGTTCGCGCCGGACGTCTTCCTCGAAGGCGAAACCTGCCGCACTTCCACGCTTTCTCGGGAGCATCAGGGGCCGAGGGCGGTGCTGAACGCCCTTGAACGGCTTGCCCGAAGCTACGATGCCGAATGTGACCGTATCCGCCAGGAACTTGCCATCGCCGAGGGGCAGCTTCGCGATTATCAGGGCCATCTCGGCCAGCCTTTCGCGCACGCCGCCTATCTCGATGAGCTGACGACGCTTCGCGACCAGCTGAAGTGCAGGCTTTCATCCTCCGCTCAGCAGGCTGAGGAAGATAACGGCCTGGGCATTGCCGAGTTGGCCGAGCGAATCAAGGGGATCAAAGCCTCGCGCACCATAGAAGCAGCCCCGCAGCGGACCACTGCCCGGCGATTGGCGGCCGAGGCATCGGTGATCGCACGAATCCGGCGCCGGCATGAGCTTCCCGAAACTCAGGTAGATGAGCCGGTCATTGTCACCTCGGCCCAGATGCCGGAACGTTAGTTCCGGGACGGGCAGCGCGCGTTCCATGCCCTACCGAGCAACTCGGCCTGAAGCGACTCCAGCGCGGCATACGACGCCTGATAGGCGATCTTGTGGCAGTTTTTCCGGGACTCTTCGCCCGAGAACGCGAGCTTGTCCACGATCATCGTTGCGCATGCCATTGCATGGTCGTGCAATGGGTCGGCTGACATATCCCCTTCCTTTCCTTCGAGGAAGAGCATAGCGCTGCCTCAGATCATAGCAAGCAATATCTACCTCGTCTGGAACGGGAAGCGCACAGCGTGGACTTCCGCAGGTTAGATTGTTTGTGGCTCAAAGCTTCGGCTTCGCGCCTGAGCCGACTGTGGCGCGGATTCGGTCCAGGACATCCGGAGGCGCATCCACGTCCACCCCGCAGGCGTCGCTGAACACGTCCACGTCGGCCGGCCCGATCCGAAAACGCCGGACGGTCCCACAAACTGTCGGTGTCGTACCGACGTGGCACGCTCCGAGTCCGGCGAGGGCGGACTCGATCGCGCCAACGTGCTCCGGCGCGGCGGTCACAGGTGGCGAAGCGGCCACGATCGGCACCACATGTCCGCCTGTGGAATCGATTACAGTCACGGTCGCGACTGAAATGGCGGCCTGGAATGTGATCCGGACGCGGAACAATGTGGGAGCCGCCGGGACGGCCGGGACCGGTGGCTCCCAGTAAAGGACGAATTCGCGCAACCCTCCCTCCGGGGTAACAGCATCCAACCAGGCGCGGTATCCCGGCGTCGGCGCAGTGCCCCGCCCGGTCAACGTGACCGTGTCACCGGCCCGAGTCGCTCGGTACCCCGTCGGGTCGACGGTACCGAGGTCGAGCCGGAGGAACCCCTCATCCTTCCACCGCTGGAAGAGGGCGACCCACTCGGCCGGCCATGGCCCGCCGTACGCAGTCGGTGGCATATCGACGGCAGTACGGTGCAGGATCTGGTCGGCGTGCGCTTTCACATCGTCATAGTCCCACAGGTCAAACGCCCAGGCCATACCCTCTCGGTCGATCACGCGAATCAGCGGCCGAATGTGCAACTCAAACCGAACCGGTCTAGTGGCCATGCTTGCCTCCCGCTTTGAGATTGGTGTGGGGTGGGGGCGCGCCGTCAAGGGTCACGTAGACGGCCCGGAATTGGATCTCTTCGACCTCCGGGCGCATTGTCGGCGCGACCGCCTTCAGCCGCGCCTTCGGGACGACCTTGCTCGGGACGAGGGTGACCACGTACTCCCCCTTGGCGACGCCTTCCTTTCGCAACCGGTCGGTCACATCAAGGAAGACGTTCCCGGTGTGCTCGTGGGGCTTCCCGTCGACTGTCCAATGCCCCTGCCAAACACAGAACGCCCCGGCCAAGTCGCTCCGACGGTATTTCTTTTCGGATTGATGAATGAACACCTCCACCGTGTACGAGTACGTCGCCGGGATGCGGACCCCTTCCAGCCAGAGCTGGGCGCGGTGGAACTCCTTGGGGTCGGCCAACTTGAAACAGAATGGCCCGGCCCCGCCCCAGACGGCGACGAGGTTCTCCACCCCAGCGAGGGCCGTCGGCAGTTCCAGGACGCGAGCTTCCAGTCTAGGCGGGGCAGCCCTCATCGGCGGGTCGGTGCTGCCTGGCGGATGGGTGTAGAAGTACCCAAGCTTCGTCACGTCAACGGTGTCAGTGACCTTCGGTGACCCCCTGAAACCACGGAGCACCTTTTCCTGCGAGGTCGGCGGTTTCTTGTATATCTTCTGCCAACGGTCCCACTGCATGTCGATGAACGCGTGAAACGACCAGTAAATCGGGTCCTCCGCGGCCGTCGAGGGCCGTGCCATTAGGTCACCGATGTAATTGCTATGCATCGTGTTGTGCGAGTCGATCTCCAGAGCCCCGTACGACTTCGGGCCGCCAGCGAAAGCGTTCCAATCTGGGTTGCCGCGGACGATCCGAGTCATGTACGCCTCGTCGTACGATGGATCGGACGCGGCGGTGTTGCGAAACTCGTTGTAGAGCACGGGATATTTCGGGTCCTCGAACGCATTCGGGTAGCGTTTCCCTGATGCCCGTTTGGTCCAGTTCCAGTACGGGATGGTGACGTTCTTCGTGGAAAGCGTTGGGTGGTCCGGGTCGCTGGCTTGAAGCGACTTCTCGAAGTTGACCAGGTGCCAGCGGTGCCAGGGGAAGAACAGGTCGTTGCCGTGCTCACAGCCGTGCGGCGGGCTGATCACGAACAGGTTGTGAAGGTTCGCGTGGTAGCTGTAGTTATTCGTGGGGTCGTTCCTGTTCTTGAGCACATCGATCGCATGCAGATAGGCGGCCAGCTCCTGCGGTGTGAGGTCGTCGATGTTCTTTCGTTCCCGCGCGATTTGCGCCGCCGCGGGGGACGCCCCCAAGGCCAGCCACGCCACTGCCATGACAAGTCGCACCACTTGATTTACCTCCGAACGCGTAATTCGGTCAACCGTTCCACAGTGTTGGCGGAGACCATAGCTAAGGCCTGTCAACCGGTCTCACGAAACGGCGACCCTGCCGCGCAGCCGCGGTCGGCCCAGCCTACCTCTTGTCCCGCAGAGTTGGGTAGAACTGTACCCACACGTTGTCGGTCTTCCCGTGCTTGAGGTGGCACTCGTAACAGGCCACCTTGGGCATCGCCATCGCCGTCTTTTTATCGGGCGGGAAGATGTAATATGCCCAGTCCTCCTTGGCGCCGTCGGGCCGCTTGCTGTCCTTGACGGCCACCTCAATCTCTTTTTGCTTACCGGGGAAGAATCCCTTCTCCACAATGCCCTTTGGCTCACGATCCTTGGACTCGTAGACATCCATGACCAGCACAGTTCCATCGGGGAACGTGCCATTCTTCTTGAACTGATCGTAAGCCTTCGGGTTGATGTAAACGTTGTGGAAGTCACCGATCTCGGAGTCTTTGTGGCGGTCGCTCTCGCGCTCCGTCGTAGACTTATCTTCTTTGCTGTACCGAAGCCCGATGTTGGCACCAACGAAGACCCAGGTACGGTACCCATCAGGCCGGATTAATTCTTTCTCCCTGTAGCGAGGATCGGTGTCCTCCGCCGGCCCGAATCGCGGCCCGGCAATAACAAAGGCTGACAGCCACAGAAACAACAACGTAAAGAACACTATCACACTTCGGTTCACCGTATTACCTCTACACAGGTTTGCGGGGGTAACGTCTGCTATTTCTGATGCGACCGACTTCGCGTGCCTGTTCGGCAGCCAGTGCCCTGCCGGGATTATCTCAGGCGCGGCGTCAAGCGTCGTGGACTGCCTTCAGGAGCGTAAATGTCGAATTGTCAAATTGGGGTCCCCATTCATTCGCTGAATCGCCGTCTTTGTGGAAGGCATCGTTTCCTAGAACTTGTCTGTTGTTTGAACTGACTTCGATGAATCGCGCTGCCCCGCTGTTTCCAGATCGCATGGGGTTTCCAAGCATTTGGACAGTGCCACCGACGACTTCCCCGCGACTGCCATTGACAGTCTGCATGATTTGATTGTTCCCGTAGTTGTGGGGATAGCCAAACGCATTCCAGCTGTTTTCACTTTGAAACGTCTTGTAACCAAGGTATCCGACGTCGGAATCGTCCGTCGTGCGCAGAAATGCGAAGTCGTAACGACGGTTCGGCGGATCGCTCACCCAGCCAACCTTTGTTCCCCAAGCATTAACAAGGAAGAGCTTTGCATAACTCCCGTTCTTGAAAGCGCGATAGAATCGGAAGTTAGAGAAGAACGCGCCAGTCTTGTTGTCTCGCACGCAGTGCGCCGCGGTGAGGATTATGTTATACTCCCCAACGAACTGCGCCGAGCCAACATAGGTCAGGCCGTCAGACCCCTTGAAAAAAAGCTTACCGCCATACTGGTATGGCGAGACAGCGATATTCGCTTCAGTTGGGGTGCCAAAGATCGCGAGGCTCGATTCGTTTTTCGATTCCGGTTGAGAGGGTGGACCCTCCTGCCGCCTTAGAGCCTCTAACTCCTCGTCTGACATTGGAGGCGACTCAATCGGAATCGCTTCACGGAACATCTTCCGTTCTTCCGATTCCGTCATTTTCCGCTGCTGGGGTTCACCTGTGTAAACATCGTCCTTCCCGGGATTATTTGGATTCTGGGGGTGTAGTCGCTTACGCATCGTGAATTATGCGGCCATCCGTGGGGAAAGGCGTGCCG
>JAXMAR010000012.1:0-175801 GCA_046350295.1 Gemmataceae bacterium
GCGTTCAATCACTCCTTACCACCAACCCCGCAGATTTCGCGTTGTTCGGCGTTTTCGCCTGCGTCACCCCATGATGCCCTTCAGTCATGAAAAAAGCCCTCGCATGCCTCGGTCTGCTGCCATTTATTTGCGCTGTTCGCGCCCCCTGCGCTGCGGGCGGAAAAGACCTGCCTGCTCTCAAGCAGCGCGTCGCCGCTCTCGAAAGCGCCCTCGACTTCGCCGCCGAGAGCCTCGCTCGCCAGGCCGACGAACAGATTATCTTCCGTCGCCTCGCCGACCTCGCGATCGTCGATATCGTCCGCTACACCGGCCCGCCGCCGCGCGTGGTCAAGAATCCGACCGGGCCAGGGGCCAAGAACCCGGTCATCGTTCCGGCTTACACCTTTCTGCCCAAGAAGCGCGGCGACGGCGTCAAGCTCCCGCTCATCATCCTGGTCCATGGCGGCGTGCATGGCCGGATCACCACCGAAGAGATCCACATTCTCCGCGAATTGCTGGAGCAGGGCTATGCCGTCATCGCGCCGGAGTACCGCGGCAGCAGCGGTTACGGGCGCGAGTTCTGGGAATGGATCGACTACGGCGGGCTGGAGATCGAAGACGTCTTCGCCGGCCGGCAATGGATGATCGAGAACCATGCGATCGACCCGGAGCGCGTCGGCATCATGGGCTGGAGCCACGGCGGGCTGATCACGCTCATGAACCTCTTCGCGCATCCCAAGGAGTTCAAGGTCGGTTACGCGGGCGTGCCGGTCTGCGACCTGGTGGCGCGGATGGGCTACATGGGGGAAGGCTATCACAAGCTCTTCTCGGCGCCCTACCACATCGGCAAGACCGTCGGCGAGGACCTGGACGAGTACCGCCGCCGCTCCCCGGCCTGGAACGCGGAGAAGCTGCAGACGCCGCTCCTGATCCACGCGACGACCAACGACGAAGACGTGCGCATCGTGGAAGTCGAGAACCTGATCAAGGCGCTCAAGGCGGCGGGCAAGCCGTTCGAGCACAAGCTCTACAAGGACGCGCCGGGCGGACATCAGTTCAACCGCATCGATACCAAGCTGGCGCGGGAGTCGCGCGCGGAAGCGTACCGGTTCCTGGCGAAGCATCTGAGGCCGGCGAACCCGGTGAAGTAGGGCTCCGTGGCACATGTCTTGGGCGGCGGCGTCTTGTTTGTGGCGGAAACCGTTGCTCCCGGCCGCGCCGCGGGGTAGCATCAACGAATCATGATCGACATTCAACATGATTCGCCGGTCCCGATTCATGAGCAGATCATCGAGCAGCTACGGGTGCACATCGCGACGGGGGCGTTGAAGCCCGGGGTGTCGCTGCCGGAGTTTCGCGCCTTCGCGCAGCAGCTCGTCGCGAATCCGCAGGTGGTCGCCCGCGCCTATGCCGACCTGGAGTGGGAGGGCGTGCTGCAGCGGGACGAGGAGGGGCGTGCGGCCATCACCCCCGGGGCCGCTCTCACCTGCCGGATGCGGCTCCAGGACGGCGTGCGGCGCCAGTTGCGGCAAGCGGTGAGCAAGGGGCTTGCCGTGGGCATGTCCGAGAGCGAGATCCGCGAAGGGCTGGAACAGGCGTTCCTGGCCGCGACCACGCCCCCGCCGCGAACCACGCCGGCAAGTCAGGCGATCCAGGCCACGAAGAAACCGACGCATGAAACCAGCCATCGAGACTCACAGGGTATCCAAGTTCTACCCCGGCAAAAGGGCCCTGGATCGCCTTAGCCTGTCCGTGCCTGCCGGCGCCATCTTCGCCCTGCTCGGGGACAACGGCGCCGGGAAATCGACGACCATTCGCATCCTTAACGGTCTGACGCCGCCTGACTCCGGCGAGGCGACGGTGCTTGGCCGCGACGCCTGGAAGGACGCGTCCCTCCTGCGGCAGCACATCGGCTACGTCCCCGAGCGGCCCAAGTTCTATGACTGGATGTCCGTGCGCGAGATCGGCTGGTTCACCTCCGGTTTCCAGAAATCCGGCTACTACCAGCGCTATCTCGACCTGGTCGATCAGTTCCTGCTCGATCCGGGCGCCCGGCTCAGCGTTCTGTCGAAGGGCCAGTACGCGAAGGTCGGGCTGGCCCTGGCGCTCGCGGTCGATCCATCGGTCTTGATCCTGGATGAGCCGACCTCGGGCCTCGACCTGCTGGTGCGGCGCGAATTTCTCTCGAGCATGGTGCGGCTCGCCGGTGAAGGGCGAACCATCCTCATTTGCAGCCATCAGGTGGCGGAGATCGAGCGGATCGCCAGTCACGTCGCGTTCCTGCACGGCGGCAAATCGCTCTTGACGGCGACCATGGATGAGTTGCGCGATCTGATGGTGCGGGTTCGCATGCGCTGCGAGGGCGCCCAGCCGATCTCGGCCAGCCTGGGCACCGTGCTGCAGGAGCAACGCGTCGGCGGCAAGTGGCAGGTGATCCTGCGCGAGCCGGACCGCGAAGCGCTCGAGCGGCTGCGGCGCAGTCCCGGTATCTTCGACTACGAGGAGGCGCCCTTGAGCCTCGAAGAGATCTACTGTGCCCTGTTCGCGCGGAAGGAGGGGGCGGCATGACCTTTACGCTCCTCTGGAAGGAGCTGCGCGAGCACCGGGCCATCTGGCTGACGATGGTCGTCCTCACCAGCCTGCTCGGCCTGGGGATCGCCAAGCTCAACATGGACCCGACCAGCGCCACGACCGTCGCGCCGTTGACCATCCTGGCTCTGGCGGGCACCTACGGCGTCGTCTGTGGCGCCATGTTGCTGGCCGGCGAGCACGAGGGGGGCACGATGGTCTTCCTCGACACCTTTTGCGGCCGGCGCGGCGCCCTCTGGCTCGGCAAGTTCCTGATCGGCATCCTGCTCGTCCTGACACAAGCGTCCGCCGTCGCCGCCATCCTGTATTTCGCCGAGCAACCCGTCCCGGGCTGGGCGCCGGGCATCGCCGGCATCGACCGGGGCATGCGCGGCCTCGTGCCTTTTGGCCGCGGCGGCCCCGAACTGTGGTTCGCGATCCTGCCGCTCGTGACGCTGGAAGCGTACGCCTGGGGCCTGTTCGGCTCCGCGCTGACACGCCGTGTCCTGGCGGCCGCCGCCATCGGAGTCGCCGCGGCGACGCCGATCTGGCTCTTCTCGATCTTCGCGCCCGTGGTGGTCTTTCTGTCGATCCGGATCGCGGCCATGGTCATCACCCTGGTGATCTCGGGGGCGGTCTTCGTGTCGGTGACGGGCGAGACGACGCCCTCCGCGCCGCTCGAGCCGGAGCCGCGCCGCCGGCGTCGCTACGAAGGGTGGGACGAGGACGGGCAGAGCGACTGGTATGGCGAGTACGACGACCGTTACGACCGCCCCTACGGCGGGAATCGGTATGGGGAGCGCGACCACGAGCGTCGCGGCGGGCGCTGGGCGCCCGAGCCGGACCTCGAAGCGGCGCCCCTGGCCGTTGTCGCGCCGGTCGATGAGGACGAAGACATCCCGGCGGCGGAGTTGATCGCCGAGCCTCCGCCGCTACCGCCGACTCGGTCGACGCGGCGTGAGGAATACGCCGAGGCGAGTTCGTCCTTTCATGTCCTCTGGTGGCTCTGCTGGCGTCAGGCGTGGGCGCTCTTGCTCTGCCTGTGCGGCGCCGCGCTTATCGCGGGCATGGTTCTGCCCGTCAACGGCCAGGTGCTCTGGCCGGCCGCCACCATGTTGCTCGGCGTCGCCTGCGGCACGGCGGCGTTCGGGCGCCCAGCGCGACTCCTCGGCAGTTCCTCTCGACGCAGCACCTGCCGCTGCGTGTCCTGGCGTTTCAGCTCGTCTTCTGGTTCGTTCTCTCAGTCTCCACCCTGCTCACCCTCCTCCTGGGTGGTCTTCTGAGCCGCTCGGACTCCAGGGCTCCTTACCCGGCCGGGGGAGCGCGCCCGCGCCCGACGTTGACTTCTCCTTCGGTAGCCCTTCCTTCGCTGACGGGACCGGTCATCTTCGGCAGCGTCTTTCTGATTTACGGCTTCTGCATCGGATCGGTTTTCGTCTGGCTTTGCCGCAAGCTTATCCTGGCGCTTCTCCTGTCCACCCTGAGCGGCGCCCGCGGCCGCTCGCCCTCCTGGCTCCCCTGTCTTCTGACAGGCGGCATGGGCAAGCTGGCAGGTCTGGGGCGCCGCTGGCGCTGCTCGCCGCCACCTATTCGCTGGTTCGCGCTGGGCGAAGGGGCCGCCATCAAGGAACGCAGGCCGATGGCGGCGTTGATCGGCTTCGCCGCTCTCGGGCTGGCCTGGGTCGGGTTCAACTACCTCTACCGCGCTGGGAAGCCGAACGTCGGCCCGCCGCTCGATCGGGCCGCGTTTCGCGGCACTGCAAACGCGCAGGACAATCTGGCTGGACGGAAGATGCAGGATGCGATCTCGGAGTTCGAAGCGGCTCCAGGTGGCGATGTCTGGCTCGCCCGGCTCGATGAGGCGCTGCCCATGCCCCCAGGCGTGATCGAAGGACCGTCGGCGGAGGGTCAGGATCCCATTCTGCGTCATCTGCCGTCCTGCGGCGAAATGACGGACCAGCTCCTCAGGCACGCCCAGGCGAAGCAACGCCTTGGGCGGAGTCCGGAAGCGTTTCACCATCTGAAGCAAGCGTTGCTCTTGTCCCGCGCTTGCGGAACAAAGCGCCGCGGCTCTCTTACGTTGCGGGAGTGGACGTCGAGCGCCGCGCCTTCGACGGTCTCGACGATCTCCTGCCCCAGGCGGTCACGGACGCGGCCTTCCTCAAGACCGTCCTCAAGGAGTTGGACCGCCACGCCGCTGCCACGCCGCCCGCCTTCGATTGCCTCCAGACCGAATGCTTCCGCGCCCGGCGGCCTGATCGAGCCCCGCGGCCTGGTCCTTCTCCAGCCGCGCCCGGCGTCCGGCAGGCGCCCGACAAATGGCTCGTCGGCGGCATCGCCCTGTCGCTCAATCTCCTGGGAGAATACGAACGCAAAACCCGGATCTGGCAGACGGTCTGGGCCGGCCTGTTTCGCGCGATCAGACGCCTTACTGGGAGTTGCCCGACGGAGTCGCGGCCGGCAGGAAACCGAAGCCACGCGCCCCGAGTGCTGAACAGCTGGATTCCTCCAGCGGACGCGCCCGGCGGCCGGCGACCGCCTGGCCCGCTTGCTTCAAACTCCTCCTGGCTGGCGGACGACCGCCTCTACGCGGCCGTCGTCCCGCTGCGCGCCGCCCTCCGCTCACGCTGGCTCAGCCTGGACGCCCACCGTCTCGCCGTCGGCCTGTCGCTTTATCGCCGCGAGGAAGCAAGCACGCCGCCAAACTCGCGGACCTTGTCCCCAAATACCTCAAGGAGATTCCCGTCGACCCCTACAGCGGGACCCCCTTCCAGATGCGCCTCTCCGCCAACGAAAACATCGAGGGCGTTGGCGCCGTCCCCGCGGGCCGCCTCATCCTCTGGAGCCCGGGGCCCGACAGAACCGACGACGGCGGCCGCGCCCAGGGGAGCGCCTGCCCGCCGAGCGCTGGCCGAGCGGACGCTTCGACTTGATCCTGGTCGTGCCGGGTTAGACCGCTTGGAAAGCGGCCCCGGTTCCCGGCGTATGTCCGGTGTCTGTCGGGGGGAGTCGGTGAAACCTCAGGCCACGTACTTCAATAGCCGTCCGTACGGCTCCTCCCACCGCCCCGGCTCGCGCGGCGTGTACGTGATCGGCTCCACGCTCGCTCGCACCACGGCGCGTCCCTCGTCCAGCGATTTCAAGAGACCAAGGCCGATCGCTTGCGTCAGCACGTTGCCGATCGCCGTCGCCTCCACGGGCCCGGCGACGACAGGACGGTTGCAGCAATCGGCCGCGAGCTGGCACAGGACGGTGTTCTGCGAGCCGCCGCCGACGATGTGGATCACGTCAGGCCGCTTGCCGGTCAGCTCCTCCAGTCGTTCCAGCGCAGCGGTGCCAGGCGCCCAAACTCTCCAGGGCAGCGGACGATCAGCCCCGGCAACCCCTCCGGGATCAGTTGCCCGGTCTTGCGGCAAAACGCCGCGATCGCTTCCGGCATGCTTGGCGGCAGCATGAACGACGGATCGTCCGGGTTCACCAGGCTCACCAACTCGAGCGCTCTGGGCCATCTTCATCAGCGCTCGTAGGTGTAGGTCGTCCCGGCCCGCTCCCAGACACGGCGGCATTCCTGCACCAGCCAAAGTCCCATGATGTTCTTGAGCAGGCGGATCGTGTTCCCCACGCCCCCTCGTTCGTGAAGTTGAACGCGCATGCGCGCCTCCCCGGTCAAAGGCTCGGCGATCTCCGCCCCCATCGGCGACCAGGTGCCCGAGCTGATGTAGGCCCACGACGTTCCCTGAGCGGGCACGGCGGCGACCGCGGCGGCCGTATCGTGCGTGGCCGGGGCGATGACCGGCACGCCGCCGAGGCCGACCTGCTCGGCGACGCCGCAGCGTAAAGGCCCCAGTACGGTCCCCGGCGGCGAGCGTGCCGAAGATGCGGCCGGGATCTTGAAGGCGCGGATCAGGTCCAGACCAGCGCGCCGTCGACGGGTCGAGCAACTGGCTGGTGCTCGCGTCGGTGTACTCGTTGACCTGGATGCCGGTGAACCAGTAGTGGAACAGGTCCGGGATGAAGAGCAGCCGCTCGGCCGCGTCCAAGAGGGGCGAGCGGTCGCGCATCATGGCGAGGAGCTGAAACAGCGTGTTGAAGCATGAACTGGATGCCGGTGTGGCGGAAGATGTCCAGCTTGGGAACTGCGCCGAACGCCACTCCATCGTCCCCTCGGTGTGCAGGATCGCGATAGTGCCGCGGGTTGCCGAGCATCATTCCGCCCCCGCTTCCAGCAGCGCATGATCGACGCCCCAGGTGTCGAAGCCCCGATGCTCGCCAGATCGCCATGGTCAGCCGCGCTTGCGCAGCATGCCGGCATCTCCTGGTAGAGGAAGAGCACGTCCCAGTGCAGCGTGTCCAGCGTGGCGACCGCGCCGTTGGGGAAGCGATGCAGCACTTCGAGCTGGATGCGCTCTCCGTCGAAATGCCCGATCAGCCCCCGGCCGCTCTCGGCGCCGAGATCGAAGGCGAAGATCTTCTTGGTGGCGGGCATGCGGTTGCTCCAGGTGGGCGGCTGTAGGGCGGGCATCGCCCTGTGCCGAGCGGTCGTCGCCTTTAAGGTATCGCGCCCGACGCGACAACAGGTGGGGCCGCGCGAGAAGTCATCCGCCCGCAAGTCCGCTCGCATTCGCGGCTCGACATCGCGTACCGCCAGCGCGTCTGATCGACGGACGCGCCGTCGATGGGCGCTTCTCCTCGGAAGGACGCAGCCATGGCAGCCGAACGTCCCGGAACCGTGACCGCCGCCGGCGTCCTGTGCATCATCTACGGCAGCGTCGGCGTCCTGTGCGGCATCTGCGGCGTGATCGGCCTGGTGATGCAGGCGAGCGGCGTAACCTCTTCGCGGGCGGCGATGCGGCTGCAAGCTCGAGCACGGAGTCGAAATGGAAGCGGCATGCGCGCAGAAGTTCCGCCTACCAGACCGTGCAGTTATACCCGGCATCTTCCAGTTCATCGTGCCGATCGTGCTGCTGACCAGCGGCATCGGTCTGTTCGGCGCTTGCGCCCCTGGGCCCGGACGTTGACCTTGATCTTCGTCTGGTTCGGCATCGCCTTGTATCTTTTCCAGACCGTGTGGATGCTCGCCTTCATCTTCCCCGCCTTGAACAACGTCTTCGGTGATGCGCACCACGCTCGAGGAAGCCGGCGGCTTCCGGGCGCTCTACCGAAGAACGCCACAAAACCCCTGCGCGGCGTGATGACGTTGATCAGCGTGGTCACGGTCATCCGCTACGGCGTCGTCATTGCCTACCTGGCCACCATCCTCATCCGCCTCGCCGGCGCGCATCGCATGGCGTTCGCCGGCATCGGTCCCGGCCGCGTCGATGACGATGAGGGCTGGCGCGAGCGACGCCCGGAGCGGCGCGACGACGCCGACGACTGGCGCGAGCCGCCACGGCCCAGCCAGGGCCCGCCGCCGACCGAAGGCCCGGACGACTGGCGCTACCGCGAAGGGCGTTGACAGCCCGGGAGATGTCGGCGCGACAGGAGCCTCGCCCTTTCTCGGGAACCTGCCCCTGATTGCTATCGGCCGATTTTCTGGATGATGGCTTCGACGGCCAGCGGCAACGTCGGCGCCGTCGTCTCGAGGAGAATAAGGCTGCCCGGCGCGCTGCCGCCGGGGACGAAGCAGGAGAGATGGATGCCGTCGGCTGACGGCTCCTGCCGCAGGCCCACCGCGCCGAGAGCTGTCAGGCGCGTCAGCGGGTCGCCGCCAACCGGCGTGACTTTTGCATCCGAGGCCGTCCAGCCGCCGGTGGTCAAGAGACCGGGCGTCGTCGCGCTTTTCTCGCGCGGCACCGGCACGACCGTCGGGCCGCTGGTCTTGTCGCCGTAGTCGCGCTTCCAGCCGGGGTCGAGGGTCAACGGCTTGGCGCCGCTCAGGCTGGGGACCTCGGTGTGGCCGACGAGGGCGGCGGGGGTGCTGCCGTCGCGTGGAGGCGTGGCGGGCTTGAAGAAACCGGTGGGAGCGGCGGGGACGCCGCCCGGGGCCTTCGGATTGGGCGGGTCGCCGAGGAGCGGATCGCCGTTGCTCTTGATGGAGCCGGTATTGCTACAGCCGGCCATCCCGAGAAAGAGCGCGGCGGCGAACGCCGCGAGCGCTGGGCGGGCGCGTCCACTACTGCGGCCGATGAAGGCTGCGTTGGTCATAGTCTTTGGACCGCCGGCTCGCTAAATTGATACCTTCCCAGCAATTCACGCTCGACACGCCGCTGGGGAAAACTTGAGAAAATACAGCGAATGGGCGCCGGTTTTCCCGGCCCGGCAGCCGGTCCTGCCGAATCTGCCGGGCTTGCGGCGCGAGCCGCCTAAACCACGCCTCATACCCTTTCAGGAGATTTGCCGCAATGGCAGCCAGGATCGCGGTTCTCGGCGGCGACGGCATCGGGCCGGAAGTGACCGAGCAGGCCATCCGCGTCGTCGACGCCGCCCTCAAGAAAACCGGCGCCTCTCTCACGTGGAACCGCCTTCCGTGGAGCTCCGCCTTCTACAAGGAGACCGGCGCCATCGTCCCTCCCGGCGGCTGGGATGAGCTCAAGAAGCACGACGCCATCCTCCTCGGCGCCGTCGGCCGCCCCGACGTCCCCGAGACTGTCACCGTCCACGGCCTCTTGTTGCCGCTGCGGCGCAACTTCGACCTCTACGTCAACCTCCGTCCCGCCTACCTTTTCGACGGCGTCCAGTCCCCCCTGCGCGACAAGACCCCCGGCTCCATCGACATGCTCGTCTACCGCGAGAACACCGAAGGCGAATACGCCCCCATCGGCGGCCGCCTCTACCCGGGTACCGAGCACGAGACCGCCATCCAGACCGCCGTCTTCACCCGCCGCGGCTGCCAGCGCATCATGCGCGCCGCCTTCCACGCCGCCCGCAAACGCAAGAAGCTCCTCACCAGCATCACCAAGTCCAACGCCCAGGTCCACGGCATGGGCCTGTGGGATGACTGCTTCAACGAAGTGAGGCAGGAGTTCCCGGACGTGACGAGCCGCTCCCTTCTCGTCGACGCCGCCGCCATGGACCTGGTCCGCAAGCCGGAGAGCTTCGACGTCCTCGTCGCCTCCAATCTCTTCGGCGACATCCTCACCGACCTCTCGGCCATGGTCACCGGCTCGGTCGGCCTCGCCGCCAGCGCCAACATCAACCCCGAGCGCGCCTTCCCCAGCATGTTCGAGCCCGTCCACGGCTCCGCCCCCGACATCGCCGGCAAAGGCATCGCCAACCCCCTCGCCGCCATCCTCTCCGCCAAGCTGATGCTCGACCACCTCGGCCACGCCGACGCCGCCGGAACGATCCACAAGGCCATCGCCCGCGTCCTGAAAGAGGCCCATGTCAAGACGCCCGATCTGGGCGGCAAAGCGACGACCACGCAGATGGCCGACGCCGTCAGCGCGGCGTTGTGATGCACAGTTCAGAGCCGGAAGCGTGAGCGACGGTGTAGGTCCGCCGCGAACGCTTCCGGCTCTGACGACGATTCAGCCTCCGATGTCGGACTGGGGCGAGCCTCAGCGGGGCGCCGGGGCCGGAGCGAACTGGACCTCGAACGACCAGCTTCCGCCGTCGCCACCCGTCGGCTGCGCCGTGCCGACGATACGGTTACCCATGATGCGGCCGCGATAGATGCAGTTGCCGAAGCGGATCGTGACCTGGTCACCGTCCTGCTGGTACGTGCCGTTCACGACGCCGGGGGAAACGTCGTCGACCATCCCGCAGCTGCCATCCGCGCGGAAGGCGAAACCGAGCTTGGTCGGGCGCCCGGTCACCGTTTCGCCGCCGACCCAGGCGGTGTTGCTGATGGTCTTGATGGGCGCCCTGTCCTGGGCGTTCACCGTGGCGTCTTGCAGAAGGGCGATGGTGGCGAGAGCGATGAGGGCGAGCTTGACCTTTTGAACGAGGATCATGACTTGGTCCTTGGGTTGTTGGTATACGTTGTTGTTGCCGTAGACGCGAGCGAATAGCCGCCGGCCCTGGCATTGTGACGCCGCCGTCAAAAAAAAATGATTGCGCTGAACGCCGCTACTCGTCTGCCGTGACTTTGCCGCGGAACGAGCGGTAGAGGAAGGTGAAATAGCCGAGGGCGAGCAGGGAGCCGAGGGCCCACCAGACCAGGCCCGCTTGCATGCTGTAATCCCCGGTGCGCGTGTTGTAGATGGTGAGGCTGCGGCCGGGACTGGCGCTATCGGGCAGCAAGGCGGGATAGATGGCGAAAAAAGCGCCCGCCATCATCATGACGAGAAAAGCCGACGAGGAGAGGAACGCGGCCAGATCATTTCCCTTTCGTCGATACCACCAGATACCGCCCAGCGCAAGCGCCGCGAACACGGGAATAGACCAGCCCCACGGCCGGCGCTCCAGTCCCTCCGCCGCTCCGGGCCGGACATAAAGCGTGGCGACCAGACCCGCCCCGGCGAGGACGGCCAGCGCGAGGCAACCGCGGCTCACCAGCCGGCGCGCGTTGTCGCGCACCGCGCCTACCGTCTTGAGCGCCACGTACGAAGCGCCGTGAACGGTCAGAGCGGCGAAGGCCAGGAGGCCCGTGAGCGTGGTGTACCAGTCGAGAATGCCCGGATGGGGGCCGACGCCGAAGTCCGTCCAGAGGGGCACGAAGAAGTAGCCGTCCGCCTGGAGCGGAACGCCGCGCAAGACATTCCCCATGGCTACGCCGTAGAAGAACGCCAGCAACAGGCTCGCCGTCGAGAAGCTGAAATCGCAGAGCGAATGCCAGAGCGGATCGTCGATGTGCCCGCGCAGCTCGATGCCCAGGCCGCGCAGGATCAAGAGCCAGAGCGTGATCATCAGCGCGAGGTAGAAGCCGCTGAAGCTCGAGGCGTAGACGAGCGGGAAGGCGAAGTAGAGCGCTCCGCCGGCCGCGAGCAGCCAGACCTCGTTGGCGCCCCAGACCGGGTGGATGGTCCGCCCGACGAGCAGGCGCTCCTCCGGCGTCTTCGCGATCCAGGGGCTGACGATGCCGACGCCGAGATCGAAGCCGTCGAGGACGACGTAAGCGATCAGGATCACGCCGAACAGCAGGAACCAGAACGTCTCCATGATCCTCAATAATGCAGAATGCAAAGGTCAGAATGCAGAATGAGAAATGTAAGCTCATTCCGCATTCTTCATTTAGCATTCTGCATTTCGTTCGCCTCCTTTCGGTCCAGCCCGTGCCGCACCTCGTGCCAGAAGAGGAACGTGTAGATGATGCTCAAAAGGGCGTACAGGCCCATCCAGCCGAGCAGCGTGAACAGAGCGTTGCCCGCCGAAACAGTCAGCGAGTGGCCGTCCGCCGTGCGCATCAGGCCGTGCACGATCCATGGCTGCCGCCCCAGCTCCGCAGTGATCCAGCCGGCCGTGTTGGCGATGAACGGGAACGGGAAGCTGAGCATCAGGATCCAGAGCATGCCGCGGGTGGTAAAGAGCTTCTTGCGCCAGAGCAGCAACAGCGACAGGCCGGTGATGCCGAGGAAGATCGTGCCGAGGCCGACCATGATGTGGTAGCAGTAGTAGAGCAGCGGAATGTTGTCGGGCCACTGGTCGCGCGGAAACGAGTCGAGGCCGGGCACGGTCGCCTCCCAGCGGCGATGCGTGAGGAAGCTGAGCGCCTTCGGGATCGAGATCGGGTTGTCGATGGCCTGCGTCTCCATGTTCGGCTGCCCGATGAGGACCATCGAGGCGCCCTTCTCGGTGTGGAACAGCCCCTCCATCGCCGCCAGCGTTATCGGCTGATGCTCCGTCACCAGCTGCCCCTGCGCGTCCCCCGTCGGCCATAGCTGAAGAAACGCGGCGATCCCCGCGGCGATCACGCCCGTCGCGACGAAGAGCCGCCCCTGCTCCTCATGCCGCTTCGACAGCAGATGGAAGGCGCCGACCGCGGCCACGACGAAGCCGCCGGTGACGACGGCGCCCCCCATGACGTGCGGGTATTCCCAGAGCGCCCAGCGATTGAAGAGGAGCGCCCAGAAGCTGGTGAGATGGCACGTGCCGTCCGCCGCGATCTCGTAGCCGACCGGGTGCTGCATCCAGGCGTGGGCGGTGATGATGAAGAAGCCGGAGAGCCACGAGCCGACCCAGAGCATGACGGCGAAGAAGAGCTGCATCTTGCGGCTGAAGCGTTTGCCGCCATAGAGGAAGAGCCCCAGGAAGGCGGACTCGAGGAAGAAGGAGAAGACCCCCTCCATGGCGAGCGAGGTGGCGATGACCCCGCCGGCGTAATGCGAAAAGCGGGCCCAGTTCGTGCCGAACTGGAACTCCATCGGCACGCCGGTGACGACGCCGAACAGGAAGTTGAGCGCGAAGAGCCGGCCCCAGAACCGCGCCGCCCGGTCGTACTTTTCCTCCCCGGTCCGCAAGGCCCGCCACTTGAAAAAGACGAGCAGCGGCGCCAACCCCATCGTGAGCTGCGGGAACAGGTAATGGTAGCTGACCGTGAACGCGAAATGCAGACGATGAACGTCCAGGGCGCTGTCCATGAGTTGGACTCCGGGGCCGGGGGCCGCTCGGTCAGCCTACGGATTTACCCATGGCGGGGAAAAGCGGGCGTGTTGAAAGCCGTGTGATGTTATGATGGATCGAGCGAGGAAAACGTCATGGAACCAGCCATCGCAACGGTCGCGCCACAGCCTGCCTGCCTCTCGCCACAAGAGCAAGATGATTGGACCAGCTATTTTCGGTTACTCAAGGCGGGACAACTCGATCAATACGTGGGCAAGTTTGTCGTCGTCCATAAGAAGGCAGTCGTCGCCTTCGGGGAAGATCCGGACGCGCTCCGAACGCAAGTCGCCGGGTCCACGGGAATAGACCCCAACCGGATGACAATCGCGTTTATCGATCGAGGCGACGTATGATTACAGCCAGCCTCCTTTGCGCCACTCTCTGGACAGGCATCTGCCAGACGCCTCCAGTCGCAAATCCGCCCGCCGAAACGGACCGATTGCTTGGGCTTCTCGAGACAATCACCAACATCGACGGCGGACAGAGCATCTCCTCGGACAATAGCCAGGTGATTGTGAACACGTCTGGTATCGACAAGATCGTGAAAATGGGTCCGAAGGTCGTGCCCGACCTAGTCCGCATCATGAAGTGCGAGACGATCACTTTCGACACGTTCACGCGCTGCTACAGCGCATGCGACCAGATTCTGAGAGCCATCGACCCCAAGGTGCGCGTTTTCTGGACCGGCGGAAGCAATCTGAAAAAGATAGGCGGCGTGCGCCGTATCTTCTCCGGGGGACATGAAGACGAATTGGGGTTCCGCAGAGCAGTTGTCAAAAGCATCGAGGCACAGTTCCAGCGTCTGAAGGCGAAAAAGACTGATCGAGGAATTTATCCCATGAATTCGCTCGTTCCCGCTGATCGCCTCCATGATTACTGACCGTCGCCAACGCTATTCCGCCTTCAACCACTTCTTCATCCGCCCCAGTTCCTTGGTCCACGCGTCCCCCAGCCGCCGCTCGAGGAACGCTTGATAGAGGAGGTCGAGGGTCTCGAGCAAGTGCCGGATCTGCCCGACGCGCGCCTCCAACCGGGCGCGCTCTTCCTCCCCCTCCGGCGCGGTCAGCTTGGCGCCGCTGATGGCGAGCGTCTCCGCCTGGAGGGTCAGCTCGTAAGGCTGATCGTGCCGCGCCAGCAAGAGGCCGACTTTGCGCGGCAGCTTGCCGGCCTGGATGGCGCGATGGGCTTCGGGCAGGCGCGTCGGCCCGTCGCTGCTGATGCTCTCTTTCCCTGTCTGGCCGCGCGGGCATTCGAGCGACAGCGTTCGTGCCAGCGTCACCTCGGCCTTGGAGCCGTCGCTCAGGGGGACGCTCTCGCCTTCGGTCTCGAGGAAATACCAGAGCCAGAGGAGGAACTCGTTGCCGATAAAATCACGGTTGTTCTCGTCGGGCAGCCAGGCCAGCTTGGAGGGGGCGCCGGCGGTGAAGACGCTGGGCCGCGCGTCGTCGACGCTGCGTTTTTGCCCGCTCGCCTCGGCCTGGCTGAACGCCTGCCGTCCGGCGCCGAGCATGTCGAGCTTCAGACCGAACGTCGCCTCAAAGAGAGGGTGGAGTCGATCGATGGCCGAGACCGACGTCGTGCCGACCAAGAGCTCGCCGGACAGGGCGTCCCAGAGGATGGGGAAGACCCTGCGGCGGGTGAAGCGGCCGTCCTGCGCCTCGCGCTCGAGACGCTCGCGCGCGAGCTGCTTGGCGTCGCGCTTCTGCCGGCTGCTCGGATGGCCGCTCGGGTTTTCGGCGGCCAGGCCCTCCAGCTCGACCTGCGTATAGGCGCGCAAGAGATCGGAGGGAATGGCGACGGTGTCGACGCGGAGGCCGAAGTGCAGCGCGTCGTTGATCACGTTCTTGGCGAGGTCGAAGCGCGTGTCGAGGATGTGGTCCAGCGCCACCCAGCCCGCCTGCACGCCGTCGGCCGAGACCTGCCGCTGCGTCCCCATGCGGTGGTTGTGCAGCTGATCCAGCTGATCGGGACCAAAGGAGCGCGGCGCCCGGCCCTTGACACGGAAACGCCAGCAGGTGAGACGGCCGGAGAGGAATGGCATCGTTGCTCTTCTTCGTTTAGCCGCAGTTCGCAGAACCGCGGGGGACTTGATCCGTGTCGGAGGACGTTGCAGGCGGGAAAAACGAAAAAACCCGAGCGGTCCTCGGGTTTTTTTGGACGGGGTGTCAACGGGTGGCTAGCTTTTGGACCAGCTGTAGGATGCGGCGGCCTCGTGGGGACGGCTCGCTTCCCGATCCTTCTTCTCCATCTCTTCGTGGACGACCGGATGCCAGGAGGATTCGCGCCGGTCCCGCGGGCAATAGTTTTCGCGAGCCCAACGCCGCATACGCAGCTCTTCGATGAAGTCCAGCTCCAATACACCGCTACTCATGACACGTCCTCTAAGGGTACAGCAGGGTACAAACCCGGATGTGTGCCGTCGACAGTCTACTATATCGGAGAAATCGCCAAGATCAAGAATCCACCGAACCTTCTACCCAAAAATGTGTCTCGCTACCTTCGGCAACGTTTGCCCTCGCCTCCCCGCCTCCGAAAGTCTCCCGGTTTAGCCAAACCGGTATACAGACATATCCCGCACGAAACACTGGGAGGTCAGTTTTTCGTGTCCAGGTTCCAAATCTTCGGACAGATCTTCTTCGTCATCCGCGTCAGATAACCGCGCACTTTCCGAAAGGTCCGCAACTTCCGCACCTGCTGCGCCACGCACTGGGCGACGTCCACCGTGCAGCTGCGGATCAGCTCCTTCACCGTCGGCACGAACGCCGGGCTCATGCTCAGCCGCCTCAGGCCCATGCCCAAGAGCGGCAGCACCACGCGCGGCCGGCCCGCCATCTCGCCGCACAGCGTCACCGGCTTGCCCTGGTCCCTGCAGACGCGCAAGACATACTCCAGCAAGCGCAGCACCGGCGGGTTGAAGGGCTCGCACAGGTGGGCCACCTTGGGATTGTCCCGGTCCGCCGCCATGACGTACTGGATGAGGTCGTTGGAGCCGATGCTGACGAAATCCACTTCCTTGAGGAGCGAACGGATCGAGAGGACGGCGGACGGCACTTCGAGCATGATGCCCAGGTGGAGGTCGTCGCGGAACTTGGCCTTCTGCCGGTTGAGCTTAAGCTTGGTCTTCTCGACCATGCGCTTGAGCCGGCGCACCTCCTCGAGGGTGCTGATCATCGGGAAGAGGATGCTCACGTCCCCTTCGGTCGCCGCCTTGAGGATGGCCCGCAGCTGCGTCTGGAAAAACTCGGGATAGGCCGTGCTGAGACGGATGCTGCGCCAGCCCATGAACGGGTTGGCTTCGCGCTGATGTCCGAAATAGGGCAGCAGCTTGTCGCCGCCGAGGTCGAGCGTGCGGATGCAGACGCGGTTGTTCGGGGCCGCGCGGATGATCTCTTGGTAGGCCGCGAACTGCTCCTCCTCGTCCGGCACGGTCGGATGCGTCAGGAACAGGTATTCGGTGCGATAGAGACCGACGCCGCTGGCCCCACTCCGCGCCGCCATCTCAGCGTCGGCGGCGTTGTTGACGTTGGCGAGCAACTCCACCGCTTCGCCGTCACGCATCACCGGCGCCTGGTCCCGGTTCTCCACCAGCTTGTCGCGCAGGTCGACGTACTCGCGCTGGAGCTTGCGGTAGGCCGCTTCCGTCTCCGCGTCCGGCTTGATGTGGACCAGACCCTCCCGGCCATCGAGGGCAAGAAGGTCCCCGGTCTTGCACGCTTGCTGCATGCCGCGCATGCCGGTGACCGAAGGAATGCCCAGCGAGCGCGACAGGATGGCCGCGTGCCCCGTCGTGCCGCCGATCTCCGTGATGACGCCGACGATCTTGAGGCGCTGCAGCGTCAGCGCCTGCGAGGGGAGCACCTCGTGCGCCACCAGGATCACCGGGTCCTCCCCCGTCAGCGCCTGGCCGTCGCAGCTGGGCAGCGCGAGCTGCGCCTGGATGCGCCCGACGACGTCGCGGATGTCGGCCATGCGCTCGCGGATGTACTCGTCCTGGATCTTCTCGAAGAGCTGCGTGTACTCGTCGAGGATCTCGTGCAGGGCGCTGGAGGCGTCGAGGTGCTTGTGCAGGATCAGGGATTTGACTTTCCCGACCAGCGCCGGATCGCGGAGCAAGAGACGATGGCCGCGAAAGATGGCCGCCTCGCCTTCGCCGAGCTGGCGGTGGACGCGGTCGACGATCTCGTCGAGCTCGCGGCCGGCGGCCTGGCAGGCGTTGTCGAAGCGGATGACCTCGGCCGAGAGGGCGGCTTCGTCGAGCTGGTGCGGCTCGCGGCGCGCCAGCACATCATCCACGCAATACGCGCGGGCCACCGCCACCCCCGGCGAAACCGGTACGCCCTTGAGCATGGGTTCACTCTAACAGTGCGGGTAGGGGCGGTCAATCGGGGGCGCTGCTCGTCTCCGCACTTGGAGGAGGGGCCGTCCGGCGAAAAATGGCGCGGTGGAGCTGGATCAGAAAGGCAAACGCGGCGACGAGGGCGAATACATAGCTGATGGCGATCAAGAGACGACCGCAATCGCCGCCGCGGGCGCCGACGGTCCACGCCGGGTGAAGGAGCAGCAGAACGCCGCAGACGCACGGCGCCACCTTGCCGCGTCGTCCCACGACAAAGACCGTGATCGACACCAGGAACATCGCAGCGTTGGCGCCCGCGAACGCGCTGCCGATCGCGGCGTTCGCCTCAATGATCTCCGCGGCGCCCGGGCCGCTACATGCCAGCAAAGTCACTCGACTCCTCGCTTCCGCGTCGTGACCGTTCCCTTGTGCTTCTTCGGAAGATCAATCCTTTCAACAGGTTACTATCTGCGATGCGAGATGCAAGCCCACCGCCTGGTCTTGACGATAACATTTTACTTTGAATGCAATATATATGATAAACGTCAATTATGACGATGTTTTGTTCCGCTTCTCTTTCGGAGGAACCGTCATGAAGAAACTGCTCGCATTCGCCTCTCTGTGCCTCGCGACCGGCGTCATCGCGACCTCGGTCTGGGCGGGCGGCACGGCCAAGTCCGGCCCGCAGAGCGGGGACCGCGTCCCGGGCCCGTTCCATCCGCTCAACGTCACGGGCGAGTTCGTCGGCAAGAAGAACTGTCTCTTCTGCTCCAACGGCGCCAACCCGGTCGCCGTCGTCTTCGCCCGCGACTTGACCCCGGAAGTCTCGAAGCTCATCACCAAGCTCGACGAAGCGACGACCAAGAACAAGAGCGCCAGCATGGGCAGCTTCGCCGTCTTCTGCTCCGACAAGGACGGCCTCGAAGGCGCCTTGAAAACGCTGGCGACCAAGAGCGGCATCAAGACCCTGGTCCTCTCGATCGACAACCCGAGCGGCCCCGACGGCTACAAGATCGCCAAGGACGCGGAAGTGACCGTGCTCCTCTACAACGACTTCACCGTCCGCGCCAACCACGCCTTCAAGAAGGGCGAACTGAACGAGAAGGGGATCGACGAGGTGGTGAAGGACGTGGCGAAGATCGTGAAGTGAGCGATCCGGTTCCACCCACTGCTGAAAGCACAAGGGCTCGGCGTTCGCCGGGCCCTTTGCTCTCAACACTCTTTCAGGCGATCCACACGTCAACGGATTCTCGCGGACAGCCAGCAGCAAAGAAGGGTTGGCCTCAGCCCTCGCCCTCGGCCCTGGCGGCGTCCAGGGCGGCGGCGTCCTCGCCCGCGATGTGGATGGCCTTGTAGCCGCCGATCGTCTTGAAGTAGAGCAGCAGCAGCAGGTAGATGACCGCCATCGTCGCCGGGATGGCGGCGTCGGCCACCAGCGTCCGCCGGTCCCCCTCGATGCTGGCCTTGAAGACCTCCCGTTCGTCCTCGGTCAACATCTTCTCCTCGACCGCCTTCAGCTTGTCGGGGCCGTGCTCCTTTGCGATGGCGGCCTTTTCCTCCGGCGTCAGCGTCCTCAGCGCCGCCTGCGGGTCGGTGATGCCCACCTCCTTCAATTCCTCGCGGGACCTGGCCAGCTTGTCCTGGATGGCGCCGTACTTCTTGCCGGCCAGGCCGGCGGCCGGCTTGAAGACGAGGAAGGGCTTGGGGTTGTCGGCCTTGTATTCCTCGTACAGGGCCGGCTTCTTCTCCTTCAGGGCCTCGCCGGAGAAGCGGTCCTTGGCGTAGCCAAGGCCGGGCGCCCCGATCAGGCCCGCCGACATCATGCCGATGCCGCCCATGATGCTGATCGCCACCGCCCCGGTGCGCGGGAAGCGGTCGCTGGCCACCGCCAGCATGGTCGGCCAGAAGAACGTCTTGCCGACCGCGTAGACGCCGAGGGCCACCAAGGCGAATAGGAAGCTATCCACGCGGCTGGTCAGGAGCAGTCCGCCGCACGCCAGCACGGCGCACACCAGCAGGATGCCGACCGGCGAGAGGCCCAGCTTTTTCTCGATGAAGTCGGCGCAGAAGCGGAGTGAGAACATCACCGCCGACGTGAACACGAACAAGATCTTGCCCTGCTCCGAGGTGAGCAGGTTGCCGGTGATGTTCTGGATCCAGCCATCGGTGCCCAACTCGACCGCGCCGACGAGGGCGTGGGCGATGAACAGCACGAAGAGGAGGATCGCCCCCAGCGAGAAGTTCGTTATCACGCCGACGAGGACGAGCAGCGCGAAGCCGAAGCCGTAGCCGACGTAACTGACGATCCGCTCGGTTGATTCGACCTTGGCGAGGTAGGCCACGTTCTCGTCGTGGATCTCCTTATCCGCGGCGGTCAGCGTCGCCAGGGCAGCGGCCTCGGGGTCGGCGTTGCCCGCGGCAGCCAGCGCCTCGCGTGCCAGCTCCAGCTTCTTCTGGACCGCGCCCAGCTTGACTGGGTCGCTGGGGTCGGCCGGCGTGACCAGCGGTGTCACGACGCCGGAGAAGAACATGGCCAGCAGGAAGCAAACGACCAGGCCGCCCAGCAAGCCGACGTCCTTGAACATCTGGCCGAGGCTCAGGCCGCGCTTCGACGCCTCCGACTTCGGCATGGGCTGGCCGAGGAACATCAGGCCGTAGAGCAGCACCGGCACCATGTAGAGCGCCAGCTGGTAGTGCCAGGGCCAGTGGAACTTGTCGTCGAGGATCCAGCCGGCGGCCCCGCCGAGCACCAAGCCGGCGGGCCAGCTCGCGTGGAGGATGTTCAGATAGTGGGTGCGATTGTGCGGGAACAGGGTGGCCACCAGCGGGTTGGCCACCGCCTCCAGGTTGCCGTTCGCCACCGCGAACAGGAACGACCCCCAGAACAGGTAAAGGTAGACCGAGTCTTTGGGCAGCGGCGTCACGTAGGCGGGGACGAACGTGACCAGGGCGCTGACGACGTGCAGCAGGAACGCCGAGATCACCAGCTTGCCGTAGCCGACCTTGTCGGCGATCACGCCGCCGATGATGATGCCGAAGCAGAAGCCGGTGAAGCCGCCGCCGGTGATGCGGCCGAGCTCCTCGGCGCTGAAGTCGAAGTCCTTCCCCCAGTGCCGCAGGATGCCGCCGCGGATGGCGAAGCCGACGCCGGCGGCCAGGATGGCCATGAAGCCGGCCCACAACAGCCACATGGCGTTCGATGGCTGGGCCGTCGCGCCAGGGACCGCCTTGATGCCGTGATCCTTTTCGTCCATCGCTGAGGGCTCCGTTGCGGAGGGGCGAGCGCATGCTCGGGGATGGTAGCAACGCCGATGCGAAGAGACTAGGAAAAAGCGGCCTTGGTGTCCTGTTGCCACAGACGAAGGGGTGGCCGATGCTGGCGAAGAGCCGGGAGAGCATCGCTGTCCGTGACCAAACCCCGGCCCGAAGCGGCAGGCGCCTTGGCACTTCGGGCCGGGGCTTGGCGTCTGCCTGTGCGCTGTCACCTGAATCGACACCAGCCCCGGCCACCCCTGGCGGCCACCGCGGCCACCCCCTGGCGGCTCAGCCTCCCTTGATTTGCGGATAGGCCGCCCAGAAGCCGCGGCTTGAGATAATCGCCGGTCGGGTCGAAGAGGATGTATTCCTTCGCCTTGAAGATGGTCCGGTAGATATCCTTCTTCGTCTTGATGTCCTCGCGCTTGGTCGTGTTGGACGTAATCTCGATCAGCACGTCGGGGAACTTGCCCTCTTCCCAGGTCAGGTAACAAAGGCGTTTGCGCTTGGGGACGCCGAAGACGACGAAGGTGTCCGGCGCCACGTGCTTGCGCTTGTTGCCCCGCTCGTAGTAGATGAGCAGGTTGCCGGAAACGTAGACGTTGCCCTGGTCCTTGTAGCGATGCTCCAGCGTCCGGATCGAGTCGATCATCTGGTCCCGGTGCAGACCGGTTTCGGCCATGGGCTTGCCGTCCGACGTCGGATAGTCGACCTTTGGGATCTTGATGGCTGTGGACATGAGCGCCTCTCGTTTCCGGAACGCTCAGCCATTCGGGTTGTCGAGAAGTTGCTGCAAGCGGTCGCCCAGCGGCGGTTGCAGACGGGCGGGCCAGGTCGCGTCAATGAGGCCGACCTGGATCAGGTCCTGCAAGTGAACGCGGTCTTTGAGACGCCAGGACATCAGCTTCATGCGTACGAGAGCATCGAGCGTAATGACCTGGAACTCGGCAGCCCGTTCGGATTCCTCCAGCTCGGGGCAGGGATGCTCGTCTTCCGCCCGCACCTTCTCTCCGGCAAACAAAAGATGGACGCCGGCGCTCGGTTTGCCCTGAGGACCATCGACGAAGACGTCCACATCCGGCAAATGATGGTAGACGAAGCCCGCGCCTTCCAGGGCCGCCCGCGCCGCGGCGAGGTCGGCCCGGCGCACCAGTATGTCAACGTCGCGCGTGTTGCGCACGGCTTCGTCGTCGATGCGGGCCACCCATTCGGCGACGGCGTTGCCGCCGACAACGGCATAGGGCACTCCCGCCGTGTCGAGCGCCTTGGTCGCCCGGCGCAGCCGCTCCTTGACTCGTTCCGCCGCCATCAGCGCCCTCTCCCAGCCGACTACGACCGCTTCGGACATGATCGCTTCCTTTCTCAGGTCGATCATATCCAAATCCCGTGACTCTCGCGATAGCATTAGTGAGTGGCGCGGACGGAAACGAAGCAATGATGGGAGCATGATGACGCCGACGTACAAGTTCACGTTCCTCGGGACCGGCGCCTCGATGGGCGTGCCGGTGGTCGGCTGCTCCTGCGTCGTCTGCTCGTCGATCGATCCGCGCGATCAGCGCAATCGCTGCGCCGTCGTCATCCAGACGCCGGCGGGCAACCTCTTGATCGACACGCCGCCGGAGCTGCGGCTCGAATTGCTGCGCGCGCGGATTCCGCTCGTGCACGCCGTCCTGTTCACGCACTTCCACGCCGACCATGTTTTCGGCCTCGATGATCTGCGGCCCTTGCCCCGGCTCCTGGGGGGGCCGGTGCCGATGTACTGCACGCATGAGGTGGAGCGTCTCCTCAGGCAATCGTTCTTCTACGCCTTCAACCCGGCCGCCGATTCGCTGCCGGCCGGGTTCCTGCCGAAGCTGACGTTCCGCAACATCGACGAGAAGACGCCGTTCGAGGCGCTGGGGGAGACGATCACGCCGATCGAGCTGGAGCACGCCCATTTCAGCGTGCTCGGCTTCCGCATCCGCGACGTGGCCTACTGCACGGACGTGAATCGCATCCCGCGCGAGAGCTGGCCCAAGCTGGAGGGCCTGAAGGTCTTGGTGCTGGACGCGCTGCGCCAGCGGCCTCATGCGGGGCATTTCTCGATCGAAGAAGCCCTGGAAGTGATCGAACGCGTGCAGCCCGAAAAGGCCTACCTGACGCATCTGTCGCACGAGGTGGAGCACGCCGAGGTGAGCAAAACGCTGCCGCCGGGGGTCGAGCTGGCATATGATGGGCTGAGCTTCAGTTTCTAGTGGTGATGGTGATCCATGGGCGACGTTCCTTCCGATCTGCTGGAGCGGTTGCGGCGGCACGGCCAGGAGCACGTGCTCAGCTTCTGGCCAAAGCTGGCGCCGGGGGAACGGGCGGAGCTCGTGGCCCAGTTGCGCGGGATTGACTTCGCTGAGCTGACGGACCTGTATCGCCGGCGCGACGAAACGTATCGCTTGCCGGCGCTGGAGCGGCTGGCGCCGTTGCCGCGGCCGAAGGTTGCAAGCGCGGCGCGCGCCAGGTGGCAGTCGCTTGCGAGCGCGGCGTTGGCCGGCGGGAAGGTCGCCTATCTCGTCGTCGCGGGTGGACAGGGCAGCCGGCTCGGGTTCGACAAACCCAAGGGGATGTACCCGATCGGGCCGGTGACGCAGCGGACGCTGTTTCACATTCACGCCGAGCGCATCCTGGCGCTCAGCCGGCGCCATGGCGCTTCCCTGCCGTTCCTCGTCATGACCAGCCCGGCGACCGACGCGGACACACGCGCGTTCTTCCAGGAACAGCGCTTCTTCGGTTTGCCGGAGGAGGATGTCTGGTTCTTCGAGCAAGGGACGATGCCGGCTCTCGATCTGGCGACCGGCCGAGTGTTGCTCGAAGCGCCCTCCCGCTTGTTCCTCAGCCCGAACGGACATGGTGGCACGCTCACGGGCCTGAAGGAGAGCGGCCTGCTCGAGCGACTGCGCCGGCGCGGCGTCGAAACGATCTACTACTTCCAGGTCGACAACCCGCTCGTGAACCTGGCCGATCTCGATTTCATCGGGCAGCATCTCGCAGAGCGAGCCGAGGTGTCCAACAAGGTCATCGCCAAGGAGGCGCCGAGCGAGAAACTGGGGAACTACGTGCTGCTCGACGGCCGGCTCGGCATCATCGAGTACTCCGACCTGACCGACGAGTTAGCGCGATTGCATCAAGCGGACGGCGGGCTGTTCTTCTGGGCGGGCAACCCGGCGATCCATCTGTTCGACCTCGCGTTTCTGGAGGGACTGGTACGTGAGGGGGATGGGATTCCCTGGCACGTGGCGAAGAAAAAAGTTCCGTACCTCGATGACAGCGGGCGCCTTGTCGAGCCGGACAAGGCCAATGCGCTCAAGTTCGAGCGTTTCATCTTCGACGTGTTGCCGCGCGCCGAGCGCTGGACCGTCTTACCCATCCGGCGCGACGACGAGTTCGAGCCCCTCAAGAACGTCGAGGGGAAGGAATCGCCGGCGACGGTGCGGCGGGCGCTGACGGAGCAGGCGGCGCGCTGGTTGGAGGCGGCGGGAGCCAAGGTGGAGCGCGACGCGGCGGGAGAGCCTCGGCCTGCCATCGAGGTAAGCCCGCTCTTCGCCCTGGACGCCGACGAGCTGGCGCGCAAGATCGAGACGGGACTGACGGTCGCCGCGCCTCTGGTCCTCGCCTGAGCCACGTCACGGCCCCAGCCCCTTGCGATGGTAGTCCGCCTTTGATCCTCAGGAGGTCCTCATGCGCTGCGCCTTGCTTGTCTTCCTCTTACCCGCCACACTTCTCGCTGGCGAGATGAAGGTCAAGGACACCGGCTTCCTGCACGACTACGCGGTTACGCGCGGCTTCATGCGCGGGCGGCCGATCAAGGCGAAGCCGACGCCGGACGACAAGGCGGTCCTCTTCCTCCGCTCGGACGCCAAATCGCCGAAGCTGAGCCTCTTCGAGTTCACGATCGCCGACCGGGCCACGCGGACGCTGCTGACGCCGGAGGAGGTGCTGAAGGGGGCCGAGGAGAAGCTGTCGCCCGAGGAGAAGGCGATCCGCGAGCGCATGCGCATCAGCGCCGCGGGCTTTGCCGATTTTCAACTGGCGCCCGCGGGGGACGGCATCCTGCTCAGTCTCGCCGGCCGGCTCTACATCGTCAGCCGCAAGGACAAGGCGGTGCGCGAGTTGAAGACCGGCCGCGGCCCACTGCTCGATCCCAAGTTCTCGCCAGACATGCGCTACGTCTCCTATGTGCGCGACAACGACGTCCACCTCTACGATCTCGCCACAGACAAGGAGCTGCGCCTCACCACTGGGGGCACGGAAGAGGTAAGCAACGGCCTGGCCGAGTTCGTCGCCCAGGAGGAGATGGACCGCTTCGCCGGCTACTGGTGGGCGCCGGACGGCAAGAGCGTCGTCTTGCAGCAGAGCGACGCGCGGAAGGTGGAGAAGTGGCAGGTCGGCGATCCGTTCCACCCCGAGCGGCCGGCGACCCCGTTCTTTTACCCGCGCCCCGGCAAGGCGAACGTCGATGTCCGCCTCTTCAGCGCCTCCGTCCCGGACGGCAAGACGACCGCCATCGCCTGGGACCGGGCCAAGTATCCGTACCTGGCGACGGTGCGCTGGTCGAAGAAAAGCCCGCTGCTGGTCTGTGTGCAAACGCGCGACCAGCGCGAGCTGGTGGTCCTGCGCATCGACCCGGCCAGCAAAAAGGGGACGCAGCTCGTTTCCGAAACCGATCCCGCCTGGGTCAACATCCACCAGGCGACGCCGCGCTGGCTCCCGAGCGAGAACGGCTTCCTCTGGCTCAGCGAACGCTCGGGCGGCCCGCAACTGGAGCTGCGCTCCGCGACCGGGGAGCTGAAGCGCGTGCTCGTCTCCGCCGATCGGGGCTATCGCAGTTTCGTCGGCCTCGATGAGGCGCGCGGCCTCGTCTACTTCACGGCGAGCCCGGACCCGACGCAGGAGCAGCTCTATCGTGTTTCCTTCAAATCGGGCGAGGTCCAGCCGCTGACCGGCGACAAGGGGCTGCACGGCGCCGTCCTCGGCGAGACGGGCAATTATCTCGTCGTCACGTCGCGCCTGTGGGACGCCCTGGCGCCGGCGAAGTTCATGCCGCGCAGCACGGTCTTCGAGGCGGCGGCTTTCAAGCGCGTGGGAGAGTTGCCGGAGGTCGCCGAGAGCCCGCCGTTCACGCCGGAGACCGACATCGTTCAGGTCGGTGAGAAGAAATGGTACGCCGCGGTGACGATGCCGCGTCATCGCAAGCCGGACGCGAAGTACCCCGTGGTCGTGGACGTCTACGGCGGTCCGCATCACCTGCACGTCAGCGCGGCCCGCAGCCGCTGGCTGCTCAACCAGTGGCTGGCCGACCAGGGCTTCGTCGTCGTCGCCATCGACAACCGCGGCGCCCCGGGCCGCGGCCGCGACTGGGAACGCAGCATTCTCGACAAGTTCGGCTTCGTGCCGCTCGACGACCAGGTCGCCGCGCTCAAGGCCCTCGGCGAACGCTTCCCGCCGCTGGACCTGGGCCGGGTCGGCATCTCCGGCTGGTCCTTCGGTGGCTACATGGCGGCCCTCGCCGTCCTCAAGCGGCCCGACGTCTTCAAAGCCGGCATCGCCGGCGCCCCCGTCACCGACTGGCGCGATTACGACACGCACTACACCGAGCGCTACCTCGGTATCCCCCCGGCCGCGGACAAAGTCTACGAGGCGAACTCACTCCTCGCCTTCGCCAAGGACCTCAAACGCCCGCTCCTGCTCATCCACGGCACGGCGGACGACAACGTCTACTTCCGCCACACGCTGAAGTTAGCCAATGCGCTGCTGCGGCACGGCCGGGACTTCGAACTGCTGCCGATGCCGGGCTTCACGCACATGGTGGCGGAGCCGGCGGCCTGGGAGCAGATGCAGTTGCGGATGCTGCGGTTCTTGGAAAAGAACCTCGGCGCGGCGCGGTGACTTGGCGGCGGCGGGACCAACTCGCACAAGAGCGGGGGGCGCCATTGACGATGGGCGCGTGCGGGAAGCGAACCTGCAGGTCGATGACAACAGTAGGCGACGGTGAATCCAATGGTGGAGCAACTCGTTCTACTTCTCCCACACCGCCCGCGCCACCTTCGGCGGGCTCATCGGCAGCTCGTGCATCCTGACCCCGACCGCGGCGAAGATCGCGTTCGCCAGGGCGCCCGGCGGCGGCACGATCGGCACTTCGCCGACGCCGCGCACCCCGTACGGATGGTTCGGGTCCGGCACTTCCACGATCACCGGCTCGATCATCGGCAGGTCGAGGCAGGTCGGCATGCGGTAGTCGAGATAGCTGGCGTTCGCCATCTCCCCCTTCGGCGTGTAGAAGTACTCCTCGTTCATGCCCCAGCCGATGCCCTGGGCCACGCCCCCTTGGATCTGTCCCTCGACGTAGCTCGGGTGGATCGCCTTGCCGCAATCCTGCACCGCGGTGTAGCGGAGGATCTGCACCTTGCCCGTCTCCGGGTCGACCTCGACGTCGGCGATGTGCGTCGCGAAGGCGCCCCCCGGCCAGGGGGCGTCGATGCTGCCGCGGCCGATGAGCTGGCCGCCGTGCTTCTGGACTTCCGCGGCGATCTCCTTGAAGCCAATCTTCTTGCTTGCGTCGCTCTTGCTCCTGACGGCGCCGTCCTCGTAGACGAGGTCGTCCGCCTTCGCCTTCCACATCTGGGCGACGCGCTCGAGCATCTGCCGCTTGATGTCCTGGGCCGCCTCGTAGGCCGCCCAGCCGGTGGCGTAGGTGACGCGGCTGCCGCCGGTGACGTCGGTGTAGCCGACCGAGTCGGTGTCGCCGACGGTTGGCTTCACGTCCTCGGCGCGGATGCCGAGCGCCTCGGCCAGTTGCATGGCGACGCTGGTGCGGGTGCCGCCAATGTCGGTGCTGCCTTCGACGAGGCTGACCGTGCCGTCGCCGTTCACCGACGCCGAGCAACTCGACTTGAGGCCGACGTTGAACCAGAAGCCCGAGGCGACGCCCCGGCCGCGCGGCAAGCCCGGGGTCTTGTTCGGGGCCAGCGGGCCCTTGTAATGCTCGGTGTTCTTCGCCGCCTGCACCGTCTCGATCATGCCGATACGCGGATACGTCGGCCCGTCGGCGCGGCGCGTCCCCTCCTTGGCGCCGTTCTTGATGCGGAAGTCGAGCGGGTCGATCTTCAGCTTGCGGCAAATCTCGTCGACGACCGTCTCCGCGGCGAAGGCGGCGTTCGTGGCGCCGGGGGCGCGGTAGGCGCTGGTCGCCGGCTTGTTGACGACGACGTCGTAGGCGTTGATCGTGATGTTCGGGATGTCGTAGCAGGCGAAGATGCACATCGCCCCGGGACCGACCGGCGAACCGGGATAGGCGCCCGCCTCGTAAAGCATGTACGCTTCCGCTGCCGTTAACTTGCCATCCTTGTCGGCCGCCATCTTCACCTTGACGTACGAGCCGGGGGTCGGCCCCGTGCCTTCAAAGACCTCGCTGCGATTCATCAGCACCTTTACCGGCCGGCCCGTCTTCTTGCTCAGCGCCGCCGCCACCGGCTCCAAGTAGACGCGGATCTTGCCTCCGAAGCCGCCGCCGATCTCCATCGGCACGACCTTGATCTTGGAGAGCGGGATCGTCAGGAGTTCGGCGACCTGCTGCCGGACGGTGAAGGCCCCCTGCGTGCTGCACCAGATGGTGACCGAGCCGTCCGGATTCCAGAGGGCGGTGGCGTTGTGCGGCTCGATGTAGCCCTGGTGCACGGTCGCCGTGTGGAACTCCCCCTCGGCGACGGCCACCGCGTTCTTGAAAGCGGCGTCAGAGTCGCCGAGCTTGAAGAGGAAATGCTTGGCGACGTTGCTCGCCTTCTTGGCCGTCTCGCCCCCCGCCTCCTCGGTGAAGAGGTCGTGGTGCAACAGGGCGGCCTCTGGCGTGATCGCCTGCCGCACATCGATGACCGGCGCCAAGGGCTCGTAGTCGACCTTGATCAGCTTGAGCGCCTCTTCCGCGATGTGCGCGCTGGTCGCGGCCACCGCGGCGATGGCGTGCCCCTTGTAGAGCGCCTTCTCCCGGGCCAGCGTGTTGCAGCTCAGGTCGCGCAGCTTGATCGCCCCCTCGCCGAGATGGGCGATGCGGTTGCCCGGGTCGGGTAGATCGGCGCTCGTCACGACCGCCTCGACGCCGGGCAGCTTGAGCGCCGCGCTGACGTCGACCTTGCGGATGTTGGCATGGGCGTGCGGGCTGCGCAGGATGCGGCCTTGCAACATGCCTGTCATCTGGATATCGGCGCCGTACTGAGCGCGGCCGGTGACTTTATCGAGGCCGTCGTGGCGAATGGGTCGGGCGCCGATCACCTTATATGTCTGGCTCATGATAGAATCCGCGAAGAACACTGTGGTCGAAGGATCGAAGAGCATTGTATGAAACAGGTCGCCTCGAGGCGCCGAGCTCCAAACCCAGCGCCCGGCGCCTCGCTTGCGGTTTCGCGCCCAGCGCCCCTCGCCGACACGACGCCCCGAGTCCAAAATTGACAAGCCCCGGCCCTCCAAGTATAAACGGGTGTTCCTCGAAGTTGATGGAGAAGCCTTCATGTTGACCATCCTCGGCGGCCGGCAGCGTTTGTGCGATGGCGTCTCGCGCCGCAGCTTCCTCAAGATCGGCGGCCTGGCCATGGGCGGCCTGTCGCTGCCGCAGCTTTTGCGGGCCGAGGCCGCCGCCGGCGCGGGCAGCTCGCACAAGGCCGTCATCATGATCTTTCTCTCCGGGGGACCGCCGCACCAGGACATGGTCGACCTCAAGCCGGACGCCCCCGCCGAGATCCGCGGCGAGTTCCAGCCGATCCGCACCAGCGTCGTCGGCATCGATGTCTGCGAGCATCTGCCGCGCCTCGCCGCCCGCATGGACCGGCTCGCCATCATCCGCTCGCTGGTCGGCTCGGAAGGCCGGCACGACGCCTTTCAGTGCATGACCGGCAAGACGCACCTCGCCCAGCCCCCCGGCGGCTGGCCCGCGCTCGGCTCCGTCGTCTCGCGCCTGCAGGGGCCGACGCACATCGCCGTGCCGCCGTTCGTCGGCCTGTCGCCGCGCATGAAGACGTCGACCTGGGCCGATCCGGGACAGCCCGGCTTCCTCGGCCTCGCCCACGCCCCGATCAAGCCCAACGCGGACGGCATGGCCGACATGGCCCTGCGCGGCATCAGCGTCGACCGCCTCGGCGACCGCCGGTCGCTCCTGGGCGCCTTCGACGGGGCGCGGCGGCGCGTCGCCGAGCACTCCGAGTCGATGCGCGGCGTCGACCGCTTCACCGAGCAAGCCTTCAACATCCTCACCTCGAGCCGCGTCGCCGACGCCCTCGACCTGACGCGCGAGGATCCGCGCGTCCGCGACCGCTACGGCCGCGGCTCCCCCGAACCCGCCGGCTACGGCGATGCCGGCCCGCTCCTCAACGACTACTTCCTCGCGGCGCGGCGGCTGGTCGAAGCCGGCGTCCGCGTCGTCACCCTCGCCTATGGCCGCTGGGACTGGCACGGCCGGCCGCACGGCACGACCTTCGAGAACGCCCGCGAGCACATGCCGATGCTCGACATCGGCCTCTCCGCCCTGCTCGACGATCTCCAGCAGCGCGGCCTGGATCGCGACGTCTCCGTCGTCGTCTGGGGTGAGTTCGGCCGCACCCCGCGCATCAACCCCGAGGCCGGCCGCGACCACTGGCCTAACGTCGCCTGCGCCCTCCTCGCCGGCGGCGGCATGCGCACCGGCCAGGTCATCGGCTCGACGAACCGCCTCGCCGAAGTCCCGCGCGACCGGCCCGTGACCTTCGCGGAAGTCTTCGCTACGCTCTATCACAACCTCGGCATCGACACCGAGCGGACGACGCTGACCGATCCGAGCGGCCGGCCGCAGTATTTGGTGGAGAATGCGAAGGCGATCCGGGAATTGGTGTAATCGTCTGACCCTTGCGTATCACGTCGCTCATGACGGTCGTCACGTCAGAGTTTGTGGATCGTGTCATCCAGTCAGGGCAGTCAGGTCCCTTGACCGGAATTTGGCCAGAATCTAGCCAGAATGCGGTATGATATCTTTCTGGCCCCGGAAGCCATAGAGGATTTGAACGAGCTCAAGGCCAATAGGCGCTCTGAGGTCAAAGAGGCGATGGAGCGCCATCTACGCCACGAGCCGACGAAGACCAGTAAGACTCGGATCAAGCGTTTGCGCGGCCTATCGCGGCCACAGTACCGGCTTCGAGTCGGAGACGATATCCGGGTCTTTTACGATGTCGCGCAGAAAGCAGTCGAAGTTCTCGCGATCGTGGACAAAGCCAAAGCGGACGAATGGCTTGAAAGGCACGGTGAGAGCGATGAAAAGGGCGGCGCTATCGAAGGTTAAGGACGACCTGTCAAAGTATCTCCGGGCCGCGGAGAAAGAGGACGTTCTCATCACGCGTCACGGCAGGCCCGCCGGTATCCTGGTCGGCTTCGCGACCGAGGACGATTGGTTCGACTATCAACTAGAAAACGACCCACGCTTTCTGCGCCGCATCGAGCAGGCGCGGCACAGCCTGGCGGCCGGCAAGGGCGTGAAGCTCGAAGACCTTCCCGAGGGCAAGCGGAGCGCGAAGCGATGATTTGGTCTGCCTGATACACCGATGTTTCGAGGATGGCCCATGCTTCGCCTGCTCATCTCCGCTTGTTTGCTCGTCGGCGGCGTAGGTCTCACCGCGCCCGTGAAGGCCGAGGAGCCCCCACCCTACGACCTCCTCATCCGCCACGGCAAGATCGTCGACGGCAGCGGCAATCCCTGGTTCCAGGGCGATGTCGCCGTCCGCGCCGGCAAAATCGTCGCGGTCGGCAAGGTCCCGGACGCCAAGGCCAAACGCGTCATCGACGCCCATGGCCTCGTCGTCGCCCCTGGCTTCGTCGACATCCACTCCCATTCCGACTTCACGCTCCTCGAAGACGGCCTCGCCCAGAGCAAGATCCGCCAGGGCGTGACGACTGACGTCCTCGGCGAAGGCAGCTCCATCGGCCCCTATCAGGGCAAGCTGACGCCGCCGCGTGTCGAGGTGAAGGGCAAGCGCGAAAGCTGGTCGACCATCGGCGGCTACTTCGATCTCATCGATCGCTCCGGCGTCTCCATCAACGTCGCCTCCTTCGTCGGCCTGGGCCAGGTCTGGGAGTGCGTCATGGGAAAGTCACACGCCCGGCCGACGCGCGACCAGCTCGAGCAGATGAAGGCGCTCGTCGAGGAGGCGATGAAGCAAGGAGCGGCCGGACTTTCGAGCATGCTCGCGATGCCGCCCGGCTCGATCGCGACCACGGACGAGATCGTCGAACTGTGCAAGGTCGTCGCCAAGTACGGCGGCATCTACGTCACCCACATCCGCAACGAGGGGACGGACGTCTTCGCCGCCATCGCCGAGGCCATCGAGATCGGCCGCCGCGCCGGCATCCAGGTCGAGATCCTGCACATCAAGATCGCCGACCAGGCCAACTGGGGGCGGATGAACGAGATCGTCGCGCGCATCGACAAGGCCCGGCACGACGGCGTCAACATCCAGGCCAACGTCTACCCCTACACGCGCGGCCACAACAACCTCTCCAGCATCATCCCGCCCTGGGCCCATGAAGGGGGCGCCGCCAAGATGCTGGCCCGGCTCAAAGACCCGGCCGAGCGCGTCAAGCTGAAGAAGGACATCCGCGAGGGACTGCCCGGTTGGTACAACCATTACACCGCGGTCGGCGGCGACTGGGCCCGCATGCTCGTCAGCGCCAACACGGCCTACAAGGGGCTCACCGTCGATCGCATCCTGGCCGCACGCACGAAGGGGAAGAAGGTCGACCTGCTCGACGAGTTCCTCGATCTGCTCATCGAGGAAGGCGGTTCGATCCCGGCCGTCTTCGCCCACCACAGCGAGAAGGACATGAATCTCGCCATGACGCAGCCCTGGTGCGGCATCGGCTCCGACGGCTCGGCGCTCGCCATCGAAGGCCCGCTCAAGCGCGGCCATCCCCACCCGCGCAGCTTCGGCACGTTCCCGCGCGTGCTCGGAGTCTACGTGCGAAAGGCCGGCCTGCTGCGTCTGGAAGACGCGATCCGTAAGATGACCTCGCTCAACGCCGCGAAGATCGGCGCCCTCGACCGCGGCCTGATCCGCCCCGGTTTCTGGGCCGATCTGTGCCTCTTCGATCCCGAGCGGGTCGCCGACCGGGCGACGTATGAGAACCCGTTTCAGTACAGCGAAGGCGTAGAATACGTCGTGGTGAACGGCGTCCTGGCCCTGGATCAGGGCAAGCACACGGGCGCCACGCCGGGAAAGGCGTTGCGAAGAGAATAGGAGGCGGTTTGTGGGACTGGTCGAAAACAGCCTTGCGCCGCCGACGCGCTTCGACCTCAATTTCCGCGTCGGGGACATCCCGGTCCGCGTCCATCCCTTCTTCTGGCTCACGACGGTTCTCCTCGGGCTCAACATTTTTCAGGAGGGAAACCCGGCGTCGAAGGCGTTTCCCGAGTTCGGCATCTGGGTCGTGATCGTCTTCGTTTCCATCCTGGTGCACGAACTGGGCCACGTCCTCATGGGCCGCTATTTCGGCTCGCGCGGCCACATTATCCTCACCGGCTTTTGCGGCCTGGCGGTGGGCAGCGCGGAGCAGCGCCAGCGCTGGCAGCGCATCCTCGTCTCGCTCGCCGGGCCAGGGGCCGGTTTCCTATTCGCCGGGCTCATTACCGGCGGCATATGCGTTTACAGTCCGAGTTTCGCGCTTTACCTTTTGGCGTCGCTCATCCATGTGCCGGTCGCCTTTCCGGACGCCGTGCCGTCGCCGCTTGTTGTGTTCACGCTCTACACGGCGCTCTGGCTCAACATTTTCTGGGGCTTGGTGAACCTACTTCCCATTTGGCCGCTCGACGGCGGGCAAGTCAGTCGCGAGATCTGCGAAGCTTACAAGGGCCGCGACGGCCAGCGGCTCTCGCTCTGGATCTCGCTCTTCACGGCGGCGGGCTTCGCAGTCGTCGCGCTCATCGAGGTGGTGATGAAGAAGCCGCTGGTACCGTACCTTTCCTTCGGTACCTCCCTGTTCGCCGCGCTGTTCTTCGCCCTGCTCGCCCTCAGCAACTGGCAGCTCCTCCGCTTTCTCCAGCGCGCCGGCTCGGAATGGGAAGAGCACAACGAGCCGCGCGCCCCCTGGGAGCAGGACCCGGACTGGTGGAAACGCGGCGGCGATCCCTGGGATTGATCGGGAAGCCCCGCCAGGTTCTCTTTACCCGAACGGCAAACGCTATCGCATGTGCTTCTCCGCGACCGCCAGCTTCGCCGTCAGCGCCGCCCTGGCTCCGGCCGGCGCCTATTGCCTGTGGCGTGCCGCGCGCGTCAATCTCCGGTTGATTCCCTTCGCCGCCCTGCCCCTGTTCTTCGGCGCCCAGCAGCTCTGTGAAGGGCTCGTCTGGCATGGGCTGGACCATGGCGATGCCGAACTGACACGCGACGCCTCCCTCGCCTATCTTTTCTTCGCCGTCCCCTTCTGGCCCTTCTGGGTCCCCTTCAGTCTCTTCTGGGCGGAAACGCGCTCGAGGGTCCGCGCCTTCCTCCTCCTCATGACGAGCGTCGCCCTCGCCTATCTCTGGCTCTACGCGCAGATCGTGGCGGCGCCCGCGCAATGGCTTACCACGGAAGTCCTCGGGCATTCGATCCATTACGAGTTCGGCTCCTTGCCCGCCTTCGCCGTTATCCCGCAGGCGGCGTGGCGGATTGTCTACCTCGTCCTCATCTGCATCCCTTTCCTGGCGACCCGCCCAGGCGGAGTGAGCGCGCGCGCGGCCGCCGTGCTGGTGGCCGCGGCCTTCGTCGTCGCCTACCTGTTTTTCTGGGCGACCTTTATCTCGGTGTGGTGTTTCTTCGCGGCGGCGCTTTCGATCCTTCTGTGCCGTCACTTCGCTCTGCTGCCGCGCGCGGAAAAAGACAGCTCCGACCTGCGCCGGGGGACGGACGCATCGCAGCGGTGCTGAGAAGGTTTCACCCGCCTTGACCTGCATTCTTCCTCACGCGAAGACGTCGCGAATCGGAGCGCCTTCGGGCAGCAGGGCGATCGGCCGGTTGAGCCGGTCGCGCAGCTCCAGGTCGGACGGGATGCCCAGCGCGTGGTAGATGGTGGCGACGATGTCCCCGGGCGCCACCGGCGACTGGCTGGGATAGGCGCCACGTTTGTCGCTGGCTCCAAACGTGAATCCGCCTTTGGCGCCGCCCCCCGCGAAGACGACGGTGTAGCAGAATTCCCAGTGATCGCGGCCCGCCCCGGTGTTGATCTTGGGCGTGCGGCCAATCTCCCCCATGACGACGACCAGGGTGCGTTCGAGCAGTCCGCGATCGGCGAGGTCGCCAAGCAGCGTCGAGAAGCCGGCGTCGAACGGAGGCAGCAGCTGGTCCCGGAGCTTGGCGAAGTTGGCGCCATGGGTATCCCAGGTCGCGTTCGCGTCCGGAGCCCAGGAGACGCACGCCAGCCGCGTCCCCGCCTCGATCAGACGCCGCGCCAAGAGCAGGCTCTGGCCGTAGATGTTCCGGCCATAAGCGTCGCGCACTCGCGCCGGCTCCTGGTCGAGCTGAAACGCCCGCTGCGCCGCCGCGGACGTGAGCAGATCGCAGGCTCTTGCCTGCAGGCGCTCCAATTCCTGACCGTGTCCGGCCCCGACGGGAACGCTCGACTCGTTCAGCCCCGTCAAGAGTCGCCCGCGCTCCCGCACGCGCTCCGCCGTCATTCCCGCTCCCGGGATCAGCGCCGGCAGATTGAAGCCGTCCGGGCTCGGGCCGCCCCGGAGCACCAGAAACGGATCGTGCGTCTTCCCCAGCCAGCCGCCCAGGTAGCCCGGTTGCGGCGGCCCCCCCGCTCCCTCCTGGGTCAGGTACGGCATCAGAACGTACGGCATCACCGGCGACGTCGGCGGGCGATAGCGGCCGATCACCGAGCCGATGGCCGGATGGTCGGTCGGCTTCGCGCCGATGATACCGGCGCGGATGTTGCTCCTGATGCCCGTGAGCGCGGTGTAGACGGCGGGAGCGTGCGCCACCTGGTCATGATGGACGGAGCGCACCAGGGAACAGCGCGACATCAGCCGGGCCAGCCGCGGCAGGTGCTCGCACACCTGCACGCCGGGGACCGTGGTCGCGATCGGCTGGAACTCGCTGCGCATCTCGCTCGGCAGATCGGGCTTCATGTCCCACGTGTCGAGATGACTGGGACCGCCATTGAGGAAGACGAGAATGCACGAGTCCGCTGCCGGTCGCACGCCACGCGGCGCCGAGCGCTCCCCCGCCGCCAGCACCTGCGGGAGCGCCAGGTTCAAGGCGCCAATGGCGCCGATCTGCAGCATGTTCCGCCGGGTGAGCCCCATGGGGCCCGGGCACGTCACGGCTGTTGGCATAGAAACGGTTCCCTCGCTGTCATCCTTTTCGACCCGCATGCTCTAAGGGGGTGGCGATCACGGCATCAACTGGCTGATCGGCTCCCCTTCGGTGATGAAGCGCGTCACGTCGGCGCCGAGGCCGCGGATCAACCTCACCTCACCGACATTGAATAGCGTCTGCATCAGCGTTGCGTACAGGTTCTGCAGATGGACCGGCTCGGAAGCCGGCCGCCCGCCGTCCGCGCTGGAGCGTCCGATCACCTGCCCCATGCGCAGGCCGCCGCCGGCGAAGAGCAGCGGCCCATGCGCCGGCCAGTGATCCCGCCCACCCGCGCCGTTGACGCGCGGCGTGCGCCCCATCTCGCCGCAGCAGACGAGCAGGATCCTGTCGCTCAGGCCGCGCGCTTCCAGGTCCTCGACCAGTGCCGACACCGCATGGTCGAAAGGCCGGCCGACATAAGGCATCGCCTCCGCCGGCGGCGCGTTGTTGCCGTCGGCGTGCATGTCCCAGACGAAGTTGGTGACGACCGAGACGAACCCGGCGCCCGCCTCGCACAGCCGCCGCGCCAGGAGCAGCAGCTTGCCGATGGAGCGGGCATGGTCGATGTAGAAGCGGTAGTTGCCCAGGTTGCGGCGAATCGCGTCGACGTTGAGAAGCGGGGCGGTGTCGTAGCGGGCAAGAACGCGCGGCTCCTCTTGCGACAGGTCGAAGGCCCGGCCGACGCCACGCAGGATCACGTCGAAGGCCTGCTCGCGTGAGCGGTCGACCGTCTCCATCGCGCCGGACCCATCGACCTCGCGGCGGAGATCGTCGAGATGCGCCAGCAGTGTGCGGCGGTCGTGCAACTGATGCGGCGCGATCGCCAGGCGCATGTCGCGGAGCATGCCGCCGCCCGCCCCGGGCATGACCGGAGCGTAGGCGCTGCCGAGCGGTCCCGTCTGGCCAAAAGTCTCGGCGCCCGGGCCGGCAAGCGCACTTGCGTCGGCGGCCACGGCTTTGGGCGTGAGAAGCATGTTGGTCGGAACGCCGGTCGTCGGATGGTTCAGGCCGACCACTCGGCCAAAATACGAACCGACGTTGGCTCCGCGCGTTTCTCGGTTGATGATCGGGCTGGCGCTATGATCGTAGCCGGGGACATAGGATCGGACCACGGCGATGCGGTCCGCCAGCCGGGCCAGGCGCAGGAACGTAGACCCGAAAAGAACGCCGGGCAGGCTGGTCCGCACCGCGCCCGTCGTGCTGCGAATGCCGTCGGGCGCCTCCATCTTGGGGTCGAACGTCTCGAACTGGCTCGGGCCACCGTGCATGTGCAGGAAGATGATCGACTTGCCGGTGACCGCGCTTGTGGCCGACGCCGCCGCGGCGCGGGCCGCGAGAAGATCGGCGAGCGACAGGCCCCCCAGGCCGAGGGCGCCGACGCGGAGGAAATCGCGGCGCTGAAAACCCCTGCCGGGATGAGAGAAGGTCAGCATTTCGAGACCTTTCGAGATTGCCGGATGGCAAGGCCAGCGGCGCTTGTCGGCGGGTTGCGTCAAGGCGTGCGGGTGAGGAAGGCTCGTCTATCTCTTCTAGCCTGCCTGCGCGCCCGTGTAAAGCGCGATTTGCCGATGTGCTGGCCGCGGCTCGCGCAGGCGCTCGATCAAAGCGAGCGAAACGTCACGGGATGCTTCTCCCGCCAGAACGTGTCCCACACCCACGGATGCGCCTTGGCGTCGTCCTCGAACCAGGGACGAAGATAGCGTGCGACCTTGCGGCTGGCGCGGTTGCCGTAGGCGATGCCGGTGCCGAGAAGTTCCTTCGTGAGGCCGAGGTCGCTCAAAGCGTGGATGCAGTTGAAGGCGCGATCGGGCCGGGTCCTGCCGTCGAGGACGACGAATTGCGGGACGCCGCCGGCCAGGTAGTCGGCGCGTTCGCGGGCGCGGCGGTGCAAGTCGGGCTTGATGCGGAAGGGGCCCCAGGCGCTCGACTGGGCGCCGCGTTTCCGGACCCAGCGCAGGGTCACGTCCAGGCCAATGTTGCCGCCGATGGTGGGAGCGCCGAAGAAGGAGATGTCGAGTGAGCGCGGCAGCCAGCTGATGCTGAACGATTGCTCGTCATCGAGGCGCGGCACGCCGCCGTCACGCACGACATGGGCGAACGTGGCGAAGGTATGCGCGAAGTTCGGCAGGTTCAGACGGCGCTGGCAGGCGAAGACGATCAGGTAGTGAGCGTCGTCGATCAGGGAGGAGTTCGGTAGGCTCGCGGGATTCATGGATGGCTTCCGTGTGGACATCATTCACTCACCTTTGGTGAGCAAAGATGATTCCACACGGACATCAATCCCCGAAGTTCGTCCCCACCCGCCGCGCCGCCCGGATCAGCGCGTGGTCCGGTGGTACCAGCTTGACGCGGCCCGCCACCTTCTCCAACGGTATCGACGTGATCTCCGAACCCTTGAGGCAAACCATCGCGTTGTAGACGCCCTGGGCCAGCATCTCGGCGGCGTGGGCGCCGAAGCGCGTGGCCAGGATGCGGTCGAACGGCGTTGGAATGCCGCCGCGCTGCAAATGGCCCAGCACCGTCACGCGCGTCTCCATGCCGAGGCGCTGGCTGATCGCCTTGGCCACCGACGAGCTGGCCCGGCCGTCCCCCTTGTCGTCGAGGCCCATCCCTTGTGGCATCGCGTGCTTCTTCTTGGCATCCGCTTTTTTGTCTTTCCGGTCCTTCTTTCCCTTCTTGTTCTTCTCTTTCTCGACCGCGGCGACCGCTTCCACGACGGCCGGCCGCTTGGGCCGCGCGCCTTCGGCGACCGCGATGATGCTGAACCACTTGCCGCGGCGGCGCCGCTCCGTCAGGTGCTGGCAGATGCTCTCGATGTCGTACGGGATCTCGGGGATCAGGATGATGTCGGCCCCACCCGCGATGCCGGCGGAGAGGGCGAGCCAGCCGGCGTGGTGGCCCATCAGCTCGATCACCATGACGCGCAGGTGCGCCTCGGCCGTGGAATAGAGCTTGTCGATGGCCTGGGCGGCCGTGTTGATCGCCGAGTCGTGGCCGAAGGTGATGTCGGTCTCGGCGAGGTCGTTGTCGATGGTCTTGGGCAGGCCGATGACGTTGAGCCCCTGCTTCATGAGGGAATAGGCGACCTTGTGCGTGCCGTTGCCCCCCAGGCAGACCAGACAGTCGAGGCCGAGGCGGTTGTAGGTCTCGACGGCCCGCTGCGTCAGGTCGACGGTCTCGCCGTTGGGTAGCGGCATCTTGTGCGGCTTCTCGCGACTGGTGCCGAGGATGGTGCCGCCGAGCGAGAGGATGCCGGAGACGTCGTGCGGGTGCAGCACGCGCGCCTGATTCTCGACGAGGCCGCGGAACCCCTTCTCGATGCCGATCACCTCGATATGGAAATCGCTCAGCGCCGGCTTGGCGACGCCGCGGATGGCGGCATTGAGCCCGGGACAATCGCCGCCGCTGGTGAGGATGCCGATGCAACGCGCTTTGCTGGCCATGGCGCCTGCCTCGCTAGGGCAATGTTGAAAGATGCCGGATAAAGGGAAAACCCTGCTGCAGAGTCTTCACCAACTTGTCGTCCGCCGTTACCAACTCGCATTTCTCCCGTTCGGCCAGGGCCACGTAGAGACAGTCATAGATACCAATGCGGGCTTTGGAAGCGATATCGTACGCGCGCGGGACATGGGGGATTGCGGGGAAGAGTTGAGGACAGGTCGTCATCACGTCGGCCCACAGAATGCCACCTTGCGGCGCGGTGAGACGATTTTGTCGCTCTGCCCTGGTCAGGGCATGAGCCACCTCGAGAGGGAAGAAATCCGGCGCGAGAAGCTCGTGGATGCCATTCCGGTAGTCGTCCCGGAGAAGTTGGGCCTTGTCGGAGAGCGCCTCCAGGACCACCCACTTGAAGCCGACGGAGGCATCGACAACGTACTTCATTCGGGAAGGCCGTTACGTAGCTCACGGATGGCCGGAACGCCGATGTCCAGCGTGCCGTGCTTCGCGTAGACCTCCTTGCGGATTCTCTCGGCTTCGTCTCGGATATGCTGAAGCACCTGCGGATCACCCTTGCCGGTCATGGCATGGCGAATCGCCTCTTCCATCGCGGCTTTGACATCCGGCGGTAACGCACTCGTCTCCATGGGAGTGATTTTCCTCCTTCGCTGGCTCTTGGTCAACTCCCATGCGCTGGCGGTTTCATTTCACGCTGAGCTTTCCGCCCTCAATCTCGATCCGCCCCGCCCCCTTGTGCCGGTCGTAGGTCCGCTCCATCTCCGCGACCGAATCGAAGTAACCGACGACATAAGCCGCCCCGAAGCTCTCGCCGGCGCGGACGCGTTTGCCGTGCAGTTCCTCGATCATGCAGACGTAGCCGCGCTGGTGGCACCAGGCTTCGACGGTCTCGGCGGGGTCGAGCGTCATGCCGGCGAGCCAGGGCCCGGGCTTGCCGTCGAGCTTGATCTGGTAGGCGCGGATCATGCGCTCGGGGACCTTGCCCTCCTTGCGCTGATAGAGGAAGCGGGCGTCGGGGGCGAAGTCCTTGGTGAACTCGGCGGCCGGGATCAGGCCGTGGTAGCTCAGGTAGACCTGCGTGAAGCTGTCACCCCCCTTGTGGCGGATATGGCCGGGCATGTCGATGCGGTAGAGGAGGTTGTCGACGTCGTTGACGCTGGTGATCCGCTCGCTGGAGAGGACGTAGCGCTTGCCGGGCTGGAAGACGAGCGTCTGCTCCCAGAGCGAGCCGGGCTTGAAGCCGTTGTGCCCCTCGGTGAAACGGAACTTGAGACGCACGGCGACGAAACCCTCGCCGCGGATGATCTCCAGCTCCAGCTTCTTCGCCTGCGTGCAGATTTGCGGACCTTCGACGTAGTGCTTGGGCAGCTTGCCGTGGACCTTCTCGTCGCGGCCGTAGCCGTCGTCTTTCCAGCCGGGGCTGAGCAGGAAGTCCATGATGTGGAGGCCGAAGCCGAGGTCCTTGGCCCCGTCTTCTTGTCGAGCAGCGTCCCGGCCGCGATGCCGCTGACGTAGCCCTTCTTGCGAATCTCGGCCCGGAGAGCGTCGCTCTCGATCACAACGACATCGGGCGCCTCCTTGACGGTGATCGGCTCGCCGCCGGACAGGGAAGTGACCAGGGCCAAATTCACAACGGCGGCGCGAAGCATAACAGTCGCCTCAGAAGACATCCACCACTCACCACTCACCACTCACCACTCACCACTCACCACTCACGGAAAATTACGGAAACACGAACACACCCTCCGCCAGCTTCGGCTCGCGTTGGATGCGGTATACTTCCCGGATCGTCGCCGGGTCCGCGCCCTTTTCGATCACGAGCGTCCGCTCCAGCGGCAGATGGGTTGCGGCGTCGACCTTCAACTCCACGCCGAGCAGGACGCGATCGTCCACGCGCAGCTTGTAGGCGAAGACGTCGACCCCCTTCTCCGCCCGGACCAGGCGCAAGTCCCTGATCTCGAGCGCCTTCGCCAGGTCGACGCTCCCCGTCTTGGGCGCCCGCACGGTGAACATGGTGACGACGAAGCCCGCCCGCTCCAGCATCTTGGCGTAGTTCCGGTTCAGGTTCTCCTCGAACGCTTTCTCGCGCGGCTTCCCCCCCTTGACCTCCACCTGGATCGTCTTGCCGTCGCAGACCAGCTTTGTGCCCAGGTCCTTGCCGAGGAGCTTGTAGGCGACCTCGAAGCGGGCGCGATTGCCTTCGGCCATGATGAGCAATCCCTTGAAGGGGACCTTGTCCCCGCTCCCCTTGCCGGTAAGCTCGGCGTCGAAGTCGACGTGCAGGCTCTTGGCCGCGAGCGCCTTCTCCATGGCCGCGAAACGCTCGGTCGGCTCCTGGGCGCGGGCCACGGCGGAGAAGACAAGGAGGGTGGCGAGGGCGTAGCGCATGGGTGGCTCATCCGCGGGAAGAGGGCAATGGCAGTATCGTCCTGAGCGGCGCAAATTCAAGGGCGTCCGACCCGGCCGTGACCGACTGGGCGGCGTCCGACGGGGCCCGGCGCGGCGAGGAAAGCGGCGGCGCCGCGATACAATAGGTCAGCATGAGCCCCACGCTTCCCGAGCGCGATGAACGCCTGGCGCAAATCCTGCTCGATCTGAGCGGCGCCAGCCGGCCCGACCTCGAAGCCCTGTACCGCGCCCATCCGGACCTCGCCGATGAGCTGCGGCAGCTTCTCGCGGTCGGCCAGATCATGGACGTTCTCGCGACCGCGCCCACCGAGCCGGCCCAGCGGCCCGCCCGCGCCGACATGCCGGCTCAGATCGGCGATTACGACATTGTCGGCGAATTGGGCCGCGGCGGCATGGGCGTCGTCTACAAAGCGTGGGACCGCCGCCTGGCCCGCCACGTCGCCCTCAAGATGATCCTGCGCAGCGCACACGCCACCCCGGCCGAGCAGGCGCGCTTCCGCAGCGAGTGGCGGGCGGCGGCGGGCTTGAGCCATCCGAACATCGTCCCCGTCTATCAGGTCGGCGACGTCGACGGCCAGGCGTTCTTCTGCATGAAGTACGTGCCGGGTCGAACTCTCGCCGAGATCGTCAAGGAGGGGCCTCTCCCCGAGCGGCAGGCGGCCGGCATCGTGGCGCAGGTCGCGCGCGCGGTGCAGCATGCGCACGAGGCGGGCATCCTGCATCGCGACATCAAGCCCGCCAATGTCCTCATCGACGAGGGCGGAACGCCGCTCGTCACCGACTTCGGCCTCGCCAAACGCCTCGATCCATCCCTTTCGGCGTTGACGCAGACCGGCGCCATCGTGGGCACGCCCAGTTATATGCCTCCGGAGCAGGCGCTCGGGCAAGGGCAGCCGAGCCCGGCGGGCGACGTCTATTCGCTCGGGGCCCTCCTTTACGAGTTGTTGACGGGCCGGCCGCCGTTCCTGGCCGCCTCGGCCGTGGCGACCCTGTTCCTGGTCCGTACCGAGGAGCCGGTCCGACCGCGTCTGCTCAACCCGCAGATCGACCTCGACCTGGAGTTGATTTGCCGCAAATGCCTGGAGAAGCGGCCGGAGCACCGCTATGAGTCGGCCGCGGCGCTGGCGCGGGACCTGGAAGCGTTTCTGACCGGGGAGCCGGTATCGGCACGCTCGAGCAGCCTGGTCTATTTCCTGAGCCGGATCTTTCGCGAGACGCACCACGCGCCGGTGCTGGAGCACTGGGGCCTGTTGTGGATCTGGCACAGCGCCATGGTCCTCCTGCTGTGCGGCGTCACGAGCTTGATGCACGCGCTGGGCGTCGAGGCGCATCTGCCGTACCTGGTTCTCTGGAGTGTCGGCCTGGCCGTATGGGGCGCCATCTTCTGGAACCTGCGCCGGCGTGGCGGGCCGGTCAGCTTCGTCGAGAGGCAGATTGCGCATGTCTGGGGCGCCGCCGTCGTCGCCTCCATCGGCATTTTCATCATCGAAGTGATTCTCGACCTGAAGGTGCTGATCCTCTCGCCGGTGCTCGCCGTCATCGCCGGCATCGTCTTCCTCGTCAAGGCCGGAACGCTCTCCGGCTGGTTCTACATCGCATCCGCCGTCGCCTTCCTGGCCGCCGTGCCGATGGCCTTCGTCGGACCGCCGCTGGGTCCCTTACTGCTCGGCGCCGTGATCGCACAGGGTTTCTTCGTGCCGGGAGTCAAATACTACAGGCAGCGCCGTCGCGCGGAGCAAGCGGCGGCGCCCGGCGCGTAGCCGAAGTCAGAGTTCGAGACGCGGCGCGGACAGGAGGTCCTCCGGGGCAAGGCTTACGAGGTGGAAGATGGAAACCTCCACAAGTGCGCAGGGCCGCGGCCTTCGAGACCAGGAGTTTCCCATGTTTGACGGCTGATGTCAGTTTGGCGGTCTTCCAGGTTCAGCGCCGGCATTTTGAAAAGCTGGGGGCTTGGAAGCCCTGAAAGGGCCAAACACGAAAGCCCAGGGCGTCGCCCTGGGAAAGACACTTCGGTAGTAGCCCTGTAAGGGCGAAACGAAACGGCGTCTCGCACGCCAGGGCCAACTTCTGAACGAACCGCCAAGTGCACGGCGCCATGATTTCTTTGCACGAGACGGCTTTTGGCCCGCCTTGTTTTGCCCTTTCAGGGCGCCACGGCTTGAACGACCCGTGTCCCAGGGCGTTGCCCTGGGCTGTCTTGTTCGGCCCCTACGGGGGCGTGTCTTCCAGGTTCAGCGCCGGCTTTGAAAGCGCCAAAGCCCTGAAGCGCCGCGGCTCTGAGCGCCACGGTTGGAGTCTCGCGGCTTCAGGTATGGAGGAAGAAGGAAGGGCGCGCAGCCAAAGTCATGGGACTTCGGAACAGCCTCGGGCCGCGGACTGGACCTGAAGCCTCACGAATTCAGCCGAGGAAAAAGAGAAGCCGCGCGGCCTGGGGGCCGCGCGGCTTCCATTTTTTTTGCGAGTGTCAGTTCACCGTCACGGTGAAGGACCGGGTGGTCGTCAGCATGCCGTCGCTGGCGGAGACGGTGACCGTGAAGGTCCCGTAGAAGTTGCTGGTGACGGTGAAGCTGAGCTGGGAGCCGGTCTGCACGATGGAGACGGAGCCGGACTGCGCGTTCCAGAGCAGAGAGGGGTTGTTGTAGACGTCCGCGGAGACGGCGCCGATGTCCGCGCCGAAAGGATCGGCCGGGTTGTTCGTGATGGCGAACAGGTGGTAATCGGTGAGCGTGGAGCCGTGGACGACCTTGCCCGGCGGCACGATGGCGTAATGATTGCCGTTGGCGTTGCTCAACAGCCACTTCTCCTGATAGCCGTAGAAGTTGAGGCGGTAGTCGGAGAAGTCCTGCGAGAACTGGTACTGGTCGTCCAGCAGCTTGAGCGGGTTCTGCGTGCTGTTGGGCGTCGCGATGATGGTGACCGCGTCGCCGTCGGCGTCGGCGACCGAGAGGTTGACGACGAGCGGCTGCGACGCATGCGTCATCGTCTGGTTGGGGATGGGGGCGATGGTCGGAGCGTTATCGCTGACGTAGACGAGGAACGTGCGGGTGCTCGAAGCCGCGCCGTCGCTGGCCGCTACCGTCACCTGGAACACTCCGGTGAAGAGGTTGGGCGGATCGATCGTAAGGGTGTTGCCGGTGACGGTCTTGCCGACGACGCTGGGGTTGGGCGGCGTGCCCGGCTTGAGCAAGAGCGTCGGATCGTCGTAGACGAAGAAGCCGAACTTGGTGACGAGGGTGTCGCTCAAGTGAGCGTTGCTGCTGGTGCTACCGCCCCAGCGATAGAGGCTGCCGTCGTTCTTCAAGTAATAGGCGTGGAAGCCGCCCGTGTTGCTGTAGATCCAGCGCGTGTTGGTGTAGAACGCGTCGATGCTCGCGAGGTTGTTCTGGTGGTACGGATCGGCGGGCGAGGCGTTCGGGTCCGTGTAAAACTGGTAGGTCTGTTGCGCCTGGACGAGGCCGTTGTAGCTGGAGTAGGTCACGTTGTACGTTATCGTATCGCCGTCGGCGTCGGACGACGACAGGTTGACGTTCACGCTCGGCGTCGTGTGGGAGAAGGAGAGATCGTTGAGGGGGGCGAGGGTCGGGGCGTTGTTGCTGGAGTAGACGGCGAAGGTTTGGGGCGTCGAGCTCGTGACGCCGTCGCCGGCGCTGACCGTCACCTGATAGATGCCGGTGTAGCTGGTCGGAGACAACAGCGTCAGCGTGTTGCCGGAGACGCTCTTGGTCACGCCGGCCGCATTCGGATCGGCCTGCGTCTGGGCGTTGATGAGCAGCGTCGGATCGGTGTAGACGAAGGCCGGCAGCTTGGTCACGAGACTGTCGAACGTATGGGCGTTGCCGGCCGTGGAGCCGCCCCAGCGGTAGAGGTTGCCGTCGTTCTTCAGGTAGTAGGCGTGGAAGCCGTTGAAGTTGCTGTAGAACCAGCGGGTGTTGGTATAGAACGGATCGTTGGCCGCGAGGTTGTTCTGGTGGTACGGGTCGGCCGGCGAAGCGTTCGGGTCCGTGTAGAAGTGGTAGGTGTTGTTGAGGGAGGTCAGCGCCGTGTACTGCGACAGGACGACGTTGTACGTGATCGCGTCGCCGTCGGCATCGCTGCTGGACAGGCCGACGATCGCGCCGCCGGCGCTGTGCACGTAGGTGATGTCGGAGAGGGGCGCGAGGCTCGGCGGCGAGTTGCTGACGTAGACGGCGAAGGTGCGCGGCGCCGTGGTCGAGGCGGAATCGCTGGCGGTCACGCTCACCTGGAAGATGCCGGCATAGCTGGCAGGCGGGTCGAGGGTGAGCGTGTTGCCCGAGACGCTCTTGACGATCGGGACCGTGTTCGGGTCGACCTGGGCCTGCGCGTTCCACAGCAGCGACGGGTCGTTGTAGACGAAGAACGGCAACTTGGTGATCAGGGTGTCGAAGGTATGGGCGTTGCTGGTGGTCTTGCCGCCCCAGCGATAGAGGCTGCCGTCCGTCCTCAGGTAGTAGGCGCTCGCGCCGCTGTAAATCCAGCGCGTGCCGACGTAGGCCGGGTCGTTTCCGGACAGATTGTCCTGGTGGTAAGGATCGGCGGGCGAGGCGTTCGGGTCCTTGAAGAAATGGTAGGTGGCGTTGAGCGAAGTCAGATCGGTGTACTTCGACAGCGTCACGTTGTAGGTGATATTCTCGCCCGGATCGGGATCGGTGGACGAGAGAGTCACATCGTAGCTCGGCAAGGAGTGCGAGAACTGAACGTCGTTGATGGCGGCGAGCGTCGTCGGCGTGTTGGTGGCGTAGACCGCGAAGCTCTGGGCCGGGGCGGGCACCATGCCGTCGGTCGCCTGGACCTGGACAAGGAAGATGCCGCTATAGCTCACGGGCGAATTGATGGTCAGCACATTGCCGGACACGCTGGTCGTGACGCCGCCCGCGTTCGGGTTCGGCTGCGTCTGGGCGTTGATGAGGAGCATCGGATCCGTGTAGACGAAGGCCGGGACCTTCGTGATCAAGGTGTCGAACGTGTGTGCGTTGCCCGCGGTGGAGCCGCCCCAACGATAGAGGCTGCCATCCGTCTTCAGATAATAGGCGCCTGTCGAGCCGCCGAAGTTGCTGTAGAACCAGCGCGTGCCGTTGTAGAAGGCGTCGTTGCCGGCGAGGTTGTTCTGGTGGTAGGGGTCCGCCGGCGAGGCGTTCGGGTCGGTGAAGAAGTGGTAGGTGGCGTTGAGCGAGGTCAACACGGTGTACTGGGACAGCGTGACGTTGTAGGAGATCGGGTCGCTGTCCACGTCGTGCGGCGACAAAGCCACGTTGATGCTGCCTGCGGTGTGGACCAGCTGCTGATCGCCGACGGGGTCGAGGGAGGGTGGATTGTCGCTGACGTAGACGTTGAAGAGCTGCGGCCCGACGGTGACGACGCCATCGGAGACGGAGACCTGCACCTGGAAGATGCCGCGGAAGACGGCGGGCGGATCGATGGTGAGGACGTTGCCGCTGACGCTCTTCTGGACCGGGGCGGGGTCGACGGGCGTGAGCGGGTTAAAGAGTAGCGACGGATCGTCGTACACGAAGAAGGGCAGCTTCGTGATCAGGGTATCGAAGGTGTGGGCGTTGCTGGTGGTCTTTCCGCCCCAGCGATACAGGCTGCCGTCGGTCTTCAAATAATAGGCGTTGGCGCCATTGAAGTTGCTGTAGATCCAGCGCGTGCCGTTGTAGAACGGGTCGTTGCCGGAGAGGTTGTTCTGGTGGTAGGGATCCGCCGGCGAGGCGTTCGGGTCGGTGAAGAAGTGGTACGTGTTGTTCAGGTTGACCAGATCGTTGTACTTGACATACGTCACGGTGTACGTGAGCGGGTCGCCGTTGGGATCGACGCCGGTGAGGTTCACGTTGACGCTGGCCGTGGTGTGGGAGAACGACAGGTCGGGCATGGGGCCGGTGAAGCTGGGCGGGAAGTTGGGATTCACGGTCATTCCCGTCGACTGCTGGCCGCCGCCGATGAAGTTCGCGTCGCCGCCGTAAACGGCGAACACCGTGTGTGCGCCGGACAGGCCGGCCGTGCTGAAAGAGCGGGTCCAGGTCTGCGTCAGCGAGTCGTAGGTCCCCGTGCCGAGCGAATTGCCCGCGCCGACGGCGTCGATGTAGAAGGTCACCGTCCCGGTCGGGGCGCCGACCGGATTGGTGATCGTGGCGGTCGCGATTTCGTTGCGTCCCTGGCTGATGCTCGGCTCGCTCAAGCTCAGCGTGAAGACGGCGGGCGTGATCTGGTTGACGGTGTAGCCGCCGCTGAGGGTGGCGTTGCTGCCGGCGTAGTTGCCGTTGGGGGCGAGCGTGGCGGTGATGACGTGGCTGGCGCCGAAGTTGGCGGAGAGCTGGGTGGCGCCGGTCTGGTAGCTGGCGACGGCATGGCCGAAGCCGTCGCTGACCAGAGCCGTGCCGGTCCCGTTCAGCGGCACGCCGTTGTCGTTGAAGATCACCTTCTGACCGAGGATGTCGCCGACGCTGCCCGTCCCTGGATCGACCTGGACGCTGAAGGTAACCTGCGTGCCGTAGTTTTGCGGACTGCTCGGCGCGGCGGTGAAGCTGGTGAAGGAGGCGTTCGCCTGGGACACGACGAAGGTTCCGGCCTTGGAGCCGTTCTGGCTCACGAAGCGGGTCGTGGTGTGGTCGCTGGTGTACTGGGCCTCGACAGTGTAGGTGCGCGGGGTGAGGACGTTGCCGGAGGCCAGGCCGATATCGACGGTCCAGACGCCGCCGCCCTGGCCGACGCCGTTGAACGAGATGTCCGGGTTGCCGGTCGAATGGAAGACGAACAGCACGGAGCCGGTCGGCGTGCCGGAGCCGGGCGGAACGACAGTGGCGGTGAACTTCTTGGTCTCGCCGTAGAGAGCCGTGCTCGGGCCGGTGACGTTGACCGTCGGCGTGGCGACCGTGACGTTGAAGGTCATGTGCGCCGGGTTGCCGGTGTTGCCGAGGCTGCCCGCAGTTCCGACGGCGCCGGGGTTGTTGGCGTCGATGGGGGTGAAGCCGTTGCCGCCGTTGAAGGCCCAGTCCATGGTGTAGGCCGAGGCGGAGGCGTCGAGCGGGAAGTCGAGCAGGAAGTCGGACAGGAGGGCGACCGCCTTGTTGTTGGTGATGGTCTTGGTCACCGTATGGCCGTTGAAGGTGAAGTCGACCACGCCCGAGTTGAGCGTGCCGGCTTCCGACTGGAAGGTGACGGTGAAGGCGATGTCGACGCCATAGGCCGAGGTCGAGCCGAAGGGCGCCGCCACGGACTGGACGGCCTGGCTGATGAAGACGACGTTGGTGACCTGGCGCGTCAGGCGCACGAGCTTGGAGGCGGTCACGTAGTTGAGCGTGAACTTCTGTCCGGCGATGAAGACCGTGCCGCCGTCGGCGATGAGCTGGACCGTGCCGCCCGGCGCGACCCCGGTGAACTGTCCGCTGAGGGCGCCCGTGTAGGTCAAGATGTCGAACGTGTCGCCGATGTTCAGGGCGGGGCCGGCCGAGCCCGTCAGGAACGTGTTGTTCAGATCGACGTTGCCGGTGACGTTCAGCTTGTCATAGCTGGCCGTGCTGTTCAGATCGACGAAGAAGTTGGTGGTGGCGTTCCAGGTCTCGGAGGACGACTTGAGCGTGCCGGGCGTGGCGACGAGTCCGGGGTTCACCGTGCCGCTGGTGGCGGTGGTCACGGTTCCGACCGTGCCCGTGCCGCCGAGCGTGCCGCCGTTCAGGGAGACGACGCCGATGACGCCGTTCGGCCCGTCGACTTCGACCGTGCCGACGTCGACGTTGGTCTGGCCGGTGTAGGTGTTGGTGTTGGTGAGGGCAAGCAGGCCCTGGCCGGTCTTGTCAACGGTCGCGGGCGTGCTCGGGACCGGAACCGGGTCCTTGACGACGCCGGTGATGGTCAGGCTGCTGTTGGCGGCGACGTTGATGTTGACCGCCGTCGGCAAGGTGACCGCCGAGGTCCAGCGGTTGTCGCCGAGGAGGTTGACGAGGGAGCCGTTCCCGCCGACACCCGTGCCGTTGAGCGTGAGGACCTCGGCGACGTTGATGCCGTAGGTCGCCTTGGGCGTGGCGCCGAGGACCGCGGGGCTGCCGCCGGGCGCGACGGGCGCGACATAGGTGAACTGGTTGCCGCTGACCGTGGCGACGGTAAACGTGCCGTTGTAACCGGGGGTGAGGATGCCGCTGATCGTCACCTTCTGGCCGGCCGCGAGACCGGTGACCGGGGCCGAGGCGGTGATCGTGACGGTGGTTCCGGCGGCGGTGGCGTTGGTGATGGTGGCGGTCTTGGCGCCCGACAGTTCGAGGGTGGCGCCGTTGTTGACGAGAACGCCCGGGTCGGTGGCGCTGACGGCGACGCTGAAGTTGGCGATCCGGGTGGCCCAGTTGTTGTTGGCGGCGCCCGTGGCGTACTCGGTGACGGCCCAGAAGCTGCCGTCGGTCGGATCGAGCGCGATGCCGCTGATCTGGCCGACGTTCGGGCCGCCGGTGCTCGAGTCGCCGTAGTTGGCCGCGCCGGCCTGGATGCGGACGGGCGTCTGCATGGAGCCCGCGGCGTCGAGCGGCGAGCGGCCGGTGATGTAGGCCGACAGGGTCCGCGTCGTCACGGTACCCGTCGCGGAGCGCATGAATGTCAAGCCGATGTCATCCCGCGCGTTGATATCGATGGCCGGATCGAAGGAGTAGGTGTTGTTTCCGAACGAGACGTCTCCTTGATCGGCGATGAGGGGCGTGCCGGTGCTGACGTCGATGGCGTACCAGCGGACGGCGTCCTCGGTCGCCGAAACCGAGACGGTGTGCGCGGCGACGAGGACGTTATTGCTCTCGGCCGCCTTGAGGATGCGCGAGTCGACGATGCCGGCCGTGCCGACGAGCGAGCCACCCGGATCGCTTGGCGCCACCGCCTGGGCGTAGGAGTTGACGCCCACCCTGTAGACGTTGAAGGCGGCGCTGTTGGAGAGGACGTTGGTCATGCGGTAGACCTTGAGGGACTGGTTGTTGCCCCCCTCGGTCAGGAGCCACATCGGATCGCCCGGGATCGAGCCGTGCATGGTGGTCGGGCGCAGGTTGGAGGCGGCCACGTCGTTCTGGTAGGCGGCGGCCCAGAAGGCCTGGGAATTGACGCCGACCGTGCCGGTTCCGATGCCCGGGGTGGTGGCATAGGTGAACGTATTGCCGCTCACGCCGGTGACCAGGAAGGTGCCGTTGAAGCCGCCGGGGGAGACGCCCTGGATGGTGACGCTCTGGCCGGCGCGCAGGCCGGCGATCGGATTGGCGACGGTGATCGTGGCGACGCCGCCGCTCTCGGAGGCCGCGGTGATCGCGTTGGCGGTATGGTTGGCGAGGTCGGCGGCCTTGACCGAGGTGACGAGCACGTGGTCGAGGGTGGAGCCGCCGAACATGTTGAGGGTGAGGACGAAGGCGTCGCTGTTGTAGCCGTAGTTGCCGGGGAAGTTGGCGTCGAAGCCGATTTCCTGGCTGAGCGTGGCGACGGGGATGGCGTAGAAGTTCCAGTCCGCCGCGGTCAAGGTGGTCGGGGTGGCGGTGGTGGAGACGGCGATCAAGAAGTTGCTGAGGTGGGACGCGGGGTCGATGTCGAGGACGCCGACGATGAAGCGGTTGATGAGCATCGTCGAAGACGACGCCCAGGCCGCCCAGGCTCGAGCCGAAGCTGGCATGGGGAATGGCGCCCTTGGTGTAAAAGAAGTCGTCGAGGGTATCGATGACCGAGGAGGCGCCGGTCGCCTTTGGGGTGTAGATGGCGACCGAGCCGTTGACGGTTTCGACGTAGTTGGTGGGGCCGGCGGCGCCGTTGGCGTCGGGCGGCGGCGCGCCGTTGGCGGCGCCGAGGCCGGTGTAATTGGCGCTGGTGGTGAAGGGCGTGGGCGCGGGGACCGTGCCGAAGGCGCCGTTGCTCTGGCCCTGGAGCTGGCCGGCCTCGACGGTGGTGAGGCCGCTGTAGGTGCTGTCGCGCTTCAGGATAACGCGACCGCCGCCGACCTTGTCGAGGCCGAAGGAGTGCAGGTTCTGATCGACGACGCCGTCGATGGTGAGGGTGGAGGCGGCGTTGGCGCCGATGGTGACATCATTGGGAGGCGTGGTCGCGGGAGCGAAGCCCGGCAGGTCGGTGAAGGTGACGCCGCCTTGCCAGAGATTGGCGTCCGAGAGGTTCAAGAGCGCGCCGGTGTGGTTGATGCCGCCGCCGGAGAGGCTCAGGTGCTCGCCCACGACGGTGATGTTGTTGGCGAGCTGGAGCTGGGCGCCGTCGCGTACGACCGTGCCGCCGGTGCTCCCACCCAGGGCGAGGGAATTGGTGATCTGGAGGACGCCCTGGTCAACGCTGGTGACGCCGCCATAGGTATTCGAGCCCGATAGCACGAGCGTGCCCGTAAGCTCCTTGGTGAGGTTGTAGCCGCCGCCGCCGTCGCCGATGACGTTGGTGATGGCGAGCGATTGGCCGCTGTCGACGCCGATGGTGGCGTCGCTGGCGAGCGTGAGCGGGCCGGTATAGGTGTTGGCGCCACTGACGTTGTGCAGGGAGCCGGTGTTATGGTCGTTGAACGCGGGGCCGTCGCCATGGAGGGTGACGGGCTCGTTCCCGAGGTTGGACTCGAGCTGAAGGGCGGCGCCGGTGAAGACCTCGGTGCCCAGAGCCGTACCGCCCAGCGCGCCGGCGTTCTTGATGCTGAGGACACCCTGGAGCACGTTGGTTTTGCCACCGTAGGTGTTGGCCTGGTTGAGCACCAGCGTGCCCTGCCCGGTCTTGTTGAAGGTGTAATTGAGGCCGGCCTTGATATCGCTGACAACGCCGGAGAGGGTGAGCGAGGCGGCCGAGACGCCGCTGGAGATCAGCTGGGTGCCGTCGACGCGGATCGTCGTGTCGTTGTTGAAGATGACGGACCCGGTCCAGGTGGAGCTGCCGGACACCTCGCGCAGGGCGCCGCCGTTGGCGGTCGAGTCGTTGAGGAAGAGCCGGAAGACGCCGCGGCCATAGGTGCCGGCCAGCAGCGTGTTGGTGGTCTGGCTCAGCTCGAGGCTGTGGACCTGCACGTTGGGCAGGTTGGCGCCGATGCGATGCCAGGTGGTCGTCCCCGCGGGCAGCTCGTAGACGCCGGCGTCGGTGCCGACATAGATGTTATCGTTGCGCGGATCGAGGACCATGGTCCAGACCGGGACGTTGGGCAGGTCGCCGGTGGCGCTGCCGTCACCGGTGATGCCGACCCAGGTCACGCCGGCGTCGGTCGACTTGAAGATCTTCTGGTCGCCCAGCGTGCTGCGGACGGCGTAGACGGTATCGCGGTTGCGCGGATCGACGAGAAGCTGGGTGATCGAGCCAAGGTTTTCGATGGCGGTGCCGGTGCTGCGGTCGACCCAGGTGACGCCGTGGTTCTTGGTGACATAGATCTTCGTGCCGTCCGTGACATAGATCGTGTTCGAGTCGTACGTGTTGGCGCCGATATCGCCGACGAGCGGGAAGTCCGTGGAGTCGAGCTGGAACGTGCCCTGGAAGCCGGCCAGGCCGATGGCGGTGACCTTACTGATGCCGCTCAGGGCGCCGGAGAGCGAAGAGCTCCAGCTGGCGCCGCCGTCGAGGGACTCGTAGAGGAGCGGCAAGGTACCGCCGACGAGGAGGCGATTGGGATCGTTCGCGCTGAGGACCAGCGGGGGGTTGGGTAGCAGATTGGAAAGCGCGCCGCTGATCGGGTTCCACGACGTGCCACCGTTGGTGGACTTGATGATCTTGGCGCTGCCGACCGGCTGGAACTCGATGGCGAAGACGTTGTTTGGATTGTTCGGGTCGACGAGCACGGTCCCGCCACCCAGGCCGTCCACCGCGGTCCAGGCGAGGCTGTTGCTGAACTTGTCGATGCCGTTGGATTGGCTGCCCGCGAAGATGGTCGTCAAGCTGTTGGGGGCGGCGGCGATGCTGTTGATCTGGGTGATGGTGAGGTTGCCGTTGAGATCGGTCCAGCTGGCGCCGTTATAGCGGAACAGGCCGCCGTCGGTCGCAGCGTAGAGGTTGCCACCGACGAAGGTAAACGCGTGGACGTTGGTATGGGGCCCGCTGCCGCCGGCATTGGACAGGTCGGTGAACGTGGTTCCGCTGATGGAGCCGACGTTGTTGGCATGAGTGACAACGCTGCTTTCGGAGCCGCCGACGTACACGACGCCGTTGGCGGCAAGGATGGCGTTGGCATACGAGCTGAGGCCGTTAAGGTAGGTTGCGCCGATGGCGACGGCGGCCCAGCTCTGGCCGCCGGTGGTCGTGCGGTAGAAGCCGAGTTGGCCGCCGCCGGGGCTCCCGACGGAGGCGTTGACGGTGGTGGTGACCAAGCTGCCGCCGGTGGCGACACCCCCGGAGTTCTGGCCGGGGATGCTGAGCTTGATGCTTCCGGCGCCGGGCAAGCTGCCGGAATTAGCGGGGCGGTTGTCCACGGTCGTCGGCTGAGTGGCGGGGTTGGCGAAAAGACCGCCCGGATCGCCGACGTACCAGACGGGGTTGTTCGAGGTCGGGTTCTCCGTCCAGTAGATGCCATTGTTGGAGTTGCCCGAACCGGCCCCAAGCGCGGCGTAGAGAACCGGAGGCCCGCCCCCGGCGCCTTGATTCGTAATGTCGGTGCGAATTATGGCGATATCGGACCAGGTGACGCTGGCCTGGGGGAAGCTGAGGTTGTAGTTATCGTCCGGTCCCGGAGTTTTCGGCGGGTTCGGGTTCGGCGTCGGCGCCACGGTGTTGGTGCTTGCCGTGCTGCGCCGGTTGGTGGAGACGACATTGGTCAAGTTGAACCAGTTTCCAGCCCCCGCCGACGTGTAGCGCCAGACGCCGGGGCCGCCGCCGGTCCCATTGACGACCGCGCCGGAGCCGCCGTCGCGCGAGGTGCTAACATCGATGCGCGGCGTCGTCGGCGGCGCGGGGGAGGGGTTCGCGACCAGCTGCTGCACGTTGACACCGGCCAGGTTGTTCTGGAAGGTGACCGTGTAGGTGTTGCCAAAGCCGCCCTTTTTGCCCTTGGTGGGCGGCGTGACGATGACCATGCCGCCGATGCCCGACAGATTGGTATTGGCTCCGGAAACCGCGCTGCTGGCCGCGTTGAGGGCGTTCTGGATGTTGGTCGCGGTGTTGTTGACGCTGAAGGGGTCGTAGGTGATGGGGTCGGTCGTCCAGGAGACGATGACACCCGCCGCGTTGGGCCCCGTAAAGGTGAGGGTGAACGTCGGGGGATTGAAGCCGAAGCCGTTGAAGCTGAGGCGCTGCTGCTCATTCTTCTGGCCGCCGCCGTCACCGGAGGCGACATAGAGCGTGCTGCCGTCGACGAGGATGCGGGAAATGCCCTTGCCGAAGAAGGGATTGAAGGCGCCGGTACCGCCGTTGCTCAAATCCTGCACTTCCGACGAGTTCAGATCCGTGTTGAAAATCCTGATCTTGTCGACGGCGCCGACGGCGGTTTCCGTGTTCGTCGTCGTATCGTCCATGAAGAAATTGATAATGCTGCCGGCGCCCGTGAACGTGGCGGCGTTGCCGCCGTCGTTGAAACTGAACTGCTGCACCCCGTTCAAGTAGACGGTCACGGTCCCCGTGGCGCTGCGAGTGATGAACACGTCCACGTCCGTGTTGACGGCAACGGAGTTCGCTGTACCGGTAGCGCCGGCCACCGTTTTGAATTCCAGGGCGCCGTTGTTGACGTACAGTCCCGCGTCGGCGGTCAGGTTCTTGAAGTCGAGGATTTTCTTGTAGCCGGTAACATTCGTGAGCTGGAACTTCATCTCGATCGAATAGTTCGTGGCGCTGATTGAGTTCGACAGGCTCAGGCCCTGGCCGGCCGCGAACGTGTAGTAACCCGAGGTGGTTGCGAGGCTGCCGCCGCCGGAGCTGAGCGGGCTGCCCGGTGGGGTAACGGAATCGGTGAGATTCCCGTTCAGCTCGTAGTCGTGGGTGAGGGCCTGAGCGGCGGTGTTGTCGGTGACCAGCGTCCAGTTCTTGCCCGCGTCGGTCGTCTTGTAAACGCCGGTACCGTAGAAGGAGTCGGTACCGTAGACGGAGTTCCCGGGCGAGCTGTTGGTTTCGCCCGTGCCGATATAGAGCGTCGCCGAGTTGCTCGGGTCCATCGTGATGGTCCCGATGTACATGACCGCGGTCGCGTCGACGCCGTCGGCCACGGTGGTGACCGTACTGACGGCGGCGTTGCCACTAGCCTGGGCGACGAGCGGGGCGATATCGACACCGACGAGGCTGCCGGTGTAGGTCAGCGTGTAGGTGCTGGCGGCGGCGTTGACCAGCGCCAGGGCGCCGAGCGGGCCCGACGCGCCGGGATCGGACGCGAGGAAATACTGGAAACTGGTTCCGGCGACGTTGGTGACGGTGAACGTACCGTTGTAGTTGGCGTTGTTCAGCCCGCTGATGGTCACCTTCTGGCCGACCGCGAGGCCCGTGATGGCCGAAGGCGTCTGGATCGTGACGTTGAATCCGCCGCCGCCGGCCGCCCGCGTCGCCGAGGTGATCTGGAAGATGCCGGTGGTGACCAGGCCGCCGCTGTCGTTGGCGAGGCCCGACGAGCCCGCGCTGTAGGTGAAGGTGTTGCCAGTGACGCCGGTGACCGTGAAGATGCCGTTGTAGCCGTTCACCGCCAGGCCGCTGATGGCGACCTTCTGTCCCGCCGCGAGCCCGGGGATGGCGGCGGCCGTTGTAATGGTCACCGTCGTGCCCGCTTCGCTGGCGCTGGTAATCGTGTAGCTGGCTACTGGATTGGTGTCCTGCTTGGTGACGACGACGGAGCCGTCGACGCCGCCGACGGAGGACAGATTGTTGATCGCGCTCTGGAGCTGAAGGGCGCTCGTGGTCGAGGCCCCGGCGACGCTGCTGTTGTCAAAAGCCAGGTTGGTCGTGAAAGGCGGAGAGGCGGGCGTCACGATCGCGTTCGGCGAGAGGACCGCCGGGCTGACCGGGACGGCCCCGGAGACGGTGTACGTCAGGTTCGAGCCGCTCACGCTGGTGACGACGTACGTCCCGTTGTAGCCCGCGCTGCTGATGCCGCTGATGGTGACGCTCTGACCGGCGGCGAGGCCGGGGATGGCGCCGTCCGTGTTGACGGAGACGGTGTAGCCGCCGGCGCCGTTGTCGGTGGCGGTGGCGGTGAGGATGGCGAAGGACGTGTCGACGGAAACCTTGAAGGTCCCCGAGCCGCTGACCGTGAAGCTCTGAACCTCGGAGTTGCCTTTCTGGAGATCGAAGAGAGGGTCCCAGGTCTTGCCGCCGTTGACGGTCTTCCAGACGCCGCCGCCCGCGGTGGCGAGGTACATGATGTTCGTGTTGTTCGGATCGACGGCGACGCCGGTGACGCGGCCGGTCGCCGAGAGATTGCCGGCGCCCGGGTAGCTGTTGATCGGGGAGGGGCCGACGGAGAACCAGCCCTGGGGCACGTTGTTGACCTGGGTGTTGCCCTGGCCCTGGAGGATGAGAGGTTCGCCGACGACGGTGAGGCTGCCCTGGAGCTGGAGAGCGGCGCCGTCGGAGACGATGGTGCCGCCGCCCCCGTCGACCAGGGTGCCGAGAAGGGCGTTGGTGCCGCCCGCCGTGTTGGAGACGGTCAGGGGCGCCTGGTTGAAGCCGAAGTAATTGCCGCCGAAGCTGATGCTGAAGACGGCGCCGGCCTTGGTGACGGAGAAGACGCCGCCCGCGGCGACGACGCCGGGCAGCGCGTTGAGGGCATCCTGCACTTGCTGGCCGGTGGCGGTGGCGGCGAGATCGGGAGTTTCGTCGAGCGGGTTGGCGCCGTATTTCAGGCGGAAGGTGCCGCCGGTGGAGCCGGACAGGGTGACGGTCTGGACTTCGGCGGAGCCGCCGACGCCGAGGGCCTGGCTGTTCTGGATGGCGAGCAGACCCTGGGTGACGTTGGTGATGCCGCGGTAGGTGTTGGCGCCGGCGAGGGTGAGCTCGCCGCCGCCGTTGATGGTGAGGTCGGAGCCGCTCGGGGAGGCGTTGGTCGCGTCGTCGATGGTCGATTGGAAGATCAGGCGCGAGCTGGGCTCGAGGTGGATGACAGTGCTGTTGGCGAGGGTAACCGGGCCTTGCCAGAAGTTGTCGTTGGCGCGGACGGTGAGGGCGGCGTCGCCATAGAGGTTATTGCCCGTGCCGCGCAGGACCAGGTTCTCGTTCCAGATGTTGAGGCCGCCGGAGAGGCCAAGGACGTTCTGGCCGCCGGCGGACTGGAGAGCGGGGACGGTGTCGAGCTCGAGAGCGGAGCCGTCGCCGTTCATGAGCTTCTGGGCGAGGATGCCGGTCCCGGGGAGGGGGACGTTGGCGACGCCGTTGATGGTGCTGCCCGAGCCGTTGACTTTGATGAGTTGCTGGCTGAAGCCTTGCAGCGAGCCGCCGAAGGAGATGACGTAGGTGGCGTTGCCCTGGGCGACCTCCACGAGAGCGGCGGCGTTGAGGGTCGCCGTGGCGCCCGAGAGGGTGGCGGGGCTGGTCAGGCCGGCGGCCGCGGTGTACGTGAACTTGTTGCCGGTGACGCTCGTGACGGTGACCGTGCCATTGTAGCCAGGAGTGGTGATGCCGCTGATGGTGACCGTGGAGCCGGGGGCCAGACCGGAGATGGCGCCGGAGGTCGTGATGGTGACCGTTGTGCCAGACTCGGTGGCGCTTGTGATGGAATTGCCGGCGGTGATCGCGGTACCGGTCGCGATGATGGGCTGGCGGCGGAACATGCCGAGGGCGCCCGCGAAGGTGATCGTGTAGACGTTGCCCGACTTGCTGACGATGACGTAGCCACCCACGCCGCCGATGGTGGAAAGAGCGTTGAGGGCGGCGGCGACCTGGCCAGGGGTGGCGCCTCCGGAGATGGCGCCGGTGACGGCGGCGCCGAACTGGAGCGTGAAGGTGCCGCCGGTGTTGTTGATGGTGAGGTTCTGGACCTCGGCCGCGCCGCTCTGGGTGACGGCGACGGCGCCGCCCACCGGGCCGATGTTGGCCAGCGCGTTGAGCTCATTCTGCACGTTGAGGGCGGTGTCGCCGGCGTTGAGGGTGTTGGTGGTCTTGGTGACGACGGCGCCGGTGGCGTCCTTACCGGTGAAGCTCAGGACAAAGGTCCCGGTGTTGTTGCTGGTGGTGTCGACGGCGGTGAAGCTCTGGACGTCCTGGATGCCGGAGCCGAGGGCGGTCGTGGTGTTGGGGACATAGGACTGGCCGGAGCTGCCGGCGGGGCTGCTGCGCATGCCCAGAGCGGTGTTGTTCTGGACGCGGATGACGCCTTCATTGACGTTGACGGGGCCGGTGTATTCCCCTTCCTCGGCGAGGATGAGTATGCGCGAGCCGAGCTTGGTGATGCCGCCCGGAGAGGCGCCGTCGACGGTGCGCGAGATGATGGTCATCTGGCTGGTGATCGACGGGTCGAGCAGCTCGACGCCGATGCCGGCCTGGCCGTTCAGGGTAAGCGTGGTGGAGGCGTTGAAGACGTCGGGGCCGCCCAGCGTTGTGTTGCCGCCCAGGCTCATCAGGGCGCCCTTCTGATTGATGAGCGGGAAGGGGTGGGTGATGCCGGTGCCGTTGAGGACGAGGTTCTTGACGATGGCGAAGTCGGGCGAGGTGGCGGTTTTCTGTTTGAGGTGAAGGGCGCCACCGTTGGTGACCGTAACGGTGCTGATGCCGGAGCCGAGAGATCCATTGTCCTGGGCGGTGATCCACCCTTGGTTGATCGTGACGTTGCCGACGTTGTTATTTGTCCCCGGGAGAATCAGATGGCCGGCGCCGAGCTTGGTGAAATCGAGACTGATGTGGTTGTCGCCCGTAATGGTGAGGCTGTAGTCGCGGGCAAAATAAAGGGCCGTGTTCGACGGGCTCGGGTCGGCATCAACGTTGATCCAGCCATTGCTGCTAGGGGTAATGCTACTGCTCGTCCACTGATTGACGCCGCTGATGCTATGCAACGCTCCCGTGTTATTAAAGCCCTGGGCGGTGATCTTCAGCTGCTCGTTGACCGTGAGCCCCTGCTGGTACTGATTGCCATCCGAAGAAGTCTGGAGATAGCCGACAATGGAATCCCGCGCCAGATCGCGGCCATGCGGGTCGAGGCCTCGATCAACTTCGAGTTCGAGTGTGCTATTGCCAGTAGTCGTAGTAGAGGAACTCCCCGCCGGCCCGAGTCCCTGCGAGTCGCGGATGTTGAGAACGCCGGCCGAGATCGTTGTCGCGGAGGTATAGAGGTTGGAGTTGTTGAGAACGAGCCTCCCCGTTCCAACTTTGGAGAGCGTGTAGTTAAACCCACCGGCGTCATTAGGGTTATTGATGACCCCGCTCACGGTAAGCGTCGTGTTGGCCGCGGCGCCGATGTTCACGGCGCTGCCGTTGGGGCTCGGGCTGCCCAAAACGATGGACCCGGCCCATTGATTGTCGCTCTGCACCGTGTACGCGACCGAGGCATTGATGCCCAGGACCGCCGGTGAGGTCAGGCCGGCGGCGGCGGTGTAGGTGAACGTGTTGCCGCTCACGCCGGTAACGGTGACGGCGCCGTTGTAGCCCGCAGTGGTGACGCCGCTGATGGTGACGGTCTGGCCGGCGGCAAGGCCGACAATGGGGGAGGACGTGGTGATGGTCACCGTCGTCCCGGATTCGATGGCGGACGTGATGGTGGCGTTGGCGGTGACGCCGCTGCCGACATTGGAGAGGGCGCCGCTGGAGCCGGGCCCGTTGAGCGTGACCAGCTCGTCGAGGACGGTGAAGCCGGTGCGCGAGGAATCGACGTTCTGAATCTGGAGCGTGCCGGTCTTGTTCTGGGCCGGCGTGTAGTTGACGATGGTGCCGCTCGACGTCCCCACGATGACCGAGGGGTTGAAGTCGAGGATGGCGTTGCTGGCGAGCGTGTTGGGGACGGTGAAGGTGAAGGTGGTACCGCTGACGCCGGTGACCTTGACGGGACCGTTGTACCCGTTGCTGGCGATGCCGCTGATGGTGACGATCTGGCCGGCGGAAAGGTTGGCGATGATGCTCGACGTGGTGACGGTGGCCGTGGTCCCGGCGCGGGTGATGCCGGTGATGGTGTAATAGCCGTTGCCCGAGGGGCGCCGAGGCCCTGGGCGCCAAGGGACAAAGGATCCTGGATGGTCAGGATGCCGTTGTTGATCGTCGTCAAGCCGCGGTAGGTGTTGCCGCCGACATGGCTGAAGATGAGTTGGCCGCCGCCTTCCTTGGTGATATTGTGGCCGGCGCCGTTGTCCTGGATCAAGCCGCTGATGTTGAGGGAGCCGCCGGTGGCGGAGCCGAGGATCGCGTCGCTGTCCAGGGTGATGGTCCCGGCCCAGGTATTGGCGCCGGAGGCGTTGAGGAGGGCGCCGTCGTTGATGATACCGGGCCCGTTGAGCAGCAGCGGTTCGTTGACGGTGACGTTGTTGGAGATTTGCAGCTGGGCGTTGGGCTGGACCGTGGTGCCGGCGGAGGTGGCGCCCAGAGCATTGGGGTTGGCGACGCCGAGGATGCCCTGGCCGACGTTGATCAGGCTGTTGAGCGAGGAGTTGTTGCCGTTCAGGGCCAGCACGCCGAGGTCGCGCTTGTCGAGCGTGGCGCCGGCGACTCCGCTGATGCTCGAGGAGCCGCCAAAGAGCACGGTGGTGCCGGCGGCGATCTGGAAGACCTCGCTGGATCCGTTACCCGCGGCGAGAGTCACGCCGAGATTGATGGTGTTGCCGAAGGCCCCGCTTTCGCTGATGAGCGCGACGCCGCCCGCGGATGTGCCCAGCGTGAGGGCGTTGCCGGTTACCGTGTAATTGTTGCCCTGGAAGCGGATCGACTTGACGAGGGCGTTGTTGAGGTTGTTGTTGGTGGTGAACGGGCCGGCGCCGCCGAGGGTCGGGAAGATGAGGTCGTCGTTGGCGCCGGTGGGGGCGACGCCGCCGAACCAGTTGGCGCCGGCGCTCCAGTTGGTGTTCCCGGCGCCCGCGTTGCCCGTCCAGATGAAGGAGGCCGGAGCGAGGCGAGTCTCGAGCGTCTCCAGGCAGAGCCGGTAGTGCGGCGGACGCTTGCGGGCGGGCTGAGATTTGCGACGGCCCAAGGAACGAAGCCAACCAAGCCAGGAGAAGCCGAACATAGGAGCGCCTTTCAAAAGCCGCAACGGGGACAGGTTTTGGGCTAACCTTCCAGCAACCGGATGAAGAAGATCAGGAATCGGGACAGCGCCGCCGTTGTCGCGGGAGGACCGCGGCAAGTCGGAGCGGCACGCAAAAAATCACTCGGGGTGGGGATTCGCCGAATGGGCGCCGGGCCGGACGCAATCCGTTACGAGCCGACCGTTGCAAGCGCCCTTTGCTGAAGATGTTGCAGGCACATCCTGCAGCGGGCGCCGGAGTCTCTTCTCTCCTTTTACCAATCCGAACATTATCCGCTCCCCACCCAGACTTCGCAATCCCTCTCGCGAAGATTTTCCATGCTATCGGCACTTTTTTCCGCCCGCAAATGAAACCAAGAAGGTCTAATCAATTTCTCATGGCCGTCCGGCGACCAGAAAACCGCCTTTGCCGACTAAGCCGTTTAACGCCTTTCGTTTTACCCATTTACGGAGATCGCATAACCGGCGCCGCAAGCCTTACCGTTTTTTTCGTTCTTTCCTGGACACACGCCGTCACAGACGCTGCGTGGATGGATATTCGTGGCAGGTCCAGTCCTCCCAACAGGGGTAGTAACCATGATTCAGTTTCTCTGCCGCGCTTGCCGGACGTTGCACGAGATTCTGGACGCCCAGGGTGGAAGCGTTCAGGAATGCTATTTGTGCGGCGCCAAGATCCAGACGCCGCGGCCGGGCCTTCTGGTGTCCAGCCGGCAGGAGCCCGTCGGGTCCCGTTCGTCCGACGCCCTCCCAAAGAGGCCGCGAGCCGCCGCGCCCTGGCACGCGGATTGCGCGTCGATTCCGTAGATTCCGGAACAAGAAATGACCGCGTAGCGCGCTTTTGGTATAAGGGGATAGGTTCGAGCGGGCTCTTGCGGCACAACCCGGAGTGAACAGCCATGGCTGCCGTCGTCGATTGGACCGGGGTGAAACTCGGAGCGACTCCGTATCGCATCACGCGGCGCATCGGTGAGTCGCCGGTCGCCGAGCTGTTTCAGGCGGAGGACCTCCACAATGGCCAGAATGTGGTGGTGAAGGCTGTCAAGCCGGAAGTGCTGCGGCAGCTGCCCGTCCTCGCGGAACGCTTGCGGCAGGAGTATCCGATCCTCAAGCGCTTCCAGCATCCGCACCTCGTCCCTGTGCTCGATCAAAGCGAATGGAGCGGCCGGCCCTTCCTCGTCGTCCCGGCGTTTCCGGCGGGCAGTCTCGGCATCCGCATGAGCAACCGCCCCGGGCCGAAGCCGGCGGAGCATCTTGCCGCCTGGCTTCCTTCCATCGCCGCTGCTCTGGACTACGTCCACGCCCAGGGGCAGGTTCACGGCGACGTGACGCCGGCCAACATCCTCTTCGACAAGGACGGCCAGGCCTGTTTGTCCGAGCTGGGCCTGACGCGGCCTCACTATGACGCGGCGCGCCGCGCCTTCTTCAGTGGACCCGGCCAGACGCTGTCTCACTACCTCGCCCCGGAATTGCTCGCGGGCCGGCCGAGCGACGGCCGGGCCGATCAGTTCGCCCTCGCCTTGATCGCCTGGGAATGGCTCACCGGGCGCAGCCTCTTTAGCGGCGACAGCCTGGCGGAGATCAAGAAGGGGCACGAGGCGCTGGGCCGCCTGCCCAACTGGGCGCCCGCGACGTGGATCCCGGTGCTGCAGCAGGCGCTGGCGCTGCGGCCGGAGGAGCGCTTTGCCGGCTGCGGCGAGTTCGCGGCCACCTTGCTGCGGCGAATGGATGCGAGCGGGGCGCCTCTGCCGGAGGGAGGGGACAATTTCGATCTCTTCTGCGCCGATTCGGTGACGGCGCTGGGGGACCGCAAGCCGACCGTTGTGGAAGTTGGACGGCTCGCGGGCGCCGCCGGCCGCATCGTGCCGCCGGCGCTGCCGCTGGAGGCGCCGCCGGCTGTGCCGCTGTACACGGGGCCCGAGTGGGCGGAGCCGTCGGCGGCTGGGCCTTTCGAGGATCCGGAGCCGCGGGCACAGTCGTGGTTATCGCGCGCCGCGGTCCTGTTGATGCTGCTGGGAGGCGCGGTCGGGATGGCGATTCTGCTGTCGCCGGGGATGCCGCTGGGCAGCCGGGTAAACGCGATGTGGACCTCGAACAAAAGCACGGGCGCGGAGAAGACGATCCCGCCGAGCGTTGCCGGCCCGGTGGCGCCGGACTCCAGGGCGCTCGAAGAGAAACTGGCCGCGGCCATCCGGGAATTGAATGAGACCAAAGCGGGAGCCGAGCGGCTCAAGGACGACCTGACCAAAGCGCGCGACGAGCTGGGCCGGGCGCGCAGCGACGACATGGGGCTGGACAAGCTCCGCGCCGAGTTGAAAGACGAGATCGCTCGTCGCCTGGCCGCGGACGAACGCGCACGAACCGAAGCGAGCAGCGGCCGCAAGCTCAAGGAAGAGGCGGAGGGCCTGAGCCGGCGCATCCGCGACCTGGAGGCTCGGGCGGCCGAGCCGCGCAAGGACGACGGCAGCCGCGTCCGCGCCGAGAACGCCGAGCGCGACCTGGCGACGGCCCGCGCCGACCTGGAAGGGGCGCGGCGGCGCATCAACCGGGCCGAAGCGGCCCACAACGCCTTCAAGGTCTGGTTCCTGGTGCAGAACCACTGCGAGTTCGCCATCACCTTCCAGACGCGCACCCAATTCTGGGACGGCTCGTGGAGCGACTGGGTCGAGCACAAGGTGGAACCCGGCCAGAATTACCGTATCTGGTGCCAGGGCAACATCGGCGCGGAAGCGAAATGGGTCAACAGCCTCACCGGCGATGCCGTCACCTGGGGCAGCGTCTTTGTGACCGGTGAGATCCGCCCGGCCGCGGCGGACCCGAGCGTTGACATGCTCGATTGCCGCTATCGCTTCGTTCTGCGTGGGCGGCGAATTGACCTGGATTTCTTGTATAGCGTGGCGAAGTAGTTTCGCCTTCAAATTGAGGTCAACTACCATGAGAAGATGACCGCTCCCTCGCACGCCGCGCCTCCGCCCACTTCGCCCCATGCCCCGCATCCCGCCGCCGCCCGTCTCCGCGAAGGCCTCGTCTACGGCCTCGTCGCGTATGGCTGGTGGGGACTCGTCCCGCTCTACTTCCGCCTCCTCATCGGCCGCGTCGGCTCCTTCGACATCCTCGCCCACCGCATCCTCTGGTCGATGGTCTTCCTCGCCCTTGTCCTTCGCGTGACCGGCCGCTGGGTCAAGGTGCGAAAGGTCCTGCGCCTCAGGCCCGTCGTCCTGGTCCTGGCGGTGACGACCGTCCTCATCGCCGTCAACTGGCTCTGTTACATCCTCGCCGTCGAATGGCGGCAGGTCGTGCAGGCCAGTCTCGGTTACTTCATCACGCCGCTCGTCAGCGTCGTCCTCGGCATGGTCTTCCTCAAGGAGAGGCTGCGCCGCCTCCAGGGACTCGCCCTCGTTCTGGCCGCGACCGGCGTTCTCGGCCTCGCCCTTCTCGTCGGCGACTGGCCGTGGATCGCCCTGGCGCTCGCTTTCTCCTTCAGCTTTTACGGCCTTCTGCGCAAACGCCTCCCCATCGACGGGCTCGTCGGCCTCAGCGTCGAGACGATGTTCCTGGTTCCACCGGCGCTCCTGTTCTTCGCGATCTCCTGGCTCATCACGCCAGCCGACGCTTGGGAGTTCGACCTCGGCTTCGCCCTCTTGCTGGCATGCAGCGGCGTCATCACCGCCGTGCCGCTCCTCTGCTTCGGACAAGCCGCGCAGCGCCTGCCGTTATCCACGCTCGGCTTCCTGCAATACATCTCGCCGACGGTGCAGTTCTTCCTCGCCGTTCTCGTTTTCCACGAAGACTTCACGCTCGAGCAGCTCTATTGCTTCCTCTTCATCTGGTCGGGACTGGTGCTGTTCACCATCGACTCCTACCGTCTCTATCGCCGCGTGACGCCGCCGCCGCGATAGAATGTCCCGGCGGACATCATCTTGGCAGCAGCGAGGACAACCATGAAGACCTGGCGCCTTACCAAGTTCGGCCTCGATGGCCTTGCTTTCGAAGATGCGGACACGCCGGCACCCGGGCCGGGCCAGGTCCTCGTCCGCATGCGCGCCTTCTCGATCAACTACCGCGACCTGATGCTCGTCAAAGGGACCTACAACCCGCGTCTGCGCTTCCCCTTCGTTCCGCTTTCCGACGGAGCCGGCGAAGTCGCCGCCATCGGCGCGGGTGTCACGCGCTTCAAGGTCGGCGACCGTGTCGCCGGCTGCTTCATGCAACGCTGGAGCGCCGGCGAGGTGACCGAAGCGGCCAGCAAATCCGCGCTCGGCGGGGCCATTCCCGGCGTCGCCGCGGACTACGTCGTCTTCGAGGAGAACGGCCTGGTCGCGGCGCCGGAACACCTCTCGCTCGAAGAAACCGCGACGCTCCCCTGCGCCGCCCTGACCGCCTGGCACGCGCTGGTCAGCGAAGGCCGGATCAAGGCCGGCGACGTCGTCCTGACCCAGGGCACGGGCGGCGTCTCCCTCTTCGCGCTTCAGTTCGCCGTGATGAGCGGCGCCCGCGTCATCGCCACCTCGAGCAGCGACGCCAAGCTGAAACGCGCTCTCGAGATGGGCGCCTCCGACGGGATCAACTACAAGACCACCGAAGCGTGGGAAGACAAGGTGCGCGAATTGACGGGCGGCGCCGGCTGCGACCACGTCGTCGAGGTCGGCGGCGCCGGCACGCTCGCCAAGTCCCTCCGCGCCGTCCGCATGGGCGGCCGCATCAGCCTCATCGGCGTCTTGAGCGGCGCCGCCGGGACCGTCAACCCCATCCCCATCCTGATGAAGAACGTCCGCGTCCAGGGCATCTTCGTCGGCAGCCGCGCCATGTTCGAGGACATGAACCGCGCCATCGCCCAGCACAAGCTGAAGCCGATGATCGATCGCACCTTCGCCTTCGACAAGCTGCCCGAGGCGCTGGCGCACATGGAGAGCGGCGGGCACTTCGGCAAGATCGTGGTGCGGGCGACGGCGTGAATGGCGGTTCTTCATCTCCACTGGTTCCGGATAGAAGAGTCGCGGCAGAAACCATGCTTCCTTGTGCGGAGTGCTGAGGGGCGAGAGGTAGCGTCATGCTCTCCTGAGTCACCCGCACTCTGTCTCTCACTCGAAAAGGCGGCCCCCTTCTTCACAACCAACATTGCAGCCACGCCCACCCGTGTTACAGTGCAGAAGATGACCGTCCACGATGCGTTTCATTGCAACCCGGACACCTGCTCTGCAACGCATCTCGCCCCGCTCGACGCAAGTCCCTACCCGGACGCCGCTTGTTTCGTGGCGCCCGATCTGCAACCCATTTCACGGTCCACATCTCATGTCGCCGCTCCTCAAACCCCTCTCCTGGAACCGCCATCTCGCCCACGTCCGTGCCAACATCGACTGGCTCTGGCCCGGCCTCCTCGCCCGCCGCAACCTCACCCTCCTCACCGGCGGCTGGAAATCCGGCAAAACCACCCTCGTCTCTCTCCTCCTCGACCGCCGCAACGCGCGTGAGACAACGACGCGGAGCCCCGAAGACCACCACCTCGAGACGCCCACCATCAGACAGAGAAGCGAGAAAGGCTCTTGCCCCCTCTCCCCCGCCGCGGGGGAGAGGGCCGGGGTGAGGGGGCGGCGTGAACCCGAGCAGGAGGCCCCGACGCCTCGCAAGCGGCCAAACCGCCACCTCGCGCGACGACGGGACTGAAGACGACGCCCTCCCCATGCTCCTCAACCGCGAGGTCCGCCCCGGCGCCACCATCGTCGTCTCCGAGAGAAGACGAAACCCTCTGGCTCCTCCGCCAGCGCCGCCTCGATTTCGGCCCCGACGTCGGCTTCTGGTGCCGCCCCTTCGCCGGCCGCCCCACTCCCCGCGCCTGGCACGCCCTCATCGACGAATTGCTCCAGATCCACCACGACCGCCGCGTCGACCTCGTCGTCATCGACCCCCTCGCCATGTTCCTCCCCGGCAACGAGAACAACCCCGCCTCGCTCCTCGCCGCGCTAGACGACCTCCACCGCCTCACGCACGCCGGCCTCGCCGTCCTCCTCCTCCACCATCCCGCCAAGGGGGAGCCCACACTCGGCCAGGCCGCCCGCGGCACCGGCGCCCTCTCCGCCTGCGCCCGACATCCTCCTCGAGCTCCGCGTCCCCCCGGCGACCCCGCCACGCGCCGCCGCCGCCTCTTCGGCTTCTCCCGCTACGAAGAAACCCCGCGCCGCCTCTCCGTCGAGCTCACCCCCGACGCCACCGACTACGCCATCTGCGCTGACACCCACGACGACGAACCATTCCGCGACGCCCTCCCCACGATCGTCTCGCTCCTCCACCACTCCGCCACCCCCATGACGCGCCAACAACTCCTCGCCATCTGGCCCCCGCCACCCCCCGATCCCTCCACCCTCTGGCGCTGGCTCTGCCGCGCGACGGCGCTCGGATTGCTCAGACGTTCCGGCGCCGGGACGAAGGGGGACGGATATCGCTACGAGGTCTCCGACGACAGTGAGACGATGTAGCCGCGAGTCGCAGGCGCGCAGACCCCACACCGGAGGCGAAATGGACGCTACCGCCTTCGAGTTGCTTTTTCTCCGCCAGTCGGTATTCTCCAAAGAAGGGAACCGAGATTACAACGGTCGAGACACCCTGGCGCTAGGCAGAGGCCAGTATTATGCCGTGGACCCACGCTGGTTCAGCCGTAGTTGTCGTCGCCCAGCAGTTCAACGCCCCGATCATCACGCAGCTTTGGCTTGTGCGAAACGGGATCTTGACCGACGAAGAATTTCAGGAAGGCTCGATATTCAGCGATGTAGTCGTGCAAGTGCGTTCCACAAAGTTCCAGATGCTCATCCTCCCCGACCAGCTTCAGATGGTCCCGTCCGTCCCCCGCGACCAAGAGCAGCAGACTCTGTTGCAAAGGCTAGGCAAGCTTGTTCGGGAACTACCACACACGCCGTACAAGGCGATCGGGTTCAATTTTGCCTGGCACCTGATCCCTGCGGACGGGAACATCGCCCGGCTCAGTCGAGAGATGTTCTATGTGCCGGACCGGCCACTCCAGCGGAGCTTTTCCGACGACAATGCCCACTTCGGCGGATACCTCAGCAAGGACTTCCAGGGATTCCGACTGAAGCTTGATGTGAAGCCGTTGATCGTCACCCTCGAAGGCGGACGCACCGAAAACCGTCTTCATTTCGGATTCAACTATCATTTTGATCTCCGACAAGACGCGGCGCGACAAATCGAGGAGAGGCTACAGCACTGGGATGAGGTACGCCAAGAGACCGAGAGAATCGTCGATTCCATCGAGCGGAGACAAGAATGAACGAGGTCGCAACATTCACGACGACGCCGTATCCGATGAAGGGCTTCGAGGGCGATCTCGACTCGTCCAGGTTCTATTCGCGATTTCAGCAGATCGGAGACGAGCTCAAGGAAAAGCGAGAACGAGACTACGTCCAGGGTTCAACTCCCCTTTCGTTCACGCCGATCTGTGCCAACGACATGATGACAGCGGCCGTTCCAGTTCATGTCACCTACTACCACAGCGAACCGCGAGACGACACAATCAAGTTTTTCACATTCCCGCATCAGAGTGAGCACACGCCGCAGCCTTCGTCACCTGAGCCGACGAAGGACCGCATGAACATGTACATGGGTGCCTTTTACGGAGTCTTCGTATCGTTCTCTTTGGCGGCACTTAGGACCCGTTTCATCGGCGAGCCGACGCGTGCAATTGACTTGTCCACATTCGCGGGTGGTCCCAAGAATAAGCCGTCAGAAGGGTGGATCCGCCAGGAGCGAGGACGCATCAACGATGTCATCCTGCAGCGCAGGGACGCTGCGAGTACCTCCGAGTGGGACAAGTGGTTCCAGAAGGTCGAGGAGGCGCTTCACCTCGAAAAGGGTTGGAACGGCGATGATGCGCCTGCCCCCGAACTCGTTTCTGCTGTTCAGTCCACGAGACTTCTCGACGCGATGCGTCGAGCCGACTATCCACCCACGCGGATCGCTGCCTCAGCAATGGGTGGCATTGCGATAACGCGCAAGGTAGGAAATAAGAAAGTACTCGTGGAGTTCTACAACGACGGGAGAGCGTACTTCCTCTTCTCCGACCGAGGTTCCGGGAGCATGGATGTGAAGCCGCTCCTGCCTGACCAGGCCTCGCTCACCCGGTTCATAGCATCGATGCGAGACTTCCTCAATGGCTGAGATCCCGGTTGCGATGCAGACCCTGCAAAAACCGACAATTTCCGAATTTCGACGAGATGAACGCCTCTTCCGGCGATTTCGCCCCGATCATTGGGAGGACGGTGGCGTCGCCGCGGAGGCCTTCAAGTTACCCAACATGTCTGTGAACCGGGAGCGGCTCGGTCCACCAGAATGGGCAATTCTCACCGAGGAAGACGAATACACCGCCTGGGGCGTTGCCTCGTTCCGCGTTGAGGAGATTCCCCACGGGATCGAGATGATGCACTTGGGCGTCATCGTATTCACGTTCGAGCCGCGGCATGTCCCGATCAGGAAGAACTACCCGCACAGCGAGGTATGGGTCTTTCGCGAAGGCATTCACATTTGCGGGGCAAACAAGAACGCGGATCTCCTCGATCCCGAGTTCCACCTCCGATGGCGTGAGCGTTTGAGCCAACTCGCCGACGTCGTCATTCAGCCGACCCGAGAGGATTGAGCAGGGTGTGGCCGGGTTCCTTGCAACCAAAAAATGCGCCTGCCCCAGCTCGATTCCGCCCCCTCGTGCCGTTACACGCGATCGCACGGACTCGACCAAGCTCATCATTCGGCGGGGCGCTTATCGCCATGAATACCGCCGCGGCGCCTGATAAGCCAGAAAGTCGCGAAGGGCGTTCGCAACGAAAACAGGCGAGACGCCGCGCGCCTCGCCTGTTCAGTCAATCGGAGTCGTCCCCGTCTCTTCGCCACGAACGCGAAACGAAGAGCGGCGGGCGCCTCACTGATTGAAGATAAACTCCTTCGTATTGATCAGCGCCCACAGCAGGTTCTCGTAGGCCGCCTTCTTGTTCATGGCGTTGCGGCTGATGTGGTCCAGGGCGACCTGGACGTGCTCCGCGCTCGGGCGGCGCGAGAACGCCCACATGAATAGCTCCTCGACCTTCTCCTGGTCGGGACGGGCGTCCTTGGCCAGCAGGTCGGCCCGGCCGGAGGCGCGGGTCAGCTTGTCCTGGATTTCCTGGCTATTGAGGAGATGTAGGGCCTGGGCCAGGTTGGCCTCGCTGACGCGCTCGCACTCGCAGGCGCTGATGCGTTGTGGCCGGCCGAACACGTCCAGGAAGTAGCTCTGGAAGTTCTCGTCGGGCAGCATGATGGCCCGGCTCGGCGAGTGCTTGTCGGTGGGCAGGCCGCCGAAGGTCGCCGGGGCGCCGGTCACCTGGTTCACGGCGTCGAAGAGGACTTCCGCCGGCATGCGCCGCGGATAGAAACGGGCGAACGACTGCTTGTCGTGCTTGTTGAAGTCGTTCGGCATCGCGCTGAGCTGGTAGGTCCGGCTCTTCACGATGGTCTTGATCAGGTGCTTGAGGCTGAACTTGCTGTCGGTCAGATCCTTGGCCAGCGCGTCCAGCAACTCTGGGTTGGACGGCGGGTTGGTGACGCGCATGTCGTCGATCGGATCGACGATGCCGCGGCCGAAGAAATGGGACCAGTAGCGGTTGGCGACGGCGCGGGCGAAGAAGGGGTTCTTGGCGCCGGCCATCCAGTCGACCAGCTTCTGCCGGGGGTCGTCCTCGGGAGCGATGTCCATCGGGTCGCCGTCGAGCGGCTGGATCTTGGCCGGGGCGCCGGTGCGCTTGTTGGCGACCGTTCCCGTGGGGCGATTGAAGATGGCGAGGCGCTGCACGCCCTGTGCGGCCGAGCCGGGAATGGCGATGTTCTTGCGGCCGACGCGGCCGAAGAAGGCGGCGAGGCCCCAGTAATCGTCCTGGCTCCACTTCTCGTACGGATGGTGGTGGCACTGGGCGCAGGCGATGCGCAGGCCGAGGAAGACCTGGGCGGTGTCGTCGACGAACTGCTCGGGATTCTGCAGCTCCTTGTACCAGACGGTGGTCGGGCTGGTCGTCTCGTCGCCGACGGCGCCGAGGATCTCGCGGACGAATTGGTCATAGGGCTTGTCGGTCGCGATCGCCTGGCGGATCCATTCGTGGAAGGCGAAGGTGCCGGCCGCCCGATCGGGCTGGCCGCGCCGCTTGACGCGAAGGATATCGGCCCACTTGTTGGCGAACAGGTAGGAGTATTCCTTCGATTCGAGCAGGTTGTCGATCAGCTTGTCGCGCTTGGCCGGGTCGCCGTCGGCCAGGAAGGCTTTCACCTGGACGGGCGTCGGCAGCGTGCCGGTCAGGTCGAGGCTGACGCGGCGGATGAACTGCTCATCGGAGCAGAGGTCGCTCGGGACGATGCCCAACTCCTTCCACTTCTTCTGGGTGAAGTTGTCGACGACCGTCCTGGGCTCCCACTTGTAGTCCGGCGTTTTGACGCCGAGCGGAACCGTGGCGCGGAAGACCGCGACCGAGCCCTGATAGCGGGCCATGATGGCCGCTTCGCCGGAGAGGTCGAGGGTGCGGACGAGGCCGGCGCCGTCGACGATGGCGATCTCCTGATCGTTCGACTCGTACTGGGCCCGCTGCGTCACGTCCTGAATGGAGCCATCGGAGTAGTGGGCGTAGACGGCGAACTGCTGATGGTTCTGCCGGGTGAGCATGCGGTGCTCAGGGGAGACGGCGATCTTGACGACGTGCGGGTCGGTCTCCTTGCCGAAGGGGGTGCCGGAGAGGATCCAGCGGCGAATGAGCTTGTATTCATCGGAGCCGACTTCCATGCGCTTGCCGCCGCCGTGGGCCATCGTGCCGGCCGCCTTCATGAGGAGCAGGCTCGAATCGGGGGCCGCCGGGAAGAGGCGCCGGCCGCGGTTCTCCTTGACGAGCGTCTGATAGTCGAGCTCGGGGACGAAGCCGAGGAGGGAGAGGGCGAAGCCGTTCTGCCCGCCCGACTTGCCGTGGCAGCCGCCGCCGTTGCAACCGAGCTTGGTGAAGATCGGCACGATGTGGTTGGCGAAGTTGATCGGCAGGTTGACGTCCATGCTGTCGTTGGCGAGCAGGACCTTGATGGTCTTGTCGCCGTAGGTCGCGGTGATCTCGGTCGTGCCGTTGGCCAAGGGGACGATGCGGCCCGAGGAGGTGACCTTCGCCAGCGCCGGGTTGGCGATCGCGTACTTCACCTCGCCGCTGAGGTCCTGGAGGCGACCGTCCTTGACAAGGGCGCTGACGACCAGCTGCGCCGAGTCGTCCTGTCCTTTGAGGATGACCTTCTCCGGCTGGACGGTGAGCTTCGTCACGTCGGCCGGAGTCGGGAGCGGCGTGGGCTCGCTCTTGACGGTCTTTTTGTCATACAGCTGCGCGGAGGCGGATCCGGCGAAGACCAAGCCGCACAGGGCGGCGCAAAGCATCCATCGTGAACGGTGGCCTGTCATGAGGCGTCCCCCAAAGCGAAACGGGATGGATCCATCGGTGGGCCGGCAGGGCTGCACGAGCAACTCTTCCGGGTGTGGCGCCGAGGCTCAGGCCTCGGCGAAGCGGCGGGAACCGGCAGCGTGGCGGACGGCCAAAGGTAGGGTCTACGACCGTCCGATTACTTTAAGGATAATCATATCGCGGCGCCACGCAAGAGAAAAACGGAAATCGGCCGTTTTTTGCCGCCTGCCCCCGGTAAGCATTTACACGGACGCCAGCGTTCCCTCCGCGCGCAGCCCCTTGAGCTTGTTCTGCATCATCGTCACGTGCAGCCGCAGGTGGTACAGCTCTTCCATGTAGCTCAGCGGCACATCGACGAAGGCGACCGCGTGGTCGATCTCCGCCAGCCGTTCGATCTCGTGGTCCAGGTCGGCGCCGGAGAGACCGTGCACCAGCTTGCGGTCGATGTCGCGCAGCGCGGCATACCACAGGTAGATCTTTCGCCGCGTCCGCCAGCGCGCCAGCGGCGGGGCGGCCCGGATCAAGGGCATCAAGAGGACGATCATCGGGATCAGCATCACCTTGAGCCGGTCCACCAGCGAGGCGAGCCAGAAGGGCAGCAGTCGCTGGAGCACCGGCGGGCCGGACTTGTAAAAGTGGGCCGCGTCCTCGCTCACCGGGAAATCGGTGAACGACGCGGAGGGAAACTCGCCCGGGTTGTTCAGTTCGTCCCCTTTGCCGTGGATGCGCCCGGCGGCGGTCAGGAACATCGGCACCAGCGCGGGATGAAAGTTCTTGCGGACGACGAACATGGCGGTCGGGGCCACCAGGGCGACGTCTTTGGCCGGCAGGTTCTCGGCCAGGTTCACCAGCCCCGCGGGCACGGTGACCTCGGAAAGGAAGCGGAAGCGGCGGTGATACGCCTCGTGCTGGGCGAAGCTCATCAGCTTCACGTTCGGGTCGCCGAGCAGGTCCTTGATGTAGTCCGCCTCGAAGGCGGCGACGAAGAAGGCGGCGTCCAGCTCCCCCTTGCGCAGCAGCTGAGCCGCGGTCGTCACGCTCTCGGTGACGGTCGTCCTCTTGGCGCTCTTGCCGGAATCATCTAGGTCATTGGCCGCCAGCATCTGTAGCGCGATGGCGTAGGTGCCGCTGCCGGGGGGGCCGACGCCGATGCGTTTGCCCGCCAGAGCGCTGACGCGGTTCAGCGTCTTGTCGCCGCGATAGAAGACCCAGAGCGGCTCGCGGTAGAGGCTGCCCAGGGCGCGCAGCCGCTCGCGGTCCTTCTTGTCGGCGACGCCGCTCTGCACGATGGCGATGTCGACGCCGGAATCGGCATCCATGAGCAGTTTCAGGTTCTCGACGGAGCCGTTGGTCTCGCGGATCTCCAGCGTCAGGCCTTCCTTTTCCAGGGCGGCGGCGTATTTCTGCGCGAACTGATAATAAGCGCCCGTCTTGCCGCCCGTGGCGATGACGATCTTCTTGGGGGGCGGGGCCTCGACGAAAAGGAAGTACGTGCCCAGGAGCGCGGCGAGGGACAATCCGAACACCGTGGTCCAGACGAGAAAGGCGTGCTTGCCGTGGCTGACAGCGGGCGGCTTCGAAGCGGGGGCGGCCATGCGTACCTCCCGAAAGATGTGTGCTCCGGCATCATATCCGCCGCTTGCCGCTGTGGCACTGCTCGCGTTATCATCAGGGTGAGTTTCAACGCGAGGCGGAACCATGCCGATCCATGACTGGACACGAGTCGCGCCGGGCATCTTTCATGATTTTCACCACGACTGGATCACTGCCATCAAACGCGTGCTGAACCAGGGTCTACTGCCCGAAAGCTACTACGCTTTGGCGGAACAGCAAGCGGCGGGTTTCGGTCCCGATGTGCTGACTTTGCAGACGCGCGAGCCCGACCCCGGACCGGCCTCCAGCGTCGCCACGCTCACCCGGCCGCAGGCGCGCTTCACGGCGCGGACCGAGGCGGAATTCTACCGGCGCAAGAAGAGCACAGTCGTCGTGCGCCATGTCAGCGACGACCGCATCGTCGCCATGGTGGAGATTGTCTCCCCCGGCAACAAGGGCGCGCGCAACGCCTTTCGTGCCTTTCTCGACAAGGCGTGCGAGCTGATCGAGCACAGGATTCATCTGCTGGTCATCGACCTGCTGGCGCCGACCAAGCGCGACCCGCACGGCATTCACGCGGCAATCTGGCAGGAAATCGTCGATGAGCCCGAGTTCGTCCCCCCCGCGGACAAGCCTCTGACGCTGGTGGCGTACGAGTCGGCCGCAGTGGTAACCGCGTTCGTGGAGCCGGTCGCTGTCGGAGACACGCTGCCGGACATGCCGTTGATCCTGGAGCCGGGCGGCGCGGTCTCTGTCCCGCTGGAGGCGACCTATCAGCAGGCCTGGCAGGGCTTGCCAAGGCGCTGGCAGCACGTTTTGGAAACCGGAGAAGGTTGATCGTGATCCGCGCCGCCACCCCCGCCGACGTACCCGCCATCGCTCGCCTCATCCGCGGCCTGGCGGACTACGAAAAGCTCAGCCACGCCGTCACCCTCGAGGAAGCCCGCCTCCACGAGCATCTCTTCGGCCCCCGCCCCTTTGCCGAAGTGCTATTGGCCGAGGACACCGGCCGCGTCGTCGGCTTCGCTCTCTTCTTTCACAACTACTCCACCTTCCTGGCCCAGCCCGGCATCTATCTCGAAGACCTCTTCGTTTTCCCCGAGGAGCGCGGCAAGGGACACGGCAAGGCGCTCCTCGTCGCGCTGGCCCGCCTCGCCGTCGCGCGCGGCTGCGGCCGGCTCGACTGGCTCGTCCTCGACTGGAACGAGCCGGCCATCGGCTTCTATCGCCGTCTCGGCGCCGAGCCGATGGACGAATGGACGACCTTCCGTCTGACCGGCGCCCCCCTGGAAGCGCTGGCGGGGAGAGGCTGAAGTCCGGCCGCGAAAAACGCTGGCCTGCAGGCGCGGAAACGGGTAGCCTTTCCTTTGCCACAGCCAAATCGGGAGGTACCAGCCATGCGCCGCTCACCGCTTTTTCTCGCCTGCTTTTTCCTGGCCGCCCCTTTGTTGACCCAGGAGGTCAAGGAAGAGATCGTCAAGGATCGTAAGGACTACATCCCCGCCCGGCGCCACGTCGCCGTGCCCGGCAAGGCCATCGGCATGATGGTCTTCGACGCCCAGCCCGTCCTGACCACCGAGGGCCGCTCCGGTCCCGCCGACGAAATGTGCTACTCCGTCGACGGCAACAGCTATCGCTGGGTCTACGTCCCCTCCGTCGACGAGCGGCCCATGATCACCAACCTGACCGTCCCGGTCGGCGATGGGACCGAGAAAGCGATGTATCCCGCCCTCGACATGGCGAGCCCCAAGGCGCTGGCCCGCTTCGGCGTCAAGAGCCATTACGTCCTGGTCGAGCTGGTCGTCAACGGTGGCAAGGGGAGCCCGGCCGGCGACAGCTTCGTCGGCGACGGCTTCCGCGTCCTCGACGGCAGCAAGGCCTACCCGCTCAAGACGGCCGACGTCATCGAGCAGCTCAAGAAGACGTACGCCGCCTGGAAGAAGGACAACGCCAAGACGCTGGACGACGCCCTGGCCGGGGCGCAGACCGCGGCGATCAAGGACAAGAAGCCGACCGGCCCGCGCGAGACGCAGGACCTGATGTACGTCACCTGGCTGAGCAAGGAGAACCTGCTGGAGGTGCGCTTCCGCACCAAGATCAGCGACGGCGATTACCGCTTCGTCGAAGGGGGCGGCGTTCGTCCACCCGTTGATCCCTTGCCCCCCAAGCTGCCGCCGCGCCCCGAGGCGTCCGTGCCCGAGGCGTCCGCGCCGCTCTCCTTTGTCGCCTTCCCGCCTCCGCCGCCGCCCCGCTTCAAGATCCGCGTCGGTACCGGCTTCGGCATCGAGTACGGCCGGGCCTACCGCGTCAACGTCGAGAGCGCCGTCGTCGCTATCCGCACTCTGCCGCCGGAGCCGTTCATCACGCCGGAGTTGCCCGTCCCCGGCGTCTTGCCGCCGCGCGGCCGGCCGGGACCCGGTCCGTTCCTGCGCTGAGAGAGAAAAAAAAGGGACATTCTACTTTTCTCAAAAAGTGGAATGTCCCCTTTCTCACGCCTACGCTGGACGGGGGCGATTCGTCGCGACGAGTGGGTATGTGTGCGACGTATCGCGACAAAACAGGAAAGGGAAAAAGAAAGGCGCCTGACCGCGATGGTCAAGCGCCTCCTGCTTGCGATCGTCCGGTAGACGTCAATCCATTTCCTTCGTCTCGTCGCTCGGAAACGCCGTGAACCAGCTGCTCAGGTCCTTGCCCATGCGGTTGACGAACATGGTGCGGAACTGGAGCGAGCTGGCGCCCTGCGCGTCCTTGGGGCCGCTCTTGGGGTAGGAGCGGCGGTAGACCTCGCTGAAGATACGGCCTTCTCCTTCCGGCGCTTTCGCATCGGTGACGGCGACTTCGACGTTCGCCTCCCCCTGGAACAGCCCCTTGGCGCTGCCGCGCACGTAAAGGGACAGGGACTGGATCTCGAAGCGGATCACGTAATCGGCTTTGAAGTGCTCGCCGAGCTCCTTGTCGTTGACCGCTTCGCCGAAGCGATTGTTCAGATAGGAGCGGACCTTGCTCGGCGGCACGATCACGATTTTTTCCTTGTTGGCCGCGCAGCGCTGCTTGAGGTGCATGGCGAAGACGTCCGCCAGCTCGCTCGCGGAGGGCTCCAGGTCGAGCGGCACATCGCCGCGCGCGAACTGGGCATAGACGACCACCGTGCTCTCCCCCTTGTCCTTCTTCAGCTTGCACTTGGCCGGCAGCTTGTCGTCGGAGAAGGGGACCAGCAACATCGATAGCGTCGACGGCGTGCAGCCGAGGGCGACCGCCATGAACACCATCGCCCCCGCCAGCCACCAGAGCCGGCGATCGACCGGCTTTGTTCCTTGCTCGTTCATGGCTCTCCTCCGTGAGTGCCCATTCCCCCCGGTTCTCCGAACCGGGGCTAAACTCAAGCGGGTCCGCCCCCCAGCCAGATCATCAGCAGCACCAGTCCCCAGCGAAAGAACAACAGGCTCACAAACCCGATCACCACCCCGAGCACGATCCGCTCGATCGAATGAAACCAGAGCCAGCGGCCACGGACCGCGCTGATGAGCGCCCAGGGCACGTAGGCCATGCCGAACAGGGCGAACAGCGTGCCCACCCAGTTGGCCTGGAGCGAGTGCAGGAAATCGCCGCGCACGGCCAGGGCGAAGCTGGTGCTCATGCCACAAGAGGCGCAGGGCAAGCCGGTGATGCGCTTGAACGAGCAGGTCGGCAGTCCGAGCTGCGTGTGCGTCTCCGCCTGCCACACGTGCCCGCCTCGATACGGGTCCAGATGGAAGGCGATGGCGAACGTCGTCAGCGCGATCAGGGCCAGGAAGACCAGCAGGCCGCGCGCCCACCAGGGGAGCGGCCAGGGCCTGAGCCGGCGCGGCATCGTCGAAGTCGGAGGTTCAAGAGGCGGGGTGATAACCAACGTCCTCGCAAAGGGCAAGAGCAAACGGTCTCTTCCATCATGTTAGGGTCTGTTTCAAAACGGGGACGCGACTCTTTGTCTTCCGGGGGTTTAGGAGTCGCGTCCCCGTTTTGAAACAGAGCGCAACGGGGCCTACGCCGCCCGCGCGCCCCGGTCGGCGCGCCGTATCTCGGTACGCTCGCGGGACCCGGCCAGTTCCTCCGCTCGCCGCGTGACTTCGTCCAGCGCCTGTTCCACCCGCAGCCGATACGCCTCCAGCTCGTCTTTCCGCGCCTTGGCCGGAATGTGAATCGGTAGGCCGGTGACCATGACGACCAGGCTGAACGGCTTCGGAATGACGAAGCGATCCCACGTCTTGAGCCGCCACGCCTGTTCATAGCCGAGGCCGAAGGGAACAACCGGCAAGCCGCTCCGGGACGCAAGAAACACGACGCCCGGGTCTACCTGCCGGCGCGGCCCGCGCGGCCCGTCGGGAATCATGACGATGCAGCTTCGCTTCGTTTCCGCCATCATCTTCCGCAGCGCCTGCACGCCGCCGCGCGTCGAGGAGCCGCGGATCGTGCCGAAACCCATGTGCGTCAGGACGCGGGCGATGATCTCGCCGTCGGCATGCTGGCTCACCAGGCACGTCAGCTCGCGGCAGCCGAACTTGCTCGCCGGCAGCAAGATGTTCTCGTGCCAGAAGGCGAACACGCTCGGCTCCAGCCCCTTGCCGAGGTAGGGGTTGTAGGTAAGACCGAGCGGCCGGTAACGATAGCGCAACGTCGACATGTAGAGGCGGACAAGGATCGAGGCAAGAAAGGCGATCCAGCGAATCAACACAGGATGGCGAAGCTTCATCCGAGCCTCCCTGCTCGCAACGGGCACACTCCGCGTGCCGTGGCTTCCGGCCGGTCAATCCGGCCACTCCCCGCTATACACTTCCGTCGCGGGGCCGGTCATGTAGACGTGATTATCGCGATCCGACCATTCCAATTGAAGATCACCTCCGGGCAAATGCGCGAGGACCGACCGCTCCGAGCGCTGCGTCAACACGCCCGCGACGCAAACCGCGCACGCCCCGGTGCCGCAGGCGCGCGTGACGCCGCTGCCGCGCTCCCAGGTACGCATGACGACCTCTTCCGGCGCGACCACCTGCACGAAGTGGACATTGATGCGGTGCGGAAACACCGAGGCGTTCTCGAGGATCGGCCCGACGCGCTCCAGCGGCACGACGGCGACGTTCTTGCAATAGAGCACGAGGTGCGGATTCCCCATCGATACGCAGGTCGCCCGGTCGTCCAGGCCGCAACGCTTCGCCCAGTCTTCCGTCGGATCCAGCTCGACGAAGGGCCAATCGAGGTTCACGACGCGGGCGGCGCTGAGCATCGTCGGGATCCGCCCGGAATCCAGGATCGGCTCCCCCATGTCGACGCGCACCTTCTGCACCTTCCCCTCATCCACGTCAACGGCCAGTTGCAGCACGCCCCGCCCCGTCTCGATCTTGAGGAACGCCTTCTGGGCGATGCCGTGGTCGTAGACGTACTTGGCGACGCAGCGGATGCCGTTGCCGCACATCTCCGACTCGCTGCCGTCGGCGTTGAACATGCGCATGCGCGCGTCCGCCTTGTCGGAAGGGCAGATGAGGATGAGCCCGTCGCCGCCGGCGCCGGTGTTGCGGTCGGAGATCTTCCGGCTCAGCGCGGCCGGGTCTTTCGGCGCCGGATGGTTGATGCAGTCGACGTAGATGTAGTCGTTGCCGATGCCGTGCATCTTGGTGAAACGCATGGTACCTCGCTCGAAGTAGGCGAACCCGGAGGTCAAGAACTTCAATTCCGTACGACTGTCTCTGATTGACGCATGGCGTCAACCGCCTCGACGATCTTCTGCCATGCCTCTTCCGTTGTCAGATACAGATGGCTGGCCTGGTATTCCCGTCCGTCCGCCGCCTCGAATACCACCATCCAACCGTTTGGCCGGTTGCGAAAGTTGGGATTCTCCTCGGCGCCGCGGTAGAGCGCCTTTTCCCCGACGCGGAACAGCCGGCTCGTCTCCCACGAGAATGGCTGGCCCTTCGGGGAAGCGTTGAACGCTTGAATGCACACAACGGTGTCTCCCGGACAAGACTCAAGGATAACGCTCATGCCCCACCTTTAGGGAAAGTTGTCGGCCCCATGATGGATCTCGCCATCAGCCCCAACGTTCGTATGGCTGCCGTCCGGATGCTGCACGTCCCAGTGGAAGTCGTCCGGATTGTTAGGATTCGGATGCGGGACCCACTCGTTGCCGTCCGCGTCCACATAACCATTTTGCGGCCCGCGAGGGGGATTGGTCAACCAGTCTCCACGCTTTGGCGGGACGAATGGTCGCCTTCCGCCCCCGGGTAACAGGTTCCAAGGATACTTCTTGGGCCACATGGAGTGACGGGCGGTTGGGACTTCCTGCCGATGCTCTGATGGCATTCTATCCGGCGGCCATTTCGCGTCCCCCGCATGGAGACCGCAGCCGCATGCGAAGCGGACGTTCGCGCCTCCCTTCCCCTGGTAGGGCCCATCGCTAAGATAACGCCGAATCCCTGATCGCCGCCAAGGAGCATCCACATGAGCGTCGGCTTCGACAAGCCTCTTTACATCCTTCCGTTTGACCACCGCGGCTCGTTCCAGAAGAACATGTTCGGTTGGTCCGGCGCTCTCACCGCGCAGCAGACCGCCGAGATCGCCGCCGTCAAGGAAGTGATCTACGACGCTCTCAAGCACGCCATCGCGGGCGGCGTCCCCAAGGAACAGGCGGGCATCCTGGTGGACGAGCAATTCGGCGCCGCCATCCTGCGCGACGCCCACAAGCAGGGCTACATCACCGCCGCTCCCGCCGAGAAGAGCGGCCAGGACGAGTTCGACTTCGAATACGGCGAGGACTTCGGCAAGCACATCGAAACCTTCCAGCCGACCTTCTGCAAGGTGCTGGTGCGGTACAACCCGGAAGGGGACAAGGTCCTCAACGAGCGTCAGGCCGCCCGCCTCAATCGGCTCTCCGACTACCTGCACAAGACAAAGCGCCTTTACATGTTCGAGCTTCTAGTCCCGCCGGAGAAGGCGCAGCTCGATCGCTACAAGGGGGACAAGAAGGCTTACGACACCGAGCTGCGTCCCTCTTTGATGGTCGAGGCGATCCACCAGCTCCAGGACGCCGGCGTCGAGGCGGACGTCTGGAAGATCGAGGGCATGGACCGCGAGGACCATTGCCGCAAGGTCGTCGCCGCCGCGCGCAGCGGGGGCCGCGACAAGGTCGGCTGCATCATCCTCGGCCGTGGCGAGGACGACAACAAAGTCCGCCTCTGGCTCAAGACCGCCGCCGCCGTCCCCGGTTTCATCGGCTTCGCCGTCGGCCGCACGACGTTCTGGAACCCGTGCGTCGACTTCCGCGCCAAGAAGATCACGCGCGAAGAAGCCGTGAAGCGCATCGCCGCCTCCTACCGCGAATGGGTCGACATCTTCGAAAAAGCCCGCGGCGCGTAGAGCGTGAGCCCGCTCGAGTGGACCGCTTCTAAAATCAACTCCGCCATCGCGCGGAGTTGTTCTTTTTCCGGGAGGTCCCGTGCACGCCCTGACCCAAATCGCCTGCGTCGCCTTCGGATCCACCCTCGGCGGCCTTCTTCGCTGGGGCGTCGGCGTCGCGTTCAAAGACTGGCTCGGCGTCGCCTCCTTCTGGGCCACCCTCGTCATCAACATCAGCGGCAGCTTTTTCCTCGGCTGGTTCTCCACCGTCGTCTCCCAGCGCTTCCTCAACGGCCTCATTTCCTGGATCAGCCTCGAGAACCTCCGCCTGCTCGTCGCCGTCGGCTTCACGGGGGCCTATACGACCTTCTCGACCTTCGAGTACGAAGCCCACGGCATGCTCAGCGACGGCCAGGGTCTCAAGGGTACCCTTTACATTGCCGCCAGCGTCGTCGTCGGCCTGCTCGCCGTCCGCCTCGGCGTCATGCTCGGGCGGTCGTAGTCCTGGTCCGATCCCGTCATCCTCGCGTCTGCTTCTCGGCGCGAAATCCGGGCTAAGATGACCTTTATGAAACGCGAAGCCGAGCAGACGCTGCTCCGCGTCGTCCTGCGCAACACCGATAAGCACGGCTGGTCCAGCGCCGGCGATGCCCTGGTCGAACGCGCCAAGAAGCGCGGCCTCGCCGGCGCCACGCTCCTGCGCGGCATCCTCGGCCTCGACGGCGCCGGACAGCTCATCGAGAGCGGCCGCTGGTCCCTGGTGGAGCACGTGCCGCTCGTCCTCGAGTTCATCGACCGCCCGCAAGCCATCGGCGCTTTTCTTGGAGACGTGGCGGAAATCGTGCGCGAAGGAATGGCGACGCTGGAGCGAGCCCATGTCCTCGTCTACCGTCCTGACCGGGCCACGAAGGCGCCCCTGCCCCAGCAAACGCCGGAGCCGGTGGCGCCGTTGTCGACGCTACCCTCCGACGAGGAGTTTCCGATCATGAAGCTGAGCGAAGAAGGCGTGCTCCTGCGTGTGTTCATCGGCGACTCGGACACTTGGGAGGGACAGCCGCTCTACCGCGCCATCGTGCTCAAGGCCAAGGAAATGGGGCTTGCCGGGGCCACGGTCTTGCGCGGTCCCATGGGTTTCGGCGCCAACAGCCGCGTCCACACGGCCAAGCTCGTCGATGTCTCCACCGACCTGCCCGTGGTCATTGAATTGGTGGACAGCGCCGCCAAGATCGACAGCCTACTTCCCTTTCTCGACGCCTGCGTCGAGGAAGGGCTCATCACACTGGAGAACGTCCGCGTCCTGCGCTACCGTCACAACAAATGAACTCGCCCCGGTTCTTCCGAACCGGGGCGGACGACGGCGGAAATCTGCGGCTCACTTGTCTCGTTTCGTTTCCGCCACGGTTTCCGTCACGAACAAGGACGGTACCAGGGTCCGGCGCACGAACGATTCGCGCACGTACGTGGAGTGCCCGCCGAAGCCCCCCATTCCTTCGCTCCACTTGTACTGATGGAACCTGGCGAACAGAGCCTTCTCCTTTGCCGCCGTTTCCTTCGGCACGTGGAAGCCAACCCGCCCGGGCGTAGGCAGCGCAGGCCGTCCGATGCCGATGCAGTCCGCGGCGATCTCCAGAACACCGTCCATGGCCGCTCCAGTAGGCGTCGAGGCCGCGGGCGCACCGTCTTCAAGGGCGCGGGTGGTAAGGTCGTAGCAGGCGGAGACCGCCGAGCCGAGGAGGATGACGCGGTCGACGCTTCGCTCCGGCAAGAGTTCCGCCGCCAACAGAGCGACATGCGCGCCGGCGCTGTAACCCAGCAGCGTGATGGAGCTCTTGGGGCAATCCTTGCGCACGAACTGCACGAAATCAGCCATCCGCGCCGCGGCGACGAAGCGGCATTCCTGGTCGCAATAATCCTTGGCGGAGCGGCCGAAGGGACTCCAGCGGATCGGCTGGACGACGAGCGGAATGTGTTCCTCGCGCGCGACCTGCTTCAGGGCGTCCCCCGCCGCCGTCGAGCCGCCCGACCCGTCGGCGACGACAACGAACGGCAAGCCGTCGAGATGCTTGAGGGAGGGCGTGACGGCTTTCGCTGCGATTTTCTCGGCCGTCTTGGTTTCCGTCTTCTTGTCCTGGCCCGACGCCGCGCCCCCGAGGAGCGCGGCGGCCAACGCGAAGGCGCCGCCGAATCGTCTCATGCTCAACCTCTTTCTTGGGAAGGTTCCGGAGTTCCCCATGGTAGGCAGAGGGGAAGTGAAAAAGGGAGAGCAAGGCGCGGCGTTTTGCCGCGCGGCGCTGGCGGCGCCCCGGCGCCGCAAGCAGAGACGACAAAGTTTACCGCCCGGCGTCGGTCATTGCGGCCAGGCCGAGGACCTTCCGCAAAGCCGTGACGCCGATTTCCGCCACCTGCTGCAGGTTGCCGCGCCAGAGCTGCGGGTTCATCAGCTCGAGCGCCACCCAACCGTCATACCGGAGCCCGCGCAGGGCTTCGAGCAGGATGTCGAAACGGAAATCGCCGTCGCCGGGCAGGATGCGGTCGGCGTCCGTGGCCAGCTCCCGCGGCACGCCGGAAAGGTCGCAGAACTGGACGTGGAAGAGACGCTCCGGCGCCAGGGCGAAGTCCTCCGGCTTGCTCGGCCCCGTGTAGTAGTGGAACACGTCGAGATTGACGCCGACGTTCGGCTCGTCGCATTCGTGGATGAGGGCGCAGGCCGTCTCCAGGCAGGCGCAGAAGGTTCCCTTGGCCTGAAACTCGAGCGCCAGCCGGACGTCGAACCCGGCCGCCCACTGCGCCGCCTGCTTGAGGGACACGACCGCCCGCTCCAGGCTCTGCGCGTCGACGGCGTCGACGAAATCCGGAACAACAATCAGTGTCGGAATGCCGAGGGCCTGACAGAGATCGAGCCGAGTGCGGAAATGGTCGAACGCCGCCTTTCGCTTTTCCCCCTGCGACAGGAGCAGCCCCCCCTGAAACGCGGCGGCGGGCAGCGTGACGCCGCGCTCCGCGAGCAGCTTGCGCGTGGCGTCGAGGCCATGCGTTTCCAAGTGGTTTTCCAGCTTGGGCAGCCAGACTTCCAGCGCGGCGCAGCCCGCGTCCGCGGCATATGCGACGTCCTCGGCAAACGAGGCAGGCATGATCGTGACGCCGCTAAGGCAAGGTCGCATGCGATGCTCGGCGTTTCTGGACAATGTCGCGGGGTCGATACGGAACGGCGCGGCAGGCGATGGCGCACGCCACCGCGCTCACGCTCGGAGCGAATGAAATACCAGTCCGCTCAGCAGCTTCGGATAGAAGTACGTCGACTTCGGCGGCATCTTCTCGAGGTTGCCGGCGATCTCTTCGACGTGGCCCATGTCGGCGGGCGGGACCAGGAAGGCGACCTGGCATCCCTTTGCGGCGACCACGTCATCCACTTCGCGAAGCAGGTGTACGTACTGCACCTTCGGCTGCCCCAGCTTCGCCTCCGGCAGCAGCTTGTCCAGGATCACGCGCTGCAAGTAAGCGACCCCCAGGCTCCGCCATGCCGCACTGTGGTCGCCCGCCAGCTTGTCCATCAGCGCCTTGTCCTTGAAACGGGCGAGCTGCCAGACACCGTCCGCCACCGTGCCGACGCCAATCGCGTCTTGCCCTCCGTCGATTTCGATGGTCTCCCACGTCTCGCGCGCCGCCTTCGGCCCGGTCCCAATCGTCTGCATCTCGAAGTGCGGGCCCAGCACCGAGCGTATCCGCTCGGCGCTCACGTTCTCCAGGCCCGAGACCAGACGATGCGTCGGCAGGATGACCAGGCCAGGGTCTTGCATCGCCACCAGCATCATCAAGACGAAGTTCGCTGGATGGTCCGGCCCTTTCACTTCCCCGCTCTGTTTCTTCTCCTCCAGGTAACGCAGCGCCGTCTCGTAACGGTGGTGCCCGTCGGCGATGAAGACCGGCTTGGGGCCCATCAGCCCGGTGACCGTGCTGATGACATGCTGATCCGTGACCGGCCACAGCTTGCTGACGACGCCCAGATGGTCCGTCGCCTGCAGCGGCAGGCCCCGGCCCACCGCGGCGTCCAGCTTTCCCTGCACTTCGCCGTCCGGGTCGGGGAAGAGGCCGAAGATCTGACTCAGGTTCATCTGCGTCGCGTGGAACAGCTTCAGCCGATCCGCCTTGGGGCCGGACATCGTCTCCTCGTGCGGATAGATGCGGCCCTGCCCGAACGGCTCCAGGCGAACGCGGGCCATAAAGCCCTTGCGCGTGTAGCGCCGGCCCTCGACCTCGAAGTCCTGATGATAGACGTAAAGGGAACGCGCCGAGTCCTGCGCCAGAATGCCGTCACTCAGCCATTGGCGTAGCGACTTGGCGGCGCGGGTATAACGGTTGTCGGCGTCCGAATCCTGCGGGGTTTCCCTGTTGAGGATGAGGCGAATGACGTTGTGGGGGCTGCGGTCGTAGAGCGCCTGCTGGAGCGCCGGATCGATCACGTCGTACGGCGGTGCGATCACGTCTCCCAGGGCGCCGACCCGGCCCAGATCATAACGAAACCCGCGAAACGCCTGGATCTCCGCCATCGCCGCCTCCTTGTTGGATCGGTTCCTCATGTGGGGCCCAGCGTTGTTTTATCAGCGGAGACGAATGCAGACAGCATGTTTATCATGACGGAGAGGTCTCGTTTTCTTGCGCCGCCGCATTGCTCACGAAAGCGAACCGGACCCCGGGAGTTCAATGCCATCGTCCCGCGACGTCCTGCGTGATCGTCTCCGCTCGGTGCAAGACCGCATCGGCGCCGCCTGCGCCCGCGCCGGCCGGCATCCCTCGGACGTCGTCCTCGTCGCCGTCACCAAGAAGGTCCCGACAAGCCTCGCCGCCCTCCTGCCCGAACTGGGCCTCCTCGATCTGGGCGAGAATCGACCGCAGGAGCTGTGGCGCAAGGCGGCCGAGTTACCCAAGACAATCCGCTGGCACCTCATCGGTCATCTTCAGCGCAACAAGGTCGAGCCGACGCTGCCGCTCGTGAACCTGATCCACTCGATCGACAGTCAACGCCTGCTGGACGCCATCGACCAGGAAGCGACGAAGCAGGGACGCATGGCCGAGGTTCTTCTCGAGGTCAATGTGGCCGATGAGGAAAGCAAGCACGGCTTGAGCCGGGACGCTCTCCTGGCCCTCGCCGAGCCGCTGGCCAGGCTCAGCCACGTGCGTGTGTGCGGCCTCATGACCATGGCGCCGCTGCAGGAGGCGGAGAAGTGCCGGCCGGTCTTCGCGGCGTTGCGCGAGCTGCGTGACCGGTTCCAGGACCGGGTGGGCGCCGGGCACGAGCTGACCGAGCTGTCCATGGGGATGAGCAACGATTTCGAAGTCGCCGTCGAGGAGGGGGCGACGATGGTGCGCCTGGGAACGGTACTCTGGGAGGGGATGGACGCCGTTTAGCCCGGTTCGCAGAACCGGGGCGATGTATCCTCGAGCGGGGCGCCGCGAATTGTCGATGGCGTCGCGTCCGCTATTCTGCGAACCGGGGCTAAACAGCAAAACCGGCGCACTCAAGAAACCATGATCCAGCTCACCGACCACTCCGAGGGGGTGATCCTTCCCGTGCGGGCCCAGCCCGGCGCCCGGCGCAGCCAGGTGGTCGGCGAATGGAACGGCTCCCTCAAGGTCGCGGTCACGGCCCCGCCGGAGGATGGCCGGGCGAACAACGCCATCGTCGCGGAGCTGGTCGATTTCTTCGGGCTGAAGCGGTCGCAGGTCGAGCTGATCGGGGGGTTGACGAGCCGGGACAAGAAAATTCTCCTGCGTACGACACGGCGGGTGGTAGAAGAGCGAATCGCGCAATTCGGCGGCACGTAGGCGCGTCGAGCGGGGGGACTCTAAGACGACGGTTTCGCGAGCGTTCGCGCTGGTCCGGCTCGGCTCGCCGGGTCCACGTTGAAAGGTCCGGCTCGGCTCGCCGGACCTACGGTGAAGATTCGCTTTATCTTTGGGGCGGGCTCCGCTAAGATACCTCCTTGGCTCCGCCCCATTCACGGATGAGTCGGGCAGGTGGGCGTTTGTCCAAAAACGCCCGGATTGCGAGAGACCCCGCCGTGAAGAAGATCGCCGTCGTCCCCACCCTGCTCACTCTCGGCAATGGCATTTGCGGCTTCGTCGCCATCGCCTTCGCCAGCAAGATCAACCTCGCCGACGCCGCGCTCGACAACGATTACCTTTTCGGCGCCGCGGGCTGGTTCATCCTGGCCGCCATGCTCTTCGACATGCTGGACGGCTACGTCGCCCGTCTCGCCAAGAGCGCGACCAAGTTCGGCGCTGAACTGGATAGCCTGTGCGACGCCATCAGCTTCGGCATCGTCCCCGCCTTCCTCCTCCTGAAAATGGGGCCGGGCTGGGAGCCGCGCCCCTGGCTGCACCAGCTTCTCGCCGGCATCGCGGCCCTCTACATGTGCTGCGCCATCCTGCGGCTGGCGCGCTACAACGTCGCCGACATGACCAACCCCGATCCGGCGAGCCAGAAACGCTTCCGCGGCCTGCCCTCCCCCGGCGCCGCGGGCTGCATCGCTTCCCTGGCCATCCTGCGCGGCGACCTCCCCAACAAGATCATGCAGTTCTTCCCCGAACTGGATAAGGAAGCGGTCCATCATGCCGTCTATCGCTTCGTCGAGGTCTTCTCGCCCATCGGCGCCCTGATCGTCGGCCTGCTCATGGTTTCGCTCGTGCCGTTTCCTCATCTCGCCAAGCAGATGCTGCGCGGCAAGAAGCACGTCGGGCATCTGATCCAGCTGTTGCTCGGGGCCTTCATCATCCTCATGTTCCGCGAGCTCGCCCTCGCCCTGGTGTTCTGGGGCTATGCTCTCGCCTTCCCGGTGCGCTATCTCATCGTCCGCGCCCTGCGCCCTAAAGCGCCGCCGACGCCGGACACAACGCCGCGTCAGACCATCTGATCATCGCGCATGAACGTCCTCGTCACCGCCGGCAACACGCAGACGCCGATCGATGACGTGCGCGCGATCACGAACATCTTCACCGGCCGCACGGGCGCCGCGCTCGCGCTGGAGGCGTATCGCCAGGGCCATGACGTCACGCTGCTCACCTCCCATCCGGAGCGCATCGGCGAATTGACGGCGGATCGTCTCGATTCGCGGCGCTGGCGCGCGATCCCCTACCGGACCTTCGATGAGTTGGCCGCCGCGATGGAACGGCACATCGCCGGCGCCACGCCGGACGTCGTCATCCATTGCGCCGCGGTGGGCGACTATCGCTGCGTCGGCGTCTATGCCCCGGCGGAGGGGACGCGCTTCGAGGCCGGCCCCAACCGCTGGCACGGCAGCCAGCTCGTCGACCGCGCCGCCGCCAAGGTGAAGAGCGACGAGGCGGAGCTGTGGCTTCGGCTGGAGCGAGCGCCCAAGCTCGTCGACAAGATTCGGAGCGACTGGGGCTTTGGCGGCGCGCTGGTCAAGTTCAAGCTCGAGGCCGGCGTCTCGGCAGAGCGACTCCTCGAGGTCGCGGAGCGATCACGCTGTCAGTCGCGGGCGGACTTGATGGTGGCGAACACGCTCGAGGACGCTTCCCAGTGGGCGTTTGTCGGGCCGCCCTACGTGCGAACGCCGCGGGCGGAGTTGCCGGCCGCATTGCTGAAGGCGATTGAGTCCCTCCGAGCCTAGCCGCGTGGGGCAGGCCGCCCGGCCTGCCCCACGCGAGCGACGGATAAGGTCGGCGTCGACGGAATTCGCATTTCTGTTTTCTTGATTGCGGCAGCGCCCCCACCGGTTACAATGGGGGCGCTGCACCAGTTTCCTCGGCGTCCTGTCTAAACGCCCATCGGTAAGCGAGTAGATCACTTTAGATTTGTGCAGCCGCTGTAACTCGGAAGACGAGACCAGGCAAGTTTCGCTGACTCGGAGACTTCGCGGCGTTCGTGGGACTACTCGACACCTTTCGGGGGGTTGCGCACACGTATCCGCGCGTGCGCGTTCCGTCCGCGCCCCGTTACGCAGAGTGAGAACGACAACCGTCCTGCACGCCGCCGGTCCAAGGCCTTGAATCGACAACTCTGGAGGGCTTTCATGACGACGCTTCTGGTCCGCGAACCAACGCGGCTCCCCGACAACGAACGGGACGACACGAGGTTTGAGTATCCGGGCATCCCCACGACTTGCGACGGCGCCGAGGCCGTCGTCCACGTCGAGATCAACATTGCTCAGGCGACAGGCGCCTATCCGATCACCAGCTCCACGACCATGGGAGGCGGCTTCAACGCCGCCGTCATGAACGGGCAGAAAAACCTCTGGGGCGATGAACTCATGTTCTTCGAGCCGGAGAGCGAGCACTCCGCCGCCACCGTCTGCGAGGGCTTCGCTGTCGCCGGCGGCCGCGTCACCAACTTCACCTCCGGCCAAGGCCTCGTCCTGATGAAGGAGGTTCTCTACACGATCTCCGGCAAGCGCCTGCCCGTCGTCATGAACATCGGCGCCCGCGCGCTGACGAGCCAGGGCCTCAACGTCCACGCCGGTCACGACGACTTGATGTCCGTCGCCGATTGCGGTTGGGGCATGCTCTTCGCCCGCAACGCCCAGGAGGCCGGTGATTTCTGTCTCATCGCGCGCCGCGCCGCCGAGGCCTCGCACACCCCGTTCTTCAACGCGCAGGACGGCTTCCTCACCACGCATACCGTCGAATCGGTCCGCCTCCTCGAGCCGGCCTTCATGAAGGAGTTCGTCGGCGATCCCAAGGAAAAACTCATCAACCTGATGGACCCGAAGAACCCGGTCATGTCCGGCGTGGTCCAGAACCAGGATTCATACATGAAGGGAAAGATGGCCCAGCGCTGGTTCTACGAGCGCTGCGAGCCCGCCCTCCAGGAAGCGTTCGACCTCTTCCATCGCAAGACCGGCCGTCGCTATGGCCTCGTCGAGGCCTATCGCTGCGAGGACGCCGACTACATCATCGTCGGCATGGGCTGCTACATGGAGACCTGCCGGGCGGTGGTCGACCACCTGCGCGAGAAGGGCATCGACGCGGGCTCCCTCACCGTGTTCGCCTTCCGCCCCTTCCCGGCCAAGCAGATCGTGCAGGCCCTGCAGCATTGCCGCGCCTTCACCGTCATCGAGCGCATGGACGACCCGCTTTCCACCGCCGGCAACCATCTGACGCGCGAGATCAAGGCCGCCTTCTGCGACGCCATGACCGGCCAGAACGGCCACGAGCGCATCACGCGGCTGCCGCGGATCTACAGCGGCGCCGCCGGACTGGGCAGCCGCGACGTCCGCCCCGGCGACCTCATCGCCGCCTTCGACAACATGATCCACGACGGCCGCGACTTCTTCTGCCTTGGCATCGACCATCCGCTCGCGCTCAAGGTGAAGGAAGACCCCGACCTGCGCCCACCGCACGGGTTCTCGATGCGCGGCCACTCGGTCGGCGGCTTCGGCTCCGTCACCACCAACAAGGTCATCGCCACCATCGCCGGCAATGTCTTCGGCAAGGACGTGCAGGCCTATCCCAAGTACGGCTCCGAGAAGAAGGGCCTGCCGACGACGTATTACCTCACCATCGCCGACTCGCACATCAACATGCACTGCGAGCTGGAGCGCGTTGACCTCTTGTGCATCAACGACCCGACGGCGATCCTGAGCCCGCTCACGCTGCACGGCCTGATGCCGGGCGGGGCCGTTTTCATGCAGTCGCCGCACGCCGATCCGTACGAGGTCTGGAAGCGGATTCCGGAGGCGAACCGGCAGGCGATCCGTGCCAGCAAGAACCGCGTCTTCTACTGCGACATGGTTTCGATCGCGCGCGAGATGGCGTCGGAGGCCGACCTCCAAATGCGCATGCAGGGCATCGTCCTCCTGGGCGCCTTCCTCAAGCTGACCCCCTACGCTCGCGACGCGGAAATGGCCGACGAGCAGGTCTACGCCGGCGTCGAGAAGGCGCTGCGCAAGTACTTCGGCAAGCGCGGCGATCAGGTGGTGCAGGACAACCTCAACTGCGTCCGCCGCGGCTACAGCGAAACCAAAGAAATCCCCGCCGACCTCATCAACCAATAACGCGGGCCCCTGTTTAGCCCCGGTTCGCAGAACCGGGGCGGACCGGCGCCCCAACGACATACAAGGTGAACTCTCCTATGCTTGCGACAACCAACGGCAAAAACGGTCACGCCTCCATGAACGAGGCCTCCGACCGCGATCCTTTCAACAACAACTCCTTCGGCACCCTGGTCGACTCGGGCTACAAGCTCGTCAACCTGCCGGTGCTCGACGTCGTCGACTTCAACGAGCGCGTCATCCGCGGCTACGAGGAGGGCTGGGGCGAGCGCGACCTGCCCGCCGACCTTGGTCTGGCGCGCTCCCTGGTTCCCGCCGGCACCGCGACGCTGCGCGACTTCAGCAACATCTCGCCCGAGATCCCGGACTACATCAGCGAGAACTGCACCGGCTGCATGGACTGCGTCACCGAGTGCCCCGACACCGCCATCCTCGGCAAGGTCCTCTCCGAAGAGGAATGGCAGGCCAAACTGGCCGCGCTGCCCGCGGAAGACCGGGACATGTACGCCAAACAATGGTCGCGCACCAAGAAGTACTACGACGCCGGCAAGAAGAAGACCGGCTCGGGCGGCATGTTCCAGATCATCATCGATCCCTCCAAGTGCAAGGGCTGCGCCGAGTGCGTGACCGTGTGCGACGACCTTGCCCTCAAGATGATCACCAAGACCGACGAGGTGATGAAGAACGCCCGCAAGAGCCACCGCTACTTCAAGAACCTCGGCCCCTCCAACCCGAAGTACGTCAGCGATAACCTCCTCATCGACATGATGCTCAAGGAGGAGACCCACATCTACGTCGGCGGGGCCGGCTCCTGCGCCGGCTGCGGCGAAGGCACCGCCCTGCGCATGCTCTGCTCCGCCACCGGCTCCAGGTACAAGGACCAGTGGGGCATCGTCGCCGCCACCGGCTGCAACACCGTCTACACCTCCACCTATCCCTACAACCCGTACCTTGTGCCGTGGACCAACAGCCTCTTCGAGAACGCCCCCGCCGACGCCATCGGCGTTCGCATGCGCTGGGACCAGATGGGCTGGCAGGACAAGCCCCTCTGGTGCATCGGCGGCGACGGCGCCATGTTCGACATCGGCTTCCAGTCCCTGTCGCGCCTCCTCGCCTCCGGCATGAACGTCAAGGTCTTCGTCCTCGATACCCAGGTCTACTCGAACACCGGCGGCCAGGCGTCCACGTCGACCTACACCGGCCAGAACACCAAGATGAGCGTGCATGGCAAGGCCAAGGGGGGCAAGCAGGAGCGCCGCAAGGAGATCGCCCAGATCGCCATGATGCACCCTCGCACCTTCGTGGCCCAGACGACCTGCGCTCACGTCAACCACTTCTACAAGGCGGTGCTCGGCGCCCTGGAGTTCGATGGCCCCGCCCTGGTCGTGTGCTACACCACTTGCCAGCCCGAGCACGGCGTCGCCGATAACATGGCCGGCGAGCAGGCCCGCCTCGCGGTCGACTCCCGGGCCTTCCCGCTCATCGTTTTCGATCCGCGCAAGGGGGAGAAAATCCGCGAGCGCGTCTCCTTACAAGGAAACCCGGCGATGAAGGACGACTGGTACGTGAACCCGAAGACGAACCAGTCTGTCACCTTCCTGGATTTCGCCCGCAGCGAGGGCCGCTTTGCCAAGCACTTTGACAGGGACGGCAATCCGTCGGAAACGCTCAAGCACGCGATGCAGGACCGCCTCGAGAATTGGCACGTCCTGCAAGAGCTGGCCGGCTTGCGCTAGGAGCGACCTAACCGGCGTCGACGCGCAAGCGTCGGCGCCGTTACCATATTGGACCGCGTGATCTCTACTCTCTCCCAGGAGACTCGCATGAATCCGACCCAGCCCACCTTTCCCGGCGAGCCGCTCTCCCGTGACCTGACCGAGGAGATGCTGGAGGAACTCGCCATCATGACGCTCGAAGCGCAGGAGGACGACGCGGAGCACCACATGGAGCGCCGCGAGGCGATCGAGGTCGCCGCCATCGTCCAGGCCTGGATCCTCGAACAGGAGATGCGCTTGCCGCAGAAGGGCTGAGGCAGAGCCGGACGCGTGAGCGACGGCAGTCCGTCGCTCACGCATCCGGCTCTGATTTCCCGTCACCCGCCTCCTTGGCGCCGATTCTTTCATCTCCCAGCATCGGCACAAGCGCCCCCTTTCCCAACCCCGACCCCGCCGTCATGCCCGACACCCCGGTCCGCCCGACGCGTGTCCGCTATGTCATCGTCTTGTTGACGACCCTCATTGCCGTCCTCCTTTACATCGATCGTAACTGCCTCAGCTTCCTCGGCCCCTACATCGCCGAGGACGCCGGCCTCTCCGCCGCGCAGCTCAGCATCCTCCTCAGCTCCTTCTACTGGACCTACGCCATCACCCAGGTCCCCGCCGGCTGGCTCTGTGACGGCTTCGGCGCCCGCCTCGTCCTCACCATCTTCCTCGCCGGCTGGTCCTTGTGCACCGGCTTCATGGGCCTCGTCTACGGCCTCTTCCTGCTCTTGACGCTGCGCCTCGCCTGCGGCCTGTTCCAGGCCGGCGCCTACCCCACCGCCGCCGGCCTCATCCGCCACTGGGTCCCTTTCCACCAGCGCGGCTTCGCCAGCGGCGTCGTCTCCATCGGCGGCCGGCTCGGCGGCGCCGTCATGCCCCCCTTGACCGCGTTCCTGCTGGTTTCCTTCGTCCCGCCGAGCGCGCCATCGACACTGAGCGCCGCTGATGTTCCCTCCGATCAGCGCCTGCGTCTGACCAGGATCCTGAACAATGCCGCGGCGAACCTATTCGACGGCGCTAGGACGGCACGTGACGCGGAGGAGAAGGGTCGCCTCGTCGTCGTGCAACGCTTCGTGGATCGCCTCCCCGGTGCCGCCAAGGCCGCCGTCCGCAGCTTTGCCTTCCTCGGCAACGAGAATCATGTGAGCGACGAACGCTTCGCAGACACTGTCCTGAAGGGCCTAAACGAGGTGATCGGCGCCCGCGATCTCCTGGAAAGCCAGGCAGACGATACCGACGCCAAACTCGCGTTCGAAGAGTTGAAAGTGCCCGCGGAAGCAGAACGACTTCTGAGCCGCTCGAGCGCCGACCTGACGCAGCAGGAAGTCGAGCGCCGCAACCGCCTCCTCCTCGAAACCGTCCTGCCGGGCGTCGTCCGCAAGGTCTACGGCGCCGCGTGGCGCCCCGTCGTCCTCGTTTACGCCGCCGCCGGCCTCTTGCTGGCCCTCGTCTTCTGGTGGTACTTCCGCGATAGCCCGCGCGAGCATTCCGGCGTCAACGCCGCCGAGATCGAGCTGATCCAGCCGGCCGCCCTCGCCGCGCGGCCGATCACCGCAGGCGCGCCCCCGTTGCCCTGGCGCCAGTTCCTCACGAATCGCAGCCTCTGGCTCATCTCCATCGTGCAGTTCCTCACCAACCTCGGCTGGACCTTCCTCGTCACCCTCTTCCCCGTTTACCTGCTGCGCGAACACCGCGTCACGGTCGAGGAAGGGGGCTGGATGGCCGGCGTCCCTCTCTTCGTCGGCATCGCCGGCATGTTCCTCGGCGGCTGGCTCACCGACTGGACCACGCGCAGGCTTGGCGTCCGCCTCGGCCGGCTGCTCCCCCTCTCCCTGTCGCGCTTCCTCGTCGCCGCCGCCTTCTTCGCCTGCATGGTGATGGACTCCCCCTGGCCGATCACCATCGCCATGGCCCTCGTCGCTCTCGGCGTCGACCTCGGCGTCCCCGCCACCTGGGCCTTCTGCCTCGACGTCGGCGGCAAGAACACCGCCGCCGTCCTCGGTTGGGGCAACATGTGGGGCAACATCGGCTCCGCCGTCTCGCCGGTGTTGTTGCAAGCGATCGCGAGCGACATGGGCTACGAAGCGATGTTCGCGACCTGTGGATTAGTCTTCGTTTTGGCTGGGGTTTTGTCGCTTGGCGTAGACGCGACCAGTCGCGTAGCGGCGGAAGGATAAAACAGATTCGTCTCACCCCTCAACCTTCCTACCATACCACTCCTGCAACGGCCGCACCGTCAGCTCCCCCTGCCGCAACGCCTTGCACGCCTCCGCCGCCGCCTGGGCCGCGGCGAGCGTGGTGATACAGGTCACGCGGTGCATCACGGCCCCGGCGCGGATCTTCCCCTCGTCCGTGCGGGCGCCCTTGCCGCTCGGCGTGTTGATGACGAGGGCGACCTGGCCGTTCTTCATGAAGTCGAGCAGGTTGGGCCGGCCTTCCTGGAGCTTGGGGATCTCCTCGATGGGAATGCCGGCGGCGCGGAGGGCGCGGGCGGTGCCGCGCGTCGAGATGAGGCGATAGCCGAGTTGGTTGAGGGAGCGGGCGATGGGGACGATGGCCGGCTTGTCGCGGTCGGAGACGCTGATGAAGACCGTGCCTGAGAGGGGCAGCGCGCTGTTGGCCGCGATCTGGCTCTTGGCGAAGGCGATCGGAAAACTCTCGTCGATGCCCATGACCTCGCCGGTCGAGCGCATCTCCGGCCCGAGGATGATGTCGACGCCCGGGAACTTGTTGAACGGGAAGACGCTTTCCTTCACCGAGAAGTGTGTCGGCACGACCTCTTCATGAAGTCCCAGGTCGTCCAGCGTCTTGCCGACCATGATGAGCGAGGCGTAGCGGGCCAGCGGCACGTTAGTCGCCTTCGCCACGAACGGCACCGTTCGGCTCGCCCGCGGATTCACCTCGAGAACGTAGACCTCCGGCGTCAGCGCCGCCGACCCGCTTATCAGCGTATCACTCTTGCCCTGCGCCCCGGCCCAGTTCCAGGTAACTGCGAACTGGACGTTCATGAGCCCTTTGACGTTCAACTCGAGCGCCATCGCCCGTGTCTGCCGCTTGATCTCCTCGACGACCGTTTCCGGCAGGCTGTGCGGCGGGATGACGCAGGCCGAGTCCCCCGAGTGGACTCCCGCCTCCTCGATGTGTTGCATCACGCCGCCGATGATCGTTCGCACGCCGTCGCACAGGCAGTCGACGTCGACCTCCGTCGCCGATTCCAGGAACTTGTCGATCAGCACCGGCTTGCCCGCCGACACCTCGAAAGCCTGGCCGACATAAGCGCGGAGCCGTTCCTCGTCGTAGACGATCTCCATGGCCCGCCCGCCCAGGACGTAGCTGGGCCGGACCAGCACGGGATAGCCGATGCGCCGCGCCGCGTGGATCGCCTCCTGTGTGTTGGTCGCCGTGCCGTTCGCCGGCTGCTTGAGGCCGAGCTTGTCGATCATCACCTGGAAGCGCTCCCGGTCCTCGGCGATGTCGATCGACTCGACGCTCGTGCCGATGATCGGCGCCCCCGCCGCCTCGAGCGCCTTGGCCAGGTTGAGCGGCGTCTGGCCGCCGAACTGGACGATGATCCCCTTGGGCTGCACCCGGTCGCAGATGCTGAGCACGTCCTCGGTCGTCAATGGCTCGAAGAAGAGATGGTCGCTCGTGTCGTAGTCGGTGGACACCGTCTCCGGGTTCGAGTTCACCATGATGGTTTCGAAGCCCGCCTCGCGCAGCGCGAACGCCGCCTGGCAGCAGCAGTAATCGAACTCGATCCCCTGGCCGATGCGAGTTGGGCCCGCCGCCGAGGATCATGATGCGGTCGCGGCCGGGGCGAGGGGACGGTTTCGTCCTCGGAAAAGGAGTGAGTGGCGCTGGTGGGCGCCTGGTGAGCAAGGTCGTTCGTCTTGGACCAGCGCCCGCTCACAACTCCAGTCACCTGCCGGCAAGGCCGCTCATACGTCCTCGAGCAATAGTAGGGCGTGAAAGCCCTCGAACTCGGCGGCGCGGTGTCGACAAGCTTGAACACGGCCTCGATGCCGCGCGCTTGCGGACACGGCGGACCTCGGCCTCCGTCGTGTGCCAGAGATGGCCGAGCTGGCGGTCCGAGAAGCCCTGCTGCTTGGCGTCCCAGATGAGGTCGTCGTCCGCGGCTTCGGGCCGAGGGCAGGCGGAGGCGAAGTCCTCCATCTGCACAATGTCTTCGATGTTGCGCGGGAACCAACGGTCGATCTTCGTGACCCGGTAGATCTCCTCGACCGACATGCCTTGCTTCAGGGCATAACGGATAAACCGAACCGCGGTCCTGGTTCGGCGTCGCCAGCCGGTTTACTGCATGATGAGCTTGCAGGTCAGCTGGTTCGGCGTGCCAGGTCCTTGTGGTCGCAGCCCAGGCCGAAGCGGCAGTTTCCAGGCCCGCGCACTCGCCTGCAGCAACTCCTTGAACATCCGCCGATCGCCATCGTCTCGCCCACCGACTTCATCTGCGTCGTCAGCGTCGGATCGGCGTCGGGGAACTTCTCGAACGTCCAGCGGGATCTTGGTGACGACATAGTCGATCGTCGGCTCGAAACAGGCCGACAAAGGTGTCAGGACCCTTTTCCGAAGAAGAGGGTCGAGCACTGCTGTTCGTGATGTCGTTCTTCAATTCGTCCAGCCGATATCCCACCGCCAGCTTGGCCGCGATCTTCGCGATCGGGAAGCCGGTCGCCTTCGACGCCAGGGCAGCTCGACCGGCTCACGCGCGGGTTCATCTCGATGACGATCATCCGGCCCGTGTCCGGGTGCGTCGCGAACTGGATGTTGGAGCCGCCGGTCTCGACGCCGATCTCGCGGATGATCTTGATGGCGGCGTCGCGCATCCGCTGGTATTCCTTGTCGGTCAGCGTCTGAGCCGGGGCGACCGTGATCGAGTCGCCGGTGTGCACCCCCATGGGGTCGAAGTTCTCGATCGAACAGACGATGACGACGTTGTCCGCCTTGTCGCGCATCACCTCCAGCTCGAACTCCTTCCAACCCAGCGCCGACTCCTCGATCAAGACCTCGTGCGTCGGCGACAGGTCGAGCCCGCGGCTGACGATCTCGATGAACTCCTCGCGGTTGTAGGCGATGCCGCCCCCGGTGCCGCCGAGCGTGAAGCTGGGCCGGATGACGCAGGGCAAGCCGGTCTGCTCGCGGATGTGCTGCGCTTCTTCGAGCGAACGGGCGACGCCGCTCTTGGGCACGTCCAGCCCGATCTTCAGCATCGCGTCCTTGAACTTCTGCCGGTCCTCCGCCTTGTCGATCACGTCCGCCCGGGCCCCGATCATCTCGACCTTGTACTTCTGGAGCACGCCATGCTTGAACAGGTCCATCGCCGTGTTGAGCCCGGTCTGCCCGCCCAGCGTCGGCAAGAGGGCGTCCGGCCGCTCGCGTTCGATGATCTTGGCGACGATCTCCCAGGTGATCGGCTCGACGTAGGTGCGGTCGGCCATGTCCGGGTCGGTCATGATGGTCGCCGGGTTCGAGTTGACCAGGACGACTTCGTAGCCCTCCTCGCGCAGGGCCTTGCACGCCTGCGTGCCGGAATAGTCGAACTCGCAGGCCTGCCCGATGACGATGGGACCGGAGCCGATGAGCAGTATCTTCTTGATGTCGGTGCGCTTGGGCATGCCAGGAGAAAACCGAAGACCCGGAATCGAGAACCCGCGGCGGGGCCTCTTCGTTTGCCGCTCGCGCAGCGCAGCCGACCACCCGGCCACCTGCCCGCGAACCTGCCAAGCCGGAAAGGAAGAAAAGATGCCCCAGCGCCTTCTTTCACTATCGGGGGATTGGGCCGAGCGTCAAGGGGGCGGGCTCCGCAGCCCGGCTCGCCTTGGCTCAACTTCCCCCGTAGCGGTACAATCCTCGTTGGCCCGCCGTCCGGATGGAGCCGAGACGCCGGGCCCCCCGAGGCCTTGCCATGGCGCGTCGCATCCCCGTTGTTTGCCTGCTCTTCCTCGTCAGCCCTCTCTCCCTCCTCGCCCAGTCCCCCGATTTTCCGCCCGCGTACAAAGGACCGGCCCCCACCAAGGAAGAAGCCGCCCGCCGCGAATCCCTCCACTACTACCTTTTGGGCGTCCTGTGCGAGCGTCAGGACCGACTCCTCGAGGCGCTCAAGGCCTACCAGAAAGCCGAAGCGCTCGACCCCAAGGCGCCTGCCCTCGCTCGCGCTCAGATCGCCCTCCTCCTCGTCCTCGACCGCCCCAAGGAAGCACTCGCCCAATCCACCAAAACGTTCGAGCTCGACCCAGGGGATTTCGACAACTGCTTTGTCCTTGCCCGCCTCAACAAGTCCATGGGCCGCTACAAAGAAGCCATCGCCGTCCTCGAAAAAGCCACCTCGTCTCCCGAGTTGAGAAAAAACCTCCCCCTTGCTCAGCAGATCCACGCCGACCTCGCCCACCTGTTTGAAACCTCCGAGGAGTTCGGCAAAGCCGCCCTCCAGCTCAGCAAGGTTGCCGAGATCCTCGACCATCCCGACCTCTTGACGGACGAAGGCCCCTTCCAGCGCGGCATGATCCTCGCGAAGGCCGCCGAAACCTGGGAAAAGATCGGCCACCTCCACCGCAAGGTCAAGGAATACGACAAGGCGCTCGCCGCCTATAAGAACGCGCAAAAACGCAGCCCCGACGGCGCCAGCAAGCTCAGCTTCAACCTCGCCCAGGTCGCCGCCGAGCAAGGCAAGCTCGAAGACGCAGTCCGCTACCTCGACGACTACCTGCGCCTCCAGCCGCTCGTCATGGAGCCGTACGAGCTGAAGCTGACGCTCCTGCGCAAACTCAAGCGCGAGGCCGATGTGCTTCCCTGGCTCCAGCGTGCCGTCGACGCCGATCGCAACAACGTCGACCTTCGCCTCATGCTCGGCCGCGAGCAGGACAAGGCCGGCAGGACCAAAGACGCCGAGGCGACCTACACCCTGCTCGCCAAGGAGTCGCCGCGCCCCGAGGTCTACCGGGGCCTTTTCCGCCTCTACCGCGCCGACGTCTCCCGCGGCATGGTCCACGTTCTCTTCCAGCTCAACAAGGCGATCAAGGACGCCGAGGCCAAGCCCCCGGACCCGGCCGCCATCAACCGCGCCAAGGCGATGATCGCCACGGTCCGCGATGACGGCGAGCTGGCGAAGGAACTCGTCGACATCGCCTTCCGCCTCGGCGACCGGGACGACGACCTGCAACAAGACACCCTCCACCTCCTCGCCGCCCTCGCCGACAAGCACCGCAAGAACGAGGAAGCCGAGCGCTTCTACCGCAAATCGCTGGCCAGGACGACCCCCGGCCTCGAGCACCTCGTTTACGGCGGCCTCCTGCGCAGCCTGTGGAAGCAGAGCAAGTACGAAGCCGTCATCGAAATCTGCCGCAAGGGCCTCAAGGAAGCGAAGACCACCAACCATCTCCTCTTCTTCAACGACCTTGCCAAGGCCCACGCCCGCCTCGGCAAGGACAAGGAAGCCCTCGCCGAGATCGACAAGGCCATTGACCTCGCCGGCGACCAGCACGTCCTCGCGGTGAAGATGACGCGCATCCGCATCCTCGTCGCCGCCGGCATGCTCGAGGAGGCGGAGACCGAGTGCCGCGCCATGCTCAAGGACTTCACTCAGCCCGGAGACGTTCAGGAGGTTCGCTATGTCCTCTCCACCGTCTACGCCCAGAAGAAGCAGCTCGCCAAGGCCGAGGAGCAACTCGAATTGATCCTGCGCATGGACCCCGACAACGCGACCGTCAACAACGACCTCGGCTACATCTGGGCCGACCACAACAAGAACCTCGACAAGGCCGAGGCGATGATTCGCAAAGCCCTCGACCTCGACAAGCGCCGGCGCCAGCTGAGCCGTGAGCTGAGCGAGGAAGAGGATGCGGACAACGCCGCCTACGTCGACAGCCTCGGCTGGGTCCTCTTCCGCAAAGGGGAATACAAGGAAGCGGTCAAGGAATTGCAGCGCGCCGTCAAGCTCCCCGGCGGCGAAGACGCCGCTCTCTGGGACCACCTGGGCGACGCCTACTACCGCGTCGAGCGGTTCATCGAAGCCCGCTCCGCCTGGGAGACCGCCATCCGCCTCTTCGAAAAAGAAGCGACGCGCCGCCACGATGAGCGCCTCGAAGAAACGCGCACCAAGCTCAAAGCCCTCGAATCCCGCCTGAAAGGCAAATGAACCCCGTGTCCAGTCCCCGCCGTCGCGCGCCGCTTGCGGTTTCGCGCACGGCGTCGCTCGCCGGGTCGCGTCGTTCTTCAAGGACACGTCCGCCGGTTCTGTGAACCGGGGCTAAACGGGCGCCTACCCAACCCTCTCGCCGCCCCCTACAACGCCCCCAACGCTCCACGCGACCCGAGGGCCCCATGCCGGACTACGCTTATCGCGACATCGCCAAGATGATCGATCACTCCCTGCTCCAGCAAACGCTCACCGACACCGAGCTGGAAGCCGGCTGCCGGCTCGCCCTCGAGTACGACGTCGCCTCCGTCTGCATCAAGCCCTACTTCGTCCAGCGCGCCGCCCAGATGCTCAAAGGCTCCGCCGTCGCCGTCGGCACAACCATCGGCTTCCCCCACGGCGGCCACCTCACCGCCATCAAGGTCGCCGAGGCCGAGGCCGCCATGCGCGACGGCGCCGTCGAGCTTGACATGGTCGTCAACATCGGCAAGGTCCTGAGCAAGGACTGGACCTACGTCGCCCAGGACATCAAGGCCGTGGTCGACGCCGCCCATCGCGGCAAGGCCATCGTCAAGGTGATCTTCGAGAACTGCTTCCTTCAGGACGAGCACAAGGAGAAACTGTGCCGCATCTGCGGCGACGTGAACGCCGACTTCGTCAAGACCTCGACCGGCTACGGGGCCACCGGCGCCACCGACGACGACCTCAAACTGATGCGCCGCTGCTCGCCGCCCAGCGTCCAGGTGAAGGCGGCCGGCGGCGTCCGCAGCTTCGAGCGGCTCCTCGCGGTGCGTGCGATCGGCGTGACCCGCGTTGGCGCCACCGCCACCAAGCCGATCCTCGACGAATGCCGGGCGGCGCTCGCGAAATGACAATGGGTCCGGAGGCTGGAAGAGCAGCAATGAACCTCCGCAACGCCACCGGCGCCGAAGTCCGCCGCCACATCCGCGCCCGGGAGTGGACCGCCCCAACTCCCGGCCTCGCCCTCGGCTACGTCCAGGCCAACCTCGTCGTCGTCCCCAAGGACCTTGCCTTCGATTTCCTCCTCTTCTGCCAGCGCAATCCCCGCCCCTGCCCTGTGCTCGATGTCACCGAGCCCGGCGATCCCGAGCCTCGCCTCGTGGCCCCCGGCTCGGACCTCCGAACGGATGTGCCGCGCTACTGCGTCTACCGCGACGGCCGTCTCGCCGAGGAGCGCGACAACCTCCTCGACCTCTGGCGCCCTGACTTCGTCGGCTTCCTTCTCGGCTGCTCCTTCACGTTCGAGAACGCGCTTCTCGCCGCCGGCGTTCCTGTCCGCCACCTCGACTTGAATTGCAACGTGCCGATGTTCCGCACCAGCATCGACTGCCAAAGAGCCGGACCGTTCCACGGACCGCTCGTCGTCTCCATGCGGCCGATGACGCCCGCGCAGGCCATCAGGGCCGTCGAGATCTGCAGCCGTTTTCCGCGCGCCCATGGCGCCCCCGTCCACATCGGCGACCCGCAGGCGATTGGCGTCAAGGACCTGGGCCGGCCCGACTACGGCGACCCGGTTCCGGTCCATCCGGGCGAAGTGCCGGTTTTCTGGGCCTGCGGCGTGACCCCGCAAGCGGTGGTGACCCAGGCGCGACCGCCGCTCGTCATCACGCACAAACCGGGGCACATGTTCGTCAGCGACTGGCGCGATGTCGACCTGACTTGAATCGAACGATCCACTATCGATGACGTGGCTTTTCTGGATCTGCCTGGGGATTGTCGTATACGCCTATCTCGGCTATCCCCTCGTTCTCTTGGTCGTGAGCGTCTTCAAAAAACGCCGGCCACTCCGCGCTCCCTTCCGCGGCTCCTTCAGTTTCGTCCTGTGCGTGCACAATGAGGAGGCGAACCTGCGCCGCCGCGTCGACGAACTGCGCGCCATGGTCGAGCGCTCCGGGCTCGACGGCGAGATCATCCTCGTCTCCGACGGCTCGACCGACGCCACCGTTCCTCTCGCCCACGATCTGGAAGCGCAGGGCTTGCTCCGTTTCCTCGAGCGCCCAGGTAAGGCGGGCAAGGCCGCCGCTCTCTCCGCAGGCGCCGCTCTCGCAAAAGGGGACATTCTGGTTTTTTGCGACGCCCGCCAGCGCTGGGACGACGCCGCTCTGCCACGCCTACTGGAGAACTTCGCCGATCCCCACGTCGGCGCCGTCAGCGGCGATCTCGTCCTCGAAACCGCCTCCGGCGTCCTCGCCGGCGTCGCCCTTTACTGGCGCATGGAAAAATGGCTTCGCAAACGCGAGAGCGCGGTCTATTCGCAAGTCGGCGCCACCGGCGCCGTCAGCGCCTGCCGCCGCGAATTGTTCCGCCCCATCCCCGCCGGCACGCTCTGCGACGACGTCTACTGGCCTCTTTGTGTCGCGATGCAAGGCTATCGCGTGGTCCACGAAGAAAACGCCCGCGCCTACGACCGCCTCCCGGACAAGCCGCGCGACGAGTTCCGCCGCAAGGTCCGCACCCTCGCCGGCTGCTACCAGATCGCCGGCCTCCTCCCCGCCTCCCTCCTGCCCTGGCGCAATCCCGTCTGGTTCGCCTGGGTCTCCCACAAGCTGCTGCGACTCCTCGTTCCCTGGGCCCTGATCGCCTTGTTCGCCGTCAACCTGGCCCTCGTCCTTCTCGATCCGCCCGCATGGGCCCGCGGCGAGACTGCCGCCGAGTTCTGGCGCGACGCCTTTTTCCCCGTTTTTCTCGCCGTCCAAGGACTCGGCTATCTCCTCGGCTCGATCGGCTTGGAGCCGCGTCTCGGCAGACGGGCGCCGCTGGCCGGAGTCGCGGCGTCGTTCCTCGTCCTCAACGCCGCGGCCTTTCTCGCCTTCTGGGTCTGGGCCACCGGACGCACGGGCCGCGCATGGAGTAAGATTGCCTATGAGCCGGCGGACGGCCCCTGACCTTGTCCCAAGTCCCAGCCCTCAGGAGCAGCACCGGTAAATGGAGTTCCACCCCGTCATCTGGATCGCCCTCGCCCTCTGGCTCGCCGCATCGGCCTGGTACGCGTACCGCCTCTGGCGCCGCAAGGGTTTGCGCTGGATTCCTCCCTACCTCTTCACACGCTCCCGCCGTCGCCCGGTCTCCCCCGACGAAGAGATCCACGTTCTCCTCTGCGTGACCGATCACTACGAGCCGAAGTTCGGCGCCGCCTCCACCGACGAGGGACGCGGCCGCGTCGAGCACTGGGTCACGGAATACCCGCGCCAGTTCGCCCGCTTCCGCGACAGCGACGGCCGCACGCCGCGCCACTCCTTCTTCTTCCCCGTCGAGGAATACGAACCGGAGTATCTCGACGCCCTCGCCGGCCTGTGCCGCGCCGGCTTCGGCGAAGTCGAAGTGCACCTACATCACAACAATGATAGCGCGGACAATCTACGCTCCACCCTCGCCGCCTTCCGCGACCTCCTCGACCGGCGCCACGGTCTTTTGTGCCGCGACCGCTCCGGCGCCCTCCGCTACGGCTTCATCCACGGCAACTGGGGCCTGTGCAACTCCCGCCCGCGCCGCGACTGGTGCGGCGTCAACAACGAGATCGACATCCTCCTCGACACCGGCTGCTACGCCGACTTCACCTTCCCCTCCGCCCCCGACGGCACGCAGCCCGCCCTCACCAACCGCATCTACTACGCCGTCGATCGCCCCGGCCAACCCTGCTCCCACTGGCGCGGCTGGGACATCGGCGCCCCGCGTGTCCCGGACAAAGCGCTGCTGCTCATCCAGGGTCCACTGCTCCTCGACTGGCGCCGCCGCAAGTTCGGCCTGCTGCCCCGCCTCGAAAACGCTTGCCTCCAGACCAGTCAGCCTCCGAGCCTGCTTCGGCTCGACTACTGGCTCCGTGCCCGCATCCACGTTCCGGCCCGGCCCGACTGGCTCTTCGTCAAGCTCCACGCCCACGGCGCCCCCGAGAGCATGCACGACGTGATGCTCGGCCCGCCGATGGTCCGCTTCCACGAAGAACTCGCCCAACGCGCCGCCGCCCAGCCGCGCTTCCACTACCACTACGTCAGCGCCCGCGAGATGTACAACCTCGCCAAGGCCGCCGAGGCCGGCTTTCGGGGGACGGTCGCCGAGGCCTTGGATTTTCTCCTCGTCAGCAACATCAGCAACCGGAAGACGGCCGCGAGCGAGCGGGCGCCCGAGCCGGCGACACATGCGCCCGGTGGCTGACGCCGCCGCGCCCGCTCACTTCGCCCGCAGTTGCTCCCACACCGTCTCCCAACCGTCGCGGATCAGAGCGCTGCCTCCCTTCGGGGACGCCGAGACCAGCTTGATGAGCCCGCCCTCCTTGTCCATCCACGCGACGTAGGCTTGGGGCCCCCGCAACACGATCCGGCAGCGCGTCAGCTCGACGTCCTCGCCGTTCCGCCGGACCACGTCTTTCCCCTCGGCTTCGATCGTCAGATCGAGAAGCAGCGCCTGCTCCTTCGGATGGACCCACAAGCCGACGAATTTCTGCTTTCCTCCCTTCGCCCGATCATAGCGCCGGCACAGGAGGAACGCGTCCGTCCAGTCCGGCGCCGACGTCACAATCATCCCCGCGACCACCGGAAACGTCGCCACCGGCCGGTCCTTGGGATGTACCGCCGCCTTGCCGTCCTTGCACTCCACCAGCGCCACCGCCTTGTAGTCCTCCATGGTGAGCGTGGCCGCCGCCGATTGAAGCCGGTCCGCCGCGTCGTATTTCGCCCTGACGCCCATCTCCCGCTCGCCGCCCCCGGTGCTGCTCGCGATCGACCAGCCGTACTTCCCCTGCCGAACCGTGAAACGCGCCTCCGGCACGAACTTCTTGCCGCTCGGCTTGAGGTAGGAAACGGTCTCCTCCTTGCCTTCCTCGCCGCCCCAGAGCGCGACAGGCCAAAACGAGGACGAAACAACAACCGCGAAAAGCATTCGAGTCATGACCGCTCCTCCTCAAAGCGACCCGGAGAGTGGATCTCACGCCTCACCTGACTGGATTGTTCGCGCGCGGCCGCTCGCCGGCAATACGTAGCAGGCCCTGCGCATGCCGTGCGGAACCCGGAGTTGGGTCGTCGTAGGATGAAACAAGAAGAGTGAACGCAGAGCTGTTGGACGTGCTCGCTCGGACTACTTGGAGGCGCCTTTTCCCGCGCCGTCCGCGAAGATCTCACTCACATCGACCGCCAATCCCTCGATCGTCGCCGACTTGGCCTGCTCCCTTACGCCGAAAACGCCGTGCAACCGGTATTTCTTCCGCCGCAGCGCCAGCACCGTGATCGTCTCCTCCCCAGGGTTAACGATCCAATATTCCGGGATGCCGGCCGCCGCGTAATCGATCGGCTTTTGAACGAGGTCCCGGTCCGGATCATCTTCGCTGACGATCTCCACGAGCAGATCGGCCCCGAGCCAATAACGGTCCATGACACGCTGATCGGCCTGGTCGAGGATGAGGAGCAGGTCCGGCTCACGGAACTTTCCGGGTCTGATGCGCAAACGCAGGGGCGCGTAAAAGACCTGGCCGCCCACTGGAACAACGCAGGCAGCCAGCCGATAGAGCAGGCGTTTGGAAATCACTTGATGGAGCGTCGTGGGCTTTGCGAGGATTTCCAGGAAGCCGTCGGTGTATTCGACGAGACGCTTGCTCGAATCGGTGAGCACGAGGTATTGCTCCTCGGTCCAAGCGCCTTGAGGGGGCAGGACGGCGGGCAGTTCCTGTATGAAGTCTCCTCTGCTTGACCTGGCACTAAACCGCAATCGCCCGATGCGGCTCGCCTTCGTTGATCGTCGGCCGCTCAGGCCTGCCCTGGTGGCGATACTCGAGCCGCATGTTGTCGAGGCCCATGAGCCAGAGGATGGTGGCGTGGAGGTCGTGAACGTGCATACGCTGTTCGACGGCATGCATGCCGACCTCGTCGGTCGAGCCGATGGTCTGGCCGCCTTTGACACCGCCGCCCGCCATCCACATCGTGAAGCCATAGGGGTTGTGGTCGCGGCCGTCGCCTTTTTCGGACATGGGGGTGCGGCCGAACTCGCCGCCCCAGACGACCAGCGTCTCGTCCAGCAAGCCGCGCCGCTTCAGGTCCTTGAGCAGCCCGGCGACCGGCTTGTCCGAGGAGCGGCAGTTGCGGCTATGGTTGTCCTCGATCTTCGAATGGGCGTCCCATTTGGAGCCGGCGCCGTGATAAAGCTGCACGAAGCGGACGCCGCGTTCGACAAGCCGCCGGCCCAGCAGGCAGATGCGGCCATAGTCCGCCGTCTCCATCTGGTCCATGCCGTAGAGCGCCTTCGTCTCCTCCGTCTCGGTCGACAGGTCGACGGCTTCGGGCGCCTCGGCCTGCATGCGGAAGGCGAGCTCGTAGCTGGCGATGCGGGCCTCCAGCTCGCTCTGGCCCGGGCGTGTCGCCGCGTGTCGCCGATTCAATTCGCCGAGGAAGTCGAGCCGGCCCCGCTGGCGCGCCTCCGACACGCCGTCGGGCGCGTGCAGGTACGGAATCGGCTCGCGGCCAAGCGTGAAACGGGTTCCCTGGTAGGTCGCGGGCATGAAGCCCGTGCCCCAGTTGCGCGGGCCGTTGTTCACGCTCGCCGGGTTGTCCTGCATGACGACGAACGCGGGTAGGTTCTGGTTCTCCGTCCCCAGGCCGTAGGTGACCCAGGCGCCGAGGGAAGGGCGGCCGGCGAGGGTGCTGCCGGTGTTCATCTGGCAGACGCCGGTGGAGTGGTTGATGCCGTTGGCCCAGCAGGAGCGGATGACGGCGAGGTCGTCGGCGCAAGAGGCGACGTGCGGCAGCCAGTCGGAGACCCACAGCCCGCTCGAGCCGTGGCGCGCCCAGCGGCGCCGCGACGCCAGGATCGGCGAGTTCCATTCCCCCATCGGCGTGATGACGGCCGGGATGCTGGCGGGGACGCGGCCGCCGGCGAGGCGATTGAGAAGGGGCTTCGGATCGAAAAGGTCGATATGGCTGGGGCCGCCCTCCATGAAGAGGAAGATGCAGCTCTTGGCCCGCGGCGCCAAGTGGGGCGTCTTGGGCGCGAGTGGGCTGAGCGGCGCGGGAGACGCCGCCGCCTTCTCCTGCTGGAGGAGATAGCTGAGCGCGAGGGCGCCGAAGCCGCCGCCGCACCTGGCGAGGAAGTCGCGGCGGGAGGAAACGCGTTCGGTGTGGGGGAACGGGTTCATTGCGAGTCCCATGTTGGTCAGCCGGCGCGGCGACGATACACGGTCCATTATAAACGGATCGGTTCCCCGGTTCACTTTCCTTTTGCCGGAAGCTCGGTCGTGAACTCGAGGGCGGCGAAGCGGAGGTCAAAGTCCTCATCGTCGCCCAGCTTGACGCCGAGGATCGGGAACGGGATGAGACCGGGCCCGGCGGGCTCGCTTCCCCAGATCAGGGCGCCTTTGCGATAGAGGGTGATGCGTGGCGCCGGGGCCCACCGGGTGTTCTTGGGCTCGAAGGAATAGTCGCGCGCCTGATGGAAGCTGCTCCAGTCGGCGAGGGCGACGCGGCTCTGGATCTGCCCGCTGTCCTTGCCCCCTCCGAGCTTCGGGGCGGCGGGCTTGAAACCGATCTCGAGATAGCGGTCCGCCCCCTTCGCCGCCTTGGGAAGCTTGTGGAAGGAGGCGTGGACATGGGCGCCGCCGAGCACGGCGTAGTCGCACCAGTAGTTGAGCCGCTTTTCGCTGGGCGCCGTGAACCAGTAGCGCAGCGTCAACTCGGCGAGCGGGACGGCCTCGGCGCCGCCGTTGACGATGCGGACGTCGAAGCGAATCTGGTTACGGTCGGGCGCGGGGTCGGCGCACTTGTAGTCGACCCGGAGATTGCCCGCGACGACAGGCATGGGAAGGCGCGCTTCGCCCGTTTTCGCCGCCGTTACAGGCGGACGGGCGGACGGCTTGACGAAACCGAGGACCGACTCCTTGGGCGGGTCCTCTTTCTTGGCCACGACCGGCGTTTCCGTCTTGGATGGCGCCTTCTCGTCACTCTTCACCGGAGCCGGGCTCTTCGACGGCTCCTTCACTTCCTTCTTTTCCGGGACGACCGGCGGGCTCACGCTCGGCGTCTTCGCCGCCTTCTTCTCCGGCGCCGGGCGCTCGGACACCCTGCTCTTGCTCGCATCGAATGCGGCCAACGATCCATCGGGTTCCGCGTCCTCCGACATTCGCCAAATCAGGACACCGCCGAGGAGCAGGCACAGGCCGACGACGCCGACAAGCCAGGCGCGGCGCAACGGTGGCGGGACGGTGGCCTCAGGCGCGCTGCTCACTGGAGCGTCGGGCGTCGCCAGCGAACCCTGGCAATCCGGGCACACGCCACCCTGCGCTTCGTCGGGAAGAAGCGGGGCATTACAACGGGGGCAGTGGAAGATCGCCATGTCGCCACCGGGCTCCGTCAATCCAGGTACACGAACTCATTCGCGTTCAACAGCGCCTGGCAGAAATCGATCAGCGCCGTCCGCCGCGCCGCCGCCGGGTCGCCGCCGACGCGCTCCGCCTGCTTTCCCAGGAACTCCAACGCGCCTTCGATCTCGTCGTGCGTCGCGCGTCGGCCAAAGGCGAGCAGAAACGCCGCGGCGACTCGCTCCTCGTCGCTCTTCGGGTGTTCCTTCGTCAATCGGTCCGCCAACGCCTTGCCCTGCTGCACCATGAACGGGCTGTTGAGCAGCAGGAGCGCCTGCACCGGCGTCGTGGTCACGTTCCGCTTCGCCGTGCTGACGAACGTCTCCGGCCCGTCGAACGCGTCGAGCAGCGGGTCGCGCGTGTTGCGGCGCACCTTCAGATAGACGCTGCGACGCGGCGCGGTCAGCTCGACGCTCGGGCCGCCGGCTTTCAAATCAAGTTGACCCGCCGCCGCAAGGATGGCGTCGCGGATCTGTTCCGACGTCAGCCGTCGGGGCCGGGCGCGGGAGAACAGGCGGTTGTCCGGATCCTTCCGCGCCGCCTCGAGCGCCGGGTTGACGCTCGCCTGCCGATAAGCCTGGGACGTCACCATCAGCCGGATCATCTTCTTCATGCTCCAGCCTTCGCGGACGAACTCCTGGGCGAGCCAGTCCAAAAGCTCGGGGTGCGTCGGCTGATCGGCGACCCGGCCGAAATCGTTCGCGGTGCCTACGATCCCCTGTCCGAACGTCTGCTGCCAGAGCCGATTGACGATGACGCGTGTCGCCAGCGGATGGTCCGGCTTCGTGAGCCACTGGGCCAGGGCGAGGCGCCGGCCCGTCGAGCCGCCCTTGATCGGGGCAAGCGGCGCCGCGTTCTCGTCCAGAATCGAGAGGAAGCCCGGCTCCACCGTGATGCTTCGCCCCTTCTTCGGCAAGTACGTGGCGGGCGCCGCGGCGCCGACATCGCGCGCCGTCAATCCCTGCGGCAGCGGGGCCGGCTTGTCCGCGTCGAACTTCGCCAGCTCCGCCAGCAGCTCCTCGTAGCGCTTCTTCGCCTTGGCGTCCTTGACGTGCGTGGCGATGTGGTCGAATTCATACTGCACCTGGCGATAGGCCATGGCCGCGAGCTGCTTCTCCAGCGGACTGCGCTCGGCCTCCGGCTTCTCGATCATCGCCAGGATGTCCTTGGGAAACTTGTCGAGCATGTCCTTCTCGACCCGCTTCTTCACCGGCGCAAGGAAATCGTCGATCTGCTTGCGGACCGCGACCGTCTTCGCTTCCCACGCGGCCTGGCGCTTGTTGAATGAAGCGATCTGCTCGGGCGTGGCGAGCGGCGTGTCGTCGCACAGCCGGATCGGGGCGAAGAACGCCTCGAGCCGATAGTAGTCCTTCTGCAGGATCGGATCGTACTTGTGGTCATGGCAGCGGGCGCAGCCGACGCCCAGGCCGAGGAAAACTTCGCCGGTGACGTTGGTGATGTCGTCGAGCGTGTTCTGCCACTGCGTGCGGACATCGCGCTGGTTGTACTCGTAGATCGTGTGCCGCAGGTACGCCGTGGCGACGAGGACGCCGGGGTTGGTCGGATCGATCTCGTCCCCGGCGATCTGCTCGCGCACGAACCGGTCGTACGGCTTGTCGTTGTTGAACGCGGCGATGACGTAATCGCGGTAGCGCCACGCGTCGGGCCGGTAACTGTCGAGGCGGAAGCCGTCCGACTCGGCGTAGCGAACGAGGTCGAGCCAGTGCCGGCCCCAGTGCTCTCCGAAGCGCGGACTGGATAGCAGCTGGTCGACGACGCGCTCGAACGCGTCCGCCCGCTCGTCCTTGAGGAAGGCGTCGATCTCGGCCGGCGTCGGCGGCAGCCCGGTGAGGTCGAAAGTGATGCGGCGCAACAGCGGCAGGCGGGCGGCCGGCGGGGCGGGAGGAACGCCTTCCTTTTTCAGCCGGGCGTAGAGGAAGCGGTCGACGGGGTTCTTCGACCAGGCGGCGGCGTCGACCTTCGGCGGCTCGACCTTCTTGAGCGGCTGGATGGCCCACCAGGCCCGGTCCTCGTCGGTGAAGCGGCCCTCGCGCGTCGCCACCGCCCCCTTCCCGGTCCACGGCGCCCCCATCTTCACCCACTCGACGAGGACATCGATCTGGCCCGCGCCGAGCTTCTTCGCGCCCGGCGGCATCGACAGATCGTCCGAGCCGCGCACCGCCTGGATCAGCAGGCTCTTCTCGGGATGAGCCGGGACGATCGCCGGCCCGCTCTCCCCCCCTTTGAGCACGCCGCTCCGGCTATCGAGGCTCAACCCCCCCTTGAACTTCTTCGCCTGATGGCTGTGGCACTTGAAGCAGTTCTCGGCGAGGATCGGCCGCACCTTCTCATTGAAGAACGCCGCCGCCGCGGGCGTCGGTTCCTGAGCGGCAAGCGGCGGCATGGGCAAGAAAACGAACGCGAGACAGGCGGCAAGCCGGCGGATCATCGCGAATCCTCAAAAGGCGAGCCGGGCGGCGTAAGCCCCCGGAGTGCAGGCAGGCGGGTTTACGTCGATTCTAGCCGGCCCGCCCGTTACTTCCTAGCGCTTTCTCTTCCACCCGCACAAGCCCGCAGGCGAGTCTTCGAGCCTGCGGGGTGTCGTCCACGCGACCCAACCTCCGCGCCGGCGCCGCGCCAAGTCGTTTGGCGCGCCATGTTGGTTGGCTCAAGGCTTACGCTCGCCGCTAGCCGGGATCCAGTTCTCGCAGGCCAAGCCAGGTATTCTCGCAAAGTCGGCAAGGTTGCGAGACACCAAGGTAAGGTTGCCAGCCAGCGCGATGGAACCGATTCGAAGGTCGAGGGTGGCGACTCGAAGGCGTTGCTTGGCGAGTTCCGCGAAGACCTCGGCGGACTTGTCGTCGAAGGGAAGCACTGGAGCAGACGAGAAGGCGTCAAGGACGCGGTCCAACATCGTGTAGCCACGCACGACGTCTTCAGCACGCCGTGCGCGGCTCAGGTAGGTGTGGCATCCGAGGACTTGTTCGTGAAACGAGACGATACAGAACGCGATTTCGTCAACGGAGACCTGGGCGATGTGGGCGGCGAGCGCCTCGAACTCAGCTCCCTTTCCTTCTGCAAGATACTGATGTGATCGGTATCCAGCAGATACCTCATGGTTGGCTCTCCCCGTTAGGCCGGTCCGCCTGGCGGAAAGCGCGCCCGTAGCCGAGGACCTCATCGAAAGCCGGCTCATCTTTCATGGAGCCGACGACTCGATCCAGCCAGTTCTCACTCGGGCTTCTTCGTCGCAGGAGACGTTCGATCTCGTGCAGGCGACGCTCAACTTCCGAGAGCCGGTCTTCAACAGTTTGCGCAGCCATGGCGCCCTCTCATTCACCCCTGGCGCCGCTGGCCTCAAAGCCTTTTTCCTGGTATCATCCAGACGCTGCCGCTCGGCGCCGACTCAGCCTGAATCGTAAGCCGTCCACCACCCGAAAGGAAGGTCAATATGGCAGGAGCCAAGAGGCTTCTTCTGACGGCCGCCGCGCTGCTCCTCGCGCCCGACGTGCCCGCGGACGATGTCAAGGGGCTGACCCAGCTCGCCGGCCATCTGCAGGAGGGCCTGTTCATCACGAAGTTCCGCAAGATCTTCTGCCGCGACGAGATGAACGAGGATCTCGTGATTGTGCCGGCGCGGCAGGGAGAGCAAGAGGACCAGTCGGAGTATGAGGAGATCCTTCCGACGTCGCCGCCGTGAGGAGGAACGAAAACCGGGTGGGTATCGCGCCAAGTATTCGATCCCGAAGGGATCACAGAAGTTAGCCGGTGGTTGAGCGCAGCGACACCACCGGAAACGACGCCCCAACGGGGTTTTCGATCCCGGAGGGATCGCAGAACCGAGGTCAAGGCTCCAGCTCTTCGACCCCATCCGGGGTCGAAAACCCCTGAGACGCGCCGTTCCCGGCGGTATCGCTACGCTCAACCGCCGGCTACCATCTTCCACCCCTCCGGGGTGATTTTCAAAATAGCCCTGCCTTGTTTCTTGCCGTGTCATAGACTCGCGGGACTCAACAGGAAAGGCGCCGCATGATGCGATTCATCGTTCTCGTGTTCGTCGTTTCCAGTCCTTGCGTTCTCTCTCAGGATGCCGGCAAGAAAACGGACTCGGACCGGCTGCAAGGCGCCTGGGCGCCGGTCAGCGTCGAGTCGGGCGGCGAGAGGGAAATGGGTGACGAGCTTCTGTTGGTGGTGAAAGGCAAGCGCATGCAGGTGAGGGTGCGCGACGCCGACCCACAAGCCACGACATGGGGCGAGTTCAAGGTCGACGAAACGAAGACGCCCAAGCGTCTCGATACCACTCTTCCCACCCAGATCGGACGGCTGGGTATCTACCGGCTCAACGGGGACGAGTTAGTGATTTGCGCGGTCGCCGGCCGCGCGGCGGAAACCCGGCCTCAGCAGTTCAAGACCGAGCCCGGCGATGGGCGGATAATAACCGTGTGGCGGAGACGCGCCTCCTGACGCCTGGTGGCCGATCAACGGCAGATGGCCAGAATGCAGCGACGTTGAGGTCCCCAAAAGAACGCCCATTCGGCGCAGGGTTCGGCGCGGCGTGTGGCGTTGGCCCCGCGTGGCCTTGTTGTGTCGGCGCATGGGCCGCCTCATGCCCTCATTTGCTAGACTACCCTCATGCCGTCCGATGCCGATCGTCTGCTCGTCGAGCAAATCCGCCGCGGCGAGGCCCGCGCCTGGGAGACGCTGATCACCCGCTATGAGGGCCGGCTGCTCGCCTTCGTCCAGCGCCGCTTGACCGACCGGGCGACCAGCGAGGACGTGGTGCAGGAGACGTTCATCGGCTTTCTCAACAGCCTCGTCAACTTCGACGACCGCCGCGAGTTGCAAACCTACCTCTTCACCATCGCGTCCCACAAGATCACCGACCAGCTCCGCCGCCAGGGCCGCCACCCGCTGCAACTTGTGGCCGACGAAGTCCTGCACCTGGAGCGCGATTCGCAGCCCGCCGCCTCCAGCGTCGCCCGCGGCGAGGAAAAGCGCGAGCTGGAGAGCCGCGCCGTCGCCGACGCCTTGGGCGCCCTGCTCGACCGCTGGCGCGAGGACGGCGACTGGGAGCGCGTCAAGGTCCTCGAGTTGCTCCTCATCAAGGGCTGGGCCAACAAGGACGTCGCCGCCTTCCTCAAGATCAGCGAGCAGCAGGTGGCGAACATCCGCTTCGCGGCGGTCAAGCGCATCGCCGAGCAGGTGCGCGGGGCCGGGCTGCCGGGCGACGTTTTCCCCGAGCTGCGCGGCGATTGACGATTTCTGCTCCGTCGGCGCTTTACGGTCCCCGCCCGTGCTCCGCCAGCCGGTAGCTTGCCGCGACCCGGCGAAACGCCAGAATACCTTCCTCACCCCAAAAGGACGGGATCATGGACCTCCTCGGCCAGAACATCGCCGTGCTCGACACGCCGCAACTGCTTCTCGATCTTGACATCATCGACGCCAACCTCGACCGCCTCCTTGCCGCCTGCCGCGAGCGCGGCGTCGACCTGCGCGTCCACTTCAAGTCGCTCAAGTGCGGCGGCCTGGCGCAATATCTCAAGGGCCGGGGGGCGCCGCGCTTCCTCTGCGCCAAGCTCAACGAAGCCGAAGTGCTGGCCGAAGCCGGCATCGACGACATCCTCATCGCCAACCAGGTCGTGGGGCCGGTGAAGATCCAGCGCCTGGCCGCCCTCGCTCGCCGCGTGCCCCTGCGCGTTTGCGTCGACGACGCCGACAACGTGGCGCAGCTATCCCGCGCCATGCGGGAAGCGAAGACGACGCTCGGCGTCCTCGTTGAGGTCGACATCGGCATGGCCCGCTGCGGCGTCCTGCCCGGTCAGCCAGCGCTCGACCTGGCCCGCGTCATCGCCCGCTCCCCAGGGCTCCGTTTCGACGGCCTACAAGGGTACGACGGCCACTTGCAACTGCTGCCCGACCCGGTCGAGAAGAAAGCCAAGGCGCTCGAAGGACTGGAGCAGCTCGTCGGCACACGGCGCCTGATCGAGCGCAGCGGGCTTTCCGTCGGCGTCGTCACCGGCGCCGGTACCGGCACCTGGGAATTCGCCGCCGGCTACCCGGGTGTCACCGAGATCCAGCCGGGCTCCTTCATCCTGATGGATTGCGCCTACCACGAAGTGCGCCCCGAGTTCGGCTGTGCCCTGACGATCCTCGCGACGGTGTTGAGCCGGCGCGACCGCTGGTACGTCCTCGACGCCGGTAGCAAGGCGATTTCCAAGGACTTCGGCACGCCCGTCGTCAAGGACCACCCCGGCGAGAAGGCGCTGCGCCTGTCGGAGGAGCACACGAAGGTGGAAGCCGACACCGCGAGCATCAAGGTCGGCGACCGCCGCGAGGTCATCCCCGCTCACTGCTGCGCCACGATGAACCTGCACCGCGCCTGCCTCGGCGTCCGCAAGGGCAAGGTCGCGGCTGTCTGGCCCATCGAGGCGAGCGGTCGGTACTGGTAACGCTCGCATTTGTTTCAGAGCCCGGCTCCTTCAGGCGATACCGTCAATAACGCAACCATGAGCAAAGAAGCACACCTGCGCCACGTTCTCGATGCCGGCATCGTCGCGGTCGTCCGCTCGCCGGATAGCCAGCAGCTGGTCGAGGTCGTCCGCGCCCTGGCCGATGGCGGCGTCACGGTCGCCGAGATCACGATGACCGTTCCGAACGCGCTCGACGTCCTGCGTCAGGTGCGACAGGCGCTGGGAGACCGCGTCCTCCTCGGGGCCGGCACCGTCCTGGACACGGAGACCGCCCGCGCCGTCCTCCTCGCCGGCGCCGAGTTCATTGTGGCGCCGACGGTGAACCTCGACGTCATCCGCCTCTGCCAGCGCTACGACAAGCTCGTCATGCCGGGGGCTTTCACGCCGACGGAGATCCTTGCCGCCTGGGAAGCGGGAGCGGACATCGTCAAGGTCTTCCCCGCCGAGATCGTCGGGCCCGCCTTCTTCAAGGCGATGCGCGGCCCGTTGCCCCAGGTCCGCCTGATGCCGACCGGCGGCGTCGACCTCACCACGGCGTCGCAGTTCCTCGGCGCGGGCGCCTGTTGCCTCGGCATCGGCAGCCAGCTCGTCGAGCCGGCCGCCGTCGCCAAGAAAAACTTCGATCGCATCCGCGACCTCGCCCGCCAGTACGTCGCCATCGTCAAGCAGGCGCGCGGCGCGTAGGCCCCGCGAGCCGAGCGGGGCGTAGTCAGACTCCGCGAGCCGAGCGGGGCCGGACGTTGCAGTGACGGGTCCGCGAGTGTTCACGCCAGGTCCGGCTCGGCTCGCCGGACCTACCAGGGAAAACCAAGAATGCCCTTCGACGTCGTCACCTTCGGCGAAGCGATGATTCGCCTCAGCCCGCCCAACTTCCGCCGCCTCGAGCAGGCGACCAGCCTCGACCTCATGGTCGGGGGCGCCGAGCTGAACACCGCCGTCGGCCTTGCCCGCTTGGGCCGCAAGAGCGCCTGGGTCTCGCGCCTGACCAACAATCCCCTCGGCCGGCTCATCGCCAACCGGGCGCGCGAGGCCGGGGTGAGCAGCGAGCACGTCCTGTGGACGGAGGAGGACCGCGTCGGCGTCTACTTCCTGGAGTTCGGGGCCGCCCCGCGCGCCAGCAGCGTGCTCTACGACCGCAAGAACGCCGCCATCGCCGGCGTCAAGCCAGGCATGATTGACTGGAAGAAGGTCTTCGAGGGGACCAAGTGGTTCCACGTCACCGGCATCACCCCCGCCCTGAGCGCGAGCGCCGCCGAAACCACCCGCGAGGCCCTCGCCGCCGCCCGCGCCGCCGGCGCGAAGACGAGCATCGACCTCAACTATCGGGCCAAGCTCTGGACTCCTGCCGAAGCCGGCAAGTGGATGAAGCCTTTCATGGCCCAGACCGACGTCCTGATCACGACCGAGGAGGACGTTGAGAAGGTCTTCGGCATCACCGGCAAGAACTACGAGGAGATCGCGGCGAAGACGGCCGGCGAATTCAAGCTGTCGATGGTCGCGATCACGCTACGCGAGAACCCGCTCGTCTGGAAGAACGCCTGGACCGCCATCCTGTTCCATCAGGGGAAGACGCTTCGCACGCATACGTATGAAGTGGAGATCGTCGACCGCCTCGGCGCCGGCGACTCCTTCGCCGCCGGCCTGATCCACGGTCTTCTCGACGGCGACGCCCAGAAAGCCCTCGACTATGGCGTCGCCGCCAGCGCCATCAAACACTCGATCCCCGGCGACTTCAACTGGATCACCCGCGGCGAGGTCGAGACGCTACTAAAGGGGGGCGGTCTAAGAATTAGCCGCTGACCGTAGGGCGCCTGAACGCACCGTTCTCGGGCGCTGTCGGCGCCTTTCACGCACCCTACCGCCCTCAAGGCCCCAAGGCATACCGATGCGTCCGTTATCGCGCGAACAAATCCGCCGCCTGGACCGTGACGCTGTCGAGCGTTTCGGCATTCCGTCCCTCGTCCTCATGGAGAACGCCGGGCGCGGCGCCGCCGATACGCTCGTCTCCCTCGGCATTCGCGGCCCCGTCCTCATCTGCTGCGGCAAGGGCAACAACGGCGGCGACGGCCTCGTCTTGGCCCGCCACCTCGCGCTGCGCGGCTTCCCCTTCGACGTCCAGCTTTTCGCTGATGCGAAGCAGTTCAGCCCCGACGCCGCCGCGCAATGGCGGATCGTTGAGTGTCTCGATCTACCGCGTCGCGTCTGGGACCTGGATCGCCTCGACGCCGCCGAGCTGCGCCTGCAGCTGGCCCGCGGAGAATGGCTCGTCGACGCCCTCTACGGCACCGGCCTGCAGGGCGCCGTCCGTCCCCCGCTCGACCAGGTCATCAGCGCCATGAACGCCGCCCCCGGCCAGGTCGTGGCCCTCGATATTCCCTCCGGCCTCGACGCCGACACCGGCGAACCGCTCGGTGCGACGATCCGCGCCCGGCACACGGTCACGTTCGCCACGCCCAAGCTCGGCTTCGATAACCCCGCCGCCCGCGCCTACACGGGGAAGGTTCACGTGGCGGACATCGGCTTTCCCTTTCTGGGGCGATCATGATCCGCGCCACCACTCCAGCAGACACGAACGCGCTCGTCTCTTTGACCGAGGCGACCGGCATGTTCAAGCCGATCGAGATCCAGGCGCTGCGCGAAGTGCTCGATGACTACTTCGGCGGCAATCGCGAGCAGGGACACGTCTGTGTCAGCGCCGAGGAAAACGGAGAACTGACCGGCTTCGCCTATTACGCCCCGGCCGCCATGAGCGACGGCGCCTGGCACCTCTGGTGGATAGCGGTGCGGCGAGATACGCAAGGACGCGGTACCGGCCGCCGCCTGTTGGACCATCTGGAGACCGACATCCGAACTCGCAAGGGCCGCGTCCTCTTCGTCGAAACCGGCTCCGCGCCTCATTACGAGCTGACGCGCCGCTTTTATCTCAAGAACGACTACGAGCAGCACGCGCTGCTGAAAGACTTCTACGCCGTTGGCGACAGCATGGTGGTTTTTCGCAAGGAAATGTGATGGTGAGCGCGATCACGCCGCCCGACGGCCCAGCGCCTTGATCTCCAGCTCCACCAGGTCATGCACCAGGCCCAGCGCGTGCGGCCTCTCCTGCGGCTCCGCGGCGAGCAGACTGTCGACCAGCTCGGGCAGGCCGGCCGGCGGGTTCGCCATGTGATCGCAGAGGTCGAACGGAACATCGGCTTGGCGGCGCCGGAGCGTCTCGCGCTCCGAGCCGGGCGGATAGGGCAACACGCCGGTCAGCATCTCGAACAACGTCACCCCGAGGCTGAAGATATCGCTGCGTGGGTCGTCTTTCGGCTCGGAACCGCATAACTCCGGCGCCAGGTAGTTCGCCGTCCCAAGGATGTAGCCGTCCTCGCGCAGCCGCGCGTTTTCGCCGGGACGGTGAGCGAAGCCCAGGTCGAGCAAGACCGCGCGGCAGGGTTCAATGAGCCGGATGTTGTCCGGCTTGACGTCGCCATGGATGAAGCCCTTGCGATGCAGGGCGGCCAGGGCGTCGGCGATCTGCCGCACGATGCACAAGCTGGGCGTGGCGCCGATCCGGTAGTCGCGCCGCAGACGGCGGCGCAGCGATTCCCCCGCCAGCATCTCCAGGACCAGGTAGTAAGGCGGCCTGGTGACGTGCGCGTCGCGCAGCGCCACCAGATTGGCATGACGCACCGCGAGCGACGCCCGCGCCTCGCGCTGCAAGAGCTTGATCGCCACCGGCTCCTCGGTCCAGTCGGGCCGCAACAGCTTGATGGCGCACGGCGCGTCCGTCTCCAGGTTGCGTGCGGCGTAAACGGAAGTGAGCGTCCCGCCCCCCAGGCAGGCGTGCAGCTCGTAGCCGGGGATCTTGGGCGTTGGCGGCGGCATGGCGCCGTTCTCCTCAGGAGGCCTTGGGCAGCGCGTCGGCGATGCTCTTGAGCACCCCGGCCTCGGGGCCGTGCTCGTCCGCCGGCGCATAGCAGACCCGAAAGACAAAGTCGCCCAGACGCAGGAGGTCGCCGTTGTACAGCGCGGCCTCCACGACCTTTTCTTCGTTGACGTAGACGCCGTTGAGGCTTTGCAGGTCCTGGACGCGCCAGAAGCCCTCGCCGTAATAGAGGCGGCAATGGCGCCGGCTTATCTCCGGCGAAGGCAGACGCAGATCGGCGTCGACATGACGGCCGACCACCGCTTCGCGCTTTTGCAATTCGAGGGACGGACCGGCTGCGCATCGTCAGACGCAGATGGGCGGCGGCGGGGAGCGCGCCGATGCGGTCCCTGAAACGGCCGGCCCCCGTCGAGTGTTTCGCGCATGTCCAGGCTTTTGTCGCTGCCGCGCGGCCGTATGCCGCGCCCCACCCCCCAACGGAGCGGCGCGGTGATAACAGAAGGGCGCCCGCATGAAAAGAGGAATCCGGTAAGCGCGGCATTACAGAGAAATGGCTCGGACCTATTCCTTCGCGCGCCACACACGCCGGCCCAGGGCGTCGAACGGGCGAGGCAGGCAAGATGGGCGAGCCGCCGGACCCGCAAGGTCCGCCGCGTTTGCGGGACCGTTTAAAGCGGAACGATCGTCACAGTCGATAAGGAAGGCATGATTAGCGGCGATGGCCAGATTGCGCTGTTGACGCGCGTTCTCGACGTGGCGACGCTCCGGCATCGCGTCATCGCCGAGAACGTTGCCAACGTGAACACTCCCGGATACCAGCGGCAGGCCGTCGCCTTTTCCGACGCCTTCGCCCGCGCCCTCTCCGAGGGAAAATGGGACGCCGCTCTCCAGGCGCCCGCTCGCGTCGTCGCCGGCGCGGGGGACCCACGCGCCGATGGAAACAACGTCGACATGGACGTGGAAATGGGAGAGCTCCAGCAAAACTCGATGCTGTTCCAGGTCTACGCCCAGATCCTGGCCTTGCGGATCGCCCAGATGCGCAGCGCCATCAGCGGGCATTAGCAAACGAGAGGAAGGTCGCCGCCATGGGCCTCGATCGCATCTTCGGCGTCACGAACATCTGCTCTTCCGGTCTTTCCGCCGAGCGGGCCCGGATGGAGGTGGTGGCCCAGAACATCGCCAACGCGCACACGACGCGCACCCCGCAAGGGGGCCCGTATCGCCGCCAGCAGATCGTCTTCTCCGCCCTCCTCGAACAGCAGCGCGGCCGCGGCCGGACGCCTGCCATGGGGGGCGTGCAAGTGGTCAACGTCATCGACGACCCCTCGGAGCTGCCGCGCATCCATCAACCGGGCCATCCCGACGCGGATGCGGATGGCTTCGTCACCATGCCCAACGTCCAGATTCCCATGGAAATGGTGGACCTCATGACCGCCAACCGCGCCTACGAAGCGAACTTGAAGGTGCTGCAAGCGTTCAAGCAGCAAGCCGAGCAGACCCTGTCGATCCTGCGCGGCTAAGCTTGGCAACGAAACGGGACCTCCCGCCGTAAGGGACTCCTAACGTGGACATTCGCGGTATCGCCAACGGCCTGCCCCTGCCCGCTACGCCCGCTTCGACGGCGCCCGGCGCCGAGACGAGCGGCCAGGGCTTCACCCGCGTCATGGATCGGCTGCTCGACGCCGTCGCCCGGCCGCAACACGACGCCGACCAGTCCGTGCTCGACCTGACGTTGGGCCGGACCGATCAGATGCACCAGGTACTGTTGAACGTCGCCCGCGCCGATTTGACGTTTCGTCTCATGCTCGAAGTTCGCAACCGCTTGACCGAGGCCTGGCAGGAAATCCAGCGCATGCAGATTTGATCGAAGCTTTTTCAGCCACGCCCTCTGGCCCTACATAGGCCGGTAGCTGGTCGGTAATAACGGATCTGGTAGCCCAAAGCCATGAATTACTTCAGCCAGTTAACGCAGCAGCTGCGCCAGGTCTGGCAAGGGATGAGCCCGGGCCGGCGCATCGCCATGGTCCTGATCCTGATCATCGGCGTCGCCACCGTCCTGGGCATCGGCTACTGGGCGTCGCAGCCCGATTACCGCGTCGCCTTTTCCGGCTTGGCCGCGGAGGACGCCTCCGCCATCACCAACAAGCTGCAGGCGAGCAGCGTGCCCTACAAGCTCGACGCCGGCGGCACGTCGATCCTTGTCCCCGCCGACAAGCTCCAGCAGGTGAAGATCGAGCTGGCCGCGGATGGCCTGCCTTCCAAGGGGGGCGCGGGCTTCGAGATGTTCGACAAGTCCTCCTTCGGCATGACACCGTTCGCGCAGCAGGTGAACTACCTGCGGGCGCTTCAGGCCGAGCTAGCGCGCACCATCATGCAGATCGATCCCATCGTCTATGCCCGCGTCCACATCGTCCGCCCCGACCCGACGCCCTTCTTGCGCGAAAAGAAACCGACGACCGTCAGCGTCATGGTCCGGCTCAAGCCGGGGGCGACGCTGAGCCGCAACGCCGCCGCCAGCGTCGTGGCGCTGGTGTCGCGCAGCGTCGAAGGGTTGGGGCGGGAGAACGTGACCATCGTCGACACCCACGGCCGGCTTCTCTCCGAAGACATCAATCCCGAGACGGGCATGATCGGCTCGCACCTGGAATACCGCCGGGAGCTGGAGAGCTATCTCTCGTCGCGGGCCGAGCAGATGCTGGCCCAGGTGGTCGGGCCGGGCCGGGCGCTCGTGCGTGTCACCGCCGACCTGAATTTCCAGAAGCACAAGGAAAAGAAGGAGACGTACAGCCCCGAAGGCAAGGTAGCGTCCAAGGAGATGATCACGAGTTCGAAGACCGCCGGCGCGGCGCCCAAGGGGGGAGCGCCGGGAACGGCGAGCAACACGGGGAAGGGGGGCTCCGGGCCCGGCGGCGGCGGCACGACCGCCGAGGAGACCGTCCAGACGGACTACGTCATCTCGAAAATCACGCAGGAAACGGAGGAAAAGTTCGGCGGCATCGACCGGCTCACCATCGCCGCCCTCGTCGACCTCTCTCCCTCCGACAAGGACGCCAAGGACGCGGCGCCGAGCCTCAAGCTGGCCGACGCCGAGGAGATCATCAAGCAGGCGGTCGGCTACAAGACGGGGCGGGACGAGATCAAGGTCACCGGCGCCCAGCTCAAAGTTCCCGAGGAGCCGGCGAACGCCGACGAGCATCTGGAGAGCGTGCAGCAGTGGCAGAACATCCTGAACCTGGTGCGTTACGCCTCGCTCGGCCTGGCCGCGCTGGCGGCGCTGGGCATCGGCTGGATGGTACTGCGACGCGGCAAGCCGACTTCTCCCGAGCCGGCGCAGAACGCGCCGGGCAAGGCGGCGGAGAGGGACCCGCTGGTCGAAAGCCTGTCGAGCGCCGCCGAACAAAACCCGGAGGCGCTGGTGCGCGTCCTGGAGGCATGGCTGGAGAAATCAGAACAGCCGCGGCGCATGGCCGCGTGATATATGGCAGAGCTGAGCGGCGAGGAGAAGGGGGCGCTGTTGCTCAAGAGCCTGGCCCCCGATGTGGTCGAGAAGGTGCTGGCCCGGCTGGGTCCGGCACGCGGCGCCCGCCTGCGCGCCGTCATGAGCAAGGTGGGGAGCGATCGGCAGGCCCTGACCGAAGTCCTCGCCGAGCTGCGCGGCGCCCTCACCAACAAGAACGAAGCGCCGGCGACGTTGCCCATGCCAAGCCTCAGGGAACGCTCCGAAGCGGTTGGACAAGCCGAAGCGGCGCCGGCCGCCAGCGCGCCGCCGGGCGGCGCGGCGCAAGCGCTGGCCGCCCAGCTGCAGGACCCCGATCCGCTCAAGGCGCTCGCCGCGCTCCCCGCGGAACGCATCGCGCGCGTCCTCCAGGGAGAGACGACGCGCACGGCCTCGATCGTCCTTAACACGCTTGACATCGGCAAGGCGGGCGAGGCGTTCCGGCGTCTGCCGCCGGAGCAGCAGGCCGAGATCGCCGTCCAGTTCAGCACGCAGGGGATGCCGAACCTCGAGGTGGTCAAGCGGATGACGCAGGCGCTCGTGCAGAAGAGCCAGAAGCTCGAGGACAAGCCGGCGTTCGCGGAAGGGGCGGCCCGGCAGCGGAAAATGGCCGACATGCTGCGACTCCTCGACAAGCCGCAGCGCATGCAGGTCATCAAGGAGCTGGAGGCCAAGGCGCCCGAAGCCGCCGCCGCCATCAAACCCTTCCTCTATCGCTTCGACGACGTAGTCCGCGTCGACAACCGCTCGATGCAGAAGATCCTGAAGGAAGTCGACACCAAGAACCTCGCCCTGGCAATCCGCGACGCCGGCGAGCCGATCCGCGTCAAGTTCCTCAACAACCTGTCCAAGCGGGCGCAGGAAAGCCTGTCGGAGGAAATCGAGCTCGCCCGCTCGGCCTCCAAGGACGAAGTGCAACAGGCGGAAGGCGCGGTCGTCATGATCATCCAGAAGCTCGACCTCGCCGGCGAGCTGGTGATGACGGAATAGGGGTGGGGCGGGCCGCCTGGCCTGCCTTCGCGGTTGGCAGGCCAGGCGGCCTGCTCCACGCGGTCTGACCGAGAAAACTATGACCAGCGAAGCGACCATCCGGCTGCCGTCGCGCCTTGTCGGCGTCGTCCGTTGCGACCCGGCGACCGAGCCGCCGCCGCCCATCCAGCCGATGCCGCTCCCGTCGCCGACGCCCTCGCACCAGGAAATTCAGGACGCCGAGGATCGGGCGCGTTTGCAGGCCCTGCTCGCCGGCCTTGGTCGGGCCGCGCAAGCCCTGCACGTCGAAATGACAAAGACGCTGGCCGAAATAAAGCTCGCGACCGTGGATGTGGCCCTCGCCGTCGCCTCCCACTTCATGATGGAGCGCATCCAGGCCGGCACGTTCCCGTTCGAGACACTGGTGACCCGCGCGCTGGAGCGTTTGGCCCCCGCGCGCCAGGCGACCGTCCTGGTCCACCCCGACGACCTGCGCCTTCTTCAAGAACGCGCCGGCGCCCATCCGTCGTTCACCGCGGTCGATCTGCGCTGGCTGGCCGACGCCTCGCTCCCGCGCGGCTCTTTCAGGATCGAGACGATGGAGCAAAGCGTCCTCTTCGATGTGGGGAATCGCTTCGAGCTGCTGCGGCAAACGCTGCGGCAATCCCTGGAGTAGCCGCCCATCATGCCCAGCCTCGTCGAACGTTTGAAAGCCGGCATCGATTCCTTCGATGTCTTCCAGACCGCGGGCAAGCTGCGCTCCTCGAAGGGACTGCTCCTCTCCTGCACGCTCCCCGCCGCCGTCGGCGATCACTGCCAGGTCCTCAGCAGCCAGGGCGCCGGCTATCTGGGCGAAGTCATCGGCTTCGGCAACGACCAGGCCCATGTCGTCCTCTATGAACAGGCCGAGGTCCATCCGGGCATGACGGTCGTGCGCCGCGAGCGCGGCGCCACCCTCCTGGCGGGAGACGGTCTGCTCGGCCGGGTCCTCGACGGTTTGGGCCGCCCCATCGACGAGCGCGGCCCGCTGGAGCGTTGCCGCCCGCAGCCATTCAAACGTCAGGCTCCGCCGGCCCTGCGCCGCGCGCCGATCCGCGACGTCTTCGCCACCGGCCAGCGCGCCATCGACGGCCTGCTCACCTGCGGTCGCGGGCAGCGCGTGGGCATCTTCGCCGGCAGCGGCATCGGCAAGAGCACCCTGCTGGGCGAGATCGCCAAGTATTCCGAGTCCGAAGTGAACGTCATCGCCCTGATCGGCGAGCGTGGCCGCGAAGTGCGGCCCTTCCTCGACGACTGCCTGGGCGCCGAGGGGTTGGCGAAATCGGTCGTCGTCGTGGCGACGAGCGATCAGACCCCCTTGATGCGGATCCGGGCGGCGCTCACGGCCCTTAACTTCGCCGACTATTTCCGGGGCCTGGGCAAGCAGGTGCTCTTCATGTGCGACAGCCTCACCCGTCTGGCGATGGCCCAGCGCGAGCTTGGCCTGGCCCTCGGCGAGCCCCCGAGCGCCCGCAGCTACACGCCGTCCGTTTTCCAGCTGCTCGCCGGCCTCGTCGAGGGCATGGGCAACTCCGACCGGGGCAGCGTCACCAGCCTCCTCACCGTCCTCGTCGAAGGGGACGACATGGACGAGCCCATCGCCGACGCCGTCCGCTCCCTGGTCGACGGCCACATCGTCCTCGATCGTAAGCTCGCGGAGCTGGGGCACTATCCGGCGATCAACATCGGCAAGAGCGTCAGCCGCGTCGCCCATGAACTCATGAACGCCGACCACCGAAATGCCGCCCGCAAGGTGGCCGCGGCCCTGGCGACCTACGCGGAGGCGGAGGATCTGATCCGCATCGGGGCCTACGTCCCCGGCACGAGCCCGCAAGTCGACAAGGCGATCGAGCTGAGGCCACGCATCCTCGCCTTCCTGCGGCAAGGAATGAACGAACACGCGGAGTTCGCCCAGACAAGATCGGCGCTGCTGGCAATCGCGGCGGGCTGGGGGTTCTAAGGCGGTTCAATACGGGGTCTGTCCGCGGATTGAGGAGATTGATCGATGCCCCGGTTCCGCTTTCCTCTGGAGCAAGCGCTGCGTTACAAGGAGCGGCGCGAGCGCCTGGCCGAGATCCGGCAAATGCAAGCCGCGGGGAGAAAGCGCGCGTGCGACCTCGATGTGCAACAGCTGGAACGGGAGATCGAGAGTAACGCCAAGCGGCTCGAGGACCAGATGCACGGCCCGGTGGAAAGCTCCGCCTGGATGGCGGTCTTTCAGAGGTCCGAGCAACTGGGAAAGGAACTCCGCCTGGCGCTGGAGCGGCGCACCCAGGCGGAGAAGGTCATGCAGGAGACGATGGCGGCCTATCAACGCGCCGTCCAGGAAGCCGAGTCGCTGCGAACTCTGCGCAGCCGCCGCCACGAGGAGCACCGCGACCAGGAGACGAAGACGGAACAGGTGCGGATCGAAGAGCAAACCCTCAGGCGCTGGCGGACTGACGACAACGCCTGAGGCCGCCGGGATCATGGTCCCGCAGCGCGACGGAGAACAAGGCATGAAACGCATGATGGTGATCCTGGTGATCGGCGTGGGTCTTTTCGGCGCCTCGGCCGGCGTGTCCCTGTTCATGCAGAAGCCCGAGACGAAGGACGAGCATGGCGAGGCCGAGAAGGAGGGCAAGGAGGGCAAAGGCAAGGCTGCCAAGGCCGAGCCCAAGGCCCCGCCGCTGCCCGCCCGCGCCTTGGCGAAGCCGACCGCCGAGAGCTTGGCGCAGCTCGCCACGACGCTGCGCATCAAGGAGGAATCGCTCCAGATCCGCGAGCAGAAGATGCTCACGCGCCAGAGTCAGCTCGAGACCATCTTCGGCGACATCAAGGCCGAGCAGAAAACGCTCGACGCCCTGCGCGCCGAGATCGCGGAGGAGATGAAAGCCCTCAGCGAGAAGATGGAGCTTTTGGAGCGGCGGGCGGGAGACGTGGAAAAAGCGAAGCTGAAGCTGTCCGACGATCACAAGGAGGTCAAGCGTGCGCTCCTCGAGGTCGACTCGGTCGAGCAGAAACGCGTCAAGCAGATGGCCGACGTGTACAACGTGATGGAAGCCTCGGCCGCCGGCGAGACGTTTCAGCACATGGTCGACACCGGCAAGCTCGACCTCGCGGTGAAGATCCTGGCGGCCATGCAGGAACGGCAAGTCGCCAAGGTCCTCTCCGAGATGCCCGACCGCAGCACGGTGGTCCAGATGCTGGAGAAGCTGAAGGGACTGAAGAAGGCGACTGTGTCGGCGCCGTGATCCTCTGAGCAGATTGCCCGGTTTGCTGGTCTTGACTGACCGGAATAACCGGAAAAACCCTCAAGTTCGGCAAGGGCGCCACCCGATGCCTAGGAGTGCCGCGCGCTGTCTCCGCCGAGACGGCTTCGCGCGGCGCGGGCGGACACGCCGCTCGCGGCACGGGAGCCCACCATGCAGCCGTCGCCTGGTCCTCTGTTCGCAAGCGCGCCGCTGAAGAAATGGCTGCCCCTGGGCGGACTCTGCGTGGCCGCCGTTCTGGCCGGCCTGTTCGTGCCCCAACTCATCTCCCCGGCTCCGCCGGCTCAAAAATCCGCCGAGAGACCGACGGAGAAGCTCGCTCCCGGGGCCAAGGCCTCGGACGCGAAAAAGCCCGACGGCAAAACACCCGACGACAAGGCGCCGGACGCGAAGGCGAAGACCGGCGCCTGGTCGTATGCGCCCCCAAGCTGGCCGGAGCAGCCCAACACGGGCGCCATGTTCCTCCGCCTCGGCATCGGCACCGTCGTTGTTCTCGCCATGTGCGTCGCCACCATCCTCTTGTGCAAGCGCTGGCTGGGGGGGACGGCCGCAGCCTCGGCCACCAACACGCACCTGAAGCGCATCGAAACCCTGGCGCTGCCGCAGCGTTGCTGGGTCCACCTCGTCCACGTCGGCGCTCACCCGGTCCTGGTGGGGGGCGACGCCAAGGGCATCACGACGATCGTGCCGCTGCCCGAGTCGTTCGCCACCACGCTGGAGCAGGCCGACGCGGGGCCGAGCGTCCTTGCCGAGGTGATCGCTCGCCGCTTCTCGGCCAACCTGGACCAACGCGAGAACGGGGAGGCCTGAGTCATGGGCGATTTGGTCGAGCACCTGAACAAGTCGGGAGCGCTGCAAGACCTGCCCCCCGCTCTCCAGACCGCTCTGTTCCTGGGCGGCCTGGTCCTCCTACCGACGCTGCTGGTCTGCATCACCGGCTTCACGCGGATCGTCATCGTCCTCTCCTTCGTTCGCCGCGCCGTGACCTCGCAAGACATCCCGCCAAACCTCGTGGTGCTCGGTCTCAGCTTCTTCCTCACCTGGTTCGTCATGGGGACGACGCTGGAGGAGATCAACGAGCAAGCCGTGACCCCGTATCTCGACGGCAAGATGCCGGTCCCCGTCGCCGTGCAGAAGGCGACCGATTCGCTGCGCAAGTTCATGCTCGCCCAGACGCGCCGGCAGGACCTCGCCCTCTTCCTCAGCCTGAGCAAGGTCGCCCCTCCCGAAGCGCCCGAGGACGTGCCGCTACGTGTCCTCGTGCCGGCGTTCATCATCAGCGAGATGAAGACGGCGTTCATCATGGGGTTTTGCATCTACTTGCCGTTCCTGCTCGTCGACCTGGTGGTCGCGAGCATCCTCACGGCGATGGGAATGGTCATGATGCCGCCGGTGATGATCTCGGCGCCGTTCAAGATCCTGCTGTTCGTCGTTGCGGACGGTTGGCATCTGGTGACGCGGGCGTTAAGTGTGAGTTTCGGCTGACCGGTGGCAACTGTGGAAGGACGTTATGTTCGATCGTATTGCGTCCTAGATTACGATTAGGATTAGGATTAGGATTAGGATTGGATTTGGACCTCTGATGATTATGTGCAATACATCCAATCCCAATCGTAATCACATCCCCGGCGCTAAGTTGCTGTGAAAGAGAAGCCAATGTCATCGACGGACATACTCGAAATCGGCAAAGATCTGCTCCAGACCGCGATCCTGCTCGCGCTGCCGACGCTGGGGGTGAGTTTGCTCATCGGCCTGATCGTCAGCATCTTGCAGACGATCACGAGCATTCAGGAGCAGACGCTCTCGTTCGTGCCGCGCTTGCTGGCGGTGGGACTGGTGCTGGTGCTGACCATGGCATGGACGCTGGAGATGGCGAGTCACTTCACGTTCCGCATGTTCCAGCACGCCACGGAGGCGATCAAGTGATCTCGCTGGCGGCGACCTTCTTCGGCCTGATCCTCGCCCGCGTCGGCGCCTTCGTCGCCATGCTCAACGTGCTCGGCGCCGGGCAGACGCCGCGCCTGGTGAAGATGGGACTTGCCGTCGGCCTCAGTTCCTTCTGGGCGACCACGCTCTGGACCCAGATGGCCGGCTGCGCCTGGCTCTGCTCCGGGGGGAACGGCGCGTGGCTCGCGTACATCATCGCCCTGGCACGAGAGGTGATGCTCGGCGCCGTGATCGGCTTCACCTTCGAGCTTTTCTTGTTGCCGGCGCGGGTCGCGGGGGAGTTTCTGGCCCAGGAGCTGGGGTTGACCTTCGGCAACATCGCCAGCGCCACCAGCAGCGGCATGCAATCACCCTTGACGATCTTCCTGGAGTTGTCGGCCTCCGCCGTGTTCCTGGCGCTGGATGGACATCACGCTTTCTTCGGCGCCATGGACGGGCTGTTCCGCAGCTACCCGGTGGCCGGCGGCGGGCCCTTGTTCTCCTGGGAGGGATTGGTATCGAGCACGGCGGAGGCCCAGGAGTGGGGCCTGATGCTGGCCGGCCCGGTCGCCCTCTGCCTGTTCTTGACGACACTGATGCTCAACCTGCTGACGCGGGCGACACCGCAGTTCAATCTTTACAACGTCGGCTTCCCGCTCCGCCTCGGCGCCGGATTGGTGGCGTTATTGCTACTGCTCCCTCAGCTGATCGCGTCCTTCGTCACCATCCTGCAACAGGGAACCGACCTTTTGGGACGCGTGTTTTGATGGGCGCGCCAGCCTGCGACGCTCACCTGGAGAGTAGACCATGGCTGAGGAAGATCTCGGCCAAACGAAGACCGAGGAGCCGACGCCGCGAAGGCGCGAGGAGGCGCGCGAGCAGGGTCAGGTCGCCTTCAGCAACGATTTGACCACCGGCCTGCTCATGCTCCTCGGCCTCGGCTCGTTGGCGGCCATCGTGCCGGGCGTCGCCATCGGCTTGATCGAGTTCTGCCGGGGCCGTCTCGGGCGCTTGCCGGTCGACGGCCTCACGCCGGAGCGGGTGCAGGAGATTTTCGGCGTGGTCTTTGACCACGCGCTGGAATGGCTCGGCTTCTTTTTCGGTGTCGTGGTGGTAGGAGGGGTCCTGGTGTCCGTGCTTCAGGTCGGCTTCTATTTCGCGCCCGGCCTCCTGGGGTTCAACTTCGAGAAACTGTCGCCGGCGAACGGCTGGTCCAAGCTGTTCTCGCTCGGCGGCGGCGTGCGGGGCCTGGCGGCGCTCTTGAAAGTGGCGGCGATCGCGCTCGTCGCCTTCTGGGTGATGAGCTGGCGCGGCATCGAAATCGGCGAGCTGGGCGCCATGCGTCTGGGCGGGGCGACGGCGCGGGCCTGGTCGACGGTCACCCACCTCGCCCTGGCGGTCGCCGGTTCGCTCGTGGTCCTGGGCCTGGCGGACTACTTCTTCCAGCGCTGGCGGCACGATCAGTCGTTGCGGATGACCAGGCAGGAGTTGAAGGAGGAGCTGAAACGGGAGGACGGCGATCCGCAGATCAAGGCGCGTGTCCGCAAGCTCCAGCGCGAGGCCGCGCAGAAGCAGATGATGAAGGACGTTCCCAAGGCGACGGTCGTCGTCACCAACCCGACGCACCTGGCCATCGCCCTGCGGTACGCCCCGAACGAACGTGCGGCCCCGACCGTCGTCGCCAAAGGCGCGGGCGCCGTGGCGCAGCGGATCATCGCCGTCGCCCGCCAGCATGGAGTATCCGTGGTCGAGAAGAAGCCGCTGGCCCAGGCGCTCTTCAAGACAGTGAAGATTGGGCAGGAGATTCCGGCCGCGCTGTACCTCGCGGTCGCCGAGGTGATCGCCTATGTGTTCCGGCTTCGCGGCACGACCGTAGCCGCGCCGCGTTGATCGTCTTCGTTTAGAGGCTGTTTCAAAACGGGGACGCGACTCCTAAACCCAAGAGACAAAGAGTCGCGTCCCCGTTTTGAAACAGCCGGTTTCGCAGTCTTCGTTTAGCCCCGGTTCGCAGAACCGGGGCGGACCTTGTCCCCTGGCCGGTGACTTGGAAACCGCCGCATGGCCCGTGCCGCAATCATCAACGTCGCCCCTTCGAGCTTCGCCCAGCGCAGCGAGATGGCGCTCGCCCTTGCGCTGCTCGGCATCCTCGTCGTGTTGCTCGTGCCGCTGCCGCCGCTCTTGCTCGATCTTTTGCTGGCGTTCAACCTCGCGCTCACCGTCCTGCTGCTGCTCTTCACCTTGAGCGCCACGCAGCCGCTCGACTTCTCCGTCTTCCCCTCCTTGCTGCTTTTGTTCACCCTGTTCCGACTATCGCTCAACGTGGCCACCACGCGCCTGATCCTCCTGTCCGGCCACGCGGGCATGATCGTCGCCGCCTTCGGCAACATGGTGGTCGGCGGCAACCTCGTTGTCGGCCTCGTCATCTTCCTCATCCTGATCATCATCCAGTTCGTGGTCATCACCAAGGGCGCCGGCCGCATCTCGGAAGTCGCGGCCCGCTTCACCCTGGACGCCATGCCGGGCAAGCAGATGGCGATCGACGCCGAGCTGAACGCCGGCCTGATCGACGAGGCCGAGGCCAAGAAGCGCCGGCAACACCTGATGCACGAGGCCGAGTTCCACGGCGCCATGGACGGCGCCAGCAAGTTCGTGCGCGGCGACGCTATCGCCGGCCTCATCATCACCGCGGTGAACCTGATCGGCGGCGTCATCATCGCCATGACGCGCGGCATGGACATGTCGCAGGCCATCCACACCTATTCGATCCTGTCGATCGGCGACGGCCTGGTGGCCCAGATCCCGGCCCTCATCGTCGCCACCGCCTCCGGCATCCTCGTCACCAAGGCGACCTCGCAGTCGAGCCTCGGCGAGGAGATCGGCTCGCAGTTCACCGGCCAGCCGCGCGCCCTCAGCATTGGCGCTATGATCCTCACCGCGCTCGCGCTGATGCCCGGATTGCCCAAAATCCCCTTCCTCGTCCTGGGCGGCGGCCTCTGGCTCGCGGCGCAGCGGCTCATGCGCGCCGCCAAGAAGCCGGTCCCAGCGCCGGAGGCCGCGGCCCCGGCCAAGCCCGCCGCCGAGGCGGTGCTCGATGAATTCCTTCAGACCGATCGCGCCTGCATCGAGATCGGGGCCCGCCTCATCCCGCTCGTCGAGCTGACGCGCGGCTCCGGCCTGCTCGACCGCATCGGCAACCTGCGCCGCGACCTCGCCAAGAAGAACGGTCTCTGGGTCCCGCCCATCCGCATCCGCGATAACATGAGCCTCGACGCCGAGGAGTACCGCATCCTCATCAACGGCCGGGAAATCGCCCGCGGCAAGGTGCAGCCGGGCGACTGGCTCGCGATCGACCCCGGCTCGACGCGTTTTTCGATCAACGGTCAGGCGACGCGCGATCCGGCCTTTGGGCTGCCCGCTTTGTGGATCCCCGAGTCGGAACGGCAGCGCGGCGAGCTGGCGGGCTACACGGTCGTCGACGCCCTCAGCGTCGTCATCACCCATCTCGGCGAAGTGCTCAAGAAGCACGCCCACGATCTGCTGGGGCGCGAAGACTTGAAGACGCTGGTCGACAAGGTGCGCGAAACATCGCCGTCGCTGGTCGACGAGCTGATCCCCAACGTGATGACGATGGGCCTGCTCCACCGCGTCCTGGGTCATCTGCTCGAAGAACACGTGCCGATCTCGAACCTGACGCGCATCCTCGAAAGCCTGGCCAATCATGCCCTCGCGACCAAGGACCCGGTCGACCTCACCGAGCGCGTGCGCCTCGACCTGGGCCGGTCGATTTGCGACCGCTACCGCGATGAGAACGGCCGGCTCTTCGCGCTCGTTCTCGATCCGCGCATCGAGCTGGAGTTCCGCAAGGCGCTGCACGACAAGGTCCTCGCGCTGGATCCGGCCCGCCTGGAGCGGCTCATCCTGCGCCTGGCCGACGAGTGGCGCAAGGCGACGGCCGCGAGCAAGGAGGCCGCGCTGCTCACGGATGCGATGCTGCGCCGCCCGCTGCGGCAGGCCATCGTACGCTCCCTGCCGGAGCTGGCCGTGATCGCGTACCAGGAAATTCCAAGCGACATGCTGCTGGAACCGTTGGCTTTGATCAAACCGGAGGACTTGCAGTCGTGAGGCCTCGGACATTGGTGTGACACATGCGTAAAGGACATCCGTGGGGCATGGCGTCCGGATTGCTGATGGCGAGCGTCGTCACGCTCATCGGCATCTGGCGCGACCTGTCCCCGGAGGTGATCCTGTTGCGGGCCGCGGTCGCGGGGACCGTGTGCGGCATCCTGGCCCGGCTGGCGTGCATCGTCCTGACGGAGGACCGGGGTTAGCGCTCTCTCCTCTCTCCTGCTCGGGGGAGAGGCTGGGGGTGAGGAGGGTGGATGATGGCTTCGCCTGTGCAGGCTTACCAGGCGGCGAGCGCCCGGCAACAGCGTGACGATCTGATCCTGCGCCACACGCGTCTCGTGCGGCACACGGTCGGCCGGCTTATCGCCCAGCTGCCGCCCGGCGTCGACGTCGAGAACCTCGAAGCCGCGGGCACGCTGGGGCTGGTGGAGGCGGCGACCAAGTTCGATCCCAGCCGCGGGGTGAAGTTCGAGACGTTCGCGACCTACCGCATCCGGGGCGCGGTCTACGACGAGTTGCGGCGCAACTCGCTTTTGCCGCAGCATCTGCTCGATCGTGTCAGCCTGATTCAGGAGGCGTACCAGACGCTGCCGGCCCCGGTCACGCTGGAGGCGCTCGCGACCCACACCGGGATGACCGAGGAGGAGGTCACCGACTGCCTCGCCGCGCTGCGCATGAGCCGGATGGTCTCCTGGGAGTACCTTTCGGACGTCAAGCGGGTGCAGGTTCCGGCGGGACGAGACGGGCGAGACGATGGAGGACCAGAAGCGCCTCCTGGCCGAGGGCATCAAGCGGTTGCGCGAGCCGCGAACGTCTCGTCGTCACGCTCTATTACCTCGAGGAAATGCGCCTGAAGGAAATCGGGCAAGTGCTCGACCTCTCCGAATCGCGCGTGTCGCGCCTCCTGAACGCCGCCGTCTACCGGCTCGGCGAATGGATGCGGGCCCATGACGCGGCCTGAACATAAGAGCAAGATGTAGCCGAAGTCGTGAGACTTCGGATGGCGGCGCGCGAGACCCGAAAAGCCGCTGAACCAGTGACGCAAGGAGGCCAACCATGGAAGGCCCGAAGCATCCCGGACATACCGGTATCGTTCCCGGCGAGCAGGTGCGTGTCGTTCGCGAGCGGCGCGTCGTCGGGCCGGCGCACGACCATGCGAGCGGCGAGCCGGAGGTCATCCTGATTCGCGACGGCGACACCATCAAGGCGATCGAAGTGATCTGCTCGTGCGGCAAAAAGACACGCCTCAACTGCGTCTTTTAACGGAAGGCGAGGAGAACATGCGCGCTTGGCTCGGCATCGCCCTGGCGTCGTTCTTGTCGGCGGGCTGTATCACCGTAACCAACCCGTTCGCGCACAAGGACGAGGAACATCTCGATCGTCCCAAGAGCGGACCGACGGGGGGACCGACGCCCCCTTGGGGGGGGCCCGCCCCGACACCGACCGGCCCAGGCGCCGGACCCGGGGCCGGAACGGGCGCCTTCCCCGGCGCGGGCGGGCCAGGCGCCCACGGTGCTGTTCCCACCGGTGGAGGCGGGTACAGCGAGCAGATCGCCTACTGGACGCAGCGTGCCACGGCGCTCGAGGAGGACAAGAAAACGTTTGGGGCCCGCATGGCCCAGCTCGAGATGCAGTTGCGCGACAAGGACCGCGCGCTCGTGCAGGCTTCCCACGAGTTGGAAGACGCCACGGCCCAGGTTGCCCGCACGCGTGAAGACCTCGCACGCTGGAAGGAAGACATGGAAAAGACCCGCGCCAAGCTTCGCGCCATGGAAAAGGACAGCAAGGTCACTCTCGAAACTATAATCCGCACGCTCGAGGAGTACTTCGAGCGCAACGGTGAAGTGCGGCGCCCCATCGACCTCGATACCTTGCTCGCGCCGCGCCGCAAGGATGAATAGCACGGATTCTGCTTGAAACGGGGACGCGACTCCTCTGAAGCGGCGCGGCAGTCCCTTTCCGGCACAACCCGCAAACCCCGCCTAACCGCCCCACCCCGCCCGTGTCCACCGGCTTTACCATGGCCTGGCAGACAGGAAAAGATGGGGTAGAGTTGTTCAGACGGCGTGCCGCCATTCGGGTTCGCGCCTGTCGTCGCCTGGCCGGTTTGCAGGCAAGGCGGCGACCGCGCCACGCCGATAAACAGAAGGAGCGATCGTGCCGATTGTGCCGCCGCTCCCCGCTTGAAGCGTCATGGCAACCGAAACCGAACCACAAGCCGCTCCTCCCAAGAAGAAGGGGGGCGGACTGGCGCTCATCATCGTGGTAGCCCTCATCGCCGTCGGCGCCGGGTTCATGGTCCCCCGTTTCCTCGCCGCCCCCAAGGCCGGCAAGCACGGCCACGGCTCCCACGGCGACGACGGCGCCAAGCCCGCCATCGTCCCCTTCGGCGACGCGGTCGTGAGTCTCGGCGAGCACCAGCTCACGCGCTACCTGCGCGTGAAGATCATCCTTGTCGTCGACGGCAACGAGGAGAAAGAGGTCAAGGACCACCTCGAGAAGAACAAGGCGTACCTGAAGAGCTGGCTCCTCAGCTACCTGTCGGACCTGACGTTGACGGAGGTCGCCCGCGCCGCCGGGGTCAATCGCCTGCGCCGGGAGATCCGCGATCAGTTCAACACCATGCTGTGGCCCGACGGCCGTGAGCTGATCCTGGAAGTGTTGTTTGACGAGTTCGTGGTTCAATAAGGGCCTTGCCAAGAAAAAGGGGACAGGACCTCTAAGTGTTGCCGGTAGTCAAAGGTCCTGTCCCCTTTTTCTTGGCAGGGCGGGTCAATGAGCGCCGCGCCTTACAACTTTCAAAAGCCTGGCCGGCTCAACAGCGCCCTGGACCAACAGTTCCATGGCTGGCTCCAGACCGCCTGCGCCCTCGCGACCCGGCGCTTCCAGCGTGACCTCCCCTTCCCGGCTGAAGTCCTGCTCGGGCCCTCCGACAACCTGCGGGCCCGGGCCGCCCTCCTGACGCTCCCCGAGGACACCATCGCCTATCGCGTCCCCCTTCAAGAGCATCTTCCGACCGTGATGGCCTGGCCACGGCTCCTCGTGCTCGGTCTGATCAGCACGCTCCTGGGAGACAAGCTGGAGGGCCCGCCGGCCGATCGCGAGTTGACCGCCGTCGACGATTCGCTCTTCGAGTTCTTCCTGCGCGACATGCTTCTGCCGGCCTTCCTTGAAAGCTGGACGGGGCAGAACGCCATCCATCCGCAGGTGGGCGAGAAGATCTCGAACCCGCGCTACGCCAAGGTCTACGGGGCCGACGAGAGCCTCCTGGTTGCCAGCTTCAAGGTAAAGGGCCAGTTCGGCGATTACGACTGGCGCTGGCTCGTGCCCAAGAACGGCCTGCTCGCCAACCAGCAAGATGAGGCGGCGGCGGAGCAGCAGGCTCAGAACCGCGAACGCCTCCTCCAGCAGGTCCGCGAACTCCCCGTCGAGCTTGTCGTCACGCTCGGCAGCGCGGAACTCCCCCTGACGCAACTGGCCCGACTCCGCGTCGGCGACATCATCCTCCTGGACCAGCCCGTCAACCAGCCCCTCGTCGCCAAGGTCGCCGACAACGACAAGCTGCGCGGCTGGCCGGGAAAAGTGGGCACGCGGCAGGCGTTCCGGATCGAACAGTGGCGGTAGTGCATTTCGTGAGTGGTTAGTGGTGAGTGGTGAGTAGGGTAGTGAGTGGTGAGTCAAGAAACGGAGACGCCCGATGGCTACCTCAACGATGATTCCGCCCGACGCCGCCCATGCCGCGCGGCCCGAGATCGAGGCCCGCGTCCCCGAGTTCGCCGACCTCGGCCCCGCCGCCGCCAACGCTCCGGCCGGCTCTCTCGAGAACCTTCTCGACGTCACCTGCACCGTCACCGCCGAGCTGGGCCGCACGCGGCTCGCGATTGCCGATGTCCTCAAGCTGAACGTCGGCAGCATCGTCGAGCTGGACCGCCTCGTGTCGCAGCCGGTGGACATCCTGGTCCAGGGCGTCCTCCTGGCCCGCGGCGAGGTCGTCGTCGTCAACGACCGCTTCGCCATCCGCATCCAGGAGATCATCGACGCACGGAAGCGCTGACCGGCTGTTACACGAGGGACCTGGTCTACCGGGGCCGGCAGGCCCGGCGGCCTGCCCCACACCCTTTTCTGCGGTGGCGCCGGCCGGATAGGATGAGCCTTTCGAATGCTGCCGGCTCATTCATCACGGCTCTTCCCATGCCTGACTTCTCTCGTCTCCGCGCCCTCATCCAGCAGGACCCGGGCAACCGCGGTCTTGCGCGCCAGCCCGTCCGCAACCTTCTCACCGCCTGCCCCGACGATCTCGAGCGCTCCTGCCGCGCGCTTAAGCCCGGCGCCAACCTTGCCATCGTCACCGGCTTCTTCATCCCGACGGCCCAGCCCCCCGCCGCCGAGACCGATGGTCCGCTCGGCGCCCTTTTCCTCGCCCGAGCCCTCTATCCCCTCGGCATCAGAACGTCGATCCTGACCGACGCCGGCGCCGCCCGCGCCTTCGAGACCGGCATACGTATCTGCGGCCTGCGTCGTGACGTGCCGCTTGTCGTCCTGCCGACCTGGTCCGAGTCCCAGTCGCTCGGCGCGGAGGAGTATCGCAAGCGAGCGTTCACGCAAACCGGCAGCCCAACCCACCTGCTCGCCATCGAACGGGTCGGCCCCTCCCACACCCTGCATTCGCTGAAGAGACAGCTGGAAGCGACCAACGAACAGGATGAGAACTACTTGATTTTCGCGGAGACCGTTCCGGACGAGCGCCAGGACCGCTGCCAGACGATGCGCGGCATCGACATCACCGAGCGCATGAGTCCGGCCCACTGGCTCTTCGAGTCAAGCGCGGATGATCCGACGCGACCCGCCACCTTGGCCATCGGCGACGGCGGCAACGAGATCGGCATGGGCAAGATCCCCTGGCAGGTCATCCACGCCAACATCCCCGGCGGCGGCCCCATCGCCTGCCGCATTGCCGCCGATCACCTCATCGTCGCCGGCGTCAGCAACTGGGGCGCCTATGCGCTCGCCGCCGGGGTCTACGCCTTGCTCGGAGCAAAGCCGGCGCCCACCCTCTTCGACTCCGCCATGGAACGGCGCATCCTGGAGCGGATGGTCGCGAGCGGACCACTGGTCGATGGCGTTCTGGGAAGACCGAGCGTGACGGTGGACGGCTTGACGTGGGACGCTTATGCCGACGTGCTGACGAAATGCGGCGACTGGATCGAGGGGCGTTGACGCGAGCTATTGATAGCGCCGCGGGTCGCGCAGCCCTCTCTCGGCGAACCCCTTCAGCCGCAGCAGACACGCGTCGCACCGCCCGCACGCCGCCCCGTCCGGCGCCGGATCATAGCAGGAGGTGGTCAGCCCGTAGTCCACACCCAGCGCCAGACCGCGCTCGATGATCTGCGCCTTGGTCAGATGAATCAGCGGCGTGTGGATCCGCATCGTCAGGTTCCCCTCCACCGCCGCCTTGAGCGCCAGGTTCGCCATCGCTTCGAAGGCCTGCACGTACTCCGGCCGGCAATCGGGGTAGCCCGAATAATCCAGCGCGTTGACGCCGAGGAAGATGTCTGCCGCCCCACGCACCTCGGCGAAGGCGAGGGCGAAGGCGAGAAAGATCGTATTCCGGGCCGGCACGTAGGTGACCGGAATCCCCTGGCTCATTTCCTCGAGCGGCCGGTCCTTCGGTACCGCGATGTCGCTCGTCAGCGCCGAGCCGCCGAAGACGCGCAAGTCGATCGGCACGATGACGTGCTCGACCACCCCCATCCGCCGGCCGATCTCACGGGCCGCCTCGATCTCGAGCGCATGCCGCTGGCCGTACGCGAAGGAGAGCGCGTGGACGGCGAAACCTTCCGCCTGAGCGGTGGCGAGCGTCGTCGTCGAATCCAGTCCGCCGCTCAGAAGCACAATGCCAGGTTTGACCATGATCGTTTGTATTCTAGGCGTTCATGGTGGCCTGCGCGCGTTGAGCCCCGGTTCGCAGAACCGGGCGGACAGTATCCCGCAACGGAAACGGATAACGTCCGCCCAGTTCTGCGAACCGGGGCTTCGTGGCTAAACGAAGTCCGTCTCGCGTTAGTGCCCGCTCGGCCGGACGCTGACGCCGCTGACGCCCAGCACCTGGACGCGCGGCTCGGTCATGTCGAGCAGGACCGGGTTCGGCGTCTCCGAGCGCGACACGTTGCCGGCCTGGTCGGTCACCTCGGCCTTGATCCAGAACTGCGCCCCGAGATCACGCGGGAAGGCCCAGCGATAGGAGCCGTCGTTCTTCAGGTTCCTTGCGATCGGCTGCCACGGGCTTTCCGGCCGTGTGCGGAAGTAGAGGCCGATCGGCTCGGCGCCGAGGTTTGCGTCGGACGCCGTCCAGCGAATCTCCAGGAAACCGTTCTGAGCCACCGGCTCGACCGGCTGCAGGCGAATCTGCGGAGCCGTCGTATCGACTTCGATCCAGCAGGTCGGCTGCTCGCCGCGCACCGGCGGAGTGCCGCCGAAGCCGTTGCCGTTGGTGATGACGAGCTTGACGCCATAGAGGCCTTCGCCGGGCAGGTCGACCTCGGCGGACGGGTTGCGGTGATCGGTGGTCTCCTTCACCTTCTTCCAGCTCTGGCCGTTGTCGCTGGTGACGTATACGTCGACGCGGCCAACGCCGCTGGGCCCGACGTGGTCGATGCGATAGTCGACGGAGACCTGCGTCGTGTTCACGATCTGCCGCGGGACACCGTATTTTCCTTCGCCGGTCACGTGGGGTAGCGTCGGAGCGGTGTCGGACGCCGCCGTCTTGTGAATTGCCGGATCGGTCAGCGGTGGAAACGCCGGCGGCATGAGCGGCGCCGGGGGCGGAATGAGCGGCGCGGGGGCCGGGATCGCGCTTCCTGGGGCGCCGCCGGAAGGCGGCGGCGTCGATGCCGGCGGGAAGGCGGGCGGAACACTGGATGCCGGAGGCGCCGTCCCGACGGCGCTCGGAGCCGGAGGCAGCGCGCCAATCGCGGTGGGCGCGGGCGACGCCGTTGTCGGCGCCGGGGACAAGGCGCTCACCGTGGTCGGTGCGGGGGGGAGCGCGCTCACCGGGATCGCCGGCGGCGTATCGACCCGCTTGGCAGGCAGATCGGGCACGATCGAGGTCGGCGGCGGGACCGGGGTTTTGTGCGCCGTGCGCGCGACCTCTTCGGGTCGCGCCTTCATCGCCGCCATCACCAGGTCGCGGACGTTCACATCCTTGGCGCCGACGTTGCCGGCGCGATCCGCGGCCGACACGCGCACCGGAAAGGACATCAAGTCCGGAGTCGGCGCCCGGAAACAGCCGGGCATGCCGGGAACGGGGTCCAGCGGGCGGTCCCCCTTGTCCGTGCGTGCCACGGCCTTCAGGCTCGCCGGGTCGAGGTTCGGATCGGTCGCCGAGCAGCGCAGACAGAAATCGGAAGTCGACGTCGCGGCGGGCTGGACATCGATCGCCGGGGCCGTCGTATCCACGACGACACGCAAACCGGGAGGCGCCTTCGCGACATCGGGCGGCGTCGCCTTGCCCGCCTTGCTGACGGTGACGAGCGTAAACCAGTATTCGCCGTCGCGCGTCACCTTCGGCGTGAAGTACATTGCCGTCGGCGCCGCCTGCTCGATGCGCACCCAGTCGCTACCCGCCTGTTTGACGTAGAGGCAGATCTCGCGCGTGTCCGCCCGGGCCGTCGGCGTCATCTGGATCGGCAGATGAAAGCTCGGGTTCTTGGTGTAATGAATCTTGGCCTCCGCCTCGGCGCGGGTGGTCTCCACCTGGGCGCGGGCGACGCCTGGCGTCAGCGCCAGCGCGGCCGCCAGGCATCCCACCCGGAGCAAGCGCGCCGACCAACGCCGCCATCGCTTCAAGAGCAACATGATCGTTCCCCCGCTTGTCCGGCCGCCGCGCGCTGGGCGCTTCTGCGGTCGCATGCGCTGTGCATGACGCGGCGGGCGTGCGTTTCCCCTTGCACGCCGGCTGACCTGGACAGAATGTGTGCCAAGAGAGGCCGGGCTTTTAGGGAGAGTTCCTTTTTTTGTCAAGCTGAGTTTCTGGAATGACGACATCCGCCCGCCCGCCGTCCCGAAGCGTTCACAATAATAGGATATTGACATCCGATTTTAGCCGGCTATGCTGGACGTGCGGCCTTCGAGAGCTTCGGTCTTAACCTCATCGGAGTGGGCTGATGAAACTGCGGACAACCACGCTTGCCTTGGTCGGCCTCGCGAGCGGCCTCTTGTTCTGCGTGAGCCTGAACGCCGAACCGCCCGCCGCCAAGGGAGACGCGCCGGCGACGGCGCCCGACCAGCGCATCCCCGTGGCCGAGGCGCGCGAGCGTGCCCGGCTGATGCACAAGATCTACGCCAACACGCTCGAAGCGCTGCACCGCCACTATTTCCGCGGCGACCGGGCGGTGCTCCCCGCGCGGGCGCTGGAGGACGTCTTCGCCGACGTGGACGAGCAGGCGAAGATCAAGACGCGCTGGATCGCCGTAAACACCCAGGCGATGAGCGTCCACCACGAGCCGAAAACCGACTTCGAGAAACAGGCCGCCGCCGCTCTCGCCGGCGGCAAGACCGAGTTCGATCGCGTCGAGGACGGCTACTACCGCCGCGCCGGCGTCATCCCCCTGAGCGGCAGCTGCTTGGCCTGCCACACCCGCTTCTTCTCCACGCCCCCCAAAACGCCGCGCTTCGCCGGCCTCGTCATCTCGATCCCCGTCGATGGCAAGTGAAGCATCCTCAAACGCCAACGGCCTGACGTTATCCGTCAGGCCGTCGCGTTCTTGTGCGTTTCCATCGCCGCTCACTTGATTCCGAAGTCCCCGCTCGTGCGGCGCCAGGCGCTGTGGATGTGGTTGGCGGGGTTGCCCGCGGAATCCGCCTGGGTATTCAGGAACTCGACCACGAACAGCGGACCGTGGACGCGGTAGCTGTGCGGCTGGCCCTTCTCCGGATTGCCCGCGAAGGCGAAGTGGATCTTCTCGAAGCCGCCGTCCTTGACGCGCTTCAGTTCCTCGGCGGCGATGTCCCCCGGCATCCGGCCCGTGTACGACTCGAGCAGCTTGCTCAGGATGTCCTTTTGCTTGACGCTCATGTCCGCGGCCGCCACGCCCACCGGTTCGCCGAGGTCGGGCTTGAGCGTCTTCTGCCCCGGCTCGGGGAACTGCTTGGGCTGGTGCGCCTTTTTCTTCTGATCCGCGTCCAGCGACGCGAACAGGTCCTTCGCGAGGTCTTCGGCCTTGGCCAGGATGCGCAGGCCCTTGCGGGCGCCGTCCTTGATCTCGGCCGGGTTGGCGCCGAAGAAGGTCGGCGTGGAGGCGATCACGTCGGCCCCGTCCATGGTGAAGTTGAGCGACAGATGGTGCCCCTCGACGCGCCAGCCCCATTTGCCCGTCTTGGACGGCGTCCCGAACACCGTGAAGAAATACCATTGCGGGTTGCGCACCATGGCGCCCTTCTTCTCCTGCTCCTTGAGGATCGCCTCCAGGCTCATGATGGTCCGGGCCGCCTCGCCCCCCATCTTGCTCGTCCCCGCCTGAACGAGGGCGAGGGCCAGCTTCTTCTGCTCGGGCGTCATGTCTTCCAGCGGCAGCCCCTTGCGCGTCGACTTGCGGTCCTTGTCCTGCAGCGGAATGAAGTTCCAGTTGGTCCGCTCCTTGCTGTCGAACGGGAAGGTGGCCTGGGTCTTCTGCTCGGGTTTCAGCGAGTCGACGAGGTCCTTGGCGGCGTTCACCATGTTGACGCCGGACGACTCGCCGTCGCGCTGCGCGACGTACGCGAGACCGCCGAGCAGGACAAGGCCGGCCGCGGCGAGAAGGATGCGTGTGCTTTTCATTGGAGACGCCCCCGTTGCCTGGTGTCGATCGTTGCCGCTAGTGTAGGCGCGGGGCGGCGGCGGAGAAAGGATTTTTTTCCGTCACTCGAAGAGGATCTCGACGATCTGGAAGCGCAGCTTGCCCATGGGTACCTGGATCTCCGCGACGTCGCCGACCTTCTTGCCGATCAAGCCCTGGCCGATGGGGCTGCTGGTGAGGATGCGGTTGTTCGCGTAGTCGTCCTCGCCCGGGCCAACCAGGTGGAACAGCTCTTCCTCATCCAGGTCGAGGTCCTTGACCTTCACCTTGGCGCCGAAGACGACCTCGTCGGTCGGCAACGACGCCTTGTCCATGATGTAGGCGCGGCTGAGCTTGTCCTTGAGCGAGTCGATGCGCGCCTGGAGCATCCCCTGGTCCTCGCGCGCGGCGTGGTACTCGGCGTTCTCGCTCAGATCGCCGAGGTCGCGGGCCGCGGCGATCCGCTTGGCCACCTCGATCATCTCGACGTTCGCCATGCGGTCGAGGTCGGCCTTGAGCTTCTCGTAGCCTTCGCGAGTGACGGGGACGCGTTCGGTCATGGACGGGCTCCCGAGTAAATCGAACCGCGCCTGACCGGTCGGGGCAGTGCCGGTCGGGGTTGTTAGGAAAACGAAAACCGCAGCCGGTCAGGGGACGCCTGGACCGCTGCGGAAACAGGTCAACTAAAACGGTAGTTTACTTTCCGGCGGGTGTAAAGGCCAGTTTGACCCCGGCAAGTTCCACGTCGTGCTTCGTCACTTCTCCTTCTTGCGCCTCTGCAACTGCTCGAGCAGATAACCGGCCGCCCCCGGCGCGCGCTGGTGATCTGGGCCTCTCCGTTCCTGATGACCTCGCGAATCCGGTGCATCGTCGCCACCTCGCCGCCGAGGACGATGGCGATGTGCTTGCCGAGCCGGTCCGCCGTCAAGCGCTCCAGGGCCGCCGCCGCCTTGGGCCGCAGCTTCAGCAAGATGCGCACGACCTCGTCCCCTTCCTTCACCGCTCTGGGCTCTTCGGCAAGGTCCAAAGCGACATCCGGAGCGGGACGGACCACGAGAAAACGGGGCGGCTCCTTGTCGTCCTTCTTCTGGTACAAGCTCCGGTGTACGATAAGCGCCTCCCCCGCCTCGATCGGCAGGACGTCCTTCTCCCGGACGCTCTCGCGAAGCACGGCATAGACACCGTTCGGCAACGTCTTGGGCCGATCCGGCCCCTTCTCCTGGGCGCCGGCGTGCATCCCCGGCCAAAGCAGGGCGGACAGCAGGAAGGCGGAGCGCATGGTCATGGGTCCTCGACGCGAGCAAGTTCCTTGCTATACCGACGCGGAGCCAGGGAAATCTCGCCGCGCAACCAAGGGGTCTCTTCTTCAACGTGAGGATTCGTTGCATCCCGACCCAGACCCCTGCTCCGGCCGGGTGGCATGCCTGATAAGGGGGCGCCATGGGTGCCATGCTTTCGCGGGCCGCTCGCGGTGTCGGCATACTGTCAGTGACACCGCGAAAGCATGTGAAGCGCCAACAACGAGGTTCCCTTTCAGTGCCAGGCAAGGCAACTCATGCTTGCGCGGTGGCTCCATCAGATGGGGAGGCGCAGCGGTTGTTGCCGCTGCACATGCTTTCGCGGTGTCACTGACAGCACGCTGACACCGCGAGGCGCCCGCGAAAGCATGGCACCCTCCTATGAAACATGCCACCCGGCCGCTTGCGCCCGAGCCGGTCCGTGGTCGACGTCATGTGGCCGACGGAGTCGTAGGCAAAGGTGGCCGAATGCGTGAGCGCGTCCGTCTGCTGCGTCAGTCGGTTGTCAGCGTCATAGACCATCGTCGTCTTGTTGCCGTTCCCGTCGATCAGGTTGACCCGGTTGCCGACCTCGTCGAAGACGGAAGTCACGCGGTTGCCGAGCGGATCCATGGTCGCGCCCACCCGATTGATGTTCCTCCTCTCTTTCAAAATACCCGCGCTCATAACGGCTCTTCACGTCGTAATAAGCGTCGACAAGGTTGCAAAATGCAACGTACTCCTGCGTGGGCGTCTCCGAATATGACTCGGATCCGGCCAACCATTCAAACAACGGATAATCAGGAGAATCTAGTGCCGCTATGAGTTCCGTCGCCTCCGTTCGCGAGGCGTTATCTATTTTGCGCGAGCGCTCCAAGTCATCACCCGTCCCCCAACTCTCAGCGAGGGAAACGAGGGGCAACAACGCTTCAGGAATTCTTGTCTGGTCAAGCCGCATTATGACCTCCCACTAAGGCTCGCTCCTCGGCTCTGCTTCCACGTTGAATTGCGGCCGGGTGGCATGCCTGATAAGGGGGCGCCATGGGTGCCATGCTTTCGCGGGCCGCTCGCGGTATCGGCATACTGTCAGTGGCGCCGCGAAAGCATGTGAAGCGCCAACAACGAGGTTCCCTTTCAGTGCCACAGGCAGGGCAACTCATCCATGCAGATCGGCACGTTGCGATCCCCGGCATGGAAACGGGCGCTGGACCAGATCCAGTCCGTTGGCTCCGCGCACAAGCCGCGACGTACCGGGTTATTGTGGATGTACTCAATCATGGCGAACACGTGATCGGCTCGAAAACGTTCCGATCGAAAGCATGGCACCCGCCTATGAGACATGCCACCCCAGCCGCCACACGACCAGAAAAGTAGAATGTCCCCTTTTCTCCTTCTGGCACCCGCCTTGTGAAGCATGCCACCCCGCCGAAAGCATGGTACCCTCCCTATGAAGCATGCCACCCCGCCGGTTAGGGCCAGGACGCGATGTTAGTGACCGATACGTCGCGATGATGTCAGTGCGACGAGACGCGACGAAATTGGCGTGCGCAGAACGATGTCAACGTCAGTTGTCGTCGTTCTTCGAGGACGTGTGCGAGGGCCCATCATCTGAGCAGCGGCGCTGTGGTTCGTTTCAGTAAATGGGGCGCGTCGAAATGAAAGAAATGAATGCGCCGAGCGATGTCGGATCAGGTCGCCAGTAGCCCGAGCCAGGTGGCCGTCTGCTTTTGCCACGCCGGGGAAGGCGAGCGTCTCTACCCTTCCCCTTCCTCCGGCTGCTGCATCCCCGCCAGGCGCGACGGCAGCGTCCAGAGGGACGTGAATCCCTTGGCCCACTGGTTGTCGAACATCTCCAGGTTCGTCTGGTTCGCCAGGCGGCTGTCGTACAGGCCGTGGGGGCTGCGTCGGCCGAGGACCGAGCAGGCGCCCTTGTGCAGCTTGAGCCGCACCTCCCCGGTGACGAAGCGTTGCGTCTCCGTGAAGAACGCCTGCAGCGCTCGCCGCAGATCGTGGAACCACAGCCCCATGTACACCAGCTCGGCATAGCGCCGGCTGAGCGACTCGCGCAAGAGGATCATCTCCCGGCTCTGCACCAGGCTCTCTAGGTCCCGGTGGGCCGTGAGCAGGATGGTGGCCGTCGGCGCCTCGTAGAACTCGCGGCTCTTGATGCCGAACATGCGGTCCTCGACCACGTCGGAGCGGCCGATGCCGTGCTCGCCGCCGAGGCGGTTGAGCTCGCGGACCAGCTTCAAGAGAGTGACGCTCTCGCCGTTGAGGCTGCACGGCACGCCTTCCTTGAAGCCGATGGTGAGGACGAGGGGGTCGGCGGGGGTGTCGGCGATGGCGCGGGTAATGAGGAAGCAATCGGCGGGGGCGTCCTCCCAGGCGTCGGTCATCTCGGAGCAGATGACGCTCACGCCCCAGAGATTGCGGTCGACGGCGACGCGCTCCCCCTGGGGCTCCTCGATGGGGAGCCGGCGCCGGCGGGCGTAGGTCAGCTTGTCGTCGAGGTTCTTGAGGTTCCATTCGCGCACCGGGGCGAGGACCTTGAGGCGCGGGTCCTGCGCCGCGATGGCCGTCTCGAGGCGGACCTGGTCGTTCCCCTTGCTGGCGGCGGCGTGCGCCACCGTCTCGACGCCCTCCTCCCGCGCCAGCCGTACCATCTCCTGGGCGATGACGTAGCGGGCCAGGGCCGAGCCGAGGAAGCAGCTGGATTGATAGACCGCGTCCGCCTGCAACACCGGCATGGCGAACTCGCGCAGGAACATCTCGCGCCGGTCGATGACCTGCGCCGCCGTCGCGCCGAGCTCCAGCGCCACTTCTCCGAGCGGTTCGAGGTAGACTTCCTGCCCCAGGTTGATTGACACAGTGACGACTTCGTAACCGCGCTCGTGGACCAGCCAGTGCAAGGCCAGGCGTGATTCGAGATCGCCGTTGAACGCGAGGATGGTGCGGGGCATGGCAGGCCGGAGATCGGAGGTCGGAAATCGGGCTCCAACATCGTTTGATCTATCATCTTCGAGGTATGGCGGCATTGTCCAGCCGTTTCCCGCAGTCCGGCGCACCGGCGCGGGCTGCAACGCACCTGTCCGCCGCGGCGCCGCCGGGTTAGAATCGGCTGATATGATCGCGTCCGCGGAGGAGAGCCTGGGGGCCAAGATCGCCCGACTCGTCGAGGAGAAGGGCTGGAACCAGGAGGAGTTCGCCCGCCGCGCCGAGCTGCACCGGCTCACCGTCCGCAACCTCTTCGTCAGCCCCGCCCGCCGCCTGCACAACGCCACCGTCTCCGCCTGCTCGCGGGCGCTCGGCCTCTCGGTCAACGACCTGCGCACGCTGCCGCTGGCCGTTTTGCTGGAACGCCTGCGCCGTCAGGACACAGCGCCCACCGAGGAGCTGCGCCGCCTCTACGAGCGGGCGACGCAGCCCGAGGTCGTCGAATGGCTCGAGCGCAATCCCGAGAAGGCCCAAGGGCTCAAGCCGGACGAGATCGATGAGTTGATGTCGCTGCAAGGGACCGGCGGACCGCTCACCAGCTTCGGCGTGAGCCGCTCGGTCGACCAGATCATGCGGCGGCGCAAACTCATGGAAAAGGTGCTCGACATCGCGGGGACGGAGCTGATCGACCTGCTCGAACCGCTGGTCGACCTGATGCACGAGAAGATTCAACCGTATCGGCAACGCGTCGATCAGCGCGAGGCAGGGGCGTAGGGTGGCCGAGTCTTCGAGGTCCGAGGCGGTCACGGTCTGTTTCCTCCGGGGGCTTACGCCGCCCGGCTCGCTTTTTCGTCAAGGGAGAAGACCGATGTCCGTCGTCCTCTCAATCAGCGTTACGTTCTTCGCCGCCGGCGCTGACGCCGCCAAGGGACCCAGCGATCTGGGCAAGGCGGGCAGCTACGAGTTCACCATTCAGGAAGGTCCGGCCGCCTCCGTCGCGGGGAAGTTCCACAAGGACACGCCGATCTGGTTCAAAGCCGACGGCATCGAGTTCTTCCGCAAAGGCGAAGTCCTCGTCTACAAGGACGCGGGCAAGTGGCAGAAGACGCGCACCGGAACGCTGTCCGACCCCCTTCGCATCCTCGGCCCCTCCGCCAAGGTGCGCAGCGCCCGCGTGCCGCATGAGGAGCTGGCCACGCTGGAAAAGGTTTGGATAGACGTGAAGAAGACCGACATGAAAGGCAAAACGGTCATCAGCGGCGTCTTCAAAGAAAAAGGGGCAAAGGCGCTGGCCCGCTCGGAGCAGCGCGCGGTGGCCCAGGGCGGCGCCGGACGCGTCTTTCTCGACGAGAAAGGACGGCTCACGGGCTACGAGATCACCATTCGCCTGCAAGGGAGGCTGGGAGGCGCCGACGTCGACGGGATGGCCACGAAGACCGTCACCCTGAGCGGCATCGGGATGACCACGGTTGACCTGCCGACCGAGGCGAGAAAGGCTCTGGAATAGGCCGTATTGGCGTCCCAAGGCAATATCTTCTCAGTTTCTGCTACTTTCCACGAGGATGAGGTTTCATGATTCGACCCATCGCACTTCCGCTTGGCTGCTTGGCTGCCGCCATTCTTCTTGTCGGCTGCGGCGGGGCGGACAAGGGAAAAACTCCTGCCAAGGACGAGACAAGCCCGACGAAGAGCCCGTCGCCTTCGAAGGCCGTATCGGAGGCCGCTGAACTGGAGGCGGCGGAGGCGACGCTGAAGAATTTCCTGAAAGCGCTTGCCGCCAAGGACGGGGCGGCCGCCTATGCCCTGCTCGGAAAAGGCTTCATGGGACGCATGGGAGAAGGCGCCAAGAAAGCGAAGACGCTCACTTTGCTGCTTCACCCCGGGAACGATGTGAAGGACCTGACGGACTACGAGCTCAAGGAGAAGAAGCTATGGGCCGGCGGGCGGTTGGTGGAGGCGAAGGGGGTTTTCAAGAAATCGTCGCGGCCGTTCCAAATCGACCTGGGGAAGGATCCGGAGTCCGACCAGTGGCGGATCGATAGCTTCACGTCCCCGGTGATTTCTACCTGGGAGTGAGGCGCCGCGGCGCCGCGGCCCGTTTGAAAAAAAGTCGTTGCCCACGGCGGCCCGATAGGAGAGAATAGAATTCTCTCCTGCCGGACCTTCCCGCCTTCCCGCCGAGGATTCTCTTCATGCGTTCCTTGGGCCTTCTCCTCCTGCCCTGTCTTGCCGCTCCCGCCTGGGCCGCCGACGCCAAACCGTCTCCCGCGCAGGTCGAATTCTTCGAAAAATCGGTGCGACCCATCCTCGCCGCTCATTGCTTCGAGTGCCATGGCGCCGAGAAGGTGAAGGGAAAGCTGCGTCTCGATTCGCGCGGCGCCATGATGGGAGGCGGCGAGACCGGGCCCGCCATCGTCCCGGGCCATCCCGAGAAAAGCCTCCTCGTCAAGGCCATCGGTTACAAGGACGAGGAGCTGCGCATGCCCCCCAAGGGCCAGCTCAAGCCGGAGCAGGTGGCCGTCCTTTCCCTCTGGATTCAACAAGGCGCCTTCTGGCCCGAGAAGGCCAAGGAGATCCGCCCCGAGCCGGTGAAAGGCAGCGGCTTCAAGATCAGCGCGGAGGACAGGGCCTTCTGGTCCTTCCGGCCCGTCACGCCGCCGGCCGTCCCCACCGTCAAAAACCGCGGCTGGATCAAGACGCCGATAGACGCGTTCGTCCTGTCCGGCCTGGAGAAGAAGGACATCAAGCCGTCCGACCCGGCCGACAAGCGGACGCTGATTCGCCGGGCGACGTTCGACCTGATCGGTCTGCCGCCGACGCCGGAGGAGATCGACGCCTTTCTGAAGGACGAGGCGCCGGACGCGTTCGCCAAGGTCGTCGACCGGTTGCTCGCCTCGCCGCATTACGGGGAGCGCTGGGCCCGCCACTGGCTCGACGTCGCCCGCTACGGCGAAGACCAGGCGCACACGTTCGAGGCGCGCCGCTATCCGCAGGGTTTCCGTTATCGCGACTGGGTCGTCAAAGCCTTCAACGACGACATGCCCTACGATCGCTTCCTCAGGGAACAGATCGCCGCCGACCTCCTCGATGAGCCGAACCGCGTCGAGAACCTCCCCGCCCTGGGCTTCTTCGCCGTCGGCCCCGTCTACTACGGCGACCCGAAGCGTCTCGATCAGATCGACGATCGCCTCGACACGCTGTCGCGCGGCCTGCTCGGCCTGACCGTCGCCTGCGCCCGCTGCCACGACCACAAGTACGACCCGATCCCGACGAGCGACTACTACTCGCTGGCCGGCATCGTCAACAGCACGGACTACGTCGAGCTGTCCCTGGAACCCGGCAAGGAGGGGAAGCCCGTCGAGCCGCCGTCCAAGGACAAGAAGAAGGAGAAGAAGGTTGAGAAGGGGCCGTTCATCCACGCCATCAAGGACGTCGCCAAGCCCGGCAACATGAAGGTCCATGTCCGCGGCAGCGCCACGAACCTCGGCGACGAGGCGCCGCGGCACTTCCTGTCGATCCTCTGCGCGGACACGCCGGCCAACTTTACCAAGGGAAGCGGCCGCCTCGAACTCGCCACCGCCATCGCCAGCCGCGACAACCCGCTCACGGCGCGCGTCATCGTCAACCGCATCTGGAAGCACCACTTCGGCAAGGGCATCGTCCGCACGCCGTCCAACTTCGGCGCCCTGGGGGAGCGGCCCACGCATCCGGAACTGCTCGACTACCTGGCCCACCAGTTCGTCGAGCACGGCTGGTCGATCAAGAAGCTGCACCGCGAGATCATGCTGTCGGCGGTCTATCAGCAGAGCAGCAAGGTCGAGACGCGCGGCCAGGAGGTCGATCCGGACAACCGCCTCCTGTGGCGCATGAACCGCCGCCGGCTCGAAGTCGAAGCGTGGCGCGACGCCATGCTCGCCGCCGCCGCGACCCTCGATCGCACTCCGGCCGGGCCATCCACCGACCTCAACAACCCCGACAACCGCCGCCGCACGCTGTACGGCTTCGTCAGCCGGCATGAGCTCAATCCGCTGCTGCGACTGTTCGACTTCCCCGACCCGAACATCACCAGCGACGGCCGGCCGCACACCACCGTGCCGCTCCAGCAGCTGTTCGTCCTCAACAGCGAGTTCATGGTTCGCAACGCCAAGGCGCTGACCAAGCGGCTCGACGCGACGCCGGGCCTGGATGACGCGGGCAAGATCCGCCTCGCCTTCCCCATCCTGTTCGCCCGCCCCGCGACGGACCGCGAAGTGAAGATCGGCGTGACGTTCCTGACGCACAAGACGGCGGAGAAGACGACGCTGACACGCTGGGAGCAGTATGCGCAGGTGCTCTTGAGCACGAATGAGTTCATGTATGTTGATTGATGCGGAGGCGCTGGAAGGACGTCCGCATGCCCAAGCATCCCAACAAGGAGATTGACGCGGCTCTGAAATACGCAAGAAGCAAGAATTGGACGGTGATCAAGTCCGCACGAGGACATTGCTGGGGACTGATTCGTTGTGGGCATGGCCGGGGTGGCTGTCAGAAGTCGATCTGGTCGACTCCGCGAAGCCCGCAGGGCCATGCAAAAGACATTCGCCGATTTGTGGACCGTTGCCCGCATGTGGGACAATGAAGCGCATGAAGACGCACAAGTTCACTCTGATCCTTTCGGGCGTCGCCGAGCTGACGCCCGATCTGTCGGACTCGCTTTACGAGGCGACGCACGGCGACATCGAGCTGAACATGCGCGACGGGGTCGCTTTCCTCGAGTTTCAACGGCAAGCCCCGAGTTTGCGCGAGGCGATCATCAGCGCGATCCAACAGGTCGAGGATGCGGAGGTCGGTGTGCGCGTCGTCCGCGTGGAATCGGAAGCCGCCAATGTGATCGCGAAGATTAACGCGGATCTGTTGGGTGTAGGGATGGCGAAGTGACCGTCCGATTCGACGCTCGCGTATCGAATCTGGTCGTGAACTGAACTGACAAGGTCTCTAACGAGAACGAAGATGAACCACGGTCCCCTTAATCGTCGTGATGTCCTTCGCCGCATCGGTGGCGGGTTCGGCGGGCTTGCCCTTGCGAGCGTCTTCGCCGACGCGGGCTTCCTGTCCGCCTCCGCGCCGGCGGGCCCTCGGGCGGCCGCTCCGATCAATCCGCTCGCTCCCACGGCGCCCCACTTCACGCCGCGGGCCAAGCGCGTCATCTTCCTGTTCATGAACGGCGGCCCGTCCCATGTCGACACCTTCGATCCCAAGCCGGGCTTGGCGCGCGAGCACGGCAAGCCGCTCCCCGACAGCTTCCGCGTCGGCAGCGCCCGCCGCAACACCGCCCCGCTCATGGCCTCTCCGTTCCGCTTCCACAAGCAGGGCAAGAGCGGCATCGAAGTGGCCGAGATCTATCCCGAGCTGGGCGGCGTCATCGACGACATCTGCGTGCTGCGCTCGATGCACACCGACAACCCCAACCACGAGCCCGGCCTGTTGATGATGAACTCGGGCAACATGCAGCCCATCCGCCCCAGCATGGGCTCTTGGCTCACCTACGCTCTCGGCACGGACAACCAGAACCTGCCCGGCTTCATCGTCCTCTGCCCCGGCAAGCCGGTCGTCGGCCCGCAGCTCTGGAGCAACAGTTTCCTCCCCGGCATCTTCCAGGGGACGCACATCAACAACTCGTCCATCGACCCGCGCACCATCATCCGCGACGTCAACAACCGCTATCTCTCCCCCGCCGCCCAGCGCGAGCAACTCGACCTCCTGCAGGAGATGAACCACGCCCACCTCGAGGCCCGCGGCAGCGACGAGCACCTCGAAGCCCGCATCGCCTCGCTCGAAATGGCGTACCGCATGCAGGGGGAAGCGCAGGAGGCGTTCGACCTGGGCCGCGAAACGGCGGCGACGCGCCGGCACTACGGCGACGGGCCGTTCGCCAACGCCTGCCTGCTGTCACGCCGCCTCGCCGAGCGCGGCGTCCGCATGATCCAGATCTACTACGGCAACGGCCAGCCCTGGGACGACCACGGCGACATCCAGAACCATCGCAACCACGCCCGCGCCACCGACCGCCCCATCGCCGCCTTGCTGAAGGACCTCAAGGCCCGCGGCCTCTTCGAGGACACGCTCGTCGTCTGGGGCGGCGAGTTCGGCCGCACCCCCAACTCCGAAGGCGCCAAGGGCCGCGACCACCATCACCTCGGCTTCACCATGTGGCTGGCGGGCGGCGGCGTCAAGGGCGCCCACGTCCACGGGGCCACCGACGAGTTCGGCTACCGCGCCGTCGAGCAGCCGATGCACGTCCACGACCTGCACGCCACCATCCTGCACCTGATGGGCCTCGACCACGAGCGCCTGACCTACCGCTACAGCGGCCGCGACTTCCGCCTCACGGACGTGCATGGGCGGGTGGAACGCAGTATTCTGGCGTGATCCTATGGCGATTGAACATCAGCCTCCCGAAGTTTTGGCGCTGGTTCTCGCGGATTATGTGCACCGCGACGACAATGCGGGCAAGTTTTTCATCATGGGCACGCGCGCCTCGATTGGCGCGACCTCTTTCCCATTCAACTGCCCAAGTTTGGGCGTCTATGTTAGCATGATAGACGGGCGGGACGAGACACTGCTACGACTTCGGCTCGTGGATGTTGACGAGGCACGCGAGCCGGTTCTGGACTTTGAAACAACGGTTCGATTCCTTGATCCGCTTGAGGAGCTTGAAGCGGCGTTTCGCTTGGTCGATCTGGTCTTCCCAGAACCGGGAGATTATCGATTGCAACTGTTTGCCGCGGGACAGTTTCTTCGAGAACGGCGTTTTTTGGTCATCCCGTTGGAAAACCCGGGTTCATAGAGAGAGATTGCCATGAAGCCCACCGACAAAGCCAAGGTTACCGTTCAGGTAACGCATCCGGTTCCGCTTGATCAACTGAAGAAATACGCGAGCAGGAAGCCGATTCGGCGTCCCGCGCCGCGTTCGAAGCCATAGTTGTCAGCAACGCCGATCCCGGATCGCTCCGCAACATCCTCCGCCCAACATCCTGACGCACACGGCTGGGTCAACTTCACTTGTGCCCCCAGATCCGCACCGTCCCATCCTGGCCCGCTGACGCGGCGAAGCGCCCGTCGCGTGAAAACGTGACGAACCAGACCTGGTCGCCGTGCCCCTCGAGCGTGCGGATCTCCATCCCCTCGTGGACGTCCCAGAGCTTCAGCGTGCGGTCGGCGCTCGCCGACAGCGCCCGGCGGCCGTCCGGCGAGAAGGCGACGCAGTGGACGTAGCCCTTGTGCCCGGTGAAGGTCTTGAGGCACTCCCCGGTGTCCAGGTCCCAGAGCTTGAGCGTCTTGTCCGTGCTGCCGGAGAGGGCGCGGCGGCCGTCCGGCGAGAAGACGACGCTCAGCACCGTGTCCGCGTGCCCGGTCAGCGTCTTGATCGTCTTGCCCGTCTCCACGTTCCAGAGGCGGATGGTCTTGTCGAGGCTGGCGGAGAGGGCGCGCTTGCCGTCCCGCGACAGGTCGACGCGCCAGATGAAGTGATCGTGGCCGGGGAAGACGCGCTCTTCGCGGCGCGTTTCCAGGTTCCAGAGACGCAGCAGGCGATCGTCGCCGCCGGAAAGGGCGAGCCGGCCGTCGCGCGACACAACGACGCTGCGGACGTAGTCGGTGTGGCCTTGCAGCTTGCCCGCCTCGCGGCCGCTGATCAGGTCCCAGATGTGGATGGCGTCGTCGAAGCCGCCGGAGAGGACGCGGCGGTTGTCGGGGGCGAAGCAGACGGTCCAGATGCGGGCCGGGCCGCCGTCGAGCCGGCGCTGCTCCTTGCCGGTGCGGCTGTCGAAGACATGGACGGCGCCGTCCGCCCCGGCCGCGGCCAGCTTGCGGCCGTCGGGCGAGAAGGAAACGGCGTACATTGGCCCGACGAGGCCTTCGCACTTGCGCACCTGCCCCGTGATCTCCCCCACCTGATACTCGGGCGGCAGCAGCTTCAGGATCTTGGTGAGCGTTTTCTCGACGTTCTTGCGCTCGGACCCGTCCAGGTCCCCCAGGGCCTGCAAGTACCATTGATAGCCGCGCAAGAGAGCGTGAAAGCGCATCGACTCATCGAGCCCGTCGCTGAGCTTGAGCCACAGAGCGGCGACCTCCTTTTGCTTCTCGCCGGAGCGCGGATCGGCCAGGTCGAGCTTGGCGGCCTCGGCGAAGGGCCCTTCCTTGCAGCGTGCCAGGAGAGGCAAACCGCGCTCCCAGTCGCCTTTGACCAGCGCCTGATACTTCCCCATCTCGAGGTTGGCGGCGGGGTCGGCCGGATCCTTCTCGAGGGCGGCCGCGAACGGCTTCCAGCGGGCAAACCGCTTCTCCATGTCCGCGACTTCCTGCTCGCGCTTGCGCAGGGCGGAGACGAGGGGGACGTTTCGCAGCTTTCGCGCCGCCCCCCCGGCCGCGTCGAGCAAGCCTTTCGCGGCGGTATAGTCGTCGGCGGCGATGGCGTCTTCCAGCAAGACCAGCGACGTATCGATCAGCGCTTGATAGCCGGGCGGCGTGGTCGCTCCCTTGCTCGCGTCCTTGAGGGCGGCGATCTTCATCTCGAGAGCGGCCCGCGGCGGCAGGACGAAGCTCTGCGCTAGCTCCTCGATGGCGGCAAGGGCGGTGGCGCCATCCCCCGCGCTGGCGGCCAGGCGGCGGGCGTCGCTCAGCAGGGCGTAGCGACCGGCGGGGTAGTCGCGCGTCTCGCGGCCTTCCTCGAGGAAACGCAGCGCCAGCGCGGCGGCGAACTCCGGCTCCTTCTTGAGCCGGGCCAGGTCCTCCTTGAATAATTCGTCGATCAACTGCATGGCCCGCGCCTGGTCGGAGGGGGACGGGATCGGCCGCTTCGCGGCGTCCTGGGCCGGCGCCTGCGCAGACAGGAGGGAGCAACCGAACAACGCGAGGAAGAAGCGGGGGACGCGAAGGCGCATGGAGAGTCTCAGTGGCTCGAGGGTGTCTAGCGCGACGAAGCCGGGCGGGCACAGATGGTAACTTCGGCGTACGGGAGCGGAGTGTCAAGGGTATTGTCGCCGCCGGCGTCCATAATATGCCATCGTCCGTTCTTGGGCTCTTTGAATGGAAGCAGCGGTTGAGCGAAAAGAGCGGACGTTCAAGCCGTTCGTGGGATGCGTCCATGCCCGCTCGTTCACCCATCGGCGCCTTCTTCGCCGACGTCAAACGCGGCCTGCTGCAGCTTCTGCTGCCCAACACCTGCTGGGCCTGCGCGGCGCCGCTGCCGGAGCGCGACCGATCGTTCTGCGCCCCGTGTGAATGGGCGCTGCGGACCGATCCCTTCTTCGCCTGTCCCCGTTGCGGCTCGACGGTGGGGCCGCACGTCCCGCTCGAAGGAGGTTGCATCCACTGCCGGGATGAGTCGTTCGCGTTCGACGCCGTGGTCCGGGTTGGCACGCACGACGGCTTGCTCCGCGACATGGTTCTGCGCCTGAAGCAACCGGGAGGCGACACGCTGGCCGAGGCGGTCGCGGGCCTGCTCGCCGAAGACCTCGCCCGGAAACTGGCGCCGCTGCGACCGGACTGCCTCGTCCCCGTGCCGCTCCACTGGCTGCGTACCTTCCAGCGCGGCTTCAACCAGAGCGCGATCATCGCCGGCCGGGTGGCGAGCGTGCTGGGCAAACCGTGCCGCCCGCGTTTGCTGCGTCGTGTGCGCCGCACGCTGCCGCAGACGTCGCAGACCGGCGCGCAGCGGCGCGACAACGTCCGTGGCGCCTTTCTCGCCCGTCCCGCTGCCGATCTTGCCGGAAAGACCCTCGTGCTTGTCGACGACGTCATGACGACCGGCAGCACGGCGCACGAGGCGGCGCGAGCCCTGAAGGCGCTGAAGCCGGCCCGTATCGCCGTTTGCGTCCTCGCCAGACGCTAGGAATAGCGCCGAGCCCGCGCACTCTCCATCAGGCTCAAACGGCGCAGACTATGCAACCTACCAATTACACGCAATCGCGGGAGCGGCGAACAAGACGCGGGCCTCATTTGCAAGGCGCGTCTTGAAACATTGATTGACCCCCGTTCGCCTTGAAGTTATCAAACGGGTCGAACCCCTGCGCTCCGATAGCGCCGCGGAGGAATTGCCGTCATGGAAGACCGATCGAGCAGCGCGGTACTCGATGGCCCGCCGCCCGCCGCCGTTCCTCAGAAACCCGCCTGGAAGAAGCTGCGCCGCTCGACGCGCATCTGCCTGCTCCTCACCCGCCTCCTCATCTTGACGATCCTGCTCGAGCTTGGGAGCCGGGTTTACTGGCTGATCGCCAAGGGCGTGCCCGCGTTCCATACGAGTCAAATCGTCCACAGCTTCTTCCCTGAGCTCAAGGAAGGGAAGCTCGACGAGGCCCCGCGCGACCAGAAGGACGGCACGCTCGACGTCCTCGTCCTCGGCCCCTCGGTCTGGTACTGGGTCTACGGCGACGTGGCGCCGCGCTTCGAGAAGCAGCTGGCGGAGAAGCTGGGCCGGCCGGTGCGCGTCTTCAACGCCTCCCACTCCGGCAACACCACGCGCGACGCCTTGCTCGTCTACAAGATGCTCGGCGAGCAGCGCTTCGATCTCGTCGTCGTCTACCACGGCATCAACGACGTCTTCCTCAACAACTGTCCCTCTGAGATCTTCCGCAGCGACTACACGCACGCGCCGCGCTTCGAGCAGCTTCGTCTCCTCGACGCGCATCGCGAGCATTCCTGGTTCGCACTTCCCTATACGGTGCGCTATCTGCGCAGCCGCATCGGCGAGAAGCTGCACATCGACCCGCGCCCGACACGCGAGCAGGCGGCCCAGTACGGGACGCACCTGATGACGCCCCCGGCCGTTCACGCGAACCTGCAAGAGATCATCGACCTGGCCCGCACGCGCAACGCCCAGGTCCTCTTGCTCACCAACGCCTGGCATCTGCCGAGCGACTACACGGAAGAAGCGTTCGCTGCCAAGACGCTCGATTACGACCGGCACATCCATCGCCTCGCGACCTGGGGAACGCCGGAGAGCGTTTCCGCGGGGATGAGAGCGCACAACGAGGTGATCCGGACGCTGGCGCACGAGAACAAGGACGTCCTGTTCGCCGACATGGAGAAGCTCATGCCGGGCGGGAAGCTGTACTACGACGACGTTTGCCACTTCAACCCGAAGGGCTGCGAGGCGTTCGTCGATTTATTGATCAAGAACGGCGAGTGGAGCAAGCTACGGTAGGGTGCGTGAAACGCACCCCGGCAAGCGCCGTTTCTTGAGGGCGCCGGTGCGTTTCACGCACCCTACGATTTGGAGTCTTCATGACCGCAATCCTCGGCATCTCCGCCTTCTATCACGATAGCGCCGCCGCTCTCCTCGTCGACGGCAAGGTCGTCGCGGCGGCCCAGGAGGAGCGCTTCAGCCGCAAGAAGCACGATCCCGGCTTCCCGACGCTGGCCGCGACATACTGCCTGGGGGAGGCCGGCCTGAAGGCACAGGACATCGACTACGTCGCCTTTTACGACAAGCCGCTCACCAAATTCGAGCGGCTCCTGGAGACCTACTTCGCGTTCGCGCCATCCGGTCTGCGCAGCTTTTGTCAGGCGATCCCGGTCTGGCTCAAGGAGAAGCTGTTCCTGCCGCGCTCGATCCGCAAGGGACTTGGAGGCCGGCCGAAGAACCCGCTCGTCTTCCTCGATCATCACGAGAGCCACGCCGCCAGCGCGTTTTTCCCGTCGCCGTTCGACGAGGCGGCCATCCTCACCATGGACGGCGTCGGCGAATGGTCCACGACCTGCCTCGGCTCGGGCCGCGGCAATCGCATCGAGCTTACGCATCATCTCGCCTTCCCCCATTCGCTCGGCCTGCTCTACTCCGCCTTCACCTACTACTGCGGCTTCAAGGTCAACAGCGGCGAGTACAAGCTGATGGGCCTGGCGCCTTACGGCAAACCGATCTACAAGGACCTGATCCTCGACAAGCTGATGGATATGAAGCCGGACGGCAGCGTCTGGCTCGACATGTCCTACTTCAACTATTGCCAGGGCCTGACGATGACCGGCCCGCGCTTCCATCAGCTTTTCGGCGGCCCGCCGCGCCAGCCCGAATCGCGCCTCACCGAGCAGCACATGGACCTGGCGGCGAGCATCCAGGCCGTCACCGAGGAGGCGGTGTTGCGGATGGCTAGGCATCTGCACGGCCTCACGAAGATGAATAACCTCGTGCTGGCCGGCGGCGTCGCGCTCAACTGCGTCGCCAACGGCAAGCTGCTGCGCGAAGGCCCGTTCGAGAAGATCTGGGTGCAGCCCGCGGCCGGAGACGCCGGCGGCTCGCTCGGCGCCGCGTGGTTCGTCTGGCATCAGCTCTTGCAGAAGGAGCGCGTCGCGCAGACGCCGGATGCGCAGCACGGCAGCCTGCTCGGACCCGCCTCCAGCAACGAGGAGATCGGCCGCTTCCTGTATCAAGCCGAAGTCCCGAGCCATCGCTACGAGAACGACGATGAATTGCTGGAAGAGGTCGCCCAGCTTCTGGCCGACGACAAGGTGGTCGGCTGGTTCCACGGGCGGATGGAGTTTGGCCCGCGCGCCCTCGGGGCACGCAGCATCATCGGCGACGCTCGCTCGCCGAAGATGCAGGCGACGATGAACGTGAAGATCAAGTTCCGCGAGAGCTTTCGGCCGTTTGCCCCGGTGGTGCTGGCCGAGCATGCCCATGAGTGGTTCGACATCCGGCCCGACCAGGACAGCCCGTACATGCTGATCGTCGCGCCGGTGCTCGAGAAACATCGCACGAAGCTGGACGATGACAGCCGACGTCTCATGGACCAAGATCCGGACCTGTGCCAGCGTGTCAACGTGGTGCGCTCCAGCATCCCGGCCGTGACGCACGTCGATTACAGCGCCCGCTTGCAGACCGTCGATGGCGTGCGGAATCCGCGCTTCCACCGGCTGATGCAGGCGTTCCATCGTCTGACGGGCTGCCCGGTGCTGGTGAACACGAGCTTCAACGTCCGCGGCGAGCCGATCGTGTGCACGCCGCAGGACGCCTTCCGCTGTTTCATGGCGACGGACATGGACGCCCTGGTACTGGAGAACTTCGTGATCCGCAAGGAAGACGTGAAAACGGAAACGAGCGACGCGGGCCGCGAGGCGTACCTGGCGCAGTTTCAACTGGATTGACCATCGTTGGCGCTGCCATGCCCACGGCTTTGCGTGGGCATGGGCGACGCCGACACGCAAGCATGCCCACGCAAAGCCGTGGGCATGGCACACCAATCTGTGCGGATCGATTCTGGAGCAATCAATGACCTGGAAAGACATCCCCCGCCGCCCATCGAAGACGATGCTGCGGCAGTTCGGCTTCCTGTGCCTGCTCTTCTTCGGCGGCATCGGCGCCTGGAAACTGGCGAACGATCAAACGGTCGCGGGCGTCATCCTGTGCTCCCTCGGAGCGGTGGGAGGATTTCTCGGCGCCTTCGCGCCGAAAAGTCTGCGGCGCGTCTTCGTCGGCTGGATGATGGCCGTGTTCCCCATCGGCTGGCTGGTGTCTCACGGGTTGCTCGGGGCCATCTTCTTTTTGATCTTCACGCCGGTGGGATTGTGCCGCCGCCTCCTTGGCAAGGATGCGCTGAAGCTGCGCCGGCCGCTGGGGGAAACGTACTGGCTGCCCAAGCCGGCGGCGGCGGGGGCGGCGAGCTATTACCATCAGTTTTGATTGTTACCCGCGGGACTCGAAGACTCGTCCACGCGGCTTGGAGAGTCCCTCAAGGAGACGGACGATGAATCCGAAAAACGATTTCGAGCAGGCGGGCCAGGAAGCGAGCCAGGGGGGCTTCTTCGCCGAGTACTGGAGCTTCCTCAAGCACAACAAGAAGTGGTGGCTGCTGCCGATCCTCCTGATCATGCTCCTGTTCGGGGCGCTGCTGATCTTCTCGGGTGGAGCGGCGGCGCCGTTTATCTACACGATGTTTTGAGATCAAACACCCCGAAGGGGTGAAAGAAGGTAGCCGGCGGTTGAGCGCAGCGACACCGCCGGAACCGCGCGCCCCTAAGAGTTTTCCGACCCCGAAAGGGGTCGCAGAGCTGCTGCCTTGTCGTTGGTTCTGCGATCCCTTCGGGATCGAAATCCCGTCCGGCGTCCGTTTCCGGGGGTATCGCTGCGCTCAACCCCCGGCTAATCTCTGCGATCCCTTCGGGATCAAGAACCGAGCCATCATGAAAGTCAGGGTGTCCGACGTATTGGACGAATGCCCTGGCCATCGATGTGCCTCTTGTAGCACTTCACTTGGCCCCGCACCGCTCCCCAACCGGCGCCGGCCGTTCCAGCGCCTCTCTCACCGTGCGGCACAGGCCGTTGACATCCAGCCCGAGGTCGGCGAGGAGCTCGTTGCGTTCGCCGTGCTCGATGAAGCGGTCGGGGACGCCGAGACGGAGGATGTTGCGGGCGCCGAGGCCGGCGTTGTTGGCGGCTTCGAGGACGGCGCTGCCGAAGCCGCCTTCGAGCGTGCCTTCTTCGACGGTGATGACGACGGAGGCCTCCTCGACAGCGCGGAGGATCGTCGCCTTGTCGAGCGGCTTGGCGAAGCGGGCGTTGATGACGCCGACGTCGAGGCCCTCCTCGCTCAGCTTGGCCGCGGCGCGGACGCAGTTGGGCAGCAACGAGCCGAAGGCGATGAAGACGGCGTCCGTCCCCCAGTCGAGGACTTCGGCCTGGCCCAGCTCGATGGAGGAAGCGGGCCGCTCGATCTGCTCGAGCGCGGCCTTGGGATAGCGCATCGAGACGGGGCCGTCGTGGCCGAGGGCGAAGTCGAGCATGGGGGCGAGGTCCGTCTCGTCGCCGGGCGCCATCACCGTCATGTTGGGGAAGAGGCGCATGTAGGGGATGTCGAACATGCCGTGGTGCGTGGGGCCGTCGGGTCCGGTGAGTCCGGCGCGGTCGAGGCAGAAAGTCACGGGCAGGTTCTGCAGGGCGACTTCCTGGAAGATCTGGTCGAAGGCGCGCTGGAGGAAGGTCGAGTAGATGTCGACGATGGGCCGCATGCCCGCCTTGGCCTGTCCGGCCGCGAAGGCGACGGCGTGCGATTCGCAGATGCCGACGTCGAAGAAGCGGGTCGGGAAATCGTCACGGACTTTTTCGAGCTTGTTCCCCTGGCACATGGCGGCGGTCATCACGGTGACGCGCACGTCGCGGCTCATGGCGTCGTAGATCGCCGTGCTGGCGGCGTCGGTGTAGGCCTTGCCGCCGCCGCGCTTGAGGGAGACGATGGTGCGGTTGGGCCCGACCTTCTCGAAGGCGGGCGGCGTGTGGAAGGCGACCGGATCCTCGCTCGCCTGGGCGACACCGTGTCCCTTGACGGTGAGGACGTGGAGCAGGACGGGGCCGTTGAAGCGTTTGACCTGGGCCAGCCAGTGACGGAGAGCGCCGAGGTCGTGGCCGTCGATGGGGCCGATGTAGTGGAAGCCGAGCTCCTCGAAGAGCATGCCGCCGGTGAGGAGGGCCTTCAGGCCTTCCTTGATCTGGCCGAGGGCGGCGTTGGCCATGCCGCCGACGAGGGGGAGCTTGGCGATGATGTTGCGGATGTTTCGCTTGGAGCCTTGATAGAAGCTGGTGAGGCGGGCCCGGTCGAGGCACTGGGCCAGGGCGCCGACGCGCGGGCAGATCGACATCTTGTTGTCGTTGAGGATGACCAGGAACGGCCGCTTGAGGTGGCCGGCGTGATTGAGGGCCTCGAAGACGATTCCGGAGGGGAGAGCGCCGTCGCCGACCACCGCGACGCTATGGCGATCGGGGGCGCCGAGCAATTCGTCCCCGATCTTGAGGCCGAGGGCGGCGGAGGTGGCGCAGCCGGCGTGGCCGGTCATGAAGAGGTCGAAGTCGCTCTCGGCCGGGTTGGGGTAGCCCATGAGGCCCCCCTTGGTGCGGATGGACTCGAAGGCGTCGAAGCGGCCGGTGATGAGCTTGTGGGGGTAGATCTGGTGGCCGGTGTCCCAGATGAGGCGGTCCCTGGTGAAGTCGAAGGTCAAGTGGAGGGCGAGGCAGAGTTCGACGACGCCGAGGTTGCTGGCGAAGTGGGCGGGGCGGATGGAGAGGACACGGACCAGCTCGTCGCGCATTTCCTGGGCGAGCTGCATGAGCTGGGCGTCGTTGAGCTGGTGCAGGTCGGCAGGGGAGTGGATGTTCGGTAGCAGTTCGCTCATGAGACCAACCTTTCCGCCATGAGGGCGATCCATCACGCCCATGCTCCGCATGGGGCGCCTCAGGCTCGGACAATCCGTGCCCAATCAACCTCTCTGTCCAGGTGGTACGTCCTATTCTAGCCGAGTTTTCCGGGAATCGGCTGGAATTTCCGTGGTTTCGCGTTGCAGCTGTCGCCGCGCCGGTCGCAATTTGGGCAAGCGACTATCCTATTACCCGCTCTGGTGCGCGAAAAGTAACGGGCGAAGTGAGTGCAAAAGCCCGCTCGGCTTCCACCCTCCGTAGCGGATAGACGCTCTTCCATGAGTTTCACCAGATTACCGCGATTGCCACGATGAGGCAAGGGGAGCCACCAAGCGTCGACGCTTGCGCGTCGACGCTGGTGGCCAAACCGCTCAAGGCAGCATCTTCGTCTTCACATCATTACCCGGCGTGGAATCGCCGGGGGTGATGCGGATGCGGTACATACCATTGCCGGTGAACGTTCCCTGGATCGCATGGGTCGCGCCGGGGGCGAGGTTGGGGATCACGTGTGAGCCGATGGTGGGGATGGGGTTCCACATTCCCATGCTCAGCTTCTCGATGTGCCACTGGCGCGGGCCGGCGGCGTAGGGGCCGGGGCCGTTGTTCTTGACCGTGCCTTTCACCGTGGCGCCGACCTTGGCGGGGAAGCTGACTTCGAGGTCCGGGCTGGGCGCGAGGACGGCGAAGTTCTCGGCGTCGTTGCCGTTGTGCGGCGCGGGATCGCCGGGGTCGACGAAGGCGCGGTAGTTTCCCGGGCCGAGCGGGAAGGGCCCGAAGGTTTTGACGCCGCCGACGGCCAGTCCGCCGATGGGGCCGTGATCGACGGGAACGCCGGCGGGGAGCTTCTTGACCTTGAGGTGAGGCCCGGCGGCGGAGGGGGCGGTACCGACGTTCTTGACCTTGATGGTGACGTTGCCGCCGACCACGATCGCCGGCAGCACGTCGAGATCGGAGAAGGCCCCGGCGGCGACGGCGAAGAGGCGCGTGTCGTTGCCGTCGTGCGGGCTCGCGTCGCCGGCGTCGATGAACGCCCGGTAGGCGCCGGGCGCCAGGGCGATTGGCCCGAAGGTCTTATTCGCGTTGACGGCGAGCGCGCCGATGGGCCCATGGTCGACGGGGATGCCGCCGGGCAGCTTCATGATCTTCAGCCTCTGGCCGGGGACCGAGCCGGCCGTGCCGATGTTCTTCACCTTGAGGGTGACATTGCCCCCCATGACCGAGGCGGGAAGGATGGTGAGGTCGGCGAAGGAGGCGGCGGAGATGGTGAAGTTGCGCTTGTCGTTGAGGTGAAACGGCGGATCATCGCCGGGGGTGACGAACGCGACGTAATCGCCGGGGGCGAGGCCGACCAGGAAGAACTGCTTGACGCCGAAGTGGAAGAGCGGGCCGATGGGGCCGGCGTCCTGGGGCAGGGCGCCAGGGACCAGCTTGCGGACGAAGAGGCGTCGGCCGATGTTCTTGCTCTTGTGCCCCAGGTTCTTGACGCGGATGACGGCGTTGGGGCCCATCACCTTGACGGGTAGAACGGCGAGGTCGCGGACGAAGGGGAAGCCGCCGCCCGGGATGCCGTCGTCATCGACGACGTCCCACGGGATATCGGGGGGCAGGACGGGCAGATCGGTCCCCTCGGTGGGCAGGCCTTGCTCGCCGACCGCGTCGGAGTCCGGTGGGATGGCGCCGGTGTCGGCATTGTTCGAGATGACGAAAGTGAACGTATCCACGGCTTCGGCCAGGTAGACATGCTCGCCGTCGTCGTTCTTCTCGGGGACGAGCCAGCAGTCCTTGTCCCGGTACTTCATCCACTTCTGCGTCGGCGAGGTCACGGCGATGCGCATACGGCTGGCGGCGACGGGCATGTCGTCAGCCTTGGGCGAGAACTCTTCGCCGGGTTTGAGCGAGAAGCTGAGCGCCTCGGAAGACGTGGCGGGGTCGGCGGGGACCCAGGCCCAGCCGCCCGCCTTGTCGAGGGCGCGGTACTGGAGGTAGACCGTCACGGTGTCCTTGGTGTCGTTGCGGATTTTCAGGAAGCGTTTGTTTTGCAGGACGGCGTCGTCGCGATCGCCGAGGGGCGCCTTCTCGACTTTCATCGGCTCTTCCTTGTCCCCCTTGTCGCCGGCGTGGACGGCATGGCCGGCGAGCAGAACGCAAATGACGCCGAGCGTGGGAAAGAGGATTCTTCTCATGATGTTACTCCTTAGGTGAGGACGCCATGATGGAAGCGTAACCAATGGGGCGGGGACGGCCCTCGCTTTGAGGCGGCGAGCCGACGGCCTTACCGTCCCGCCTGGATACACCACAAGTGCTTGAATGTGCGAATGAACACGTCTCCGTTGGAAATGGCCGGCGAGGAGTTCGTCGCCTCGCCGCCGCCGAGGGGGTTGCGGGCGAGCAGCTTGAACGTGGGATCGGCGGCGAAGACCAGCGTCTCCGCGTTTCGCATCAGGACGTAAAGGCGGCCCTCAGCGTGCACCATCGAGCCCCAGGTCGAGCCTGCTTTGGGCCGCTCCGCCTTGACCCAGAGGTCGTCGCCTGTCTTCAGCTCGTAGCAATGCGGGACGCCGTCTTCGTCGACCATGTAGCAATGGTCGCCGACGATCATGCCGGAGCCGACGCGCTGCGTGTTCATCGGGTGATGCCAGAGCCGGTCGGCGGTGATGTCGCCCGAGCCGCCGAGCTTGACGGCGAACGCCGCGCCGCCGTAGCCGGACATGCTGACCGCGACGCCATTGCCGAAAAGCGGTGAGGTATAGACGTATTTGGTCAGCCCCTTAGAGGACCACAACTCCTTACCATCCTTGAGATCGAAGCCTTTGAGGAAGGGGACGACGCTGAGCAGGAGTTGATCTTTGCCGTCGATCCTGGCGACGAGCGGGGTACCCCACGAGCCCACCTTTTCATCGTGCTCCCACACCGTCTCGCCGGTTTTCTTGTTGACGGCGAGGAGGAAGTTGCGGCCTTTACCTTCGTTGGGGCCGCACCAGAGGATGGCGAGGTCGCCGTGGAGAACGGGTGAGGAGCCGCTGCCGAAGGCGTGCTCCCACTTGCCCAGGTCGGTGCGTTTCCACAGTTCCTTTCCGTCGAAATCAAAGCAGTACATGCCGGCCGAGGCAAAGCTGACGACGACGCGCTCGCCGTCGACCGCGGGGGAGGCGTTGCAATACCAGTTCTCGTTCCAGTTGCGTTCGTTGTCGGGATAGGCGACGTCCCTTTGCCAGAGGACCTTGCCGTCGGCCCGCGCCAGGCAAAGGAGGCTGCGCTCGGTCCCGCCCTTGTTCGCCTGCGTGAGGAAGATCTTGTCGGCCCACACGACCGGCGTCGAGTTGCCCGGGTGGGCGAGGGGAACCTTCCATTTCACGTTCTTCTTGGCGCTCCATTCGAGAGGAATGTCCTTCTCGGAGCAGAAGCCCTGGCCGGTCGGGCCGCGCCAGGCGGGCCAGTTGTCGGCGCCGGCCGGCGCGGCGAAGGTGAAACAGGAGACGAGGACAAGGGCGTGGCGCGGCATAGGTTCCATCCTCGGGAGTCGGTCAAACGTCTGCGCTTGACTTTATTTTACGTTTTTTTCACTGATCGGCGCATGACCAGGCATGTGGGGGATGAAAGCCCGAAAGGGCATCGATCGGTCGCTCTGGAGCCGGTCGATGCCCTTCGATTGGTTCGGGGCGGAGGGAGGGCAAAGTTCCTGCCGAACCGTGCCTGCGCCTGGGTCCTTGCACGGCTCGGCGGGAGCCTCTTTCGGGAACGCTATCGCCTTCCATGGCGCCTCTTGCCGAAGAGGCGGTCCCAGCCGGGGCCGCCGATCAGGGTGTTGTGGCCGAGGCCGCCGATGAGCGTGTCGTTTCCTGGGCCGCCGAAGAGCCTGTCGTTGCCGCGGCCGCCGTGGAGTTTGTCGTTGCCTTTGCCGCCGAAGATCGAGGCGTCGAGCTTGACACCCGTCAGGTCGATGATGTCGTCGCCGGCCTGCCCGAAGACGACGATGCGGCTGGTGGGGGCGAAGAGACCGAGGTTCTTGCCGTTGATCCAGACGCGGACCTGGTTGTGACACTCCTGTGTCACGCGGATGCGGTCGGCGCCGTCCGTGCCGCCGATGACGAGCATGGTCTTGCCGGCGTGGAGGGGATCGCTTTGCAAAGCGACGGCGCTGACGACGACGCTCCGGGAGGCGGCGGCGCTGGCGAGGCCGTCGGCGTCGGTCGCCGTGACGCGGACCTGGAAGGCGCCGGCGTTGTGGAAGACGTGCTTGAGCGTGACGCCGGCGCCGTTGTTCGCGCTCGGCGCGACGGTCTCGACGGCGCTGCCGTCGCCCCAGTTGATCTGGTACGCGAAGCCGGCGGCGTTATCGACGCTGGAGGGATCGGCCGCGGAAAAGGTGAAGGAGACGCACTGGCCGCGGACCGCGGCGCCCGGACCGGCGACGGCGGCGGCCGGAGCGACCGCCAGCGCGTTTACGACGAACGACGCGTCAACGGTTTCGCCGAGCGGATCGGTGACGACGACGTGAACCGTGTAGGCCCCATCTTCGACATAGGTGTGGGACAGGTTGAAGGTTCGGTCGCCGTTGAGCGCGAGCGGTTGGGCGCCGGCGCCGTCGTCATAGTCCACTGTGGCGCTGAAGACGCCGGAAATGGCGTCGGTGAAGCTGCCGGTCCGGGTCAGCGTATCGCCTTCATTGATGACCGCGTCGCCGCCGAGGCTCACGCTCAGGCCGCCACCGGGGACCGAGGCGGCCTGGAAATGAGCCGTTATCTGTGCGGCGGTGAGGGCCACGCCATAAACCGCGACCTCGTCGATGTCGCCGTTGAAATAGCGGCCGTCGAAGGTGTTGCCGCCGATGGTGAGGACGGGGTTGCCGTTGAGAAGACCGGTCCCGGAGAGGCCGCTGGCTTCGAGCTTGCCGTCGACGTAGAGGGCGGTGGCGCCTCCCTGCACGCGCGTGGCGACAAGGTAGTGCCAGGCGCCGTCGTTGAGGTTGGTGGTTCCCGTGATGGTGACGTCAGGATTGCCGGTGAAGAAGGCGGCGTGGTTGTTGAGATCGGCGAGGATGTAGTCGTTCGCCTGGCCGGGCATGTCAGCCCAGAGGATGCCGTTGCCCTGATAGGCCTGCGTCCCGGTCAGGCTGTCGGCGCTGGTGCGGACCCAGACTTCGAGGGTGAAGGACCCGCTCGCGACGTTGTCGACGATCGCGTTGGCGTTCAGTCCGTCAAAGCCCGCGGCGGTATCGATCGAAGGAAGAGCCGCCGTCGACCCAGAACGGGGTCGCTCATGTAGGTTCCGGTATGGCCATGGCCGCTGCTATCGTCGACAAAGAAACCCGATTGCTCGCCCAGGCGCCAGTAGCCGAGCGGGTTGTCGGCCAGACGCTGGAATAGGCGGAAGGAAGGAGCGATTCCTCGAGCGTTTCCAGGACGGGCCGAAGGCAAGCCGAATGGGCGGAGGAGCGTCGACATGTGCGTCTCCGAGCGGAGGGGAGACAGGACGGATGGAACGGAGTTGCCGCGTGTTGTTGGGATGGGGGCCGATGGCCGCGCGGTTCGGGAGAGCCCTGATGGGACGGGAGGCCTGCTTGCAAGCCAGGACAAACCTTAGCACGAGAAAATGGGCAGGCAAGGAAAGAGCGGGAGGCTTTTTTTGTTTTTGTCGCTTGTGCAGGCGACCCCGGCATTTATTTTGGCCGCAATCTCGCCAAAACTGCTGAAATATTTAAGGCCAATCTGAGTTTCGTTCCTCATCGGGCGCTGACCGTGTCTTTCATCCCGGTGAATGCCGGCCCCCAGCGGCGACATAGCCGTGGTTTTCGCCTCGACGCCCGGGCCTTACCCAGAAGGCGTAGAGGCTGCCGCCGCTCAGGTGGAAGCGGAGTTTGACCGGCCGTTCCTGAACGGCGGCGAGATCTGGAGTCCTTTCCATTCGACCGCGTGCAGGGGCGGTCGCCGCGGACGGTCGTGCAGTTGTCGCGCGTGAACGGCGGATGACGTTTCCGTCCTGGTCGAGGACTTCCACGCGGAGCTCCCCTTCGGGGCGCAGCGATGTTGACGAACAGGCGGCGGCCGCGGAAGGTGAGCGGGCGGGTGGTCAGGACTGGCCGGCTTGCCCGCGTCCATCGAGGCGAAGCTGTCGCGCGCAGCGTCGCGAATGGTGGTGACGCTGGAGAGAGGCGAGCCTTTGACGCCAGCGCGGCCGCTGACGTAGAAGTAGAGCAGGTCGCCGACGACGAGGCAGCCGCCGCCCGCGGACTGGACGTTGGCCCAGTTCCAGTCGCCGTGCCGTTCGGAGACGGGCAGAAGCGCGGCGGTCGGGGCGATCCCAGTGGAAGCCGTCGCGGCTGAAACCGATGCAGACTTCGTTGGGCCGGCCCGGTCGCGGCTGGCCGCGCCAGATCGAGAAAAGCCAAGGAGCAGGTTTTCATAGGCGACGGCGTCGAGGTTGTAGAGCTGGTAGGGGGTCTTGAGATCGTCGCGGATGGTGTCGAGGCGGTCGGCGCCGACCCACCAGGTCGGTTCTCGCGCCAGCGGGCGCCGGCGATCAAATCCGGCGTTTTCCCCAGTAGTCGCGGGTGCGACCGAGCTTCGGATGGTTGAGCGCAGGCCGTAGACCCAGACACCGCGAAACGGGTTGTAGAACATGGAGGTGCGGTCGCCGCACGCGCCGCTGCGGACGGGCTTGCTCCAGTGGATGCCGTCCGGCGAGACGTGCATGTCGAGGCCCCAGGCGCCGCCGCGCCGCGTCGAGCGCAACATCTTGAAACGTTTCGCGGCGTCCTTGTCGGCGAGGTCGAGCCAGACGGTGGTCGAGTCGCGGTCTCCCGCGTGGACGATGTTGGTCCCCTTGACGACATCGCCCGGCTTGTCTCAGGCGAGGCCGTCCTTGGAGACAGCGAGGCAGGTCGCGCGGGTGTGGCCGCCCATGTACCACATCTTGAAGAGCCTGTCCGGGTTGATCGAACCAGACGCCGTCGCTGAAGACCATCGCGGTAGGGTTCTGCTCGGTCTGCTCCCATTTGCGATCGGGTCGCGCCGGCGTCGCCTTGTGATAGACCGGGCGGTGGAAGGTGCGGAAGCGCAGGTCGGTCTTCGATCAAGAAGTCGTCGGCCAAAGAGCTGGCGGCCGACGTCGATGGGGATGACGGCGGGCGGCGAGGCGAGGTACGGGACGCGCATCGGCTCATTCGTCAAGTCCTTGAGCCGGGGCGGCCAGGGGGAGGGAGGCGGATGCCGTTGTAGAAGACGGCTCTTTCTCGCCGGGGTTTGCCGCGTGGCCGCGAGGCCGGCGCGCTCGCCGCCGACAGCGAGGAAATCACGCCTGTTCATGGTCGCTCCGCGAGTGTGGAGTGAAGAGCCGTGCGTTCTTGTTCTATGAAGGCCCTGGTTTCGTGGTTCGGGTTCTGGGGCGACTGAAAGACAGGCATTTCTGCCGAACGCGATGAAGAGAGGGGTCAGCGCACGGGAAGCGGCTTCTGGCCGGCGAGCGGACGGTAGTACTCGGCGGTGCTCGCACAGGTCGATGTGGGTGACGTCGTCCGGGCGGCGCGCTTCCAGTCGGCGGCCCAGTCGGTGTGGCAGGTAGTGAGGATGATTTGCAGCTTGTGGTCGCGGGCGAGGTCGAGGAGGAAGTTCTCGGTGGCGGCGCGACGGGTGGGGTCGAAGGCGACAAGGCTGTCGTCGAGCATGATGAAGACGGGGCCGCACGTTTCGGCGAGGGCCCGGCCGACGGCGACCTTGACGGCGAGGGCGGCCTGATGGCGCTCGCCGAACGATAAGTGCCTGGGCTCCCAGGGCTTGGCCAGGCCGCTTTCCTTGACGTGCGTGACCTTCAGCTCGGGGCTCAGCACCACCTCGCCGCCCGCGCCGCTGGTCAGGGCGGCCAGGTGCTCGGTCACTTTCTTGCTGAGATCCACGGGGACGTGGGCCGCGAGGGCTTCCATCTTTTGCTCGATGCGTTCCTTGAGGAGTAGCCGGGCGTCTTGCAGCAGCGATTCGCGTTTGAAGGCCTCGTTGGCGTCTTCGAGGTCGTCCTTGATCGCTTCCAGGGAGCGGTGGGACTGGACTTGCTTGAGCTGGCCGCTCCAGTCGGCGACTTTCTTCTCGGCTTCGAGAAGTTGTGCGGCGATTCGGGCAAGTTCCTGGCGTTTGGCGGCGAGGGTCGTGCGGAAATAGTTCTGCAGGGGGGCGCTCGGCTCGCGCTGCAATTCGTCGGCGCCGGTGAAGGCGGCGGCGAGATCGGCGGCCTTGTTCCTGGTGGTCTCGAGGTTGCGCTTGTGGAGGCTGCGCTCGGCATCGTTAGGGCGGCGCTCCTCGAGAACACGCAGATTCTCCTTCGCCTGCTGGATCTCGCCCTGTTTTCGTTCGCTCCAGGCTTTGAGGTCAGCGACGGCGTGAAGCCGTTTGCCGGTCCACGCTTCCTTATCGCTCAACGTGAGCTTGTTGTCGGATTGGGCGGCGAGGGTTAGCTGCAGCTCGCCTTTGACAGCATCCAGTGTCCGAGGCCCTAAAAGGTCGCGGAGCCGGCTCTTCTGTTCCGTCAGGTCGCGCTGGAGCTGCGCCTTCTCCTCGGCGGCGGCGAGGAACGCGGCCATTGTCTTCACGTCGAACTTCGCAAGGAGCTTTTCGCTTCTTTCCTCGGCGGTCTGCGCCGCGGCTTTGAGAGGGAGGACGTCGGCCTTACCGGCGGCGGTGAAGGTGAGGCCGTCGGCAACGACGGTGACGCGGCCGGCGATGCCTTTGTGCGACTCGCCGGCATTGAGCTTGATTTCGCGCTCGGGTTGGCCGTCCTCGGCGACTTTGAGGACGCGTGGCGTCTTGTCGGCACTCAGCTCGAAGCGGACGCCGGTGGCTTCGATCTTGTCCCGGGCGGCTGTGATCTGGTTTTGAAGCTTTTCGTACTCCTTGACGTCGGCGGGATCGGGGCGTTTCCTGGCGGCGAGCTGGGATTCGAGGGCGGCGTATTCCTCCTGCGCCTTGGTCGCGCCTTCCACCGATTGCCGCAGGGCGTCGATCTTGCGCGTCAGCTCCTCGTCGCGGGCGAAGCGGTACTGGGAGAGCAACTGGTCGCGCTCGCGCTGCTTGGTCTCGAGATCCTTGGCGAGGGCGGCCATGTCCTCGTCGAGCTGGGCCCATTCGGCCTGCGTCTTGACCATGTCGTCACGCGTTGCGGCCATCTGGACGGCGGGGGCGAGGAGCTTGTCGAGTTGTTCAAGTTTTTGGACCTCGCATTGAAGGGTGCGCTCCTGTTCCTTGATCCCGTCGCGGCGCTTGCGAGCCAGGTCGAGCTGGTCGCGCTGGCGGGCGATGGCCTGCTCGATGACAGTCGCGTCCTCCAGCTCCTGTTGCAGGTCTTCGGCTCGGACCTTCGCCTGCGTCAAGGCGCCTTTCAACTGGCCGCCGTGGTCGCCCTTGCGGGCGGCGTCATGGTCTCTTTCAAGCGATTTGACGACTTGCTTCGGATCGGGGCCGGCCCCGCGGATGGTGGCCGCGGTGAGGAGGGAGTGGCCGTCGGAGGGGAAGTCGTCGAGGACGAGGCCCATGTCGTCTTGCCGGCCCCAGAGGAGAAGGGCGGCGGCCTCGGCGGAGATGGGGAGCGTCTCCTGCACCTTGTCGAGGGCCTTCTTCTTGCCTTTGATCGTTGGGGCGCCGGCTTCCGTCCATTCCCCCTTGTCGTCGGTGAGGTAACGCTTGAGGGAGACCGCGGCCGCGTCCTGGCCGAAGGAGAGGCCGAGGGTGACGGTGGGGACGCTGTCGGCGGCGAACTCGGAGATGAAGCTGTCGCGGACCTCCTTGGGGCTGAAGAAGAGGGCGGCGAGGATGGCCTGCTGCAGCGTGCTCTTGCCGGCGCCGTTGGGGGCGGCGATGACGGTGAGCGGGGCGCCGAGGTCGAGCTTGAGCGACTCGATCCTTCGCACGTGCCGCAGCTCGACGCTATGGATCCTCATGCTTGGTCCCCATCCTGGACTTTGTCGCGGCCGAGCTGCAGGGCGACGGCGAGCAGGGCGCGGCGCTCGTCGTCGGTCGTCCGCTCCATTTCCTTCGCGAGATCGAGGAGCGCTTCCTTGATGGCGCCGGAGGCGAGGGCTTGCAGGTCGAAATCGGCGAGGTTGACCGAGGGGCGGATGGCGCCGCGGCGCTCGGTGTGGACGCCGTTGGCGCGGAGGCTGGCTTCGAGGCGGTCGAGACGGTCGCCGGCGCCGGCCCAGTCGGCGCCGCCGCGGACCTTGAGGCGGACCACGAAGCGGCTCGGCTCGGGGCTCGCCTTGATCTCCTCCAGGAGGCGGTCGACCCGGTCGAGGTCGGCCGAGCCGCGCAGCGTGAGCTGGCGCCAGTCGCGTTTGCCGGTCTTGACACGGCGCAGGGACGGCGTCTGCCCCGGGTGGATGGTGGCGAGGAGAGCGTAACCGGCGTCGCCGGTGAACTGGTCGGGCTCGTGCGTGCCGCAATAACAGAACGCGCGGCGGCACTCGTCGCTATCGCCCCACGGCGGATAGAGGCCGTGGAAATGGCCGAGGGCGACGTAATCGGCTTCGAGCGCCTGGAGGTCGCGCTCGGTGAAGGGATAGGCGTCGGTTTCGCCCTCGGGGACGGGGCCGCCCTGAAGCGTGCCGTGCGCGAGGACGACGCGAGCGGGGCCGGGGCGGCGCGGCAGGCGGGCTGCCCAGGGGGGCTCGGGGCTGAAACGGGTCAGGCAGGGGTAAGCCTCGACGACGAGCTTGCCGTCCATCAGCTCGACCGCTTCGGCGGAGAGGAGGAGATGGACGGAGGAGGCGCCGGCGAGGGCCTGGCGAAACGCGGTCCAGAGCGAGGCGGAATCGGCGGGGTCGTGATTGCCGGGGATGATGAGGGCGGGGATCGGCTGGCCGGCGCTGGATCGAAGGTTCACCAGACTGTGCGCGG
>JAXMAR010000013.1:0-162281 GCA_046350295.1 Gemmataceae bacterium
CGGCCGAGCTTGACCTCGGTCAGCGTCTTGTCCTTCTCGTCCAGCAGGCGGCAGGTCCCATCGGCGGCGAACGTCGTCCGCAGCACGGTCCTGGTCGAGGGCATTTCGATCAGACGGCGCTCGATGAAGCGGTCCCGCTCGAAGACGAGGTGTAACTGATAGGTCTTTGCCGCCTTGTCCTTGCCCTCCTTCGCGGCCGGTAGGCGCGGGACGATGGCGACGATGTTGTCGCCGATGAGTTTGACGTCCGCGCCGCGGGCCAGGTCCTCGACCAGGGGCAGGAGCCAGGGAACGAGGCCGGTCAGTTCGCCGGCGTGATGGCGGCTGTTCGGTCGCCGGGCCGCGAGGCCGATCTCGGCGTAGAGATGCCACAGATGATCGCCGTCGCACACGACTTCCTCCTTGAGGCCGCTCGACAGGGAACGGCTATAGCGGCAGCGGCCGGCGCCATTGGCAAGAAGGTCGAAGGCGGGCATCCTGTCGTGAGCCGGGATGGTGATTTTCTCCCAGCCGGCGGCGCGGGCGGCGTCGATGAGGCGGCGCGCGCCGTCGTCGATCGTGCCGACCGGGACCGGCTTGTCGTTTCGCGCCTCGCGCTCGACGGCAGTCTGAAGGTCGGCCCAGGTCGTGTTCAAGCCGGGGGCATAGAGGGTCAGGTCGCCGAAGAGGCGGTAGTCGCGCTGGAAGCGCGGACCGGAGAAGATGAGATGCTGACCGGGAGAGCGGCGCAGGGCCGTTTCGGCGAGCGCTTCGAGCAGATTGATGTTTTCCCAGTCGGAGCCGACAACGAGGTCTCCGACCGGGTAGATGCGTAGCGCCTTTTCCAGCTCGGGCTCGCGCCTCTCCTCTTTGTTGTCCAGCCGGCTCAGCGCCAGGTAAGTGCTCACGCCGTCCATGAGGTTGGCGACATCGTCGAGTTTCCTCAGCCCCTTCAGGCGCCGGCCGGCCATTCGCCCCTCCAGCCGCCCGCGTGGCGCCAGATCCAGTGCAAGCTCGTCCATGTCCTTGAAGAGGAGCTTCGGCCGGATCACGTGCGCCAGTCGTGGCAGGTGGAACCACTCATTGCTCAGCAGCAAGTCCTCCCCGGTTCCCGCTCTTTCACCCCAAAGCATGCTGCCGGAATCGTCGAACAGGTTGAGCGCGGCGCTCTTCCCGTCCTTCAACTTTTTCTTCAGCGACGCCAGGAAACGGGGCGGCCGGCCTAACTCGCCGCCGCGGACGAGCCGATCGCTCAGACGTCGTCCGACCGGCGCCGCCTCCTCGGCAAAACGGCTGAAGCGCAGGTCCCAGGTCGCCAAGCGGGCTTTGCCGAGGTCGGCCTCGCGGAAATCGAAGGCGGGCTCGCGGCGGAGATCACCCAGCCGGAATTCGGTGGCCGCCTGGAACCCGAAGTCGATGCCGAAGTCGTCTTCGAACGACACGTCGTACACACCGCTCCAGAGCACGAAGCCGTTGATGCACGCCGGGAGGCCGCCGCGATCCCGGCCGGGAAGCGTGATAAAGCGCGGGGCCGGCCGAACTAGCACCGACTGAAGCACCTCCTCCGGCGACTTGGTCCCGTCCGTCGCCTTGGGCAGGAGCCAGGCCTGCCGCAGCGGGTCCGGCTCGTAGACCGTCGGCATGCGTGGCGGGCAATCGTACATCGCCCAGTGATCCTTGCGGCCGCGGTCGACGTTGAATTTCTTGTAGTCCTCCTCCGTTTCCAGCACCAAGAGCGAGGTGAACGGCGACATCACGTACATCGCCATGGACAACTTCGTGATTGCTTCCTGGTTCTTCTCCGATCCCTCGGCGAGCAACCGGTCGATCTCCAGTTTGGCCCAGGTCCGCGGCAGATAATCCGCCCCCGGCTTCGCGTCCTTGATTTTCAGCTCCTCGCGGAATGGTTTGCCGTCGAGGACGCCGGTGATCAGCACGCTCGGGGGCAGCTTCTCGCCGAGCTTGGCATCGGCGCGGGTGATGGCGCACAGTTCTTCGCCCTCGGCCAGCGTGAGCGCTTCGGTGAGGAAGGCGCGCTTACCGAACCGGTCGCTGACCTTGACATCCATGAGCCGCGGCGTGTTCAGCGTGGCCAGCAGGTCGAAGGCCTTCCAGCGGATCGGCTCGTCCGGGTTAATCTGGGTGAAGTAACCGTTGGACCGGTCGGCGGCCTGCTTCATGAAGGCGCGGTTCCACTTCTTGCCGACGCCGATGCCGACGTAGCGGGCGCCGGCCGGAATGCGCTTGGCCAGAACGTCGTCGCGTCGCTCCCCCAGCGCGGGAACGCCGGCCCCGACGTGGACGAGGTAGGCGTTCCTGGCCGTCTTGCAGACCGGCGTAACCGCTTCGAGCGCCTGGTTCAGGTCCAGGGCGCCGATCAGGTGGGCGGTTTCGAGCCAGGCGATCGCTTCGTCGACGTTCTTCTTCGTCGCCGGTCATGGCGCCTTGTCGAAGAAGTGGACGCGTGTTGGCCGTGGCGAGGGTGAAGGTGTCATCGTGCTCGGCGTTGTCGAGCAAGTGGCAAGGACTTCGATCTGCGTACGGGCTAGAGGGGGATCGCGGTTGGCGCCCCGATTCGAAGAGGATGACCCAGTCGCGGCGTGCCAGCCGCGCATCTCGGTCTTCAGCTCGGGACGATAGCGCAGCATCAGGTATTCGGCGTTCTCATGGATCGCCGTGTTGAAGCGGACGGCGGCTTCCGGGTCGGAACCGTCGAAGATGTCGAGGATGCGTCCTTCGGCCGCGCTTGATGGCGTGGGCCGAGGCGGCACGAGCAATGTCGCCGCCGGCCAGGCGATCGCCATGTCGGGATGGCTCGGGCTACTGACCTTGCATCTCGGCCGTGCTGAACGCGGGCCGCGAACGACCAGTCGCGCCAGGTCCATGGTGTGGCCGGCGGGGAAGCGATAACGGTAGGAGCCGTAAAGGCTGGGGAGGCGCTTGGGTGTAGCTGAGGATGATACGCTCTCCTTGCGGCCTTCGAGCAGAGAGAACGCGCATCTTGAAGGTGCTGCCGTCGACCCATTCGAGCAGGGCGGTCGCGGCGGTTGCGGATCTCCTCGTAGACGTTGGCGGCATGCTTGCGGCTCCGGCCATGCCCCCTTCGTTGAAGCTGCTGTCCAGCCGTCCTCGACGCCACATCGCCAGGCGGAGGAGGCGTCCGGCAGCAGGGGGAAAGGTCCGCTTCCAAGCAGCCAAGGTCTCGTTGACCGAAGTAAGTCCTGATCGATGGCTTGGTGCGGGCGGCGCCATCCTCGATGTGGACGTCGATGTGGTGCTTGCAGCGTGAAGCTCACTTCCTGGCCGAACGGATCGATGGCGGGCGCCGCCGCAATGGGACGGCCCCGGGACGAGCGGCGTCTCGGCGGCGGCCATCAGTTCTTCCAGGTCAGTCGAAACCATGCCGTGGCAGGGCGGTGGCGATGCGATCAGGCCGATGGCGAAGCTGCTGGCCGGAGATCAGCGTCTTGTCGAGGTCGGAGACTTTCACGCGTCCCTGCGTGACGAGGACGCCGCTCTTCTTCTCGTCCGCCTGAACGGCGAAGTGGGTGCCCAGGGCCGCGACCGTACGGTTCGGCGTGACGACCTCGAACGTGGCCCCGGAGCCGGGCTCGCGTGGCGCGACCTCCACGTAGACTTCCCCCTTCTGTAGCTCGATACGGCGCTCGCCGGCCCGGATTTGCGTCCGCTGGTTGAGGAAGACGACCGAGCCGTCTTCGAGGACGACGCGGCGCCGCTCACCCGCATTGGTGGCGACGGTCTCGCCGTTGGGAATCGGCTTCGCGGCCGGCGGGGCGGAGCGCGGCTTGGGCGTGAGGCGGGCGCGAGTGGTCTTTTCAAGAGTGGTTGTCCTGGTGTCGCCGACGCTGAAGCGGCGCTCCGGCTCCGGGATCGTCGTGGCTCGAGGGCTGGCGGCGCGGTGGAGCAGATAGACGCAGGCGAGGACGGCGGCGGCGGTCATCGCCCAGCCGAGGCGGGCGCGGAGGCGGCGCAGCGCGGGGGCGGGCGCCGGCGCCGACAGGGGGTCCGTCTGCTGCCGGGCCTGGGCCAGCTCGCGAGCGCAGACGCGGAGCTTGTCCTCCGTCTCCTTGACGAAGCCGGGATCCAGCGCTTCGGGACGGTAGGCGGCGGTGACAAGACGTTCGATGTTTTTATCGGCGATATCGTGCATGGTTGCCTCAGGTTGTCTTGTGGTTCGCTGGAGCGCGAGCGTGCGACGGGATTGTCAACTTCAAATCACCAGTTGAGCTTCGATGTTGTGGGAGAGGGCCAGGAAGACGGCGCGGAAGGCCTTGCGGGCGCGGGTGAGCTGCGACTCGGCCGCCTTTTCGGACACGTGCCAACGATCAGCCAGCTGGCGGACGCTCTTGCCGTCGATGTACTTGCCTTCGAGCGCCTCGCGGTAGTGGGGCGGCAACTGGCTCATCGTCGCGTTCACCAGCTCGCGCGTCTCCTCGCGCTGGAGCAGTTCGTCCGCGAACGGCTCCGATTCGATCCTGGCGTAGATCGCCGTCAGCTCCCGGTCCATGTTCGACCAGAGGGCTTGCAGCGAAACCGCCGATTGCTCCCGCCCGAGCACGCGCTGGATCTCGTTGCGCGCCAGCCCGGTCAGCCAAGGGAAGATGTTGTTGCTCGCCCGCGCCGGCTCGTAGTTCTTGAGGTCACGCAACGCGCGGAACAGCGTCTCCTGCACCACTTCTTCGCAGAGGTGCTGATTGCGGCCGACGCGGTAGAGGCAAAAACTGTAGAGGGGCGCCAGAACGGCGGCGGTCAACTTTTCAATGGCGGCCGGCTCCCCGGCCAGAGCGGCCGAGCGCCATGCTTCGTCAAAGCTGTATGCCACGCCCGAGCCCTCCAATCGTCCTGAGCGGGGAGATCCGGCGTCGATCACGTGGGCGGCGCCTTCACTGCTGGAATATGTGGCGAACCGGGTCCGATCCTTCTCCGGGCCGTCCATTGATCGGGGAACATGGCTCAGGAGGGCGCCGAGCGATGGAAGTGTACGTGCTTCCATTGCCCGTTCAGCTTCTGCCACACGCGCGTTTCTTCCATGACGCTCGTCACGGCCCCGTTCGGTCCCTGCCGCTGATTCAGGCGCACATAGCTGACGACAGCGGCGTCTCCCATGACGCGAACGTGCGGCCGGGCCATCGTGGTCTGGAATACGCCCTGCGCGCCGCCGAGCTTGAAATAGAAATGGTGGAAGTCGAGCCCCTCGACGAGCTGGCCGCGCGCCTCCGGCTCGAAGGCGGAGAGCGTCGGGTCGCACAACTCCTGATAACGCTGCCAGTCGGCGCGGGCGATGCTGTCGAGGAGCTGCTGCGTGAGTTGGAGAAGCTCTTGCTCGGTGGACATGGTTTCTCTTCGTGGACTGCGTGGGGCGGGTGGTTCAAAACTCTGCGAACAGATCGATGTCCGGATATTCCCCGAGCGCTTCGACTCGGCGCCGGACATCCTCCACCGCTTGGCGCAGCAACCCTGCGTCGACCTGATCGGGCTGCATGGCGACGTTGAAAAGGAGCGCCCAGTTCACGCCCTTGTCAGACCGCTTCATGAACGTGCGCATGCCGAATAGCTGGCCGTCGTGGAAGTAACCGAACTTCCCTTTGGTTCCAAGGAACGCGGTGGGCCAGCCCAGGCCGGGGTGCGTGCCGTTCCTTGCACCGCCAGCGGCGGCGGCGGCAAGGCGAGCATCTGCTGGAACGTCGTTCCTTGAAGAGCCGCCTTGCCGCGGCTGCCGTCGAGCGCGGTCAGAAGTCGCGTGAGATCGACCGCCGACGCGTTCCACCCTGCTGCCGCTTTGATCAGGCGCAGGTCCATCGGCGGCAACTCCGTGGCGGCGCCGGCAACGTAGCTGTGCGCCTCTCCCGCCTTGTAGCGGCCGGCGCCGTGGTTCAAGTAGACCGCGCGCACACCCGCGGGCTTGAGAATGTTCTCCTGGATGAAGCGCTCATAGCTCATGCCGCTCACCTTCTCGACGATGCGGCCCAGGGCGATGTAGCCGTTGTTCGAGTACTGCATCTGGGCGCCGGGGTTGAAGTCGAGCGGCACGGTGAGGAGGTAAGAGAGGAACTGGTCTTCCGTGAGCGGCATGGGGACGCCGAGGCGGCGGGCGATCAGCGGCGACTGGTTCATGAGGTCGCCACTCTTGCTGCGATCCCAGCCGCCCGAATGGTTGAGGAGTTGGCGGATGGTGATCGTGGCGATGCGTGGATCGACGCGAACGCCGCGGGGCGCCGTGATGTGGTTGAGGATATCGAAGGCTCGATCGTCGAGGTTGAGCTTGCCTTGCTCGATCAGGGCCAGGATGGCGAGAGCGGTGATCGGTTTGGAGCAGCTCGCTAGGCCGAATATCGTGAACGGCTCGACAGCGGCGCCGGCAGCGAGATCGGCCCAGCCGAAGCCCTTGGCATAGACGAGCTTGCCATTCTTGGCGATGGCGAGCGCGGCGCCGGGGATGCCATGGTGGTCCATGACGGAGAGGATCGCCTCGTCGAGAACGTCAAGGCCGGGGCCCGCCTTGCCGCTGATGGGGACCTTGCGCGCGAGCACGGCGGGCGCCGCGGACGGCGGTTCGGCCCCCTTGGCTGGCCCACCGGTCAACGGGTTGTACCGGTCCGGGATCGTCATCGGCTTGCCGGTATACGGGTTGATCGGCGGCGAGCCGCTCGCGCCGGTGAACGGGTTCGGACCGCGACCTGCGCCTGCGCCGGTGTACGGGTTGAACGCGGGCGCCGCCGGCTTGGCGGTGTAGGGGTTGTACGGCACGCCGGGCGCCTGAGCCGGGGCGGGAACAGTGTGGGCGAGGCAAAGAGCCAGGCCGATGCAGGTGGCGACGCGCAGCCGGTTTGTCATGATCGCTCCGGATTCATTTCGTTTGTTGCACACACACCGAGATACTGAAATGCGAAGGCGCTCGCTAGCTCTTGATTGGCCTTTTTCGCGACGGCCTTCAGAGAAGATCCAGCTTCGTGATCCACACAATCGGCAGCGTTTCATGGATGGCGAAATGCATGACGAGCGGAGGCCTTATCACCGCGTGAATGATCATGCCGAGCGCTGCCGCACGGTAGAGCGGTTCGCCGACCTCTTGCGGCGAGGCTTTGAGTCTTGTCACGAGCGCCTTGAGGCTTGCGAGAAAATCATCAGCCAAGCCCAGCAAGCGAGCACGTTCATGCAACTCGTGCGTTCTTTCTTGCAGCGTGCCGGACAGCACGACCCGATACGACAATGGCTTGCCATTCCCGGGCTGCGACATGAGGGGCGCCTCGCCTATCCCGCGCGTTCCAACTCCTCGATTACCTGATCGGCGTCGACCCAGCGCTCGCGCGACATCTCTTGGAGCAACTCCTTTTCCTGTTCCTCGATGGGGTGAGCCTCGAGGAATTGGCGAACCCAGTCATGCACCTTGGGGGGCTTGAGGTTCTCTTCCGAAAGGGCGCCCTGTGATTTGAGATAGTCCAGGAAGTTCATGAAGACACCCCTCATCCTAACGGCGCTACCGGCTGCTATCGTCCTCATTGTGCCACACGGCAACTATGTTTGCCAGCTGGGTTAGTCGGCGGCCGCTGCGACATCTACTTGCTGCGAAACGCCTCGCTTTGCACCACCGCATGCACTAGACTCCGCAACCCAAAATCGCGCGCGCGGGCACGCTCCAGAATGGCCTCCACCTGCGCCCGGTCCGCCGGCCGCGTCGGCGCTCCGGTCGCGTAGGTCAATAACCGCTCGGTCAGGTTCCGGGCGATTTGCTCCTTGTCTTCGAGCAGGAGCTTCTTCAGCTCGTCGATGTTCGCGAAGCGCCGGCCGTCGGGCAGCACGTCCGAGGGGTCGACTTTCAGTCCCTTGTGATACGGCATGCGGCGGCCATCGACCGTGACCGGTTCGCCGCGGCCGAGGCTGCGGTAGTGGTCGCGCCAGCCACCGATGACGTCGAAGCTCTCCAGGGCGAAGCCGGGGGGGTCGATGCGGACGTGACAAGCGGCGCAGGCGGGGAGCGTGCGGTGCTTGGCGAGTTGCTCGCGGATCGTCGTCGCGCCGCGGATGTCCGGCTCGACGGCGCTGACTCCCTCCGGCGGCGGGCTGGGGGGCTTGCCGAGGATGCGGTCGAGCACCCAGGCGCCGCGCACGACCGGCGAGGTGTACGTGCCGTTCGCCGTCACCTTGAGAACGCTTGCCATGGTCAGCACGCCGCCGCGATGGCTGTCGGGTGGGAGCTTGACCTTGCGCATCGTCTGGCCGTCGATCCCCGGGATACCGTAGTGTTTGGCGAGCCGCTGGTTGAGAAACGAGAAATCGGCGTGGACGAAGTTCGCGACGCTCAGGTCGTCTCTGAGCATCTCGCTGAAGAAGAGGTGCGTCTCCTTCACCATCGAGTACTTGAGCAGCTCGTCGAACTCGGGGTAAAGCAGATGATCCGGCTGGGTAGAGTCAATGTCACGGAGACTGAGCCACTGGCCGGTGAAGTTGTCCGTCAGCGCCGCCGCCTTGGGCGACTTGAGCATGCGTTCGACCTGGGCACGCAGCGTCTTGTCGTTGGTCAGCTCGCCGCGCTCAGCGAGGGACAGCAGCTCCTCGTCCGGCATTGTCGACCAGAGGAAGTAGGAGAGCCGGCTGGCGAGGGCGAAATCATCGAGTTTGCCCGATCCCCCCCTCCCTACCCCTCCCCCACCAGGGGGGAGGGAAATGTAGAGGAAATCGGGCGAAGCGAGGATCGCCTTGAAGCCCACGCGCAGCGCCTTCTCGAACGAGTACTCCTTGGCGAGCCGGTTCTTCACGAGGCCCAGGTAGGGCTTGATGTCGTCGTCGGTCACCTTGCGGCGAAAGGCGCGGCGGGCGAACGAGCGCAGCACCTTGGCGGCGTCTTCCTCCGGGTTCTTCGATACCACCTCGAGCCGATACCGATCTTCCGGCGCCGGCACGTTCCCTTGCGGCAGGTCGCCGAAGAGACGCCGGTGGCTCTCCGGCGGCCAGGTGTCGTGCAGCGGCCCTTCGACCTCCACCCAGTCGACGGCCACGCCCGGCCCGGCGTACTTATCGGCGCCGATCTTGTCGACGGTCTGCGCGTTGGTGAGGCCCCAGGGCAGAACGGCGATCGTGCTCCGCGCTTCGAGGCGGTCGGTGAAATCGATGACGGTTCCTTTGCCGGCGGGAACGTCAAAAAAATCGATGAGATGGTTCTTCGTCGCCATCAGCATCGGCCCGGCCAGGACTCGAAGCGCGATCGGCTTGCCGCCGCTTTGCACGGCTTGGGCTGAGATGCGGAAGCGATAGTGGCCGCGGATGCTGGGGTAGAACTGGTAGACGACGACGTTGTTCCAGAGCGAGGAGCTGAAGAGGACAAGCGTGTCGCCGTCCTTGCGGAACACCTTTTCGGTCGTCGTTTTGGGGTGGTGCTGGTCCTTGAGGAAGTAACGCTTCTTGAGAAGCGGTGGCTGCTTGGCGTTGGCGATGGCGGCGTTCAGAGCGACGTCGGCTGCTTCGAGATATCGCTCCATGTGGAAGGAGGAGACGTGCAGCGCTTCGCCGACGTTGTCGAAACCCTGCAGCGAGCTATCGAGGGGGAGCAGGTCCTGCACGTCGACCTCGACGCCGAGGAGATCGCGGAGCGTGTTCTCGTACTCGACGCGGTTGAGGCGGCGCAGGACGACGCGGCCCTCCGTTCGCCGCGCTTTTTCCTCGCCGGCCTCGATCCAGGCGGCGACGACCCTGACTTCCCTCGCATCGGGGCGCGGCTTCGCCTTGGGCGGCATCTCGCCCGACTCGATGCGCTCAAGGACGCGCTGCCAGCGCTCGCGGGCGGCGGGGTCGGCGAAATCGGGCTTGAGCGTATCGAGGCGCAGGTCCCCCTTGGGTTTGACGGCGCCGTGGCAGGCGAAGCAATGTTTGGCGAGAACGGGACGGATGTCATCGTATTTGGCTCGCGTTTCCTGGGCGGCGAGGTCGTGGACCAAGAAGGTAGCGAGGATAACGGAGAATGCTGGAAAGCGCATGGTTTTGCCGTGAAGTTCGAGTTCTTTGCGAGTATAACGCGGATGGCGGTTGGCCGACAGGAAAAAGCGACGTCGCGCCGCCTTTGGAGACCGAAGGACCGCGTCAGGCTCTTGGAAAACGAAGGAGACGCTTGCCAGGACGACCCGGGAGGTCGGCGCGATTGGCCTGGACGGAGCCGCTTGCCAGGGACAACCCCGGTTAGTCTGAAGGAGCCGCTTACCAAGACGACCCCGGTAGGGGTTGGAGACATTAGCCGGCGGTTGAGCGCAGCGACACCGCCGGGGAGTGACGTAACCGGCGAGCGATCGACCCCGATAGGGGTCGCAGAACGAGCGTGGCGAGTCGGCTCTGCGACCCCAGCCGGGGTCGAAGCCCGATGGCTGTCGCCGCGTAGAAATGCTAATCTCTGGGACTCCGTCGGAGTCCAGGCGGTCGTCGCTTTCTCTGAAAGAGAGTTGTTCATGCACACGTCAAAACTCGGCCTTGCTATTTCATTGACGGTTCTCTGGTTCTCGACGCCGGCGTCCAACGGCGAACCGGCGCTCTCCGAGCGCCTCGCCCCGTACTTCACGCCGCCCAAGGAACTCGCGGGCGACCTGGGCGCTTACCGCTCGCCGCTCAAGTTCGACGACGGTTCCCCTGTCAGATCGCCGATGGCCTGGAGCAAGCGTCGCAAGGAAATCCTCAAGACCTGGCACGACGCCATGGGTCCCTGGCCGCCCCTTGTCGAGAAGCCGGGGATCAAGTACCTCGACAAGACGCGGCGCGGCAATGTCACGCAACACCACGTCAAGATCGAGATCGCGCCCGGCCTCTTCACCGACGACGCCTACCTCCTCGTTCCCGACGGCGACGGCCCATTCCCCGCCGTGGTCGTCGTCTTCTATGAGGCGAAGACCGGCATCGGCGAAGGCAAGAACAAGATGCTCGACTTCGCCTGGCAACTGGCCCAGCGCGGCTTCGTCACCCTCTCGGTCGGCAGCCCGCCCGAAAGCTACTATCCGAGCAAGGACAAGGCGCAGCTCCAGCCCCTTTCGTTTCACGCTTACGTCGCCGCCAACCTCTACAACCTGCTCGCGACACTGACGTTCGTCGACGCACGCCGCATCGGCATCGTCGGCCACTCTTACGGTGGCAAGTGGGCGATGTTCGCCTCCTGCCTCTACGACCGCTACGCCTGCGCCGTCTGGTCCGATCCCGGCATCGTCTTCGACGAGAAGCGCTCCAACGTCAACTACTGGGACCGGTGGTACCTCGGCATGGAGCGCGGCAAGGAACGCAAGCCCGGCATCCCCAAGGAGGAGAACCCGCGCACGGGGGCGTACAAGAAGCTCTTCGAGGACGGGCACGATCTACACGAATTGCACGCTCTGATGGCGCCGCGGCCGTTCCTCGTCTCCGGCGGCTCGGAAGACCATGCCGAGCGCTGGAAGGCGCTGAACCACGCGCGTGCCGTCAACCGTTTGCTCGGTTTCGAGAACCGGGTGGCGATGACGAACCGGCCGATGCATACGCCGACGGAGGAGTCGAATGAGGTTCTTTGTCTGTTTTTCGAGCATTGGTTGAAGCGGGGGCGGAAGTAGGCGAACGTGGTCGAGGAAAACGGTGAACCCTGCAAAAGTCATTTCCGAAGTCAAGCGACGCCTGATCGCGATGGCGGACCGTCCGCCCTACGTCTTCAAGGACACTCCACCGGCGTTGGCTGAGGCGTATCAACGGAGGATGACGACGTTCGCTGGCTTTTCGGAACGCGAGGTGCGCGACGCGGAGGAACGTTACGCCGTGCAGTTCCCGGAGCTATTTCGAACCTACCTGCTGGAAATGGGCAGAGCTTGCGGCGACCTCTTCCGCGGTAGCGACCTGGCCGGTATTGAGGATTTTTCGGCGTTCCGAAACGACGCCCTTCACCTCATGCAAGCGGCTGACCCAATCCTTGTGGTACCCGAAAAGGCTATCGTTTTTCTCTTCCATCAAGGGTACACGTTTACGTATTTCATTGGGGCAGGTGGCGCCGATAGTCCCATCTTCCAATACGTCGAGCAAGAGCCGGCGCCTCAAGAGATCGCCTCGGGGTTTGGGGAGTTTCTGGACGCGGAACTGCGACTGGCGGAAGAGGCGCATCGCCAACAAATTGCCAAAGGAGGCTATTATCTCACGGTTCACCCGGGAGGCGGCGTCAGCGAAGAGTATCCGGCGCTGAGCAGCCGTCCTTCACGCCCAGGTAGCGCTCGATGATCTCGGCGAGAATCTCCGGGTGCGTGAACTGGGGCATGTGGCCGCAGTCCTCGATCTCGGCCCGGGACACATGCGGCAATCCGTGCAATAGCTCCGCCTCGCAGTCCTTGCCGACGAGGGGGTCGCGGTCGCCGCAGATCATCATCACCGGGTGGCGGATGGCGGGCAGGATGGGGCGCAGATCGAGGCGGTTGAGGATGCGCGCCCGCCGCGCGACGGCGGCCATCGGCGCGGAGCCGCTCCGCGTCAGGAACCAGTCCCACACTTCCGGAGGCTGGCGGCGAAACGGTCCGCCGTGGGCTAGCTTGAGCGTCTCGTCGCGCAGCGGCAGGTCGCCCATGCTCCAGGGCCAGTAGCGGGCAAACGCGGTGAGGACATTCTCGCCCAGAGCGAGCGGCCGCCGCGCGAAGCCGCCGGCGAGGACGATGCGTTCGACGCGCTCGGGGCGCGCATGGGCCGCGGCCAGGGCGATGGTGGAGCCGAACGAGGAGCCGAAGAGATGGGCGCGGCTCAGTCGCAGGCTGTCGAGCAGGGCGAAGAGATCGGCGACGAGGTCGGCGTGGCGGAGCCGTCCCAGGCGGGCGCCGTCGTCCTTGCCGCCCGGCAGATCGTAGGCGACGCAGCAGAAATGCTGTGACAGCCGCGAAATGACGAGAGCGAAGGAGAGCCGGTCGTCCGCGAGGCCGGGGATGAAAACAAGCGGCGGGCCTTCGCCCCAGACGTAGAAGGGCGGGCGGTAGCGGCCGGTGTCGCAGTAGCCGTGGGCGGCGTCACGATCGAGGCGGGCGAGGGCGTGGGCGAGCGTAAGCTTGGTGGCGCAGGTGGGGATGACGCCGTTGGCGGGGGCGGGTTGATCGAACAGTGTCGACAGAGGGATGCGGACTTCGTTCACATCACTATTCTACGAGACGTGAGATGCGTATTTGAGTCCTGCAGTAGGTCGCTTCCTTCAAAAGCGGCAATGAATTGCCGCACTCCAAAGCGCTATTCGCCCTTCAACTGAATCACCTGCGGATCGAAGTCTTCCGCCTTGGAGTTGAGCCCCGCCGTCGCCAGCAGCTTGGCGGTCTTGCGATCGTAGAGGTAGATGTCGCGCTGGCCTTCGCCGCCGAAGCGTTCGGAGACGAAGGCGAGATAGCGGCCGTCCGGGCTGAGAGCGGGCATGTGCTCCTGGTCCTCGCTGTTGAGGCCGGGGAGATCGATGAGCTTGGCCGCCTTGCGATCGTAGAGGTAGATGTCCCGGCCGCCCATGCCCCCCTTGCGGTCGGAGGCGAAGGCGATCAGGCTGCCGTCGTGATTGAGGGCGGGCTCGGTGTCGGTGTTCGGCGAGTTGAGGCCGGGCAGGTCGACGAGCTTGGCTTCCTTGCGGTCGTAGAGATAGATGTCGGTCAGGCCGACGCCTCCCTTGCGGTTGGAGATGAAGACGATGAACCGGCCGTCGCCGGAGATCTTTGCCATCCGGTCCTCGGCGACCGGGCTGTTGAGGCCGGGGAGATCGAGCATCGTCTTGGCGGTCCGGTCGTAGAGGTAGACGTGATAACCGGCCCCGGCGCCCTTGGGACGGGTGAGGGCGGTGAAGGCGATGAGATTGCCGTCGGCCGACATGGAGGGGGAGAAGATGGCGTTGGGGGAGTCGTTGATGACGGGCAGTTCGATCAGCTTCTTTTCGGTCCGGTCCCAGAAGTTGATGCGCGAGGTCTTGTTCTCCAACTCGAAAGTGTAGGCGCAGAAGCGGGCGTCGGCGGTGAGCCAGGGGTGGCCCTCGGCGGTCGCGACGTTGCGCGGCGTGCTAACGTTGTCGATGATCTTGCCGGTGGCGACGCCGTCGTGCTCGTAGAAGAAGATGTTGGAATGCTTGGCCCGGTCGCGATAAGAGGCGAAGGTGATCAGGAGCCTGGACTTGGGCTCCTGTGCGGGGAGTGTGTTGACGGAAACGGCGAGCAAAAGGGGGAGGAGTATTTTTTTCATGGCTGTCAAGGTCCGTTGCGAGGCCGGGCCGAGGGCTGAATTGAACCAATACGACCGCGCCAGGAGCGTAATCCACTGGCGGGGATGACCTTATGTTCGTTCTCCGTACTGGCCAACCGTTTTTGAGTTGGCCAGTACGGATAGTGGCGTTGTTCTGACGTCGCGCGAGCGCTAAGAGGCTGTTTCAAAACGGGGACTGTCCCTTTACCATCGCCCGGAAAACTGGGTAATCTGACAAAACGAGAGGGACAGTCCCCGTTTTGAAACAGCCTCTAAACAGAAATCAAATCACCTCCGGCAGCGGCGCCGCGTCGCCGATGAACGGGCGGATGCGCAGGTCGGTATTGGTGTTGATGCCCATCAGGCGATAGACGGTGGCGGCTAGCTCAGGGACGCTGACGGGTCGAACCGCGGGCAGCGCGCCGTGGTTGTCGCTGGCGCCGATGACCGTGCCGCCTGGGACACCGCAGCCGGCCAGGAGCACGGAGAAGCATTGCGGCCAGTGATCGCGGCCACCGTATTGATTGATGCGCGGGGTGCGGCCGAACTCACCGGTGACGACGACGAGTGTCGAGGAGAGCAGGCCGCGGCGGTGCAGGTCGTCGAGCAGGGCGGAGAGGCTCTGATCGAGGCGCGGGCAGAGGGGGGATTCCATGCGGACGAGGCCGGGCAGGTCGGCGCCGTGGACGTCCCAGCCGTGCCAGGCGGGTTCGCCATACCAGTTGACCTGGATGAAGCGCGAGCCGGCCTCGACGAGGCGGCGCGCCAAGAGGCAGGACTGACCGAAGATGCTGCCGCCGTAGCGACGGCGGATCCGCTCGTCTTCGAGACCCACGTCGAAGGCGGAGCGGATGCGGTCGCTGGTCAAGAGGTCGACGGCCCGCTGATAGTTGGCGTCCATGTCGTTGACGCTTGGGTTATCGCGCATGGCGGCGCGGACGCCGTCAACGGCGCGAAGCAACTCGCGGCGATCGCCGAAGCGGCTCGGCGTGACGGCGGCGTTGAGCGTGAACTCGGGCAGGGAGACAGTCCGCGATGGATCGGCGACCAGGAGCGGATTGTACGTGGTCCCCAGCGTTCCACCGCCGGGAAGATAGCCGGGAGCGCCGACGTGCACGAAGGGGGGCACGCCGGTGCGCGTCGCCCCCTTCATCTGCTGAAGAACGGCGCCGATGGAGGCGTTGGAGCGATGGCCGCCGGATACCATGAATGTGCCGGAGTGGTCGCCGGCCCGGCTCGTCATCGAGCGGACCAGGGCGCACTTGTCCATGTGCTCGGCGATCTGCGGCAACAGCTCGCTGATGCGGATGCCCGAGGCGCTGGTCGGGATCGTGCCGTACGGCCCGCGGATGTCGACGGGAGCGGCGGGCTTGGGATCGAAGGTCTCGAAGTGACTCGGCCCGCCGGAAAGGAAGATGAAGATGCAGGCCGGATCGCGGCTGCTCGCCGTGGTCTGGGCGGCTGTCCTGGCGCCGAACCAGTCGGCGAGCGTGAGGCCGAGGAAGCCGAGGCCGCCGACTTGCAGGATCTCGCGGCGCGTCATCCCCTGACAGGTACGCGTGGTGGTCTTACCGATAGAGAGCATGGCGAATCCCCCCAGACGCCATGGCGGACGGGCGTCCACCGGATGGTAACGCTTCTATTCTCGACGGCGGACCGGCGGGAGTAAAGCGGAAAATCCCGCGAACGACCCCGGTTGCGCCGGCTTGCGCGAGAAAAACGGCACGTTCTTTGCTTAGATTTACGGCGATTGTTGAAACACCGGAGGGAATACGCCATGGTTCAGCGACTTCTTCTCGTCGCACTGGTCTCGGCTGCCGGCATTGCGGAACCGCTGCTCCCCACGGCGCGTGGGCAGTCCATCGCCGTGCAAAGCTGGTGTACCCACTGTGGCCGCACGTTGCCGTGGACGGCGCCCTCGGTCCCGGTTTGCCCTTATTGCGGCAGTGGCTGGATTGCGCAGCGGACTGTCGTGATCGATTCGGATGATGTGCCGGCCTACGGACCGGCGGTACGGGAGGTAGTTCCGGGAGAGATGCGCCCGGCGGTGTTTGACGGGGGCGACGTTCCACCGGCCGGTGGCGGCGTGGTGCTCGAAAAGGTTATCCACAAACCGAAGCCGGCAGACCTGGAGAGAGCCGAGAAACTGGCCGCGGCGGGGCGGTTCTTCAAGCAGCGCATCATCAACGGCACGGAAACCGAGAGCGCCTTCACGCGCATGCCCAGCGTGACGCTGACCGAGGACGAGGTCGCCCTGCTGAAACGGGTGGCGCCCACCGAGGAGTTGCGGCCCCTGGGCGCCGCGCCGAAATAGCGAAAGCTGCCGGCGATTGCCTGAGAAGTCCAGGACGGCCTAGCGTCCCGCGACTCGCACCGCGAAGAAGGTGCGTGCGACTCCGGCGGCGGTCTTCGCGTCCAGTTTCTTCTTCACGTTCGCCCGGTGAATGTCCAGCGTCTTCGGGCTGATGCCGAGGGCTTCGGCAATTTCGCGATTGGAATGGTCGAGGGCGATCTTCTCGGCCACCTGCCGCTCACGCGCGGTGAGCAGCTCCCAGCGTTCACGGGCTTGGTCCGAATCGAGGTCGAACACGAAGCGAATGGACTTGTCACTGACAGTGTGCACGGGCAGACCTCAGGAGAGATTGAGGGATCTTCTAAGAAGATTGTGTGCGCAATAGGGATTCGGGGGGACTCGGAAAAACCCCGAAGAAGGGTGGGAAAAACCCTGAGGGGGCATTGGAACGAAAGAGGGCCTGCCCCCCGCTCTGCCGCTCGATAATTCCTGGTGGTCCCGGAAGGAGTCAAACCCTTTCGTTGAAATGCCCCGGTGGGTTTAGGCGTCCGGGCTGATCAGGCCTTTGCGGATCGCATATCGTGTGAGGCTGGCGATATCGTGGATGTCGAGGGCCTCCATCATCTGGGCCCGGTAGGTTTCCACCGTCTTCACGCTCACGCCCAGACGGCTCGCGATCTCTTTGCTGCTGTTGCCCTCGGCGATCAGCTGGAGGACCTCGCGTTGCCGGGGGCTGAGCCGCGCCAGCGAGTCAGCCTCCTCGGGCCCGCGCCGCCGCAAGTCCTCGATGAGATGCCCCTCGACGGCCGAGCTGACGTAGGTTTCGCCGCGTGCCACGGCTCGAATCGCCTGCTCCAGTTCGGCGGGGCGCACGTTCTTGAGCAGATAGCCGCTGGCGCCGGCGCGCAGGGCCGGCAGCACGAATTCCTCCGCGGCGTTCATCGACAGGACGAGGACGCGAACGCCGCGATACTCCTTGGCGATGCGGGCAGTCGCCTCCAGACCGTTGAGCCCCGGCATCATCAAATCCATCAGGACCACATCGGGCCGTTGCTCGGCGATCAGGCGCAGCGCCTCCCGGCCATCTCCCGCCTCGGCGACGACCTCGATACCGTCGAAGTCTTCGAGGAGCGAGCGCACGCCGGCGCGGAACAGGTCATGATCGTCGGCAAGCAAGACGCGAATCGGCCTCATCGGTCACCATTTTGGCGCGGCTTCGCGCGCCTGCGGCCAAGGAAAAAAAGCGTGGATGGCGGCGCCTCGACCGGGCGTCGAATCAATGTGGATGCGCCCGCCCACGAGCTGAACGCGTTCGGTCATGCTGAGCAAACCGAAGCCGTCCCCCCCCTGGGCGCGGCGGCGCATCGCCGAGACGTCAAAGCCGACGCCGTTGTCGGTCACCCGCACGTAGAGTTCCGCGTCCCCAACGCCGATCTCCACGCGGCAGTGCGTCGCCTTGGAATGACGCAGCACATTGGTCACCGCTTCCTGCACCAGCCGGAAGGCGACCAGCTCTAGCGCGGGCGGCGGCCGTTTCCCCGCCAGGGAGCCGACGAATTCCAGCGTCAGTCCGGCGTGCGCCACCTGCCGGCTCACGAAGGCGCGCAGCGCCGGCTCCAGACCGAGGAGATCGAGAGAGGCGGGCCGCAGATTGAGGGACAGATCGCGCACCTGCTCGATGGCTCTGTTCACGACATGAAGGCTCTCGTCCAGCCGCGGCCAGGCCGACGGCTCGACCTTGCCTTTGAGCGCCTCCAGGCTGAGGTGGACCGTGGTCAGAATCTGGCCGATCTCGTCGTGCAGCTCACGCGCGAGGCCGCGCCGCTCCGTCTCCTGCGCCTCGACGAGGCGGCGCGGCAGGTCGGCCATCTGTTCTCTGCTCGCGACGACTTCCCGGAGCAGGCGTTCGCGCTCCGCTTCGGCGCGGCGCCGCTCGGTCACGTCCAGGCCGATGCCGATGCTCGTCCCGTCCTCCAGGAGGACGTTCGCCCACAAGGTATCGAGGAAGCGCCCGTCGCGGGTGCGCAAGCGGAAGTCGCCCCACGTGGCAGGGGGATTGCGGATAAAGGCGAACACCCGTCGCCCTTCCTCCCCCGGGTACAGCTCTTCCAACATGTCGCGCGTAAGCGCCTCCTCCACCGGCCAGCCCGTCAATCGTTCGAAGAATCGGTTGGCCATCGAGATGCGGCCGCGCTCGTCGGAAAAAACGATCATGACGGGCACATGGTCGAAGATGGTCTGCAACACCTGTTGGCGGGCGCGCAGTTCCGCTTCCGCCTGTTTGTGTTCGGTGATGTCCTGCACCGCGCCCAGGATGCGCACGGCACGCTCGTGTTGCGGGTCCCATTCGGGCCGCGCAAAGGCCCGGAGCCAGCAGATCTGCCCCGTCTTCTTCAAGAGCCGGAATTCCAGGGATGCGCTGCCATTGGTCTTGAGCGCGGGGATGAACTCCGCCGCGCGGGGGAGATCCTCCGGGTGGACCACGGCCGGCCACCCGCGTGCGTTGATTTCCTCCAGCGTGTAGCTGGTGATCCGCTCGAAGGCGCCCGCCACCCACTCCATCGCGACGGCGCCGTCCGCGTGCAGGGTGGCCGCGTAGACGTACATCGAGGTGAGATCGGAGATGGCGCGGTTCAACTCCGCGCCCACTCGGGCCAGCTCCGCGGCATCGACAGGCGGCGGCGTGCGCCGCGCCTCGGCCAACGCTTCGTCCGCGCGCCAAGCGGGCCTTGAGGGCCGCGATCTCGGCGTGCAGGGTTTCTATGGTGGTGTCTTCGCCGGCCATTCGCCCCGTCACAAGGTGAGAGCGTGGGTGACGCCGCCTCCGTGCGCGGGCCCTTGGCCCGCGCACGGCGCTGCGGATGAAGCTCAGTTGTGCGTTCGGTTTCCTGGACGGGAGGGCATGTTCCCGCGCGGATGACGGCGCCCATTACTATTTATACAGAAAACGACCGAACAAAGAACCGGGACAGGTGACCGCGTCCGCGGTTTTTGCACTGGGACGGAAGCCGTCGCCAAGCGAAAGGAATCGCTTCTGCGTTTGCAAAGTCCTACGCCCGTAGGAGTTCGCGAATCGGACGCGATCCCTCCGGCGTCGCCCAGATCGGTCGCGTGCCGACATAGTGACGCGCGCGCGGATTGATGCCGAGCGCCGTGTAGATGGTCGCGAACAGGTCCCCTTCGCTGACAGGGTTGTCGCGTACTTCGCGGCCGTCGGCATCGGTGGCGCCATAGACCTGGCCGCCGCGAATGCCGCCGCCGGCGAGGACGATGGTCCAGGCGCGGATGAAATGGTCGCGGCCGGCGCGGTTGTTGATGTAGGGCGTGCGGCCAACTTCGCCCATCCATACGACGAGAGTGTTCTCGAGCAGCCCGCGTTCCTGCAAGTCGGCGAGGAGGCCGGACCAGGCGGGGTCGAGGATCGCCATGTTCGCCTTGTGACAGGTGAAGTTGTCGGCGTGGCTGTCGTAGTTGTCCTGGCCGACCTCGACGAACGGCACGCCCGCCTCGACCAGCTTGGAGGCGAGGAAGCAGCCGCGGGCGAACTCGTTGTTGCCGTAGCGTTCCTGGGCGCGCGGCCAGTCGCGGCTGATGTCAAAGGCGGAGCGGGCGCGGAGCATGCGCCACATCCGTTCTTCGGCGGTCCGATGGGACGCGAAGGGGTCGCCGCGATGCGTCTCGGCGAAACCGTCTTCCATGAAACGCAGGAGTTCGCCGCGGCGATCGCGCGCGGCCGGGGTGACGTAAGGCTCGGTGAAGTAGGGGAGGCGGCCGTTGCGGTCGACGCTGAACGGCTCGTAGCGCGGGCCGAGGAAGCCGGCGCCGCCGTTGCCGGCCGGCCCCATGCGGACGAAGCTGGGCAGGTCGGCGTCCGGATTGCCGACGAACTTGGCGATCATGGCGCCGATCTCGGGATGCGGGATGCGCTCGCGCATCTGGTAGCAGGTGTGCATGTGGTAGATGCCGTCCGGATGGTCCGGCGACTGCGTGCGCATGCTGCGGATGATGGCGAGCTTGTCGGTCATGCGGGCGAGGCGCGGCAAATACTCGCAGATCTGCGTGCCGGGGACGTTGGTCGCGATCGGGCGGAACGGACCACCGGTGCGCCGGCCAGGCTTCATGTCGAACGTATCGATCTGACTGGCGCCGCCATTGGCCCAGAGGAGGATGCAGCGCTTGCCGGCGCGGGCGGCTTCGGCGGCGATGGTCTGCGAGGAGGTCAGCCCGCCCCAGTTGGCGACGGCGAGCCCCGCGCCGGTGACCAGCGTTCCCTTGAGGAAGCCGCGGCGGGAGATGTGTTCGTGGCGGGTGTTCGGAAGCATCGGTCGGCCACCCCTTGCTGACTTGGGACGAGGACCGCCCCGGTTCTGCGAACCGGGGCTAAACGAAGACTAACGGTTGAATCGAAACTCGGAACAACTCACCAGCGTCCACAGCGCCTCTTCCAACAGTGCCGGCGCCATCTTGCTATCGCCGCTCAGATGCTTGACGAATCGCTCCTTCTCGCGCGGCGTCGGCGGTCGGCTCAGAATCGAAAGGAACATCCGGTCCACCTTCTCTTCCCAGCTTTCTTTGGACTTCAGCAGCGTCTCCGCCAGGTTCCCCTTGCGCGGCTGCACCAGCTGGCGAATATGGCTGGCGTTGTTCAGGAACAAATGCTCGGCGAGGCTACCTTGGAAGCTCCCTTGGCCGTCGACCGGCTCGCCGAAGTAACGCGTCATGTATTCGACGCCGGCGTTGTCTTTCCAGACCTTGTCGTCGCTGGCGGTGGCCGCCTTCAGAGCGGCCATCAATTCCTCGGCGCTTAAGGGGCGGATGCGGGCGCGCTCGAACTTCTCGGGCAGCGCGACGGTCACAGCGCCGGTGTCGCCGAGCTGATAGGTCTTACTGTTGACCACCTCGCGGATGTACCACTTGAGGTTGAACTTGTTGTGGACAAGATAATCCGTCAAAGCCCGCATCAGGGCCGGATGACTGGCCGGCGTCTTGTCCTTCAGGTCGTCAACCGGATGCACGAGGCCGCGTCCCATGAACTGGGCCCAGACGCGGTTGGCGACGGCCCGGGCGAAGTAGGGATTGTCAGCCGCAGTGAGCCAGTCGACCAACTTTTCCTTTCGCGAGAAGGCGGGCTTGGGGAGCGGGCCGCTCCCTTTGAAATCCGGCTCCTTGAAGCCCTTGGCGGGCGCCGGCTCGGCGAGCAGATCGCCGCCCAGAAACTTCGCGGGCACCGGGTCCCCCTTCTTGCCGGGCCGCGTTTCCTTGACGGAGCCGCTGAACAGGACCTCGCCGGTGCTCTTTTCGGCGATGCGGTAATGCCCCTTGCCTTTGCCTTTTCCCGCGACCGGATCGAGGACGACGAGACGGACGAAAAAGCCGGTCATGCCGAAGAAGTCTTTCTGCGTCCAGTTCTCGAACGGGTGATCGTGGCAGCGGGCGCATTGCAGCTGCGTGCCGAGGAAAACGCGCGTCACGGCGACGGTCGCCTCTTCCGGCTGATTGCGGAACTGCACGTAATAGAGCTCCGTCCCCTCCTGCTCTCCCATGAGCAGGTTGCGGACCAGCCGATCATAGGGCTCGTTCTTGGCGAACTGCTCTTTGAGCCAGTTCTTGAAGTCTTCGCGCTTGCGCGTCGCTTCGTACCCCTCGGGATGCCGACCGAAGAGGACGAGATCCCAGACATGCGATTGCTCGTCGGCGTAGCGCGGGTCGTCGAGCAGCTTGTCGACTAGTTTCGCCCGTTTTTCCGGATCCGTATCGTTCAGGAAACGGGTGGTTTCATCGAAACTGGGCACGACGCCGAGCAGGTCAAGATAGATGCGGCGCAGGAAAACGGTGTCGGCAGCCGGGCCGGCCGGCGTGATCTTCTCTTTCTTCCAGACGGCATCGATCTCCTCGTCGATGACCTGGCGCAACGGCTTGTCGCCGGCGGAGGCGCCGCAGGGAATAAGGAGGAAGAAGGCGGGCAGAGCAAGCTTCAAAGACATTCCCCAACTCCGGGTGGCGGGAGGAAGGAGGGAGGAACAGGGAGGCAGGAGCGTCGGCAGAGGGTCTTAGGACATTGGAACCGATCTGGCACAGAAAGGCAAGAGGCTAGACGGGAATGCGGGAATCGGGAATGGGCTTTGCAACGCAAAAGGGGACTGCCCCTTTCGCTCGAGCGAAAAACCGGCTCTTTTGCCAGGTCGAAAGGGACGGTCCCCTTTTGCGTTGCAAAGCCACGGGAATGTGCGAATGTCGATGGGATAGTGGCTCGGCGCGCTTGGATGGAGACTTCTCTCAGCCACCGCGTCGAGCCTCCGTACTGTCCCAGTGGGTCAGCGCCGGGCGATAGGCGGCGCCGTCGAGGTGTCACGCGCCTCGCGAACGTAGGCATGGCAGCGCACGCAAGTCATCGTGAGGTCGACGTAACCATAGGCGACGCCGTCGAGGTTCTTGGCCTGTGCCTTCTGGAGAATCACTTCAGCGGCGCGGCGGAACTCGTTGGTGTGGACTTCATAGCGCGGCGTCTTGAAGACCATCCATTCCGCGGTCTTGCTCAGCTGAATGAGCTTCTCAGCGCTGCGGGTAATCTTGTCGAAATCGCCCAGGGCCAATCCTTCGAGCAGAATCTGCGAGTTTTTCAGCTTGTCGGCCATGATCTTGGCCAATTCCGAAGACTTTTTCGGGCCGGCAGACCCGTTGGGGAGAAGAAACACGCCGCTCGCGATCAGGACCAGTGCCGCTCCAAGCCAACGGGCCATGGCGAGCCTCCTTTTCATGAGGGTTACGCGCGGAACGATGAGGTCATCGTATGCCGCGCGTCTGTTCCGCGTACCGCGCGAACCGTGCGAGAAAAAAAGGGGCTCGGGACAACACCGCCCAACGACTGCTCCGCTTCCGCACACTTCCATGACGCGGAGTCAGCCGTTCTCGCTCGGGCGATAGAAAATCCGTCGCCCCATTCTTCTTGGCGGCCAAGGAGTTGTGGCAACTCCCGGCCGCGCTTGTTTCATGGCATCCCGCGTGCCTTGGCACACGCCAGATTTCCTTCCGCGGGAGCCCATCGATGAATCAACCCAGTCCAATGTGCCGGAAACCGTTTCTGTGGCCGCCGATCAGGAACCCACCTTCAAGGCGCCACTGGGCCTGAAGCTGTTCCTGGTCTTTTTCATCCTCCTCGGCGCCATCATCCTCGCCGACACCGTCACCCGATTCTTCCGTTGACGTTCTGCTTGGACACGCGGCCATGCAGCTGGACTCGTTCGAGTCCAGCCGCAGGCTGCGCCAGGCTACGTCGTGATGGCTTCACGCCGCGCTTCCTCATAGAGCCGGCGAAGCACATCCAGAGCGGTGATAACGCCGATCAGGATGCCGTCGTCGCTGACCACGAAGAGGCGATGGACGTTGAGGGTCACCATCTCCTCGAGGACTCGGGAAAACGGGGCGTCCGGCGGAACCTGGAAGACGACCGGGGTCATCAAGTCGCGCACCCGCACGTCGCGTGTTTCCTCCCTGGACCGGTTCTCGAAATCGAGATTGCCCATGCTGTAGAAGTCGTGCAGGCCGCCGCCGCACCCCTCGCGGTCGTGAATCAGGATGTCCGACTGGCTGATCACGCCCACCGGCCGGCCCGATTCGTCGATCACCGGCGCGGCGCGATAGCCCTTGTCGGTGAGAAAAGCGATCGCGTCTTCGACGGTCGCGTCCTCGCGAATCGAGTGCGGGTTCTCCGTCATCAACTCTTCGGCCAGGAGCTCCCAGCAGCCGGGCCGCGTCGTGTGTGCTGTCATGGTTCACCTGGCTTTCTTGGTTGAGCGGGCGGACGGGAGGTGAGCCTCCTGCTGATCAACCCCGAGGCGCCACTCTTTGGCGCCGCCAGGAAGGCTCACGCTCCGTTCGCCGCGCGGGGTTACTTCGGACGACACACCAACACCGGAGCCGAGGAGCCGCGCAAGACCTTGTCGGCCACGCTCCCCAGGAAGAAGCGCGACAGGCCGCGCCGGCCGTGCGTTTCCATGGCGACCAGGTCCATGCCCTTGATGCTGAGGATGGCGCGGGCCGGTTGGTCCTCCGCATCGACGCGCGTCGTAACGTGGAAGCCGTCCTTGCGCAGCTTCTGCGCGACCGTTTCCAGGTAGGCGGCGGCATCCTTGCGGATGTTTTCCTGCATGGTTTCAACTTCGAGCGTCATGTGATGAGCCATCTCGCCGAAGCTTCCGACACCCATGGGAACGGTCATGGGCAGGAGCGGCTTGATGACGCGGACGAGCGTGAACTGCGACTCCATCACCCTGGCCAGGTCCGTGGTCGGGCCGAGGACGCCTTCACAGGCGGGGGAGCCGTCCAGCGGGATCAGGATGTTCTGGAAACGGACATCCTGGTCGAGCTTGACCTCGGGCGCCTCGCGCGGATGCGCGAAGAGCACCGGGACGGTCATCTCCCGGATGAGCCGGTCGGCGACGCTGCCGAGCCAGAAGCGGCCCATGGGTCCACGCGCGTGAGTCGTCATCACGACCAGGTCCGCGCCGCTGGCCAGGGCGTGCTCGTTGATGACGTCGGGGACGTTTCCATCCTTGAGCGCCATCGTTGGCGCGACGCCGGTCTTGTTCACCTTCTGAATCATGCTCTCCAGGTACCGCTTCTCCTGCTTGCGGATCTTCGTGTCGAGCGGAACATCGAAGAGGAGCATTTCGGAGTATTCCTGCACGGGCGTGTGCACATGCAGCAGTTCAACGTGGGCCTTCGCCCGCCGGGCGAGGCTGAGAGCGAGCGGCAACGCCTGCTCGCCAAACGCCGAGCCATCCAGGGGCACTAGAATGGTGCGGATCATCATGGGCCTCCTGAAACGTAAATGCAAGCTGCCGGCCTGCTCATCCGGCACTCGGTCACTGACAGCGAGCCGGCAGCTTCTTGGGGCGCGTTCGAACGTGCCGCGGGCACGCCTCCGGGGCGCCTGACAAGGGCACGCGCTGGACACACCCCACTCGATCCACGCAATCCGGCTCTCACGGAGCCGGAGCCAAGCCACCGGGTCAGGACGCGCCGATTCAGGTTTTCACCTCGATGCGGCGGCCTTCGACTTCCGGCAGTCTGGGCACGTGAACCTCCAACATGCCGTTGCGATAGACGGCCTCAACCTTGGCCGCATCCAGCCTGGCCGGCAGTTCGATCTCGCGGCGATAGTAGCGGCTGGGCGCCTCCTCCTTCTTTTCGGGGGCGGCAGCCGTCTTCGCCTCGACCACGAGCATGTGGTCGACGAGCCGAACCTCGACCTCCTTCGCTTCAAAGCCGGGCAACTCCATCCGGTAGACCACTTCCTGTCCAGTTCCTCCGTCGTGGTCTTCCAGAAGGCGCCGAGACGGCCCTCCTCGGGCAGCCCCTCCATGAAGCGGTCGAACCACTCCTCCAGGCCTTCCAACATCTTGAGCGGGCGCCATTCGGTCCTCAAAAGGGCCGGCGGCGCATCCATCCTGCGCCTGAGGCCGAACATGGCTGACCTCCTTTCACGCTACCCTTCTCCGGCCTGGCCAGAAAAAAGGAGAGCAAGGGCCGTGCCATGACCGCCAAGAAGCGGTCCAGAGGAAAACGGCGTGTTTTTCGGGGATTTGCCGGCTCGTCTGGACAGAATCTGGAGCGACGGCGCGGCCAAGGTGGTTGGGACAGCGCGCTGATGGGCGGTTTGGATGCGCCGGGCCGGCGCCATTGTTCCACGGAGAAGACCCTGCAAACGCCCTTGCGTTGTCGGCGCCTTCGGGGTATTCGGCTTTTTGGATCTCGATGGTTTGAGCAGGGAGGGTCGACATGATGAAGTGCAGCCGCGTGGCGATCGCTGTGTTGTGGCTGGCGGCGGGGAGCGCGATCGCGCTGGCCACGCCGCCCGCCTATCACCGCGAGAACATGGAACATCTCAACCTCCGCGGCGCCGAGGAGAAATGGCTCGCAGCGAACGTTCCCCCCGGCCTGCCCACGGAGAAGGCGCGGGAGGTTCTGCGTAGCGCGGGTTATCAGCCCGACAAGAGTAAGACGGAAGGCCGCCTGACCGCGTCGAAAAAGGTCACCGTCGTCCGGCCCTGGGAATATGTCAAGCTGACGATCACCGTTCTTCACCAGGGCGGCGCCGTTGTCGAGGCACGCGTCGAGTCGGAGTTGGTGCTGGGCCGCCGCCTGGCGCCCTGGCATTGGTTTCCCGTCTACGAGGTTTTCTTTGAGAGATAGGACTACATGGGCAAATACACGACCTGATCGCGAAAGTCGATTGCTTCGCCGGCCAGAGCGATGAGTTCCAACTCGCGGACAGCTTGGCCGAGTGTCAGTATCGTGCGCAAAATGGCGACACCGGGCATTGGCAAGCCTCGGGCGACACGATTCCAGGCGTCAACGGCAAGCGTTTTCTTGTCCACCGAGACGACAACTCGGCCTTCTCGCGCCGCCCTTTCGAGGATGACCGGGTCAGGCGTGTGTCTCAGGCCCACATCTTGAACACGCACGACATCGACTGTGGGCTGACTGCGGCGCAGGCCCTGGACGATGTCGCCATGTACGTCTTCGTCAGTCAGAAGTCGCAGCATGGCCGCCGTTTCCCTGCGCCCGGAGTGTGTCAAGCTTTGCCTTTAGCGTCGCCAAGCGCGAGGCGTTTTCGCTCTCGATTGTCTCGCGCAGGCTCTCGGCATCGTCGTTCCGCCGCCTGAGATAGTCGTCCAGCTCCGATTGGTGACGCAGGTAATAGGCCAAAGCACCGTGCACGTCCGCCAAGGTGATCGTGTCTAAGCCGCGTGCGATGTCCTCGGGTTTCATCCCGGCGCGCCAATATTGCAGGAGCGCGTCCAGGGTCACCCGTGACTCGCCGATGCGGATGGCGCCTGTGTCGTCGACGCGCAGCGGCGCTGGGTCGGCATGGAGAATCATGGCCATATCCTCATCTTACTCCACGCTTTCGCTCCGCATCGAGAGTCGCTTCGGTAAGCGACGCGCGGACAGCGTTGGCGAAGCGCCTCCTACTTCAACGTCTGCAAATACGCGATCAAATCCACGAACTCGCGCCGGCTCAGCGTCGCCTCCTGGCCTTCCGGCATGATCGACGTCCTCGACAGGGTGCGGCTCTCGATATCGGCCTTGGCCACCTTTGTCTCGCCGTCCATCCACCAGTTGGCGGTGAAGACGCGGAGGAACTTGCCGTCGTCCTTGACCAGGCCGGCGAGGATTCTGCCGTCCTTGAACTCGATCACTTCCACTTCCCAGCCGGTCTTGATGATCTTGGAGGGATAGAGCACCGATTCGACGAGGTACTCCGCCTTCTGCCCCGCGACCCCCTTGAGCGACGGCGCCACCGGGGTCGTCGCGGTCGCCGTCGTGTGGCACCTCGTGCAGGCGTTGCGCTCGAAGACCTGCCGGCCCATCGCGGCGCGCTTGGGCCGATCGGCGGCGGGCATGTCGGCGAGATCCTTGAGGGCGTAGGTCGTCAGCTCCATCTTGTCACGCTTCGGCCAGGGCTCCGCACCGCGCAAGACGGTCTCGACTTCGTCCTTCATGCCCTGGCCCTTGTCCGTGAGCTGCGGCGCCTTGCGGCCAAGGGCGCCCAGCATCGTAGCGTTCTTGCTGAAGATGCGCCACCAACGCACCGCTTCCATGCGGACGAACGGATCATCGTGATCGAGAAGCTTGAGCCACGACGGCTCGTTCGGGACGGCTTCGATGCGCGCGATGGTCGATAGCGCTTCGAGCGCCTCCTCGAATTTCGCCTTCGGGTTCAGAACACCCGGCCACAACCCGGCGGCCAGGGAAGTCGCCTTCGGCCCGAAACGCCGGGCCAGAACGTGGGCCGCCTGCTTGAGCTCCTTGTTGCTCGAGCGCAACTGCCCCTCGATCTGCTTCAAGGCGAACGGCGTCGGCCCTTCCGATTCCAAGAAATCGAAGAGGACGAGCTGATCCGTCGGTGTCGCGATCTTGATCGTGCCTTTCTCGACGGCCTCGACGAGGCGCTTGCCCGCCGCGGCGCTCAGCCCCTTGGAGAGCCCGCCCGCCTTGGCCTTGAGGACGAGGACGGCTTTCGCGGTGGTGGCGAGCGGCACATCGGCGCGTGCGATCAGCTTCTCCAGACCGGGGACGATGGAGGCGTCGCCATCAAGTTGCGCCACGGTGAGGAGGAGTTGGTGATCGAGCTTGCCGGGGTTTTCGAGCGCCTTGGCCAGCGCTGTCAGGGCGGCCGTCGTGCTCGGGAAGTTTTCGTAGCAGGCGACGTCGATGGCGATCAGGCCGGCGAGACGGATATCGGCGCGAGGAGAGGCGAGGAGTTTTGTGAAGCGACCTTCGTTCCCATTCTTGGCGACGTGCCACGCGGCCTCGTAGCGCAGGTGAGGATCCGCATCCGCCCCCATCTCCAGCGCCACCGCGAGAAGTTCGCCAACGCCGGTCCGGCTCGACGCTGAAATCGCGGCTTCCAGGCGAACAGCCGGATCCTTCTCGTTCCACGTCACGTGCTCCTCCACGTTGAGGATGTCCCGCCCTTTTGGGAAATGACGTCGAAGGAGATTCACCGCCAATTTCCGGACGCGCCAGTCTGGATTGAACACCCCCTCACGTATTGACTGTCCTGAATCACCCGTACGCAACAGTGTCCAAAGGGCGTTCGCAGCGGCCAAAGGGTCCTTCGAACTGCGTGCGGTATTCCCCAGCGTGATCGCAGATCGGGGCGATAGGCCGCGTCGAACCAGTTCCGCCATCGCTTTGTCCCGGATCACGTGACTCGGCGACCCGAGCGCGCTGATCGCGTACTCATCGGTCTTCCATTCCGGCGCATCCAGCTTGTGCGTGACGACCGGCCGGTCCTTGCCCACGTACTTCAGCCGCCAGATGCGCCCCGTCATATCGCTCTCGTCGTCGCGGCCGTACCAGTCCGCGATGAGGAGGCTGCCGTCGGTGTCGAGGTAGATGTGGCTGGGGCGGAAGTGGGGATCGGTGCAAGCGACCAGCGTGTCCTTCTTGACGATGTTGTTGCGGTCGTCGAGGACGAAGCGGAAGATGCCGCGGTTGGGGCCGGCGAAACCGTGGCGGCCCCAATTGCAGGCGAAGAGGGCGCCCTGGTATTCGGCGGGGTAGGCGGCGCCGTAGTAGCGCATGAACTGCGTGTGGGCGCCGCCGTGGACTTCTTCGCAAGGCGGGGCGAGCGGATGGTTGCCGGCGAGCCAGTTGTTGTCGACGGCGCCCCGGCTGTAGCAGTGATAGTCGACACCTTCGATGACGCGGACGAAGCGATCCGGGTTGCCTTCGCCGTTGGAGAGGAGCCAGAGCTGGCCGAATGGGTCGTACTCGAACGAATAGGGGACGCGGAGACCGTGGACGAGGCGCTCCATCTTCGTGCCGTCCGGGTTCATGCGCATGACCATGCCGGAGGAGCCGCGCGCGGAGATTCGGGCACGTTCCCCCTCCCCCTTCCCCCTCCCACTAGGGGAGGGGGAATCAGGTGGGCCTTCGATGTTGATGCTGTGATTGCCGACCGACATGTAGAGCTTGCCGTCCGGCCCCCATTCGAGGACGAACATGCCGAACGGATTCCAGGCGTGGTTCTTGTCGGTGAGCAGCGTTCTGCGATTGACGGCGACGCCTTCCCCCTTCTTGCGTTCCTTGGGGGCGGTTTCGAGCAGGTCGTACTGATAGAGAAAGTCGCACGCCGTGAGCCAGATCTTGTCCCCCTTGACGGCGATGCCCATGACGGGATCGGCGAAGCCGTCAGCGACCAGGGTGCGCGTGAAGCCACCTTTGCCGTCCGGGTCGAGGCGGATGACCGGGTTGGCAAACGGCTTAATCGGCGAGCCGGGGGGGCCGTAACGATACGTGTGGCTCTCGCTGACGATGATGCGGCCCTTGTCGTCGAGCACCATCGTGATCGGATTGATGACGACCGGATCGGCGGCGACCAGCTCGATCTCGAAATCCTTGGGCACGATGAAATGCTTGAGCTGCTCGGCCGCCGTGAGGCGCGTCTTGACCTTCGGATCGACGGCGGAGGAGCCGTAAGCCTTCGGCCCCTTGCCGGCAGCCGCGACGGCGGAGCCTGCGATGTTCCACGGCCCGATGGTCGGATCGCCGAGGACGACGGCGGCGAACCAGGACGAATCGTCGAAGCCGACGGCGGTCCAGTCCTTGGGCGCCTTCTGCGTGATGCGCGTCCTCTCGTCGGTGACGATGAACAGGTCCTTGTCCGTGCGGACGTGCAGCCGGGCGATGGCGCCGGCGACGCCCCCCTGGTTCGTCGCCTTGATGGCGAGGACGTTTTTGCCGGGAACGAGCAGCTTGGCGACGTCGTACTTCTCGACACTGTTCCACTCGGCGTCCTCGCCGACCTTGGCGCCGTTGACGTAGGCGACGTAATGGTTATCGACGGTGATCCACAATTCCGCCTTGCTCGCCTTCGCGGGGAGGGTGAACGGAAGCCGCAGATAGCGCGGCTCGTTGTTCTGCGCGACCGTGTTCGCGTCGGCTTCGTCCCAAACCCATTTGGCGCCATGCCAGGGGGAGAAGTCCTGAGCGAGGAGCGGCGACGCGACAAAGACGAGGCAAAGAGCGGCGAGCTTACGCATGAGAGGCGCCTTGGCGGGAGTGAAAGCGGCGAGCCGGGCGGCGTGAGCCCCCGGAGGAAGGAACAGAGAGAGATTTTAACAGGCGGCGTGCGGCATGGCGAGCGGTCACCCCATTTGACATTTCACCAATTCATGGGCGGCGAACCGGCAGCCGGTGTCCGAAGACCTTGGACAAAAAAACCAGGAATGCCAAAAGAAAATCAAAAATCTCGCGCGAAGGCGGCGGTTTTGGTCCGCGCCGTTGACTTAAACGATAGGACCCCGCTGCCGGGGCCCATTCCCACTTTGGAAGGAGCTCTTATGAGTCGCCGAGGAATCTTGGCGGTCGCCCTCTGCGCCGGGGGAGTGATCGCGCTGTTGGCAGGACAGGCGCCGGCTCAGCCGGGCCGTGGAGAGAAACAGTCGTTGGAGGCGGAACTCCAGCGGCTCAAGGCGCGGATCGCGGCGCTCGAGGCGCAGCTGGGCAGGGGCGGGGAAAAGGCCGGCCCGCGCAAAGACATGGGCAAGTTCGAGATGAAGAAGGACAAGAAGGACCGCAAGGGGCCGCCGGACCGGATGGGTGAGCGCAAGGGCCCGCCCTTCGGCAAGGGCCCGGACGGCAAAGGTCCCCCTGGATTCCTCAAGAAGGGGTTCGACAAGAAGGGGCCTCCGGGATTCGAGCGCAAGGGGCCGCCGATGTTCGACAAGAAGTTCGGGCCCAAATTCGACAAGAAGATCCCGCCCATGATGGACCGCAAGGGCCCGCAGGGATTCGAGAGGAAAGGCCCGCCGAAGTTCGACAAGAAAGGCCCCCCCGACCGTAAGGGGCCTCCGGGAATGGAACGCGGCAAGGGCCCGAAGGGTCCTCCGGGCTTTGAAAAGAAGGGGCCGCGGCCGGGACCGGGGCCCGAGGCGCGAGGCGGCTCGACCGACGTCCGCCGCGCCCTGGACGATCTGCAACGCAGCGTGGAGGCTTTGCGGCGAGCGCTGGATCGACGCTAACGAGAAAACCCGACTTGAAACGCAACAAGAGGACGGGCGCCGCCCGTCCTCTTTGTTTGTCGGTGACGTTCACAGAACCGCGGCAGCGGCCCGGCAGGCGAGGCCGCCTGCCCCACGCTTTCGCGCAAAAAGAAACCCCTCGCGGGAAACGAGGGGTCTTTCGCTTTCAGGCGGACACTACTTCGTCGGATCGAGAGGAATCGGCTGCGCTTCGGGAACCGGCAGGATCACGCCGGGGGCCGGAAGGACGCGGGCCGGGGGAGCGGGCACGGCGGGCGCGGGAAGGACGCCGCCCGGAGCCGGGAGGATACGGACGCCCGGAGCCGGCACGACGCCGCCGGGGGCGGGCAGCGGAACAGGAAGGATAGCCGGGCCGCCGATGGGACGGGGACCGACCGCCGGGTCGCCGGGGATCAAGCGCTGTACGCGGTAGGTTTCCCAGTTCTTCTCGAGCCACTCCTTGGCGGCTTGCTGGACGTTCGTGCCCGGAGTGATCTTGAAGCCGTCCTTGTCGGTGACGCCGAGTTGGAAGAACAGGTTGAGGGAGTTCACGGGATTGAAGGGGCCGGGGGCGGGCATCCAGTTGCCGTCCAGGATGGCCTTGAGGATCAGCTTGCTTTCGTCGGCCGCGATGGCTTCGGTCTTGCCGCTGGCGAAGGGAACCTGCCGGTACTTGGTCAGCAGCAAGGAGGCGGCGGTGAGGCGCTCGGTGGCGTTGCCGTCCTTGAGAGCGGCCATTGGGTTTTCGAGGATCTTGGCGTTGGTCTTGGCGTCGGCCAGTTCCTTGTCGAAGTCGGGGGCGGTGCGAAGGACGATGTCAAAGGGCGCCGAGACGACGAAGAAGTCTTCCTTCGCATGTTTTTTCAGGAAGAAGAGACCGTCCTGGCCGACTTCGAGATTGACCGGGCCGAAGCCGGGGCGGATGCGAATCGGGGGCCGGACCATGGGGACCGGGCCGTCCGCGCCCATCGGCGGCGGGTTGAAGCCGACGCGAACCGACTTGACGCCCTTGGCGCCGACAATGTTCTCGGTCACGTTCACGACCGCGATACGGAAAGTCTGCTTGGCGCCGCCCGGCAAAGCGATCTCCGCGTCCTTCGCTTCGAGAGCGACGACCCGGCCGACAACGATGGCGTCGGCATTGGCCGCCCGCGTCGGGCTGGGCCGGATGGCGATGGCGAGCGCCCGCGCTTCGGAAGCCGCGGCCAGCGACACAAGCGCTGCCAGAGCAAGAGTCCAGCGAGTCCCCAGTTGCATAGGTAAAATCCTCCAGTTAACCACCTTGTTTGCCAATATTAAGAAAAGACGAGAGTCACGTCGGACTGGTTTGAGCATTCTTATTAATTCTCGTGATAGTGTAAAGAGCGGCTTTTTTTTCGCGGAACACGGCTTGCCGGAGCTTGCCGAAAAAAAAAAACAAACGGGGAAACGAGCCAATCGCTCGTTGTCCCCGCCTGCGTTTCTCCGGACTCTTCTCACTACCCCGGCGCCAGCGTCAACATCTTCGTCTTGGTAACGCCCGTGCTCGACTTGATGCGGATTGGGAAGCGGCCGTACTCCGTGACGCGGCCCTTCCAGAGCACCATGCTGTAGCCCGATTCGCCGACCGCTTCGGGGACCGGCTGGACGTGCCGGCCTTCGAGGAACTCCATCCCCTTGGGCAGTTCGAGCTCGAGCGTTTGGCCCGGGGCGGGATCGGTGATGACCGCGGCGACGCTGAACGCCTTGCCGATCTCGAAGGAGCCGCTGAAGTTGATCTTGAACTGCCCCTCCGCCGCGACCGGGGAGGCGATACCTTTCCCGTAGGCGTAGACGATTTCGCGCTTGGCGCCGGGCTTGATCTCCTTGGGCTCCCAGAAGAAAGCGATGGCGGAATCGCCGCCGCCGCCGATGACCTGCACGTCCCAGTTGTCGCGGGCGGCGCCGTGGCGGGTGAGGACGAGGCGATCCGGCCGCTCGACCGTGCCGCCGAGGTTCATGGTCAGGTGGGCGACGTAGCCTGGGTTCTTGAGGTCGGGGCGCTGAAGCATCTGGAGGTAGTCGGGCACTTCCTTGCCCTTGAACTCGACGCCGTCGAGGATCTTGCCGGGGCGGTTGGGGGCGGCGAAGAGGCAGGCGTCGTTGTCGATCACGTAAGTGTCCATGTAGGTGCGCAGGCCGAAGGTGTGCGGCTTGGCCCCCTTGTTCTCGATCACGTAGCGGATCAGGACCGAATCCGTCTGCCGTTTGACGCCCGGCCCCGGCGACTTGGTCGGCGTGAGCTCGACGGTCTGGGTGATGCGCAGGTCTCCGTCCACCATCACGTTCATGTAGCCCTTGCGTGCCTTGCCCGTCGCCGATTTCGGCAGGGCGCCGTTCATCACCTCGAAGCGGCCCCCCATCGGCATAAAGCCGCCGCCGGCCGAGCCGTCGATCTTGAAGGTTGGGAAATGGCTCAGGTGCAAGGTGCGGCCCATCTCGTCGTTGATCTGCACGAAGAAGTTGCCGGTCGGCTGGAAGCGAATACGTTCCACGGGATCGACGGGCAATTCCGCGTCGACGACGACTTCCTTGTCATCCTCGAACTTGACGGTCACCGGCCGCCGCTCCTGGGAGACGGCAAACGCGGCGACGGCAACGAGGGCGATCGACATCAGGCGAACCGACCAAACCCGGCTGCACGACATGGTTTTCTCCCTATCGACCAGAAATGGCGCACACAGACCCCTGGGAGAGGCAGTGTCTCTGTATACCAAGACGAGGCAGGAGGCCACTTCGGACTGATGAAAAGCCCTTACGCCAAGGTACGATTCTTCATTTTTTCTTCCTCGTGGCGGGCGTCGCCGCTTCCTTCGATTTGCCGCCCTTTGCTTTGGCAGCCCGGAGCGTTTTTTTCGGGACCAGAAGTCGATAGCTTTCTTTGACCCACCGTTCCAGCATGTCGAGGGGCACGGGGTCGTCGGCGCCGAATGTCAACTTCGTCCATCCGCCGGCGCCGACACGACATGCGGAAAACCCGGCCGCTTCAGGGATGGAGTCCCGCAGCTTCAGCATGGCGTCGGCGGCGCCCAGGAAGAGGAACGCTTTGTTCCGGGTTTTGATGGTGCGGCGCTCCGCGGGCGTGCCGGCGCAGGCGATCCCTTCTTCGGTATCCGGCTGGCGCGGGCGACGCGCCGCAAGCGATCGATGATGCCGCCGTCTTTCTTTTCGGGGGGCATACGTCCTCTCGGTGGACCACGTCCTCAAGCCGAAGTAGCGCAAGCGCGCGCCCGCACTACCATGCTAAGACGCCGCCGCCACGCCGTCATCCCGTGGCGCCTCCTGTCGGCTGGTCATAGAAAAAGCGAACGAGGAGGAATCCGCATGCGCCGCTTGTTCACCATCGTCTGCCTCATCCCTCTGACCGGCGCCACGGCGGTCGCCGACGAAAAGCTGTTCGGCATCGCCTGCCGCTCCGTGCATCTCTCGTATCCGGCCCCGGCCGGCGCCGCGTTTTACAACGAGGTGACGGTCCTCAAGTCCGCTGCCGGCTCGTACTTCATGGCGTGCGGTTGGAGCAAGGGATACTTCGGCATCCAGGAATCGGCGGCCGGCAAGAAGGTTGTCCTCTTCTCGGTGTGGGATCCCGCGGCGGGCGATAGCCCGGCCAAGATTCCCGCGGAGAAACGCGTGAAGACGCTGCACAAGGACGCCGCGGTTCGCGTGGGACGCTTCGGGGGCGAGGGGACCGGCGGGCAGTCGTTCTTTGACTATGATTGGAAGGTGAACGAGACGTGCCGCTTCCTGGTCACGGCGACGCGCGACGGCCCGGATCGCTTCGCCTACGCGGGTCACTTCTACCTTCCGGAGAAGAAGGAGTGGAAGCATCTCGTCACATTCTCGACGCTCGCATCCAAAGATGAGTGGATCAAGGGGTGCTACTCATTCGTTGAAGACTTCCGCCGCAACAAGGTCAGCGCGACGCAGGTACGCAAAGCCTCTTTCGGCCCCGGCTGGCTGAAAACGACCAAGGGGGAATGGCTCAGCCTCGACAAGGCGCGATTCACCGCGGATTCCAACCCCGCCATGAACATCGACGCCGGAACGAGCGGCCCCGCCTTCTTCCTGGTGACCGGCGGCGGCACGGAGAATAGGCACGCGAAGTTGCGTGCCACCATCACCCGGGAGGTCGGCGCCGCGAAGCTTCCGCGCGATCTGCCGAAGCTCGAATAACGGGGCGGAGTCGACTTGCAGAATCCGCGCAGGGAATCGTCATGGCGCCCACCACGCTCCTCCTGGTCGTCTTCCTCGGCGCGGGAACCGTTCTCATCGCCCTGAGTGTCCCTTTGATCCAGCGGCGTATCGGCCCCAACCAGCCTCTACGGCTTCCGCGTCCGGCGTACTCTCGAAGATCCCAATATCTGGTATCCGGTCAACGCCACGGCGTTGTACTTCATGCCGGACCTGGAACTAGCGGTCTACGCGTCCCTGGTCGGCGCCGTGGCCGTTTTGGGGCTCGTCATTGTCCTCATCCAGAGCTTCCGCTACCTTCGCCGCTTGACGAAGGAAAACGCCTCGAGGTGAACACGAGCGCCGGAAGCGCTTCGCGCGAGTTTTGATGTCAGTCGAGCTGTTCGAGCCAGACGCGCAGGTCGTTCTCGTATTCGCTGGCCAGGTCGTTCTTGACGAGCTGGCGGTGGAAGTCGGCGGCGCCCTTGCGGCCGAGGTCGGCGGCCTGGGCGTCGGCGAAGCGGGAGGCCGGATCGGGAGCGACCAGGCTGCGGCACAGATTGAAGAGGAGCTCGTTGCAGCTCACTTCATAGGGGAGGAGATGGTGCAGGCGGGAAACCAGCGTTTCCTTGGCCTCGAGCAATTCGGCGCGGCGCGTGAGCCCCTCGAAAGGGGATTGGCCGGCGAGCATCTCCACGAGCACGTAGCCCATGCTGGCGAGGTCAGCGCGGGCCGAGTTGGGCTCGCCGCGCAACACCTCGGGAGCGGCGTAGACCGGCGACCACATGCGGCGGGCGCCCGGGCGGGCCAGGTCGACCGCCGAGCCGATGTCGATCACCTTGGCGGCGCCGGTGCGCTTGAGCATGATGTTGGAGGGCTTGATGTCGCCGTGAACGATGCCCTCGCGGTGCAGGGCGCCGAGGCCGGCGAGGCACTCGCGCAGCACCTGAATGGCGACGCCGGGCTTGAAGCGCGGCTGGCGCGGGCCGTCGGTGAGGATGACGCGGTTGATGTACTCCCAGCGCTCGGGACCGGCCTTGCGGGTCTTGTGCAGTACGTCACGGTTGAGCAGGTCGCGCAGGTCGAAGCCGTCGACCCACTCCATCTCCATGATGCGGATGTCGTTTTGCTCGATGAAGCCGTGGATGTCGATGAGGTTATCGTGCTGGATGAGAGCGACGCGGGCGGCGGTCTGGGCAACGTGGACCATGTCTTGCCGGTAATGTTCGTCGCTGAGGTAGGACTCGGGGGAGAAGATCTTGAGGGCGACGGGCAGGAGGAAGCCGTCGGTTCCCTGTTGCTCGCTCAGGAAGACCTGCCCCTGACCCCCCTTGCCGAGGAGGCGGACCTTGCGATGAAGCGTCTTCCACTCGACGTAGGGCTGCTCGGTAAGGATGAGGTAATGGCCGAAAAGCTCGGAGGCCGAGAGCCGCGCCTCGGCGGCGGGAAGGGAATCCTGATGCGAGACGGTCGACGACGACATTCCATGTCCCCTGGTGAAGAAACTCCATTGTACGCTCGGGCCGCCTCGCCTTCTAGCTCGGTTGCCCATATCGCCGCTGCGCGGGCCCGTCCGTCTGAAATGGCGCTGCTCGAACCCTTTCCGCGCTGCTAACATCTAACCTGTTGAACGCCCGCGGGCCTACTGGAGACTTTCAGACCATGCGTATCGAGTTGAAGTATTGCGCGATGTGAAACTACGAGCCTCAGGCCGTCAGTTTGACGACCAAATTGCTCAACCAGTTCAAGATGGGAATCAGCGACCTGAAATTGATTCCCTACAAGGGAGGCTGCTTCGAGGTCACGGTAGACGGCGACCTGATCTACTCGAAGCTGGCGACCGGCAAGTTTCCGGACGAGAAGTCGGTGCTGGACGCGGTCAGCAAGAGAGTCAAGGCCGCCGGCTAGAGTGTCGGTGGCGAGTGGTGGGTCGTGAGTGGCGCCGGCTTGTTGGCGCCGCCCGCGACTCACCTTCGCATTCAGTTGAGGTCGATCTCGATCACGGCGCGCTCGCGCAGTTCGCGGACGATTCGTTTCACTTCGCGCTCATACACCTGCGTCATCAGCTTTTCGCGGATCTTGCGCTGGACCTCCTCGGTGAGCGGCAGCTGGCCGCCGTAGTCGCGGTGTGTCAGGCGAAACATGTGGACGCCGGTCGAAATCTCGACGATGGGGCCGATCTCCCCCTTGCGCATCTTGAAGAGATGCTCCTCGAGTTCGGCCGGCTTGATCTCGCCGCGGCGGGCGCCAAAGCCCTTGCCGCCGCGAAACTTGCTGTCGCCGTCGTCGAAGGGAGTCAACTTCGCGAAGTCCTCGGGCCGGCGCACCGTCGCGATCATCTCCTCCGCCGCTCGCCGCGCATCGGCGAGAGTCGGATACTTGGGGCCCACCGCCAGGAACACGTCCTGCCATTCGACCCTGTCGACCGTCACGAACTCGTTTTTGTGCGTTTCGTAATACTCGGCCACCTCGGTCAGGCCGACGCGCGCCTCGGTCGGCGGCTTGGCCCGGCTTCGCATGTATTCGTTGTAAACGATGCTGCGCTCGAACTGCCGCATCAGCATCGGCGTGATCTCCTTGACCGTCTCGGGCGGCACTTTTTGCCCCTTGTCCGCGGCGATCTTCAGGAATCTGTCGATGCGCTTGTCCGTCTCCTGCACGGCGATCTCCTTGAGCTTGGCGATCGCCTTCGGGTTGGACTTGCTCAGCTTGCGGATCGCGTCCTGATAGACGACCTCCTGGTCGATGAGAAAATCGAGGGCGTCGTTGTAGATCTTGGCTTGCTTCTCGGTCAGGCTTGCCGTGCTGACGCCGCTCTTGCCGCGATAGAGCTGGTCCAGCTCGCCGCCGATCATGTTCATGATTTCGGCGTCGAAGAGCGGCGTGCCGTTGACGTGGGCGCGGACGGTGGCGTTCTGCTCGGTCGCGGTCGTCAAGCCGCCGCCGGCCGGCGGCGCGCTGATGGGACGCTCGGCGCGCTGCATGCGGACCGAGCCCGGAGCCGAGAACGGCTTGAGGTCATCGGCCAAAGAGGCGGTCGTGGGGGCCAGGTCGGAGCGGGGGCTGACGCAACCGGCGACGCCAAGCGCCGCCGCCAGAACAAGACACCCCATCGCCGTCCGTGTGGGTCGAGTCATGCCGCATCCTTGCTTTCTGTCCTTCGTTTAGACGCAGTTTCAAAACCGATGTAGGCGCAGGCTTTGGACTGTGGCCACCGCAGCTACGAGGGCTTTGCAACGCAAAAGGGGACTGTCCCTTTCGCTCGAGCGAAAAACCGCTCTTTTGCCAGGTCGAAAGGGACTGTCCCCTTTTGCGTTGCAAAGCCCAGCTACGAGTTGTGAAACAGCCGCTTAGTGCTCGCGCCGCCTTACCGAGGGCTCATCCTGGCCCGGAAAGGGCGCAGCCGCGTTATAACGCCCGAATCGGCAGACGCAAGAGATGTTTGAGACACGCATACAACTCCGCCGCCTCCAGCTCTCCCGCCCGCAGCCGGTAGTACGCCGTCCGCTCGTCCACCACGCGTAGCCGGCCGACGCTCCCTTTCGCCAGCTTGTCTATCCTCCGGCTGTTGCGGTACTCGAAGACAACGTCGACCGGCCCCTTCGCCAGCGCCAGATGCAACGGCGCCCCATCGTCCTGGCTTGCCGCCAGGTCCTTGATCCCTTTTCCTTCGAGGTGGACGCCGGCGATCTGCCAGCGCGCCGCCAGGAGCCGCAACTCGTGCAGCCGCAGGAGCCATTTCACCGGTTCAGGGACTGCCCCGAACCGATCGCGCAGCTCGTTCTCGAAATCCTCCAGCCGGTCCAGCTTCCGTATCCGCGCCAGCCGGCGATAGGCCTCGATCTTCTGCTTCTGCCCCGGCACGTAGTCGCGCGGCAAATAGGCGGGCCAGGGCAGCTCGACCGTCGTCTCCAGCGGCGTCTTCACCGGCATCGCCTTGAGCGAGCGCACGGCGTTCTCCAGCAGCGAGCAGTAAAGCTCGTAACCAACGGCCGCGATGTGCCCGCTCTGCTGCGTGCCGAGGATGTTGCCCGCGCCGCGGATCTCCAGGTCGCGCATGGCGATCTTGAAGCCGGCCCCCAGCTCGTTGAACTCCTCGATCGCCTTGAGCCGCCGCGCCGCCGCCGGCGTCAGCGTCCGTTCGCTGTCGAGCAGCATGTAGGCGTAGGCCCGGTGCTTGTAGCGCCCGACGCGGCCCCGGAGCTGGTGCAGGTCGGCCAACCCGTAGTTGTCCGCCTGGTTGATGAAGATGGTGTTGGCGTTGGGGATGTCCAGCCCGCTCTCGATGATGGTGGTGGCGACCAGCACGTCCGCCTCGCGCTTGACGAAGCGCACCATCGCCTCCTCCAGCTCCCCCTCGGCCATCTGGCCATGGCCGATGACGATGCGCGCCTCGGGAACGATGCCGTGCACCGCCGCCGCGATCTCCTTGATGTTGTGGACGCGGTTGTGGACGAAGTAAACCTGCCCATCGCGGTTCAACTCGCGCAGGATGGCGTGGCGGATCAGCGTCGGATCGAAGCGGGCGATGCGCGTCTCGATGGCGAGCCGACCCTGCGGCGGCGTTTCGAGATTAGAGATGTCGCGGATGCCCAGGAGCGAAAGGTGCAGCGTGCGCGGGATCGGCGTCGCCGTCAGCGTGAGCACGTCGACTGTCTGCCTGAGCTTCTTGAGCCGCTCCTTGTGCTCGACGCCGAAGCGCTGCTCCTCGTCGATGATGACGAGGCCAAGGTCCTTGAATTTGACATCCTGGGAAACGACGCGGTGCGTGCCGATGACGATGTCGATGGCGCCGTCCCCCAATCGCTTCACGATGTCGCGCTGCTCGCCGTGCGTGCGAAAGCGGCTGATGCCTTCGACGACGAACGGATACTCCGCCAGCCGTTGCGTGAAGGTGCGGTAGTGCTGCTCGGCGAGAACGGTCGTCGGCACCAGGACGGCCACCTGCTTGCCGTTGTCGATCGCCTTGAAGGCGGCGCGGATCGCGAGCTCCGTTTTGCCGTAGCCGACGTCGCCGCAGATGAGCCGGTCCATGGGCCGGGAGCGCTGCATGTCGCGCTTGATCTCCGCCATGGTGGAGAGCTGGTCGGGCGTCTCCTGGTACGGGAAGGCCGCCTCGAACTCGCGCTGCCAGTCGCTGTCGGGAGGATAGTCGATGCCCGGCTTGCTCTCGCGCAGCGCTTGCAGCTCGACCATCTCGCTCGCCAGGTCGAAGACCGCCGCCTGCACACGCTCCTTGCGTTTCTGCCAGCTCGTGCCGCCGAGCTTGGACAGCTCCGGATCGACGCGGCCGCCGCCGACGTACTTCTGCACGAGCTCGATGCGGGAGGCGGGGACATAGACGAGCGTGCCGCCGGCGAACTCGAGGATGAGGTGCTCCTCGGCCTGCCCGTTCTTCTCGAGCATGTGCAGGCCGCGATAGCGCGCGATGCCGTGCGAGAGATGGACGACGAGATCGTCGGGCTGCAATTCGAGGAAGCTATCGATCGCCTTGGACTCGAGGCGACGCCGTGGCAACGGCGCGGCGACCTGATCGCGCAGGAACAACTCGTGATCGCCGAGCACGACGAGGCTGGCGACGCCGTTTGAGCCGTTTGCGTCCGCCCCGTTTAGCCGCGACCCGAAGGGAAGCGCGGACGTCGTCCCATCGGCGTCTCCATCCTTCACGCGTTTGCCGCGTCCTTTCCGCCCCCTCTCCCCCCGCTTCGGGGGGAGAGGGGTAGGGGTGAGGGGGGTAGTGGCCCCGTTTTCGGTGGCGGTGTCCTTTCCGAGCGCCCCGTCCCCGCTCCCCTCCGGTGCGCGGCTAAACAGCAGCCGAAAGCCCGCCCGTACGTGCCCCACCGTCAGCTGCAGCCGGCCCTCCCGCGCCAGCGCCGAGTCCGCCAGCACGTCCCCGAGCCGCTTCTTCTCCGCGTCGTTGTGGCAGGCAATGAGGACGCTGTCCCGCGCCGCCGCCGTGTCCAGCTCCTCCTTGATCTTGCGCACGTCACCGCTGAACCGTTCCACCGACTCGACGCGCAAGTGGCACGTCGTGTCCAGACTCGACGACGGCAGCGCCGAGACATGCACGCTCGGGAACGATACGAGCTTCTGGAACACCGGCGGGATCGAGAACAGCCCGGTCGTGTCCGCGATGCGCTCCAGGAAATACTTTCCCTGCTCGGCCAGCTCGCTCGGCTCGATCAGGACCGTCCACGTTCCGGGCGGCAGGTAATCGCAAAGATGTCCGGTGAAGGCGAGCGCGGTCGCGTGCTGCGTCGCTAGCTCGATCGCCTGCAATTCGCCGAGGCTGCGCTGCGTTTCCACCGAGAACTGCCGGATTGACTCGATCTCGTCGCCGACGAACTCGACACGGTAGGGCGCCTCGGCGTCGGGCGAGAAGACGTCGAGGATGCCGCCGCGCCGGCTGAACTCGCCGGGAATCTCGATGGCCTCCATGCGCTGATAGCCGTGCTCGACGAGCCAGGCGATGAGCCCTTCGAGAAGGACCTCCTGGCCGACCTTGAGGCGGCGGCGCTGGGTCTGGAGCTGCGTTCGATCGGGGACGGGTTGCAGGAGCGCTTGAAAGGTGGCCAGGAGAATGCGCGGCGGATGGTCGCTCTCGAGCTGGCGCAGAAGACGCAACCGCTGGCCGCCGATCTCGTCGAGCACGGTGTCCGCGCTGGGCAACGCGTCCCAGGCCGGGAAGACGACCGGCCGCTCGCCGGTGAAGCTGAGAAGATCTTCGAACCAGCCGTCGAGATCGCGGTAGTGGGCCAGGACGATCAAGGCGCCCGCAGGCGCTTCGCGGCCAAGCGTAGCGGCGGTCAGCGCCGCCGAGCTGTTCCAGGCGCCGTCGACGGTGGCCGCCTGACCGCGTTTCAGGGAATCGAGGACGGACGAGAAGCCTTCGGCCCTGAGCAGCCAGGCGGGGAGTTCCTGGAGGGTGGCGGGAAAAGCATCCGTGACACGCGGCATCGGATCATTGTAACAAACAGGACGCCGCGACGTTTCTCAGCGTCGCTTCTCGCGCCGCTGATCGCCGCCGCGCCTCGGCCGATGCCGCGTTCCTTGCCGCCCGAAGCTCGGCGTGCCGGTACGCGATTTGCCCCGCATAGGTGTAGGGTGCGTGAAACGCACCGCGTCTTCCACGCGCCAGACAAGCCCCCGGTCGCCAGTCGAGGGCGCTCGAAAGGAGGAATACCATGAAACCTCGTGCCGAGTTGCGTAACGCGAGTCCCAAGGTCCGCAAAGTCTACGAGGCGATGATCGGTGTCGAAGGCGCCATCAACGCCGGGGGGTTGGAGCGTTCCTTGCTGGACCTGGTCCGGATGCGCGCCTCGCAGATCAACGGCTGCGCCTATTGTCTGGACATGCACTCCAAGGACCTGCGCGCCCAAGGGGAGACGGAGCAACGCCTCTACAGCCTGGACGCCTGGACGGAAACGCCCTTTTTCAGCGACCGCGAGCGCGCCGCACTGACCTGGGCCGAGGCCGTCACCAACCTCAGTGCCGGGCACGTGTCGGACGAGGTCTACGAGAAGGTGCGCGATCAGTTCACGGAGGAAGAGCTCGAACTGCTCACCGCCGCCATCGCGGGAATCAACTTCTGGAACCGCCTGAACGTCAGTTTTCGCACCGTGCCCGGAGACTACCGGGCGCCCGCTAACCTGAGCAAACGTCGGGATACTGTCGCGGTGGTCGACTAGTTCCTTTTCCGTGTCGCGACCTGGCCGACTTTCGCTCGGGCCGGGAGCCCTGATTCGGCAGGTCCGTGCCTATCGAAGGAATCCCATAAAAAGCGCATCGATCGCCGAGCCGGCCCCACGGGGCCGGCTGCTGTCTACAAATCGCCCTCCTTCAATCCCGCCTGCTTCATGAGGTCAGCTTGGAGCCCCTAAATCCCGATTCGCATGAACGGGAACCGAAATCGTGGCGGGATCGCCGGGCTTCGTGTAGATGAAGTGGCTGCTTTTGGTGGTGCGCTTGAGAATCCATCCATGTTTTTCGAGAATCTTGCAGAAGTGCTTGCCGGAGACAGCCTTCATACCTCGATTTCCTGGAGGGCGGGGGCTTCTTGTATAGCCATTTCCTCGCGAACCGCAAGGCACCCTGAGCGGTCCGGCGCCCCGCTCACCTGGTTCCTGTCCCTTCGCCGCGTTGGCGACGGCGTGGTAATGGTCGCCGCGGACCGCCTCGTTGGCCCGTCGCCGCCGCTCGGCAAGGGCTTCCTTCGGCGCCTGAGCTGCATCTTGTGGTCGCGCAGCCCCGTCGCGATGTAGACTTCTTTATTCGAGAACGGATCGACCCCCGTGTAATCATGCAGGTGGCGATATCAGTGGCAGCAGCGTGACACGGTTTCGAGCGCGCCTGTTTCGAATGCAAGTTGCTGACCGACGATTGGCCGCTCGCAAGGTCGTCCGCCGAACTGGCATGGGAGACTACTTGGCGGCCTGTTTGGTGACGATCGGCACGTAGCCGATCTCCAGGCCCTTCGGCGGAGTAACGAGCACCGCCGGGTCGAGGTCGGCCAACTTGCCGACTGTCGGTGGCGGCAGGTACTCCTTGTCCTTCGTCCACTTCGCGTGAAGCAATTCCACCTTCTTCTGCACCTCCTCCCGCTCCGCGTCGGTCAGGTCGGCGTTCAGCAACGCGGGCTGGTCGGCAAACCGATACCAGTAGTATGTCACCACGCTCCCGTCCCCCAGTTTCGTCTCGAACGGCCCGGCCTTCGGTCCTGGCTTCTTCCAGCAACTGTCCGCGTCGTCCGGCGTGACGTAGGGCTTGCGGTCGTCGGCGAGCCGCTTCGGGAACTCTACCTTTGCCAGACCGGTCTCGGGCGGCACGTCCTTCTCGCTCACCACCACCCACCGCTCCTTGTCCTTGGCGTCCTTCTCCAGTCGGTAGTATTCGGGCAGGGTGATGACCGTATCGCCCTTCGTGACGCCGCCGCCCCACTTGTAGCCGTAAGTGGTGTCGTCGAGAGCCGTCGGGTTGGCAAACGAACTCCACGCCAGCGGCGGCTTCTTCCCTCGAGGCGCGCTGGGCGGATAGATCTGCCACGTCGCCCCGCCTTTGCCGGGGAACTTGTGGACGGCGGACGCCTTCGGATCGATCGCCCCGGTCACTTCCTTCCCGCCGTCGAACCACTTCTGCACGCCGTCCCAGAGGGCGGCCCTGCTGTACGCGGTGATGCGGTGGATGAGCGGGGCCTCGCCGTCCGCCTGCGCCGGGAATTGCGTCGGGGCGACGCGGGCGTAGGTGGCTCCCTTCGCGTCCTTGGCGATGAACGCCGGGATGTGTTGCGTCTCCATCTGCACAGCTTTGTTTGGATCGGACGGGCGAGTGTCGAGGAACAGCCCGCCCAGTTCCGGATTCTTGACGGTCGGCTTCGACCAGAAGTACGGCGTGAAGAACGTGAGCGGCCCCTTGAAGTTGCCGGTGTTCAGGAACAGCGTCCAGCACTGGTTGCCGGTCGGCACGTCCTTGCCGGCGGTCGTCTTCTTGGACGCGGTCAGCGGCAGCGGCAGGTAGCCGTAGCCGAAAAGCTCGCCGCTCGTGCCCTGCTTCAGGTTCAGGCCGTCCGGCGGCCAGAGGACCCACGGGCTGAGCTGCGCGATGGCGTAATGGCCGGCTGGCTTCTTCCAGTTGCGGCCTTTGCCGGCGCCGGGGCCGTTCGCCCACTCGACGAAGTTGAGGGCTACCCCGCCCATGATGAACTTCGGCGTCTCGGTGGCGAACCGCGTGTCCCGCCACCAGCCGAGGCCGCCTTCGATGTCTGAGTACGCCTTCTCCGGCTTCTTCCCGTCGTACTGGGAGAACATCCAGGTGCCGAACAGCCCGCTCTGGAAGTCCGAGCCGGGGTAATTTTTCAGAAGCGGCCACGCGGCCACGTACATCGAGAACCCGGCGTTGTACTTGGCGTCCACCTTCTCGTGAGGCACGAGCAGATAGCCGGCCATCTCCGCGGCGGCCGGCTTCGCGGGTTCCTTCGGCGGCGGCTTCTCGTCCTTGCCGGGGTTGAGCAGCGCCTCGGCGAACGCCTTGCCGATGGGGGCCAGAATCTTCGCCGCCCCAAGGTAGTGGTAGTCGCCGTCGGATACGCCGGCATTGAGGCGCTTCAACTCTTCCGGCTTGAACTCGACATCGAGCGCCTTGTAGCGGGCCGCCTGTTTCTGCTCCTGGGTCAACTTCGGATCCTTCTTGAACTCCTGGGCCATCTTGTCCCAGAGCCTGGTCCTCCGCTCCCGCAGTGCCGCCAGGTCGTCGTCCCAGAACGGCGCGGTCTCGACCGCTACCACATTCCCCTTGAACTCGTCGAGCGTGGTCGGCTTCCGCTGCGCTTCGCGGAAGTGCTTTTGCGGGGATTTCTTCCCCTCCTTGTCGCCGCCGATGCCCATCACGCCGATGACGAACGGCAACTTCGGGGCGTTTAAGTCCTTCCGCACATCACGAATGAAGTGGCCGAGCATGTCGGCGTAAAGGTCGTACCCGCCGGGCTTGTTCTGCTCGGGGTAAGTCCAGCTATCGACGTAGTCGTTAAACCCCTGGAACCAGACGAATCCGGCCAGCTCGTACCCCTGCTTCGGGTCGTAGTCGGGCGCCACCCGCTTGATGTCCTTGAGTACCGCCCGGATGTGGTCGATCATGTGCTTGTAGAACACCCCGCCGTTCTTCCGGATCTTTTCCGTCTCCTTGTCCACGTCCAGCTTCCGCTGCTTCCACTGCTCCAGGGTGTAGCTGTTGATCTTCTCCGGTCCAGCGCTCGGCGGGCGGAAGTCGGTGTGCAGGCTCCGCCCGCCCCAGGAGGTTTTGATGATCAGGATCGGCTCGTTCAGCGCCTTCTCCAGCGTCAGGCCGAAAGTGAACTCCGGGCCGATCCGCTTCCCCGCTTCGCCGAACGCGCCGTAATTCACGGTCAGTTTGCCCGTCTGCTCCTTCAAGTCGGTGTACGCATCGCCCTGGCAGCCGACGGACGTGATCCACACCTTGTCGCATACCTTCGGCTTGCCCTCTTTGTCCCGCATCTCCTTGAGCAACGGGGCGGTCTTCGGGTCGTCGGCCATGCTGTCGAACGTGGCGACGGCGGCGTGCCCTTGCATGTTCGACTGCCCGGCCAGGATGTACACCTTCAGCGGCTTGTCGGCCGCGACTGCCGAGGCAGCGAGGAGAACGAGGACTCCGATCACGGCGGCACAAATCCGACAACACTGGGGAGTCATCTCGCCTCCGTTGTCTGGGCTTCGCGTTCTTTACACGAGTGTATCTGACACCCGTTGCACTCGATTCAAGGAAAGAAATGGAATGAATTCGAGAACGGAACGATGAGCCGTCTGCTACGGCGGTGTCGGACCTCTGCCGTTCTACTTTCCCTGACGCCGTTTCTGCGTCTTGCGGCCGGGCCGGTAGCCCTTGTTCAAGCCACGCTCGCCCGGCTTCTCACCCTTCGCAGGGTTGGCAACCGTGTGGTAGTGGTCGTCCTCTACTCCGTCCCTTCGCGATTGCTGGTTGGCTCGCTCGCGCCGCGCTTCGAGAGCTTCTTTGGGGGGATTCGCAGGAATCAGGCAGTCACAGCCGTTGCCGATCAGATCCTGCCTGCCGGCTTGGATCAGTGCCTCGCGCACCGTGAACCAGTTTTCCGGCTTGAAAAACTGCATCAGTGCCCGCTGCATCTTCCGATCCCGAAGTCCTTTGGCTACATAGACTTCCTTGCCAGTGAAGACGTCTATGCCAGTGTAGTAGAGTGCGGTGGCGATGTCGAATGGGGCGGGGATGAAGTCTTGCACCTGGTCCGGCCGGTAGCCGTTGCGCTTTAGGAAGACAGCCAGGTCGATCATCGAATGCAGGTCGCTCCCCGGATGGCTGGCGATGTAGTAGGGGACGATAAACTGCTTCGGCTTGCCCGCCGCCTTGGCCGACGCTCTTTTGAACGACTCCGCGAAGCCTTCGAAGTTGACGTTGCTGGGCTTCTTCATCATCTCGAGCACGTGCGGATCGGTGTGCTCGGGGGCGACCTTGAGATGGCCGCCGACGTGATGGGCGGCCAGCTCGCTCATGTATTCCGGGTCGAGCTGGGCCAGGTCCATGCGGATTCCGCTGGCGACCAGCACCTTGCGGATGCCCGGCTCCTGCCGCGCCCGCCTCATCAGCTCGACGAGCGGGCCGTGGTCGGTCCCGAGGAGCTTGCAGATCGTCGGATGGACGCAGGAGAGACGCTTGCACCTGGCCTCGACCTCGGGCCTGGAGCAGCGCATCTGGTACATGTTGGCGGTCGGCCCACCGATGTCGCTGACGATGCCTTTGAACTCCGGATCGGCGGCCATCGTCTTGAGCTCGCGCAGGACGGAGCCCTGCGAGCGCGACTGGATGATGCGACCTTGATGGGCCGTGATCGAGCAGAAGGTGCAGCCGCCGAAGCAGCCGCGCATGATCGTCACCGAGTCCTTGATCATCTCGAAAGCGGGAATCGGCTCGCGGTAGATCGGATGCGGGCGGCGTGTGTAAGGCAGATCGTAGACGGCGTCCATCTCCGGCTCGCCGAGCGGCAGCGCGGGAGGCGTGACCACGACGGCCTGTCGCTCGTGGTACTGCACGAGCGGTTGGGCGTTGAACGGATTGGTATTGAGGTGGATGAGTCGCGTCGCTTCGATGAAGGCGTTCTTGTCGGTTTTGACGTCCTCGAAGGAGGGGAGGAGGACGAAAGACTGGGGGAGGGCGCGGCGCTGGTCGGCGGGTGGCGTAACAAGCGCGACACCTTCGACAGTTACAGGGCGCTGCCGGCCCTCTCCCCCGCCCCGGGGGAGAGGGGTAGGGGTGAGGGGAAGGGGCCCCGCGCGGGGACGCTATCTCTCTGCGACTGGCCGCTACTTCTGGCGCGGGGACCCTGCCCCCCCTCACCCCCGCCCCTCTCCCCCCGAAGCGGGTGGAGAGGGGAGCCGTTTGAGCGAATCGTACTGGCATTCGCAACGTCTTCGGAAAGAGCCTCGCGCGGCGGCGTCTCCGACGCGCCGAGGACGTAAGCGACACCGCGCAGGTCGCGCAGGTCTTTGACCGTTTTGCCGGCGGCCAGGCGCTTCGCGATCTCGACGATGACCTGTTCCCCCATGCCGTGGACGACGAGGTCGGCCTTGCTGTCGAGCAGGATCGAGCGGCGGACGGTATCGCTCCAGTAGTCGTAATGCGCCAGGCGGCGCAGCGACGCTTCGACACCCCCCGCGATGATCGGCACACCTGGGAACGCCTCGCGAGCCCGATGACAGTACGGCAGCGTGGCCCGGTCAGGGCGCAGGCCGATCTTGCCGCCGGGGGAGTAGGCGTCGTCGTTGCGGACCTTCTTGTTGGCGGTGTAGTGATTGATCAGCGAATCCATGTTGCCTGCGCTGATGGCGAAAAACAGGCGCGGGCGGCCGAACTGGCGCCATGGCGCGCATGTCTTCCAGTCCGGCTGGCTCAGCATGGCGACGCGAAACCCGGCCGCCTCCAGCACGCGGTGCAGGATGGCCATGGCGAAGCTGGGATGGTCGACGTAGGCGTCTCCCGTGACGAAGACGACGTCGACGTAGTCCCAGCCGCGGCTCTTCCATTTCGCGGCGCGACGGGAAGGCGAGAGGCGCGCGATGATCGGCGGCGAGCGGGAGGGCGAGACGGCGATCGGCAACGGTCGGCATGGAAGGCGGGTCCTTGGCGCGAGTCTACATTATACCAACCCGCCGCGCCGACTGGCTGACCGACGCCGCCGGCGATAATATGCCCCGAAACATTCCTCTTCCTCAGCAGGAGTCGTCATGGCCGCCAAGACCAGTTGCCCGGTATCGCGGCAGCAGTTTCGCGAGCACGCCAAGCCGGTCGAGATCATCATCGACGGCAACCGCTACACCGCCGAAGTGAAAGAGTTCTCGACCGGGTCGCTCGGCTGGTACCTGAACGGCAAGGCGTCGATCAAGGTGGGAGACACTTCCGTCACCGTGCAGATCGGCATGAACCTGACGATCGTGGGCAGCAAGGAGCTGCCGAAGGAAGGCGCGTAAGCACGCCAGAGCGTGAGCGACGGTAGTCAAAACATCGTCGCTTACGCTTCCGGCTCGGACCTAATCACTTCGGACTGCTCTCGTGCCGCAGCACGCGGCCGGCCCGCGCCCCGGTGTACCGGCCGTCGGCGATCGTCATGACGCCGTTGACGAGCAGATAGCGCACGCCCCGGCTGTATTGATGCGGCTCATCGTAGGTCGCCACATCGCGGAATGTCTTGGGATCGAAGACGACGATGTCGGCGAAGTATCCCTCCTTCAGGTAGCCGCGCTTGGGCAGCCGGAGAATATCGGCAGGCAGGCCGCTCGCGCTTCGGATCGCCTGCTCCAGCGAGATGACCTTTTCTTCCAGGGCGTACTTGCCGATCTTGCGCGGGAATGTTCCATAGGCGCGCGGATGGGGGACGGTGTCGGTCGGCAGCTGGCTGCTGCCGTCGCTCGCGGTTGCCACGTACGGCTCCTTCATGAACAGCCGCACCTCTTCCTCGTTCATGCCGAAACTGACGACGCCGGCGCCTCCCTTCTTCTGGATCTCGAGCACGACATCGACGAGGTCCTTTTTCTCCGCCGTGGCGATGGTTTCCAGGTCCTTGCCCTGCCAGTCGCGACGCGGAGCATAGCTGGCGATCTTGAGCGTCTTCGCGCCGGCCCGGCCCTCGATGGTGGCGGCGATGGCGGCGCGCATCTTGGGGCCAAGCTTGGGGTCGTCGAGGCGCTTGAAGAAGTCGGCGTTCGTCCCTTCGCGGTACTTCGCCGGGATGACCATCGCGGCCAGGCTCGTGCTGCTCGCCGGATAGGGATACTGGTCCGCGGTCACTTCCAGTCCGTCCTTGCGGGCCCGCCGCACCAGGGCGATCACGTCCGGCGCCTTGCCCCACGCCAACCGGCCGCTGACCTTGATGTGGGAGATGTGGACGCGGATGCCCAGGCGGCGGCAGATGGTCAGGATCTCTTCCAGCGCTTTGAAGATCTCGACGCTTTCGTTGCGGATGTGGCTGGCATAGAAGCCGCCGTGCTTGTGGGCGATCATGGCCAGGGCGATCAGTTCCTCGGTCTTGGCGTACGTCCCCGGGTTGTAGATGAGGCCGGTGGAGAAACCCCAGGCGCCGTCGCGCATGCCCTTGTCGACCAGCGCCTGCATCTTCTTCAATTCGTCGGGCGTCGGGTCGCGGTTGACGTTGCCCATCACGTTCTCACGCACGGCGTTGTGCGGGACTTGGTGGATGACGTTGCTGCCGATGCCGATTTTCTCCATCTTGGCGAAGTAGTCGGCGACATCGACCGGCCCGAAGCCGCAGTTGCCGGTGACCGCGGTGGTGAGGCCCTGCGTCAGGTAGTTGAGGTTCGGCGACGTCGCGGGCTGTGTCATGGCGCTGTCGCTGTGGGTGTGCAAGTCGATGAAGCCGGGGGCGATGACGAGGCCGGAGCAATCGAGCACTTTCGGCGTTCCCTTCCACTTGAACTTGCCGACGGCGACGATTTTGTCCCCCTTGACCGCGAGATCGCCCGGGCTGGCTTCCGCGCCGGAGCCGTCGACGATGAGGGCGTTTTCCAGGATGAGATCCGGCTCGATTGTCTCGACGTCGGCGCTGATGAAGAGACAAGCGGCAAGCGCAACGGACAACATGTCGGATACTCCAACGTCTAGAGACCGCTTCACAAGCGTAGCGCGGACTTCAGTCCACGCGAATCCTCCAAACCGTGTGGACTAAAGTCCGCGCTACGAGCGGTTCTGGAACCGTCTCTTAGCCTCGGTTCGCAGAACCGGCGCGGACCGAGTCCTTGCACATCCTACGGCGTCTTTTCGATGACAGTGTCGCGTTTCCCCTGCGCTCGGCGCACCTCCGCCTCGGCATCCGCCACGTCCGTCTTGCCTTCCAAGAGCTGGAACCGCAGCGTCGTCTCGTGCCTGCCCCCCGCCTCCAGCTTCGGCACCCGCCCCGCCTTGCGCTCCACGGCGCGGCGGTTCGGAAAGCTTGTCCCCGGCTCGATGCCGACGACGTAACCGTCCACCACGGCGCCCGTGTTCTTCCAGAGCGTCAGGTGGGGCAGCGCCTTGGCGCCATAACTCAGCAGGCAGCCGACGTCCTTCTTCTCGTTGTGCAAAAGGACGTTGACCATGTCCTTCTTGTCGGCGATCGGCTGCATCAAGTAGACCTGCTCGACGTAGCCGGGCGTGGGGCCGAGGAACTGATCGAAGCGCTCGGCGTCCTTGGCCGCGTTGGCGTTGAATGGCGTCACCTTTTCCAGGGGCGCTACCAGACGGGAACCTTTTTCCAGGAGTGGCGGGCCGAAGTTGAGGTGGTAAAGAAGCTGGAACTCGCGCTCGCCGGCGGAGCGGTTGACGACGACGTCGCGCACCGTGAAGGTGTCCGAGCCGGGCAGCGTCGAGATCTCCGTTTGCAGCTCGAAGTTGGGTCCGAAGACCATGCTCTCCTTGACGGCGCCGCGCAGCTTGATGCGGAATGGCTTGACGTTCTCCACTTCCAGGGCGACCCAGGAGGCGGGGATGTTGGCGATGCGGCCGTGTAGCGGCAGATCGATGGTGGCCTTGTCGCCGGTGTTGGTGATGATGGTGTCGGGGCCGGGCTGGCCGACGTTCTCCAGGCCGCAGCGGCAGAGCCATTCGTTGAAGCCGTCGAGCCAGCCGAGGCCGCCGCGGGCGTAGAGGTTGATGAGCTTCGGATGGACGATCTCCTCGACGGGGGAGCGCCAGCCGAGGCGAGCGGTGCTCGGCTTCTTGCCGGAGCGATCCACGGACAGGATGCCCATGCCGCGCGTCGGGATGACGGTGATGCGCAGCTTGCCGTTGTCGAGGAGGATGAGGTCGACCCCTTCCTCCTTGCCCCCGTGGAGCCGGTTCCAGGTGACTTTCCATTCGACGGGAGAGGCGGAAGCGAAATCGCGGCTGCGGACCGTCGCCTGCTCCCTCCACGGGACGGGACCGCCGGGGATCAGCGGGACGGTGGTCCATTTTTCCTGGGCGCTGAGCGGGGCTGCGAGAAGAGCGGGAAGAAGGAGAGCGAATCGCATCGGAGGCTCCGTTTTTGGCAGGTGGAGCCTGTTATAACGCAGCACGAGAGTTGCTGCGAACGAAAAAAAGGGTTACTTTCCGCCGACGAACGTGTCAAAGTCGTTGTGGGAGCCGATCCAGTACCACACTCGCGTCCGGCCATCCTGGTAATAGATTGCGCGGTATCGGTGCGTGATGGAAATGGACGAGCTGCCTTCCTTGTGGCTGCCCTTCTTCGTGTCCTTGAGGCGATGATGGCGCAGCGACGGGTGTTGGGGGTTCTCGGCGTAGAGCGAAAAGGCCTCTTGTGCCAGTCCTTGAACCTGGCGAGGGAGTTTCCGCATCATTTTTTCGATGCCGCTGAAATCGTCTTGGAACGGCGGCGTGGATTTGGCTTCGTCCTTTTCCGGCGGGACGCCTTGATCGCCTTGTCTCGAGCGTGCCATAGGCGTGGGTGATCGAAGAACTCGTTATCTGGCGTCAGGATACCCTGGGTTTCGCGGATTGCCTCTTGAAATTGATGGGTCCCCTCAACCTCGTAGCCTCTCCCGTCAAGTTCCACAATCGGCCGCTCCCATTTCTCCGCGGCCGCCAGCCAGTCGCGGTAGAGTCCGATCACCGTGGCGTCGAAGTCGGGGGGTCGGTCGGCCAAGGGAGTCGATTCTTCCAACTCGGTGATGCGGCGGAACAGAATGAGCAGAACGGCGACCCGCTCCTCGGCCTCCCAGCAGCGCATTGCGTCGTCCGGCTCTTTCCAGCCGTTACGGCGCTCGCATTCTTTGAGCCTTCGCTTCAGATGCTCCGCCTTGGTCATCGTCGGCACCTCCTGGCAATCTTATTATCAGCGGTCTTCTGTCGCTTGTCAGGGTCATTCCCGATCGAGCTGCCCTTCTCATTTCTTACCTCGGCCAACTTCCTCATTCAACGCCGCGACGATGCGCTCGGTGACGTCAAAACTCCGGTGCACGTAGAGCGGCGTGAGAGAGCCGTGGTCCAGGCCCTTCGTCTTGCGCTCGACGTTCTCCAAGGAGAACAGCTCTTCCGCGTCTGCGTCGAGATCTCCATAGCCAAGCACCGCCGTGAAGCCGTTCTTCTCCCCAGAGCGCTTGCACATGGAGTCCAGGTCCTTGTACATCTCGATGATGTTGTCTTCCGTGAGCTTTTGCGTCCGCGTCTGGATCTCCGAGCGTAGCTTGTCGAGTCGCGCGACGTCAGCGCGAATGAGCGGTTCCAGCTTCATCCTGTCCTCCGGCGGGGTCACGGGATCGTCATGGACTGTTTGCATCTCCCTGATGCTCCGCTTGACGGTGTCCGCTTCTTTCGCGTGGTCTGCGATCAACTTGCCAAGGACTGCTTTGAATTTCGTCGCCTTGCTGTAACGCTTGAAGACCTGGCCCACGTTGACGAAGGCCACACGCGAAGGCGCACGCGGCGCTTCCTTGTCGGTCTGCGACGGCAACATGCCGCACCAGAGAAAAAGGGCGGCCAGCACAAAGAGCGCGAAACGCTTCATGACCTTCTCCTTCAGGTCGAGAGATGGGGCGTCCACACCGGCAAACTACCGCACGGCGCTTGTGCGGGCAAGGCAAAGGGCGCTCGATGCGGCGCCCAACCACTCCGCGCTTGCTTTCCGCGCCCCGTCACGGCATCATAAAAACATCCCCGTCCTCGAAGGAGACCGCCATGCCAAAGGAACTCACCAACTACCTCGTGGAACTGGGCATCGACAAGGTGCCCCACACGGAGAAGACCTACCTCGCCCACCTGATCGGCGTCCATCGTTTCATGAAGGACCAGGGCTGCGACGACGAATTGTGCCGGGCCGGGATGTTTCATTCGATCTACGGCACCCAGTCGTTCCAGGGCTTCAAGCTGCCGCTGGAAAGCCGCGCCGACCTGCGGCAGCGCATCGGTTCCCGCGCCGAGAAGCTCGCCTATCTCAACTGCGCCATGGACCGGCCCACCTTCGACAAGGCGCTGGAACAAAAGGTCGGCCCCTATCGTTTCCGTGACCGCATCACCGGCGAAGAAGTCGTGCTCACGCAGGACGAATTTGACGACCTGTGCCGCGTCCACCTCTACGACTGGCTCGAGCAGGCGCCGCGCTCGCGCTTTGGCTGGGACTACCGCCGCGACGCGTACCGCCGCATGGCCGAGCGCCTCGGACCGAAGGCGATCGCCGCCCTCGAACGCACCTATCCCACGGAGGAGTCCAGCACGGCTTGAGGCGGGGCGCCAATCGCGAGCCGCGGCGTGACCCGACATTTTCATGCCGCGTCTCCGCGTGGCGCCCCTGGCGTGAGCCGTTCAATTCTCACGAGTTTCAGCCAGGGAGCCTTTCATGAGATTCATGGTTCTCGTCTCCGTCCTGGCAGTCGGCTCGCCTCTGGCCGCCCAGGGAAAGCCGGCGCCGCCCTCTCGTTACAAGGAGATCGACCAGCTCGCGCTGGACACCCCGGCGGCCGTCGAGCAATCGCTCACCAAGCTCGCCGCCTACCTCAGCAAGCAGGGCAAGACTCCCGAGGAAAAAGCGCGCATTCTCTATCGCTGGATCACGGACCGCATCGCCTACGACGCCGACTCCTTCCTGGCCGGCAAGACCATCACGAGCATCGACCCGGGGCGCGTGCTCCTGACGGGCAAGACCTCCTGTTTCGGCTACGCCAATCTCTACGAGACGCTCGGCAAGCTGATGGGCCTCGAGGTTGTCACCATCCATGGCCACACCAAGGGCTACGGCTACACACCGGGCGACAAGGTCACGCGCAATCATTCCTGGAACGCGGTCAAGATCGACGGCAAATGGGGGCTTATCGACGTCACGTTTGGGGCCGGCGTCGTCGAGGCGACCAAGGGGTACTCGAAGCGCTTCGAGGACTATTACTTCTTCACGCCTCCCGAGCAGCTCATCTTCGATCACTTTCCGGAGAACCCCAAGGCGCAGATGCTGAAGGTCCCGGTCAATGTCGCGACCTATCGGAGCTGGCCGCTGGTGCGGTATCAGCTGTTCAAGGGCGGGCTCACGCCGAAGGCCATTCAGGACGCGATCGCCCGCAAGGATCTGGGCGGCCTCGTGATCCCCTTCGACGCCGTGGCCGACGGCATCGTGTTCATCGACATCCCGTTGCACAAGAACCTGGACGCGGGGGAATCGTACACGTTCAAGCTCCAGGTCCCGGTCGGGACCAAGCCTGCCGTCATTCTCAACCGCAAGAAGTTCGTCGACATGCAAAAAGTCGACGACCACTGGGAGGTCACGGTTCCAGCCGAGAAAGGCGTCTTGCACGTCGGCATCCAGTTTCCGGCCAAGGGCCCGGAATACCTGACCATCCTGGAGTACGCCGTCGGCGAGGGCAAGCAAACGATCAAGGTGGCCCTCATTCAATCGACGACAGGCATGTTCGCGGCCGGCGAGACTTGGGTCACGGAGGCGGAGACGCTGGCGATCGAGGAGATCAACAAGGCGGGCGGCGTTCTCGGCCGGAGGATCGTCCCCTTCCTCGCCGATCCGGAGTCCCAGCTCGCGAAGTATCCGGAAGTGGCCAGGAAGTCGCTCAAGGAGGACGAGGCGACCGTTGTCTTCGGCGGCTCGGTCGTCACGCGGCGCCATCTCATGCCCGTCTTCGAGGAGAACGAGGCGCTCTTGTTTGTCCCCGCGAACTACGAAGGCGCCGATGCCGCGAAGAACGTCATCGGCACGGGCGCCCTTCCCAGTCAACAGTTGCTGCCCGCGGTGACATGGTTGCAAAGCAAAGAGGGCGGCGAGCGGAAACGATTCTACCTCGTGGGCTCCGATTGCTCGTTCGCGCGGACGACGGCCCTGTTCTTGCGCAGCCTGAAGGGGAAGGACCTGGACTTTGTCGGCGGCCGCTACACGCCGCTCGGCCACGAGGACTTCGCCGAAGCGGTGCGCGATATTCGGGCCAAGAATCCTGATGTTATCATCAACGCGCTTAGCGGCGCCAGCAACGCGGCGTTCTTCAAGGAGCTGACCGCCCAGGGCGTGACCGCGGAAAAGAGCGTCGTCGTTTCCTTCCTGCTGAGCGAGAACGATCTGCGCGGCCTGGAGCCCGCCGTGGTGAAGGGGCATCTGGCCGTCGCAGGTTATTTTGAGAGCCTCGACTTGCCGCAGAACAAGCGCTTCGTCCGCGCTTTCAAGGAGCGCTTCGGCAACGAGCGCGTCGTCGATGACGCGATGGCGAGCGCCTACACCCAGGTCCACCTCTGGAAGCTCGCCGTCGACAAGGCGAAGAGCGCGGCGGCTGACAAGGTCCGGGAGGTCCTCCTATCGGGGGGCATCGAGTTCGACGGTCCGCAAGGGCGAACGAAGATCGATCCGAAATCGCTTCACGCCTCCAAGACGCTGCGCATCGGCCGCATCCGCGGCGACGGGCAGTTCGACGTGATCCACGCGTCCCCCGGCGCCATCGCGCCGGATCTCTATCCGGCCATCGCCTTTCCCGGTTGGAGCGTCGACTGGACCAAGGGAGGGGTCACGCGCGGCGCGGCCGTGGCGCCCTAGGGAATATCATCATTCTCTCCTTTTTCTTTCCTAAAATGCAGCGGTCTTTCGCTCGCGAACGATCCCGCGCTTTGCCCATCGAGGAATCCCAATGATGCGCCGCCTTCTTCTATTGGCTTTCGCGACCTTGTCTTGTACTGGCCTTTCGAGTTTTGCGCAGGCGGACGATTGGCCTGGGTTCCGCGGCGCCACGGGGGGGGTCGCGCCGGACCAGGACCTTCCGACCAAGGTGGGGAAGGACAATGTCCTCTGGAAAGTGAAAATGCCCGGCGTCGGCGCATCCAGCCCGATCGTCGTCGGCGACAAGCTCTTCCTTACCGCCTATGCCGGCTACGGCACGAACGTCTCGAAGAGCTCCTTCGGCGGAGGATTCGGCAAAGGCGGGTTCGGCAAGGGGGATTCCGGCAAGGGCGGCTTCGGCAAGGGTGGTTTCGGCAAAGGCGGCCCCGCCGATCCCGAGCAGAAGAAGCTCAAGCTCCTGGTGGTTTGCGTCGATCGCGCGACGGGCGCTGTCGCTTGGAAAAAGGAGATCGAGCCCAAGCTGCCCGAGATCAACTTCGGCGGCATGATCAGGGAGCACGGTTACGCCACGCCCACGCCGGTCAGCGACGGCGAGAACGTCTACGCCTTCTTCGGCAAATCCGGCGTCGTCGCCTTCGACAAGAAGGGGAACGAGCTCTGGCGCAAGGACGTCGGCTCCAGCACGCATTTCATGGGGACGGCCGCCAGTCCGCTCCTTTACAAGAACCTCCTCATCGTCAACGCCTCCATCGAAAGCAAGTCGCTGATCGCGCTGGACAAGAAGACCGGCGAGCAGGTCTGGAAGGCCGCGGGGCTCGGCACCGCCTGGGCCTCCCCCGTGCTCGTCGAGGTCAAGGGAGGCAAGACCGAGGTGGTCGTCAGCGTGCCCGGCAAGATCATCGGTTATGACGCGGAGAAGGGGACCGAACTGTGGCATTGCCAGGGCATCAGCTCCGGCGGTGGGGGCGGCGGCTTCGGCGGTTTTGGCGGCGGCTACGGCGGCACCTCCCCCAGCCCGGTCGCGCGCGACGGCGTCGTCTATGCCATGGGGGGCGGCGGCCCCAGTCCCCAGGTGAGCCTGGCGGTCAAAGCCGGCGGCTCCGGCGACGTCACCAAGACCCACGTCCTCTGGCGCAAGAGTCTGGCGGGCAACTACGTCTCCCCGGTCCTCGTCGGCGACTACCTGTGCTGGGTCGACGGCACGCTCCAGTGCCTGAAGACGTCCAACGGCGCCAGCGCCTTCAAAGAACGTCTCTACGACGGCAAGGGTGAGTACGTCTCCGCGGTCGCCGCCGGCGCCAAGGTCTACGCCCTGACGCGCCTCAACGGCCTCTTCGTCGTCGACGCCGCCTCGAAGTTCGAGAAGCTCGACCACTTTACCTTTGACGGCGACGACAGCCCGTTCAACGCCAGCCCCGCGGTGAGCGATGGGCGGCTTTACGTCCGCTCCAACGCGTACCTTTATTGCATCGGCAAGAAGTCCTGAGTCAGCGAGTCCGCCGGTAGGTCCGGCGAGCCGAGCCGGACCTGGCCTGAACACTCGCGAAACCGTGACTTCTCCATCCGGCCCGCTCGGCTCGCGGGCCTCATCTTCTGCCGAATACCGCATGCCGCCGCCAACGATCGTCGTGAGGGACCCCAAGGAGAACCCAAAGAAGTGCTCAATCCTTCCGCTCAAGGGCAGGCCTGACCTGCTCTTCTTCACCTACCCGGCGAAGGCTAAGCTCGATCTCGACGGCTACGTGCGTCTCGCCGCCGAAGGGCCTGAGCTATCCGCCGCGGATCGCGACGCCGGTATTCTGCTCCTGGATGGCAGCTGGCGCTCGGCCGACAAGATGACGCGGGCGTTCGAGCACGTTCCACCGCGCTCGCTGCACGGCTGGAAAACCGCCTATCCGCGCGTCTCCAAGCTGGGGACCGACCCGGATCACGGGCTGGCGTCGATTGAGGCGCTCTTCGCGGCGTTTCACATCCTTGGACGGCCAACCGACGGCCTGCTCGACCACTATCACTGGACGGCGGAGTTCTTGCGATTGAACGGCCTAGAGCCGACGCCTGGCCAAGACAGTCAATCGAGTTGAAAAACGCTCGCCGGATCATCCTCGTGCCGGATCTCATCCACGGGCTCTTTTTTTCCTTGGCCGCGATACAGCCGATTGGGGCAGTTGATGACGATGCCCGGCTTCGAGCCGACATTGCGATAGGCGTGTACGACGCCGGCCGGAATGATGAGGCGGAGCGGGTTGGTTTCGCCCCCGAGGATCGTCTGGGCACGGCGATAGGTTGGCGACTTGGGGCGGTTGTCCCAAAGATAGATCTTGAAGTCCGAGGGGCCGAGGAAGCAGAAATAATCCGCCTGATCGACGTGCTCGTGCGGCCCGCGCGCAACGCCGGGGAGGGTCTCGGAGACATAGCCCATGACGGGGCGGAACTCGGGCGGAACCTCATCGTCGCGGAACAGCTCGCAGAGCCAGCCGCGCGGGTCGTGGAAGGTCTTGAGCGGCTGGCAGAGGATGCCGTCGATGGGGCCTTCGTGAAACATACCTTCGTCCGTTTCGTTAGGTCGCTGGTTGGTCGAACCAGGGCCGGCGTGGCGCTTTCCAAAACGCCTCAATACATCTCCAGCACCTGCTCGCCGCCATGCGCCGGGTTGCCGACGAGGCGTCTCCCCTGCATATCGACCACAAAATCCAGGTATTCAAGCGGAATCTGCCCGATGAGCACGGGAACGTCGTCGGGAACCTCGGCCACCTCCACCGGACAATCGCGGCCCTGAATGGTGAGGCGGACGGCGTCATAGACGTTGACCGTTGTCTTACCAGCACTTGAGACGCCGGAGCGCTCACGGACCTTTTTCAAGCCCAGCTGTTTGATATAGCGCGTGGGTAGAGATAGCGTAGTCGCGCCGGAGTCGACGAGCGCGTCCGTTACGACGATGCGACGAACCCTGTCCGCTTCGAGGAGCCCTTTTCGCGCGTCCCATAGGTCTTCGAGATTCTCGATGGTCGCCTCGGTCAGAACTCGTCCCATGTCATTCTCCATCGGATTCCCTCCATTTAGAATGCCGGCATCATTCTCGCTTATCCCCTTCCCGCGCGTCAACGAAAAGCGTCCGCTGCTCCTCGACCGTACCGCGCTTGCGGCGCGGCCGGGGCAGCTCCCGATCGAGATGATGGGTCTCCAGCTGGCGAAGGACGACCCGCGCCCGCTCCAGCACGTCGCGCGGCACGCCGGCCAAACGGGCGACGTGGATGCCGTAGCTCTTGCTGGCGCTGCCGGCGGCGATCTGATGCAGGAAGACGATGTCCTCCTCGTATTCGCGCACGAGCACGTTGTAGTTGCGCAGGTTCGGCAGCGTCTCGGCGAGCTGGGCCAGCTCATGGTAGTGCGTCGCGAACAGGGCACGGCAGCCCAGGACGTTGTGAATGTGCTCGGTGATGGCCCAGGCGAGCGAGACGCCGTCGTACGTGCTGGTGCCGCGGCCGATCTCGTCGAGGATGACCAGGCTCCTGGCGCTTGCATTGTTGAGGATGTTGGCAGCCTCGGTCATCTCGACCATGAACGTGCTCTGGCCGCGGCCGAGCTCGTCGGAGGCGCCGACGCGGGTGAAGATGCGGTCGGTCAGGCCGATGACGGCGCGCTTGGCGGGTACGAAGGAGCCCATGTGCGCGAGCAGCGTGAGAAGCGCGACCTGGCGAATGAACGTGCTCTTGCCGGACATGTTGGGGCCGGTGATGAGCCAGAGGAGGCCCGGCTCGGCGCTCTGGGACGCGTGACCTGCGCCCCCGGTCGGGACAGGCTCGCCTGGGGAGTCCCCCTTGCCGAGCGTCACGTCATTGGGCACGAAGGTCCCCGGCGGTAGCAGCTGGTCGAGCACGGGATGGCGGCCTTCGTGAATGTGGAGCGCCGGCTCATCGCGCATCTGCGGGCGGACGTAGTTGCGGGCGACGGCAAGCTCCGCCAGACCCGCCAGCACGTCGAGCTGCGCCAGTACCTCGCCGGTTTGCAACAGCCGCGGCGTCTGGCCGGCGACCTGATCGCGGATGGCCAGGAAGAGCTCGTGCTCGCGCTGCCGGCTTTTCTCCTCCGCCGTCAGCACTTTCTCCTCGTATTCCTTGAGCTGCGGCGTGATGTAGCGCTCGGCGTTCTTGAGCGTTTGCTTGCGCTGATAGTCGGCCGGGACTTTTGCGGCATGCGTGTGCGTGATCTCGATGTAGTAGCCGAACACCTGGTTGAAACCGACTTTCAGGGAATTGATGCCGGTACGCTCGACCTCCTGGGCCTGAAAACGCGCGATCCATTCCTTGCCTCCCTTGGCGATGTCGCGCAGGCCGTCGAGCTCTTGGTTGTACCCGGGCCTGATGACGCCCCCCTCCTTTGGGCTCAGGGGCGGGTCGTCGACCAGCGCTTGATCCAGGAGCTGGCGCAGATCGGGACAGAGCTCGAGGCTCCGTTCGAGCGTTTGCAACAGCACGCTCGTGCGCGCCGCGATCCGGGCCTTGATCCGCGGCAGGAAACGGAGCGTGCGCGCGATGGCGCCCAGGTCCCGCGGCGAGGCGCGGCCGGTCGAGGCGCGCGACGTCAGCCGCTGCAGGTCGTGGACCTCGGAAAGCGCCGCGCGTATCTCGCCGCGCAAGGCGGTCTCGCGCGTCAACTCATCGACGGCGTCGCGGCGCGCCTCGACGCCGCTCAGCTCAGCGAGGGGCGCGAGAAGCCAGTCGTGGAGAAGCCGGGCCCCCATGGTGGTGACGGTGCGATCGAGCGCCGCGAGGAGCGAGCCGTCACGTTGGCCGTCACGCAAGGTGCGCGTCAACTCGAGGCTGCGGCGCGTGACTTCGTCGAGCTGGAGGATACGGCCGCAGACGTACGGCGTGAGCTTGCGTACGTGCGGGAGCTGCGCCTTGAGCATCTCCTCGGCGTAAGCGAGAAGGCCGCCGGCGGCGCAGAGGCAGCTCTGGCTGTCGTCGAAGCCGAAGCCCGAGAACGTGCGGACCTGAAAATGCCGCGTCAGACAGGCGTTGGCGGAAGCGGACTCGAACGTCCAATCCGGGCGCGCGGAGAGGGCTCCGGGCCTGGCGAGGTCCGCGAGCCAGGCGCCTACCTGCGTCGCATCGCGCTCGGCGCAGAGGATCTCGGCGGGGGCAAGGCGCCCCAGTTCATCGGCGAGTCGGGCGATGGGAAGATCGCACGCCTGAAAAAGCCCGGTAGATAACTCCAACCACGCGAGCCCGAGACCGCCGTCATGGAGCACCAGCGCCGCCAAATGGTTGCTCTGCCGGGGATCGAGCAGGTTGTCCTCGGTGATGGTGCCGGGAGTGACGACGCGGGTGACTTCGCGCCGAACCAAGCCCTTGGCCTGGGCCGCATCCTCCACCTGGTCGCAGATCGCCACGCGCAAGCCGGAGGCCAGCAGCTTGTGCAGATGGTTCTCGAGCGAATGGTGCGGAAAACCGGCCATCGGCATGGTCTTGTCCCGACTGGTGAGCGTCAGCCCAAGAACCCTGGACGCCTTCTCGGCATCCTCGCCGAAGGTCTCGTAGAAGTCTCCCATGCGAAAGAGGAGCAGCATGCCTGGGTGCTGGTTCTTGGCGTCCCAATACTGCTGCATCATCGGGGTGGACATTGGCGCTTACGCAAGGGGCACGGAAAGAAGGGATGACTCAAACAGATCGGCCCACGGACAACCGTGGGCCGGAGGAGATTGTATGCGAAGGCGCCGCCTGGGCGTTAATTGTGGCCGACCCCGTTGCGTGACGGCTTGCCGTTGAGAGCGGTGCGGACTTTCGACATGCTGACGCGGTTCCCCGGAGGATGGTAGGTGACTTCCGTCATGTAGTGGCGAATGAGAAGAAGACCGCGGCCGCACGGACGCTCGAGGTTCTCGACGGCGAGGGGATCGGGTACGTCCTCAGGGTCGAATCCCTGGCCTTCATCGCGGATCTGAATATCGAAGCGTTCTTGATTGACGCGATACTGGACGTGAACCTTCTTGCCGCGGTCCATCTGGTTGCCATGCTTGATGGCGTTCACCAGGGCTTCTTCCAGGGCAAGCTTGATGCTGAAGATCTCAGTATCATCGAAGCGGCATGACTTCAGGCGCGATTCGATCTCATCCTGAAGGCGGCGCGCTTCGGCAGGATCGCTCGCGATGACGAGGCTGATCGAGCCGTCCTTGTTCGAGTCTCGCATGGACGTGGTCACCCACACATCAGAGCGTGGTTGTGAACGCCAAGCCCACAACCGTGGCTCCAGCTGGCATTGGTCACGTTCTGGGCGAGGGAAGGCGCCGGGATGGCTCGGAGACGGGCTACCACATCCAGTATCGGCGTTCTTTCCCTGAAAGTCACACCTTTTCCTGTCAAAACGCCTGCAGCGCGGTCTGCTCATCCTTCTGAATGCTGAACACCTTGTTCAGCTTGGTGATCTCAAACACCTCGTAGATCGTCGGGTCGATGGCACAGAGAATCAACTTGCCGCCCGAGCCGTTTACTTTTTTGTTGAGCGTGATGAACTTGCCCAGAGCGGCGCTGGAGAGGTATTCGACGTTCGAGAAGTTGAGCAGGATCTTCTTGCGGCCCAGTTCGTCCACCAGGCTGAAAAGCTGCTCGCCGATGACTTGTATGTTCTGCTCGTCGAGAATCTTCTTGTCAGTGAAGTTGACGACGGTCACATCGCCGATGTCCTCCACCTCGAGGCGACGACGGCGCGGCTGCGTGGACATGAAAAAACCTCCGAAACCCCAACCCAACCGGGTGATTGTCGACGTATGGTCGTTCTTGGGTTTAGGTTCCCTTGCAATGTTAAAAACATTGGCAGGCAAGTCAAGTTATTTCTCTAATTTCCGGGCGATGCGCAAAAAAAACCGGCACGCCGTCGTGCCGGGAGGATCGCGGAGGAGCCAGCGTCACGCTCGCGGCTCCGAAGGGTTCGCCAACGGATCAGTGAGCGCCTCCGAGATCGGCCGTCGGGTCTCCAGAGTGTCTTCGTGAAAACGCCATGTTTTCAGGTCGTTGTCGAACAAGTCGAAGACAAACCAGGCGAGGTTGTTCTCCTTATTGAAGGGAATGAGCGCCACCCCTTGCACCGGATCGAGCAGGAACACGTCCATGTTCATCAGTTCCTGCAGCGCCTGGGAGAACTCCTCTTCCGCCCGGGAGTGTGCGGATTCCGCCTCCGCCCGCGCCAGCAGGGCTTCACGATTCAAGGGGCCGGATCGCTTGTCCAGGCGATCCAGGATACTCTTGCGGTTACGGGCATCCAACCAGTGCTGCCGAAGCGAGGTGGTGATCGAGCGGATATAGGGCAAGGCCTTCCCGGCCTGGCTGTAGGTCCAGAGCCGGATCACGCGCATCGGACGCTGCTTCGCCCCGGAACGACGTCGACGTCTCATAGCGCCTCCTCCTTTCCGAGAAGAATGGGGGGCAGTTTGCGTGCCCCTCTCACCTATTTTAGAGGATTTTTTGGCGCGGAGGATTCGTCCGGAGCTACGGGAATGCGGGCTGGGAAGGAAATGGCAGGCGGCTGCGTGCGGCGTGGGCCTAGCGGAGGCCGAGCAACCGGTGAGCCTCGCTGACCGCGGCGGCCAGCTGAGCATCCTCTTCGCCGGCGCCCATCATGGATTCGCTCATCATGGCGGGGCGGCCGATGAGGATGTGCGGCAGGATACCGCGGCCTGTGTAGGCGGCGCCGTCAGGGGAGAAGAAGCGAGCGACCGTGAGGCGAAGGCCGCCGGTGGGGATGCCACCCGGCGCGCTGGGGAGTTTGACGAGAACCTGCGTGCAACTTTTGCCGAATGTGGGTTGGCCGACGAGGCGAGCCCGGCGATTCTCTTTCAAGGCGCCGGCAAGCACCTCGGCGGCGCTGGCGGTGTCGCCATCCACGAGGACGACGATGGGAAGCGTGAGGGCGTGCGGGTTCTTGGCTTCGTACACGGTGTTGTATTTCGGATCGACATTTTCCGTCGACGTGATGACGCCGCTGGAGAGGAAACGCCGCGCCACGTCAATGGCCGCCTCGAACAAGCCCCCATCATTGCCGCGCAGGTCGAGCACAAGGGCCTTCATGTCGCGGCTGAGCAGGTTCGTCAACATCTCGTCCATCTCTTGAACGGTCGTGTCCTTGAAGCAACTGAGATGGATATAGCCGACGCCGTCCTTGATCCAGGAACTAGCGACGGTGGGCGCGAACAGTGTCTGCCGCACGAAGGTAAATGTGCGCAAGCCCATGCCGGCCGTGACCACCTGGACCTCGATGCTCGTTCCCTGGGGGCCGGCCATCAGGTCGTTGGCCTCGTCCAGCGTCATCATGCGTGTCGACTTCTTGTCGATGCTGACGACCTCATCGCCGGGGTTGAGATCGCGGGCGGCGGGGCTAAAGCGCGCCGTATCCATGACAAAAAACTTGTCCCCGTCGCCACGCAGGATCAGACCGATATTGGCAAGGCCGCCGCGCAAAGAGTCGCACAATTCGCGGAGCTGGTTCGGGGTCAAATAGAAGGTGTAATCGTCGAGGGCGTAGCAGGAGCCGCAGGTGAACTCGAGGATCGTGACAGTGCAGTTCAGGTTGAGGTTGGTCTGGGCGGCGAGGGCGACCTCGCGCAGTTTTTTGAGGGCGGCGCCGCGGGAGAGCTTGGTCTCGCCGCCCCAGTTCTTCTTGAGGAAGTCGCGAAAGGCGCGGATCTCCTCGGGGCGGGCGGTGATGAGAAACTGCTGACAGAAGTAGGGGTCGGCGAGGGCGGCGTCGAACTCCTCCAAACCCTTGGCGAAGAGCCGGCTCGGGTCGGCCTTGGCCTTCTCGAGCGAGTTATCGAGGAGAGTGTCCCGCATGATGCCATAGAGACGCAGCGCCTGCCCGTAGTCGATGCTCAAGACCTCTTTGCGGAAGCTGTAGTCGCGATGGCGACGGGCCTGCCAGTAGCGCCGCAGGCATTGCTGATATTTGTCCTTGATTGAGGTGAGGGAGCGGTCGAGCTTCAGGATCGCGTCGTATGCTTCGCAGGCCTGGTCCCAGCGTCCGTCCGCTTCGTGCTGCTTGGCCTGTTCAAGGAGGAGATCCAGCTTCGAGACTTCCGCGGCGCCGAGTCCCGACCACCCACCCAGGAGCAGGGCGACGATCAGGCAAGGCAACGCCGGACGGCATGGTCTGGATCGCGACACTGCATGCTCCCTAAAACTAGGGGGGCGGTGAACTTAGCCTGTAGTATAAATTAACGCAAACTTCCCGTCAAAGAGACGTTTGCCGAAAACAAAAAGTTTTCCGTCCTACCTCTTTCGCCGACCTTGCGCGAGTTCGTAAACCCGTTTCCTTTCCAAAATCCCGTGCCATGGACCCCGTACGCCAGGAGATTCTGATCGGCGCCCACACCGTGGTCATCAAGGTGGGGACAAATGTCTTGACCGGCGAAAACGGCCTCCTGCTGCCCGAGCGTCTGCAGGGCCTTGCCGACCAGATCGACCGCATTCGGCGAAGCGGCCGGAAGGTCGCGCTGGTCAGTTCGGGGGCCATCGGGGCCGGGGTCGGACGTCTCGCTCTGGAGCGGCGCCCGACCGACCTGCGGCAGTTGCAAGCCTGCGCCGCGATCGGTCAAGGGTTTCTCATGCGCGCCTACCAGGAGTGCTTCGAAAAGCATGGAACGCACGTCGCTCAAATCCTCTTGACGGCCGGCGATTTCGACAACCGGGCCCGCTATCTCAACGCCAGAAACACAATCGTTACGCTCTTCGAGTGGGGTGTCCTGCCGATCATCAACGAAAACGACACGGTAAGCGTCGCCGAGATTCGCTTCGGCGACAATGATCATCTGGCCGCGATGGTAACCAACCTTCTGCGCGCGCCGTTGCTCATCCTGCTGACAAACGTGCAAGGACTTTACGCAAGCGACCCCGGAATCGATGCGAAGGCGCAAAAGCTTGATACCGTTCCACTTATCGACGCCTCGATCATGGATCTGGCTGGATCGAGCAAGAGCGCCCTGGGCACCGGCGGAATGCGGAGCAAACTGCGCGCCGCCAGGCTGGCGACGGCCGCTGGGGAATCCGTTATCATGGCCAATGGGAGCGTGCCTGATATCCTGGATCGGCTTTTGGCCGGAGAGCCGGAAGGGACCTTGTTTCTGCCACACGGCACGACGATCCCTGCCTGGAAGCGCTGGCTCGGATATACAGCGCAGCCGAAAGGGCGGCTTGTTGTCGACGCGGGGGCGCGACAGGCGGTGGAACGGAAAGGGAAGAGTCTCTTGCCAATCGGCGTGGTCAGCGTGCACGGCCACTTCAACAAAGGGGATGTCGTGGCCCTTTATGATGGGGAAGGGCAGGAGTTTGCGCGCGGGCTCAGCAACTATTCGACGCATGACGCGGTGAAAATCCTGGGACTCCGCACCGAGCAAATCGCAGAAGCGCTGGGCTCGGCGCCGTATGAGGAAATCGTGCACCGCGACAATCTTGTCGTCATCGGTTGACCCGATCGCCGCTCGACAGAGTCTGATTAGGAGCGCTGTAGACATCATCGACCGGGGGTGGCACGAATGACGAGGAGAAACTGAAGGAAACGGTGGGTGTTTTCTTGTACACTCAGAAATGGTTTTTTGGCGATACCAAGGTGTTAGCCAAAGGCGTTCGGGTCGTCTTCTCTTTTGATTGGGGAGCTGCGACAGCGGCGAGGAGGCGGCGGCCCGGTCGGCGGTTTCCAGACTCATGAAGTCCAGGCCTAAACCGGACCCGCGACGCGCGGAGTTTGAGGCGGTGTACGAGCGCCATAGCCGGGAGGTTTGGGCGCTGGCGTATGCTCGTTGGCTGAGCGCCGACATCGCCGCCGACATCATGCAGGAAACCTTCCTGCGCCTGTGGAAACAATGGCGGGAAGGGGATGCGGACATCCTCAATCCACGGGCATGGCTGTTACGCGTAGCCCGTAACTTGGCGGAAGATTATGCCAAGAGCGCCTTTCGCCGCAACGGCACGCAACCGCCGCAGACGATGAACGGTGTCACGTCACGCGACATCCTTCCTCTAGAGCGGATGGAGCAGGAGGAGACGTTCGGACAACTGAAAGGGGAGTTGGACAAGCTGCCCCGCGCCGACCGAGAAATCTTGACGTTGCGATACGCTCTGGATTTCGACACGAACCAGATTGCGGACTTGCTGGACATCAACCCGACGGCCGTTCACATGCGATTGAGTCGGGCGCGCCAACGCCTGGCGGAGCGGCTCTCGGCACAAGGAGTAGGGAAAACGCCATGAACGCATTTGAGACGGAGAAGATCGACGGGCTGTTGCGCGGGTATTTTCAGAGTGCAATGCCCCGCCCATGGCCCGCCTTTGCCTACCCGAAAGCCGCCCGAACGACTCGGCCGCGGCGCACCGCGTTCCGGCTCGCCTTGGCGGCGTGCGTCGCGCTGTTGTTCCTCGGATACTGGACCCTGGCGCAGATGTTCCCCGATCCCGCGGTATCGGCTCCGGCGGGGATTCATCAGGAGCGGCACCTCGGCTCCCGCGTGAAACCCGGTCCGGATACGGAGAAGAAGGCGCCTGAGGGCGCGGGCAAACTGGAGAAAATCGACATCCCAGGCGGCCGGTTCTAGGCGGTCTGAGCTCCGAAAAAGAGAGAACAGCCGGAGGACCTCCGGCTGTTCTTCTTTTTGGCTCAGCCCGGCGCAGCCCCGTTACGGGTTCCTCTTCTCTGTTCGCTTGTGCAGCCAGGGAACCTCTCGATGCAGACGAGCGCAGAATTCAAGGGCGGCTTCATGGGGCGGCTTCCTGGTCGCTTTCGCCGAAAGGTCGAGCTGGTTTCCGGCGGCTCCGCACTTGAAGCAGCGGAAGGCATGCTTGATGAGATTGGCGGAAAACACGCGGTTGCCGCCTTCTTCGCCATGCAGGGGGCACGGTCCCCGAACCGGGCTTCCGGCGGATCGGGCAGCCTCAAAACCGAGTAGCCCAAGGACATCCGCCATGGAAACCGCCTCTCGAACTTTGCGAAAGTCGATGGCCGGCATGCCTTGCTGCTCACGCGAACAGAGAAGAGGAACCCGTAACCGGATACCGGCAAATGACTCCACCCGGAATCCAAAACGCGCGTTTCCCGGATGAGCCCTTTTTTCCCGTATGCCTCCCGCACCATGCCGAAGTGATTTCCTTTGCGTTTTCAGAGGCGAGCGCCCAAGATAGAAACATCCTGACGGCGAAAGTCACCCTTCACCCTCGAAGTGTTTTGCCTCCCAAGCGGAACGACGCCTGAGCCGCAGCTTCTTCCACAATATGTTCGCGGCTTCGAATGTCTTTCTGGATTTCAATCTACCCAACGCGACGACCTGGTTTTACTTCTCGTTGCTGCTGGCGGTCGCTTTGTTTTTCAAATTCGGGCGCCTGCTCAGTGTCCGCAACCTCGATGTCCCGACGCTGTTTTTCGGCGTGCCCGGCTTGTTGATGGTCCAGCACGCCCGGAACAACGTGGCGCCGCCCACCCAGGCTCAGGCCGCCGTCGCCGCCGATAGCGTCAGCCAGATGTTCGCTCCCGCGCTCGGCGGCGCCGCGCTTCCGTTCGAGCCGGTCGTGCTCGCGCTGCACCCGGCCGTGACACAGTCCGCGGCTTTGAACTGGACGTTCCTCGGCTATCTCTCGATCCTCCTGGGCTCGGGGTATTTCTTCTTCCGCTGCCTCATGGATCTCACGCTGGTGCAGCGCCCCGCCCTGTCTCCAAACCTCACCTTAGGCGGCTCGATCTGGCTCGCCGCAGCGCTCTTTGTCTGCCTGGCGACGGTCGCCTTTCGCCAGCCGGAGCCGGGGCGATTGCCTGACCCCGCCCTAACAGGCGCTAACGCGCCTGTCGCCGTGCAAAAGGTCGGCCCGGAAAGCGCGCCGCTGGCGCTGGCGCGTGAATCGCTCACGGACTATACCTGGCTCCTCCGCTCGGTCGCGGTCTTCTGCCACCTGCTCGTCGTCGTGGGACTCGCGTTGATTGGCCGGTTCCATTTTCAAGACACAGCCTCCGGCATGGCGGCGGCGACCTTCTATCTGATCCTGCCCTACACGGGCCTTTTCGTCGGCCAGGCCCATCATGTCTGGCCGATGGCGCTGATCGTTTGGGCGGTCCTGTTTTACCGATATCCGACGGTCGCCGGGACGCTGCTCGGCGTCGCCGGCGCCACGTCGTATTTCCCCGCCTTGATCGTGCCACTCTGGGCGAGCTTCTACTGGCGGCGCGGCGCCGGCCGTTTCCTGCTCGCCGCGCTGGTGAGCGCCGCGATCTGCCTGAGCGTGACCGGCGTGATCCTCTGGTATCAGGGGGAACTCGAAAACAGCTTGGAGCAAGCGTTTCGCCATGGCGCCTGGCAACCCTGGCAGGCGCCGCCCCCGGGAACGGAGGGTTTCTGGACCGGACTGCACTGGGTTTACCGCATCCCCCTTTTCATCGCCTTCGTCGCGTTTGTCCTCGTCACTCCGTTCTGGCCGATGCCCAAGAACCTGGCCCAGGTACTGGCGCTGTCGGCGGCCGTTATCGTCGGCATTCAGTTCTGGTACGCCAACCAGGGGGGTGTTTACGTTCTCTGGTACCTGCCCTTGCTGCTTCTGCTCGTCTTCCGCCCGAACCTAGAAGACCGGCGCCCACCTCTGCTCGACGCGGAGACCGATTGGGCGGCGCGCCTGGTCCGGTCCATCGGCGGCTTCGTACGCTGGATCGTTCATCGACCGCAGCCGGAAAAGGCGGTCAAGTGACGGACAAGGGCGTCGCTTGCGCGACCGCCGATGCAAAGACATTTGCCGGTGATCAGTCTGCAGGAATCGCGGCTGAATCCGATAGACGTGAAGAAAGCCGGTCGTCCTCGCCGACGGTGAGGCGAAGGGAGAGCGTCGGAAGACAACAGCCCGCACGCGTCGAACAACGATGCGTGCGGGCTGTTCGTTTGGTTTCTTTGTCGAGCGATCAGGCCGCACGGCGACGACGGCGCGCGCTCACCGCGGCGCCGAAGCCGAGGAGGGTGAGCAGGGCGATCGAAGCAGGTTCGGGCACCGCGGTCGTGATGTTCTTGAAGGAAAACCACGAGATGTGATCGGTGAAGCTATCGTAGATGCTTCGCGTCGCCGTGATATCGCCGTTGGTCAGACTGACATTCGGGAATGGCACGGTGTTGGACCAGACGGCGTCGCTGAAGGACCCCCCTGTCTTGGTATTGATCAGTTCGTAGTTGTCGCCAGGGGTAAGCAGGACGTTAGGGGAAAAGTGCAGCGGAGAACCATCGGCGCTGGTGTAAGAAGCTGAAAACAGCAGCGTGTTGGTGGTCGTGTCTTTGAACGTGATGGTTCCGCTGTTGCCGATGGCTCGATGGAAGAAATCGAACCCGGCGAGGAAAACGCTCCTGTTTGCATGGATCTCCATGCCCCACTTGGTGTTGGCGCCCCCATTGAAGGGAAGCGTGGCGGGGCCGGCGATGATATCGGCGCGGGTCACGCTCGCGGCGGTGACAAGGACAGCCACGGCGGCGCAAATGCGCGCCACGGCTGTGGGTACACGGGGGAAAAGGATCATGAGGGGTTCACAAGGCAAGAAACAGGCAGCCCATGGCGGCTGGGGTGGGGCGGGCAAGCCGGGCAGGATAGGTTATTAGTATATCACTGAGAATCTCAATTGTCAAATCGGTTTCCAGAAAAGATCGAGCGTTCTTTTTTCTTGCTGTATGCGTAGGATCAGAATCATCTTTCCTCCCCTTGCGCTTTGGTTACAATGCCCCCCGCTTTTTTTTTCATCCACGGTGGGCCTACAGGCCCCGCACGCCAGGGACGGCGGCCATGCCACGCACGCTGCGAATTTCTCTCGCTCTTGGAATCGTCGCCCTTCTGGTCGGGGGCCCGCTCTGGTACAACTCATACCGCGTCAAGCGCTACCGCAACTTCCGCGTCGTCGAACCGGGCATCTTGTACCGCAGCGGCCAGATGACAGTGGCCGGCCTACGCGATGTTGTCGACACGAAAGGTATTCGCACCGTGGTCAGTCTGCGCGACGGCGATTCGCGGCCGGATCAGATGGAGGAAGCCTTCTGCGTGGAGCGCGGCATCAAGTATGTCCGGATCATTCAAAAGCAGTGGTCCGCGTCGGACAAATCCATCCCCGCGGAGGAAGGGGTCGATGAGTTTCTGAAGGTGATGCGCGATCCCGCGAACTACCCGGTCCTCGTTCATTGCTTTGCCGGCCACCATCGTACCGGGGCGTATTGCGCCATCTTCCGCATGGAGTTCAACCACTGGCCGCAAGACCGGGCCATCCGGGAGATGTACGATCTGGGCTACGACACGATCTTCGCGGACTGGGACGTGTGCGAGTACCTGCAGCATTACAGGGCAAAGGGACCGGGGCCGGTGGGCAGAACCGTCTCGTTGCCGCGCTGATGAACCCCCTTTTCGCGCAACGGTTATCGTTGGACTTGTGCCCTGCCCTGTGGTACCAATGCACTTCTTGGGCGATCAGCTCGTTCCGAGTCCTCTTCTTCGGGACGCCGGCAAATCGAGGAATACGCGGATGATAGTCCCCATCACCAGGCGTTCAGGGGAGCGATTTCTTGTGTTCTTCACGATTCTGCTTTCAGTCGTTGGCGCTGGGGGTCCGGTAGCGCCGGCCGGGAAGAAGAGCCCGATCAATCCAAGCAAAGTGGATCTGGCGGACCCAAGCGCGGTTGCGAGTCCCAGCTTTTGCGCGATGTGTCCCGTTCGCGACGGGTTGGAGCAATTCTTCGCCGGCCGGCGCGGCGCGGCGAAGAAGAAGCTGCTGGAGAACGGCGGCGGCTCGGACAAGACGGAGACGGCCGTCGCGGCGGCGTTGGATTTCCTCGTGCGAGTTCAGAAAGAGGACGGCTCGTGGGCGCTGGATGACGACGGACCGGAAGGCGGCCGAATCAGGAACGACACTGCGGCGACGGGCTTCGCGCTGCTTGCTTTTCTGGGGACGGGGAGGACGCACCGGCATGGCGCCAAGGCTGGGGACAAGACGGAAGAGGCCGTGTCCGCGGCAGTGGAGAAAGGGCTGCAGTTTCTCCTCAAGCGGCAGAGCAACAAGACGGGGGAATTCGACACCGACATGTACGCGCATGCCATTGCGACGCTCGCCGTTTGCGAGGCGTACGGGATGAGCGTCGACCCGAAGTTGCGCGGCCCAGGGCAGCGCGGGCTCGTCCACATAGTGTATGCGCAGCATGCCGACGGAGGTTGGCGCTACAGGCCTAAGCAGCCGGGCGATACATCCGTTTCCGGATGGCAGATCGTGGCCCTGGATATCGGACGCATCGCCCGGCTCGATGTGCCGAATATCACGATCAACAAGAGCATCCATTTTCTGGATACCGTTTGCGATCCGGCCAACGAGGGCTACGGCTACACAGGCCCCGGCTCGACACCGACGCTGACAGCGGTCGGCTTGCTTTGCCGGCAACACCTGCAGGCTTGGGGACCTGAGAACGCGCGGCTGCAAAAAGCCCTGGCGATTCTGGACGCGAAGGCGCCCAGTGTCGGCGACATGTACTACACCTATTTCGCCACGAACGTCCTGCGCCATGTGGGCGGCAAGCGCTGGCAAGACTGGAACGAGAAGATGATGGAAGCGCTGCTCGGGGCGCAAGAGAAGGACGGCCCGCTGCGGGGCAGCTTCCGCGGCGCCGCCGGTCATGTCTCCGGCCGTCTCATGCAGACTTGCCTGTGTTTGTGGACGCTCGAAGTCTACTATCGCCACCCGCCTCGTTTCGTGGGCGACAGGTAGCCGCGCTTCGACGCCGCGAAGGCCGGCTTCGCAGGGCGAAGCCGGCCATGGTGCAACTGTGTGGAAGGGGGTTACCATGCACCGCCGCGATTGGCTCAAGTATTCCGCGGCAGCCGGCGCCGTCGGCCTGCCGCTTCTCGCCGCCGCTGAAGCCCGTGCCTTCGATGGCCCCGGCGCCGGGCCTGCTGCGGCTGGGGAAGGCCGCAAGCTGCCGGCGCTGCGCATCACCGACGTCCGCACCATTCTGACGCAGCCGGCGAACATCCGTCTCGTCGTCGTCAAGGTGTTGACGAACGAGCCAGGGCTGTACGGCCTTGGCTGTGCCACGTTCACGCAGCGAGCCCGCGTCGTCGAGACCGCCATCGATCGCTTCTTGAAGCCGTTCCTGATCGGCAAGGACCCGCTCAAGATCGACGACATCTTTCAGTCGTCGTTCGTCTCGTCTTACTGGCGCAACGGCCCCGTCCTGGGCAACGCCCTCTCCGGCGTCGACATGGCCCTCTGGGACATCCTCGGCAAACGGGCCGGGATGCCGCTCCATCAACTCTTCGGCGGCAAGTGCCGCGACGCCGTCGAAACCTATTGCCATACGAGCGGGCGCAACTTCGCCGAGGTCGAGAAGGCGGTGCGGGCGCGGCGCGAGGCGGGCTGGCGCTACATCCGCGTGCAGGTCGCCGTGCCCGGCTTTTCGACCTATGGCACGGCCGGCGCGGAGAAGCCGGACGAGATGATTCCCGAGAACCGCCGCAGTGTCGTCTGGGAGCCGGGGCCGTACGCTCGCATCGTGCCGCGCCTGTTCGAGCACCTGCGCAAGACGGTCGGGGACGAGGTGGAGCTGTTGCACGACATGCACGAGCGCGTGCCGCCGATCCTGGCGATGCAGGTGTGCCGGGACGTGGAGCAGTATCGCCCGTTCTTCATCGAGGACCCGTTCAGCCCGGAAGACGTCGGTTACTTCGAGAAGCTGCGTGCCCTGACCAGCACGCCGCTCGCCATGGGAGAGCTGTTCAACAATCCGAACGAATACGTGTCGCTCATCAGCAATCGGCTCATCGATTTCATCCGCATCCACCTGTCGCAGATCGGCGGGCTGACGCAAGCGCGCAAGGTCGCCGCGTTCTGCGAGTTTTTCGCCGTTCGCAGCGCCTGGCACGGTCCGGGGGACGTCTCGCCGGTCGGCCACGCCGCGAACGTCCACCTCGATCTCGCCATCCCCAACTTCGGCATCCAGGAAGGCCGCGAGTTCGTGCAAGCCGAGAAGGACGTCTTCCCCGGCTGCCCGGAGTTGAAGGGGGGCATGTTCACCGTGAACGACCGCCCCGGCCTCGGCATCGACATCAACGAGGAGCTGGCGCGGAAGTTCCCGGTCCGCGACGACCCGCCATTCGACATGCGCTGGGGGAACCTGCGGCGGCGGGATGGGTCGATCGTGAAGCCGTGACGAATCTCGGAACGAGTGATCAGCTCAATTCGCGCTGAACTCCGGTGGGAACTTCCGCTGCTCGTCCCCCGCCGGCGTTTCCGAATGGGCCTCGAGATGCGCCAGTAGCTTCTTCGCCCGCTCCTCCACTTCCAGCTCCTCAAGGAGCGTTTGCTTGAACTCCGCGTCAATCGGCAGGGCGAAGGTGAAGATGTCGCACAGGGGGCCGAGCGGCAGCTCGCTCTCGACCAGCTTGTCGAATTGCTGTTGCACCTCCGCCTGCGACTTGAACCAGTGCGGCATTTTCTGCGCCAGCCGCTCGCGGTAGCGGCGCTCGGTCTTCGGCGTCGGTACCGGGACCTCGGCCAGCAGTTCCACCCGCGCCTTGCGATAGAGCTTGCCGTGCGGGATTTCTTCCACGATCTGCACCCGGCTCAGGCCCTTGAGGAGGATGTTGTAGCAGCCGTCCGGGAGCTTCTGCTCGGCGATGATCTTGCCGACGGCGCCGACGCCATGAAGCGCGGGGCTGCCGGCGTAATCGGCTTCCCAGCCGGGAAGCGGCAGGACCATGGTGATGAGGCGGTCGCCGGCGAGGGCGTCGGCGGTGAGCTGACGGTAGCGCGGCTCGAAAATGTGCAGAGGCTGCATCACGTGCGGGAAGAACACGAGATTGGGCAGCGGGAACAGGCGAGCGACGCCGCAGAAGCCGGCAAGTGGAGAGAAGTCGCTCATGGGAAAGCCGTCAAGTCAGGAGTCAGGAGTCAGGGGTCAGGGGGCGGGAGGTCAGTCGTCGTCCAGGAATTCGTCTGGGTCGGGCCACTGGTCCGGGGCTGGGTCGAGAGCGATGGTGGGAATCAGCTCCTCTTCGGGCGTTATGCCGTTGGGCGGGGTTTCGGCGCCGAGGATGGGGGCGAAGCACGCTTCCATCTGGGACCAGAAAACGGTCTGGTCGAGGCCCCAGTGGGGGGAACCGTATTTTTCCATGTAGGCGCGGCTGGAGCGGAAGAGTTTCACTGCGCCGCGGACGTTGCCGTTGCAAAAATGGCACAGGGCGACGGCGGCCTGGATCAGCGCCTGGATGAAACGCTTCTCGTCCCCCGTCGTCTCCATCCATAAGCCTTCCCAGACCTCGTGCGCCTCGAAGAACTCCCCCTCGTTGAAGAGGACGATCCCGGCCAGGTAACGCGAGTCGTAGGCAGGCGCTTCGCTCGACATGCCCCTATTCTAGGCAGGGGCCGCGCCAAACTCGAAAGCCGAATCTCGAAATCCGAAAGAACGTTTCCGATGCTCCTGTCCACGTTCTGCCGGTCCTTGCGCCAACCGCTCGAAGCCGGCCTCTCGCCAATGCAGATCACGCGCGTTCTGGCCAAGAGCGGACCGGCGAAGCAGCGGCGCCTCGCCGAGCATCTGGGGGAGCGGCTGCAAACGGGATCGTCGATAGCGGACGCCCTTGCCGCCTACCGCCCTGCCCTTCCCGATCTGTTCCTCGCGATGGTGGAGGTGGGCGAAGAGACGGGGCGGTTGCCCAAGACATTGGCGGAGTTGGAACGACACTACGGTCTTCAAGAGCGGATGCGGCGTCAGCTGCGGGGCCGCCTGATCGTGCTGCTGATACAGTTCGGCGTCGCCTGCCTCGTGCTCGCGGCGGTGATCGGCGTCACTACTACGCTTCTGCCGCGCGGCGGTTTCACACTCTTCGGCCTGCGTGGCTGGGGCGGGGCGCTGGCGTTCCTCGGCCTCGCGGCGGCGGTCGTCGTGGGACTTCTCGGCGTGGGTCGCCTCGTCGCTCATGGCGTTCGGACATCCAACTCGCTCGCGGCGCTCGTACAACGCGTGCCCGGAGTCGGCGCCCTCCTCGAAGCGATGCTGTTGGCGCGTTTCGCCCTTGCCCTTCATCTCACGCTCGACAGCAGCCTGCCGATCGCGCGGGCGCTGCGGCTGGCGTTCGACGCCGCGGCGGACGCCCGCCTTACCAGGCAAGGGAAAAGGGTGATCGACGCGGTGCGCGGCGGGGCCGATCTCTCCGTGGCGTTGACCCGCGCGAACTTGCCGCTCACGTTTCTGGAAGTTTTCGCCGTGGCGGAAGCGGCGGGGAACGTGCCTGAGAGCGTCGGACACTTGGCGGAACAATATCAAGAGGAGGCGGCGCTCCGCTCGCGCACGCTGATACGCGTCGCGGGCGTGGTTCTGTGGGGGCTGTATGCCGTGGCGGTCATCTGGGCAATCTTCCGGCTCGCGTCCATGTATCTCGGCGCCATGGGGATCTGACGCAATTGGCGGAACGTCTTTGAGCCGGCGCCGTCCGCTGCTAAGATGGCTGCGGGGAAGGAAGGGAGACGACGGCCATGGCACAAGGGGAGACGATCCTGATCGTCGACGACGAGGAGCCGGTGCGCCGCACGTTCCGCGAGTGGCTCACCGGGGCCGGTCTACCTTGCACCATCCTCGCCGCCTCCGACGCCGAGTCCGCCCTCAAGCTCGCCAACGAACATTCCGTCGACCTGGCCATTCTCGACTGGGCCCTCGGGGCCGGCGACGACGGCCTGCAGCTTCTTCAGGACCTTTACGCATTCCATCCTGATGTCGTCGCCATCATGGTGACCGGCTTCGCCAACCAGGCGACGCCGCTCGACGCCAGGCGCATGGGCGTGCGCGACTACCTCGACAAGAACCACGACCTCAGCCGCGACACGTTCCTCGCCGCGGTCAAACGTCAGCTCGATCAGATTCGACCGGCCAAGCAGGCGCGACGGCTCAATCAAAGCCTGGCGCAGTTTCGGGCCGCCGTCGAGAAGATCTTGCCGCTCGTGCAATCGACCGCAGCCCTCCGCGATCCGGTGCCGCTGCCTGACGCGATCCGCGGCCTCGTTCGCTTCCTGGTCCAGGTGACGCAGGCGACCGACGGCGCGCTGCTCGTGCGGCATTACGACGCGACGCGCCAGCCGGCCGAGACGTATCGGGCCTTTGACGCCGCGGGCAGCGATCTGTCGGGACCGTTCGCGTCTTTTCCGCGCAGCCTGGCGGGGACCGTGCTCAGCATGCAGAAGCCGTGCGTCATTTCCGGGAAAGAGGACGGCGCGGTCGACTGGCAGCCGTTCGAACGTGGCCGGGCGACGATCCTGGCCGTGCCGCTCCAGGTCGGCGGCGGCTCGCAAGCGGTCATCGAGCTGTTCGACAAGCGCGGCGGCTTCACGCCGGAAGATCAAAGGCTGGCGCAGGCGGCGGCGGAATTGGGTACCGAGCTATTGCGGCAGGCGCTGGGCGAACGGCAAGCGCAGGAGTTGCTGCTCGACGCCATTGGCGCCGCCCTCCAGGCCAGCGATCAGGTGGCCCGATCGCTCGAGGGCACGGCGGCCGCGGCGGCGCCCCGTCCGGAGGAAGCGCCGCCCACGCTTGTCCTGGAAAAGATCAAGGAAGGCCTGTCGGCGGCGGGAGGCGATCGCGCCACCGCCCAGCTCAGCCTCGAGCTGGCCGAGGCGATCCGCGTCCTGGCGTTGCGTTACGGCAAGCCGGCGCTCGAGCATTGCGTCTCCCTGGTCAACAGTCTGGACAAGCTGCTGCACCGGGCCACCTCGGAAGACCTGGCGCACTATCCGTTCTCGCCACCGCAGGGGTGAGTGCATCATCGGCGCCTCGCAAAAGGATAATTCGCGGACGAGCGCGCAACTTGCGCGGCGTTTTTCGTTACTGATAAAAACAGCTTTTCCGCAGATGGCTCGGTCCAGGGAAGAACTTCCGGAGACTTCCATGCGCTATGTCGTCCCCTTCCTGGCGGTTTTCGCAGTCGTGACGCCTGCCCCGGCCCAGCCGGGGCCGTTGCCGGCGGAGTCGCTCATCCGCGCGCAGGAATGGTTGCGCGTGCTCGGCTTCGAGTTGACGCTGCTGGAGCGGGAGACCATCCCGACGATCGCGACGCCGGCCGTCCGTTCTGACCTCGCCGCCCACGTCGCCCGGTTGCAGGTCGACGTCGCCGCGCTCGACCGCGCCCTGTTCCCCGGCGCTCCCTCCGGTCTTGGCCTCAAGGCGTTTGTAGTCCTCGACAAGGACCTGCACCGCCTCGTCGAAGCTATCGACGCGGCGCCCGTCAAGTCGCTGGCCCTGCGCCACGCCGGCAAGCGCCTCGCCTTCGCCGACACCCAACTCGGCGGCATTTTCGCGGGTGGCGACGCTTCCGACGACCTCTTCCCCATCGCCCTCAAACGGCAGACCATCGCCTTCCAGCAGGCGGCTGCCGACCTGCTCGAACTGACCAGGCTCCTGCCCGGGGACGCCGTCAGCGGCCGCATCCGCGAGAATACCGGCCGTCTCAACGCCGCCCTCGCCGCCTTCGGCGAGCGCCTCGACCGGGGCGAGTCGCGCAAGGCCTTGCGGCTCAGTTACTTCGCCGTCGACGCCGCCTGGCAGCGCGTCGCCTGGGACATCAACCCCTTGCCCGAAGCGCTCGCCAACCGCGTCATCCTGGCGGCGCGGCGCTGCGATCACCTCAACGATCGCCTCACCGATCTCTTGAAGCTCGAAGGCGGCAGCTATCTCCTTCGCGAGGGCAACCCGGCCGTCCGGACCGCCACCGCCCTGCTGCAAGGCGCCTGGTTTCTCAACGGCTTCAACCAGAACGGCAAGCTCGTGTCCGGCCCCAAGGCGGACACGCGGCTCATCTTCTCGGGCCATCGCTGGTTCCGCGAGACCGACAAGGTCATCACGAACAGCGGCACGTACAAGCTTGTCGACGTGGAACCGGGCGTGGCCGCCAAGATGGAGTTGACGATCACGTCCGGGCCGGAGAAAGGCCGCGTTGTTCCCGTGTTGATCCGCATGGAGGGGAACCTGCTGCGCTACGCCTACTTCCTTAAGAAGGCGGCGTACCCGACCGGGTTCATCACCGTGACGGGGGATAACATGGCGTCGTACACATGGAGACGCGTCGAGTAGAAGACGCGCTAACCGCGACGTCCAGGGCTTTCAAAGATACCCGGGAGACTCGCCCGATGCTTCGCCGCTCCTTCCTTGCCTTCCTCGTATGTGTCTTCGCGCCGCTCGCCGGTTGGTCCCAAGATCCACCTCTTGATCCCACAGGCATCCGCGGCCGCGTGCTCTTGGTCGGCTCCGGGCCGGTTCCGCAAGGCGTCATCGAAGGCTTCTGGCGATCCGTGAGCGGCGCCGAACCCGTCCTTGTCGTCGGCGGGGACAGGGCATTGTTTGACGCCATCGACGCCTCGGCCGGCGACAAGAAAACGCGGCCGCAGCGTCTGACGCTGGAGGATTCGGCCAAGATAACGGGAGGACTAAAGACGGCTCGAGCCGTGTGGTTTGCCGACATGGGCGCCGAAAAGCTGACCGCGGCCGATCTCGCTCGCGCCACGCGCGACCTGCTGGGGCGTGACGGCGTCGTCGTCCTGTCGGGCAAGTCGTTGGCGGCAATCAACGGCTCGGCGCAGCTGCTGCCCGACTGCGTCGTGCAGGACAAAGCCTTGGCCGGGGCCATCGCTGTCTCGGTCCCGGCGGAAACCGCGCTATGGATCGAAGGCCGGCGCCTCAGCGTGCTCGGCAAAGGCTTTGTCACTCTGCGCCTCGCGGCGTCCAAGGCGCGGCCGGAGCGAACGATCTCTCTGAAAGCAAAAACGACGGAAGACCTCACGGGCCTGCGCCGCGCCGCGCTGGAACGGTTGCACGAGACGAAGGCCAAACCCGAGGCCCCGGAGGTCGCGAAAGGGACGCTGATCATCATCGGCGGCGGCGGCTATCCGAAGGGGATTCTCGAACGCTTCGTGAAACTTGCCGGGGGCCCGAAGGCGTCGATCGTAGTATTGCCGACCGCCAATGATCCACTGCCAAAAAAAGAAGGAATCGCCGAGGCGTTCCGCAAGCTGGGCGCGAAGGAGGTCACGGTGCTGGATGGCCGGACGCGCGAGCGGGTCGAGAGTGAGAAATCGCTCGCGGCTTTCGGCAGGGCGACGGGCGTCTGGTTCGGCGGCGGACGGCAGTGGCGCTTCGTGGACGCTTACGCGGGGAGCAAGGCGCAGCCGCTAATGAAGGAGACGCTGGCGCGCGGCGGGGTCATTGGCGGCACGTCGGCCGGCGCGACCATTCAAGGGGACTACCTGTGCCGCGGCAGCCCGCTCGAGAACTTCAGCATCGCCTACGAAGGCTACGAGCGCGGCCTGGGCTTCCTTCCCGGCGTCGCCATCGATCAACACTTCACGCAGCGCAAGCGATTCGCGGACATGACGGGCCTCATGAAATCGCGCCCCGAGTTCCTCGGCATCGGCATCGACGAGACGACAGCCATCGTCGTGCAGGGGCACATCGCCGAGGTCACGGGCAAGGGGAAGGTCCATTTCTATGACGCAGGGCGGAAGCGCAAGGACGGGGAGGCGGACTACGAGGCGCTGGGGGCGGGCGAGCGGTATGACCTGAAGTTGCGGCGCAAGGGGGAGTGAGGGAGCGACGACAAGGCATCCGAGTTGAGCGCAGGTTCAGGGCTTTCCTGCGTGCCTCTTCACCCCGCAGGCTCGAAGACTCGCCTGCGGGCTTGTGTGTCATTTCATCGCTTCGGCGAGGTCGCGGCCGAAGTTGACGCGGACGGCGGCTTCATGCGGGCAGGCGTAGACGCAGCGGGGGTCGGGGTCGGCGAGGGAGCTGCACATGTCGCAGACGGCGGCGCGGCCGCGGAGTTCGACGAGCTCGTTGCCGGCGGAGGCTGCGGCGTGGCTTTCGCCTTCCTGGAGAGGGTGGATCTGGATGGAGTCATAGGGGCATTGGCGGGCGCAGATGCCGCAGCCGATGCACCAGTCTTTGATCTGGATTTCGAGGTTGTCGCCGCGCTGGATGGAGCGGACGGGGCAGCCGATCATGCAGACGGGGTCGAGGCAGGCACGGCACGTGAAGGGGACGAGGTACTTGCCGAAGCGCGGGCCGGTGAGGAACAGGCGGGTGCGGCCGTCGTCGTGGCTGTCGACGCAGGCCTTGACGCATTCGTCGCAGCGGGTGCAGCGCTCCAGGTCGATGAGCATGAGGCGCTGGCCCTGGATGAGCCCGAGCCGGGCGACCTCGGCAGTCCGGGCCGAGGCGCCGTCGACCGCGCTCGCCCGCACCGCCTGCTCCTGAACCTCGCGGGTGTGGCGGCGCCGCGATTCGATGACCTTGCCGATCTTCTCCTTGAGGATCGGATACTTCTCGATCAACTCCAGCACCAATTGCTGCGATAGCTTCACCAGCTCGACCCGGCCGAGGTCCTTCTGATCGGCGTGGATGCGGGGCTGGCCGTAGGCGACGCAGGTGGCCGTGCGCGGCGTCTTCTCGACGACGCCGATCTCACCGAAGACCTCGCCGCGCGAGAGGTAGGTGAGGATGCGGTCACCGCTGGCGGAGGGCGCCGGCAAGGGAGCGAAGGCGTCCGGGAAGATCTCCTCCAGCAACAGGCGTTGGCCGCGCCGCAGCTGCGATTCGTTCCAGGCCTTGCGATCGGCCGGAAGATAGTAGCCGCGCTGCTTGAACTTGTCGGAGTCGAGGATCGGCTTCATCTCCGGCAGCGTCGCCAGTTTGGTCGACTTGATGATCTCGTTGAAGCCGATGGCGGCCGCGACTTGCAGGGGACGGGCAAGCTCTGCCGCGGCCGCCCCTTGCAGCGCTTTCAGGATGTTTTCCGGGAGCAGCTTGAGCGTCGCGGCGGCCGGTCCGGTCGCGCTCTTGGCCTGATCGGCCAGCTTGCTCTTGGCCTTCACGTCCTCAGCGCGGAGGAGGGCGGAGACGTTCTGCATGACCTGGACGATGCCGTCGCGAACCAGGTAGATGGCGTCGGAACGGTCGTGCTCGTCGCAGATGACCTGGCCGGAGGCGAAGGTGACCAGCTCGACCTTGTCGCGGATCTGCTCGACGACCTGGGCGTAGTCGGAGTCGGAGAGGTCCTTGAACAGGCCGAGGTCGCGGAGGTGCAACTCGAGGACGCGGCGGCGGTAGACGCGCTGGCGCTCCTTCTGGTAGTCGGGGTCCTTGTCGATCTCGTCGAGGACGTTGCCGAGGATTTCGAGGAGGAAGCCGTCGGCACGTGCGGTGACGGTGGCGGAGCGGGGGCGGCGATTGAGGCAGGCCATCTCGCCGAAGAGATCGCCTTCGAGGAGGCTGGCGCGGCGGGAGCGGAAGTCGACGTCGCCGGGGCCGTCGGAGGGCAAGGAGCGCGGGCCGTCGTCGGCGCCATCCTTGCGGCGGCCGAGGAGCCAGTTCTTGATGCGCCCAAACCAGCCGGGCGCGCGGGCGCGGTCGCGGCCGCTGGCGAGGTGGACTTCGGCGAAGGGCTGCGTGTCCTCATCGCCGTCGGCTGAGGCACGGAGGCAGCCGGCGAGGTCGGGGTCCTTCGCCTCGGTCTGCTTGGCCCTGGTCCGCCTTTCCGCCGCGTCGGCGGTGCGGAAGAACTCCTCGTCCTTCTGGAGGGATTTGACTTCATCGGGGGCCAGGGCGCAGTCGCGCCAGAGGCGAGCGGTGTCCGGGTCGTCTTTCTCGATCGAAGCGGCGTGCTCGAGCTTTTTCGGCGGCGGCGCGGCGAGCAAGGTCTTGATGGCGGGGCCGCGCTCCTTGTCGCCTTTCTTCTCGGCCTCGGTCATCAGCTTCTTGAGGGCGGCTTCGGCGGCGATGCGGGCGTCGAGGCGGTCCTGGGCGGCCTTGCGGCGGCGGTCGAGTTCCTGGTCGGCGGCGAACGCCTTTTGCTGCTTGTCGCGGCGGTCGGCCGCGAGGGTCGCGAAGGTTTGCTCGATGCGCTTGGCGGCGCGGCGGCTCGGCTCATCCTCGTCGGCCGCGAGCATGGTCTGCAGGCGGAGCCAGTCGGCGGGGCGGAGGATGAAGAAGGCCGTGGCGCCTTCCTCGTTCTGGCGGCAGATGACGTCGCCTTTGCGGACCTGGCGCAGCCGCATGGCGCCTGGGTACTTGAGGAGCTTCTCCTTACGGTCGCGCGCGAGGCAGGCGAGGAAGGAGATGGTTTGAAACTCTTCGTCGGTAAGGTCGATGTCCCCGTCGCGGAGGGGCAGCTGCGCTTCGGGATAGACTTTGGCCATGTCAAGACGCCTTGCAACGTGGACGACGGTTGAACGGAGTGATTCTGGCAAAGGAGTGAGGCGGCGTCAACCGTGCAAGGCGCCGGAGAGCGCCGGGGGGGCGCCGCTCAGTCCAGGTTTCCCGTCAGGTTGTCGTTGCGGACGCAGGCGCGCATGAATTGCGTCGGGTCGACGCTGAAGGTGGCGTGGCGGACGGAGCCGTCCGCCAGGGCGATGTTGAAACCGCTCGTGTGCGAGGAGCCGAAGCGCTGGTTGGCGGCGGTGGTGGCGGAGTTATTGAAATCGGGGGCCGGGCCGAGGGCGGCGGTGGCGCGGCGGTAGTGGTCATAGTCGCCGTTCCAGCCGGAGATGAACGGGCACTCGTTGTCGTCGGTGGCCGTGCCGAAGTGGGCGAGGTTCACCTGGCGCTCGCCGAGCATGACGGTGTTGGAGGTTCCGTCGGTGATGTGAGCGATCTTGACGGAAGGGAGGAAACCGCGCGCGACGACGCCGTTGACCCCGTTGGCGTCGCTGCCGGCGCAGCCGGCGTAGTCGATGACGGTGTGGTTGTTGTACGTCGCCGGGGCGCGGCGACTGGGGCAGTAGTAGATCGGCACGGGCGTTTGCCGGATCGCCGTCAGGTTGGTGCTGCGAAAGAGCGGGGTTTGCTCGACATAGGGCAGGATCTGATAGCACCAGCTCCATTGGCGGCGATCGGCGGTGTCGGCGGCGGATGTTCCGGCGGGGTTCCAGCCACCCTGCGGGAAGTACTTGACGACATCGTGGAAGCCATGCATGGCAATGGCCATCTGCCGCAAGTTGTTGGCGCATTGTGTTCGCGCCGAAGCCTCCCGAACCTTTTGCACGGCCGGTACGAGGAGCGCGATGAGAATGGCGATGATGGCGATGACGACAAGCAACTCAATGAGCGTGAACGCCGGACGAACGGAACGGGACATCGGCGGCCTCCCAGCTGGAAATGAACGGGCTGTCGGGCGCGGACGAGGCGAACGACCGGAGGATAGCACGCCACGTGGGGCGGTGTAAACAGGAAAATGAAACTTCCCTCATTTTTACGCGTCGCGACGGGCCTTGTACAATGAGGGCCATGGTACGTCCTGACGAATCGGAGATAGCCGATTCATGCTGCACTCAGCTTGCGGGTGAAAGTCCCGTCGCGGTAGGCGCCGGAGCGCCGCGTAGCAGGTCCCGGACGCACAAGGGAGACCTTGGCGTCTGAGTGGGATGTCAAGAGCCCGTATGGAGTCGTACGACCTCATGGCGGGGAGCAAGTTCGCAGGCCCAGCGTTAGCGAACCCTACAGCCTCGTGATATAAGAACCCGAAAGGTCGAGTGGCCGAGCCGCTCATGTCACGGCGAAGGCAAGAGACTGCACCTGTTAGAATGTCCGGAGGGGTGCAGGACACTCGCGGGGTAGAGGGGAGGGCATGTGAACACAGCTTGGTGCGGAACAGGAGAGACCCGTCCCGGCGGCCCACGTTGGGCGATGGCGGCTCCTATAAGCCGATGGCGAAGGGGAGTCGTGTCGGGCGGGAGTCCGAGGGGTTCGTAGTACCGTCGAAGCCGGCGAAAGTCGGTGGAGGGAAGGGACCCTGCTTTGGTCACGATGGCGCACGGAGGTAAGCGCGAGGGCATGGTCCAAAAGACCCAACTACCCCATGACAAAGTGCGAGAACTCCAACGCAGTCTGTTCACGGCAGCCAAGCGGCATCGGGAGCGACGCTTTCACGCTTTGTACGACCGGATCTGGCGGATTGACGTTCTGCTGGAGGCGTGGCAGCGGGTGCGCAGCAACAAAGGGGCTGCGGGCATCGACGGCGAGACGCTGACGATGATCGAGCAGCAAGGCGTCGGGCGGTTCCTGTTGGACCTGCAAGACGTACTCCGTGCGGGGAAGTATCGGCCGCAACCGGTGCGTCGGCGATACATTCCCAAGGCGGATGGGCGGCAGCGGCCGCTGGGCATCCCGACGGTGCGGGATCGCGTCGTACAGATGGCGGCAAAGATCGTGTTGGAGCCGATCTTTGAGGCGGACTTCGAGCCGTGCAGTTACGGCTTTCGTCCGCGCCGCAGCGCGACGCAGGCCTTGGAGGCCATCCGTTTGACGGGTGGGCGCGGCCACTATCACGTGGTGGACGCGGACATTCAAGGCTTCTTCGATGCCATCAACCAGGACATCCTTCTGGAGCAAGTGGCGCGGAGGATTTCGGATCGGCGGGTGCTCAAGCTGTTGCGGCAATGGTTGCAAGCAGGCGTCATGGAGGATGGTCAGGTGCGGACGGCGACCGCGGGGACTCCGCAAGGCGGGGTCATTTCACCGTTGTTGGCGAACGTGTACCTGAACGATCTGGACCGCATCTGGACGGCGACTTGTTCTCACCTGGGTCAACTGGTGCGTTACGCGGATGACTTCGTCATCTTGTGCCGCACGCGGGCTCAGGCCGAGCAGGCGCTGGCTGAGGTGAGGATGATTCTGGATCGGCTGCGACTGCAACTGCATCCGACCAAGACACGATTGGTGGAGTTGGGCTTGGGGAAAGAGGGCTTCACGTTCCTGGGATGTTACCTGCGGATCGTGCGTTCGCACTTCAAGGGGCGACGCTATCTGTTCCGCTGGCCGTCTCCGCGAGCGATGAAAGCGATCACCACCAAGATCCACGACCTCACCGAACCGCGGCGCTGGGCGTGGATGAAGGACATCCGGGAAGTGATCCGGGTGCTGAATCCGGTCCTGCGTGGCTGGGGCGGTTACTTCCGGACTGGCAACGCGTCGGCAAAGTTCAACGCGGTGGACAGCTACGTGCGTCAGCGGCTGCTTCGGCTGCTGGCTCGGCGTGGCGGCCAACGACGCTGGCAACCCGATGGGCGTCCGTTCCGGCCGAGCGCCTGGCCGCATCGCCGCTTCGTGACCGAGCATGGCCTGTATCAGTTGTTGGGCACGATCCGTTACCCGGGAGTCGCGCATGCTGTCTGAGAAGACCAACGGTAAGCCGTATGCGGGAAATCCGCACGTACGGTTTGAACGGGGGTCTCAGGAAACGGAGCCGGCGCGCCACCGCGCCTGAGACCTACCAATGCCCCCCCTTCTCGACGTGCGCGATGTGCGGAAACGCTTCGGCCGCACGCTTGCCCTTGCCGGCGCCGGTTTTCAAGTGCAGAGCGGCGAGATCTTCGGCCTGCTCGGGCCCAATGGCGCCGGCAAGACGACGCTCCTCTCCATCATCAGCGGCCTGCTCGATGCGGACAGCGGCGCGGTACTGCTCGACGGCGAGGCGTTCCACGGCTCGGACCGTGGGCTGCGGCGCCTGATCGGCCTCGTGCCGCAGGAGTTGGCCATCTATCAAGAGCTGAGCGCGGTGGAAAACCTGCGCTTCTTCGGCGAGCTTTACGGGCTGGCGGGGGCGGCGCTGGAGCGGGAGTGTGACGAGGTGCTGCAGGCGATCGGCTTAGCGGAGCAGAAGAGTCAGCGCGTGAGTACGTTCTCTGGCGGTATGAAGCGGCGGCTCAACCTGGGGGTCGCGCTGATTCATGGTCCGCGACTGCTGCTCCTCGATGAGCCAACGGCCGGGGTCGACCCGCAATCGCGGCATCACATCTTCGAGGAGGTGCGGCGACTCAATCGCGAAGGGGTCACCATCGTTTACACGACGCACTACATGGAGGAGGTGCAGGCGCTGTGCCGGCGCGTCGCCATCGTCGACCACGGCCGGGTCATCGCGTGCGACGAGCTGCCGAACCTGCTGCGGTTGTTGCCCGGGCGGGTGCGGTTTCGCCTGGGGGTGGGGGAAGCGAATAGCTTGGCGGACCTCAGCGGATGGCCGGGGGTACGGCGACACGAGGCGGACGGGGAGCAGGTACTGGAGAGTGACGACGTGAAGGCGCTCGTGCTGCGGCTGGCGGATTGGGTGAACCGGACGGGGGCGGAGCTGGCGAGTTTGCATGTGGAGGAGGCGAATCTGGAGCGGGTGTTTCTGCACTTGACGGGGCGGGAGTTGAGGGATTGATTCCCGAGGTTGCGCTGGAGACGTGTTAAGATGAATCGCAACGACCTCCAACAACTGGCCCAAATGAGATTGGCTGAGGCCGAGGCTTTGCTTGCGGCCGGCCATCCGGCGGGGGCGTACTATCTCGCGGGTTACGCAGTGGAATGCGCTCTCAAGGCATGTATTGCGAAGGGAGTGCAACAACACGATTTTCCGGATCTGAAGCGGGTGAGCGACAGCTGGGTACATAACCTGGTTCGCCTGGTAAAGACCGCAGGGCTGGAGCTTGATCTGGGCGCGGCCTTGAATGGTGATACGGTTTTCGACGAGAATTGGGTCACCGTCAAAGATTGGAAAGAATGGAAACGGTATGATCCAGGCATAACGGCGAAAGAGGCGGAGGATTTGATCACGGCAATCAAGGATCAAGCGAAAGGCATTCTGCCATGGATAGTACAACGATGGTGATACCTCAGCTTCCGCCGGAGTGGGTGGATGAAGGCGAACAGCTTATCCGAGCGTTGGACAACGCAGGCATTCCGATTGCGGCCGCTTTCTGGCTCTTCGAGGAGGATGTAGGCTGGCGTTTGGTCCTTGCCTCGTCCGAAGTCGATCAGTTCGGCAAGCGCCACTTCTATTCCAGAGTTATTCCGCCGTTGCATTCCTTGCCTGGCCCGCGGGTGAGCAGCAGCTATGTCACCGCCATGCGCACCGATGACCCCATCGTCGCGGCGGTCCACCGAATGGTCAGCACTCCGGGCCTAACACGCGTGCGTTTGACCGGCAATGTGAGCAACGGCGTTCTTATCCCCGACGCTCTCGTCTACCGTGCTTGATCGTCCAGGGCGCGGCTCACGGCGCCAACTTCCCCGCGTCGTCGAGCGTCAGCGCCCGAACGTCATTATCCTCCAACACAATCGTCATCGGCGCCGCCTTGCCGCCGGCGAGCTGCACCTGATAGCGGCCCGGCAGTAGCTCCAGCGCCGGCCCGTTGATGACGCCGCGACCCACCACCGTCTTGCCGTCGGCGCTGGAGACGACGTAACCCGTCGCTTGCACCGCCGAACGCAGCACTTTCGCCAGGTCGGCGGCGTTCTCGGCCTTGAAGTAGCGGCCGCCGCCGATCAGGGCGAGGCGTTCGAGGTTGCGCTGGGCGATGGAGTCCTTGCCTTCGATGTCGAAGCCGACGACGTGGACGACCATCTTGATGGCGGGATCTTTGTAGGCCTTCTCGACGTCGTCGAGGTTGCCGCCGCAGGTTTCCTTGCCGTCGCTGATGAGGATGACCATCTTGGGAGCGGTCAGGCCGGCGGGAAAATCGCGCCGCGCCTCGAGCAGCGAATGGACCAGCGGCGTCATGCCGAACGGCTCGACCTGCTCGACCCATGTCTTCACCGCGGCGATCTGCTTGGGCGTGACCGGGGCGATGGGGACGACGAGCTGGCTATCGGAGCACCAGCGCGGATCGTCGTTGCGTGGCGCCCCCGGCAGCAGCTTGCCGTCCTTGCGCCAGAAGCCGAGGTGGCCGTAGACGCGCAGGCCGACTTGCAGCTCGCGCGGCAGCTCGCTCAAGAGGTCGCGCATGACGTTGCGGGCGATGACGTACTTCGGCTGGTCCCCCACCGGCAACGACATGCTGCCCGAGGAATCGAGGATGAAGTCGACGGCGGGGAGCAGGGGCAAGGGCAGCGTGTCGCGGCCTTCCTTGCCGCGGTAGAGGATCCTGACCTTGGCCCAGGGGAGGACGCCGCGGATGGTAACGCGGTCAGTCGCCTTGGAGACGTCGTCCTTGGCGATGGCGGTGGCTTCGAGCAGGTTGGTCCGGTGCTTGTCCCAGGGGACGAGGGCGGCGGGGACGAGGGCTTCGAAGGCGCCGTCGGGCCGCAGATCGACCTTGAAGGCGGGCTGCTTCGTGGTGACGTTGACGACCTGCACCTCTTTCAGCTCCGCCTCGGGGAGCTCGAGGATGGGCAGCCGCTTGACGACGCTGAGGACGTCGGCGGGGCGCGGCAGCGGCGTGACCGTGCCGCCGGGCGCGGCGGCGGCGGCCATGGTGGCGAGGATGTTGGCGCCGCCGCGCGGGTCGGGCGGGAAGGCGGCTTTCGCATCGACCTTGCCAAGGAAGTCGGCGCCCAGGCCGATGGCGTGCAGGACGATGCCCTGCTGGCCGAGCTGGACGGCGGAGTCAAGGCTGGGAGGGACGAGGTTCTTACGGCCGGACGACGGGGCGCCGTCCGTGAGGAAGAGGATGATCGAGGGGCCGCGCCGCTCGGTGGCGCGGAACGCCTTCTGCGCGCCTCCGCAGCGGCCGGGTAGTCGGTGTCTCCCTTGGGCGGCGTCTTGGCCAGCGTGTCGAGGGCGTCGCGCAGCTTCTGGACGCCGGCCGGGTCGGTCATCTTGGTCAGCGGGCGAAGGATCTGGGCGTCGCTCGAGAAGGTCAGGAGGGCGACCTCGAAGGCCGTGCCGGGCGCCTTGGCGTCGATGCGCTCCAGCTCGTCGATCAAGAGACGCGCGGCGGCGGTCTCGGCCTTGAGAATCGTGTTGATGGCGGGATCGGCGGAGCCGGAGGGATCGGTGGTGCTGCCGGAGACGTCGATAACGATGGCCACGCGCGTCGCCCCGGCCGGGCCCGTCGTCGAGGCGCGGCCGATCAGCTTGACCTTTTTCTCCTTGACGATGGTCCCCTCGGCCGGGCTTTCGATGGCGATGTCGACGTGAATCTTGGGGGCGGTGGTGGCCATGGTCGTCGTCGGCTCGAAAACGACGGCGGTTTCCTTGCCGGGCGGGAGATCGCGGCGGACGATCTCCTGGTCGCCGGCGCGGAGACGGACGCCGGCGCCGCCGAAGGAGAGGTAGCGGCGCTTGGCCGGCGGGTCCTGCTCTAGCCGGAGGAGGGACGAGTCGGCGCCGTCACTGACGAGTATCTGCTGTTTCTTGCCGGCCTCGGCCTTGCTGAAGTCGGCGTGAAAGAGGGTCAGGCCTTGCCTGGCGGCCAATTCGGCCGCATCGAAGGTGAGCTTGGCGCCCTCGAAGGGGAGCGCCTCCAACTCGCATTCGAGCGTGAGCTTGCCGCTGGTCAGCCTGGCGGCGGCTTTCGGCATGTGTACGATCCATGTCGTGAGGCGCTTCGTCGCGGGGCCGTCGGGCAGGCTCACTCTCTGAAACGAACGTTCCTTGCTTTTCTTGCCGGGCGCGACGGTGGCTTCCAGCTTCATCTCGGACGATCCGGTGGCGAGGACCACGTCCTGCGCGGCGGGGAGCTCGATTTGCAGCTCAGCGAGGCCGGCGTCCTTCAGCGTGAGCGGCGTGACGCTGCCGGGCGGGACGGAGAGAGAGAAGCGGCTGACGGCGTCGCGCACCTCCGTCTCCACCTCGTAGTTGCCGGGGGGCAACAGCAGAAAGCCCCAGTCGCCGGCGATGCGGGCGATCAACTCCTTTTTACCCGCGCGCCGGAAGTACCAGTGGACGCCGCTCGGTTTCCGCGCCGGCGGGACAAGCTCCACGCCCGAGTCGAGCTTGACGGCGGCCGTCTTGCCCGCTTCGACGGTGACCTCGGTCCAGAGCATGTCGACGCTGCTGAACCAGGGCTCGAGCATGATCCGGTACTTGCCCGGCCGGAGCGGGACGAAACCCCAGGCATTGAAGGTTTCCGTGAGCCTGTTCTTGGGGCCGTCGTAAATGCGCCAGGCGCGCGGCGGCCGGTCCTTGTCGGAGCGGCCGGCGAGTTGGATGCCCGAGTCGACTCTTACGGTGGCGGTCTCGCCCGCTGCGACGGTGACCTCGCCCCAAGGTACGTCGCCGCTGCCAGACCGGGGCGCGATGAGGATCTGGTACTTGCCCGGCTTGAGCGGCACGAAGCCCCAGTCGTTGAAGATCTCGCTCACCCGTTTCTTGGCGTCATCGAAGACGCGCCAGGCGCCCGGTGGGGGGTCCTTGTCGGAACGGCCGACGAGCTGGATGCCGGTCTTGGCGTCCTTCTTGCGATCGTCGCCATCGGCCGCTCGGGGGAGCGCCAAGCCCAGAGCCAGGGAGACGAGGACGAAGAGCCAGGTTCGCGGCGGAAGAAGCGCTCGCATGGTTTTCCTCCTCAGAAATGCCACGGCGCGAGGCCCGCCGCGGGCGCCAAGAGCGCGGGAGGGAAAGGGCAGAATGTCGGTGGCGATTGTAGCCGGGTTGCGAGGAAAGAAAAGAGGATCGAGAGCTCAAGCGCAAGGCCAAAAGGGACGACGCCCTGGCGTCGTCCCTTCGGCGCCGTTATCGGTTGTCATTTCTTCGCCTGCCCGCCTGCTCCTGCGAGAGATGAGTGATTCGCAAAGGCCGCCAATTCGGCGCGCAGCCGTGCGGCGACGACCTTGGCCTCGGCTCTGGTCTCCGCATCGACCCCCGCTTGGCTTGCGGTCTCGAAATGCAAGAGCATGCTCTGGCCGATGCGCGTGTCAACGCCGCCGGAATAGTCGCGGCACTCCAGCAACCATTGGAGGAAGGCGGGATGATAGACCTCGGCGTAACTTCGAACACTTTGCACCACGTCGCGCAACGGCCGCTTGCCGGTCCGCAACTCCTCCTCCCAAGCCGCCAGGCGAGCCGCAAGCGCTTGCCGCGTTTCGGCCTTCCGGAGCAGTTCCGGCTCGATCTCGGCCCCGGTCTCGATTTGCCCCGGATCGCTGTCGTTATCTTTCAGAGAGAGCGCGTGGGTCACCAGGCACCCGAAAACGACCGCCAAGAAAGCATAGGCTCGGAACATTTCTCATCCCCCTGGCCGTGGATGCTCAGGCCGTTGACCCATCATCCAGCGGTTGTGTTTCGTTGCTATCAAGGAAGATGCGAGCAACGAAGCGAGAGAGCGCGAGAAATCCGAATCCTTGCTTTTTTTTTTCAAGGTGGCTACGGCCGTTTACGCGGCCCATCCTTGCGCGGCGGGGCCGGCCGGGGACCCGCCTCGGGTCCGATTTCCGCGATGCCCAGATGCCGGCCGCCGTGCGCCTCGTGCGCCGAGCCGTTCCACACAAAGGGTTGCTCACGGACCTCTTTGGGGGCCTGGGCCAGAGCGGCCTGTGTTATCGGCATGATCAGCGATTCGCCCGTGTCCATGCGTTTCAGACGCACATAGCGAACGTCCCTGGGCGCCCGCGCCAGAGGCAAGGCGAAGCGGTCCTTGTCCGGGTTGTCCGTGTTCCAGATGGATGGATCGTCCGAGCGGAAGACGACGATCCATGTGGACGGGCCGGACGCCTTGCCGGCGGCAGGCCCGGGGGGATCCTTGGTCAATAATTGGCGGCGTTCCTCCACGCTGAGCGGCCCGCTGTTGACGGCGACTTCGAAGGCGGTGCGCGGGATTTCCTTGCCGCGCCAGGAATAATACTGTTTGTCGTCGGTGTAGGTCTTGTGGCCGAAGCCCGAGCCGATGTAATCGCGGCCCGCTTGCAACACGCTAATCCTTCCGGGGAACCCATGCGGAAAGCCAAACACCGGCCCGGGCGTCGGCGCTTTCACGTCTCTGCCGTCGAACGGGTAGCCCTCGCGCAGGTCCACCGCCAGCGGCGCCCCGATCATGCGGCGCCACTGTTCTCTCTGCGCGGGGTCGAGCACCGAAACGATGTGGTCTTGCACCTCGAACCAGAATCTCTTCGGATCGGCGATCTTCTTGGCGGAGAACAGATGATCCGCCCACATCTGGTGCGTCTCCCCCTGGATCTTGCGAATCGCGGCCCGTTGGGGATTGGTGAGCTTGAGGGCGTCCACGATCTTGGGATCGGAAAAGCCATAGCGGCCTTGCTGCTGCACTTGAAGGACGACCGCCTGAAAACGCTGCTGCTGCGTGGCGCTGAGGATGTCCCCCAGCGCTTTTTCAACCGCGGCGGCCGAATCGTCCGGCCTGGGCTCCTTGCCCTTGAACTTGGGGAAGGAAGAATCCTTGGAGGCCTTGGCCTGACCGGCGACGAATTGCTCGATCCGCTTTTTTTGCTCCGGCGCGAGGCTGAGATCCTTCTGCACATCGGGGTTCTGAATGATGGCCGTCAGCGTGCCGCCGCGCAGCGCGGCCAGTTCGGTGAGGATCAAGGCGACGCGCTCCCGTCCGGCGGCGAGGTCGGCCTGCGCCTCCGGATCATCGGCGTGTTCGGCCAGAAAATCCTCATAGTAGTCCAGCACGGTAAGCAGCAGGCGGCGACGCACGTCCTGGTGAAGGGGATGATGCGCCAGCTCTCCTTCGCTGAACTGCACGACCAGCTCCAGGGCGCGCTGCGCCTGGAGGAAATCCCGCTGGGCCAGGTCGCGCTGGCGGGCCTCCGCCTCATAGGCCAGCTTCGTGCGGGCCTCCTCGGCGGCCAGTTCGGCGAAGGCCTCCTTGGTGCGTTTTTCCTCGACGGCCAGCTTGTCGAACGCCGTTTGCGTTCGCGATTGCTCCGCCGCGATCAGGACGGTGCTCACGGCGAAACCGACAAGGCCAAGCACGAGCAACAGCACCGCGGCGACGACAAACGAGGGATGGCGCCGACCCCACTTGCGGGCGCGCTCCACCAGGCTGGGACGCTTCGCCAGGATCGGCTCGTCGCTGAGGAAACGCCGCAAGTCGTCAGCCAGCTCCTGAGCGCTGCCGTAACGATCCGACGGGCTTTTCGCCAACGCCTTGAGGACGATCGTCTCGAGCTCGAAAGGAATGGCGGGGTCGATGGCGCGGGGTGGAACCGGCTCGTCGAAGCCGATCTGGTGCAGAAGGGCGTGCCGGTCTTGCCCGTCAAACACCGGCCGGAGCGTCAGCAGCTCGTAGAGCGTGGCGCCGAGGGAATAGATATCGGTGCGGTGATCGACAAGGCCGCGTTTGGCCATCGCCTGCTCGGGACTCGCGTAACGCAAGGTGCCGAGCACTTCGCCGGAAATCGTCAACCCCGTCTGGCTCTGAAACTGGGCGAGGCCGAAGTCGGTGATCCAGACGTGGCCGCTCGCGTCGAGCAGCAGGTTCGCCGGCTTGACGTCGCGATGAACCACCCCCATCTGATGCGCGTAATCGAGCGCTTCGGCGGTATGCTTGCCGATGGTCGCGACACGCTGGAAAAACCGATTCGGGCGCCCCGAGCGCTCGGTCGAGAGGGCGGCGACGCTGCGCGTCGCGGCAGTCGTCGTCACGCGATTGGCCGTCGCGTCCTTGCCTACGGCCTGCTTGATCGCGGCCGCCGCCAACCCCTCGCTTGTGCGGGGTTGCTCCGCCAGATCGGCAATCAACGACGCCAGGCTCTGCCCTTCGATGTGCTGCATCGCGTAGAAATGCACGCCGCGCTCGGCCCCGACGGCGAACACGGGCACGATGTGCGAATGGTGCAGATGGGCAGCCGCTTCCGCCTCGTTGCGAAAGCGCTGCAGCTGGCGTGAATCGACCCCGCCGGCGAACGGCAGGATCTTGAGAGCGACGCGACGCCGCAGCGAAATCTGCTCCGCCTCGTAGACCACCCCCATGCCGCCGCGGCCGATCTCGCGCAGCAGCCGGAAATCACCAAGCTGCCCGAGCTCCGAGGTCGCGGCGTCGGGGCGCTCACCGGGCGCCTCCGTCGACTTCATGGGCGGCGCCGCGGCTGCCGCGCGCGCCATGTGAACGGCGCTGTCGCGCAGCGGCGTCGTCATGCGGTTGAGCCGGTGATAGTCGGCCAGGAACTCGGCGATCTCCAGCGCGAACTCCGGATGCGCCGCGGCGAACGCTTTGCGATCCGGCGCGGCCCCCGATTCCACCGCCTCCACGTAGCTCAGCAGGACCTCTTGCAGCCGCTGCTCATGTGTCTCGTTGGCATGCTCGCTCACGTCGCACTTCCTTCCTCGAGAAGCTCGCGCAGCTTCTTCAGCCCGCGAAACAACAGTCCCATCACCGCCGGCTTGGTCCGCTCCATCGCCTGCGCGATCTCGGCCACTTGCCAGCCGCGCAGGTGATGCAACTCGACCGCCTGCCGCTGTTCGGCCGGCAGCCGGGTCAGCGCCGCCGCCAGATTCACCAGCTCCTCCACGCGCATCACGCGCTCGCTCGGCGACGATTGCTCAGCGGCCAACCAGCATTCGATGCGTGCTGACGACTGCTCCAGACTTTCTTGCAGCGACCGTTCGCGCCCCAGATCGCGGCCCTCGCTCAGGTAGCGCCGCATCGCCGCGCCGAGGGTGTTGGCCAGAATGGTCCGGAGCCACCCGGCCAGCTCCTCCTCGCTTTTGCCGCGAAACTGATGGAGATGCTCATGCGCTTGCAGAAGCGTTTGCTGCACGATGTCGGAGGCGTCGAGCTTGGTCTGCAACCGGGGATCGAGCTGCAGGCGGGCGAGCAACCGCAAGTAACTGCGAAAACGCTCCAACTCCCAGGTCTGTCCTTCGCTCGTCTGAACCACGGGGCCCTCCAAAAGGGTAGATGCTTCGGACGGCGGCAGAGAGCGCCGGTTGCGTCGATTTTCTCAAGCTGTTGGTCGGAAAACAACAAGAAGGGACGACGCCCGCGCGTCGTCCCTTCGGTATGGCTGTCGCCAGCTATCACTTTTTCGCCGAGCCCGCCTCCTCTTCCAGGATCTTGCCCTGCGGGTCCAGAATCAGGTCGACCGACGCTCCCGGCCCGGTCTCGATTTCCACATGGAACGTGCGGCTGATCTTCTCCCCGACCTGCCGGACCTCGGCGGCTTCCTTCACGGTCGCTCCCTTGTACTTGGCGTGGATTGCCTTGGCGACCGGTTCGGGAAGGTCCTTGGCCGTCAGCGTTTTTGCCGTTTCGAGGATTTCTCCCTGGCCGGTGATGGTCACCTCGTACTCGCGTTTGTTGTACTTCAGGACGACGCTGTAAAAGGATTCGCCGTCTTCGGTGTCCTTGAAGGCCTTGACCAGCTCGAGGCCGGGGTATTTCACGCCGAGGATGCCGGAGACCTTCTTGGGCAGCTTGGCGGCGGCGATTTCGTTGCTCGGCTCGGTGGCGGAGAGGTTCGCGAGACCGAGGATGAAAAGGGCCAACAGGCTCGTGAGGATGGTACGCATGGGGAACTCCTTGCCGCCGCGGCGGCGCTTGTTGTTGAGGATGCGGAGGTCTTTTTCAGGCCGGCGCCGTGCCGACCCGGCCTCCGTACCCTTCAATCAGGCGGCGAACAAAAAACCTGACAGCAACAAGCGAGTTTTCCCAAAAGACATGCTCATTCGCGCCGCTTCACGCTCTGGCGGATCTCCTTCTGCGCCTCGGCTTTTTTCTGGTCCTGGCGTTTGTCATGCATCTTCTTGCCGCGGGCGACGGCGATCTCCACCTTGGCGCGGCCGTTCTTGAAGTACATGCGGAGCGGCACGAGCGTGAAGCCTTGCTGGCTCGCCTTGCCCGCGAACTTGTCCAGCTCGCGTTTGTGCAGGAGGAGCTTGCGCGGCCGCTTGGGCTTGTGGTTGAGGCGGTTGCCCATCGTGTATTCGGGGATGTCGGCCCCGATGAGCCAGAGCTCGCCGTCGTCGATCTTGGCGTAGGCGTCCTCCAGGCTGGTCTGCCCTTCGCGCAGGCTTTTTACCTCCGTCCCCTGGAGGACGATGCCGCATTCCAGGGTGTCGAAAACGGCGTAATGGTGGTAAGCCCGGCGATTTCGGCAAATCGGCTTGAGGTCGTCTTCGGCTTTGTCTTTCTTGGGGGCCATGGGGTCATCGTAGCAGGCGCGCCGAACGCCGTCTTCGGGACGCGGTCCGGCCCGGCTCCGCGAACCGGGGCTAAACAGGGACGCGTCGTTGACATTTCCGGGAAAATCGGCGCGAACGCAAGAATCGCTAAAGTCCGCATCCCCGGCTTGCCGACAAAAGGAGGAAGGGACAGAGTCTCTCGACATGCCGGACCAGACAACGACCCTGGATGCGCTCAAGGAGGCGGTCCGACGCTTCGCCGAGGCGCGGGCGTGGCAGCCGTTCCATACGCCCAAGAATCTGGCGATGGCTCTCGGCGCCGAGGTCGGCGAGTTGATGGAGCACTACCTCTGGGTCGAAGGGGAACCGAGCCGGGGGGTGACGAGTGACCCGGTGAAACGCGAAGCCGTCGCAGACGAGTTGGCCGATTGTCTGATCCTCCTGCTCAATCTGAGTCTGGCGACCGGCATCGACCTCTCCGACGCCGCGACCGCGAAGCTCGCCAAGAATGAGCGGAAATACCCGGCCGAGAAGTACCGCGGCCGCTGGACCGTCGACTAGGCAGGACGCAAGAGGACACGCGACCAGGAGCGAGAACGTGCGCTACGGACGGATCGCCTTCATCCTGGCACTGCTGGCCCTGACGGGCGCCTGGCTCGTTGCGCAGGAACGGCGCGAGCCTTGGCCGCCGCGCCCAGTCGTCCCGCCTGACTTCGAGGAGCAGGACGAGCCGCCATCCCGCCCGAAAGCGCCGCGACCGACGCCGGTTGCCCCACCCTCGACGCCTGTTTTCCCGCCCCCCGCGCTGGACCGCGATCTGCCGCCCCTGCCGTCGCTGGAAAAAATGGACGCGCCACTGCCGCCGCCCGCGCCGCCGCCCGCAACACCGCCCGCGCCGAAGTCTTCCGCCGCCCCGAAGCCGGCCGTTTTTCCGACGGGCCCCGAGACACCCACCAAGCCAACCCCCGCCGCGTTTCCGACCTCGCGCGCTCCCAGTCCGCAGCCGGCCCCCGTCGCCGAGCCACCGCCCGGACCTGGCCTCAGCGACCTTCCGCCACCCGCCCCAACACCACCACCAGCGCCGGCCCCGCCACCGGCTCCGACGCCAATGGCGCCTGCGCCGACCCCAACCGCCCCAACGCTGGAGGCGCCCCCTCCGGCGCCGACGCCAAAGGCCATCGAGACGCCACTACCGGCGCCGAAGAAGATCGATGCCCCGGGGCCTGTCGTGCCGCCGCCGATCGCCGAGCATGTCTCGCCCCGCGCGCCGAGCGTACCGGCCGCTCCGACGAGTGAGGGTCCGGCGAAGTTTCGGCTCCTCAAGACGATCCATCGCGCTGACTCGACGCCGCCCTTGGCGTTTGCGCCGACGGATAGCGGGGTGACGACGACTCGCGCCATCGCCGTCGCCGGCGGGACCGTCATCATCGAAAAACGGGGGCCGGCTCATGTGAAGCACACCGACCCGATCCCGTACGTCATCTCGGTGCGCAACCCAACCAGTGTCCCCCTCTACCATGTGCGCATCGAGGACGAGATCCCGGCTCCGGCCCGTATTCTCTCTGCCAATCCGCCGCCCGATGTGGCCGCGGGCAAGCCGGTCTGGATTGTGCCGCTGCTCGGCGCCGGCGAGGAGAAACAGATACGCATCACGCTCGAAGTGTCGCAGCCCGGTGAGCTGGAGACGGTAGCCCGCGTCTTTGTGCCCGCCGGCCAGAGCGCCGTTCGGACCGAGATTCATCCCGGCGTCCTGCCGGCCGCAGGCGCCCCCGGCGGCGCCGTTTCGCCTCTCACACCCGTCACGCGCGAAAGCGGTTTGACGGTGCTGGTCAAAGCGCCGTCGAGCGCGGGCATCGGCGCCGCGGTGACGTTCGAGATCATCTTGCACAATACCAGCCGGGCGCCGACGGGACCGGTTCGCATCGCAGCCCAGATGTCCGAGGGTTTGAGCCATCCCGAAGGCGCCGAGATCGACGCGGACCTGAAGGGACTGGCGGGCGGCGCCCAGGAGACGCTCAAGCTTTCCCTCAAGACCACAAAGCCGGGCGCGCAGTCCCTGAGCGTTCAGGTTCGCAGCGCCGACGGCCAGACGGCGGCCAACCGCGCTCAGGTCATGGTCGGCGAGAGCGCGCTGCGCTTGAAACAGGCGGCCGAGACCCGGCTGATCGCGAATCGCGACGGCGAGCTGGCGATCGAAGTCGCGAACTATCAAGCCAGCGGCGTGCGCAACTTACTGGTGGTCGACAGCTTGCCGGCAGAAGTCGGGTTCGCCGGCGCCAGCGACCGCGGCATGTACCGGGAAGAGAGCCGGAGCGTGAGCTGGTTGATCGACTACCTGGCGCCGGGCGAGAGCAAGACGCTCAAGCTCAAGGTGCGTGGTCGCAAGACCGGCGAGTTCAGCCACGAGATCGTCGCGCGCTCGGATGCCCGTGAAGAAGGACGGGCGCAGAGCAAGCTGCGGGTGGAAGGGCTGGTCGATCTGGCTGTCGATGTCAAGAAACGCGACGACGCCCTGGAGTTGGGCAAGGAAACGGTGTACGAGATTCAGGTCAAGAACCAGGGGAGCGGTCCGGCCACCGGAATCCAGCTCGCCGCCGCCGTGCCCGACGGCATGTCGGCCAACCGCGCCGAGGGACCGACCGACTTCCGCATCGAGGGCCGAAGCCTGGTGTTCAGTCCGGTCCGGGCGCTCGCCCCCGGTGAAAAGACAAGCTACTACGTCGCCATGACGGCCCAGGCGGCCGGCGACCAGCGCCTGCGCGTGCGCGTCGCCAGCGACCAGGTCGCGACGCCGATCACGCGCGAAGAGCGGGTGTTCGTCTATCGCGATCGCTGAACCTGCGCTTGGAATGTGGAGCTTGGCTCTTGGAGTTCTTTGAAGTCAGGTTGTTCTTTTGAGGCGAGTTGTTATAAGCCTCCAATCCTGAAGCGAACAACAGGCAGGCCGAAAAGATCGAGTGGATTTGCTTAACAGTTGCCAACTATCAACAAGAGGAAAAAATCTTTTTGCCTTGGAAGGGCCTACTCGCTAAGCTTGTCGCATCTTGCCCTCCCTTCCAAGTCAGGAGCGTTAGCGGTCAGGAAGACTGCGATCGGGGAAAGGATTCCCCTTTTTGGCGACGCTTCCGACTCCGCCTTCGGCGCGATTCGACGCGTCTGCCGGCCGACCCCTACCGCTCTTGAGTCGATTGTTGGGCGAAGTTATGATCCGGCGAGGATCGGGGCCGGCACGGACGCCGGGCGCTCGGATCTCCCACTCGACCCAATCCGAACACACGCGGAAAAACGGGACAAGAACGCGGAGGCGCCTGGCCGCCACGGAGGGGACCGTGCGCGCCGCGGGGAGGGGAGGTTTCGGTATGAACGCGGGTCGAACCGAAAAGGAACAAGCGCGCGTCCACATCCGCTGGATGATCCGCCGCGACATGGCCGAAGTGCTTCAAACCGAGCACCTCAGCTTCGACCACTCCTGGTCCGAAGAAGACTTCCTCCGCTGCCTGCGCCAGCGCAACTGCATCGGCATGGTCGCCGAGCATGGCGAGAAGGTCGTCGGCTTCATGATCTACGAGCTGCACAAGAACCGCCTGCACATCCTCAACTTCGCCGTCCATCCCGGCTGGCGCCGCCTCTCGGTCGGCTCGCAGATGGTGGCGAAGCTAATCAGCAAGCTGTCCAGCCACCGCCGCACCCGCATCACGCTCGAGGTGCGCGAGACGAACCTTGCCGCTCAGCTCTTCTTCCGCAAGCAGGAGTTCCGGGCCGTGCGCGTCCTGCGCGCCTTCTACGAGGACTCCGGGGAAGACGCCTTCCTCATGGAATATCGCTTCGGCGATGAGACCGGCGAGGAGATCGAGGAAACGGTGAACCGGATCGCGCATGCAGGGGAGAACTGACGGCCAGCCTCGGGCCGACACAACGACGAAACAGCGAGACCATCGGCGCCATTCGCCGGTGGTTTTTCATTTTGCGCGCACCGCCCGTTCGCTCGGGATCGAACAGCAGGGCCGGGAATTGAGTGTGATCGTCAAAGACGGCCCCGGTGAGCGTCGCATAGGTCAACGAGGCGCCGGTGAAATTGGCGCCCTGGAGTTGCGCTCCCGGCAAATCGACGCCTGTCAGGTTCGCGCCGGTAAAGTTCGCGCCCTGCAACTGCGCCTCGCGCAGGGTCGCCGCGTCGAGATCGGCCCCGGTCAGATTGGCGCCTTGAAGGTTCGCCCCGGTGAGATCAGCGACATTCAGGTTCGCCCCGGTCAGGTTCGCGCCGCGCAGGTCGCATCCCGTCAGGTTGCTCCGCGACAGGTCCGCCACCGCCAGGTTCGCCCCCTCCAGATTGGCGCCGCGCAGGTCCATCCCGCTGAGCACCGCGACCGCCAGATTCATCCGCGCCAGGTTTGCGCCTGTCAGCGAATCCGCCTCTACCTTGTGAATTGTCTCGTCGGTGAACTGCCGCTTGATCTCGATCATCGTCCCATTCCCGCCTGGGCCACAGGGTTGGCTGGACAAAGGATTGTCCCTGTTTTTCCCAGCCTCTGCAAGCCGATTACGCTCGCCTTGTTTTTTTGAATCGGCCCCGTTATGCCGCGCGTTGAAGCAGGCGCCGGCGGCCCTTCGCGAGCGCCGTCCGCGAGCGCCTTCCGCCCGAAAGGTGAGTGACCATGACCTCCCCCGCGCAAAGCACGAGCCGTCACGAAGAGCGCCGCGACGCGCGGAGCGCCTGCGACCCGGCACACGCGACGCGCATCACCCATTTGCCCTTCCCGTTCCACCCCGCGCGCGGCCCGGCGCCGACTTCGCCCGAGCCCCGCCCCGCTCCATCGGGCTTCTGGCTCGCCTTCCTCGGGCTCACCGGCTTCGCGCTGGCCCTCGTCGCCTGGGGCGCCTGGCGCCAGGTCAATGCCGAAAAATCCTTGCGGGAAGGCCGTCTCGCCTCTACATTGGACTTGGTCGTGGCGGAGGCGAAGAAGCCGGCGCCGCGGTTGGAAACGGAACCCATTCCCCCCAAGCACAAGGAAGAGCCACCGCTCCCGGCGCCACCCCCGGTGGAGCCTCCGCCCCTCGTGCGGACGGAAGCGATCATCCCGCCTCCGCCCCCACTGCCGGAGCCGCCGCGCAAGCTCGAACCGCCCAAAATCGACGTCACGCCCAGGATCGACGTCCCGGCGAAAATCGAGTTGCCGCCCGTGCCGCCGCCGATGCTGGTAGCGCCGCCGGTCGAGCTGCCGCCGGTGGACTTGCCCGTGATTCCGAGTGTGGAAGCGCCCAAGCCTGTGCCGCCGCCGGCCGCGGCGCCGCAGGAAGTTGACGAATACCCGTTGGTCTTCACCCGCGCCAGTGCTTCTGGAGAAACACCCATGCTGCGCAACTGGAAGATGCTCGCTGTCTATTCGCTGACGGTCGTCGTCGTCAGCCAGCCCGCTCCCGTCGTCGCTCAAGACGAGCTCGGCAAGCGGCTCGACAAGATCGAAGCCTCCCTCAAGAAATCCTTCGAGGACCTGGGAGGCGACGTCGGCTCCCTCAAGAACCAACTCACCAAGCTCCAGGTCGATGTCGCCGCCCTTCAGCTCGACAGCAAGGTGCGGATCGACGCGCTCGAGAGCCAGGTCGCCAAGCTGCAGAAGGAGATCGACGGCCTGCGCAAGCGGCTCGACTCCGACCTGACGCGCGTCGGCAGCAGCCCCATCGACAAGGCCGGCTTCGATGACGTCAAGGCCCGCCTCGAGGGAATCGAAAAAGCCATCCGCGGCCTGACGCCCCCCGCCTCACGCACCGCCCTCTCTCCGGGCGCCGCGCCGGGCGCCGCCGGCCGCGTGATGTTCGTCAACAACTATCCCGAAGAGTTGCTGCTCGTCCTCAACGGCAGGAACTTCCGCGTCGCCCCGATGACGACGCTCCCGATTGACGGCGTGCCCGCCGGCAGCCTCAACTACGAGGTCATCTCGCCGACGTGGGGCCTCCGCGCCCGACGCAGCGCCGCCCTCGCCGGCGGCGAGACCTTCACGCTGACCGCGAACTGAGACGCCACGACGTTACCAAAGAAATCCAGGACTCAACGTCCTGGATTTTTTTGTATCTCTCCTCCGTTTAGCGTTCGTGCCGCTGCGCCCTAAAATACCCCCCTCATCAACCCGATCACCGTGCAAGGAGCACAGCCATGGATTCAACCCTTCGCGCCGCGGTCCTGGTGGAACAGCAGTACCAGGAGATGGAGGTCTGGTACCCCTACTACCGCCTCAAGGAAGCCGGCGTCAAGGTGACGCTCGTCGGCCCCGAAGCCGGCGCCACCTACCCCAGCAAGCTCGGCTACCCCGCCAAGTCGGACAAATCGGCCCGCGACGTCTCCGCCAAGGACTTTGACCTCCTCGTCATCCCCGGCGGCTTCGCCCCCGATTTCCTGCGCCGCCATGAGGCCGTCATCAAGCTCGTCAGCGACATGGCCGAGGAAGGCAAGATCGTCGCCGCCATCTGCCACGGCCCCTGGGTCCTCTGCTCCACCCAGGCGCTCAAGGGCAAGAAGGCGACCTGCTTCTTCGCCATCAAGGACGACGTCGCCAACGCCGGCGCCCGCTACATCGACGCCGAAGTCGTCCGCGACGGCAATCTCATCACCAGCCGCAAGCCCGACGACCTGCCCGCGTTCATGCAATCGATCTTCGAAGCGGCGAAGGAACGTAAACCTGCGATGGCCGCCCGCTGAAGTCTTTCAGAGCCGGAAGCGTAAGCGACGGGCGTAGCCTCAAACGTCGCTCACGCTTCCGGCTCCGACAATCCAAACCTAACGATGGCCGGCTACTCCGGAACCCCGCTCGCGAAAAAGCTCGGCCTGAAGGAAGGCCAAACCGTCGCCTTCCTCCAGGCCCCGGAGAACCTCACGGCGCTCCTCGAGCCGCTCCCCACAGACCTACGCATCCACAACCGCCTCGCTGCCGACCTCAGTGTCCTCCTCTTTTTCACGACGCGCCGCGCCGAGCTTGAAAAAAAGTTCGACCGCCTGCAAGCCTCCCTGCTCCCCAACGGCGGCCTCTGGATCTGCTGGCCGAAAAAGGCTTCCGGCGTCGAGACCGATGTGAACGAAAACATCGTCCGCGACATCGCCCTGGCAAACGGCCTCGTCGACAACAAGGTCTGCGCCATCGATGAGACCTGGTCGGGGCTGCGTCTGGTGTTCCGCTTGAAAGACCGACCGAAGAACAAATCATGACAACCCCACGCCTCCGCGCCGGCATGGTCGGCCTCGGCATGATCTTCGACGAGACCTACCGCCCCTTCTTCGAGCAGGCGCGCCGCGGCGGCCTTTATCGCCGGGACTTCGGCCTCGTCGAAGTCGACCTCAGCGCCGCCGCCAGCCGCACCGGCGCCCGCGCCGATCGCTATCGCAAGGAGGCCGGCGACCGTATCGGCCCCTTCCTAAGCTTCGCCGGCGCCGACGCCACGAGCCGCCTGCTGGAGCACGTTGACGCCGTCTGCGTCGCCACGCCGGACGACCGCCACTTCGAAGCCGCCCGGCTCGCCCTCGAAGCGAGTAAGCACGTCCTCATCGAAAAGCCCTGCGTCCTGCGCTGCAAGAGCTGGACATCCTCACCGACCTCGCGAAAAAGAAAACGTCCTCGCCAAGGTCGTCTATCACAAACTCGCCGACCCCGATCACAAGAAGCTGCGCACTCACGTCGTCGACGGCGTCCTCAAGCACGTCAACAACGGCTACTGCTCGCTCCTGGAGCCCAAGTCGATCAGCGGGGGTCAGTTCGCCGAATGGATCCAGGGCCGCAATCCCGGAACGTATGTCGCCGTCCACTATCTCAAGCTCATCGATTTCACCTTCGGCCCCGACTGGAAGCTGAAGCGCGTGAGCGCCAATGGTCAACGCGGCCTCGTCGGCCTGGCGACCGGGAACACCTGGGACTCCGTGCAGACGCAGATTGTCTACGTCCATCCCGACGGCCGCGAAGCCGCGTTCGACATCCACACCAGCTGGGTGACGCCCGACAACTTCCCCGGCTACGTCGAGCAGGAGGTGCAATTCCGCTTCGACAACGGCGTCTGGAACGCCCACCAGCGCAAGCGCGGCGTCGAGGTGACGGTGGAAGGCAAGACGCCGCACACGATGAAGAACACGCCGAACCATCACTACAACGGCGCCTTCCTGGAGCCCTGGGGCGAGCGCTCCCAGCGCGGCTACGGGGTGGAGATTATCCAGAAGTTCTTCGAGGAGGTCGCCTTCGTCGAGTTCGCCGGCCCGCCGGAGAAACGCAGCGACCGCCTCGAGTCGATGCGGCGCCTCGCGTACAACGACGTGCAAAGCGACCGCAACGTCGTCGCCGCGGTGCAGGCGATGGAAGCGATCCTCGCCGGGCATGCGGAGGGTCGCCCAGGGGGCGTCGTGGAAGTGAACGGCACGAATGGCGGACTCGCGCTCTGGTTGCCGGGACAGGCGAAGCCGCAGACGCTGTACGCGGAAACTGTGTGACGATTCGCAATGCCGCTTCGTCAGGGCGATACCGGAGCGACGCGCGGCAGGGTTTTCCCGACCGGCCCCCACGGCCGGGTCGCGATCTCGACTTCGACCAGCGGGGCCGCCTTTTGCAGCGCCCGCAGGCCCGCCTCGCTCACGCCGTCGCCCTCATAGGTGGGATGAAGGGAGAGCGTCTGCAACTGGGTTAGCCGGGCCAGCTCTTGCACGCCCGCATTGGTCATTTTGGGCCCGGAAATCGCCAGTTTCCGCAACGACCTCAAAGCGGCGATCTCTTTCAATCCCGCATCGGTGAGTTGGGCGTTGCTCAGGTCGAGCGTGTCGAGGCGCTTCAGACCGGCCAGTTCTTTCAAACCCACTCCGCTCAGTTTCGCATAGCCGAGGCCCAGCGACTCCAGCTTCGTCAGCCGCGCCAACGCTTTGGTACCGGCCGGAGTCAAATCGGCAAAGCCCAGGTCGAGCTTGCGCAGCTCCGTCAGGCCGGCCAGCTCTTGCAGCCCGGCGTCGCTCACGTGAGCAGTGTCCAGATTCAACTCCCGCAACTGCTTCAGCGGCGCGAGATGCTTCAGCCCAGCCGAAGTCACCGCCGTATAGTAAAGGTCCAGCGTCCGCAGCTGGGTCAGCCGCGCGACCTCTTTCAGGCCGGCGTCGCCTATCTTCGTGTCGCGAACGTTGAGCAGGCGCAGCTCTTTCAACCGACCCAGCTCCGTCATGCCCGCCGCGGTGATTCCGGCATGCGCCAGGTACAGGGCCCGCAGTTCCGTGAGCCCGGTCAATTCGCGCAAGCCCGCGTCGGTGACGGCGCGGGCGTCGTACAGGCTCAGCGAACGCAAACGCTTCATGCCAGCCAGATGTTTCAAGCCCGCGTCGGTCACGTTGGTGAAGTCGAAGTGCAACGTCTCCAGCTCGGTCAAGCCGGCGAGCGCTTCCAGGCCGGTGTCACCCGCCTCCGAGGGGATTTGTGAACTGAAACGCAAGGTCCGCAGCCGCTTCAGCCCGGCCAGCTCGCGCAGTCCCGCGTCCGTTGTCACGATCGGAAGCGCGAGCGCTTGCAGTTGCTCGAGGCCGCGCAGGTCTCTCAGGCCAAGGTCGGTGACGCCGGTAAAACGGAGATCCAACGACTCCAACTGCTGGAGCTTGGCCACCTCCTTCATGCCGGCGTCCGTCACCTTTGCCGAACAGAGATCCAGGGACCGCAGTCGTCGGATATCGGTGAGCGTCTTCAGTCCGGCATCCGTGACCCCATTTACGCGCAGCGCCCGCAATTGTTCGAGCTTGACCAGTTCCCGCATCCCCGCGTCGGACACATCGGCGTCCATCAGGTTCAACGCTTGCAGTGATTTCAGTGCGGCCAGCTCCTTCAGGCCCGCGTCGGTCACGTGCGTGTGGGAAAGGCTGAGCGTTTCCAACAACTTTAGATTGGCCAGCTGCTTCATGTGGCCGTCGCTGATCTTGGTCAGGCCGAGGCTCAAGGTCGTGAGACGGTCCAGCCGAGCCAGCTCTTTGAGGCTCGCCCCGGTCACGGCGGTACGGTCGAGGTTCAGGGCCTGGAGCCGCTCGAGGCCAGCCAGTTCCTTCAGGCTCGCGTCGGTCACAAAAGTGGACTCGAGGTTCAGCGCCTGCAAGCGCTTCAGTCGCGCAACTTCCTTCAGGTCCGCGGCGCTCAGCGGGACGTTGTTGAGCCACAAACCAAAGGGAACATCCGGCGCGACGAGCGCTTTCAGGGCGCCCCTCGGGAAAACGCGAAAGCGAAACGCGGGCAGGGCATCCGGCGCCGGCTTTTCCGCGTCGAAGCGCCAATGTTCTTCACCTGGATCGAGTGTGATCCAGCCGAAGTCAGCCCCCGCCTCTTCCCACGCCGCGATGACCGCTGGCGCCGTCTCGACTTCCGGCTCGCGCGCCTTCGGCGAGCGTTCACCCCGCGGGTGACAGAGTGAGGTTGCGACAACGAGTACCACCGAGGAAAGGAAGTGGAAGCGCACGGCGTGTCCTTGTGTTGGTCGGAGGGGCGCCGGCGGCACACGATGGCTGCCCGCATATTAGACGGTTTGGGCGTTGAAATGGGCGTAGGTGCGCGAGATTTTCAGCACGGGCAAGTGTTGTGGCCGAGCGAGCCGAAGCCGCGGATGCTGGGTGACAAGCGAACTACTGACCTTGCTTTTCTGGATGCAGATAAACAAACGCTTTCCCCAAGCGCCCGCCATAGTTTCCCGCCGAGACGCGTACCGGACCCGGCGTATCGACGGCCGCCTTGAGCGCCGCTTGCGTCGCCGTCGCGATGGTCGGCAGGTCCCGCCCGTTTCTGAGCCGCCCGAGTCAGCTCTTGCCATTCGCATGGCCGCGCGAAATCACCTCCGCGAGGAGACCATCCTGGATTGTCTTCAATTCCGCCACTGACCGCTTCGCCAGGTCCTCGTTGTCGATCATGCGACCAAGGGCTTTGGCAAGCGATGAGATAACCTCGCACAGGTTCTGCGCCTGTCCTTCCGACCGTCCTTCCGACCGTCCTTTCGCCTCTCCCTCTTCGATGCCATCGAGCCTTGCGGATAACAGGCGTGATCGCTCGTCGCGTACCGCCCTCAGCCGCGCCTCATAGCGTTCGCGCTCCTCTTTGGTCAACATGGTTAACTCCTTCACCGCACGCTGGATGCCAGGCCGCCCCAACGGGCTGGGCAGCGACGCCGGATCGAGTCGCTCGGCGTTCTTCAAGAAGAAGAGCCATGCGTCCAACGGGTCCGCCAACTCGCCCGTTTGCTTGTCGAACTTGCCTATCTCCAGAATATGCCCTTCGAAATCGTCGGTGAAGCTCAGTGTGTTGCTGGCGTCGCGGATCGTGAACGCGTGATGATATCCTGGAGACTGGCGGAAGACGGCGGCGTTCACGAACGCAATCACGATGGTCTTTTTCAATTCCTCGTAGGGCTGCCCCTCGTGGAGTTGGTCCGCGTAGCGCTTCGCCCAGTAATAGAGCACCCGCTTGGTGAAGTAGCGATCGGGCGCCATCTCCATCTCGATGTTGAACTGTCGCCCTGATTGATCCTCCGCTTTGATGTCGACAATCGAGAGCTTGTCCTCTTCGAATTCCTTCTCGTTGTACGGATTGCGCAGCGTGACTCCGACCACGCCGTGGCCGGGCCTCGGCTTCAGGACCGCGTTGATGACGTCGATCAGGCTCTCGTCGTTCTGCGGCACTCCGAACAACCGCTTGAAGACGAAATCAACCTTCGGGTCGATGCCGAGCATCATGGGCGAGCCTTTCTCGAGCCACGACTACTGACTTTGCCTTTTCGGGTGCAGGTACACAAACGCCTTCCCCAGCCGCCCGCCATAGTTCCCCGCCGAGATTCGCACGAGGCCCGGCGTGTCGACCGCCGCTCGGATCGCCGCTTGCGTCGCCGCCGCGATTGTCGGCAGGTCGCGGCCGTTGATGATGATCTCCTGAATCGACACCACGCCTTCCGGCACGCGCGACTTCGCGCCGAGCTTCGCGCGCAGCGTCGGGCAGTACGCCTCATACGTGCTCGCCACCGAGAACTTGTACTTGCTCCCCGCCTTCGAGCCGCTCGACGCGACCCCGCCCGGAAACGGCAGGATCACTCCCGCAACCTGCGCCGCCGCGTCCCGCCCGCGCTCCGCCGCCAGGAGCGCCGCGTCCGGCGTCGTCCCCATGAACCAGAGATTGCCCCCCATCAGGCCATCCCGATAGCCGAAGCGGCGATCGAGGACGAACTCGCCGCTCAGAATCGGAATCACCCAGACGCGCCGGCCGAAGCGCGTGTCGCGGAACTGGAAACCGTCACCGAAGAAGGCGATCTTGCGGCCCAGCTTGAAGTAGGTCGGCTCATCGAGCACGTTGAAGCAGGCCGCCGTCGGGCAGGTGAGGACGTTCTGGCTGAGGCGGACCAGCAGCGACCGCTCCAACCGTTGTGCCCGGTCCTTGTGAAAGCGCGGGACGTGAAACTGCACCACCGCTCCAGGCCGGCCATCGGGCGTGCCGCTGTCCACGTACCGATCCAGCCCCGCCTCGCAATCGCACAGGATGCTGCTCGACGCGTTGCCGGTCACCGCCTGTACGGCATGGTCGAGCCAAACGCGATCGCGCGCGGTGATCAGCACCTCGGCGTAGATGCTGCGAAAGGCTTCGGCGTAGGTGTCGTCGATGATGGCGGGCATGCGGATCGGCTCGTGGGGGAAGTGGAGAGTCTTGCGACGACAAAGGGGACTGTCCCTTTCGCTCGGGCAACACCCGCGCTTTTGGCAGATCGAAAGGGACAGTCCCCTTTGTCGTCGCAAGGGTGCTATTGCTTCCGCGGCAGCCGCCACCAGACTTCGTCGCAGGCCGCCAGTTCTTCCTTGCTCAGCGTCAGCTTCACGGCGGCGAGGCTGTCGTCGAGCTGCTCCGGCTTGCTGGCGCCGACGATGGCGCATGTCACGCCGGGCTGGGCAAGGGCCCAGGCGATGGCGACCTGGGTCAGCGACTTGCCGGCGGCCGTGAAGCGTTTGTTGAGGTCATCGACGGCGGCGAGCTGGGCGTCGTGCCAGTAGCGGTCACGGTAGAGCTCGCCAGTCTTGCCGCCGAGGCTGAAGCGCGTCCCGGCGGGCGGCGCGCCGACGCTCTGATACCGCCCGGTGAGGAAGCCACCGGCCAGAGGGTTGTAGACGATAACGCCCAGCCCCTGATCGCGGCACAGGGGGAGCAGCTCGGCTTCGATGTCGCGATAGAGCATGTTGTAGCGCGGCTGCACGCAGTCGAAGCGGGTCCAGCCGTGCTTGCCGCTGATGCCGAGCGAGAGGGCGACGAGCCAGGCCGGGTAGTTGGAGCAGCCGAGGTAGCGGACCTTGCCGGAACGGACGAGGTCTTCGAGGGCGCGGAGCGTCTCCTCGATCGGCGTGTGGGGATCGGGAGAATGGACCTGGTAGAGGTCGATGAAATCGGTCTGGAGCCGGCGCAAGCTGGCGTCGACCGCGTCGAAGATGTGCCGGCGCGAGAGCCCCTCGTCGTTGGGCTCGTGCCCCACCTTCATGCGGCACTTGGTCGCGAGGACATAGCGCTGCCGCTTCCCCTTCAGCCACCGGCCGACGAATTCCTCGGTCCGCCCGGCCGTCTCGGGCGAGGGAGGCACGGGATAGACGTCCGCCGTGTCGATGAAGTTGACGCCATGCTCGGCCGCCTTGTCCATGATGGCGAACGAGGTCTTCTCGTCGCACTGATGTCCGAAGGTCATGGTACCGAGGCAGATCTCGGTAACTTTGAGGCCGGTGGAGCCGAGGCGTTTGATTTTCATGGCACGCGGGTGGGAGAATGGGCGACGACGCTAATCGTTTTAGAGCCGGCGAGGGTGGAAGGACAGCGGGCGTGAGCGGGCAGGAGGCTGCGTCCCCGCCCGTGGGGCGCTGTTTTGAAAACCCAGCGAGGTCGGGCCGCGTCGATATGAGGGGGGCTCCCTCGGCGCGCGCCGCGCGAGCCGCCTCAGTGGCGCCCAAACAGCTGCCGCAATACGGCGAGTTCGACATGGCAAGGTGAGGAGCGCACATGCTTGGCACAACCTTCATGCTAGCCTGCATTCTTCCATGCGCTGGCTGGTCGGCCCCGGCCCCGGGCGATCGGGCGCCGGCCGCCGTGGAGACACTGCTGAAGAAGTACTGCGACAGGCACGGTCTTGAGCGCAAGCAGCTCGAGTCCTGGGATTCGGCCCTGGCGGCAGAGGGACGTGTGTTTCGCTACAAGCTTGCCGCGGTCGAGGCGAAGGGAAAGGAAGAGGGACTTTCAGAGCGGTTTGCCTTTGTCTTTGTCGATCCGGGCCCCGGCAATGTGTACGACGTGAAGAGAAGCGCCGGCGGTGAGAAGACCGTGGAGCAGCGAATCTGGGCCATCCTGAGACTGATGGGCACGAAGATTGGCAATGACAGGCATGCCGAAGCGGTGATGGCGGACTTGTTTCGCCTCGATGGACTGTTGACCCGGACTCGCCAGGAGCCTTTCTCCGTGCGGCTGGTACAGGTGCAGACCGGAAAATCCTGGATCGAGCCGGCAAAGACCTACCACGCCGACCATAGCATCGGCGTGCGCCTGGTCATGACCGTGGATGAGGACGGCTATGTCCTGTCCTTCCGCGTGTGGAACATCCGCTGACGCGACGCCAGAGAGGATCCCATCGGCACAAACCTTTGGGTCGGTCCGATGACTATGCGGAGGACGATGGCGATGGCGATGGCTACGTACGGTACGCCGTATCTCGTGGCGTTTTTTGCCCTACTGGCGAGTTCCCGGCCGTGCGCCTTCGCAGGAGATGACACGAAAGATGCGGCCAAGCCACTAGCGCCCGAGATTGTCAAGGCGTGGTCCAGGCCGGCGCCAAGCCGGGCTGGATGAAAGATACGCCTCCCGAACCGCCGGACAGTTACTGGGGGCGCCGGCTTGAAGGACCTGGCGGGACTCAAAAGCCTGCAAGCGCTGAACCTTGGTTCCACGACGGTGACCGATGCCGGCTTGAAGGAGTTGGCTGGGATGACGAGCCTCCGCTGGCTGAACCTTCACGGGACGCGCGTGACGGCCGCCGGCATTGCCGCGTTGCGGAATGAGTTGCCTGCGTGCAAAATCATTTTCCGCGCGGAATAAGACGCCCGCACCAAGAGCATTACCCCGGCGCCGAGCGTGGCAGCGCCCAAGGCGAACACGCCGACGTGAGCCGGGTATCTCCAGATCCGGCCGGACGAACGCGAGGACGCCGAGGACCAATCGGTCGCGGAGCCGCTCGCTGGCGGCGTAGTCCTTGTCGAGCCCTTTTTCTTGCAAGCGACGCTCGACCTCCGGCACGTCAAGCTTGAGATGGGCCAGCTCGCGATGCAACTGCCGCTCATCCTCTACCGCATCCGTCGGCGCGGTCGGTTCTTGCGTGGGAAAAGCAACGTTGGTCAATCATTGGCCCGGCACAGTCTTGATCGATCAGCCTCCACCTCCCTACCGCTTGATCGCCGGCGGCACGGGAGCAGTCGCGAACGGCCAATCGGTCGGCGCGTAGCGGATCTCCAGGTGGGGCGTATCGACGCGCCGATTCTTCTCCACCTTGCTCGTGAAGATCGCGTCGAGGATGCCCGTCGTCAGCAGTGTCCGCTCGATGGGATAGGCGGGATGGCCGGTGTTGATCATCGAGTCGATGGCCCGCAGTAGGTGGGCGAAGTGGCCGAAGGGATCGGGTTGCTGCAGGTAGAAGTGGGTGGAGAGCGGCTTCTCCTGTCCGCGCACGCGGCAAGCGAAGGTGAAGGCGCCGCCGTCCCCCTCGTGGACCCAGCCGTTCATCATCGCTAGCGCGGCCTTGAACTTGTCCCGGTACTCGATGAGGAAGACGCCGGCCGAAGGATCCTTCACGGTCGCCTTGCGATAGTCCCCCGCCGCATGGGCCGGGACGCGCGCGAGGGCGGCCTCGAAGATGTCGCGGGCGAAGACCCCCTTGTCCATCGCGTTCCACATCGCCTCGCCTTGCAGGCACTGCACGCTCTGTACGCCGACTTCGCCGCCGCGGCGCCGCTCCACCATGCACTGCAAGCCTTCGAGCGCGTGAAAACCGTAGCCTTCGAACGGGCCGTAGCCGATCGCCACCGCTTCGACGAGATCAGCCTTCGGCGGAATCCGCAATGGAGGCCGGCGCCAGGTGACCGGCACGGACGAGCCGGCCATGAACGGCACGTGCAATTCGCGGCCGCGATCGTACATCCAGCGCGCGTCGGCCCAGCGTGCCGACAGGTGCTTGTCGCTGAAGACCGGCACGGCGCGCTTGTGCCGGGCGAACTCGTTGGTCACCTCCTCGAAGAAGCGGCGCCGCGGGTAGAGTCGCTGACCGCGGTCATTGAGCGGGTACGTGCCGTGCTCGCCGATGCACAGAACGCCGTCGACCGCGACTTCCTTGCGGCCGAGGGTGACGGCGCCGGCGATCGTGTCGTAGAGCGTGAAGCGATGGCGCTTGGCCAAATCCTTGGCCATGTCATTCTTGGGGAACTGGTCCACATACATGGAGACGACGCGCAGGCGCGGGAACTCCTTGCGGTCGTAGTTGTAGCCTTCGAGGATCTTGCCGACGATGACGTCGGCGTGCGACCAGCGGCGGTATTCCGTGACGATCGCCGCCACGCGCTTGGGCTCGGCCTTGGCATCGGGCATCGGTCGTCCTCCGCGGAACGGGAACCGGCGGGTGTGACTGCGGGGCGGGTTCGGCGACGAAGTCGGCGAAGTCAGTCTACGGAGTGGCAGGCGCGTGGACCGCACATGCGCCGACGCTTTTTGGCCGAACGATCGCTTGCGCGATCGTTCTGGTCGTCTAGGCGATCTTGTGGCCGCGCGTCTCGTCGATGAGTTGCTTGAGCCACTTCATGTAGGGGGTGCCGCCGGTGCCGCGCGGGTCGTCGACCCATTTGTGGATGTATTCCTGGGCCCAGCGGTAGTGGACTTCGCGGAACGTCGCCATCGCCTCCAGCACTTCGTTGAACGCGTCCTTGGCGGCCAGCGGCTTGATCGAGGGCAGGGCGGCGACCTCCTCGATCAGGGCGCGGTGCTCGGCGGGCATGAAGTTGCGCATGTCGGCGAGGTGATCCATCAGCTTGGACGGCTTGTGGTCGATCTTCATGAAGGCGATGAGGGTCGGCATGATGCTGCTCTGGGCCCCGGTCTCGCCGCGGTGGTGGATGGGGACGTCGGCGACGCCTTCGTAGACGACGGTCTCGAAGAAGCGGATGTAGGGGCGGAACTTCTTGTAATAGAGGGCGGGATCCATCTTCTCCGGGATGCGGGCGAGGACGGCGACTTGCCGCCAGATGGCCCGCGAGATCTCCTTGAGGGCGGCGTTGATCCGCTCCTCGTCCTGGCCCGCGTGTCGCACTTTCGCGATGGCGCTGAGGATGTCGGCGGCGATGCCCTCGATCTCGACGTGCACGAGGATGAACCAGTGCTCGTCGTAGAGGTGGACGAAGTTCTGGATGGTGTCGATGTTCCCCAGGGCGATGGGGCCGTCGGCATGGAAGCGTTTCCAGTTGTAGAGGGCGTAGCCGTCGTAGCTGAGGATGGGGGGGCGGCCCAAGAGGCGGCAGGCGTGGCAGAGGGGGACGGCGATATTGCGCGGCAGGAGCGTCGCCCGGGCTTGTGACACTTGATTGACATACGCTGAGGCGAGGAAGCCGAGGCGGACGTAGTAGAGGCGGAGCTCGGGAAGCGTTTCGGGGCGGAGAGTTTCGTCGGGCCAGCGCGGGATGTCGAGCGCCTGGACGTAGGGGCGAAAGCCCGGGTCTTCGAGGAGGCTGGGGAGGTCGCGGCCGAGGTTGTCGAGAAAGGCGAGCGGAGAGCCGGAGTCGAAATGGGTGCGCGGGTCGCTTTCGGGAAGGAAGCCGCGCGGGGCGAGCTTGTCCAGGAGAGAGGGAGCGGGGACCATACTGACAGATAAGCGGCTTGGCTCGGCGGTGTCAAGCGTTCAGGGGTTGCGGATAATCTCCAACTGCTCCAGGCTGGTGACGTACAGGCGATATCTCTCCCCGGAAAGGCGCTGCACCACGCCCGAGACGCGCAGGACTTTGCCCCGGAAGTGTTCGGCGGGGTCCGCGATGCCCAACCGCAAGAGACGCGTCGCAACCTCACGGACCACGCAGACGATGAACTCCTGACCGGCCTTGGCTCCCGGGACCTTCGCCGAGATGATCTGCGCGTGGGAGACGTTGGGAACGAAGACGCTGTCGATATTCAGCGTGTGGACCTCGCCGGCGAGGAACTCGACCGTGGCCCTGCCTTCGAACTGCTTGTCGAAGATCGTCTGCGGCGCCAACGGCTTCTCCTTCTTCTCCTCCGCGCCGGCCGCGACCGGCGCCGCTCGTTTCTCGGCGTCGACCTTGTCGCCGCTCTGCCCTTGCCCCAGCGCCGCATAGGTGAGGATCAGCAGGATGGGCGCCACCACCAGCAACGCGGAGGTTTTGACCTTGTTTAGAAGCATGGCTTTCAACACTCCTTCGACAAGGGCGACCACGTGCGCTGAGAGCGTCGCCTCACCCGCCGCGACCAGAGTCGCAGCTTTGATCGTACCCGACACCACACCGGCCGGAACTGCGGCCGACGCGGCATTGCGCGACAGCAGGGCCGGCGCCAGGCTTGACGCCGCCGGACCGTGCCGGGCGAGGCGCTTCGTCAGCATCGTCCGCGCCGTGGTTAGCCGGCTGGCAATCGTCCCTTCCGGAACGCCGAGACGCCGGGCCGCCTGTTTTCGCGTCATGCCCTCCAGATGGCAGAGAACGATGACGGCGCGATACTTCTCAGGCAGGCGGCTCAGTTCCCGGTCGAGCAGGGGCTCGAGATCGGGGACACGGCCCTGTTCCTCGACGGCTGGCTCGGGCATCGGCGTCGCCTGTCTCTCCCTGGTTCCGCGCCTGACGGCGAGCGATCGGGCCTTCAGCGCGGTTTGGTGTGCCACGCCATAGAGCCAGTTGGCGAGCAATTCTCTCGACGCAATCGACGCGGCTCTGCGGACGAGCACGAGGAAGGTGGCCTGGAACGCATCCTCGGCGTGATGGTAGTTCCGGAGGATCCGGCGGCAGACACCCCAGACCATCGGGCCATGACGCCGCACCAGATCGGCGAGGGCCGCCTCATCGCGGCGGTTGACGTAGTCGTCCAGAAGCTGCCCGTCGCTCCGGCCGGCGCCGTAGCGCAGCAACACCGTGCTGCGAAGGCGCTGGAGAAAATCGCTCATCTGGCCGGTCGGCATGTGCTTCTCTTCGGGATGGCAGGCGCTGTCCGCTATCTTACTACTACCGGCAGAGATCGATATTGATCGACGTTTTTGCATTTCGCTCCCGGTGCGCGACGCGCGGGCCTCTGATTAGTCAATCCGCGACGGACTGTTAAGAGAGGGGCAGTTGTCATAAATTGATAGAGTCCGCCTCGATTGTCTCGAAGGAAGCCAATGTCCACGCCGACTCCTGGTAACGCCGAGCCCGCGAAAGGGTTGCCGCCGGTGCAGCCCCCCTCGGGCCGTTTCATCGCGCAGCTTTTTCTGGTCCCCGGCCTGATCGTCGTCATCGCCGTGCTGCTGCTGGTCGCGTTTCGGTACACGATCGGCAGCGGCTACACGCCGGAGAGTTTCCTCAAGCAACTCGACAACGACAACGCCGACATCCGCTGGCGCGGCGCCAGCGACCTGGCCCAGGTGCTGAAGCGGCCGGAGAGCGTGAGCCTCAAGATGGACGCGGCCTTCGCCCTGGATCTCTCGACGCGCCTCAAGACCGCTTTCGACGAGCTGGCGCACAAGCAGAAGGACCTGGCGGCCAAGCTGGCGGACAAGCCGGAGGCGGAACGCGAGGCGGCCTGGCGCAAGCTGAAGGCGGAGCGAAACCATGTCCGCTTCCTCGCCGCGGCGCTGGGGGATTTCCTCGTCCCGGTCGGCGCTCCGGTGCTGGCCGAAATCGTGCGTCAAGACGATTCACCCGATCTGAAGGGGAGCACGCTGCGGCGGCGCCAGGCGCTCTGGTCGCTCGGGCACATGGGGGCGAATCTGAAGGAGTTCGCCAAGCAGCCCGCCGACAAGCAAGCGGAGGTCCTGCAGGCGCTCGAAACCGAGGCGGGCAGCGATAACGAGCAGCGCCGGGCAGGTGCGCGGACGGCCCTCTATTACCTGGCCCGCGAGCGGCTCGCCTCGGCTTCGGTCGGGACCGTCGTGAAGGTCGACGAAGCGCTGGCCCATACCGCGAAATCGCCGGACCGCTACACGCGCGAGGTCACCGCCCTGGCCCTGTCGTTCTGGCCCGGGGACAAGACCGTGCCGACGCTGGTCGAACTCGCCAGGGACAATGGTTGGGGCACGCTGGTGCGCGTGCCGGAAGGGGAATGACGCTTCGGCGGAGTTGGCCACGAGATCGAAAGCATGTCTCAAGAAGCGCAGCAAGATTCGGGACTGGTCAAACGCGGCCTGATCCTGCTCGTCGCCATCGGCGGGCTGGTCGTCGTCGTGCTCTGGATTATTTTCCAGCGGCCGGGGCAGCCGACGCCGGCGCCCGCGCGGCAGCCGGAGCCGATCGTCGCGGGCCTGGTCGCCGCGCAGGGGAACGGCGCCGGAGGCGACCTCGTCTTCGTAGCCCTTCTCGCGGACCAGCTGCCGAGCCGGCCCGGCTGGGAAGTCCGGTACAACGCGGCAGCGTCGCTGGCCCGGTTGGGAAGCGATCAAACGCCGTGGGCCACGCTCGCGGAAATGCTCGACGAACGGCAGCAGATGCTCAACTTCCGCGTGCGCCTCGACGATGGCCGCATCGTCCCCGATGAGGCGGCGGCCCGCCTGACGGTCCTGAACGCGCTGCGCTCGGTCAAGCAGTGGTATGAAAAGCAATCCGCTCCGGGCACGCCTGACGCCGAACAGGCGAAGGTGAATGCGGCGATCGCTCGTCTGGCGGAAAGCGCGGTGGTCGAGTTGAAGAAACAGGCCGAGGAGACGCGCGAGGCGATCAAGAAAAAAGCGGGGGCGTGAGGCGACGGAAAAGCAATCGGACGACGTTGCCCTTACGGCAAGTGCCGGGGGCGCAATCCAGACCCATGGGCAGGGGCCCATGGGTCTGTGGCGTTTTGCGCGAGAGACTAGTTAGCGGCTGGCGACGCCCGTGGGCAGTTCCATCGTCACGCGCGTTTCCTGGCCGGCGCGGACGACCACGTTCTGCGAAATCCGCTCGGTCCGCCCATCCCGAACCACGTTGGCCTCGAACGTGTAGACATAGTCGAAGCCGTTCGCGAGGCCGATCGCCTCGAAAACGCGCGTGCCGGAGGCCGAGGTCGTCGCCTGGCCGTTGATGGTCAGCGTGGCGTCGGCGGGCAGGGAAACCACGATGGTGGCCGGGCTGTCGAACGCGGCCATGTGAACCGGATGGCCGCCCAGATCGCAAACGCCGCCCGCACACGTCGAACAGCTGCCGCAGTAGCTGCCGCAGCGGGAACCACAATGGCTGTGGCAACGTGTGCGCGTGTGGCACGAGGAGCCGCAGGACGAACCGCAAGAACCGCAGCCGCCCCTGCAGCCGCGAGCAGCGGCTTCGTCCGCGACGCAGACCAACCCCAGCGCCAGAACGCACAGGACGACGGAGATGTTGCGAAACATGGATGCTTCCTCCACTAGAAAAGGGTCCGGGATACTCCTTACACTCTCTTCCCCGTGCCGTGGGTTACCAATGGGCGATCGACCGCTTGTGTGTTCCGCTGAAAAAAAGATGTCTGACCCAAGGCCGCCCCTCGGGTCAGACACCTCGTTGTCCTTTTATTTTCAACGTGGGATATATTGATCGAATAGATAAAAACGGCAAGATGGACAAAATGCCAAGATCAGCATCAAATCTGAACATGCAATCACTAACCTCTCTTTCATTTGACGCGTGGAATGCGCCGTCCTGCGCTTGAGGAACGATTCCCAACGAGCGTCGGGGGTGAGCGTCTTCTTTGTTGGTAGAGCAGATGTTCTCAGTTAACGCTGCGCGACCAAAAAAGGTCCCACTGCGTGGTCTCGCTGCGGAATAGGGCGCGCAGGTGGCACATGTCGTTGGTACCGGGCTCGCGCCAGCGCATGCCAGCCAGTTTCAGGCGCTGGCCCACCACGGTCTTACAGGCTGACTCGACAGAACCGGAGCCGATGCACCAGCCATTGGCCAAGTACGTCGGGTAGTCCATGCGGTGGAGGTTGCTCCTCACGTAGCCGAGTGTGACCTCATACTGTTCTCGTACAGCCGGTTTTCGCGGGGGCAACTCCAGCTTTTCCAGTTCCCCGAGCAGCGCCTGGCCGCCTTCATGCTTCAGAGTGTGACACCATGATGTCATTAGGCTCTGACGCCGATCCTCGTCGACCGGATACAAAGCCTTGCTCAACTCCCCCAGGTATTCGGTAACGTGCCAGAAATCGAGGATCAGCACCAAGTCGCGGGGGAAGTTCCTCCGCAAAAAGCTCTCCAAGCCATTGCCGCCGTCGGTCAGACCGATCCACTGCTCCGCACGGTTCATCCCCACCTGGCCCCCCTGGCGACGCAGTTGCAGGCCGAGTTCGTCCAGGTCATACAAGCCCGCCAAGTAACGCGCTTGCATTTTCGTTCGGACGGGCGGCCGATGCGGATGACCCAGAGGCAGGTCGGGGACCGGGTTGAATATCATCGCTACATACGGCATCCGTCCCTCGGCCGCGCCTCCGCCAAACGCCTGCTGCCGCACGCCCGTCGCGTCGATGCTCGCGTAGGCGCACGTGCGGCCCCGCGCGTCCTTGTGCCAATCCCACGGCGTCGGTCCGCCCAGCACCTTCTTCTCCAGGAGCAACTGGTCCAGACGCTGGCCTGCCGCTTCACTGGTCCGCTGCACCGTCGACTCCGATAGCCGCAACGCCGCCAGCTTCGGCAGCGCCTTCGCCGCGGCCTCTTCGAAGCTGTTGCAGAGCGTTCCCGCCAACGTCGTCAATTCCTCCGCCGCTGGCGTGAGGCGCTTGGCCGTCAGCCCAACCTCCTGATCCCAGGGCGTCAGGCCGCCGCAACGATGGCAATAGTAGTAGGCGCGGCGAAAGCAGATGGGACCCAGGATGCTCAACGGCCGCAGCCGACGATATCCCTGAAACTCAGCGGTCTGGCCGCAGTGTGGACAGGTCACTCCCGATCCTTGATAGCCGTTTTTTTTTTCGCGCAGATGCTCTTCGTAAACCTTGGCTCCCACCCGCAAGAGAATGTCGCGCACTTGAAACTCGGTCTTGCCAAACAGCTCTCTATCCGGCTTGCCCACCATAAGCCGCGCCAAAGTGGCGATCTCCTTCTCCATCGCCTGCCGAATTCTGGCTTCGAGCTCTTTGGCTTCCTGTTCTTGAGCGGGGGTAAGATGCGTGTCCACGAGGTGTTGTCTCCTTGGCGCCGATCCCCCAATCCTTTCCGGCACTGGCTTGTGTACAAACATTCCACCAACTTTTCAGCTGCCCACCCGAGCGTCGGCTGCATGTCCATCTTTCGTCGACTCTTTCTCCTCCTGCTCGTCCTGGCGCCCGTCGCCCCGGTCGGGGCGCAGTGACCTTCCGAGTCCGGATCCTCGTGCAGGGTCCCCAGGCAAACCGTCAGCAAGGAGCGGCGTCGTTCCGACGCGATCCTTCTGGCATCTGTCGCGGGCGGGGTCGGGATCGCCCTGGTCGTGGGCGCCGTCAAGGTGATCGCGGACCTGAGACGGAGCCGGCGCGATCGGCCCCTGGCCCCATGGGAGCGGTACCATCCCGACGCCTGAGGTGGATTTCCGGCGTTGGCCCGAAACCGCCCTCTGACACCACCCGGCATCGACAGGATTTGCCCCGCCGGGGCGCGTGACCTATGGTTGGGCAGCGGCATTCCCCTCCCCGTCGAGACCACGCGCCGAGGCTGTCATGATCGCCACACCCGTGGAACACGCCGATGGTCCGTCCCCGATGGACGGTCCCACTGAGATCGTTTCCGGCGCCGAACACGCGCCGGCGGCGCCGATCGAGCTTTCCGTCGTCATGCCCTGCCTCAACGAGGCGCGTACGGTCGGCGTCTGTGTCGACAAGGCGCGGCAAACCCTCGACCGCCTCGGCGTCGCGGGTGAAGTCGTCATCGCCGACAACGGCAGCAACGACGGCTCCCAGGCCATCGCCCGCGAGCACGGCGCCCGCGTCGTCGACGTGACGGAGAAAGGCTATGGCAGCGCCCTGCAAGGCGGCATCGCCGCGGCGCGCGGCACATACGTCATCATGGGGGACGCCGACGACTCCTATGACTTCACGCAGCTCGCCCCCTTCCTCGAGCGCCTCCGCCAGGGCGACGACCTGGTGATGGGCAACCGCTTCAAAGGCGGCATCAAGCCCGGCGCCATGCCCTGGCTCCACCGATACGTCGGCAACCCGATCCTCAGCGGCATCCTCAACCTCTTCTTCCGCACCCCGATCAAGGACGCCCACTGTGGGCTGCGCGGCTTCCGCAAGGACGCCTACCAGAAGCTCGACCTGCGCACGCCCGGCATGGAGTTCGCCAGCGAGATGGTCGTCAAGGCCGCCCTCGCCAAGCAGAGGATGAGCGAAGTGCCGACCACCCTCAGCCCCGACGGCCGGGATCGCCCACCCCACCTCCGCAGCTTCCGTGACGGCTGGCGGCACCTCCGCTTCCTTCTGTTGATGTGCCCGCTCTGGCTCTACCTGATCCCCTCCGCCCTCCTCCTCGGGGCCGGCCTCGGCCTCATGCTCTGGCTGACCCCCGGGCCACGCCTCGTCGTCGGCGTCCAGATCGACATCCACACGATGCTCCTCGGCTGCCTCTTCACCCTCCTCGGCTACCAGACCCTTTGGCTCTGGGCCTTCGCCAAGATTTACGGCTGGACCAGCGGCATCCTCCCCGCCCAGACCTTCTCGCAAGGCCTCTTCAAACACCTGAACCTCGAGCGCGGCCTCATCTGGGGCGCGTTCCTCCTGGTCCTCGGCATCGGCCTCAACGCCTGGCTCTTCAGCATCTGGATCGGCCAGAGCATGGGCCCGCTCGACGTCACCGTCACCATGCGCTACGCCCTCTGGGGCTTTTTGCTCATGGTCCTCGGCGTGCAGACGATCTATGGCAGCTTCTTTTTGAGCATGCTCGGCATGCGGCAGAAGAAGCAATGAAGAACGGAGAACGGACAACCGAGAACGGAGAATTGAATCGCTGGGCCATTCCAATTATCCGTTCTCGGTTCTCCGTTCTTAATTGCCTGATTTGCTTAGACACGGCATGACACCCCAACCCCAGCGCCGCATCTCCTGGCCAAACATCTTCACGCTGCTCGCCCTCGCGCTCGTCGGCGTCGGCTACTTCAGCGTCTTCGCCGATCTCGATTGGTCCTGGCAAGTCCGCACCGGTGAAGTGATCGTTCAGACGGGAACGCTCCGGGTCGAAGACTCCTTCTCCTACACCATCCACGGCGAGCGTCTCCACGACTTCGAATGGCTCTACGAGGTCCTCCTCTATCTCGTCTGGAACGCCTTCGGCAGCGGCGGCCTCAAGCTGCTCAAGGTCATCGTCATCTTCACGCCGCTCCTCCTCGTCGCCTGGCGCCTTTGCGTCGGCGGCGTCAAGTGGCACGGCGTCGTCCTCGCCCTCGGCCTCGCCGTCTTCGTCCTCACCCCCGCCTGGAACCTCCGCCCGCTTTACGTCACAACCATCGGCCTCCTGCTCCTCGCCGGCCTCCTCCGCGATCACTGCACGGGTCGCAAACCGCTCCCCTGGTGGACTGTCCTCGTCACGCTGCTGTGGGCGAACATGCATCCCGGCGTCATCACCGGGCAAGGCCTGCTCCTGGGGGCCATCGGCTGGGAATGGCTCAATCGGCGGCTGATGTGGAACCCGCCGCTTGACCGTCCGTCAATCACGCGCTTGACGCTAATCGGCGGCCTCGCCTTCCTTGCCACCTTCGTCTGTCCCGATCCAATCGAGCGCCTCCGCTACACCTTCATGCCCGAGCTGGCCCATCCGATCATGCGCATCTTCGCCGAGATGCATCCCCTCTACACCTTCATCACGACGCCGCCCTCTGCCGTCGGCCTCGTCTACGTCCTGGCGGCGCTCTTGATGTGCAGCGTCTTCGCACGCTTCACGGATTATCGCGCCTGGGAAATCGCTCTGCTCGCCGGGACGGCCCTGCTCGGCAACATCGCCTATCGCAGCATGATGGACTGGCTACTCGTGATGCTCGCCGTCGCCGGCCCACGCCTCAAGGACATGCTCGCTTCGGCCGCCCGCCGCGATCGGCGCCGGCCGACGACCGCGACTCTCCTCCGCGCCGACCGCTGCCTGCGCCGCTGCCTCACCTGCCCTCTCTTCGTGTTTCAGCCCGGCTGGCTCGCCCTCGGCTGCGCCGCTTTCATCGTCCTTTCCCTCGTCCCCGCCTGGTCCCGCGCCATGCCGATCGAGAACTCCCCCGATTGGCCCGTCGCCGCCCTCGACGCCGCCCAGCGCGCCGGCCTCAAAGGCCGCTTCTTCGGCCCCCCCGACTACGGCGCCTACGTCGGCTGGCGTCTCAAAGATAACGGCCTCTGTTACACCGACACGCGCGGCTTCTTCTTTCCCCCGCTCCTGCTCGAGGACAGCCACTTCATCCCGCAACTCGGCCCGCAATGGCGCGAACGCATTGACCGCGTCATCGGGTGCTACCACACCGACTTCTTTCTCTTGGAGACGGAAGGCCCGCGCGGCCAGCTATGGCAAACCCTTCAACCCCACATTGACACGCCGCTCTACCGCGATCAGAAATGCGTTCTGCTCTCGACCGCGCAGGTGAGGCAGGGCTTGGAGCGGATGGACCGGGCGCTGGCGGGCTTGCGGTAGAACGGCGCGGCAGGGCAAGGTTCCTGCCGAGCCGGGCCGCTCGGAAAGCACTCCTCGTCCTTCCTCGCTAGCCGTCCAGATAGCCTTCTTTTCTTCCCCATGCGAGCCACGCCTCCGTCATCGCCTGCATGTCACCGGCCATCCGTTCCTTGATTGGATTCGCGTCTGTCAGCGCGTGGAAAGCCCAGAACCAATCGGCCGGCCGTTATCACGCAAGTCTGCGAGGATCAAAGGAACCGCGGCCTGCCCCATGCCGATGATCTTCTGATAGGCGATGTGCATCGCCTTGGTTCGCACGTTGGAGACGAATCGCGTCTCCTTCTTCCAGGTCCGTGATAGGCGACCAAATCTCCGCACCGTCGCTTTCGCCGCCATGGCATCTTGGGTAACGCCGTTCCTCTCGGTTGTTGCCGACCTCATCGCCTCCTCCTTCTGCTTGGTCTCACGCCGCTCGCTCCTTCGTCACTCCGCCTCGGTCACTCCGCCCCCGGCAACACGCCCGTCTCCACCGCCTTCCGCAGCGCCGCCGAGCTCGCCTCCCACGCCGTCTGATACGTCGACTCCAGCGGCGTCTCCACGTAGATGTCGCTCGTCACGAACAGCGACATCTCCGGCAACGCATCGCCAAGACCGACCGGCGCGACGTAAGCCACGCGCTCCTCCGCGATGCGATAAGAGACGAGGATCCGGTCCTTCCCCGCGGGAAAGACAAACGGCTCCTCCTCGAACTCGTCCCAGATCGCCTTGTGGATGCCGAAAGGATCGCGCGGCGTCGGCGGAAAAGGATCGACGATGAGCACGTGAATCCCCGCTTCGCGAAACTCGATCGTCTTGGCCACGAACTCGCGCAACGCGGCCCGCGTGTCCTTGTTTCCCGGCGACACGATCTCGATCACCGCGACGGTTCGGCCGAGATGATGCTTGACGACGACGCGGTTGGCGCGGCGGGCGTAAAGCTCCTTCGTCGTCCGGCGCACGATGGGAGCGCTCGGCTGCTCCAGCGTAGCTACCGCGGCGCCACCGAGTGAACGCTGCCGCGGCGCGTTCCACTCTTCGACGGTGAGAACGTCCGACTCCTTGGGGCCCGATCTTCGCTCCACAAGCGCCGACAGGTCTTCCGGCAACCAACCCCGGTTCAGAACGCGGGCGATCTCGATCGACCAATGCTGATGGAAATGGTGAAAAAGGCCCGCGGGGACCTTGGTCCAGTCGTGCAGCGGCATGCGATAGACTCCAATTGTCGCGAGAAGCTGTCGAGCCGTTTCCGCCGTTTGCCCGGGATGTCCGCTCCTGCTCCCTTCGATGCTTCATTATCGCAGAATGTCTTTGTGGTGCGTAGCTGCGTTGCCAAACGGCAGGTAGAAGATGGAAACTAATGCGGAAGGAGTTGCAATCGATCCGGCGCTCACCGGCCGCCGGCCGCCGCTTGCGACGCCAGCGATGGACCGGCCGCGACGCTCAGGCCCTCCTCGGGGCTCGAATCCGGCGCGGAGGAAGTGGCGGCGCGCAGGACCAGCAGGCGCTGTCGCGGCGGATATTCATCCTGCGTGAAAGAGCGATGTCCCAGCGTGTCCGGGCGGCCAAGGATGGTACCGACCACGACATACTTGTTCGGCTCGACCGTGACTTCCCAGCTCAGGCTCGGGAAGGCGCGGCTCGGCTTCTCCACGCGCAAAGTCCAGGTCGAGCGCTCGACATCAGGCTGGAACGGCAAGACGCGTTCCCCCGTCTCCACTCGGGGCGTGAACGCCAGTCGTATTTTCTCCTTGGCGATCGTCGGCACGATGTCCAGGCAGAAGCGGGCCTGGTCGAGCGTGAGGGGTGTCGCCTGGTCCCCCTCGTGCATGGTGAAGGCGGCCTGCGGAAAAACCGGGCCGAGGAACTGGGTGACATGGGTTCCGGCGGGGACGACGCGGCGCCGCGGATTGACGCAGTACCGCTCCGATTTGAGCAGGCGCTGCAACGCTTCCGGCGTCAGTCCGACCACCTGCCCGATCCGGTAGCCGTTCTTCTCCAGAAGGGCCTTGCGCTCGAGGTCGCCGGCGATCATGTCGTCGACGCTGCGCCACAGTTCCTTGTCGATGAATGGGTCGCCAAGCGGTTTTTCGATGATGGCCAGGTCGAGCGTGATGCGATCGTCTTCCCTGGACGGCGCCGGGCCGCGCAGACGCGACACCCAGTTCGGCCGGTCCGCCGGCTGAAACCAGGCGCAGCCGGTCAGCGGCAACAGACCAAGCAGCAGTATCGGCCTGAGGCACGCGGCCATGGCGACCCGCAACGCTCCGTTCGACTTCGTGGGAAAGGTGGCGGACGATAGCGGCAAGCTCCGCCCACGTCAAGTCCAGCCCCGGCCGGCCCCGGCCAGCTCTGGCGTGCGGCGAATCGTCACATCTCGCCCGGACCAGGCCTCTCGTACGCGCCATGACCGGGAAGCCCCGCCGCCTGCTCGTACAATCTCCTGAAGCAACCTGCCCCGCTGTCAGCCCACCCAACTTTCCAGGAGTACCCACCATGCTCGACATCTTCAACCTGAAGGGAAAAGTCGCTTTCGTCACGGGCGGCAGCAAGGGCCTCGGCAAGGCGATGGCCCGGGGCTTCGCCGAGTGCGGCGCGGACATCCTCATCTCCAGCCGGCACGAGGACGAGCTGAAGCCCGCCCTGGCGGAGATCCTGGAGGGGACCGGCCGGCGCGGCGCTTACTTCGTCGCCGACATGAATCGCCGCGACGACGTCCGCCGCCTCGCTCACGCCGCCCTCGAGAAGTTCGGCCGCATCGACGTCCTCGTCAACAACGCGGGCACCAACGTGCCGCAACCGATCGATGAGATCAAGGACGAGGACTGGGATCGCGTCATGGAGATCAACCTCAACTCGATCATGCTCCTCACCCGCGCCATCGTGCCGCAGATGAAAAGCCGCAAGTGGGGCCGGATCATCCACATCTCCTCCATCATGGGCTACGTGTCCAACAACGGCCGCAACGTCTACTCGGCGACCAAGGCGGCGCTCATCGGCATGGCCCGCGCCAGTGCCCTCGACCTCGGGGCCCATGGCATCACGGTGAATTGCATTGCTCCCGGCCCGTTCCTCACCGACCTGCCCGGCAAGCTGCTCACGCAAGCCGAAAAGGACCGCATGGCGAACATGACCGCCATGAACCGCTGGGGCGATCCCAAGGAGCTGGTCGGCCCCGCGCTGCTGCTGGCCACTGACGCCGGGAGTTATATCACCGGCGAAACCATCGTCGTCGACGGCGGATACCTGTGCCGCTGAGGCGAGACCCTCTTGCTGTCCGCCGTCCCTGCCATAGTTTCAGATAATGCAAGCTGTCGTCATGATTAGGATGAATGATCGGCGGCCAAGCTCCGATTACGCGCTCGGCAAGCACAACTCTTGAAGAAGGAGATCGCCGTGTTGAAAAGAATCTCTTGGGGGGCCGCGGCCCTGGCAGTCGCGCTGCTGGGCTGGTCCGCCCAGGCGCAGACCTCGGATTACGGAACCATTGTCGTCAAGGTTCCGGCCGAAGCCCAGGTCACGATCGGCGGCATGAAGACGATGCAGCGCGGCCCCGTCCGCACCTATTACACGCCGCCGCTAGCGGCCGGTTACAAGTACCAGTACGAGTTCACCGTTCAATGGATGGCCGCCGGCAAGGAGCAGACCGCTACGAAATGGGTCGACGTGGCGCCCGGCGTCACGACCAAGGTGGATTTTACTTCCGGGGCGCCACGAAGCCCGAGCAAAGCGTGGACAAGAAGCCCGGGAGCAAGAAGCCCGAAGACAAGAAGCCCGAAGACAAGAAGCCCGAAGACAAGAAGCCGATCGACAAGAAGCCCGAGGAAAAGAAGAAGGACGAGATCAAGTCGGGGGCGGCGAAGGTCCGCACCTTCGATTTCACGTACGCCGCCGTCGTCAAGGAACTCAAGCCGGGTCAGGAGGCGCGGATCTGGCTGCCCTACCCGCAGAACACGCCGTTTCAGGACGTCAAACAGGTCGACGCCGAGATTCCCGGTGAGACCCCTCCGCGGATCACACAGGAAAAGGAATACGGCAACAAGTTCCTCTATTTCACGGCCAAGGCCAACGCCAAGGGGGAGATTCCTTTCCAGGTTGAGTACCGGGTCAAGCGCCGCGAGGTCTTGACCGGCGGCAAGGGGACGCTGATTCCCGCCGGCGAAAGTCCGACGCTCCTCGAACGCTATCTCCAGCCGGACAAGCTCGTTCCCACCTCCGGCAAACCGCTCGATCTCCTCAAGGGCAAGAAGATTCCCAAGGACGTGTTCGGCGCCGCCAAGGAGTTTTACGACACCGTCAACGGCGTGATGAAGTACGACAAGCCGGCCGGGAAGCCCTGGGGCCGGGGCGACTCGGTGTGGGCCTGCGACAGCAAGTACGGCAACTGCACCGATTTCCACAGCGTCTTCATCAGCATGGCGCGCGGCAACAAGATCCCGGCCAAATTCGAGATGGGCTTCCCGATCCCGGACAAGCGCGGCGAAGGAACCGTCGGCGGCTACCACTGCTGGGCCTGGTTCCTCGCCGGTGGCAAGAACTGGATCCCGGTTGACATCTCCGAGGCCAACCGTAATCCGGCTCTGAAGGAGTATTACTTCGGTAATCTGACCGAAGACCGGGTACAGTTCAGCACCGGCCGCGACATCACGCTGGTCCCGCCGCAAAAGGGCCCGGCGCTCAACTTCCTCATCAACCCGTATGTGGAAGTGGATGGCGCGCCGTATCCGCAGGAGAAGATCGCCCGCAAGTTCTCCTACAACGACGTGAAGTAACGGAGCGCTCGAGGAACGAAAACGAGAAACGCCGGCCCAAGCGCCGGCGTTTCTCGTTTCCTGTTCCTCGCTCAAATCAATCGCCGGCGATCCAGGGGCCGCCGTGCTCGCCGCGCCCGGCTATGTCCACCGGGTTGGTCGAGATCTTCTCGTTCAGGATCCGCTCGAAGACGACGGAGTAGACCTGGTCGATCCGGGCCAGCGGGGCGACCGCCAGCATGAGGTGGATCTTGCCCGGATTGGTCAGGTGCAGCCGTTCGTTCTCATAGAGGATCGCGTCGAGCAGCTTGGGCGTGATCGCTTCCGGCCCGGGGAGCTTGTGTACCGAAAGGCGCACATCCCGTTCCAGCGTGAGCCGGTCGAAATGGGCCTTGCGGAAGGCGTCGCGCAGATCCTTGGGGGTCTTCTTGCTCAAGCGGGCCATCTGGTAGGTTTCGTTGGCCCAGCGCGCTTCGCGCAGGAACGTTTCCGCGTCTTGCGGTCCGGCCACGGCGTGCAGCACAAGGCCGTCGGAGGTACAGAAATAGCCGGCGACATTGCCGCCGACCTTCGCCCCGCCGATGATCTGGAACGTCGCCACCTTTTGAAACGCGGAGACGAAATGGCGGTTGAGATACGCGCCGACATCGGGCTTGGTGAGGGCGCCCACACGGAGCGCCTCGGCGTTGTTTCAGGTGAAGCCCGTGTCCTCGAAGTTGCCGGAAACGTGCAGCACGAACGCCAGCTTGTCTTGTTCCGCGGCCAGTTTGAGCGCCCGGCTCGGATTGCGCGTGAAGGAGATCGCCGTGCCGAAGGTCTCCGTTTCCGGGAGCGGGCCGCCGGGCGCCGCGCAAACTGCAGGCGGCGCCGCCTCTCTCCGGGTAGGCGTCGCCTTCTTGGATTCGGCCGCGGCTTTCGCGGCCTCGGCACGGACCATCTCTGCGAGGGCCGGCTTGTGCTCCGGCGCCGGTTCAGCGCGGGCCGGCGCCGCGGCCACCGGTCCCGGCGCATCGGGCAGTCGGATGTCGGCGGCGCGCGGGTCCCCGATGATTTCTTCCTTGGGGCGCTGCGGTCCGGGGGACATAATCAGTGTGACGAGCCAGACGAGCAGGACGATTCCAGGGATCGCGAGGGCGCTCATCGACGCCAGCGCGAGCTTCGATCTTTTTTTGCGGCCGTGCTGCAGGATACGGATACCGGCCGGACCCACCGGCGCGGGAGCCGTAGGCGCGGGAACGGCAGGCGCTGGGACCGGCGCTCTTGTCACGGGTTTTTCCTCCGACACCTGAACGACGCGATAGCCGACCGGGGAGGACGGCGTGCGCCCCGCCGACGCGGGTTCGTTTTCGGCGCGGCCGACGGGCGGCCGAGCCTCACACGGCTTTTCGACGACTTGGTAGCCCGCCGGAGACCAGGCGGATCGAAGCGGAAACGGACTTTGGCCGTCCATGATGAACCCTCCCGACGCGTCTGACGAAGGCTCGGACCAACGCTTTCATTAGAACCGAAAACCGCGTGTCAGGGCAACAAATTCCCGTACGCGCGAACCTCGCCTTCATTAGGATGCCGCCGAAGCGATGTTATTCCAGGGATTTCACAACCCGAATCCGCGCCCGACAGAAGAAAAAAGCCGGCGTTGGAAAACGCCGGCCGCACGGATGGACCAACAGTGAACTTGCAGCTGCTCAGACCTGGCAGGCGATCATCCGGCTCAAACGGACAGGGGCGGCCGTTTCCACGGCGGTTGCCGCCAGGTCGAACCATTGACGGTCGCCGCACGTCAGGTCGGTGAGTCCAAGCCAATCCAGGAGCGGCGGCTCGTCTCGATTCACGTCGAAGGTGATGGTGGTCGGCGTGCCATCCATGAAGTGAATGCGGCCGATGTCGCCGGTGCGCTGGAGGTAAAAGCGGCGGACGCGGTGACCGGGGATGCGGTTGAGATCGTCATCGCGTCCGGCCAGCGGAAAGCAAATCATCTGGATGAATTTCTCGCGGCAGCCGGCCAGGTGCTTGCCCAGGCCGAGAAGCCGCTGGCCGTGCTTGCAAAAGGCGTCCAGACCCACATCCACCTCGCGACCATCGGGCCAGAAAGCTCGATAGCCTTCAAAGTGAACCTTGTCATCTTGCCTGTCTCGGGAGGGGTCGCGACGAAATAGGAGGGTAATGTGTCTAGACATTCCAGAAGCGCTCTCCATAGAGGGGTGGCGTTCCTTAAACGCTGGGCAGCCGGTGATCCATCGCCTAGACAAGCCCAGCCGCCTCGTGCCCTGGGCAACAGGCCTAGCGCCGCTGACGGTTGTAAAGGTAGGAAAGGACACTCAAGTCGGCCACCATCTTCCCACCACGTCTACGGTACGTTCGTTCAGAATGCGAGTCGTTTTCTTATCGAGTAATTTTATCAAGCCTCACGGGAACAACAACCCTTGGTCTCCTTCCTTTTCCTTGTCCGGCTTGGCCTTGCCGAGATGGTCGTAGGCGCGCCCCGTGGCAATGCGGCCGCGCGGCGTGCGAACAATCAACTGTTCACGCAACAGAAATGGCTCGATCTCGTCACTAAGCGTGTCGGTGGGCAGATTCATCGTCGCGGCGAGGGCTTCCACTCCCGTCGGCCCGCCGGTGAAAACGTTGATCAGGACTTCGAGGTAACGGCGATCCTGCTTGTCCAGCCCCAGGCTGTCCACCTCTGCCATCGCGAGCGCCGCCCGTGCCACCGCCAGGGTGATTCGGCCATCCGACTCGCTCGCCGAGAAATTGCGTGCCCACCAGAGCCGGGCGTTGGCCAAGCGCGGAGTACCACGGCTGCGGCCGGCAAGTTCGAGGGCGGCGTCGGTCTCCAGCGTCGTTTTGAGCTTTTGGGCATTGATGGTGACGATCTGGGCCAGTTCCTCGACCGTGTAGAAGTCCAGATGCTCGTGCATCTTGAAACGATCGCGCATCGGGCTGGAGAGCATGCCGCTACGCGTGGTGGCGCCAATCAGCGTGAAACGCTTCAGCGGCATGGAGATGGTGCGGGCGTGCAGCCCCTCCCCGAGCACGATGTCGACGCGAAAGTCTTCCATGGCCGGGTAGATGAACTCCTCCACCACCCGCGGCATTCGATGGATCTCGTCGATGAACAGGATCGATCCCTCCCCCGCGTTCGTGAGGAAAGGAAGCAGGTCCGCCGGCTTGCTCAGCGCCGGCCCGCTCGTCAGCTGGATCGAGGTCCCCAACTCGTTCGGAAGGACGGTCGCGAAGGTTGTTTTGCCCAGGCCCGGAGGACCATCAAAGAGGATGTGGGACAGCGGTTCCTTGAGCTTTCGACAGGCGTTGAGGACCACCGCGAGACGTTGCACCACCGGCTTCTGTCCGATTACCTCGCGCAGGAGACGCGGCCGCAGCGCCGCATCCCGCGTCTTTTCATCGCCGTCGCCAGGGCCGCCCCCGCTCCCCTGCACCACCGGCTGCCGTGCCATAAGAACGCTCCTGTCCCCGCTTCAACGAGTGACGCGCCGCTCTATTGCCCGCGCCCTCCGGGGTCTTACGCCGCCCGGCTCGCCGGCGCCTTCGTCATGTTACTTGCTCTGATAGATCGCCAGAAGAACTTCTTCGACGTTCGCGAACTTTTTCCCCGACGCAAGGACCTTGTCGAGCCGCTCGCGCGCCTCGGCCGGCCCATGCCCGACCGCAAGGAGCGCCTGGTACGTCTCCTCGATCAACGACGGGCCGACCGTCGCAGCGGCCGCTTTTCCCCCGCCTTCGACGGGCGCCGCCAGCGCGAACTTGGCGACCTTCCGCTTGAGCGTCGCGACAATCTTCTCCGCCGTCGCGGGGCCAATGCCGGGGAGCGTCGTCAGCCACTTGGCGTCCTGGCGGGCGATGGCGTCGGCGATTTCTCGGATGGGTCGCGACAGCGCCTTCATCGCGGTGCGGATGCCGACCTTGTCCACGGTGCAGAAGAGATCGAAGAACTCCTGCTCCATTTCCCCGGGAAAGCCGAGGAGCCGCGGAACGAGGCGGCCCTGCATGGGGTTGCCTTCAAGGTATTCCGTGGTGGCGAGCGTGATCTCCTGGCCCACACGATCCTGCAGATTGCGGCGCACGAACTCCGCGACCAACACCTGGTACTCGAGCGCCCCAACCTGGAGCCGCACTTCCTCATCGAGAACGCGGCTCAAGGCGCCGGTGATTTTCGTGATCATGTCGGATGATTGGGAATGAGGCGAGCCGGGCGGCGTAAGCCCCCGGAGGAAAGGCTCCCGAAGGAAGCCCCCCGGTCATGCCCCCGGACGCCGCTGTAAATGATAGTGACAAAGCGCCACGGCCAACGCATCGCTCACATCCGCCGGCTCAGGCGCCTTGGCTAACCCGAACTCGCCGGCAATCGTCCGCTGCACCTGCTCCTTGCTGGCCCGGCCGTTGCCCGTGATCGTCTTTTTGATCCGCGTCGCGCCATAGCTCACCACCGGCAGGCCGCGCTGCGCCGCCGCCAGAAGGATGACGCCGCGGGCGTGCCCCATCAGGATCGCCGTTCGGGGATGCTGATAGTGTGCGTAAAGCTGCTCGACGGCGACCGCCCCCGGCTCGAACTGCGCGAGTACCTCGACCAACTCGGAGTAAAGGGAATGAACGCGCTCGGCCAGGGATAGGCTTTTCTTGTCTTCGATCCGGATGACGCCCGCTTCGCACAGCGCCGGCCGACCGAGGCGGTCTTCCACAACGCCATAGCCGGTGATGCGCAGGCCGGGGTCGATGCCGAGGATGCGCTTCACTTCATCCATGAATGCTCAGATGGCGGAAGGGAGGGGATGATCGAAATCGAGATTCGCTATCGACTTGGTCGATTCCTCTGGCGTCAAGAGCAGCAACAGACTTAGCTCGCTCAACAGTTCCTCGGGTAGCGGTTCGAGGAACGACCAGATGTCGTCGTGGCGCTGCCCTTTCGTGACCTTCGCAAAATCAGGGTCCACAATGCGCACTCGAATTGAAACGGGGTTTTTTCGGTAGACGTCCAGTTTTGCCTTCGGGTGCGCGCCCAGATATGGGCTCAAGGCAGAACGAATAGCTTCCACGCCCTTGTCCTTCTTTTCCTTCTTCTTCATTTTCTTCAGAGCCTCCCATCGGCCCAAGCGGCTATTCGTTGAACAGCTTTCAGGAATCGCTCAGCTTCATCATATCGCACCGAGCCTGGACGGTAGCGCCGTGCGGGGTCCCAGCTTCCTACTTCCAACAGATCCTTGGCCACATCCTTGGGAAGGGAAGGGCCGCCACTGGTGAGATACGTGGCCCGGAGTTCGTCTAGGTCGTGCGTAAAGAGAACCTTGCTCTGGGCAAGTTCGGCTCTCTTGCGATTCGGTAGCGAGTCGAGGACCAGGGCCTTCAACAAACACTCCACAGTGTAGCCGGCCAGGTAGACAGCGGCCCGAGGGCGAGCGGCGGTCAACAAAAAAGAGGCGTCGTCAAGCCATTGAAAGGCCGATCGATAATAGTCGCGTGCGTCTCGGTCGCGCGGAAGAGCCATGACACGACTCAAGTGTGATGATGAATGCTCACCCCACCCGCCATCCCGTCCCCCCCGGCCGGTCCTCCAGGGTCACGCCCAAATCCTTGAGCCGGTTGCGGATCGTGTCCCCCATGGCGAAGTTCTTCGCCTTGCGCGCCTCAGCGCGCAGGTCGATCAAGAGTTGCATCAGACCGCCGACGAGCTTGTCGTCGCCCGCCTCTTTCGTCTCCGGCGGCATCATGAAAACGCCCAGGATCTGGCTCAACTCCTTCAGAGCGAGGGCGCCGCGTTCGAAAGCGCGCACGTCGGTGGGGGCGGCGCCGCCATTCTCCAGCTGGCGCTGGTCGGCGAACCGGTTGAGGCCGGTGAGCAACTCGTACAGGATGCCGATGGCGCCCCCGGTGTTGAAGTCGTCGTCCATGTGCGCCAGGAACTGCTCCCAGAGGCGGACGACCTCGACGATAAACTGCGCCGACGGATCGCCCGTCTCGAACGCCTTCCGCGTGCTCGATGGCTGTAGCTCATAAAAGCTCTTCTTTGTGATTCGCTGGAAACGCTCGAAGAAGCGATAGAAGCTATCCAGGCCGCGGCGGATCTCGACGAGCCGCTCGTCGCTGTATTCGATCGGACTGCGGTAGTGGGTGTTGAGCAGCAGGAAGCGCACCGTCTCCGGCGCGTGCCTTTGCAACAGGTCGACGACGTTGATGACGTTGCCGACCGAGCCGGCCATCTTCGCCGTCCCCATCTTCAACAGGCCGTTGTGCATCCAGTAGCGCGCGAACGTCTTGTGCGAGAACGACTCGGACTGGGCCAGCTCGTTCTCGTGGTGCGGAAACTGCAAGTCGAGCCCGCCGCCATGGATGTCCAGCGTCTGCCCCAGAAGGCGCATGCTCATCGCCGAGCACTCGATGTGCCAGCCCGGCCGGCCCGGGCCCCACGGGCTGTCCCACTGCGGCTCCCCCGGCTTGGCGCCTTTCCAGAGCGCGAAGTCACCGGGGTTGCGTTTCCGGTCGCTCACCTCGATGCGGACGCCGGCCTCCAGCTGTTCCGGATCGCGGTGGCATAGCTTGCCGTAGTCCTCGTCCTTGGCGATATCGAAGTAGACGTCCCCCGCCGCCGGGTAGGCGTAGCCCTGCTCGATCAGTCCCGCGATGATCTTGAGCATGCCGTCGATGTGCTCGGTGGCCCGCGGCATGTGGTCGATGCCCGTCACGCCGAGCTTCGCCAGGCAGGCGACGTAGTCCTGCGTCATCTTCTCGGCCAGCTCCTTCACCGTCGTCCCCAACTCCTTGGCGCGGACGATCAGCTTGTCGTCGACATCCGTGATGTTGACGACCCAGTTCACCTCGTAGCCCAGGTACTTGAGATAGCGCTTGACCGTGTCGAAGATGACCGGGCCGACCATGTGCCCGATGTGGCTCGGCTTGTAGACCGTCGGCCCGCACACGTACATGCCGACTTTGCCGGGCGTGACCGGCTCGAAGTTTTCCTTCTGCTTGGTCAGCGTGTTGTAGATGCGTAGCGCCATTGTTTTCTACCACGGAGTACAAGGACAACAGTCGTTTCGAGGTTAGTTTCGTGTTTTTGTGTCTTAGAGGTAAGGCGAGTTTGGATCGGCGCCTCAGCCGACCTGCGTAGCCGTCGGGTCGAGTCAGGGAGCAACGGAGCGATCAATCTCCTTTTTTGCAGATCGCCTTCACCGCGTGCAGATATTGTTCCTCGCCCGTGGCGAGGACGGCGGCGTGATCCTTGGTGTCCACCAGGAGTAGACCCTTGGGCTCCCGCGCATGTTCGTAGAGCCGGCGGGCGTGATCGCTTGGGATGAGCGGATCGCCGCGGCCATGAGCGATGAGGACGGGCGCGCGGAGTCGGCTCATGCAGTCTTCCGGGCGGCAATCGGGGAGCCAGCAGCCGGCGTGCAGCGAGGCCAAGGGGACCCCCAAGCCGGTCAGGCAGGGGCGAAGCGGAGCCGGAAAGAAGACAAGGATGCTGTCGGTGAGATCCGTCGCCGCCGCGAAGCCGCTGTCGACGATCACCGCGTCGAACGGCCGCTCCAACTCCGCGGCGGCCCGAAGGAGGGCGGCGGAGCCCATGCTGATGCCGTAGCCGATCAGGGAGCGTGCTTGCTCGGGGCGCTCGGTCCGCAGATAGTCGACGGCGGCGAGGACGTCGAGGCGCTCGGCGTGCCCCAGCGAGCAGGTGTGGCCGTCGCTGTCTCCGTGGCCGCGGAAATCGAAGAGAAGCGCGTTGGCGTCGAGGGCGTCGGCAACGAGCACGCAGGGGAGAAACATCGAGCGGTTGGCGCCCAGACCGTGGCAGATGACCACGGTCTTGGTCGACGGACGGATCGCCGGGATGAACCAGCCCCGGATCGCCAGGCCGTCGGCGGTGGTGAACGAGACATCCTCATAGGATCGGGCGAGCGCCTCGCGCGGCGTGACGGGGTTCGGCATCTTGAAACGGTGCACGTACAGAGCGGCGAGCAGGTAGGCGAGCGTGAAATTGAGAAGGAGCAGCAGCGGCAGCACGTCGGCGACCAGCAACCGCCCGACGCGCGCCCAGCGCGTGACCGGAGCGCGGCCAAAGCAGCGGTCACCCAGCCAGCGACCGGCCCCGCGCAGGGCCGAGCGGACGGCGCCAATGAGCAGGACGGCCCCACTGAGAAAATAGACGGCGAAGAGGACCTCCGGCGCCATGCGGAGCAAAGGCGATTTGCTGGCACGCGCCCAGACCAGGCCGAATGCGGCGCAGACGACGACCAGCGCTACGAGGAAGACCAGGATGCGCGGCGCCTCCGTCATGAGCCAACGGCGCGGTTGATCGTTTCGCGCGAGGAAGACACCGAGGGCCAGCGGTGGTAGCACGAGATAGAATCGCTCCGAGGCGCCGGAGACGGCGAAGCCCAGAAGCAGCCAGGCGGCGACGCCGAGAGCGAGCACCCAGGTGGTCCGAACGGATCTGGACATACTACGCGCCGGCGCCCCCAGCCTCCGCTCGGGAAAGTAGGACGACCACCTGGCAGGCGATCCCCTCGGCGCGGCCGAGCGAGCCGATGCCTTCGCCGGTCTTGGCCTTGACGTTGACCTGCGCCGGATCGATTTCCAAAAGCGCGGCGATTCGCTCGCGCATCCGGGCCTTGAGAGGGCCGAGTTTGGGCTCCTGCGCGATGACGTTCGCGTCGACATTGCCGACGCTCCAGCCCGCGTGTCGGATCCGGTCGAGAGCGGCGCGGAGAAAATCGGCGGAGTCACGATCCTTGTTGGCGGCGTCGGTGTCTGGAAACGCGTCGCCGATGTCGCCGAGGCCGGCCGCGCCGAGGATCGCGTCGGTGAGCGCGTGCAGGACCACGTCGGCGTCGCTGTGACCGACAAGGCCGCGCGGATGCTCGATGTGGACGCCCCCCAGGACGAGGGGCCGGCCGGGGGCGAGGCGGTGCGTGTCGTAGCCAATGCCGACGCGGATCATGCGCGTGATTGTACTCGCGGATGGGACTTTGTCACAAGCTCGTGAGATGACAAGGCGCCGGGGTGACACGGTGACAAGGTGAGGAGGTGACAAGCAAGGTGATTGGTCCCTGTGTCACCCCTCACCTTGTCACCGTGTCACGGCGCCGTGTCACCCTGTCATCCGCTACGCGGGGATATCGCCGTAGCCGCCTTCGAAGCGGCCGCCGGCGCTCGAATGCTCGACCGCGAAGTTCTCGAAGCGCATGTACTGCTTGACGAACATCAGGTTGACGTCGCCCGTGGGGCCGTTGCGCTGCTTGGCGACGATGACCTCGACGACGCCTTCGTGCTGGCCCGGCTCGTGGTAGTCGGGGCGGTGCAGTATCATCACGGTGTCGGCGTCCTGCTCGATGGCGCCCGATTCGCGCAGGTCCGACAGGCGCGGCCGGTGATCCTGCCGCTCCTCGGAGCCACGGTTGACCTGGGCCAGCGCCATCACGGGAACGTTGAGCTCGCGGGCCAGGAACTTGAGACGCCGCGAGATGGCGGCCACCTGTTCCTGCCGGCTATCGCGGCGATCGTCCGGGTCGATGAGCTGAAGGTAATCGATGCAGACCATCTTGATGTCGTGCCGCACCTTGAGGCGGCGCGCGTTGGCGGCGATGCGCAGCATGCTCTGGCCGGGCGTGTCGTCGATGAACAGCTTCGCCCGTTGCAGGATGCCGCCCGCCTCGACGAGCTTCTCTACGTCCTCCGAGGAGAGCGTTCCCTTGCGTAGCTTGTGGCTATCGACCCGCGCCTGGCAACAGAGCAGGCGCTCGGCGATCTCGACCCGCGCCTGCTCCAAACTGACGAAGAGGACGGGCTTCTGCTCTTCGACGATGATGTGGCGCAGCACGTTGAGGGCGAAGCTGGTTTTGCCGACGCTTGGCCGGGCGGCGAGGATGATGAGCTCCGAATCCTGCAATCCCGCGGTAAGGCTGTCGAGATCGACGTAGCCGGTAGCGATGCCGGAAACCTCCTGATGCCCCTTTTCCTTGCGGGACTCGAGGCGGGCGTACGCCTCCATGATCGCTTCTTGCAGCGTCTGCGTGTCGCCGGTGATGCCCAGCTCCGCGATCTCCAGGATGCGCCGCTCCGCCTGGTCCAAAAGTTCCTGGGCTGGCATCGCCTGGTCGTAGGCGTCGTGCAAGAGGTCGTTGCAGGCGTAGATCAGGCTGCGCAGGATCGCCTTCTGGCGGACGATCTTGCCGTAGTACTCCGCGTTGGCGGAACTGGGGGCGGCATCCCACAGCTCGACGATGTAGCCGGGGCCGCCGATGTCCTCGAGCAGTCCCTGCTCCTTGACGTTGTTGGCGAGCGTGACCGGGTCGACGGGGACGCCGGCGTGGATGTTGAGATGGGTGACCGCCTCGTAGATCTTCTGGTGCGCGAAGACGTAGAAGTCCTCGGCTTTGAGGAACTGGACGAGGTCGGAGATGACGCGGTTGTCCCGCAGCATGCTCCCCAGCACGCTCTTCTCGGCGTCGAGATTGTGGGGCGGCACGCGGTCGGCGACGCGGGTGTCCTGAGACATGGAAGGCCTCCTGCCGCCGCTTCTTCGTTTTGAGACCGTTTCACAACCGTAGCGTGGACACGAATCCTCCCGCGTGGACTAAATCCACGCTACGACCGGTTGTGAAACCGTGGGAGTTGTTACTTGTCCTGCTTCTGCGGCACGACCATGACCTTCACCTTGGAGTTGACGTCGTAGCCCAGGTGCAGGTCGACTTCGTACAAGCCGCAGATCTTGATGACGCCGTCGAGCTTGATCATGTCCGGCTCGACCTTGAGGTTCTTGCCCTTGAGGGCGCGCGAGATGTCGCTGGGGCCGACCGAGCCATAGAGATGGAAGTGCTTCACCGGCTCTTCCCCCTCGGCGAGCGGCTCGGTTTGCTCGGCATGGGCCTCGAAGGCCAGAGCTTCGATCGTCAGCGCCGGGACGCGCTGGATCTGCTCGGCGAGGACCTTGAGGTCGGCCATCTTGGCCTCGCGCGCCTGCTGCACGCGCTCCTTGTAGAGGTCGAGCAGCTTGAGGTTGTGCTTGCTCGGCAGCGTGGCGAGGCCGTTGGGCAGGAGGTAGTTCCGGCCGTAGCCGGCCTTCACCTCGACGACGTCCCCCTGCTTGCCGAGGTGGGGCACGTCTTCGACGAGCACCAGCTGCATGCCGCCGTGCTTGCCTTTGAGGACCTGGTTGCGTTGCTTAGGCATGGTCTTTCTTCCATCCAAAAACATCCCCGGAAACGCTGCGATTGTCCCCGGGGCTTACGGTTACCTTGACTCCCCACCCTTCTCCGCGCGGGAGAACCGGTTAGAAGGGGATGTCTTCCTGGCGGCCTGCGCTCGGCGGCGGCTCGATGCCGACGTCGGGCGGGGGCGCGTCGTAACTGTCATCGGGCATGCCGCCGGCCGGGCGGCGCTGCGGCGCCGGAGCGGGGCGGCTGCCGTCGGCCGGACGCGAATCGAGGAACTGGATCACGTCGACCACGACCTTGAGCTTGGAACGCTTCTGCCCATCGGTCGCGGTCCACTGATCGAGTACCAGGTGTCCTTCGATAAACGCCTGGCTCCCCTTCCGGAGGTATTGTTCGACATGGTCGGCCGTCTTGCCGAAGTCGCCGCGGTTGAACGCTTCGACGTCGAGGAGACCGGATCCTCCTCCCACTGGCCGGTCTGGGAGTTCTTGCGCCCGGTTGTTGACGGCGAAGCCGAACTTGGTCACCTTGCCGCCGTTCGCGAACATCCGCGACTCCGGGTCGCGCGTCAGGCAGCCGATGAGCATTACCTTGTTGAGATTGGCCATGGTTTGAACCTGTTGCGGGGAAAACAATCAAACCCTTGCCACGTTCGCCACGCGGGAACCAGCGGGTTTCCCTGACTATAACCGGATGGCGCCGCCGCGCCAACTAATCGCGCGGCCTGCCGCCGATGTCGGAGTCGGGCGTGTCCTGGTAGTTCTGCAGCGCCACCGCATGCTCCCCCTTCGCCACGTTCAGCATCGTGTCCACCAGCTTCGGGTGGATCTTCAGCACCAGCATGCGCAGGATCATTTCATTGAGGGCGCAATCGTGCTCGATCGGCTTGAGGTTCTTGCCCTCGGACGAGAAGTACGTGAGGTAGTACAGTCCCTTCTTCTGGTTCTTGATTTGATAGGCGAGCCGCCGCTCGTCCCAGGGGCGGCTGATCAGCACCTCCGCATGGTTCTTCTCGAGGATGCCGCGCAGCACCTTGTCGGCATTCGCCACGTCGCCGGCGACCTTGCTCGAATCGAGGAGAAACATGCACTCGTAAACGTTGGCTGGCATTGGCATCCTTCGGTCTGTAGCCGAAGTCGTGAGACTTCGCTTGGGATCTGAAGTCTCACGACTTCAGCTATGCGTTGTATTGATTCATGCAGGCCTCGATGCCCTGGCTCTTCCACAGCACCACGCCTTGCACCGCTCGCTCCACGGCCTCCTGGATGACCGGCCGCTCGCTCGGACGGAATCTGCCGAGCACGTGGTCGATCGCTTCACCCTCGTCCGGGGCGCCGACGCCGATCCGCAGCCGCGGATACTCCGTCGAACCCAGGTGGGCCTGGATGTCCCGCAGGCCGTTGTGCCCGCCGTGGGTACCCCGCGCCCGAAAACGCAGCTTCCCCAGCGGCAGGTTGAAGTCGTCGCAGACCACCAGCAGGTCGGCCGGCTCCACCTGATAGAAGTCCAGCGTCTGCCGGACGCTGCGACCGCTCAGGTTCATGAACGTCTCCGGCTTCACCAGCAGCGTCTTCTCTTCCCCCTCGCGCCACTCGGCGACGTCCGCCTCGAAGCGCGACTGAGCGGAGGAGACGCCGGGACCCGCCGCCAGGGCGTCGACCACCATGAAGCCGACGTTGTGCCGCGTCCCCTCGTAGCGCTTGCCGGGATTGCCCAGACCGACGATGACTTTCATGGCAATCTCGACCTGTCGCTCTCTCGAGGCGGCTTCGTTCAGGCGGCCCTACTCCGGCTCTTCCTCGCCCTCGGCGACCTTGCGGCCGATGACTTCCGGCTCGGCCGTTTCGCCGGGCGCCGCCGCGCCGGTCGTGACTTCTTCTTCCGCCACCTTCGGCACGACCTGCACGACAATGGCTTCGGGATCGTTCTTGGCGATAACGCCTTCGGGCAGCTGCAAGTCCTTCACGTGGATGGCCGCTTCGAGCTGCAGCTCGCCAACGTGCACGCGGATCGATTCCGGCACGGCGATGACGGGGCATTCCACTTCGAGGTTGTGCATCTGCTGCACGAGAACGCCGCCCGCCGTCACGCCGGGCGCCGTGCCGCGCAGCTCCAGCTTGACCTCGAGCGTCACGCGCTCGTCGGCGGAGACACGCGAAAAGTCGACGTGCAGGATGCTGGCGCCGATGGCGTCCCACTGGAGGTCGCGGATGAGCGCCTTCTCGACGCCGTCGCCGCTTTTCAAGTCGACAACGCGGGCGCCGTGACGGATCGCCTTGCTCAGCTCGTCGCTCGATACCGTGACGGAGACGGTCGCCTGCTGGTGACCGTAAACGACGGCCGGGGTCATCCCCTGCTTGCGCAGCCGCCGCGCCTCGTGCGTGCCATGACCGGTGCGCGGCTGCACCGCCAAAATGACCGCGTCCGCCATGTTTTCATGCTCCTCAAATAAAACGGAACACCTTCGGCCAGGTGTTCACGCCGCGAAACCCAAATAAGGGAAGAGTTATTATGGCAAGCGCGCCGGTCGCCAGCAAGTGGTCTGAAAGGATTTTCAGGCCCCGACCCGAACGCGGCGCGGCCCGTCGGCACGATCACGACGCCAAGCGAATGATCGCCAGGAAAAACTCCGGTTGCAAACTCGCGCCGCCGACCAGCGCCCCATCCACGTCCGGCTGCGACAGCAGCGAGGCGACGTTTTCCGGCTTGGCGCTGCCGCCGTACTGGATGATCAGGCGCTCGGCCGCCTCCACGCCGCACAGCTGGGCAATGCGCCGGCGCACAAAGGCGTGCGCGTCCTGCGCCTGCTGCGGCGTGGCGTTCTTGCCCGTACCGATGGCCCACACCGGCTCGTAGGCGATGACGATGTTCGCCAGCTTCGCCGCGTCGATCCCCGCCAGGCCCGCCGTCGTTTGCCGCTCCAGCACCTGCTCTGTCGCTCCCCGCTCCCGTTCCTCCAGCGTTTCCCCCACGCACAGGATCACCTGCAGGCCGACGCCAAGGGCCGCATGGACCTTCTTGTTGATGAACGCGTCGTCCTCTCCCAGCTTGTGGCGCCGCTCGCTGTGGCCGAGGATCACCAGGTGGCAGCCGACGTCGACGAGCATCGTCGGGCTGACTTCCCCGGTGAAAGCGCCTTCCTTCTCCGGGTAGAGGTTCTGCGCCCCGAGGCGAACGTCGCTGCCTTTCAGCGTCTGTGCGACGTAACCCAGATAGGGAAACGGCGGACAAACCGCGACGTCGACCTTCGTCTGCCCCTTGACGCCTTCGACGACGGCCGCGGCCAGCTTCTCGGCCGAGGCCCGGTTCGTGTACATCTTCCAGTTGCCGGCGATGAACTTTTTTCGCATGGTTCCTTCGGGAAAAAGGAGGAATGGACGGGGTTTTCTTAGAACACCGCCGGCCCCTTTCCAACAGAATCTTTGAATCCATCGGCCGGCGCCGCGCATCCAACCATTACTCGCTACACGGTTTTTGCTCTGGCACGTCGCGCTCGATGTGCTAGAAAAACGCACTCCCTCCCGCTGGTCGACATTCCCGCCTACCCTCCCTCACCCAAGGTCCACTCGCCATGAAGCGTTTTCCTCTCGCGTGTCGCATCGCATTGGCTCTGGTGTTCGCCTTGCTGTTCCTGGCGGCGCCGGTTCGTGCTCAGGACAAGGGCATCGACTGGCTGCTGCCCAGCGCCAAGAAGAAGGCGGCGTTTGACAAGGAAACGCCGATTGTCTTCGTCAACTCCCGCATGCCGGAATGGAGCAAGCTCCCTTCCTACTGGAACGTGCTGCCCGAGACGGCCACGCATCCGGTCACCGGCGCCAAGGCGGAGCGCAAGGTCGTCAAGATCAAGATGCCGTTGGGCCTGACGGTCATTCCACCGATCCCGCCGGAGAACCCGCTGACCTTGCAGCGCTGGGAGTTGGGCCGCAAGCTCTACTTCGACCCCATCCTATCCGCGGACGGCACGGTTTCTTGCGCCACTTGCCATGATCCCAAGCGCGGCTTCACCGATCAGGCCCCGGTGTCGACCGGCATCGGCGGCAACAAGGGGGGCATGAGCGCCCCGACGGTCATGAACAGCGCCTTTCACCCCTTTCAGTTCTGGGACGGCCGGGCCCGCTCGCTCGAGGACCAGGCGCAGGGGCCGGTGCAGAATCCGCTGGAGATGTGCCTCGACTCCCAGCACGCCTGGCGCGACGCCGTGCTCCGCGTGCGCAAGAATAGCGACTACGTCAAGCGCTTCCTCGAAGCCTTCGGCCACGAGCCGACACGCGACGGCATCGCCATGGCCATCGCCGGCTACGAGCGGACCGTGCTGAACGGCAATAGCGTTACCGACCGGGCGGACGCGGCGATGCGCAAGCGCGTCATCGATGAGGAAGGCAGCGATTTCACGGTGAAGCCGGTCGACTACGCGACGGCGCTCAAGGATGCGATCGCGAAGAAGGACATGGTCGCTCTCAAGGCCCTTCGGATCGATCCGGCCGCCGACGAAGCGAACCTCGCCAAGGTCGCCGACCAGCTTAGCCAGGGGCGGACGCTCTTTTTCGGCAAGGCGCGCTGCAGCCTGTGCCACGCCGGTGAGAACTTCAGCGACGGCCTGTTCCATAACCTGGGCGTCGGCGTGAAGGAGGGCAAGCTGTCGGAAGGCGGCCTCGGCCGCTATGCCGCGTTGCCGACGGGGCACAAGAACCCGGAGGCGGTCGGCGCGTTCAAGACGCCGATCCTGCGCGGGCTGGTGAGCACGGCGCCGTACATGCACGACGGCAGCGAGAAGACGCTCGAAGAAGTCGTCGAGTTTTACGAGCGCGGCGGCAACGCCAACGAATACCTGTCGCCGAAGATGCGCGACCTGGTCGCGGAGCAGGCCTACGTGAAGAGCCAGGCCGGCGGCGAGCCGTACAAGGGGCCGAAAGTGTTCTTACTCGGCGCGGACAAGACGCCGATCGTCCCGTTCCAGCTGCGGCTGACCAAGGATGAGAAGGCGGCCCTCGTTCGCTACCTGCGCAGCCTCGAAGGCGAGGTCGATCCGATCGTGGCCGATCCGGGCAAGAAGGCGGTCACAGCGGCTCGCTGATATGAGGCGATGGTCGAACGTAATCACTGAGTCCATGCGACGGGCGGGAGAAGACCCCGCCCGTTTTCTTTTCGTAATATGGAGGTGACATTTCGCGGCGCGTTCCTCTCGCCCTTCTCTCGGAGGTGGCTCATGGAACCGGAACCTCGATGGCTGACAGCGAGCGACTTCGGCAAGCTCATCCTGCGGTTGGGGGTCGGTGGGCTGATGCTGATCCACGGCATTGCCAAGATTCAGGGCGGCATCGATCCGATCGTGCAGGCGGTGAAGGCGCACGGCCTACCGGATCAGCTGGCGTACGGCGTCTACGCGGGCGAGGTCGCGGCGCCGGCGCTCATCATTCTCGGTCTCTTGACGCGCCTGGGCGGGTTGCTCGTTGCCGGCAACATGGCGTTCGCGGTCTACCTCGCGCACCTGGATCAGCTGGGGGTCGTGGTCGACGGAGGAGGTTGGGCGCTCGAGTTGCAGGGCCTCTATTTTGCCGGAGGCCTGGCGCTCCTGTTTCTCGGAGCCGGGAAGATCGGCCTCGCCGCCGGCAAGGCGCCCTGGGATTGAGCGCTCGGCGTCACCCCCGGATCACACCTGCCGCAGCGACGCCACAATGTCGGCCCGCGCCGCCTGTAGCGCCGGCGCCAGTCCCGCCAGGATGGCGACGGCTACCGTCATCATCAGGCCCATCAGCGCCAGAGACCAGGACGGCGCGAACGCGATCATCACGCCTTCCGTGCCGATCGAGGGCGCGGTCCAGAAGAGCGTCAGGATGCCGAGGAGGACGCCGAGGCAGCCGCCGACGAGGCTGACGATCAGGCTCTCGCACAGGACGATGCCGAACAGGCGCGGGCTGGAGAAGCCGAGGGTCTGCAACAGCGCGTGCTCGCGGATGCGGTCCTGCACCGCCATGACGGTGGTCGTGGCGACGAGGGCGAAGATGAGGCCGAGGCAGGCCAGCCCGAGGTAGCGCGTGAAGGAGATGATCTCGATCAGGTCGGCCACGGCGCGGGCCTGGAAGACCCCCTTGGTGCGGGTGTCGGTCGCGACCGGGCCGTTGCGGTATTTCCGGTCGATCGCCCGCGCCACCTCCTGCGGGTCGGCCTGGTCCTTGAGCAGCACCTCGAACTGGGTGACGGAGCCGTCGGAGTTGAGGCTGCGGATCTTCTGCAGGAACTTGAGGTGCGTGTAGACAAAGTTCTCGTCGGCTGGGCGCGGCGCCTTGAAGATGCCCCCCACCGTGACCGTGACCTCGCCGACGCTGAAGCGGCTGCCGACCGAGAGGCCGCGGCGCTGGGCCAGGCTCTGGCCGACTAGGGCGACGTCCTGGTTCTTGCGAAACGCGTATTCATCCCCCGCGACGAGATCGAAGGTGCGGGCCTGGCGCACCTGGTCGGGCGGCATGCCGTGGAAGACGATCACGTCCAGGCTCACCCGGCAGTTGTTGGTGAAGACCTGAATCGGAATCACGTCCTCGACTCCCGGTAGGTCCTTGATCTCGCGCGCATACGACTCCGGCATGCGGCTCGTGAACGGGCAAAAACGATTGGCCTGGAAGACGATCAGCGTGCGCTGCGAGGCCGGATCGTCGCTCAGCGCCGCCAGCCCCTGGCGCACGGCGCCGACGACGGTAAAGACAAGCATGCCGACCGCGGCGCCGCTGACGGTGAGGAGCGTGCGCGTCCGCTGCCGCCGGATGTTCCTGAGGATGTAGGGCAGGAAGCGAAGCATGGTTATCCCACCTCCGTGGTTTCGAGGAGGGCGCCTTTCTCCAGGTGCAACTGCCGCTGGGCGATGGCAGCGGCGTGCGGGTCGTGCGTGACCATCAGGAGCGTCGTCCCCAGTTCTTCGTTGAGACGCTTCAAGAGATCGAGGATTTGCCGCGTCGTCTCCGCGTCCAGGTCGCCGGTCGGTTCGTCGGCGACGACGATGGCCGGGTCCGCCACGATCGCTCGCGCGATGCCGACGCGCTGCTCCTGCCCCCCCGAAAGCTGCCGCGGGAAATGCTCGGCCCGATCCGTCAGGCCGACCGCCTCCAGCGCGATCGCCACCCGCTTGTGCCGCTCGGCCCGGCTCAGCGGCAGAAGCAACAGCGGCAGCTCGATGTTCTCGTAGGCCGTCAGGACGGGGACGAGGTTGTAGAGCTGGAAGATGTAGCCGATGTTGCGGGCGCGCCAGGCGGCCAGCTGCGTGCGCGACATGCGGGTGATGTCGGCGCCGTTGACGTGGATCGCGCCCGCGGTCGGGCGGTCGATGCCGGCGATGAGGTTGAGGAGCGTCGACTTGCCCGAGCCGCTCGAGCCCTGCAGCGAGAGGAACTCCCCCTTGCCGATGTCGAGCGTGACGTCGTGCAAGGGCCGGATGACCTGGTCTGCCTTGCGGTATTCCTTGCTCAGGTTGCGGATTTCGACGAGCGGCATCAGCGGTCTCCCCGGTTCAAGGTCGTGTCCTCCCCCGTGACGCGGATGCGGGCGCCCTCGCTCAGGTCCTCCCGGCCGGCGACGATGAGGCGGTCCCCGACCTGCAAGCCGGCGCTGATTTCCACCAGCTCGCCGAGCGTCGCGCCGAGCCGGACGGTTTTCTTGCGGGCGACGCCGGTCTCGTCGGCGATCCACACCCCCTTGGCCGCCCCCTCCTCGACAATCAAGCTGCGCGGCGCCAGGATGCGCACGGTCTCGGTCGTTTCCGTCTTGCCGGCAGCGGCCGGCGCCAGGAACGTCACCTGCACGAGCATCTCGGGCCGGAGCACGTCGGGCGGGTCGTCGACGCCGACCTTCACCTGGATGGTGTTCTTCTGCACGTCCGCCTGGCTGGTCATGAACAGGACCGTGCCCTTGAGCGTGACGCCGGTGGGGGAGACGATCTGCGCCTTCTGGCCCGGTTGCACGCGCGCGGCGTCTTCCAGACGCACGTCCGCCCGGACCTGGAGGCTGTGCGGCTGATAGAGCGTGACCACCGTGGTCGATTCCTGCATCCCCTTCGGATCGAGCCCCATCAACCGGCTGCCGGGGCGCGCTACGAGGTTGAGGACCCTGCCGTCGCAGGGAGCGTAGACCTTCATGCGCGCTCGGCGCAGCTCGGCCGTGGCCAGGGCGTTGTCGGCGAGTTCGAGCCGGGCCTTGGCGGCGTCGAAGGCGGCGCGCGTCTCCGCTTCCGCTTTCTTTTCATCGGCCTTGAGCTCCAGGCGAAGAGCGAGCGCGGAACGCTTGGCGGCGAGGGCCTTGACCTCGCTGTCGACGCGGGCGAGGCGCGTTTTCACCTCGTCGAGGACCGCCTGAGCGGACTCGAAATCCGCCTTGGCGGTCTGGAACTGCGTTTCCGAAAGGGCGCCGCTTCCCCGCGCTCCCTTCTGGTTCTCGAAGATGATGCCGGTCACGCGCGCCTTGGTCTCGGCGACACTCTTCTGGAACGGCAAGACGGCCTGCTCGCTTTCCTTCTGCGCCAGCATCGCTTCCGTTTCGGCCAGCGCCGCCCGCAGGTGGACCGGCTGCTCGAGGTTGGTCTTGGCCGCTTCCCATCCGCCCTTGGCGCCCGCGACTTCCGCCTGCCGCAGCCGCACCTCCGCCTCGGCCGCCTTGACGGCCAGATCCGCGTCCTCGACGATCAACTCGGCGATCAGGTCTCCTTTCTTGACCGGGCTGTTCTCGACGACGTGCAGCCTGGAGACCACGCCTTCGGAAAGCGCGGCGACCGCGATCGCCTGCGGCCGCGGCTCCACCCAAGCGGCGGCCTGGAAGAGCGGCGTCCCCTCCACGTGCGAGACCTGCCGCGAGGTGAGCACCGGCATGACGGTCACGCTCCGCGCCGGCAGCAACAGCGCGCGGAGCGACCAGCCCAGGACGAGCAGGAAGCCCAGGACGATGGCCCCGGGCAAGAGATAACGGCTGAGCCAGCGCCGGCGCGGCGGCTTGAGCGAGGCCGGTACGCCGTTATCGTTATCGTTGCGCAGGGCGAGATCGCGGAGATTGAGGCTCATGGCTACTTCCGGATAAAGATGGCTTTGGTCAGCAGCACAACCGCGTCACCGTCGCGCTTGAACGTTCCCTTCACGACGACCGTTTGCAGTGTGTCGACGCCGGCCAGGTCGTGGGCGTCCATGGGGAACGACTCCCCTTTGTCGTCCACGATCTTCACGAGCAGCGTGCCCTTCTTCAGCTCGCCCGCCGGCTCGCAGCAGTAATCCCAGGGAGTCGGGCACGTGTCCCCCTCCCGGTCGGCACACGACTTGAACGAGGTGTCGACGATCGTGAAGGCGCTCCGCCCCTTGATGAGCGGCTTCTCGCTGCCGCCGACCCGGCCGACGACGGCAATCTCGTCGCCGTCCTTCGCCTTGGCCTTGACGGCGAGCACACCCTGGGCGCCCTCAGGCTCCTTGTCGAGCACGTACTTGCCGCCGGCCGCCGGCGTGGGACTCTTCTTCTCTTCCTGCCCGCCGCAGCCGGCGAGAGCCAGAGCGACGAAGCAGAGGGCTGGGATCGCGTAACGTTTCATGATTGTCCTTTCTTGACGTTCGGGCGTCCTGGTAGGGTGGGGCGCGGGGTAGGCCCACCGCAAACGGCTCTTGCATCGGTGGGCATCGAAGACTCGGCCCACCTAACTACAACTGCGCAAGCAAACGGCTCAAACCGCTTTCAATCCTTCGGCGACCGGGAGGCGCATCATCCACAAGGTCGGGGGCAGGGCGCCGAGGACGCCGAGTCCCAGGCCCAGGCCGCAACCCCAGAGGAGGGCGACGCTGTCGATGCGGAGCAGGAACGCCCCCATGGTGAAGCGGATGGCCACGCCGTGCAGCAGCACGAGGGCCAGCGGCTGCCAGGAGCGACGCCAGCGCCGCGAGCAGCGCCCCTTCCTGGATCAGCGCCAGGGCGATGGCACGGCGCGGGAAGCCGAGCGTCTGCAAGGTGGCGACCTCGCGGACACGGCCCACGACAGCGCCGTGCATGGCGTTGAGCCCGGCGAAGAAGCCAGCCCCGGTCAGGAGCAGCACCACGAGCCAGGCCATCATCCGCACGGGCGTGTAATGGCGGTCGAGCGACTGATAGTACGTCGCCTCGGGTGTCGCCTCCAGTTCGAGGTCCAGCCGCATCTTGCAGAACTCGTCCACCTCCGCGAACGAGGCGCCGGGCGCCAGCTGGATGGCCACCATACTCAGGTCCTGCCGCCGCAGCGCGTATTGCAGATCGTCCAGCAAGCACCAGATCTCCGCTTCCGCGGCGGCGCCCCCGGCTGCGAAACGGCCGCTGATCCGCCAGGTCCGTCCCTCGAAGGTGACGGCGCCCCCGACGCGCAGCTCCTCGTCCGCCAGACCGAGCTTCGTCGCCGCCAGTCGCCCGACAAGCGCTTCGCCGGGCTTGGGCCAGGCGCCCTCGATCACCTGCACCCGGCCGCGCACGAGGGGCGCCGTCTCGGTGACGCCGCGGACCAGGCCGAGGCTGGCGGAGCCGTCGTCACGGGCGATCTGCGTGCCGAGGTAAAGCTCGGGCGAGGCGTAGACGTCCAGCGCCTCGGCCCCCTGTCGTTTTCTCACGCCGCGCAGGCTCGCCTTGACGATGTCGGCGGTGTTGCCGGCGACGGAGGAGTTCTCCAGGTGCTCGCTGGAGCCGAGCGAATGGATGTAGCCGACGCGCTCAGCGGCGCCGGCGCCGAGGCTGCTTTCCAGCCCGCGCAGGAAGCCGACGACGACCAGGGCGAGCAACACGACGAGCGTGAGCGCCAGCAGCGTGAGCAGGCTGCGCATGGGGCGGCGCAGGAGATTGCGCACGCCGTATTCCCAGGGAAGGAAGCGCGGCATGGCGGCCTTTAGTTGGTGGAGCGATTGCCGTTCGGCGCGCAAAGGCGCAAACGTTTAGCCCCGTTTCGCAGAAACGGGCGGACCGTGTCCAGCTAGAAAGGATGTCTAACGCGGGGGATGGAAGGGACCGTCCGCCGGCACGAAGCGGACCTCGCAGCGCAGATCGGGGATCGTCTCGCCGATGTTGGCCAGGTCGTGCGCGAACGGCAAGGAGGCGTGGGCGAAGAAGAAGGGCGCCGGCGCGGTGCAGCAGCAGGGGGACGTCGGCGGGCATCCCGGCGACTGGTTCCGCGGCGCCTTCTGCGGGGCCGGCTCAGGAGTCGAGTCCGGGGGCGCGTGACGGCAACAGCAACAGGTCGCCGCCGACTGGCAGCAGGCGCCACACGCGCGTTTCGCTTTCTTCGGCGCCGGCGCAAAGGCGAAGACGCCGCCGCAAAAACCGGGAGCCGAGCCGGCCATGAGAAGCAGGGCCAGCGATAGGGAAACGATCTGTCGGATACGCAACGACATCGAGAGACCCTAAGCGAACTTACCCAGCGCCCATCGTAACCTGAGCGGGCGCCGTTGACAAGGGCGTTGCGGCTCGCGGCCCCCAATGGGGTCTAATCGACGCGCACCGCATAGAACCCGGTCTCGCGCTCGAGCATGCGCGCCGAGCCGGTGATGACGCGGGCGTCGCCAGTGAACATCCAGCCCTGGAAGGTCTGGATGGTGCGCGGGAAGGTGACGTTGAACTCGATCATGTGGTTCGGCATGCCGATCTTCCCCGCCACCTCGTACTTGGCGCCGTCCTTGTCCGAGTAGAGAGCGCCCGACACCTCACCGCTGGCGCCGACGGTCAGCTTCAGCGTCCCGGTGCGTCGGCCGTCGTCGTAGAGCTTGAACGTGCCATTGAAGAGGCGCGGCTCGAACTTGGCGCCTGCGACAAACTTCTCCGACTTCTTCGGCGTCGTCTCGGGCAGGTTCTTGGTCACGACGTACAACTCGGCTTTGCCGACCGGCTCCGCGTAGGCCTTGTCGCCGGCGACGACGAAGCGGACATCGCCGCCGAGGCTCTCGGGAACGACCTGGCCCAGGTCGAGGCTGAAACGAAAACCTTCGAACAGGCGGACGTTCTGCCCCTCGACGTGGACCTTCTTCTCCTCCCCTTCGCGATAGGTGACGAAGCGCTCGATGAGGAGGATCGGCACGGATTCATCGGCGCTGACTTTTTGCCGGGCCGGCTGCACGGCGAGCTTGGCGAAGCGTCCGTCGTTGGTGCGGACGACGATCATGGTCGCCTTGAGGCCCGGGACGGCTCGCGAGTTCTCGACCATGACCTCGGGGGTCAGCTCCTTGATGAGGCGGGCGTTCTTGGACTCCGGGATCTTCGCGAGGATCTGGTTCGTGTAGTTGTCGAAGGCGTCGGCATGGGCCAGGGAGGGGACGAGGAACAGGGCGAGGGTGAGCGCACGCTTCATGACCTGAACTCCGGAGGATTGCGGCAAAAGAGCTCGCAACTTGGACGTGGGTATTATGGGGAAAGTTCAAGAAAATGATCGAGGCCCACCGGGACATAACCCCGGCGGGCCTCGAAGACTCGCCTCTACGCGGACTACTTCGAACGCACGTGGCTCAGGGCCAGGAGGGCGAAGCCGGTGGAGAGATCGGCGTTGAACTCGCCGAACGTCCGGTCGCCCGAGTTCACCCAGCTGCCGTTCTCCTGCTGCCGCGACTTGAGCGCGTTGTAGAGCTCGGTGCGCCAGGCGTGCTTGGTTCCCTTCGCGTCGACGAACGGGTCTTCGCCGAACAACTCCATCGCCTTGGCGAACGTCTGGTAGAAGTAATAAAGGCCGGCCTTGCCCAGGCCCGTGTTTTCCTCGAGCGTGTAATGCCTGCGGATCCACGCCACCGCCGCCTTGACGCGCGGGTCGTCCTTCTTGACCCCGGCGTACAAGAAGCTCTTGAGACCGCCGTACGTCATGCCCCCCAGCGAGCGCAGGCCGCCGGTTTCCGTCTTGTCGCGCTTGCTATCCACATCGGACGGGTTGTAGACGAAGCCGCCCAGGTCGTCCTTGCTCGCCTTCTTGGCGAACGGCTGGTCGTTGGACTCGCCGGGCAGGTTCTGGCACCGGCCCAGGAACTTGAGCGCGTTCTTGATCGCCGGGTCGTTCTTGTCGACGCCCGCCGCCAGGAGAGCTTCCACGGCGAAGTTGGTGTTGGAGCTGTCCGCACGCGATTTGCTGTCGTAGCCGAAGCCGCCGAACTTCAAATCCTCCTCGGCGCCGGCCTGCTGCATCTTCTTCAGAAACTCGGCCGCGTTCTTCAGGATCGCGTCGTACTGCCCCTTGGTGTTCGCTTCCTTGAACGCCATGACGGCGACGCTGGTGACGTAGTTGGCGAGGGCCTTGCTGTAGATCCCGCCGTCCTTCTGCACCTGCTTTTCCAGGTACTTGAGCCCCGCGGCGACGACCGGATCCTCCGGCCCGGCCCCGTTGCTCAGGAGGCCGGCGATGACGACGGCGGTGACGCCGGGACCGGCGATCTTCGGGGAGAAACTGCCGTCCGCGCCCTGGGACGATTTGAGATAGGCCTTTGCCTTGGTGACCAGTTCGGCCACGTCCTTCGCGGAGGGCGCCCCCTTGTCGCCGGCCCGAACGGGGCCGGCGAGGACCAGGGACAGAGAAGCGACGGCGAGAATCTTTGCGATCGACATCGGCTGGCTCCTGAGGACTCCGGTTGAGCAAGAAAACGCCACGACTGGCGGGTCTTTCCGCAGACGGCGCAACAGCGCCGCCCGCGTTCGCCGCGCCATGAAATCGGCTCCGCAGAACCTATTGTCTTTCAGGCCGGCGAGCGCGGCAAACCCTTTCTGGTGGCGATCCGCGCGACTCGCTTGACGCAAACAGCGCGCCGACGAAAAAGTGGCCGGAGAAGCCGCGCGGCGTTGACGGCGCGGGGAGAGGACAATAAATTGAGAGTTTCAAAGATCACCGCAATCTCTCTGTCGAGGGGTCGAATGGTCCGCAAGAAGCCCATCAAGGGACGCAAGAGTCGCTGCCGGTTCTGCACGAAGGAAGGCTGCCCGCGTCCGGCGTTCGTGGATTACAAGGACGTGGCCGGCCTCAAGAAGATGTGCACGAGCCAGGGCAAGATGTTCAGCCGCAAGCGCAGCGGCAGCTGCGCCGCCTTTCAGCGCGCCGTCAAGGACGCCATCAAGCGGGCCCGCTTCATGGCCCTGCTTCCCTATGTCGGCGAGTAATCCCAGCGCCGTGTGCGGATGAAGCAAACCGGCCCAGACGGGCCCGAAGATCGGGCCGGCCTGGGCCGGTTTATTTCCTTGCAGGTCGGTCTCCGCGATCTCCGCGTTTGCGTGTATGAAAACGAAGCGCGGCGACTCTGGGACACCGGCGTCAGTTTCGTCCGAGAGGTGCAGCAAATTGACGCCGACTTCTTAATACTTCGCGAGCAACGGCAGCCCTGGATTGCAGCGTAGCGGCGCCTTGACCCCGGGCGGCCGTGGTGTTGTCATGGCCGTGATGGCGCCGCATAGAATCCTCAACGTTTCGGCCACAGGAGGCAACCACCTATGTGTTTCGCACGGCTTGCCGTACCGATGGTTTTCATCGGGGGGCTCCTCGTCTTGTTTTCCGGCCCTCCCGCGAATGAGTTACCTGCCCAGGCGAAAGAGCCAAGTCCTGGTCTCACTGTCTCCATCGCTGGATCAGTCAACGTTGAAAGGCTCCGGGGACTTGCGGAAGAGAAAGTGACGTTGGAAGGGAAAGGATTCAAAGCAGTGTGGCATGAAGGGGGAGCTGATGTCAGGAATCCGCCCCATTGGCACGTTGCCTTTGAAAAGCCGTTTGGCGAAACTCCGGTCGTGGTGGCAACCCCCGTCGATACAAGCTTCGACGATGTCTTCGCAGTCACCTTGTTCCGAATCGATCGAGAGGGGTTTCGCGTCAAGACCGATGCCAAGAGGGGGGCTTTCGGATTCACCTTTGTCGTCGTGGTACAAAGGTGATTCTACAGGGAAGAAACAGCTATCAGGACGGGCCATTCTGGTTTTTCGCCACCGAGCCGTTAAGGTGCTGCAGCAGAGCGGCCACGCGCGGCCCAGGTGGGCGGGATCTGGTATCAGCCGTATGCGTCGCTAGACCGGACGGTGTAGCTGGTCGTGCCCCCGCCGGTTTTAGCATCGTTCGGTGTTTGCAATGAAAAACGGGACTCTCTCGAAAGGGAGAGTCCCGTTTCGTTGCCATTTGGCCGGGGCCTTGTGGTCATAGGCCTGTCAGCGTGCCGGTGCTGGAGCCGAAGCGGTCGGTGTCGACGCCGAGGCGCTCGAGGAGCGAGACGAAGAGGTTGGCGAGCGGCGGCGGGGTCGTCGGGTTGAAGGCCAGGTGTTGACCATGGCGGAAGCCGCCGCCTGCCACGAGGACGGGGAGGTTGCGGCAGGAGTGGCTGTTGCCGCTGCCGAGGTTGCTGCCGAAGAAGACCGACGTGCGGTCGAGCAGCGTGTCCCCGTCTTCGCGCGTGGCCTTGAGACGAGCGAGGAAGTCGCGCAGCGTCCGCATCGTTTCGGATTCGACGCGGCTTAGCTGGGCGAGCTTGTCGGCGTCGAGGCCGTGGTGGGACAGGTTATGGTGGTCGAGGCTGACGCCGGCGATCGGCGGCACGAGGCTCGTGCCCCCCAGGAGGATGGTGACGAGGCGCGTCGAGTCGGTCTGGAGGGCGAGGTGGGTAAGGTCGAGGAGGAGGCGGGTCTTGCCGACCAGGTCGGCCGGGTTGGGGATGTCGCGCGGCACGACGGCGTCGACGCGCGGCAGCGGGCGCGCCGACCATTCCTCGGCGTTGGCCATGCGGCGTTCCAGCTCGCGGACGCTGGTGAAGTACTCGTCGAGCTTGCCGCGGTCGCCGGCGCCGAGGCCGGTCTTGAGGGCGCCGGCCTGCGCGCCGACGGCGTCGAGAATGCTGCGGTTGTCGCGCAGGCGACGGACCTGCTCGCGCACCTGCTCGGGCCGGCCGCCGAGGAAGAGGCGGGTGAAGACGCCGGCGGGAGAGGTATTGGGCGGGATGAGGGCGCCGGTCCGCGTCCAGGAAAGGCCGAAGCCTTCGTGCGAGAGCTGAAGGCTGGGAAAGCGCGTGCGCTCACCGATGTGGTCGGCGGCGACCTGGTCGAAGGAGATCGTGTTGCGGAAGCCGGCGCGGCGCTCGGGGTGCGGGGCGGCGGTGAGGAAGCTGAAAATCGAGTCGTGCCCGTTCTCGATGCCGGGATGGAAGAGGCCGGAGATGACGGTGAAGTCGTCCCGGAAATCGCGGAGGATGTCGAGGTAGGGGGTGGGCGCGTAGCCGCGCCCGGCGACGGCGGGGAAGAAATTGGGGGCGTGCAAGCCGAGCGGCGTGCAAACGCAGACGAGGCGGCGTGGCGTGGCGGCGGCCGCGGGCGTGGCGGGCGCGAAGGCCTCGAGCCAGGGCAATGCAAGGCAGACGCCGCCGGCGCGGAGGAAGGAGCGGCGGGTGGGGTTCATGGCTTCTCCTCGTATGGTCCTTGGTGTGTCGTCGTGTCGCGACCTCGACAATATCCACGCCGCATATCGCGCTCGCCCTAGAATAACAGAAAAGCAGCGCGTGAAAAGGGGGAGGCGTCATGAAATCGGCGTGGGTCTTCGAAGTCGGGGAGAAGGACTTTGACGAGAAGGTGCTGGCGAAATCGAAGGAGACGCCGATCGTTGTCGACTTCTGGGCGCCCTGGTGCGGTCCGTGCCGCTCGCTCGCGCCGCTGCTGGAAAAGCACATCGCGGGCCGCAACGGCGAAGTGCTCCTGGCCAAGGTCAACATCGACGACGAGCAAGGCCTCGCCTATCGCTACAACGTCCAGTCGATCCCGCTCGTCGTTGGCTTTCGCGGGGGCAAGGCGGTCCTCGAGTTCCTCGGCCTCGTCTCTGAGAAACAACTGACCGATTTCCTCGACCGCCTCCAACCTTCCCAGGCCGAGCGGCTCGCCAAGCAAGCGCTCGAGCTGGAGACGAACAACCCGGCCGAGGCGGAGCGCATCTACCGGCAAGCGATCAAGGACGACCCGCGCGAGGAGCACGCGATCCTCGGCCTGACCCGCATCCTGATCGCCCAGGACAAGGACGGCGAAGCCGCCGAGCTGCTCGGCAATGTCTTTCCTGCCGACGAGCTGCGCGACGAGAAGGAGCGTCTCGAAGCCATCCTGGCGCTCAAGCGCGAGGCGGCCGACTGCGGCGACGAGGAGACGCTGCGGCATCGCCTGGAAGTCGACCCGAAAAACGCCAACGCCCGCTATGACCTGGGCGTCGTCCTCGCCGCGCAGGGTCACTACGAAGAGGGACTCAAGCTCCTCTACGCCGCCGGCGAACTGGACCGCAAGCTGGCGGCGGCCAAGGTCAAGCAAGCGATGGTGCAGGTGTTCCACGCGATCGGGGTGCGCAGCCCGCTGGCGGATGAGTATCGGGACAAGTTGGCGGGGATTCTGTATTGAGAAATCGGAGACGTAGCGGCCCGTCAGCCTCGCGCCACAACTCAGACGATCAGGGGGTAGGCGGTGCGGAAAGCGAAGCGACCAAGTCGGCCGGCTGGGGTTACGGAACAGACAACGCAAGAAACGGGTTTACCAGCGCGAGACCTTCGATCGTTCGCGGCGCGCCCATGTCCTCGGTATGGAGGACCTGCACGGCGCCGCGAAGACAGACGGCGACCAGGAGCGCGTCCCAGAACGACAGCGAATGGCGGGCTTGGAGCGCTTGCGTTTCCGGCCACAGGTCGGGGACGGGGAGGAGAATGACGTCGGCCATGGCGCTCATGGCGGCGAGCGCCGCCCAGGCTTGAGCTTCGGTAAAGCCGAGGACGGCGAGTTTTCGGCTAGCCGCGACAAACTCGCAACCGACTTGCCATGGCAGCGCCAATGGGCGCGTCGCCGCGACCAGCTGCTGCGCGAGCGCCTGCTTCCGCGGCTCGCGCGTATCATGAACATAGAGCCAGACGTTGGTGTCAATGGCGTTCATGAAGCTCGTCGCGCGTCGGGTAGGCGCCGGCCGACCGGAAGGAGGACGAGCGGGCGAGTGCGAGGAGCTGGTCGAGAGCCGCGGCGCGTACCGTCTCGCGGGTGGCGTTGACGGCGGGCCGAGACGACTGCTCCGCAACCGGCACGATCACCTCGACTTTGGCCCCTTCGGGCAGCGGTGAGCTTGGGATGACGACGCCGTTGGTGACGACGCCGGTGATAGTGGTGGACATGGCATTCTCCTTCTTGCTTATCCTACCGAGGCAGGCGCAACGGTGAAAGCCGTGCTTAAGGGCTTGTGCCCCAAGGTCGCCCTGGTCGATGGGGGCGATATCCAGCGTGCTCAAGCAACAACGGTGACGATCTCGACCGTCTTGCCGGAGCCGGTCGGCTGCTCTACTAGGCGGGGGGCGTTTTCGGTTCGCCCACGGCGAGGATTCGCAGCAGTCGGTCCGCCCGAACGCGCAATTCCCTCTCGCACGCCAGGCCGTTCACCCACGCCGCGGGGATCGCCGAGAACCCGTGGCGAGCGCCCAGGAGCGCGCCCGCCACGGCGGCATTCGTGTCCGCGTCGCCCCCTTCATGAACGATCCAGTCGATTCCTTCCGCGAACGAACCGGCATGAGCCAGCGACCACATACCCGCCCCGAGCGCCTTCAGGGTATAGCCGATTCGGTCCTCTTCACCGGGGTTGAGTCCCTCATCGAGGTCGAGCGCCTCCAGAGGCTGCGCGAGAACCTGCTCGAGCCACTGGCCCAGGCCGGGCTGGTACGACTCCAGGGTTCGGGCGGTGGCGGTAAGCACATCTGCCGCGGGTTCGCCGGCGACCAGGGCCGCGACAGCCAGACTCATGGCCGCGCAGGACGCTACGCAGCGCGGGTCTGATGCGTGATCCGGCAAACTTCCTCCGCGTTGCGCCGGACGCTCTCGGGGGAGCGCATGTCCCACACGCCCAGGACGGAGGTACGCATCACGGCGCCGTTGGCGGCGCCGCGCCTGCCGCTCTCTTCCCAGACTCGCCGGGCGACCGCCTGCGGACGGGCCAGAAACTCAGGATCGGAGAGGACGGCGGCAACCGTGGCGCCAATCCCCATCCCACCGCTGAAAGCCCACTCATGAAAGCGGGCGGCGATATCCGGGATGTTGACGGCGCGGTGCTCCAGGAGGCTGTCGAGGATACACAGCATCTGGTCCGTGTCGTCCGTCCAATCCCCCGGCGTCCAACGCGCCCGATGCGAGTCCTGGACAATCTGCTGGAAGTCGCGCAGCCCATGCGGATAGTAACGCGCCACCGCCGCCTTGGAAAGAAACTCGGTCCCCAGTCCGAGGGCATCGCCGACCGCCTGGCCGTAGAGGACGCCGCGGATACGGTCGCAGAGCGCGGTTTCCAAGTCGATTTCTCCGACGTTGTGTGGACAAAGCGTGCCGGCGCGCGGATTGCAAGGCGCTCGGGGCTGGACTTCCAAAACGGGGCGATTCACTCCTCCGTCTCGATGCGCGTGAATCGGCTCGCCAGCTCCAGAAAGGCGTCCACATTGGCAAAGCGGTCCATGCGCCTGGCGCACCACTCGACCTTGCCGGCTTTTCCTTCCGGGCTTTTCTTGAAGACGATGAGGGCGCTGTAGATGACGTTGCCGCTGATACGGCGCTCGATGCCGAGACTGTGCACTTCGGACCACGGTAGAGCTTCGCCATCGTTCTCCAGGCCGGCTTGCGAGAGCCGCCATTTGCCAAACGGCATGGCGTCGCCCTTGGACAAGGCGAGCGAGGCTTTCTCCAGAAGCAGCCGGGTCACCTCGTTCCTGACGGTGTCGATGAAGCTTGGAAAGTCCTGGAACGAGGAGTCGAGCGTTATCATTCCGCCGTCCTGGAGAATCGCTTTGAGCTGCGGTCCCTCTATCCGCAGGCCTCCCTGAATCAGGGATTGAATGTCCGTGAACGGGACCACTCGCTCGCACCCCTTGACGAGGACGAAGCCTTTTTCGAACAGGAACAGGCGCCAGCGGCGCTTGCGGAGCTCGAAGGCGAGGCCGACGGCGGGAAGCAAAGCCAAGCCCCCGAACAAGGCGGCCCCGATCCACCACTGATTGCCCGCGGTCGCCCAGGCGATCAGGGCCGCCACCGCCGCCGCGCCAAAGACGAGCGTGAAGCCGGCGGTGATGGCGATGTTGATCTTGTGCTTGCGCGACCCGGTCGGATGGAAGGAACGCAGCGGTCCCAGCGCATTGCGCTCCGATGCGGAGAGCGCCAGCTCAGCGCTCGGATCGTCGCTCGCCGGCGTCGTCTCATCGCTCGCGAGGGGAGAGACGGGAGGAATAGGCGGGACGGTTGGCTCGGCGGCAGCGGGAGCTGGGGTCGCAAGCGGCACGGATGTCTCGGGAGGCGACGCCGGAAAGAGGGCGCCGAAGGAACCCGCGGGGACCCACTGGCGCGTGCCGGGCGGCAAGATCATGTCGGGCCGTTGCAACTGGCCGGCGGCCGCCATCTGCTGGAGTTGGGGCCACGTAAAAGGGCCGTTCTTCTGCTTGTTCTGCGCGACGAAGAAACCGGACTCCATGGTCCACCTTTCAAGGTGAATGGCCCATGCCGGCGGGTGGCGAGCATCGCGGAGACGCCTGGACCAAGAGGGCTCAGCGTTGATTCGGCGTAGATCGTCCGATTCCAACTCGGGCGCCGACGCCCATGATTCGGCTGGAACCGTCTGGATTCTATTCGGAGTGTCGCAGGCCGCAACAAAAAAGCGACCAAAAAGGGGCCGCAGGAAATGCGCTCGCATCCTGGAAGGAATAGGGATGAGAATCCACGGATTAGGCAGTCCGCCGCAACGCCTCGCTCGGCGCGAGCTTCGCTCGAACGGCATTGCGCTCGATGAGGCGTCGCGCCGCCGCCAAGGCTTCGTCGTCGTCCAGGTCCCAGACGCCGCCCGGCTCCGCGTGTCCGGCTGCCAACGCGAGATTAGCGAGCGTCTGCCCAAGCCGCCAGTCGGGGAAGAGTGTTCCGAGTTCGGCGAGAGCTTTCAACAGCTCCTGCCGTGATGGTTGCGGGGTCATAGCAAGCGCCAACTCAAGACGACCAGTCCTCGACCGTCGCGCCTGGAATCGCCGACATGTCGGAGTCTTGCGAAACAATGACACAATTGGGAAGCGTACGGCTCCGATT
>JAXMAR010000014.1:0-157863 GCA_046350295.1 Gemmataceae bacterium
GTCGAAGCCGCTGTCGACGACGTCATCGAAGCTCAGGTGCAAGGCCGTCGCGAACGCGGCCCGGTCGACGCCGCTCGGCAGGCCGCCGAGCGCCCTGGTCATGGCGGCGGTGAAGGCGGCCGCCAGGTCATTTTCGAAGGCGGTATTGACGGCGCTGGTGAAGCCGCTCTTGAGGCGGACGGCGTAGGCCTGGGCCAGGGCGTCGTCGAAGCCGCCCGAGAGGATGTCGTCGAAGCCGGCCGTCGCCACGTCGTCGAACGCCTTGTGCAGCGCGTCGCCGAACGCGGCCTGCACCGCGTCGTCGAAGCCGCCGGCCATCTCGTCGTCGAAGGCCGCGATCAGGTCGTCCTCGAAACCGGCGATGACGGTGTCGTCGAAGCCGGCGCCGGCCCTTTGCTGGAGGAGCGTGTCGAACGCGGCGCCCTTGACGGTGGACTTGAAGCCGGCGATCACGTCGTCCTCGAAGCCGGAGATGAGCTCATCGTCGAAGTGGGCGGCGGCGAGGGCGTTGTAGCCGGCGTCGACGGCGTCCTCGAACTGCGTATTGCCGACGCCGAAGCCGGAAGCGAGCAAAGCGGTGTAATTGGCGCCATGCTTGGTCAGCGTGGCGAGGAAGCCGGAGACCAGCTCGTCGTCGAAGTGAGCGGCGAGGCGCTCGTGGAAGCCGCCGTCGATGGCGTCATCGAAGGCGGCGCGGAGGGCGTTCCGGATTGTCGCAGCGTCGACGCCGGCAGGAAGACCGCTCACGTTTGCCAAAGCTTGGTCGAGAGCGGCGCTCAGCGCGGCGTCAAACTGTTTCTCGGCGGCCTTCTGGAAACCTTCGGCCAGGGCGTCTTCGAAGCCGCTGGAGAGGGCGGCGCTGAAGCCCCCGTCGATGATATCGTCGAAGGCGGTCTGCAGCGCGGCGCCGAGCCGGTTCTTGAGCTGCGTTTCGAAGCCGGCGCTGACGTCGTTTTCGAAAGCGGCGAAGAGGTCGTCCTCGAAGGAATTCGCCCCCAGCGTCGACGGCAAACTTTGGAGCTGGGTAAGCAGGGGGGCGTTATTGCTATTGAGGAGGTTCTCGAAACCGGCGATCAGGTCGGTTTCGAAGTTCGCGGGCAGCGAGGCCTTGTAACCGGCGGCAAGCTCGCCGTCGAAGCCGCTCTGCAAGGCCAGGTTGAACGCGGGCGTGTTGAGGGCGCGGAAGCCGGCGTCGACGGCGTTCTCGAAGCCGGCGGTCACGTCGTCTTCGAAGGAGCGCGAGATCACCTGGCCGAAGCCGGAGGCGACGTCGGCGTCGAAGCGCGGCAGCAGGCTCGTCTTGAATCCGGCGCTCAGCATGGTGTGGAGTTTGCCGGACAGATCGTTCTTGAAGGAGGTGAGCTGCGCGGACGTTAAGCCGTAAAGCGAGCCGGAGGCGACGAGCGTTTGATAGGCCCGGTCGGTCGCGGACTGGAAGGCCGCCTCGACGGCGTCGTCGAAGCGGGACGCGGTCGAGCCGGTCGGAGCCACGGTCAACTGTTTCTGGAAAGCGCTCAGCAGGGCGTCGTCGAAGCCGCCCGCGAGGGCGCCGCTGAAGCCGCCGGCGACGATGTCGTCGAAGGCCCCCTGGAGCGCGTCGTCGAAGGTCGACCGCACGGCCTTGTCGAAGCCGGCGGCGAGGTCTTCCTCGAAGCCGGCGAAGAGATCGTCGGCGAAATTGTGGGATGCTGTTCCCACGTGAACATTGAAGGCGGCGGCGACCGCGTCATCGAAGCCGCTCTGGACGTCGGTGGCGTAGGCGCCGACGAGCGTATCGTCGAAGCCCTTGGCCGCCTTGCCGGCGAAGCCGCTGTCGAGGGCGTCGTCGAAGCCGGCGGCGACGAGGTCGTCGAAGCCGGAGTAGACGGCGTCGTCGAAGCGTTTGCCCAGCGTGTTATCGAAGGCGGCGACGATGTCGTCTTCGAAGCCGTGGGCCATGACGTCGTCGAAGCGCCGCAGGACGTTCGGCTGTGTGAAGAGCGAGCTGAGGACGGTTCCAAAACCGCCGGCGACGATGTCGTCGAAGCGAAGCTGCTGCGGCGGGCTGGCGCTGGGATGGAAGGCGGCGGCGACGGCGTCCTCGAACGCTTGCCGCTGGCCGTCCGGCACGCGGGCGAAGGCGGAGATGAGGGCGTCGTCGAAGGCGGTCTTGAGCGCGTTGCTGTACGCGCCTTGGATCTTGACCGCGAAGCCCTGGCCCAGGACGGCGCTGAACCCCTCGGCCAGCACGTCGTCGAAGCCGCCCGCGACGATGTCGTCGAACGCGGCCTTGAGCGAGGTCTGGAGCGTGCCGGCAAAGCCGGAGGCGACCTCGTCGTCGAAGGCGGCGATGAGGTCGTCTTCGAAACTGGAGACGAGGGTGGTTCCAAACGCGTTCCCGAGGCTGGTCTTGATGCCGGTGGTGAAGGCGGTTTGAACGCCGCTCTTGAAGCCGGCGTTGATGTCGTCGTCGAAGGCGCCGAAGAGCGCGTCGTCGAAGCCGGCGTTCTGGAGGTTCTGGAAGCCGGCCTCGGCGGCGTCGTCGAAGCGCGTGATCTGGGAGCTGTTGGCGCGGAACGCGCCGGTCAGGATGTCGTCGAAGCCCTGCGTCAGGGCGTCCTCGAAGCGCTGCTGCAACTTGAGCTGGTAAGCGGCGACGACGGCGTCGTCGAAGCGCTGGCCGTTGACCGTGCCGTGACGCATGGCGTTGAAGCCGGCCTCCATGGCGTCGGCGAACTGGCGGCTCTGGGCGACGGTGAAGACGCGCAGGAGGGCCGTCGCGGAGGCGCCTCCGCCGGAGAAGCTGATAGTCGGGGCCGAGGTGTAGCCGGTACCCGCATTGACGATGTCGACCCGGACGACGGAGCCGGTGTCGGCGAGGATGACGGAGCCCGTCGCCGTGGCGCCGCCGTTGTCGGAGGGGGCGAAGGTGATCGTGGGGGGCGAGGTGTAGCCCGAGCCCGCGCTGGTGATGTCGACGCCGATGACCGCGCCGTTGGAATCGAGGATCGCGGTCCCGGCTGCGCCCACGCCGTCGCCCGTGAACGTTACGGCGGGAGCGGTCGCGTAACTGCCTCCGTTCGTCACTGTGATGGAGGCCACGCCCTTGCCCAGCACCGCGGTGGCCGTGGCGCCCGTACCGCCGCCGCCAGAGAAGGTGACGGTGGGCGGCGCGCTATAACCGCTGCCGCCGCTGGTGACGTTGATGCCGGCCAGGCTGCTCGTGGCGGCGTTGAAGGCGGCGACGAGGGCGTCCTCGAAGCCGGCGTCCAGGGCAGTGTCGAAGCCCTGGCGCAGCGTGTCCTGGAAGTTTCGCCGCAACACCTCCTGGAAGCCCTCGGCCAGGATGTCGTCGAAGCCGCGCGCCGTCGACTGCCGGAAGGCGGCGGTCAGGTCGTCGTCGAAGCCCGCGACCAACTCGTCGCTGAAGCCCTTGCCCAGGGCCGTCTCGAAGGCGCTGATGGCGCCGCTGGCCTTGAACGCCGCCACAAGGTCGGCGTCGAAGCCGGAGTCGATGGCGTCATCGAAACCGCCGGCGATGATATCGTCGAAGCCGGCCGCTACCACCGCGTCGAAGCCGGCGGCGACCTCGTCGTCGAAGCTCTTGCCGGTGGTGGCGTTCGCCTGCTTCAAAGTGGCGCTGAAGCTGGCGCCATTATTTGACGTCCCTGTCAACGCGTTGAAGCCGGCCTCCAGCACGTCGTCGTAGCCGGCGCTTACCGAGGTGTTGAACTGGGGGCGGACGACGGCGTCGAAGCGGGCGTTCAGCAGATCGCTGAAGAAATTCCCGTTCTTAGTGAGCGTCGTGCCGAAGGCGGTGACGAGGTCGGTCTTGAAGGCGGCCGTGAGGTCGTTGTCGAAGCCGGCCGGGAGATGCTGGTTGTAGGCGGCGACAAGTTCGTCCTCGAAGCTCTGGGCGTGCGTCGGATCGATGGCGCCGGCGGCGGCGAAGGCGGCCTCGAGCGCGTCGTCGAAGGCGGCTTGCACCGCGTCGTCGAACGCGGCCACCATATCGTCCTCGAAGGCGGCCTGGAGCGCGTTGTCGAACCCGGCGACGATGGAAGCGTCGAAGCCGCGCGCCACGATTGTCTGATAGGCCGCCTGCATCGCGTCGTCGAAGTGGGCCGTCACCCGCTTCTGGAACCCCGCGGCCACCTCAGCGTCGAAGCCGGCCACCACATCGTCCTCGAAACGCTGGGCCGAGGTCGAGAGGGGGCCGCCGTAAGCGGCCTCGAAGGCGGTCTTGAGATTGGCGGAGCCGAGCGCGTGCGTGAACGCCGTCGAACCCTTGCCAGCGTAAGCCGCGATCAGGTCGTCGTCGAAGCCGGCGGCGGTGATGTCGTCGAAGCCGGCGGCGAAGGCGTCGTCGAAGGCGCTGGTAACGGTGGTGGCGAAGCCGCCGGCGATCTCGTCCTCGAAGTTGGAGACGCCGCGGGCCACGAGGGCCTTGGCCGAGGTGTCGAAGACGTTGACGACGGTGTTCTTCGTGCCGGCGCTGGTGTCGCGGACGTTGGTGAGGACGCCGACGATGGCGGTCGAGCCGGCGCCCTGGAGGGTCACGGTGTTGCGCAGGCCGGCGAGCTTGCCGGCGTCGAAGCCGGCGAACAGCTCGTCGTTGAAGGCGGCCAGGAGCGAATCGTCGAAGCCCATCGTGACGGCGGTTTCGAAGGCGCTCATGAGGAACGACTTGCTGACGCCGCCGACGGCGTCCCCCTGCTGGTCGTCGGCGAGTCCGGCCACCGCGGCGTCGAAGCTGGCCCGGTCCATGAGGCCGATGACGGCGGAATTGTTGCCCGCCTGCACCGTCGTGTTCAGCGTGGTGAAGACGGCGTCCTTGCCCTGGCTGACGACGGTCGTCCCCTTGCCGACCTGGCCGGCGTCGATCGTGGGCAGGGCGGTGATGATGGTGGCGGAGGAGGAGGCCGAGGTGACGACCTTGTCGATGGAACCGTGCAGCGTGAGCTTGGCCCCGGCCTTGTTGATGGTCTGGGCCTGGCCCTGGATGTTGAGGTTGAGAGTGAGCTGCGTGTCCGTGCCGAGGCTGGCGCCGTCGCCGAACGAGCCGGCGCCGGACGCCGAGCCGAGGGAGCCGAGCGAGGTCGCGGCGCCGGCGAAATTGATCTCGCGCGTGCCGGTCGAATCGGAGACGGTGATGAGGGCCCTGGTGGCGGGGTCGATCGTGATGTTGCTGGCGACCTGGGACGAGACGATGCTGACGGCCGCGCCGCCGGCGTAGTTGGCGCCGATGTTGAAGGTGGCCGACTTGGCGTCCGGTCCGACGAGCAAATCGCCGGCGCCGCCGCTGCCGGTGAGGGCGACGTCGGTCGGCGAGTCCTTGGCGACGATCTTGATGCCCTTGGCCACGCCCTGGGGGTCGAGCGTCGCCTGGCCGAAGACCTGGACGGACTGGGCGGTCCGGGTCACGGTGTCGCCGCCCAGGTTGGCGGTCGCGGCGGCGCCCGTGCCGCCGCCGCCGGTGAAGGTCACCGTCGGAGTGGAGGTGTAGCCTTCGCCCGGGCTGGTCATGTTGACCTGGATCACCGCGCCTGTCGGCGTGAGAACGGCGGTTCCGGTCGCCGTGCTGCCGCTGGGAGGATCCGAGAAGGCGATGGTCGGGGTCGACGTGTACCCCGAGCCCGCGCTGGTGATAAGGACCCCCGTAACGACGCCGGCGCCGTCGATGACGGCAGTCCCTGCCGCGCCCGAGCCGCCGCCGCCGGAGAAGGTGACGGTCGGAGCGATCAGGTAGCCGCTGCCGCCGTCCGTGATGGCGATGCCGGCGACGCCGATCCCGATGACGGCAGTCGCCGCCGCGCCCGAGCCGTCGCCGCCGGTGAAGACGACGGTCGGCGGGGCGGTGTAGCCGCTGCCGTGGTTGGTCACGGTGACGCTCTGCACGAACTGCGACGTGACGGTGACATTGCCGCCGGACGTGGCGGGCAGGACGTAGATCGCCGAGCCGTCGGTGGAGGCGCCGACCAGGAGGTTGTCGCCGACGACCGTCGCGCTGGCGATGCCGATGTCGGTTTGGCTGACGGCGCCGACGCGGCCGTCCTTGTCCCTGGCGGTGACAAGGATGTGGTAGGGAGTGGCGCGCGCCTGCTTGTAGATATGGGTGACGTCAACGCCGGCGCCGTTGCCGGGCGCGGGGGCGACGACCAGGTCGCCCAAGACGGCGGTCAGGGCGGCGCCGGAGCCGGGGCCGGCGACGTTCACGGTCGGCGCGAGGAGGTAGCCGGAGCCCTGGTTCGTCATGACGACACGGAGGATGGCGCCATGGCTATCGACGACGACCCGCCCCTTCGCCCCGGAACCGCCGCCGCCGCTGAACGTGACCACCGCCCCATCGGTGTAGCCACTGCCGCCGATCGGGTTATGGGCGGCGTCGAGGCCAACGGCCACGCCGGCGATCGACTGCGTAAGGTCGCCCCAGTCGATGTCGTAGCTGAAGCCGGCCGCCTGGTCGAGCGCGCCCGGATCCTGGGCCCCCACGGTGAAGGTCAGGGGCTGGCCGCGCACGGCGCTGTACGTGCCGTCGGGCTGGGTAATGTCCGGAGGCGGGGTGACGGCGACGGTCGGGGCCGCGTTCGTGATGTCGATGGTCGTGTAGTAGTCGGTCTGGCCGCCGTCCTTGTCGATGATGGCGGCATGCACCGTGCGGGCGCCGGGGCCGTCCTGCAAGTACTTCGAATCGACGGTGACGCTCGTTAAGTGAGTCTGTTCCACACCGTTGACGATGACCGGATCGAAGATGCCGTCGTTGTCAAAGTCGTAGAGGAAGGTGAAACCGGCGTCGGTGTCGGCTTGCGACACGTCGTGGAACGGGCCGGTGAAGGAAACGATGGCGCTGCCGCCTTCCGGGACCGGGCCGCTGTTGGTCAGGCCGGTCGCCGTGGGAGCGACGTTGTCGACCTGGACCTGGAACGTTTTGGCGCCCAAGTCCCCGTCCTTGTCGGTGGCGGCGAGGGTGACGACGTACGTCGCGTCGTCGTCGGGCGTGAAGCTGTAGCTGGTCTGGTCCGTCCGCGTGTTGGCGGTGTATGGGGTCCCGAAAGCAGTCGTGACCCCGTTCTTGGTCTTGGTGACGCTCCAGGCGAAGAGGAATTTCGCCTGGGTGTCGGGGGAGCCGGGCCCGCTCGGATCGGTGGCGGCGCCGGTCAGGTCGATCGGAGTTCCTTCATAGTGAATGCTCGGCGCATTGGGTTCGCTGATGCTCGGCGTCGGCGCGACATTGGTGACCGTGATTGTTTTCTGGTCGATGCCGACCGGCGTCTGGTCCTTGTCCGCGACGGCGAGAGTGACGATGTAGGTCCCGTTATCGTCCGGCGTGAAGCTGAAGTGACTCGGGTCCGGGTCGGTCTGCGTGCCCGGATTGTAAGGGGCGCCGTTCTTGGTGACGCTCCAGGCGTAGGTGAAGCCGGCGGCACTATCGACGCTACTCGGATCGCTGACCGTGCTGGTGAGGCTGATCCCGGTCCCTTCGGGGCTGCCTGTGGGCACGACGTCGGCAACGGTGGCGCCGTGCATGACGGGCGTCGGCGCGACATTGGTCACGCTGATCGTTTTGCTGTCGGAGCCGACACCGCCGTTCTTGTCCGTGGCGGTCAAGGTGACGACGTAAGTCGCGTTATCGTCCGGCGTGAAGGTGAAGCCGCTCTGGTTCGTGGGGGCGCCGCTGTGGTCGTCGTAGGAGGCGCCGTTCTTGGTGACGCTCCAGGCGTAGGTGAAGCCGGCCGCGGTGTCGACACTGCTCGGATCGGTCACCGTGCCGGCGAGGCTGATTGCCGTTCCTTCGGGGCTGGTCGCCGGGGCGCCGGTGATGGTGGCCGTGGGCGCGACGTTGGCGACGCTGATGGTCTTGGTATCCGTGCCGACGCCGCCGTTCTTGTCGATGGCCGTCAGGGTCACCACGTAGACGCCGTCGTCATTCGGCGTGAACCTGAAATGACTCGGGTCGGGGTCGGTCTGGGCGCTGGGATTGTAGGCGACGCTGTTCTTGGTGACGCGCCAGACGTAGGTGAAGCCGGCCGCCGTGTCGACGCTGCCCGGATCGGTCACGGCGCCGGCGAGGCTGAGCGCCGTTCCTTCGGGGCCCGTCGCCGGGGCGCCGGTGATCGCCGTTGTGGGCGCGACGTTGGCGACGCGAATCGTCCTGCTGTCCGTGCCGACGCCGCCGTTCTTGTCCGTGGCGGTCAGGGTCACGACATAGGCGCCGTCGTCGTTCGGCGTGAAGCTGAAGTGGCTCGGGTCAAGGTCGGTCTGGGTGCCCGGATTGTAGGAGGCGCCGTTCTTGGTGACGCTCCAGGCGTAGGTAAAGCCGGCGGCGGTGTCGACACTGCTCGGATCGGTCACCGTGCTGGCGAGGTTGATCCGGGTTCCTTCCGGGCTGCCGGCTGGGGCGTTGTTGATGGTCGCCGCGGGGGGGAGGTTGCTGACGGCGACCCGCGTGGTGACGGAGCTGGTCAGGAAGGCGAGGCCGCTCGGGGCGCCGAGACCGCCCGAGCCGGCGGGGACGAACGTGCGCAGGAAGGCGCCCGTGGACCCGTCGTAAACCAGGATATTGCGGGCGCCGGCGACGTAGAGGTTGCCGTCGGGGCCGAAGACAATCCCGTCGCCATAACTCAGGCCACCGGAACCGGAAGGCACGAATGTGTCGATGAAGGCGCCGGTTGTGCCGCTATAGCGCTTGACGCTGCTGTCACCGGCGCTGGCGAGGTAGATGTTGCCGTCGCGCCCGAAGGTGAAGCCGTTGGCGACGCTCAGGCCGCCCGAGCCGGCGGGAATGAAAGTCGCGCCGCTGTTACCCGTGGAGGGCAAGGGGGAGCCGTCGCTCCCGCGGAAGCGCAGTACGGTATTGCCGGCGAAATCGCTGACGTAGAGATTGCCGTCGGGCCCGAAGTGCACGTCGTCGGTGTACTGGAGGCCGCCGCTGCCGGGCTGGACGAACGTTCCGAGGAAGGCGCCGGCGACACCGTCGAAGCGCAGGATGCTGCCGGTGTAGGAGCCGGGGCTACCGGTGGAGCTGCCGACATAGAGGCTGCCGTCGGGCCCGAAGGCGATGCCCTCGGTCCTGGCGAGACCGCCCGATCCGGCGGGGACGAACACGGCGCCGCTGTTTCCCGGAGAGGGCAGGGGGGCGCCCGTGGCGCCGTCGTAGCGGAGGACGTTGTTGGAGCCGGAACCGCCGACGTAGAGGTTGCCGTCGGGGCCGATGACGAAACCGAGGTCGGGGGCGGTCAAGCCGCCGTTGCCGGGGCCTGCGGTGGGGACGAAAGCGTCCTCGAAAGCGCCGATGGCGCCGTTGAAGCGGAAGACGGAGTTGGTGTCGTAGCCGCCGACCAGGAGGTCGGGGACGCCCTGCGAGGAGCCGTCGGAAACCGACACGACGATGTTGGCGAAACCGGTTGCGAAATCGTCGGCATAGGGATGCGCCTTGGAAAAATGCAGGACGCCGGCGGCGAGGGGGATGACGTCGGGGCTCGAGCCGTCACCCCAGTTGATGGTGACGGTGTGCGTATCCTGGGCGCTCGGATCGAAGAAGAAGCCCGTTAGAGTGGTCGCGTCACCCTCGGTGATTGCGGTCGCGCTCAGGCTGACGTCGGCGGCGCGAATGGTGGGCGCCACGTTGGCGACGGCGACGTGGAAAACGCCGATTCCCTTGACGCCGTCCTGACTCGTGACGGTGACGACGGCGGTGTAGGGTTGGCCCTCCTTGGCGTAAGTGTGGGAGCGGCTTCCCAGCAGGCCGGGGCTGCTGGTGTTGAAGGTCGTGTGGGACGAACCGTCCCCCCAGTCGACGTCCACGGCCCAGGGACCGACCGTGTCCGGATCGGCGAAGGAGCCGAGGTTGAAGGGCGTGTCGAAGCCGTCGCCGGCGGACTGGTCGGCGACGGTGACGACGGGCATGACGACCTGGAAGGTGTTGGCGGCGGAGGCGCCGTCCTTGTCGGTGACGGTGACCGTGACGGTGAAGTTTCCGTTGGCGGCGAAGGTGTGCGTGCGCGAGCCCAGCGCGCCTGTGGTCGTGGTTGTGAAGGTCGTGTGGCTGGAGCCATCGCCCCAGTTGACGTCGACGCTCCAGGGGCTATCCGGACCGGGGTCGGCGAAAGAGCCGAGGCTCAAGGTCGTGGCGACGCCCTGGCCGGCCCGTTGATGCGGGGGCGCGGTCACGAGCGGCGCCAGGTTGGTGACGGTAACCGTCTTGCTCGTCGTGCTGGCGCCACCGTCGGTGGCCGTGACGGTCAAGCTGACGACGTAGGAGCCGTTGTCGTTTGGCGTGAAGGTGAAGTGGCTCGGGTCGGGGTCGGTCTGCGTCCCCGGGTTATAGGGGGCGCCGTTCTTGGTGACGCTCCAGGCGTAGGTGAAGCCGCCGCCGGGGCCGCCGGGATCGCTCACGCTGCTGGTGAGGCTGATCGTGGTCGCCTCCGGACTGCTTGCCGGCAGGTTGTTGATCGTGACGGTCGGGGCCGCGTTCGTGACGATCGTGGTCGTGGCGCCGGCGGCGCTGCCGGCGTTGTCCTTGTCGGTCACGGTGACGCTGATGTTATAACTGCCGTCGGTCGCGTACTGGTGCGTGGCGGAGAAGTTGCGCGTGCCGTCGATCTCGATGATCGCCTGGGCGAAGGTTTGCGCGCTGGTGAAGGTAGCCCAGGCGCCGAGGCTCAGCGTCGTGCCGTCGGCGAGGCGGTTGATGGCGGCGCCGTCGACGCCGGCGGTGGAGCCCGGTTGGCCGGTGGCCCAGCGTGCGAAAACGATCGGGTCGCCGTTGGCCCAGGCGAAGGCGCCGTTGGCGGCCCTGTCGCTGGCGCCGATCCAGGCCCCGAGGTCCGAGCCGTACTCCTTGCGGAGGGTCTCGATGACGAACTGGTTCTCGCCGACGCTGTTGATGGCGACGAGATGCCCGCCCATGAGTTGAGCCTGCGTCTCGGCCTGCTGCCAGGTCAGGGCGCCGTCCTTGATGGCGTAGTAGGTGTGGCCGCCGTAGGAGTAAGGAGCGGAAAGGGGCACGGTGGCCGCCTGCGGCAAGGAAGGGACGGAGACCGTGCTGGTATTGCCGTCGCCCCAGTTGACGGTGACCGTGTGGCTGTCGGCGAGGCCGGCGTCGGTGAAGGCGCCGGTGAGGGTGGTGACGCCGCCTTGTTGCCGGCTCGTTCTGCTGGTAACCAGGGCGGCCTGCGTCGAGAACGTGTAGACGGCGCCGACATCGAGGGCGAGGCCGGCGTCGACGAACGGAGCGCTGACGGCGAGGCGATTGCCGGAGGCGGCGAGCGCCGTGCCGAACTGGTCACTGCCGTGCGGGTTCGGATTCTGGAACGTGGCCAGCAGCTGGCCGGTCGTGACGTCGAACAGGTATGCGGCGCCGGCGTCGGTGGCGCCGCGGTCGTTGAAGGGGGCGCCGACGAGCACCTTGTCCGTGCCGACCGCGGCGAGGGAAGAGCCGAAGCGATCGGACGTGTTGGAGTTGACCGCGGGGACATTCGGGTTCTGCAATTCACGCAGGAGCGCTCCGGTGGTACCGTCGAAGACCTGCACCAGGCCCATGTCGCCGCCGTCCACGTCTTCGAACGGCGTGCCGACGACGATGTAATTGCCGACCGTGACGAGGGTCTGCCCGAACTGGGCGGCGCCGGTGTGCATCGGGAACTGGTTGGGGATCGATTGCACCAGATTGCCGGTGGCGCTGTCGAAGATGTGGATGGCGCCCAGGTTCGAGGTCACCGGCGATGGGGCGTCATCCCCGAGCGTCCCGACGACGATCTTGCCGGAGGCGAGGCCGGCGACGGCGGCGCCGAACTGGTCGCTGGCTCCGGCGCCGAGCAACAGGGAAGGGGCCGCCGGATATTGATTGGGATTCGTGTCGCCAAGGCGATAGTACGCCACCGGAGCCTGGGCGGCGAGCGTCGAGCTGTAGGCGCCGCTGGAGCGGGCGTTGAACTGGGCCTGGATTTCGGCCGGCGTGAGCGCCCGGTTGAAGAAGGCGGTCTCATCGAGGGCGCCGACGAAGCGGAAGCTCGTTGTGAGCGGCTGGCCCGCGAGGCTCGCGGCGGCGGCGATGGTCGCGGCGCCGGTCGCTTGCGTGGTGGCGCTTCCGCCGGAGAAGCTGATCGACGGCGCCGAGGTGTAGTTGCCGCCCACCGCGGTGATGACGACGCCCGTGACGACGCCGCCGGAAACGATGGCGACTCCGGTGGCGCCTCGACGCTGCCGCCGGAGTAGCGCTTCACGGTCGGGGCCGAAGTGTAGCCGGCGCCGTCGTCGACGTTGACGGCGGTGACGACGTTCCTGAGGGAGTTCGCCACGGAGCGCCGCCGGTGGTAATGGCGGTCGCCGCGGCGGCCGCCTTCGAGCCGCCGGTCCCGGTGTTGTTGAAAGTCACGCTCAGCGCGTGGTGTAACCGCTGCCGGGGTTGGTGATGGTCGGTCACGGCGCCGCCGGAGATGTTGGCGACGCCCGTGGCTTGACGCTGCCGGCGGGGCGGCGTTGAAGGTGACGGTCGGCGCGGACGTAGCCGCTACCGCCGCTGGTGACGCTGACGGTGTTCAGGTTGCCGAAAGGCGGCCAGGGTTTGCTGGACGCTGTCGATCCAGTTGAGTTGGCTGGCGGTGACGCCGCCGTTGTTGAAGACGGCGGTGATCAGGGTGCCAGTTGTTGGCAAGCGGTGTCTGGTTGGGGCCGAAGAACACGGTCCAGGTTCCGCCGCTGGTGGAGGAGCGCTGGCCGGCGGTGATGATTGTGGCGCTGTCGGAGCAAAGGGCGAAGCTGGGTGTCGTGGCGCCGGTCGCCTTGACGCAGAACGCTGCCGGCGGCGGAGTTGCCGAGCACGCCGGTGATGAGCACGCGGCCGTCGCTCAGGCCGTGGTCCATTTGCGTGGTGATGACGATCGGCCTCGGCACTGCTGGCGCTGGTCACCGAGCGCCGAGGGGCGATGCCGTAGATATCGCTATTGCCGGTGTTGAAGCCGAAGCTGGGGATTGGTTGTGTTGTTCTGGAGGTACAGGCCGTAGCCGGTGAAGGCCACCGGTTCGACGTTGAAGCCGCCGTTCCAGTTCATCCAGAAGGAGACGCTGTTCTGGGCGTTCGCAGCCGTCTGTAACCCGGGCACGGCGAGGGCGGCCGTGCCGCCGAAGAACTGCATGGCCGTGTTGCTGTCACCCGGCAGGGCGCCGCCGACGGTCGCGGTCGCGGCCGCCCCGATCCCGCCGCCGCCGGAGAAGCTGATGGAGGGGGGCGAGGTGTAGCCCGAGCCGCCATTGGTGATCTGGACGCCGATGATGACGCCGCCGGAGACGATCGCGGTCGCGGTCGCGCCGGAGCCGTTGGGAGCGGTGAAGATGACGCCGGGAACCGAGGTGTAGCCCGAGCCGCCGTTGGTGATGGTGACGGCCGAGACGAACGAGCCGAGGTTCACGGCGCCGGAGAGAGCGCCGTCGTTCTGGCCGGTTGCCGCGTTGGCAAGGCTGAATTTCGGCTTGCGCAAGGACTGGAGCAGGGCGAGGCTGGAGCCGTCGAAGAGATAAGCGGCGCCGGCGTCGGTGACGACTCCGGTGTCAGCAAAGGGAGCGCCGACCACGAAGTTATTGCCGACCGCCGCCACGGAAGTTCCAAACTGATCGCTCGGCCCCGGGAAGGGGTTGCGGACGAGCGTCAGGGCGCTGTTGGCCGGGTCGTAGACATAGACGGCGCCGGCGTTGGACGCGCCCGTGTCGTCGAAGGGAGCGCCGATGAGGAGCTTGGCGCCGACCACGGCCAGCGCCTTGCCGAACTGATCGCCGTTCACGGGCGTGGCCTTCTGAATTCTCGACAGGAAGGCCCCGGTGGTCGCGTCGTAGGCGTAGACGGCGCCGGCGTCGGCGGCGCCGCTGTCGTCGAGGGGGGCGCCGACGTAGAGGACATTGCCGATGACGGCCAGGGCTGAGCCAAGCTGGTCATTGGCGGTTTGCGGCGTTCCGGATTCGCCGAGCCGATAGTAGGCGACCGGGCTCTGACCTTGAACCGTGGCGCTATAGCCGGCTCCGGTGGCGCCAACCTGGGCGGAGACGTCGGCGGCCGAGAGCTGGCGATTGAAGAAAGCGACCTCGTCGAGGCTGCCGGTGAAGCGGTTGTTGGTGTCGCGCACCCAGCCGCTGAGCCGGACCGTCGGGGCGACCGTGGCGGTGGCGGCTGCGCCCGAGCCGTTACCGCCGGAGAACGTGATTGTCGGGGGCGTGCTGGTGTAGCCGAAGCCGGGGTTGATGATGGTGACGCTCGTGACGACGCCGTTGGTGATCGTGGCGAGGCCGGTGGCGGTCGAGATGGCCAGACCGGTCGCGGGCGGGGCCGAGAAGGTCACGGTCGGGGCGGAGGTATAGCCGCTGCCGCCGTTCGTGATGGTCACGCTGGTGACGCCGGCGCCGGCAAAGCGCGTGGCGTTGGTCGTGCCGGCGCGTTGACTCAAGGATTGCAGGACGCCGTCGATGTAGAGCTGAAGCTGGGACAGGCTTCCCGGATTGTTCGGGAAGACGGCGGCGACATGGTGCCAGTTGTTGGCGAGGGGCGTCTGGTTGGGGCCGAAGAGCTTGGCCCAGGCGCCGCTATTCGCGTTGTAGGAGCCATTGCCGGTCGAGCCGTTGAGGGAGAAGGTGTTGGCATCGATGACGGTGACGGTCCACGCGCCGTTGGCGGCCGTATTGCCGGTCGCTCCGGTGATCGAGACCTTGTCGCCGGTCGCGAGGCCGTGATTCGTGCTGGTGACGACAATGGGTCCGGCGTTGGTGGCGGCGCTGACCGTTCCCGAGATGTTGAGGCCGTAGAGGTCGCCGCCGGCGGTGTTGAAGCCGAAGCCCGTGCCTTGGAAGATCAGATCGTAGTCGGTGAAGCCCAGAGGCATGGGGCTGCCGGAATTGCTGCCGTTCCATTTCATCCAGAGAGAAACGGAATTGACGGTGCCGGCGCCGCTGTTGAGCTGCGGAATCGACATCGCGACCTGGCCGCCGGCGAAGGCGTAGGCGGTGTCGGCGTCGCCGCTGAGGGCGCCGGCAGCGCCCAGAGAGATCGGGCCGGCCTGGAAATAGCCGTTGTTGAGGTTGGCTGTCGCATCGACGACGGGGATGGCCGATTTCTGATCGGTGGCGCCCGCGCTATAGGACGTGACCAGCTGCGGCGTCGCGTTGTTCACGGTCACGGTCGCGCTGGACGAAGCGCTCAGAGCGGCGCCGTCGGTGTCGGCGACCGTGACGCTGACGGTCGGGGCGCCGTTGTCCCGGTACTGGTGGGTAACCGTGAACGTTTTGACCGGGGCGACCTCGATGACGGCGATCTTGGGGTTGAGAGTGCCGCGGCCCTCGATGTCGTCCCATTTCCCTTGCGCCGAGAAGTTGATGTAGCCGTGGTCCTGGAGGCCGCCCGAACCGTTGTCCGGGTTACCGGACAACCAGTTCGTGTACGTGAGCGGCTCGCCGGACGTCCAGGTGAAGACGCCTTCGTTGCTGGCGTCGTTGAGCCCGATCCAGGCCGTCGTCAGGTTGGTCCCGGTCTCGCTGATGAGCATCTTCTGGACAAAGTCGTTCTCGGCCTGGCTGCCGATGGTAACGAGGTGGCCGCCCATGAGCTGGGCCTGGGCCTCCGCGTCGTACCAGTTGGAAGTAGCCTTCGTGACGTAGTAGGTGTGGCCGCCGAAAGTGTAGGGGTTGGAGAGGAGGCCGGTCGCCCCCGTGAGGCTGACGGTTTGGGTCAAGGAGGCGGTCGCGGTCGCCCCCGAGCCGCCGCCGCCCGAGATGGCAACGGCGGGGGCGGACGTATAGCCGGCGCCGCCGCTCGTGATACTCACGCCGACGACGGCGAGGACCGGGCTCGCGGCAGCGCCTGAGCCGGGGCCGGAAAAACTGATGGTGGGCGGCGCCGTGTAGCCGCTGCCGGGATTGGTGATGAGGACGGCCGTGACGGCGCCGGTGACCGGATTGACGACGGCCAGGCCGGTCGCGGTTGTTCCTTGAGGCGAAGCGCCGAAGGTCACCGTGGGGGGCGTGGTGTAGCCGCCGCCTCCCGCCGTGACCGTCGCGGTGGTGACGCCGAGGCTGGCGACGGCCATGGCGCCGGCGCCGCCGCCGCCGGACAAGGTGACGGTGGGCGCGGAGGTAAAGCCGCTGCCGCCGGTGGTAAGCGTCAGGCCCCCCACGCTGCCGTCGCCCCAGTTCACCGTCGCCGTTTGTCCGTCCTGCGTATCGGCGTCGGTGTAGCTCACTGTCAGGGTGGCGAAACCGTTCTCGTCGATCTGAGGGGTCACGGAGGTCGCGCTGATGACCGGCGCGGCGTCGGCGGTCTTGACGTTGACGTCGCGGCTGAACTCGGAGGTCGATCCGTTGACGGTCGCCGTGGCGGTCAGCACGGAAGCGGCGTTGACGGTGGCCGGCAGCGACGCGAGTGGAATCGTGAACGTGAACCTGTTGGCGGTGTCGGCGCCGATCGTGGGGTTGGCATAGGTTCCGGTCGTGGCGTCGCTGTCCTGGGCGGAGCCTTCAACAAGGGAGGCGAGATAAGTCTTGCCCGCGCCGAAGCTGTTGCCCGTGTTGTCGGCGAGGTAGAGGTCGATGACGGCGCCCTTCTTCGGGGCGGCGGAGCCGAGGTCGGTGGGAGTCGTCGCGCCCGGAGCGTCGCCCAGCCGCCAGTACGTGACGGGCTTGTCAGCGAGAACGGCGCCGCTGTAACCGGCGCCGGCGAGGAAGTGGCTCTGGATTTGCTGAGCCGAGAGGGACGTGTCGTAGATGGCCACCTCGTCCATCGAACCGACGTACTTCTGCAGCGGGTCGAAGCCGCCGCCGAGCGTGTCCTGCTCCTGGCCGAGCACAATGGTTCCGCCCGGCGTGAGGAACTGACCCAGCTGCAGGGTGGTCGTGAAGGCGAGCAATCCGTCCTTGTAGATCTGCAACGTGCCGGAGCTGGGGGAGCCGAACCAGGTGACGGCGACGTGGCGCCAGGCGCCGTCGTTGACGCTGACGCCGGTGACCACCGATTGATTCTTGATGGAGACGGTCAGATTGGCCGGATTGGAGATCAGGAACTCGTTGTCGAAGCCGCTGCTGGCGTAAGAGAAGATGCCGCTTTGATTGGTGGCGCTCGTCTTGAGCCACATCTCGACGGTCACCGCGCTGCTCAGTTTGCTGTACGAGCTGCTGATGAGGTAATCGTTGTCCGTGCCGCCGAAGGTGGCCGCCGTGTCGCCGGCGATGGCGCCGGGGGCGCCGAGCACGAGGCTACCGGTGTAGCTCGTGAGCGCAGGGGACGCGGGCGCGAAGCCGCTGACGACGAGGTTACCGGCGCCGTCGAGGCGGGCGCTGGTGATAACCGGGGCGTTGAGTAGGGTATTGGGGCCGGTATCCGCATCCGCCGCGTCATTCTTCGTGACGTTGTCGCCGTTCAGGTCGATGCCCTGCCCGACGTTCGAGAAGATCGAGTTGCCGCTGAAGGCGTTGCCGGAGGTCGAGGCGGTGGTCACGTCGATGCCGGCGCCGCGATTGAAGGCGATGACGTTGGCCAGCGTGCTCGAACCGCCGATGGTATTGCCGGTGGCGCCGTTGGTGATCAGGACGCCGTCGGCCGCGTTTCCGGTGGTGTAGGTGTTGACGGCGATCGTCGGGCCGGCGCCGGTGAGCCCGGTCGTCGTGGCGCTCACCGTGGGCTGGACGGCGACGCCGAGGACGTTCTGAAAGGTGATGGTGAGGAAGCCGAGGCCGGTCACGCTGACACTGCTGGCGCCGGCGCCTACCGTCGAGAGAGTGTCGAGAGCAGCCTGGATATTGGCGGCCAGGGTGGCGGGGGCGGAGCTCCAGACGATGGGGACGGTGGTCACGCCGGCGACCGTCAGGAGGAAGGTCCCGCCGGTGATCGTGCTGCTGAAGGCCAGCGTCGTGGTTGTCGGTCCCATGGCGCCATCGGGCCTGGTCCCGATGTAGTTGCCGGCCACGAGATTGTTGATCGTGCCGGAATCGGAGATCAAGACGCCGCGGGCCTTATTGCCGGAGATGACATTGCGCTCGGCGGCGTCGTTGACGAGGTCGCCGTTGGAGCCGATGCGGTTCGAGGCGGCGCCGACGAGAAGGGCGACGCCGCTGGCGGCGTTGCCGAGGGGGGAGCCGTCGGCGGCTAGGCCGATCCAGTTGCCGGCGATGACGTTCTGGTAAGCGCTCTGGATCTGCACGCCGTGGAAATTGTTGCCGGCGATGATGTTTCGCTCGGCGGCGTCGGCGACGCCGTCGGCATTGGAGCCGATGGTGTTGAAGGTGGCGCCGTTGTAGATCAGGACGCCGCTGGAGCCGTTGGCGATCGGGGCGAGGCCGGCGGCGTTGACGCCGATGTAGTTGCCGGCGACGCTGTTGTACGAGGTACCCGGGGACTCGATGCGGACGCCGTAGCTGAGGTTGCCGGAGATCACGTTGCGTTCGGCGTCGTCGTTTACGCCGTCGCCGTTCGTGCCGAGGACGTTGGCCTGGGCGCCGTTCTGGATATAGACGCCGTAGAGGTTGTTGGGGATGGCCGCGTCGCCGCCGACGTTGGTCCCGATGTAGTTGCCGGCGACCGTGTTCAGGTACGCGCCCGTGATGAAAACGCCGTAGTTGAGATTGCCGGAGATGATGTTGCGCTCGAGGGCGTCGGCGACGCCGTCACCGTTCGTGCCGATCCGGTTGCCGCGTGAGCTGCCCTGGATCAAGACGCCGACGACCGCGTTGGGGATCGCGGCCGAGCCGTCCTTGCTGGTCCCGATGTAGTTTCCGGCGACGATGTTCTTGCTCTGGCCGAGGCCGAAGGACTTGATCATCGCATAGGCCACGGAAACGGCAATGGAGCCTTGCAATTGCAGACCGTTCCCCGGCAGGGTGTTGTCGCCGACGAGGCGCCAGCCGTTGGCGGCGGTGACGGCCGTCGTGTTGACGCCGGCGGCGACGGAAAGCTCGAAGCCCGAGCTGCCGGTCAGGTCGTAGCCCACCCATTCGAAGGTGTGGGCGCCGGCGGTGAGGGTAGCCGTGCCGTAGGTGACGGCGAAGCCTCTTGGCGTGTCGAACTGGGCGACGAGGACGCCGTCGATCTTTAGGCGGCTGCCGTCGTCGGAGCCCAGCGCGAACGAATAGGTTCCGGCAGTGTTGACTTGCAGAACCCCGGTCGCCTTGACGGCATAGTAGTCGCCGCCGCCGCCGGGGATGGGATTGTTGACGCTCCAGGCGCCGGTGGCCGGGCCGGTGCTGTCGCTGAAATCGAGCCGGCTGATCGTCGCCGTCGCGGCGGCTAAGGTCGGCAGCTGACCGCTCAGCAGCTGGTCCGCCTCCGCCAGGTAGCTCTCCGCCGGACCGCTGGTGATGTTGACTCCATACTGGGCGTTGCCGGAAAGGACGTTTCGCTCGGCGGCGTCGTTGACGCCGTCGCCGTCCGTGCCGATGAGGTTCGATCCGCCGCCGCTGACGAAGATACCGCTCAGGGTATTGCCGTGGGCCTGGGTACCGCTGACGTCCGTACCGATGAAGTTGCCGATGATGCGGGCGTTGCTGGCGGCGTTCAGGAAGATGCCGTGGCCGGCAAAGCCCTGAATGTCCAGGCCGGTGATGGTGACGCCCGCGGAGTTGATCTGCAGGCCGGAGCCGAGAATCTCGTCGTGGCCGTCGAGGACGATCTTCAGAACGGCGTTGTCGCCGGCGGCAAGCGTGTTGCGGCTGGCGCCCGCCTGGGTGTAGCCGTCGATGGTGATGTTGGCGCGGGTGAGGGCGGGCAGAGCGGAGGTGAGGCCGATGGTGAAGGCGCCGGTAGTCGCGTTGTAACCGGGGTCGCTGGCGGGGATGTTGAAGGCGATGGTGACCGGGTATGTGCCGACGGGGCTGTTGGCGTTGACGTCGAGGATCGCCTGTCGGAACGAGCCGGGACCGGAATCGGCGCTGTTCTGCACCGTGAAGACCGGAGTAGGCGTGGTCGCGTAGAGAGGCGCGGTGGAGGGGACCCAGGCCGGCCCGTTGACCAGCGTGCCGGCGTTGGCATGACCGGAGCCGTCGGCGGCGCTGGTCCCGCTGCCGTCGTCGAGCTTCCAGTAAAGGACGAGGCCCGACTCGGCGCCGGTGAGCGGCTTGTTGACGTTGGCGAGGATGTCGGCATCGGCGCGGGCGTAATTCCAGACGCGGACTCGTCGATCTGGCCGCTGAAGGAGGAGCCGCTCGAGGAAGCTGGTGGTGTCGGCCAGACCGAGGGGCGTAGAACTGCCCGAACCCGGCCTCCCAGGGCGTTTGCCGATCGCCGCTGACCGACGTGCTGGACTTGACGCCGTCGAGGAAGCCGTCCAGCTGGCCCATGGTGGTCGTGGTCTTGGCGTAGCGCAGGACGACGTGGTGCCAGGCGCCGAAGCTCACCGTGCCGAGGTTGATCGAGCCCATGTTCCAGACGCGGATGAGGACCGCGCCGGCGCTGCTGATCTCGATCTGGCTGTCGTGGAAGCCGCTGGGGGGCGTGACGCCGCCGAGCTCGTCGACGATCACGCCGGCGCCGCTGGGCTTGAACCACACCTCGAGCGTGACGCTTTCATCGGTGAGGAACCGGGTATCGGCGGCGGAGGCCTTGAGGTTGGGCGTGATGACGTAGTCGTTGACGCCGTCGAACTGGAGCGCGGTTGACGAGGCGGTCGGCGGATAGCTTGGCGTCGCCGGGGCGGCGTTGACGATGATGTTGAAGCTCTGCGTCGTGCTCAGCGCGGGGGAGCCGTTGTCGGTGACGCGGATGGCCGCCGACTTGGTGTAACTGCCCTTGCCGTCGCTGCCGGCGTTGTAGATCGACTGGACATCGGCGGCGCTGAGCGCGCGATTGAAGATGTCCACCTCGTCGATCGAAAAGGGGGCGGCGCCGTTTATCGAGACGGGTTGACTTGGGACGGCAAGTAGGTTGCCGCTGAAGGCGAACGTGCCGCGCAGCACGGCGTCGACGTACAGGCGGACGTTGGTCCCGTCGTACGTCATCGCGTAGTGGTGGTACTGACCATCGACCGTCACATCGACGCCGGTGGACTGGTTGTGGACCCGTGTCCCCTGGCTATCGGTGAGGATGTATTCGAAGCGCCAGGTGTTCTGGGCCAGTCCGGCAGCGGAGCCGCTCTCGAAAGTGATCTGATAGGCCTGTCCGTTCGGGAAGCTGTTCTTGCCGACGATGGCGGTGAACGCCTGGTTGGTGGTGGGGTTGTTTTCGAGCTTGATCCAGGCGTCGATCGAGACCTGATTGCCGGTGATGTTGAGGGCGCCGCTCCCGTCCGCGGTCATGAGATCTCCCGGGGCGAATCTCCGGCCCGCTCCGACCACGCCGCTGACGGACGTCGTGCCGGTCAGCGTACCCGGATTCGTTCCGGCCGCGTCGGCGCTGGTGGCGCCCGACGTCTCGTCGAGCCGCCACCAGCTCAGCATGTCGGTCGGCACAGTGGGCGGCGTCCACGAGAACTGGCCGGTGCTCGAGTCGACGCTGGCGCCCGGCGGACCGGACGCGAGGCTGTAGGTCAACGTCTGGGCCGGCAGGTCGGGATCGGTGGCGGCGGTCGGCGTGAATGTGAGGGCGGTTCCCTTGTTCACGGCCTTGTCGCTGATCGCCGCCAGGATCGGCGGATGGTTCGTGTCCGTATCGACGAGCTTGCTCACGAAGGCGTCGTAGCTGCCCGCGCTGCCGGCGTTATTGGCCTGCAAGGGGGCGACCGTCGGGAACGCGCCTGCGCCGGCCGTCAGCGGCGAGTTGGTCAGGCCGGCGACATACGCGGCGCCGGAGGCGTCGACGGCGATGGCGAGGCCTTCGTCGATGCCGCTTCCGCCCAGATAGGTCGAGTACAGCAAGCCCGTGCCGAGGACGTTCACCTTGGCGACGAAAGCGTCGTAAGTGCCGACGTTGTTCGCCAGGCTCGACTGGACCGGGCTCTCGACGGGGAAATTGCTGGAGGCCGTCACGCCGGTCACGTAGGCGGCGCCGGCGCTGTCGACGGCGATGCCCTGGCCACGGTCGTCGCTGTTGCCGGCGATGAAGGTGGAGTAGACCAGGCCCGTGCCGGTCGGGTTCACCTTGGTGACGAAGGCGTCGAAGCTGACGTTCGGCGTGGTCTGGAATGCGCCGGCGGTGGTCGGAAACCCGGTCCCGCTGGAGTTGGCCAGGCCCGTGACGTAGGCGTTCCCCGAAGTGTCGACCGCGATGGCCTGGCCGTAGTCGTCGGTCGTGCTGCCCAGCAGGGTCGAGTAGACGAGAGTGGCCGTGCCGGTCAGAGTGGGGTCGATCTTGGCGACGTAGACGTCCCAGCTGCCCTTGTTGGTGGGCTGGAAAGCGCCGGTCGTCGTCGGGAAGGCGCCCGAGCCCGGGGCGCCGGTGGCGGAGGTCGTCATGCCGGTGACGTAAGCCGCGCCGGAAGGATCCAGGGCGATGCCCGCGCTGCGGTCGTCGCCGGTACCCCCCAGATAGCTGGAGAAATCAAAGGCGGTCCCGGCGGCGTTGACGCGCGTAACGAAGGCGTCGCGGCTCACGTTGTCGGCGCCGTGCGTGGTCTGGAAGCCGTTGACGGTCACGAAGTTCGTGGACGTGGTCATGCCTGTGACCCAGGCGTTCCCGGCGCTGTCCACGGCGATGCCGGCGCCGTTGTTGAGGATGCCGGCGCTGTTCTCGTCGCCGCTGCCGCCGAGGAAGGTGGAATAGACGAGCGCGTTGCCGGCGGCGTTCAGCTTGGTGACGAAGGCGTCGTACGTGCCACCCCCGTGAGCAGCCTGGATGGGGTTCTTCGTCGGGAAGTTGGCCGAGGAGGTCAGGCCGGTGACATAGGCGTTCCCCGCGGCATCGACGGCGATGCCGAAGCCCTCGTCCGTGCCGGTCCCGCCGATGTAGGTCGAGTAGACCTTCGCGGTACCCGCGGCGTTCAGCTTGGTCACGAAGACATCGGTGCTACCGCTGTACACGGTCTGGAAGGCGCCGGCCGTGGGACCGAAGTTGGCGGCGGAGGAGCCTGTCAAGCCGGTGAGATAGGTATTGCCCGACGCATCCACCGCGATGGCCAGGGCCTCGTCCGTGCTGATGCCGCCCAGGTAGGTCGAGTAGGTCAATGTCGGGTCGATGACGAGCGTCCGGCTTGGGTCGTACGCGCCGATCGTAAAACCGACCTCGGTCGGGCCGAGGAGCGTGAAGTGTCCCTCCACGCTCTGGCGGACGTTATCGATGTCCTGGTAGAGGAACGGCGCGTGGGCCAGCATCTGGGCGCCCCCGGCGCTGATCACCAGGTTCCCTTGGTCGTCGAGGCTCAGCTGGTCGGCCCCGGCGAAGTTCAGCTCGATCTGCCCGGCGTCGGCGCCGGGCGCCACGGTGAAGTCGTATTGCAGCTGCTGCGGATTGCCGTGGAACGTCAGATCGACGCCCTGGTAGAGATGCTGGTAGGAGACGCTACCGAAGTTCGGCACATCGGTGATCCACGCCGTCGGATCGGCGCCGAGAAGGTAATTGCTGACACCGGTCAGCGGGTCGCCGCCCGCAAGGTCGGCCTGCTGCGAGCCGACGAATTGCATGGAGACGAGAGGCGCCGCGGCGTCGGCGCCGGCGGGGGGCAGCTGGACGATCGCCTGCTCTGCCGTGAAGTAGAGGGAAAAGCCGGGCCCGCGCGACAGGAATTGGGTCTGCGCGTCGGCTTGCCCGCGGTTGGCCTCGAAGGTCAGCGGCAGCGCGAAGGCGTCCATGTTGCTGCCCGTGGGGGCCAGGCGCGGCTCGAGCGCTTCGAGCTGGAGCTCGCGGCGCCAGGGTCGCTTGCCGGACGCTCTGGTTTTGGCGGCTTTCTTTCCCGGACGGGAGAACGGGTTCCAGCTCATGCGTGTCGCCTTGTATGGCGATGCGCCCAACGCAGCCAAGAACGGAGGGCCAAGAGTGGGCGATCGCGAACGACTAAGAACATCTGGGGTAACGAATCGGGGGAATCTCTTCCTCGGGAGCAGGGACGTGATCCCGGGGCGCCAAGGAAACCCCTAATAGTCGCGGTCGGACCAGTGAAATGCAACCAGAAAACGTGTTAAAAACGGAAAAGTAATGCTGGTTCTTTTTTTCGAATACGAGAGTTATCTTATTCGCTAAGGCGAGGGAAAAAATCGCTTGAAGAACGCGGCGACTCGAGACTCACGCCAGCCGCGCATGCGGGTCCGGGCTCCGCCGACCAAACCACCGGCTCAACACAAGATGCGTGGGCAAGAAGACGAGAACCGGCAGGCCGACGAGCAGCAGGCTGAACCAGGCGTCGGTGGGAAGCCAAGTTTGCGGCTTGTCGTCGCTCAGGCCGTAGACGTAATTGATGTTGACGGGCAGGTTGGGATTGTCGGCGGGGGGCGGGGGCGCCGGCATCAGGAAGTAGCACACGAAGAGAAGGACGAGGGCGAAAACGGTCCACACGGCGAAGGCGCGGCGGTCGTAGCCAAGGCGGGCCACGGCCCAGAGGAGGAGAAACGGCAGCCAGAAGTGGAAGAAGGAGAGGAAGCGGGTGAACAGCGCGAGGCCCGGATTGAACATGTAGTCGGTCATGTGGGTGAGCGGAGCGCCGAACAGACCGCCGATGAAATCGAGCACCCAGATCGCTTGGGGAATCGTGATGCCGACCGCCGGCGCGGAGAGGAGGAGAGCGTTCTCGAGCCAGAGTCCGGGGAGGGCGATCAACAGCGCGGCGTCGCAAAAGTACAGGAAGTTGGTGGGACCGTACGCGCTCCAGTAGACGGGGACGAGAACGGCGCAAAAGGCCGTGTACGCGAGCTTGAGCCAGAGGGGAATGCGTTGGGATCGAAGCATGCGCTCGCGGGATTCGGACGCCTCGGTTTCTCGCCAAGGCGCAAAGATCGCAAAGGGGCAAAAGAGACTTCCAGGTTATGCTGCTCCTCCGCGTCCTTCGCTCTTTGCGCTCTTTGCGCCTTTGCGAGAAACTCTTTGCCGGTCAGCGCCGCTCGCTTTCCGGAATGTGGAGCACGACGACCGCCGGTCTGCCGAAGGGGCTGCGTGCCCCGGGCGCTGCGCCGTTGAAGGTGCAGAAGAGCGTTTCCCCTTTGGCGTCGATCTGGAGGTTGTACGTGCCGCCGATGGGCCAGCTCAGCTTGGCGAGAAGGGGTTGCTGCAAAAAGGCGAGGGCCTTGCGCTCGCCGCTCGCGATGTTGTACTGGACGACGGGCGCGCCCGACTTCGCGCCGCTGCCGTGCGCCCCGGGCGCGTAGTACAGGTATTTCTCGTCCGGGCTGAGCGCCATCACCGCCGTGTAATCGCCGGCGCCCCAGTTCGGGCCCAGGTCCTTGACGCGCTCGGTCTTCGAGTCGAAGGCGAACAGCTCGCCGGCCGCCGTCATGCCGTAGACGGTCCCCTCCTTGGTCGGCCGTGGAGCCGCGGCGCGCAGCGTCGCTTCCTTCTTGGCGCTCTTCGCGGCGGGCAGCGTGATTTTCGTCTCGACGATCTTGTTCGTCTCGGGATCGTAGTAGTTGAGGCCGGCCTTGCCGCTGAAGAAGACGCGGCCCTTGGCGTCCTTGAAGAAGGTGCGATGGGCGGCGGAACTGTCGGCGCCACCCTGGAACTTGACCTTGGCGGCGGCGATGTCGTAAACCGCGATGTCCCCCTTGTAGACGGAGTGGAAGTAGAGGAGCTGGCGCGAGGAATCAAAGAACGACGCCGGCAGACCTTGCTTGGGGACGATGGCGCCGAGGTTCTCCGTCTTGCCCGTCTTCGGATCGAAGCGCAGAAGCAGTGAGCCGGGGTAGCCCTTGGTGAAGGCGGCGTCGACTTCTTTCGGTTTGCCCCAGTAGGTGGTGAAGTAGATTTTGCCGTCGTCCGCTTCGTGCAGGCCGGAGTGGATCTTGCCGTGCCCGAAGAGGCCGAGCATCTGCATGATCGCCTGGAGGACGTCGACGACGCGGGTGAGGACGTTGGTGGACGGGTTGTATTCGTAGACGTGGCAGTTCGCGTCGATGCCGAGATGGTCGCCGACAGAGGTGTAGTACTTGCCGCTCCTCGCGATGAGGCCGTCCCCCCAGCTGGACCAGAGCGTCCCCTTGCCGCGGTCCTTGAGGCCGGGGAAGAGGCAGACGTCCACCTTGGGGGCGGTCTTGGCGAGGGTGAACGATTTGGCGTCCAGGCCCGGGGGTGGTTTGAGGAAATCGGGCGACTCGATGGTCACGGCTTTGGCGGAGAGCGCCTCGTCCTGGGCCGGGGTATCCGGGACGGCGGCGAGAAAGACAAGCAGGAGGATGAGGAGAGAATAACGATGACGCATGGTTTTCTCCGCATGTCGCAAAGGCGAGCCGGGCGGCGCAAGCCTCCGGAGAGGGATTCGGTCGCTGAGGGAACCTCCGGGGGCTTACGCCACCCGGCTCGCCTTTCGTTGGTCAGGGTTCCGCAATGTTTATTCGTTGATTCGCCGCCACACCGTCGCGACGTACGATTCGGCCATCGGGCAGCTTCAACTCCACATCGACCGCCATGACGTCGCCGAGGCCGAAATGGGCGAGCGCCGGTTGGCCGCTGGCGTAGCCGTAGCCGGTGGTGATTTCCTGGAAACCGAGCAGGTCGGTGGTCTTCGCGGCGAAGACCTTGACCTGGACGCCGATGCCCATGCGGTTCATCTTCTTGCCGGCGAACCGCACCTGAAGCCAGTTCTTTTTCGCGCTCTCGTTGTGCAGAAGGCGGCAATGGTTGCCCTGGAACCAGTTGATGAGGAAGAGGTCGAGCTTGCCGTCGTTGTCGTAATCGCCCGAGGGGCCGGCGGGGTAGTAGACCATGGGGCCTTCGATCTTCCTGGGCGGGGCGAAGCGCGGGATGCCGTCCTTGACGCCGAGGTGGCGGTAGATGAGCGGGGTCACGTTTCCCTTGTCATCGAGCCAGGCGGCGGTGGTGTAGATGTCGGGCCAGCCGTCGTTGTCGAAGTCCTGCACCTCGACGTGCGGACATTTCACCGGGACGATGTCGCCGAGGCCGGCTTCGGTGGTGATATCGCGAAACTGCGGAACGCCGTCTTTGAGCCCCATGTTGAGGAAGACCTTGTTGCGCGCCTTCACGCTGTGGCTGGTGATGACGAGGTCGAGGCGGCCGTCGCGGTTCAGGTCGGCGAAGGCGGCGCCGCACGGCCAGTCCTCGCGGTCGAGCGGCTTCCACTGGAGCACGTCACGCAGCTCGGTGGCCTCGCGGTAGCTTGTCTTGCCGTCCTTCACCTGGCTGAGGAAGAGGCGGTTGCTGTGGGCGACGAAGAAATCGGGCCGGCCGTCGCCGTTCAAGTCGGCGACGGCGAGGCCGAGGCCGAAGATGTCGTCGGGCAGGCCCGCCTCCTTGGTCACGTCCTCGAAGCGATGGCCGCCGAGATTGCGCAGGAGGATCGAGCGTGGCTTGGCGATGAAGCGGTCCTCGACGAGGAAGAGGTCGAGCAGGCCGTCGCCGTCGTAGTCGAAGACGCCGATGTTGCGGGCGGTGCGCAGGCCCTTGGGGCAGGCGCCGCTCTTCTCGGAGATGTCGACGAAGCCGGCCGGGTCGTTGCGGAAGAGGTTGGACCAGCGGAGCTGCGCCGAGCGTTGCGGCTCGCCGAGCTTACCCGCCTTCCCCTTGGTGTTGTTGGCGACGTAGAGATCGAGCCGGCAGCGATTGTCCAGATCGGCGAAGACGGCGCCGCTGGAGCGGCCGAAGAAGGTGAGAGGCGTGTCCTTGATCTCCTGGAACTTGCCCTTGCCGAGGTTGCGGAAGAGGCGGCTGGGGACGGGGCCGGCGGACGGCTTGTATTCGGTGTTGGGGCGATCGCAGAAGCCGCCGACGAAGAGGTCGATGAGGCCGTCGCCGTCGAAGTCGCCCCAGGCGCCGCCGTGGCCCATGATGCCGGCGATGGGGTCGTAGAGTCCGGCGTCCTTGGTCGCGTCGCGGAAGCGAATGGGGGCGGCGTCCTGCGCGGGCAGGGGCGAGACGAAGAGCAGAAAGGAAAGGACAAGCAAGCGGCACATGGCGGCGGGCAGCGTTGGCGAACGAGTCGTGTCCCCAATCTACACGAAGGGGAAAAGCCCCACCAATAGAAAACACCGCTGCCGCGTTTTGGCGCCGCGCCGGGCACGTATCTTCCTTCATGAGGCTGCAACGGACCTCGCAACGTTGCCAGGGAGAAGCGAGAATACAGATGGGCCCGCCCGGACGGCGGCGGCGCCGCGATGGCACCGAAGACAAACCGTGTAAACGGGCGTCCGGCCGGTCGACAAACGTTTGAAACGGGCATCGCCCCGGCGCCTGGCGCCGGTCGTTCTTTGCATCCGCTGGAGTTTCCACATGCGCACGCTACTTCTGTGCCTCTGTTTTGTCGCGCCGCCGCCGCTCGGCGCGGGGGAAAAGGCGCCACCGGAGCGTCTGCTCTTTGATTTCGAGGACGCGGCCGCTTTGAAAGATTGGTCCAACCTCGATTCCGGTAAAGCCAGGGAGCCGGCGGCCCGGATCGAGCGCTCGACCGAGCACGCGACCTCGGGCAAGCACAGCCTGAAGATCACCTTCGCCGGTGGGCGCTGGCCGACGATCACGACGACGAACGTCCCTGCCAACTGGATGCCGTACTGGACGTTCAAGGCGGATGTGACGGTGGGCCGTCATTGCGTGGTCGGCTTCACGGTGCTGCAGGAGAAGAGCCGGCGCGGCGGGGGCTGGGACGCGACGGTGAGCCGCTGGACCAAGACCGAGTTCTTGCAGCCGGGGACGAACACCGTGGTCGGCACGCTGCACGATCCGAACCACTATTCGATCAACGACAAGCTGGGGAAGGTCGTGCGCTTCGAGATCTTCATGTACGGCCCGCATGGGGGGGAATCGATTTTTGTCGACAACATTCGCATCGCAGCGGCGAAGGAGACAAAGCCGGCGGCGGTCACGAAGTTTCGCGTCGCCGGCACGGAGCTCGAAGTGAGCGGCGTGCGCGAGCTAGGCAAGACGCTGAAATCGAGCTCGAAGAAACCGACGGCGAAGACGCTGGACGAGGTCGAGAAGGAGTTCCGGGCGCGGTACGAGGAGTTGAAGGAGAAGCATCCGCGCGCCGTTCTCGCCATCCTGCGCGACGGCGAGAAGGGCTTCGACCCGGCGCGTCCGGATAAGGTCTACGCGGGCTGGAAGGACGCGTACTGGTCCAGTCACGGGCCGGACGGCATGACCGTCGAGCGGGCGACGAACGAAGGGCGCCATGCGGGGCACGAGGTGTTCATGCGGCACCGCAGCCCGCTCATGCGCGTCGACCTGTCGAGCATTCCGAAGGGATCGACCATCCTCGACGCCCGTCTGCTCGTGGTGCGGAACTACGACAAGCCGATCAAGGAGCACAACCCGGAGCAACCGAACATGTGGGTGGTGGAGCCGTGCAACCGGCCGTGGGAGGAGTACGAGGTGAACGCGTACGAGTACGCCAAGGACAAGTTCTGGAAAGCGATCGGCGGAATGTACTACGGCCCGGACCCGGACTTTTTGCCCATCTACCTGGCGCACGGGCCGAGCCAGGGGAAGGTGAACGTGTGGGACTTCACGGAGGCGGTGCGGTTCTGGACGGACGGCAAGCATGAGAACCACGGCTTCATGCTGCACGGGGACGCGGGGGACTGGTTCGCGCGGGCGCATGCGCGCGAGGCGGCCGAAGTGCGGAACCGGCCGGCGGCGCTGGTGATCTACGAGTGAGGGGGCGTGGCCTCGGGGCGGGGCGCCGGGCGAAATCGCAAGGAGCCACGCCGTGTTCTTACCGTTTGCGGAGTGTTACGCGCGAGGGGCTCATCTTGCCGGCGGGGTCTTCGAGCTGGATGGCGGTGCCGCCGGCGCTGATGGAGGCGACGAGGTCGAAGGGCGTGGCGCCGGTGACGCTGAGGACGAGCTTGCCTTCGCGCTTGGAAAGCTCGGCGGGAACGATGCGGACCTCGGGGACGCCCCCCTTGTCGGTGACGAGGTTGGCCTTCGCCTTGCCGTCGGCGGCGATGGAAAGCTCCCAGCCGCCGCCTTCCCATTCGCCCTTGAAGTCTTCCACCTTGGGCTCATCGCGGGCGACGAAGCCGAGCTTGCCGCTGGCGAGCGTGGTGGCGGTGAGGAGCGTCGGCGGGTGGACGAGGCGGGCGGTCTCGCCGAAGTGGCGGAGCGGGTAATAGCCGATGACGGTGTTGAAGTTCGCCCGGGAGATGATGAACATGCCTTTCTCGACGGATTGGCGCCGCAGCAGGTTGACGGCCTCGGCGTAGGAGCGGCCCATCGGCTCCTCCTTCTCGGCGGGGGCGCCTTCCTTCTTCTCCATTTCCTTGCCGTCCTTGTCCTTGGGCTCTTTCGGCTCCTTGGGGGCCGGGGCCTTGCCGCCGGCGTCGAGGGCGGCGCTCTCCAGGTCGTCGCCGCGGATGAGGAAGCGGGTGCGGGCGGTGATGGCGCCCTTGACCTCGCCGGTGATCGGATCGACGTAGGCGTCGACCGTGACGCCGCGGTTCTTGAGGGAAGCGATCGTGCTTTCGAGCTGGCGGGCGAGGCCGGCCGGCGTACCGGCGGGCTCGCCGTCGAGATCGAAGACGCCGGCGAGAGCGACATGGGTATCGAAGAACATGTTGAAGATCAGGTCGCCTTCCTTGAGGGCGTTTTTCGAGGTGCGGATGCTGCCCAGCTTGGCGGGATCGGAGAGCTGGATCTCCCCGCGCTCGATGTCGTAGAAGGAGGTGATGCGGCAGGCGTAGCTGCCTCCGGAGCCGCGCACGACCTCGAGCGAGCCTTTGAGCTGCCCGGCGGCGCCACCATCAGCGCCGGCGCCGAAGACGAGGAAGGTGAGCCCCGGCTTGAACGGCTTGTCGACGTTGCGGTTGGGACGGACATAGACCAGACGCTCGGCCAGGTCGACGCTGGTGACCTCGCCGAGGGGCCGGTCCCACAGGGGACGGAAGCCGGAGATGTCGAGGACGAGGGCGTTGGGCTCGCCGCGGGCGGCGGCCGCGCCGGCGCCGCCCCCTTCGGGGCGATCGGCGAGGGCGGTCTTGAGCTCGTCGTTCAGGTCCTTGATCTTCTTGTTGAGTTTGCGTTCCTCTTTTTCCTTGGCGTCAGTCAGTTTGAGGATCTGGTCGTTCAGCTCACGGTTCTGGGCGAGGACCGTTTCCATCTGCTTGTAGGTCGCCTTGGCGGCGGCGATGGCTTCGGCGTTGCCTTTCTTGATCTCGTCGATGGTCTTGTCCCAGAAAGCGGTCAGGTTCTTGTTGAGCGAATCGAAGCTGGCGGTCGCCTTCTTGGCCAGATCGGCCCGGGCGTCGGCGCCGGCTTCGGCGTCGGTGACGCGCTTGTCGGCCGCCTTGCGCAGCTCGATGACGTTGGTTTCGTAGAGGTTTGTCTTGTCGTTGAAGTTCAGGTTCTTGGCATTCTCTTCGACGAACTTCTTGTCTTCCGCGGCCGGGGCGCCGGCCTTGCCGGTCGGGGCGCCAAGCACCTTGAAATCAGGCGAGGTATCCGGGGCCGCGTGGTACTCGAAGAAGCTCTTGCGCAGTTCGGGGTATTCCTTGGCGTATTCGCCCGGAAGCCGATGGCCCAGAGCCATGGCGTAGTCCATGGCGAGGAAGCGGAAATACTTGGCGGCCGCGACTTCGCCCGCCTTGGCGGCCTCGGCCGATTTCGCGGCGGCGCGGAGCTCATCCTGTCCCTTGTAGCCGTAGTAGCCCCAGACGCCGGCGCCGATGGCGATGAGGATGAAGAAGACGAGAGCGATGGCCAGGCCGGCGGAGGGTTTGCCGGATTTCTTGGATTTTTTCAGGCTTGCCATGGGAACGATCCTCGAAGAGCCGCGCAGAGATGGGGCTTCATCCATCATAAAGGAGGGGGTAAACCTGTCAAACCATTTGGCCGCGGCGTCGAGCGAAGGGAGCGAGGCCAGGGCGGAGTTAGGGGTTGTGCGGGCTCGGGGATTTGGGCGCGGCGGGCAGGGGGAGAGGGGGATAGGGGTTGCGCGAGGGCCTCTGTCCGCGAAACAGCCGGCGGAGGACGGGGCGGGGCATCGGGGACCAAGATCCCGATGTGCGCCTCGTCAGAAAAAAAAATGGGGCGGCGCGTTATATCTCGTTCGGCTCCGTGCCTGAGGAGATAGAGCGATGGTTGATGTCTCCTGGAGGACGGAAAGATGAAGACCAACGAACTTCTCGGTTTGAACCTGACCCTGGATCCCCGGTTCCGCATCCGCGATGGCCGACTCGATGTGCAGCTTCTCGACCCGAAGGCGCCCGGGCTACGGACGCTCGACCTGATCCCGCGGCTGTTCGGCCGGACGCTCGGCGTCGAGAAGGCGGACAAGATTTTTCGCCGGCTGGCGCGGGACCGGCGGCCGGTCCACTTCTTCCGCAAGGCGGTCGACGCCTTCCGCCTGCGGGTCCGGTTTCCCGCCGCCGCCCTGGAGCGCATCCCGCGGACTGGGCCGCTCGTCGTCGTCGCCAACCATCCGCTGCACGGCATCGACGGGCTGGCCATCGCCCACATGATCACCAAGGTTCGTGACGACGTGAAGGTGATGCTCACGACGACCTTCGACGGCATCCCGGGCATCGCGGAGCACAGCATCTTCGTCAACGACGGAACCGGCCCCAGCGCCCGCAGCCGCTCCGAGTCGGCCCGCGAGGCGATCGACTGGCTCAAGCAGGGGCACGTCGTCATCCTGTTTCCGGCGGGGCAGGGGAGCTGCGTTCCATCCGGGAAGCCGAATCGGCCGGTCGACGCGGCCTGGCAGAAGGGGACGAGCCTGTTGATCCGCAAGAGCGGCGCGCGGGTGTTGCCGGTGTTCGTCCACGGCCGGCCCAGCCTGCTGCTGCAGACGGTTCGCCGCGTCGCCCCGGACCTGGGTCTCTTTCTTCTGGTGCGCGAGATCGTGCGGCAGCGCGGCAGCCGGGTGCGTCTGACGGTCGGCGAGTCGCTGAGCGCGGAAGAGGTGCAGGCCCAGGGGGAGGCGGAGCAGCAGGTCGAGTTCCTGCGGCAGCGGACGTACGCTCTCGGGGAAGCGGTTCATGGGGGAGCGACCGTGGCACAGCCGGCAGCGTGATGGTATCATCGCGCGGATGGAGTCGCGCGAGCAATCGATTCTGACGCATCTGCTCGACGAGGCGCGGCGGGCGGCGCCGCAAGCCCGGGAGCGCCTGTTCGCCGAGTGCCGCAATTATCTTTTGCTGCTGGCGCGCGTCCAACTCGGCGGAAAGCTCCAGGCGAAAGTCGACGCCTCCGACCTGGTGCAGCAGACGCTCTTGGAGGCGCATCTCGGCTTCGAACGTTTCCGTGGTTCCACGCCGGGCGAGTGGCTCGGCTGGCTGCGGCAGATCCTCAAGCACAACCTGGCCAACGTTGTCCGCGACTATCATGGGACGGCGAAGCGGGATGTGGCCCGCGAGGCGCATCTGAAGCCCGTCGCTGGATCGAACGCAGGAGAGCCGCTCGCGCAGCTGCCGGCCGCGCAGGAGACGCCGAGCCAGTTGATGATGCGGAAGGAGCGCGAGCTGGCGCTGGCGGATGCGCTGGCGCAGCTCAGCGCGGAGCATCGCGAAGTCATCATGCTGCGGAACCTGCAGCGGCTGCCTTTTGACCAGGTCGCCCAACGGCTGAATCGCTCCCGGCCGGCGGCGCAGATGCTGTGGCTGCGGGCCGTGGAAAAGCTGCAAGGGATCATGACGGCGCTCGGCGCTGATTGAGAGACGCGACATGGACGACTCCTTCGACGACGACAGGGTACGCCGCCTCGATGCGTACCTGGCGACCTTGCACGCCGGCGACTCGCCCGATCACGCGGCGTTCGCCGATGTGGCGCCGTTCCTCGATTGCCTCGACGGGCTGGAAGATCTTGCCCGGCATTCCAACCTGGACGATGGAGCCACGGAGCCGCGCGTTTCGCCTTCGGGCGATCCGGCCGTCGATCCGTGGGCGACGCGCGCCGTCGGCAAATATGAGCTGCTCGAGGAGGTCGGCCGGGGCGGGATGGGGGTCGTTTTCAAGGCGAGGCAGACCGATCCCGAGCGGATCGTCGCCCTCAAGATGATCCTTGTCAATCACCTGGCCTCCCCCGACCACGTGCGGCGCTTTCAAGCGGAGATCCGGGCGGCGGCGCGGTTGCAGCACCCGAACGTCGTGCCCCTCTTCGAGACCGGCGAATGGAACGGGCTGCCGTTCTTCTCGATGCAATACGTCGCGGGAACGAGTCTGGCCGCCGTGCTGGAGCGCGGGCCGCTCGAGCCGGAGGTCGCGGCCCGGCTCCTCGCGGCGGTGGCGCGCGCCGTCGCGTATCTGCACGGCGCGGGGGTGATCCACCGGGACCTGAAGCCGGGCAATATCCTCCTGGATGGGGAGGGACGGCCCTATGTCACCGATTTCGGTCTGGCCAAGCTGCTGGAAGGGGGCGAAGCGCAGACCGCGACCGGGGCCGTGCTCGGTACAGCGGCGTACATGGCGCCCGAGCATGCGTTGGGCCACAGTACTCACGTGACGCCCGCGAGCGATGTCTACGGCCTGGGCGGCTGGCTACGCGACGCTCACGGGGCGGGCGCCGTTCAGCGGCGAGACGGCGGCTCGACACACTGGTCCAGGTGCTGGAACGCGACCCGGCGCCGCCGCGACAGTTACGAGGCGATTCCGGCCACGCTCGAAACGATTTGCCTGCGCTTGCTTGGAGAAGCGGCCGCAGGAACGCTATCCAGGCGCGCAGGCGGTCGCGGAGGATCTGGAGCGCTTCCTGCGCGGGGAGGCTATCGAGAGCCCGGGGGGCAGTGTCGGCCAGAGTGTGAAGCGCTGGGCGCGGCGGGAGCCGGCGCAGCCGCTGCGGCTGGCGGCGATCGCCTTGTGCGCGGTGATTGTGCAGGTGAACTACCTGAGCGCAGGGTCGGAGTTACGTTTCATTTGCAGACGCTGGCGATCCTGGCGAGTTGGGGCGCCGTGTCATGGCTGTGTCAGCGCATGCTCAACCGCGGCGTGGCGGCCGTGCTGGTCGGCGTCGTCTGGTCGGCGTGCGACGTTTTGCTGCTGACGCTGCTCATCTGGAGCAATGACAAGCTGGCGAGCCCGTGATCGTCACGTATGCGATTCTCGTGGCCGGGGCCGGGCTCTGGCTGCAGCCGGCGGCTGGTCTGGCTCACGACGCTGTTTGCGGCGGCGGCGTACGGCGTGCTGGTCGTCGACGCCTGTCTGCGTGGGGCGGCAGCCACTGCATCATCACGCGATCTTCGCGCTTTGCTCGGCGTGCTCGGTTACATCACGGCGTATCAGGTGCGGCGTTTGCGGTCGCTGGGGCGGGGGTGAGGTTGGTGGGGCAGGCCGCCTGGCCTGCCTCGTCTCCCGGCAGGCCAGGCGGCCTGCCCGTTCGAAAGGCAGGCGCAGGCTGACGCCGGTCGCTTGATAGCTCTCTTCGAGATCCAGCGGCACGGCGAGGTCGGCGGCGAGCCAGAGCGGAAGCGTCGGCAGCGCCTCGTCGACGCGCAGTTCCTCCGGCCAGCCTTGCAGTCGTACCTTCTTGCCGTCGCGCACGGCCCGCAGCGCCACGGCATAGAGCGGGAACACGACGCCCCAGGCCTTGCGCGGCTTCTTGTCGAAAAACGCCAGCAACTCCTGGATAAGGTTGGCCTGACGCTCCGTCACGACATCGACAATGACGACCGACGCGCCTTCCTGCAAGTAGCTCGCGCATTTGCGCGCGAACGCTTCGCGATTGGCGGGGCGGTCCTTGTTGGCGGGGCTTACCAGTTCCACGGCGGCGGCGAGGCGGGCGGTCGCCGTCTCATTGATACGGACCTCGAACGTATCCAGGCCGGTGAAGTCGATGGCCATCTCGACCTTCGCTTTGGGTGGGGCGAAGGTGGCGATGCCGCCGGCGCCGTTCGCGGCGCTCAAATCCTCGAAGCTGCCGACATCGACTTCGATGCCACTTTCCAGGCTGATCAGGGGCGCCGCCACGTAGCGCTCGGGGAGGACGTGCTCGTTGAGCTGATCGACCATCTTGCTGGCCCACTGCGCGTGAAAGCTCTCCCAGCGAAAGAGGGGTGGCAGGGGCGGCTTGAAATGGTCGCGCAGGGGCATGGCAGCCTCCGAAGAGAGTTGCTGCTATTGTAACGACGCGGGGAACGCGACTCTGATTCTCATTTTTCTTTCACGCGGCGGATTCTATACTTTTTGGGGGTTTTTCCCGTACCTGCGCTCGGTTTTCTCTCCATCCGCGGCCTCCTTTGGAGACTCAGCATGCTGTCGCGTTCTATCCTGGTCATCGCTCTCTCCACCGTCGCTCTGTCCGCCGAGCAGGCGCTGGCCCAGTTCAAGGGGGGCAAGTTCGGCGATCCCTCGGCGCGCTTCGGCTGGCTGCCCAGCCTGGCCGCGGGCAAGGCGGAGGCGAAGAGGACCGGCAAGCCGATGATGGTCGTCCTGCGCTGCGTGCCTTGAGTGGACTGCCGCTTTTTTGACGGGCAGGTTGTCCGTCTCGAGAAGATCAAAGACGTCGCCGACAAGTTCGTCCTCGTCCGGCTGACCCGCATCGATACGCAGGACCTCAACCTCTTCGAGTTCGACTACGACCTCACGATGATGATCTTCTTCCTGAACGCGGAGGAGAAGGTCTATGCCCGCTATTGCGGCCGGGGGCCGGAGGGGCCGGATGCGCGGCAATCGCTGGAGGGGCTGCGTTACACGATGCAGTCGGTGCTGGCGATGCACGAGAAGGCGGAGAAGCAGTTCGCGCCGCGGATCGCGGGGTCGCCGCGCTTCATCCGGGACGTGCAGGCGAGCGTGGGGGGCGGGCGGCGCGGCGGTTGCGTCCACTGCCACCAGGTGCGCGAGACCCTCAACGTCGAGCTGAAGAAGAAGGGCGGCTGGACCGCGGATTCCCCCTGGCGCTATCCCCTGCCCGAGAACCTGGGAATGGAGCTGGAGGTGCACCGCGGCAACGTGGTCAAGAAGGTGCGCGACAAGGATACGCGCTTCATTTCGGTGAAGGGGGGGGCAGACGAGGCGGACCCGGCCTCGGTGAAGGATGGAACGACTCCGGCCGCCGGCATCGGGCTGAAGGCCGGCGACACGCTGCGGGCCCTCAACGGCATCCCGGTCCATTCCTTCGCGGACGTGCAGTTCGCCCTGGACAAGTCGCCGCGCAACGGGGTTGTCGACATCGCCTGGGAGCGCGGCGGCGAGAAGATGTCCGCGAAGTTGCCGCTGCCGGAGGGCTGGCGCCGCTCCAGCCTGCTCTGGCGTCCCTCGGCGCAGAACCTGGTCCCTTCGGCGCGTTTGAGCGGAACGGACCTCGACGCCGCCGAACGCGTCAAGCTCGGCCTCTCCACCAAGCAGCTCGCGTTCCGCCAGAAGGAGACGGTCGGAACGGCCGCCAAGGAAGCGGGCATCAAGGGGGGCGACATCATCGTCGGCATCGACGGCAAGGAACCGGAGATGGACATGCTGGCGTTCAACCGCTTCGTGCAGACCAACTACCTGGTCGGCGAGAAGGTGCGCATCCTGATCCTGCGCGACGGCAAGCGCGAGGAGAAGGAGATGACGCTGCGGCGGTGAGCGTTCGCGCCGACGTGATAGCGGGAGGGCGAGGCTCCTGCCGAGCCAGTCGCCGACAGCCTCGGCTCGGCAGGAGCCTCGCCCTCCCGGCTACAGCCGCCCATGTCAGAATCTGAGTCCGACGCCGTCCAGCGTCAGCCCGCGAACGTGGATCGGCGAATCGGTGATGAACAGGTATGTCTTCCCGGTCCTGACGTCCTCGGGTCTTGGCCGGATGACGGGGTCATAGCCTTCGCCGGCGCGGATCGTCAGTTCCTTTCCCTTGATGATCAGTCCGCTGGCGATGTAGGGGCCGTTGCCGCGGACCTCGACGACGTCGCGGTCGCGCGCGGCCGCCACCGCCTCAGCCATGGTGGCGAAGTACGTCTCCGGTCCGCCCAGCGCCGGGATCAGCGCGAAATCACGCGGCGCTATGGCTTCCTTGGGCAGACGGAGTGGCGCCGGAGCACAGACCTGCCGGACGCAGCGGCGCCGGCAGGCGTCCCCCTTTTCCGGGAGGATGAGGCACAGCAGCGCCGCGATCGACGCAAGGCACGCTCTCATATCATGGTTTCCCTCGCACTCACTTCTTCCCCGGAATCAGCGGACTGGTATCGAGAAAATCGCGCGGCATCAGCTCGAAGCTCTTCCAGATGATGGGCTGGTGCAGATAGTCCTCGGCGCGCGGCATGTGGTGCATCATCAGCCAGTACCAGACTACCACACTTTTGTCCTTCACCGGCTCGTCGTTGGCGTAGCGGGCCAGGTCGTCCATGCCGCCCGTCTCGCCGGGCTTGAAGGCGGTGACCCACAGGTCCTTCTTGGCGGTCGCCTCGTCCTTCTTGGCGCTGCGAAAGACGCCGGTCGCGCCCGGGATCAGCTGGTAGGAACGCGGCAGGCCGAGGGCGTTCTTGGACTTGTAGTTGACGACGCGCCAAGAGCGGAAGGTGTCGCGATTGCCGGGGCGGCCCGTCTCCTTGAGGATCGGCGTCCAGGCGCATTTGGCCGTGCCGGACTTGGGGTCGCCGTCCCAGTTGAACTCCTCGACGGTGTTCTCGTCGCCGTCGATGGCGAAATGGAGGCGATAGAGGAAGCCGTGGATGTGGGAGGGGGCGAAGACCTTTTCCTTGTCCTTGCCCTTGAGGCCGATGAGGGCGCCGGTGGGAGAGGAATCGCCGGTCGCGAGGAATTGCGGCACGCCGGTGGCGCCGACTTCGGGGATGAGCATGCCGTCATCGCGGAACTTCCAGCGGACGAGGAAGGTGTAGCCGTCCTCGCCGCCGGTGAAGCGCAGGGCCATCCAGAGGACGAGAGTCTTGCCGGGGGTGCGGCCGAAGCCGCCGAGGTAGTTGGGGCCGGTGCGTTCCTCGTGCATCATCACCTGCGCCTGGGCGTCCTTGCCGGATTCCTTGCCATCGACGTTGAAGACCTTGCACGATTCGCCGGAGGAGCAATCGACGCCGGGCTTGAGCGTGATGACCTCGTAGCCCTGCTCGAAATCGCGCGGCCGCGGCTCGCCCTGATCGTAGGCGGTGAGCAATTCGGCGAGCCCGGCGTACTTGAGGACGCTCTTGCCGCGGAAGGAGACGTCGGTGAGGACGAGGGCCTCGCGCTTGCGAACGGACCAGTTGAACTTCCAGCCCTCCCACTCGACGCGGTTGGCGGGCTTGGCGTCGGTCTGGGCGGAGGCGGACGGCGCCAGAGCGAGGATGGCGAGAAGAGCGGGGACGAAGCTGGCGGAAAGGATTCGGGACATGTGGATGTGTTCCTTCGTGAGAGCGTGATCGCGAGTTCGTGACGGCCCTGTTGTGATATTAGTCCGGGGCCGCGTGCGGCGTCACGGAAAATATCGGGGGCGGATTCCACGCAAGCCGGCCGTTTATTACAGGTACTCGACGCGGTTGTGGAGTTCGCCGAGGTCGCACAATTCCCAATAGAGACGAACGGCGCGGATGACGTCGCCTATCGTGCGTGTTTGCTGCGCATAATAGAGGATGCCAGGGTGTTCTTCGCGGTTGGCTGCGATCCGCAGGAAATCGGCGTCCTGCGTAATGAGACTTCTTGCCTCGGCGCGCATGTACGCAAGATGGTCTTCGTCCGAGGCGGCCAACAAGTCGGCTTCAGCGGCGGTGATGATATTGATGCCATGAAGTCGAAGGCCTACCGCGATGCGCGGATCGCAGTTTTCATCCAGGTGGAACTTGATCGTGCGCGGCATGGAGCGTATCGAGCTTGGCCTGGAGAAGGGAGGGACCGACTTTCGCATTCAATTCGGCGACGAAACGCTCGTCCGCTTCGATGTCAGCGTCGATTTCGGCGCGGTGGCTATGGTAGTACGCCAGGGCGGCGTGTACGGCGGGAAGCGTCAAGGTCGGATAGGTCGCGACGATCTCCTCCGGCGTCATGCCCATGCGCTCATGCCAGACGGCGATGTGCTGGACCTTGACGCGCTGCCCGGTGATGTGAGGCTTGCCGCCGCAAAAGCCGGGCTTGATGGCGATGAACTCGCCAATGACGGGCGGAGTCTCGGAAAGAGTCTGTGTACTCATGGCGTCACGATAAGCGGAAATGTGGATTGTTGCAATGCCGTTGGACGGGCTCCGCGCCGTTGCCGCCGTTTCGGGAGGATGATTCGACGACTGATTGCGTTTGGTTTGCGTGGCGGCGCTTTCCAAGGCGCCTATGTCATTCCCCGACCACAATCGCCCGCATCTCCAGCCGTGGCACTTCTACCCACGCCCGCTCCCCCTCGCGCCTCAGCTTCAGCGCCTCGCCGCCGGGTTCCAGGTGGACGCGTTCCGGCGTCGTGTTGCCGAAGAGGATGCGGATGCCGTGGATGGGGAGCGTCTCTTCGCGCAAAGGGACGTCCATGCCGGGGAGGCCGTGGTTTGCCGTCGTGTTGCTGTCAACCAAGGCGTTGGATGCACAAGGGCTCGCTCGGCTATTGTTCTCCTTCCCGCGGCGCGTCACAATCGTACCATCGCCTTCGCGCATCCCTTCTTCGGCGGGAGACTCCCATGAGCCGTTTCCTCCCTCTTGCGCTGATCGGCCTTCTCGCCGGTTACGCATCCGTTCGCGGACAGGACAAGGACGTCAAGCCGCGCGGCCTTCGCTTGCTGGGCCGGCTGGAGCCGACGGAGGTGGTCGACATCGGCGCCCAGGTCTCCGGCAGGATCGTGCGCCTCGGGGCCGATCCCAAGGACAAGACAAGGACGCTCTCCGCGGGCAGCGAAGTGAAAGCGGGGACGCTGCTCGCCGAGATTGACAGCTCCCTGTTCGAAGGGCGCCTGGAGGCCGCCAAGGCGGCCCTCGTCCGGGCCGAAGCGGAGCTGAACGTCGCCCTCGCCAAGGCGAAAGGGGCCATGCGCAACGCGGAGCGACTGGAGCAGCTCCGGCGAACAGGCGCCGTGCCACTTGAGGAGGCCGAACGCGGCAGGACCGCCGCCGACACGGCGCAGGGCATGGTCGAAGTCCGCAAGGCCGCCATCGCCCAGGGGCGGGCGGCCCTCCGGGAAGCGGAAATCAATCTCGGCTTTTGCCGGATCGTCGCGCCGGTCGACGGCGTCGTCATCGAGCGCCGGGTGAACGTCGGCCAGACCGTCGTGGCGACCCTGAAGGCGCCCTCCCTCTTTCTCATCGCCTCCGACCTGAGAAGGATGCACGTTTTGACAAAGGTCGCTGAATCGGACATCGCAGGCGTCAAGATCGGTCAACCGGCACGCGGCGCCCTCAACTCCGGTCCCAAGAAAATGTTCACGGGGAAGGTATCCGAGGTCCGCCTCGATGGCGCGAAGACCGGCGCCTACACCGTCGTCATCGACGTCAACAATGAGGATCGTCTCCTGTTTCCTTACCAGTCGGTTACGGTCCTCCTCGAGCCCGCCGAGCGTTAAAGTTTCAAAACGGGGACGCGACTCTGGAGTCGCGTCCCCGTTTTGAAACGTTGAAACAAACCGGTTGACCGGACATCGTCATGATTCGCTTCTACTTCGCCCTCGCGTCCTTTCTCCTCGCCGCGCCGCTCCACGCCGGCGCCCGGCCGAACGTCGTCTTCATCCTCTCCGACGATCAGCGTGCCGATACCATCGCCGCGCTTGGGAACAAACAAATCAAGACGCCGGCTCTCGATCGCCTCGTCAAGAACGGGACGTTCTTCAGCCGGGCCTACTGCATGGGCGGCATGCAGGGCGCCATCTGCGTTCCGTCCCGCGCCATGATCCTCAGCGGCCGCACGCTGTTTCGCGTCCGCGAGAACCTCGACAAGCAGACGACCTGGCCCGAGGTTCTCACGCGCCTCGGCTACGCGACCTTCATGACCGGCAAGTGGCACAACGGCCGGCCCTCCGCCCTCCGCTCCTTTCAACTCGGCGACTCCGTCTTCTTCGGCGGCATGGGCAATCCGCTGGCGCTCCCTGTCGCGGACTTTGCCCGCGGCGCCAAGGTCCGCGACCTCGGCAAGTCCGCCAAGCACGCGGCCGTCCAGTTCGCGGATGAAGCGGTCGCGTTCATCAAGAAGCAGAAGCGGGGCCAGCCGTTCCTCGCCTACGTCGCGTTCACCTCGCCGCATGACCCACGCGTCGCCACCAAGGAGCTGCACGACTACTACGACGCCCACAAGCCGCCGCTGCCGGCCAACTTTCTCCCGGTTCATCCTTTCGACAACGGCGAGATGACCGTGCGCGACGAAAAGCTCCTCCCCTGGCCGCGCACCGAGAAGGACGTTCGCCAGGCCCTCGCCGATTACTACGCCTGCATCACCTTGATGGACGCGCAGGTCGGCCGCATCCTCGCCGCGCTGGAGGAAGCGGGGCTCCTGGAAAACACCATCATCATCTTCGCCAGCGACCACGGCCTGGCCATCGGCAGCCACGGCCTCCTGGGCAAGCAGAACCTGTACGACCATTCGATGCGGGCGCCGCTGATCGTCGCCGGGCCCGGGCTGCCGAAGGGGAAAAACGTCCGACGCTCTCTGCTATCTGCTCGACATCTGCCCGACCGTTCTGGACCTGACCGGCAGCGAGATCCCCGCCGAGGTCGAGGGCAAGAGCCTCGCGCCGCTCCTGCGCGGCAAGGCGACCAGGCTGCGCGAGTCGCTCCTCTGCGCTTATCGCGACGTGCAGCGTTCGGTGCGCGACGAGCGCTGGCACTTGATCCGCTATCCCAAGATCAACAAGACGCAGCTCTTCGACCTCGAAACCGACCCCGAGGAGCGCGCGGATCTGGCCGCTGACCCGGCACAGGCCAGGCGCGTAGAACATTTGATGGACCTGCTCCGGCGCTTGCAGAAGCAGACGGGGGACGAGGCGCCCCTCTCGTCCGCGCGGCCCGCTGATCCTCGTTTTGTGCCGCCGACAAACGTCGAGAAAAAGAAAACGAAGAAGGCCCGCGATTAGAAGCTCTCGTAGCGAATCTCAAGGGCAACCATCATGGGCTCCTTCTACGGCTCCATCCATGTCCGCTCGGCCGATCGCCCAGCCGTCCTCGCCGCCACCGACGCCATCGCTCGCAAGCAGAAGGCGCGCTTCCTGGTCGGCCCGGCGCTGCGAGGCTGGATCGCCGTCTACCCTCCCGACAACGGACAGGACGAGCGCCTGCCCGCCGTCTTCGCCAGGCGGCTGCCGGGGGAACTGCTCCACGTCCTGGTTCACGATGACGATATCTTCGCCTACCGCTTTTACCGCGACGGCAAGCTGATCGACCAGTACAACTCCCGCCCCGACTACTTCGAGCCGGTCTCCGCCGGCGCCAGACGAAAGCTGCGCGGCCGTCCCGAGCGGATCGCCCATCTGCTGGCGGACGTGTCCCGCCTGCCGGAGTTGGAAGAGTTGCTCTCCCCCGAACGCGCCGCCCAGACCGTCTTCGCGAGCGAGACGCTGTCGCGCTTCGCGGACCTGTTGAATCTCGCGAACGCCGAGACCGCCTACGAATACCTGATGCAGGGCGACACGGACAACATCGAGCAATGGGACGACTTCACTCATGTCCCGGATCTGAGCGGCGAGAACGCCCGCAAGCAAGCGGTCGCCGATGAGGACGCGGCGCAGATGCGGCGCTGGCTAAGCGAGGGGACGCTCCTCGTCTGGGAAACGCGCGCCGCCAAGACACTCGCCGGTTTCGTGCCGTATCTGTGTCCCGACTCCGGCTCCGGCTTTTACATCTGCTGGGCCGACGCGGTAGCCAGCCAGCCCTGTCCCCTGGAGCATTATTCTCCCCCATGGACCAAGCCGCAGCCAGTCGGCATCGATCCGGGGGCAAGCGTGTACCGGCTCGTCCGCAGCCTGTCGGGGCGGTTTCTCGGTGTCGCCCATGCCTGCGGCGACTGGCACGCCCGGCTCTGGGACCTCGCCGAGAAACGGTTGGTCCTCGACATCCCCCATCGCGCCATCGTCTCCTGGGTCGGCTTCTCGGCCGACGAAAAGCGCTTCATCACGCTCGGCGGCCAGGACAGCTATGTCGCGGCGCTGGAGGGCGGGGAGCGCGTCCCGCTCGCGCTGGAAAACGCCAAGCTCGGCGCCGTTTTGCCGGATGGAACGCTCGCGATTGTCGACGACCTCCATTGCTTGCGTGTGCTCGATATGGAGAGCGGGGCCGTGCGCAAGACGCTGGTCCTGGGCGACGAGAAGGAGGTGGAAGCGCGGCGGCGCATGGAGCTGGCGGGGCTGCGCCGAAGCTTCGCCGACTTCGACGCCGAAGCGTACGAGAAGACCATGCGGGAACAGATGGAAAAGATGCGGCCCATGCTCGAACAGACGCTGCGGCAGATGGGGAAGACGGGAGCGGAACTGGTTGCGCAACTGGAGCAGATGCAGGCGAACCTGCAAGAAAACCTGGAACGCTCCCGCGCGGAAATGGCCAGGCAGCGCGAGCGAGCGGAGACTGGTCAGGTCCCGGCACGCGGCTCGGAGATCGGCTTCTGCATGGACGTCAGCCGCGAGGGGCTTCTTTGTCTCGGCACGAGCGGCGGTCTGCGCGTCTACGCGCCGGACGCGTTGCAAACAGCCAGCGACTACATGCCGGCGCCGGTCTTCCGCGTCGACACGCCGGGCCCTCAATCCACGCCGTCCGGTTACATCTATGGTCTGGCCGTGGACGAACAGCGCCATCGCGTGCTCTTTGGCGGTCTCGCGGGCCGCATCGAGGCGCTGGACCTCGGAAGCGGGCGGCACACGGTGCTGCGGCAACTGACCGGGAAATCGTCGATCAACGGCATGGCGCTGGCGAGGGACGGCGCCGCACTTGCCTGCAGTGTGACGCCCGACATGTTCGATCAGAGCCGCCGCCGTAAGCCGATGGAGCTGCACATCTGGGACGTGGGCAAGCTGACCGCGGCAAGGTAGTATCCGCTGGCGGCGACGCTGAAATCCCGTTACAAAGAGAATACCGCGGCAGCCGCCCTGACGCCGATTTTCGCCGCCTGCCGTTTTCTCGCACAGGATCGTCCATGAGTGTCTTTCTCGACTTCATTCGCAGCGACTGGTATTTCGCCTTTCCCATGTTCGGCATGTCGCTCACGGCGATCGCCCTCGTCGTCTGGCGCATCATGCTCAACCGCTCGGCAAGCTCCGATCTGAGTTCGCTGTTGCCGGCCTTGCAAGAAAAGCTGAGCAAAGAAGGGGTCGACGGGGCGACCCGCTTTTGCAAGGGCCAGCCGGGCCTGATTCCGAAGCGCATCCTCGCCGGCGGGCTCGAGACCAGCAAGCAAGGGATGGCGGCCATGCGCCGCGCCATGGCCAACAGCATGGAGCTGGAGGTCCTGCCCGATCTCAACTTCCTGCTCCCCACCATCCTCGCCATCGCCAAGATCGCCACGATGGTGGGCCTTCTGGGAACGGTCATCAGCATGATCGGCACCTTCTCGGAGATTCAGGAGCTGACCTCCAAGGGGCAGGCGATCACCTCCAAGAGCGGCGCCATCGGCCTTGCCTTGTTCGCCACCGCGCTCGGCCTCGTCACCGCCATTCCGCTGGTCTTCGCCCACGTGCTGTTCAAGGCGTGGATCGGCAACTTCGAGATCAAGGCGAAAAGCGCCGCCGGCAAGCTGATGCTCCTGGTCCAGGCGCAAAAGATCGCACCCGCGCCGGCGAAAACCGCGCCCCCAGCCGAAACCGCCGTGACCCGGCGCTGACGTTTGTTGATTGCGAGCGCGGCCCAAGGGTGATCACCATGGCAGCGAGCCAGAAACTGCTCGACGTCTGGATCCTGGACGGCAACACCGTCTACAAGGACGTGCCGTTCGCCGTCGTCGCCGACTGGCTACAGCAGGGGCGGCTGCTCTCCGATGACCGCGTGCGCCTGGCGGGGGGGCAAAAGTGGCTGCCGCTGATCGAGGTCGGCGCCTTCGCTCCCTACCTGCCGCGCTCCGAGCCGATGGACGCGGAGGACACCGCCGAGGCGATGGAGCCGGTCGAGTTGGAGGTCGCGTGGGGCAAGCGGCGCGACGAGGACGATGACGACGTCGACATGATCCCGCTCATCGACATCAGCCTCGTCCTCCTCATCTTCTTCATGATGACGGCGTCGGTCGCCTCCGGCATCATCTCGCCGATCAACACGCCCCCGGCCGAGCATCAGCTCGCGGAGATCGGCAAGGACATGTTCTGGGTCGGCGTGGACAATAAGAGCATCGCCGGCGCGATCGAGAAGGGGCCGGACGGCGCCCCCTTGCCCTGGTTTTCCTTCGGCGACGAAAAGGACACGCTCCTGGCGCCGACCACGAACTGGCAAGATCTGGCGCGGCAGATGAAGACGACGTTCGATCCACGCGAGGGACCGCTGCGCATCCGCATCCGCGGCGACGTCAACCTGCCACTGCAGACGATCCAGGAGTTGACGCTGGAACTGCAAGGACTGGAGAAGCAGATGAACGCGAGCCGGCCGGGGAAGGCGCCCCTCAAGCTCGTGATCCTGGCCGAGGTGAGTGAACCGAAGCGATCGTGATACCATGGCCTACCAAATCCGCCACGCCGGTTCTCCCAAACTGCTGAGCGGCATCAGCGCCCAGCAGATCGCCGACGGTCTGCGCGACGGTCGCTGGGACGCGGCCGATGAGGTGCGCGGCGAGGGCGAGACATCCTGGCAAGCGCTCGAGAACCATCCGCAGTTCGCCGAGCTGGTCGAGGAGCTGGACGAGCTGGGTCCGCCGCGCCATGAGGAGCCGACCAACCTCGACATGAACGCGTTGATCGATGTCTGTCTCGTCTTGCTGATCTTCTTCATCCTGACGACAACGTATGCGCTCGCGGTGCAAAAAGTCGTGGAAGTTCCGGAAGCGAAGGCGGAAGGGAAGAAAGCGCGGCAGGTGAGCGCCGCGGAGATCAAGCAGCGGATGGTCCGCGTCCGGGCCTTCAAGGACGCGGGCGGCAAGCTGACGATCCAGATCGAGAATACGACCCGCGACGTTACCGACGCGGAGGGCAAGATCGACAAGGCGCGGCTGGCGGAGGAGTTGCGGCGTGAGGTCAAAGGGGATACGATCCGCACGGAGGTATTGCTCGACGCGCGCGATGTCAGCTGGGGAGAGTTCATCACGATCCAGGACGCGGCCCGCAGCGCCGGCGTCGACAAGATTCACCACGTGTCGAAGGCGAAGTAGACTTTCGGGGTCACTCATGCTCCACGGGTCGTCAAGGTCCGACCGCCTCACTCGCCGCGACGCTCTCTCGCTCGGCGCCGCGTTCGGGCTCTCGCTCGGCCTCGCCGATCTCCTCCGGGCTCGCGCTCAGGAGCGTCCGGCCGCGCCGCGCTCGTTCGGCCGCGCCAGGTCGGTCATTGTTCTCTACCTGCACGGCGGCCATGCGCAGCAGGAGACGTGGGACCCCAAGCCGGACGGTCCGGAGCAGGCGCGCGGCGAGTTCGGCGCCATCGCCACATCGAGTCCCGGCGTCCACTTCAGCGAGCTGTTGCCCCTCTCGGCGCGGATCGCCCACAAGCTGGCCGTCATCCGTTCCCTGACGCACGGCAACGCCAACCACGTGCAGGCCAGCCTGGCGGCGCTCACCGGCCATGCCCATCCGCCGGCCGCCGAGGCCCGGGGCGATTTCCCCCCTGCCCCGACCGACTTCCCTCCCTTTGGCGCCGTCTTCACCCATCTGCGGCCCGCGCGCCGACTGCCGACCTGGGTGCAGGTCGGCCCGCTCATGCGCGAAGCAATGGCACGGTGCTGCACGGGCAATCCCCTGGATTCCTCGGCCTGCGCAGCAGTCCGTTGAGCGTCGATCAGGACCTGGCGCCGGACGACGTGGCGATTCAAGCGGTCGCCTCCGATCCAGCCGTGCCTGTGCTGCGGTTGAGCGCGCGTGGCCGGCTTCTCGATGAGGTCGAGCGCGAACGGCCCCGCCTGGACGCCGCGGCCGATTTACAGACGTTCGACGCCTTCCATCGTCGCGCCTTCAATCTCCTGAGCGCCGCCGAGACGGCCCGCGCCTTCCAGCTTGCAGCCGAGCCGCGCGCGGTGCGCGAACGCTATGGCCGCACGCAGTTCGGCCAGCGCTGCCTCCTGGCACGGCGGCTGGTGGAAGCGGGCGTGCCGATCGTCAACGTCCACTTCTGCCACACGCCCGCCGGCTCCTGGGACACACACAGCCGGCACTTCCGCGATATGAAGGAGTTGCTCTGCCCGATCTTCGACCGGGCGTTCTCCGCGCTGGTCGACGACCTCGATCAGCGCGGTCTCCTGGAGGAAACGCTCGTTCTCGCCACCGCGGAGTTCGGCCGCACGCCGCGCGTCAACACCTCCGGCGGCCGCGACCACTGGCCCTTCGTCTATTCCATCGCCATGGCCGGCGGCGGCACGCGGCCGGGCACGGTCTACGGCGCCTCGGACGCAAGCGCGGCCTATCCACGTTCCCATCCGCACGACCCGCGCGACCTCGCCGCAACCGTCTACCATCTCCTCGGCGTTCCGCCCGAAACGACAATCCACGACCAGACCGGCCGGCCGCATGCCCTGGTCATCGGCCAGAAGATTGACGGTCTCCTGTCATGAGGCGACAGCCGAGATGAGAATCGGGCCCGCGCGCCCGATTCTGTCATCGAATTCTCGTGAAACGGAAGGCCCCCGTCCGCCGTCTTCACGATGTCTTGCCGGCTTCACTGTCGAAAAAAAAAACGATGCGCCGCCCACCGAACCGGCAATACCTTGCGAAGGCACACGTGCATGAAAGGGCGGGGCTCCCATGAAACTCTCTCTTTTCCTTCCCCTCATGGCGGCGATCCTGGCGACGACGCTACTCGTCGTCGAAAGCGGCCGCGACAAGAAGAGCGTGACGCCCGGCGAGACGATCCGCAGTCATGACGCGATCCTGGGGACGTTCAAGGCATGCAAGCCGGACGGGACGGAGGAGATCATTTGCGCCAACGGCGTGCGGCGGCCCATCTTCCGGTTCCATCGCATCGTGTGCGGCCCGTTGCCATGGCTGGAATCGAGCCTGCGCGACGTCATCGACGGTTTGCCGGCGTCGGCGTTCCCCCTGTTATGGACCGAGGAAGAAGGGCGAGGCGTGTGCCTCATCAACTTGAAGAACGGCGCCATTCTGCACGCGAGCCGCTAAGGAACCACGTGGGGCTCACTTCGCGCCGATGCAGTAGAGCTGCGTGTTCGACCGAATGTAGATCCGTCCCACCGACAGCGCCGGGCTGGCGTTGATCGCGCTGGCGTCTCCCAGATCGTTGTGGGCGATCACACTCAGGTCCTTGGCGTTCAGGACATAGGCGCCGGCGTCGCGCGTGAAGAGGATGATCTTGTCTCCGGCCAGGATCGGCGAGGAGTAGAGGTTCTTGGTCCCGTCGAGCCGCTCCTGCTTGACGATGTCTCCCTTCTTGAGATCGAGCGCGAAGGCCTGACCGCTGATGAAGACGAAGCGGCCGTCCACGAGAAGCGGCGAGCAGTGGCTGGCGCCGGCCTTGGTGTTCTTCCAGATCACGTGGGTTTTGGTCACGTCCTCCGAGCCGCCCGGCCGGATGGCCAGGACGTGCTTGCCGCCGAGCGACGAGTTCATGACGTAGACGACGCCGTCCTTGACGAGCGGCGTGGAGCTGATGTGGCCGCCGATGGTGTCGACGAACCATTTCTCCTTGCCGCTGTCCAGGTCGTAGCCGTAGACGGCGTTCATGGCATTGAGGATGACTTCGCGCTTGCCGTCGGGCAGAGTGACGACGACCGGGGTGGCCCAGCAATCGCTCGTGGACGCTTTCCAGAGGCGTTTGCCGCTCTTGCGGTCGAGCGCGACCAGGGCGCCGAGCTCGACGGTGGCGTTGACGAGGAGCTTGTCCTCGAAGAGGACGGGGCTGGACCCCGAGCCGAAGCCGTTGATCGCCTTGCCGACCAGCTCGTGCCAGACCAGGGCGCCGTCCAGGTCGAAGCAGCGGACGCCGTCCTTGCCGAAGTAGACGTAGAGCTTGTCGCCGTCGGTGACGGGGGTGCTGGAGGCGAAGCCGTGCTGGAGGAGGTAGCTGGCGTAATCGTTCTCGGGCTGCGGGGCGGGGAAGTCCTTCTTCCAGAGGATGTCCCCCTTGTTACGGTCGAAGCAGAAGAGATGGCGGACAATCTCCGGTCCCTTGGTTCCCGTGAAGCAGGTGACGAAAACGCGGTCCTTCCAGACGATCGGGCTGGAGGAGCCGGGGCCGGGGAGCTTGGCTTTCCAGAGGATGTTTTCTTTCGGGCTCCAGCGGGTGGGGAAGGAGGTCTCGGCGCTTGTGCCGTCGCCGCGCGGGCCGCGGAAGCGCGGCCAGTCTTCGGCGTGGGCGGTGGTCACGAAGGGGGCAAAGACGATCGCGGTACAGATGCAGCGCCGAAGATGACGGAAGGTCATGGTATTCTCGGTGTTGGTCAAGGCGCAGGCGTTACGTCACCAGAGTCGACGCGCAAGCGTCGAAATCACGCGACGAAAAGATACCGAATCGACGCTTGCGCGTGGATTCTGGTCGCGCCAAGGCGCGACGAAGGAATTTCTATTCCGCGTCCAGCTCGAGGGCGAGAATGCGGGCCAGCTCCTGCACGGGCGTCTTATGATCATCGACGCGGAAGTCGATGGCGCGATCGTCGAGCCCATCGGTCCCACCCTTGTCGCGCACGACCAGGATGGCGGCGGATTGCTTGCCGCGCTTGTCGCCGCCCGCTTTTTCGCCGGCCTCGAGGGCGGCCATGATGCGCCGGGCGAGAGGGCCTTTTTTCTTCTCGAAGGCGGCGGACATCTCTTCGACGACTTCCTTGCCGGCGAGCAGGTTGCCGAGGCAGACGTGGTGCTTGCCGAGCTTGGCGCCGTGCCAGCCGTCGCAGTTCTTGCCCGTGAAGGCGAAGGGCCGGCCCAGGGCGTCCACCATGCCGACTTGCCGGTCGTCCCGGTCCTTGTCCGCGGCGGTGAGGAACTCGATGACCTCCTTGGCGCTCTTGCCCTTGCCGAGGAGATCGAGGCCGCGCGGGCCGTAGGTTGGGTTGCAGGATGACTGCGTGGCAATGGCGCCGGCGCCTGCTTTGGCCCAGGGCACGCCGGCGCCGACGGCGAGGACCTTGGAAGCGACCCCGACGCCCCATTCCTTGGCGCCGGGATCGTAGGCGACGATGGAGAAGGTGTTGACGCGCTTTCGGGCCCGGCCGGGCGAATCGGGCGCCGGGGCGAAGAGGACGAAAGCGGCCCAGGTGAAGCAGAGCGTTTGCATAGCGCACATTCCGACCGTGAAGCCCGTTCAACGTAGCAGCGCCGCCGCGGCGCGACAAACGAAATCGCTGGGAGCGCCGCGCCCGTCGGCCAGGATATAACAAGTTGCGGACATCCTCCTTCAGGACACACGATTGGCCATGCGACTCGTCGCCTATCGCCTCGCGCTAACCATCGCCTTGGCCGTCGCCGCTTTGAGCGTTTCCGGGCCCGAAGCCGGGGAGAAGAGACCGGGCCGGCTGCGGCTCGCTCTCGTTAACATCAAGTCGGTCTACTCCGACGGCCCCGACGCCAAGGCCAACCGCGCCGGCATCGACGCCAACCTGAAGCGTCACCTCTATTTCATCGACAAGTGCGCCGGCGACGCCGCGGACTTCGTCGGCTTCCCCGAGCTCTCCGTCAACGGCTACCACTTCAGCAAGAACATGACCTGGCTCAGCCTCGATGGTCCGGAGGTCAAGGCGCTGCAAAAGAAGGCGATCGCAAAGGGGATCTATATCAGCGTCGGCCTCGCCATCGAGGAGGCGGACGGCAAGCGCTGGAACGTGCAGATCGTGATCGACCCGATGGGCCGTATCATCGCCGTGCACCGCAAGATCTACCTGACCAAGGAGAAGGGCTTCGTCGAGGCGGGCGCCGAGCATCCGGTGTTCGAGGTCAAGGGGGTCAAGATGGGCATCGCCATCTGCGCCGACGGCTCGGACCGCAAGATCCTGCAAGCCCTCGTCGCCAACGGCGCCCAGGTCATCTACGGTCCGCATGCGAACACGACCGGCGGGACCACGGCCGGCTGGTACCGCTTCCGCTCGGCCTGGGCGGGCCCGGACGGCGCGGGTCGCCCAGCTCAAGGTCTACGCGGCGGCTGCACAACCACGCCGGCCTTTACAACCCGGATTACGCCCCGCCCTCCGGCAAGGGGTCGAAGACCTTGATTGGAGCCCATGGCGCGCGCCGTTCCTCGGCCCCGACGGCGAACGCTCGGACAGATGCCCTCGTCCACGAGCAAGGGGGACAGCCGGGAGCATATTCTGATGTGCGATGTGCCTATTGGCGCCGCGAGGGACGCGAAGTGACGACGGTGCCCCAATCCACGAGGGTACGACAAATGGAACGCGCGCCGGGATATCCCGTGCGCGCAAGGAGTGCACCGGGAACCGCATGGGAAGTTTCGGCGGTGGCGAAGTGACGGCGGGGTAGGGCGGACATCAATTGGCGGTCGTCAAACGATCGTGTACCTCAAGCAACCGCCCCGCAAGCGCACGAAGATAATCGCGGCCCTTCGGACTACGCTCCAACAGGTCACCACCAGCCAGCTCGGCTGGCGCCCGCAGCCCCAGGTAAGCGCCGGACAAGCGCCCGGCCATCGCGGCTAGCGTGTCAGTGTCACCGCGGAAGATGACGTTGCATATTGTGCTTTCGAACGACTCGAAGTCGGAAACGAAGCTTCGCGATGGCAGTGGGCGCTGGGTGCAACGCCGCCAATCCGATTGCCGAGCAAAGGTCATCGACACGGACCCGCGTCGCCTCTTCAAGCGGCGCCGGTACTCGTTGGACTCACAACTGGAAAGCAAGGCCAGCGAAAAAGCAGCGCGTCGAATTGAGCCGCGTGAGCAGATTCCAGCTTGGCAGGCAGCAGTTGAGCATGCGATCCCCAGCGGATGGCGGTGCGTTGGCAACGCAGAAAGCCGCGCCTGGTCCCAGAGCCGCGCTCGATCACTGCCGAACACAAGCCCGACTGGGGCCACTCTCATGGCCGCGCCGTTGCCGAACGAGCCTCCAGGGAAATACTGCTCCGAAACCGCCCGGTAGTCGCGGCTTTCCTCCATCGCGTCCAACACGGCTCGCGCGCCGCGCCCATAACCGCGCGACGCGACGTAGTTCGCGACAAATGCGCGACAGAGCGATTCTTCGACGATCTCGCCTTGCTCGATGAGCGCTTCGGCGACGCCGATCGCCATCTGCGTGTCGTCGGTGTACCAGATCTCGTCCTGCGGATAAGCGATCAAGCTTTCGGACGTGGGAAACCGGGCCCGGATGGCGTCGGCGGATTGGGCTTCGAACTTTCCGCCGAGCGCGTCTCCGATCGCGAGGCCGAGGAGGCAGCCTTCGAAGCGATCCTTCAGGGCCTCGCGATTGATCGACATTGTAGTCCCGGGCGGAACGCAAATGCTACAGCGCACGGAGGGCGCCTGCTACAGTTTGCCCGCCTTCGCCCCCGCATACCGCTCCGCGACCGCCTTCCAGTTGACCGTGTTCCACCAGGCGTCGAGGTAATCGGGGCGCTTGTTCTGGTACTTGAGGTAGTAGGCGTGCTCCCAGACGTCGACGCCGAGGATGGGGACCTGGTTGCTCATCAGCGGGCTGTCCTGGTTGGCGGAGCTGAGGATCTTGAGCTTGCCGTCGGCGAGGACGAGCCAGGCCCAGCCGCTGCCGAAGCGGGAGACGCCGGCCTGCTTGAGCTGGGCCTGGAACGTTGAAAAATCACCGAAGGTCGTCTTGATGTCGTCGGCGAGGGGGCCGGTGGGCTGGCCGCCGCCGCCGGGGCCCATGATTTGCCAGAACATGGCGTGGTTGGCGTGGCCGCCGCCGTTGTTGATGACCGCCTGGCGGATGTTCTCGGGAACCTGGCTGATCTCGCGCAGCAGCTGCTCGATCGGCTTGGCGGCCAGCGCGGCGTGCCCTTCGAGCGCCTTGTTCACGTTGTCCACGTAGGCCTTGTGGTGCCGGCCATGGTGGATCTCCATGGTCATGGCGTCGATGCTCGGCTCCAGGGCGTTCGTCGGGTAAGGCAGACTCGGCAGGGTGTAAGCCATGGTGCTTCTCCTCAAAAGAGTTCGGCGACATTCCACACGGGGATAGGCTCGGGTAATCTATTGTAGGCAGGCGCGCCGGCAACCACGCGATGGCTCCCCGCGCCACCGTTCCGCAGGAGAATCCCATGCGCATGTTGTTTGGCGCCCTGGTCGTCTGCCTCCTGGGCGCCGGTTCCGCGGAGGAGGAGGCGAAGAAGCTCCAGGGCACGTGGAGGGTAACGCACGCCGTCGACGATGGCGAAGAGGATGCGGCTCGAAAGGGGCTGATTCTCGCCTTTGTGGGGGATCGAATTCTAACCTATGAGGACGGTGAGACGCACGAAGTCTTCGCCTTCACCCTGCAGCCTGGCGAGGACCCTAAGCGCATCGACTTTCGAGTGATCGACAAGAAGTTCAAAGGCCGCATCGATCGCGGCATTTATCGTCTCGACGGCAAAAAGCTCGAAATCTGCATCCAGGTTGACCCCAAGGCGGATCGGCCGACCATGTTCGCGGCGAAGAAGGGCTCGAAACTGCACCTCGTCACCCTCGAAAAAGTGAAATAGGTCGCAAGGGCGACGATCGGACTTGTCGCCTGCAATCCACGGCTCCTTTAATCGTTTCTTTCAGTACATCCGGCAAGGTCGGCGCACGATAACTACGGTATCCCACCGAGCGCCGGAGAGATGCATGGGGGCACGCAGCGGACGTCTGGTTTTCTTGGCTTGCCTATCTTTGCTGGGCTGCCAGACGGCTTTCGATCGATCCGGCGCAATCACCGCCAAGGCGACTCCGAACGAAGAGGCGGCCAAAGAAGCCGAACCTGCTCGCGTCGCGCCGCCCGCTGCCGAGGAAAAGACGCCGGATGCGAAAGACGAGCGCAACCTGACCTTGGCCGCCATTTACCTCGACCAGGGCCAGGATGCCCGGGCCTGCGCGCAACTGGAGATCTATCTCGGCAAGCACCCGGAGCACGCCGGCGCCCGGTATTACCATGCCGAGCTGTTGTTCCGGCAAAAGCGAAACGCCGAGGCCAAGACGGAGTTTGCCGCCGCCGTCGCCGCGCTTCAAGACGAGCGTTTCCTCGATGTGCGCAAGCTGATCCACTGCCATGGCCGCCTCGCCGACATCGCCGCCCTGGAGGACGACGACTTCGCGCTCCAGCTGCAGCGCGGCATCGCCCTCTTCTGGTTATCGCAGATGCCCGCCGCCTGCGCCGACGAGGAGGAGCAGGCGCCTGTCGAGGGACTGCTGTGCAAGGCCGTTGGCGCCTTGACGCAGGCCCATGAGCTCGAGCCGGAAGACGCGCGAGCCTGCTGGTACCTGCACACCGCCTGGCGCAAGCTCGGCCAGGATCCGCCGGCGCGGCGCTTCCTGACGCTGGCGCAGGCCCATGCTCCGTTTTCCTACCTGACCCCGGCGGAGCACCGCGACCTGTGCCTGGCCGCACATTGAGGTCCGGTTTCGCGGGCGCCCCTTCGGTCCGCCTCTACAATAACGGCATCATGGCTATCGTCGGCATCGGCACGGATATCGTGGAGTGCGTCCGCATCGCCCGGATGATCGAGCAGCACGGCGAGGTGTTCTTGACGCGGGTGTTCACCCTGCGCGAGATGCAGTACTGTCAGGTGCGCAAACGCGCCACGGAACATTTCGCCGGGCGCTGGGCGGCCAAGGAAGCGATCCTGAAATGCCTGGGCACGGGCTGGCAGAAGGGAATCGCCTGGACCGACATCGAGGTCCGCAACAACACGGACGGGGCCCCGCACGTCTACCTGGGGGGCGCCTGCAAGGAACGGGCCGAAAGCCTCGGCATCGCCGATATCCTCATCTCCATCTCGCACTGCCGGGCCTACGCGACGCCGGCCTTCGCGGTCGCGCTCCGGGGCGCCCAGCCGTCGGACGACACGCCGTGACCTGCTGCATCAGATCGTGGACGAATTGCCGGCCAGCCAGGCGGTGCGCACCGTGATGACGCGGTTCTCCATCTGCCCTTCATTGAAGTAGCGGCCGATCTCGCTTTCGGGGAGTCCGGCGATGGCGAGCGTGAGCGGCAAGAGGCTCATGAACTCGCGCACCTTCTGTTGCTGGCGTTCAGTTGTCGAGAACGCAGCGCTCATGGCGGCCTCGTTGGCTGCGGATCGTTCTCCAGCGCGGTTCGCGCTCCAGGCGGCTCACTTGTCGCCAAGCACCCCGAGATCCTTGGCGGCCGTCGTGCACTTGCTGAGCTGCGGACAGGATTCTCCGGCGGCCACCAGTTCGTTGAGTATGAATGAGATCCGGGTCTGCTCTTTGACGCAGCGATTCCCGCCGCGATCGTCTCCCCGGCGGCGAAGTACAGGGAATCGGACTGAACAGGTCCTGGTGGAACCCGATCGCGGCGCGCGGACTTTTGCACGATCGCGTCGTTGAGACGCTTAAAGGCGCCTTTCTGGTCCTCGCTCGCGTACTTCTCCCACATGTCGACCCGGTTCTTGTTCGTGTCCAGACGGCTCTTGAGCCGCGGCGCGAGCGTCTTGAGAAAATAATCGGCGGAGCTTTCGTCAACGACCTGCATCATGTAATCGGCCACGTCCATGTAGACGGCCGCCCGGTCGCGCGTCAGGGTTTCCAGGCGTTGTTGGCCGAGCACCCCGCGAGAAGAGGATGCCGGCGACCAAGCGCGCGAAACTGTAGCCGGTCTGGGCGCCGCTGCTCCACGAGGATTTGCCCGCGACCGGGACTCGTCTATTCTTGTATGGCCGCCGGGTATTTGCAAGACCTTGTCGCGCCGGCTGCCGGCCCGAGGCGAAATGGACCGGACGACTTGCTGAGCGCCGGCGCCGGCGTTACTATTGATGCGGAAATCCTTCTTTGAAGCGAGCAGGCCATGGCGTCTCCGAAAATGACTTCTCGGCATCTTCATCCTCTCCACCATCGGCGCCATTTTTCGGCATCGGCAGCGCCTGGTGGTTTCGTCTTCGGCGGCAAGAAGGACCCCAACTCCATTGTCGGCGAATGGGAATCGGGTGGCCGCGTCATGGAGTTCCGACGCGGCGGCGAGCTGGTGGACGGCAAGGAAAAAGGCTCCACCAAGGAGAATGGAAACGCATCGACGACAAAGCCGCGTGCAGACGGGCTTCAAGGTGCGGGACGTCGTGATCAACACCGTTCGGCCCCATGCCGTCGAGGGCTCGGCCTCAATCTCAACGGCAATCGTCTCACGCGCGCTGACGGCCTCCTTGTTTCGTGGGCAGGCGGCCTGGCCTGCCGGTGCAGGCAGGCCCTGTCGCCCAGGCGGCCCTGCCGGCCAGGCAGGCCGTGCCGGCCAGGTGGCCTTGTCGGCCCAGGCAGGCCAGGCGGCCTGCCCCACGCCGCTCATTTCGGGCTAAGGCCGTCCAGCTCCTCGAGGAAGGCCACCCCTCCCGGTAAATCGCGGATTCGGCTCATCTCGCGCCGCGCTTCCCGCAGCACCAGTCCCAAACGCTCGATCTCCCCTTGCAAACTCTCTTGGATTTCGGGCCCCGGCCGGCCCAGCTTTCGGGCTCGCTCGGCGATCGATCCATAACGCGCGGACAGCGCCTGAAGCCGCGCCCGGGCTGCCTCCATCGAGGGCTGATCCTTGACGGTCTCCAGCAGCTGGGTCATCTCTTTCCAGGCGGCGATCTGCTCCTCGACGACGGCGCGGTACGACGCCTCGCGCGAACAGCCCGCGCACAGCCAGAGGAGCAGAAGCGGCAGAACACGCGACATGGGAGGCAAAAAACCTTTGGGGAATGTCAGGCGACAGGGTCAATATGAGCGCCGGTCCCGACGAAATCAAGGCGCCACGCTTACCACCCTTTCCTCAACCTCCCGCCTGGTCCCTTTCCCCCACTGATTGCCCTTGTTCCCATGGGGCCTCCTTCGCTATACCCGGCTCACGCGCCGACGTTCCGCGCGCCGGCGGCGCGGCGGATGCGAACCGCCGGAGCGAACGGGCATCGAAAGGGTCCCATGATCGACCGCGCTGAATCGAAGCTGGGCGTCAGCAGGCCCGTCTTCTGCCTGTTCTGGCTCGCCTGCGCCGCGCTCGCCATCGGTAGCGCCCTGCCCTACGCCGGCAGCTGGAATGACGGCAGCCGGCTCGCCTCCATCGAGGCCATCGTCGATCATCACACCCTGGCCATCGACGACTCCATCTTTGTCAACGTCCCGTCAGACTCCCTCGCCCGCGGCCTCGCGCCTTACCACGATCCCGGTTGCCTCGCGCACGGAACCTACGACAAGCTCTACATCGACGGCCACTACTACTCGGACAAGCCCGCCGTCATCTCGCTGTTGATGGCGCTGCTCTATCAAGTTTGGCAGTGGTTCGGCGGGCCAAGTGCCGCCCTGCGCCCGGACCTTTTCTGCCGCTTCCTCACCTGGGGAACCTGCGGCGTCGCCTATCTGACGACGCTTGTCTGCCTCTATCGCTTGTGTCGGCGCATCAACCTCACGCCGCGCCACAGCCTGCTGCTCTGCGCCGCCATGGCCTTCGGGACGGTCGGCCTCGTCTACGCCCGGCACGTGAACAATCACCTGCTGCTGCTCGCCGTCAGCGCCGCGCTCATGCTGAATCTGATCGCCTTCGCCCAGGAAAACGACGCGGGCGTCGTCCCACGCCGGCGCCTGTTCCTCATCGGCGGCCTCGCCGGACTCGGCTACGCGCTCGACCTGGGACTGGGACCCGTCCTGCTGCTGAGCCTGACCGCCGCGATCTTCTGGCGTTCCCGATCGCTGCGCCACGTCTTCCTGCTCGGCGTCGGCGCCCTGCCTCTCCTCGCCGCGCATCACGCGCTCAACTACGCCGTCGGCGGCACGCTCAAGCCGATGAACATGGTCCCGGAGTACTCGATGTGGGACGGCTGCCCCTTCAATCCGACCAACATGACCGGCTTTTCACGCCATTCCGGCGGAAAGCTGCTCGTCTACGCGACGTCGCTTCTCTACGGCAAGCAGGGCCTCCTCGGCTACAACCTCCCGCTCCTGCTCGCGCTCGTCGGCGGCGTCTTCGCCTGGCGCAAGCTGCGCGGCAGCCGTCCGGAGATCGCCTTCGCGCTCCTGTGGATGGGCGGCGGCTGGCTGATGTACGCGGCGCTTTCCCACAACTATGGCGGCGTCTGTTGCTCCATCCGCTGGTTCGTGCCCTTCCTCGCGCCGGGGTTCTACCTCATCGCGCTCCTGATCCGCGAGCGGCCGACGTACGCCTGGGACCTGGCGATCCTCAGCGCCTGGGGCGCCCTGTTGACGGCGCTGCTCTGGGAGCGCGGCCCGTGGAGCAACCGCATGCTGGTCGTGTACTGGCCGATCCAGGCCGCGGCGCTTACCAGCTGGTTCGCCTGCCGCCGCTGGCGCCACAGCGTCGAGCAAAGCGAGACCACGGTCTCCGCCTTCGCGCGTGAGGCACAGACAACGGCGAGCCGGGCGGCGTAAGCCCCCGGAGGAAATGCCGAGATAAGAGGAAAGGAGAAAAAACGGCCACATGAAAGTCGCGACGATGCGCCTGCTCGACCGCTGGCTCGGCGTGCCCGCCTGCTTCTTGCTGAGCGGCTGGCGCCGCCTGTTCGGCCGGCGCACGCCCGACCTTTCCTTCCAGCCGCGCCGCGTCCTCTTCGTCAAGCTGGCCGAGCAGGGCTCGACGGTCCTCGCCTATCCGGTCCTCAAAAGCGCCGTCGACCGCTTCGGCCGGGAAAACGTCTTCTTCCTGCTCTTCGCCGAGAACCGCCCGGTCCTGGATTTTCTCGACGTCATCCCCTCGGAGAACGTCATCGCCATCAACGCCCGCGGCATCGTGCGGACAATGTTCGGCGCCGTCAAGGCCCTCTGGCGCCTGCGCCGCTTGAAGATCGACGTCGCCATCGACCTCGAGTTCTTCGCCCGTTCCTCCGCCGCTCTCTCGTACCTGAGCGGCGCCCGCTGGCGGGTCGGCTTCCACGCCTTCGGCGGCGAGGCGGCGTACCGCGGCAACCTGATGACTCACCGGCTCTCCTTCAATCCCTACCTGCACACCAGCCAGACCTTCCACATGATGCTCGACGCCATCGAGCACCCGGCAGCGGGCTTCCCCACCTTCCCCATGACGCCCCCCAGGATCGCAGAAGCCGGGCCGCGCTTCGAGCCGAGCGTTACGGAAAAAGACGATCTACGCCGGCTCCTCGACGACACGCTCGGCCGCTGGGCCAGGCGCCCGCTCATCCTTCTCAACGCCAATGCCAGCGACCTCATGCCGTTGCGCCGCTGGGACAGCGGGCGCTATGTCGAGCTGGCCCGGCGCCTGCTCGAACGCTATCCCGACGCGGTTATCGGCTTCACGGGCGCCCCGTCCGAAGCGCAGGCGGTCGAGACGCTGGTCGCCCAGATCGATTCGCCGCGCTGCGTCAGCTTCGCGGGCAAGACGACGTTCCGGCAGCTCATCGTGCTCTACGGCTGCGCGGAAGTCCTCGTCACCAACGACAGCGGCCCGGCCCACTTCGCCACCCTGACGCCGATCGACGTCGTCGTCCTGTTCGGCCCCGAGACGCCCGTCTTGTTTGCCGCCCGCTCGCCGCGGACGCATCCCCTCTGGGCCGGCCTGGCGTGCAGCCCGTGCATCAACGCGTTCAACGACCGCAACTCCGCCTGCCGCGATAACGTCTGCATGAAGCAGATCAGCGTTGACGAGGTGTTCGTGATGACGTGCCGCATCTTCGAGCGCCGGCTCGTTCAGCGCCAGGCCGCCTGACGCGCTTCCCGTCGGCGCTTCCGGCGACAGCCTGGACCAAGTCATCGCTTTATAATCCCGATCGAAGATTTTATAGAATCTACTTGACGGCCTTTCGTCGGGCCTCCTACAGTGGAGATACCCGCCTGAGGTCCTGCCCGTGTCTCTTTCCAATGGTCGTAAAACTCTGAAAGCCGAGCATGGCCAGCGCCGTTCCGCGTTGGTGCGCTCCCTGCTAACTGAAGTCTTCCAGGGGAAGCTTCGCGCCGGGGAGCGACTGATCGCGCAGGAGGTCGCCGTCCGCTTCGGCGTCAGCCAGACGCCGATCCGGGAAGCCCTGATCGAGCTGGCCGGCGTCGGCATCATCGACCTGTTGCCGAATCGGGGGGCGGTGGTCCGGCGCGTCACGACCAAGGACGTGCGCGACATCCTCCAGGTGCGCAGGGCGCTCGAGTGCGAGGCCGTCCGCAGCGCCTGCGGGCGGATCGACCCGATCGAGCTGGAAGACATCGCGGCCGAATTGCGTGATCTGATGAATTGCTCACCATCCGAATTGTCGGATTTCATGCAGCGTTCGCGGGCGGTCGACAGCCGGCTGCACGACCTGATCGCGGAGTCGTGCGGCAACTTCTATCTTGCCAACGAATTGAACCGCCTGAAGATGCTCTTCCGCGCTTTTCGCGACGTGACCTACTCGCGGCGCAAGGCGAACGTCGGCTGCGCCCGGCTCGCCGAGGAGGCGTGCGAGCACCTGGCGATCGTGGAAGGTTTGCAGCAGGAGGACGCGAAGGCCGCGTCGAAGGCCATGGCCCGCCACATGCGCTCCGGGGTCAAGTACTGGAGCCGCATCATGCCTGCCGCGGAGGAGGAAGCGCGGCGTGCCCGCAAGACCGTTTAGCCCCGGCTCGCCGAGCCGGGCGGTCGCCGTCCCCGATACGGAACCGCCAGCGCCTCGAAGGGCGCTGTCCGGAGATTGCAACGATGAAAAGTCGCATCACCCTGTCTCTCACGCTTATCCTCGCCGCGGCCCTGCCCGCCGCCGCGCAGGACCGCCTCGAATACAACCGCGACATCCGCCCCATCCTCATGGCGAACTGCTTCGCCTACATGGGCCTCGACAGCCGCCAGCCGCAAGGCGAGCCTGTTTGACCTGCGCGACGACGCGATCGCGCCGAGGCCACCGTCCCCGGCAAGCCCGAAAAGCCTGCTGATGATCGGCTGCACCGCGCGAGAGCGCGGACGGCGAAGATCATGCCTCCGCCCAAGACCCTCAAGAAGCTGACGGACGCCGAGAAGGAGAAGCTGATGCGCTGGACGCGCAGGGCGCCATCAACCACACTGGTCGTTCATCGTCGCAGTTCCGCTTCATGCTGCCGAAGGTCAAGAATGAGAAATGGGTCCGCAACCCGATCGACGCGTTCATCCTCGCCGAGCTGGAGAAGCACGGTTCATCTCGCCGCCGAGGCCGATCGCCGCACGCTGGCGCGCCGCCTGAGCCTCGACCTCATCGGCCTGCCCCCCGAACCCGCCGCGGTGGAAGCCTTCGTGAACGACAAGTCCCCCGATTACTACGAGAAGTATGTCGACAAGCTGCTGGCGCTGCCGCAATGGGGCGAGCACCGCGGCCGCTACTGGCTCGACTACGCCCGCTACGCCGACAGCCACGGCATCCACTTCGACAACTACCGCGAGATGTATTCCTATCGCGACTGGGTCATCGACGCCTTCAACAAGAACATGAAGTTCGACGAGTTCACCATCGAGCAGCTCGGCGGCGACCTCCTGCCGAGCCCGACGCTCGACCAGGTGGTGGCGACCGGCTTCAGCCGCTGCAACATCACCAGCAACGAGGGGGTCTCATCCTCGAGGAGTACCTGGTTCTTTACACGCGCGACCGCACCGAGACCGTCGCCCAGGTCTGGCTCGGCCTCACCGCCGGCTGCGCCGTGTGCCATAACCACAAGTTCGATCCGCTGACGATGCGCGACTTCTACTCGATGTCCGCCTTCTTCAACAACACCACGCGAAGAGCGATGGACGGCAACATCCCGAACAGCCGCCAACCATCGTGGTTCCCAAGACCGAAGACCGCTCGCGCTGGGACGCCCTCACCAAGGAGATCGCCAAGCTTCAAGAGCGACCTGGCGGGCGCGCGAAAGGGCGTCGCCAAGAAAGACCACGACGCCTGGCTCGCCAAGGTGAACGTGGCGGAGCTGACCGGCTCCATCCCGACCGACCACCTCCAGCTCTTTGCCAAGCTCGACGAGGGCAAGGGGGACGACTTCCACGTGACCGTGAACGGCAAACCGCGCGTCGTCAAGGCCGGCGGCGGCTACGACTGGGTCGCGGGCCGCTTCGGCTCCAAGGCCGTGTCCGTCAAGCCGGGCGCCTCGATCGAGATCGCCGACGCCGGGGACTTCGAGAAGGACAAGGGCTTCACCGCCTCGGCCTGGGTCAAGCTGGCGCGGCGCGGCGCCGGCGGCGCCATCCTCGCCCGCATGGAGTCCCCCGCCAACAAGTTCCGCGGCTGGGACCTGTGGATGGAGAACGACAAGGTCGGCATGCACATCATCAACGCCTGGCCGGACGACGCCCTCAAGGTCACCGCCAAGACCCCCCTCCAGCCGGGCAAGTGGTATCACGTCCTCGTCGCGTACGACGGCTCCGGCAAGGCCTCCGGCGTCCACGTCCACGTCGACGGCGTGCCGCAGGCGGTCGACGTTTTCGCCGACAAGCTGCAGAACACCATCCGCAACAAGATCCCTCTCAAGATCGGCCAGCGCCACGTCGACGCCCGCCTGGCCAACGTCGCCATCCAGGATGTGCGTGTCTACGACCGGGCCCTGTCGTCCAAGGACGCGGACATGCTCGCCAAGACGCCGCGCACCAGCGAGATCCTCGCCAAGCCCGCCGCCAAGCGCACGCCGGCCGAGCAGACCGAACTGTTCGACTGGTGGCTCGCCGCGATGGACACGCCGTCCCAGGAGCTGCAAGCGAACATCGCCAAGCTCGAACAGGAGCAGGTGACGATCCGCAGCCGGGGTACCGTCGCTCATGTCATGCAGGAACGCACCGAGGAGCCGATCGCCTACGTCCTGCACCGCGGCGACTACGACAAGCGCAAGGAGAAGGTGACGGCCGATACGCCCAAGTCCCTGCCGCCGATGGCCAAGGGCCTGCCGCGCAATCGCCTCGGCTTCGCCAAGTGGCTGCTGGAGCCGGAAAACCCGCTGACGGCGCGCGTCACGGTCAACCGCTTCTGGCAGGAAATCTATGGCACGGGCATCGTCAAGAGCACGGGCGACTTCGGCGTGGCCGGCGAATTGCCCTCCCACCCGGAGCTGCTCGACTGGTTGGCCGTGGAGTTCCGCGAGAAGGGCTGGGACATCAAGGCCTTCTTCAAGATGCTGGTAACCTCGGCGACCTACCGGCAGTCGGCAGCCGTGTCGCCGGAGGCCAAGGCGAAGGACCCGCAGGACCGCCTCCTCTCGCGCGCTCCGCGCTTCCGCATGGACGCCGAGATGATCCGCGACTATGCCCTGTCCGCGAGCGGCCTGCTCGTCAAGAAGATCGGCGGTCCGAGCGTGAAGCCCTATATGCCGGAAGGCGTGTGGGAGGCGGTCGCGATGATCGGCAGCAACACGCGCGACTACAAGCGCGACACGGGCGAGAAGCTCTACCGCCGCGGCATGTACACCTTCTGGAAGCGAGCCGCGCCGCCGGCGCTGCTCGACATCTTCAACGCCCCCAACCGCGAGTTCTGCACCGTCCGGCGCGAGCGCACCAACACGCCGCTGCAAGCGCTCGCGACCCTGAACGACGTCCAGTTCGTCGAGGCCGCCCGCCATCTGGCGCAGAAGACCTTGAAGGAGGGGCAAGTCGACCCAGGAACGCATCGACTTCATGGCCCGGCGCCTCGTCGCCCGCCCGTTCAACACCGAGGAGACGAAGATCGTGCAGGAGACGCTCACCGATCTTCTCGCACTACCAGAAGAACGAAGGCGAGGCGCGGAAGCTGATCACCGTCGGCGAATCGGTCCCCGACGCGAGCCTGAACGTTTCCGAACTGGCCGCGTGGACGATGGTCGCGAATCAGCCTGTTCAATCTCGACGAGGTGCTGTGTAAGTGAAGCGCTCGCGCCTGACCCGAGTCGACGCGCGAGCGTCGAAGGGATGTTCAAGACGATTCGGCGGCTCCGCGCGTCGGATCCGGTGGCTCGAATCAGATAACGAGTAACGCGGGAATAACGCCATGAACCTCTTCAACTCCTCGGTCTTCGAAAACTGGGTCCGCCTCGAGACGCGCCGGCAGTTTTTCGCCCGCGGCAAGAATGCCCTCGGCATGGCCGCCCTCGCGTCGCTCCTGGGCCAGAGCGCCGCCGGCGCCACCGCTCCGGCGGCGCCCGGGGCTGCCGCGCCCGGCGTGATCCCCGGCGCCGTGCCGACCCATTTCCCTGCCAAGGCCAAGCACGTCATCTACCTGCACATGGTCGGCGGCCCCGCGCAGATGGACCTGTACGACTACAAACCCGTGATGCGCGAATGGTACGACCGCGACCTGCCCGAAACCGTCCGCATGGGCCAGCGCCTGACCACCATGACCAGCGGCCAGCCGCGCTTCCCCATCGCCCCCTCCAAGTACCGCTTCGCCCGCCACGGCAAGTGCGGCATGTGGGTCTCGGAACTGTTGCCCTACACCGCCCGCATGGTCGATGACATGTGCTTCATCCGCTCCATGCACACCGAGGCCATCAACCACGAGCCCGCCATCACCTACATGCAGACCGGCAACCAGGTCACCGGCCGGCCTTGCCTGGGCGCCTGGGCCTCCTACGGTCTCGGCTCGTTGAACAGCAATCTCCCCACCTTCGTCGTCCTCGTCGCCCGCCCCTCCAACCAGGAGCAGGTGCAGGCGATCTCCGCCCGCCTGTGGAACTCCGGCTTCCTCCCGGGCGAGCACGCCGGCGTCTCCTTCCGCACCGCCGGCGATCCCATCCTTTTCCTCAACAACCCCGCCGGCGTCTCCTCCGACGTGCGCCGCTCCACGCTCGACGGCCTGCGCCGCTTGAACGAGATGGCCTTCCGCGCCGTCGGCGACGAGGAGACCCACACCCGCATCCAGCAGTACGAGATGGCCTTCCGCATGCAGCACTCGGTTCCCGAGCTGACCAACATCCGCGCCGAGCCCGACTCGACCTTCCGCCTCTACGGCGACGACGCCCGCAACCCCGGCACCTTCGCCAACACGGTGCTCCTGGCGCGGCGCATGGTCGAACGCGGCGTCCGCTTCGTCCAGATCTACCACAACAACTGGGACACCCACGGCAACGTCGCCGGCCGCCTGCCCATGCAATGCCGCGACATCGACCAGGCCTGCTGGGGCCTCGTCCAGGACCTCAAGAACAAGGGCATGTTCGACGACACCCTCATCATCTGGGGCGGCGAGTTCGGCCGCACCATCTACTCGCAGGGCGGCCTGACCCGCGACAACTACGGCCGCGACCACCACCCGCGCTGCTTCACGATGTGGATGGCCGGCGGCGGGACCAAGCGCGGCATGATCTACGGCGAGACGGACGATTTCTCCTACAACATCGTCCGCGACCCCGTCCACATCCACGACTTCCACGCCACCATCATGAAGCTCCTGGGCTACGACCACAGCCGCTTCACCTACCCCTACCTCGGCCTCGACATGCGCCTCACCGGCGTCGAGCCGGCCAACGTCATCGACGCCCTGATCGCGTAAAACATCGACGCCCACAACCACGCCCTCGCCGCCTTCGTTTCCTCGTCTCTCGCCTTCCAAAGGCCGGCGCGACGCGCCGTGCGCGACGGCTGGCTTGGCGCCCCACGTCGAGAAGGGCGCCTGATGGAAGGGACCGGGCGTGGGTACCGAGCGACTTAATTTCCCGCAAGACTTCATCTGCCGCTTGAGGCCTCCCGCGGGGGGCCGTACCATGGAGGTTATCCCGAGATGGGGGCCTGTCTCCGGAGCACGACTCCCGCCCCAAGGCCTCTTTCGAGCGCCCGGCCGCGTTTGGCTTGATCCGCCGCCGGTTTGAGTGGTCCCAATGAGCCGCCAAAACGAACCCGATCCCGAAGACATGTTCGCCGATTCGCGCATGTCATTCGGCGAGCACATCGAAGACCTGCGCACGCACCTGCTCCGCGCGCTCTGGGGCTTCCTCATCTTCTTCGTCGCCAGCTTCTTCATCGCTCCTTATGTGCTCCGCTATATCGGTCAGCCCGTCGAGGACGTGCTGATGGAGTACTACCGCAACGAGTACAAGGAGAAACGGGAGGAGATGACGGCCCGGGCGGAAGCGACGGGCGTCAGGGAAGTGATGCCCGTGAACCTGATGTTCCGCAAACGGGACTTGCAAGACGCGCTCGGCGTGGCGCCATCCGAAAAGGAGCGGAAGGTCCTGGAGGATTTCCTGCCGGGCATTCGCGAGCAGTTTCGCCGGATGGGACTGGAGGACTGGGTCGAGCCCAAATCGAGCGATCCGGAGCTGGTCTCCTTCCCGGTCTTCGTCGACAAGCTGAAGATGTCGTTCGACCTCCAGGACTCCCTGCTCACGATCAATCCGCCCCTGCTCAAAACCCTCAGCGTCCAGGAGGCTTTCGTCACCTACATCTGGATCGCCATCCTCACCGGCCTCGTCCTTTCCAGTCCCTGGGTCTTCTACCAGATCTGGAAGTTCATCGCCGCCGGCCTCTATCCGCACGAGAAACGCTACGTCCATGTCTACCTGCCGCTGAGCCTCACCCTCTTCCTCGCCGGCGTCTTCATCTGTGAGTTCTTCGTCATCCCCAAGGCCATCGAGGCCCTCCTCTGGTTCAACAAGCTCATCGGCATGCAGCCGGACATGCGCCTCTCCGAGTGGCTTGGCTTCGCCATCTTCATGCCCCTCGTTTTCGGCGTCTCCTTCCAGACGCCGATCGTGATGCTCTTCCTCGAGCGCATCGGCCTGGTGAGCGTCGAGACCTACCGCGAGAAGCGGAAGTTCGCCATCTTCTTCCTCGCCGTCTTCGCCGCGGTCATCACGCCCAGCACCGACATTTTCAGCATGGAGATGCTGCACATCCCCATGTGCCTGCTCTACGAGCTGGGAATCATCATGTGCGCCTGGAGCCCGCGCGAGAAGACCTTCGACGGGGAGACGGAGGAATCGGAGGACTTGATCGAGGTGTAGCGCCGCAGCTCCGTTCCTAATCCTAATCTTAATCCTAATCATAATCCTGCCTTCTGGACCAAGCAACCAGCCACGAGATCCCCATGCCCGATCCCCTCTTCAATCACGAAAGGCTGGAAGTCTATCGCGAAGCCATTTCTTTCATCTCCTGGCTCTCCCCCCTCCTCGAAAGTCAGACACGCCTCGGCGATGTGAGGGACCAACTGGATCGGGCGTCAACCTCCATTCCGCTGAACATCGCGGAAGGGAACGGCAAATTCGCGCCCAAGGACCGCTGTCGCTTTTTCGACATCGCGCATGCATCCGCGCTCGAATGCGCGGCCGCCCTGGACGTCCTGGTCGCGAAGGGGAAGGGGACGGTCGAGCAGATTCGTCCCGGGAAGGAGAACCTGCAGAAGATCGTGCGGATGCTCATTGGACTCATCAAGCGGAACTCGACGCGGGGGTATGAGAGAGACGATGGGGCGGAGGAGGAGAGGTGACGGAGGAGGGACAAGCAAGATTAGGATTAAGATTAGGATTAGGATTAGGATTAGGATGGCAGGGGTATGCCACGATCATCGAGCTGGAAATGGTGGGTCTGCGGCTGGCTTCTCTTCGCCACCATGATCCTGTACATGGACCGCCTCGTCCTCACCCAGCAGGAGGCGTCCATCCGTACCGCCTTCGGCATCGAGAAGGACGATTTGTATTATGGCCTGCTCGATTCCGCCTTCTCCGTCGCCTTCGCCTTCGGCGCCCTCCTCGCCGGCTGGATCGCCGACCGCTGGAGCGTCCGATTGCTCTACCCCGTCGTCGTCCTCCTCTGGTCCTTAACGGGCGGCGTCACCGGCCTCATCACCGGCTACTGGGTGCTCTTCGGCTGCCGCTTCTTCCTCGGCTTCTTCGAGTCGGGCCACTGGCCCTGCGCCCTCAAGACCAGCCAGAAGATCCTCGAGCCCTCCGAGCGCACCCTCGGCAATGGCATCCTCCAGAGCGGCGCCGCCATCGGCTCCGTCGTCACCCCGCTCGTCTTGCTCGGCTTCGCCGCCCTCTATCCCTCCTGGCGGCCGCCGTTCCTCTTCATCGGCTTTCTCGGCGTCCTCTGGGTCATCGGCTGGTTCCTGCTCTTCGGCCACGAGCACGGCCAAAGCGACGGCGACAAGTCCGAGCCCAGAGCCCGTTCCGCCGCAGCCGCCGGCACGTGGTGGGACATCCTCAAGGAGCGCCGCTTCTGGGTGCTGGTCATCGTCGTCATCTGCATCAACAGCACCTGGCACTTCTTCCGCGTCTGGATGCCCGTGATCCTGCGGCAACTGCACGGCTTCAATCAGGACGACGTGCAAGAGTTCAGCATCGGCTATTACGTCGCCGCCGATGCCGGCTCCCTCCTCACCGGCTTCATCTCCCTCTGGCTGGTGCGGCGCGGCCTGTCCGTGCACGGCAGCCGCATGACGGTCTTCGCGGTCTGCGCCGGTTTGTCCCTTTTCAGCCTGGTCGCGGTCTTTGTCCCCGGCAACCCGCTCTTCCTCTGGCTCCTGCCCTTGGTGGCCTTCGGCTCCCTCGGATTGTTTCCGGTCTACTACTCGTTCACCCAGGAACTCACGGTTCGCGACCAGGGCAAGGTAACGGGTACACTCGGCTTCATCTGCTGGATGGTGATGGCGGCGTTGCGGGCCGGCGAAGGGTTGCTCTCGGACGCGATCGCGGATTCGGGGGGCAGCGTCGTCGACCGTTACGCCCCCGGGCTGATCCTGGCCGGCATCATGCCGTTGATCGCGGTGGGCGTGCTAATCTTCTTCTGGCCGGCGGAACGGCGTCTGCCGGCAGCGGCGGCGGAGGGGGTCGGCTCGGTGTGACGCGTCGCCAGGCGCCGGCACACCGAGTGTGCCTGCTACATGGTCTCGCGTATACTGTCCTCATGCTCCGCTGCGCCTGCACGTTCTGCTCGGCCGCCCTCGAATTGCCGGATCATCAGGCCGGCGCCCCGTTCGCCTGCCCCAATTGCGGCCGGACGTTCACGGTCCCGTTTTCGCCTGGGAACCCCCAATCCTACACCGCGTCGAGCGTGCCGGAAGACAAGCCGGCGAATTTGCCCCTGTCTTCCCTGCCCGCCGCCCGCCGGGTCGACGATCCCAAGGCGAGCCTGCTCAAGGGTGCGGTCGAAGTCCCCGCCACGGACGATCCCAGGCGGCCCAAGCCCATTCGCCTCGATCCCGTGCCGCCGCCGGCCCCGCCGCGTCGCGATCGGCCTGTCTCGCGTGATCCCCATGGTGACGAGGAAGACGAGGCGGGGGATTACTTCCAAACCGGACGCCGCCGCGCCGCCGCTTCCCCCCAACTTGCCGCTCGCGCCGCCCAGATCGGCTTCACCTGCACTCTCATCGGCCTCTTCGGCATCCTCGCCGGGCTCTACGTCTTTTTCACCTTTCAGCGCCGCGGCGATCCGAACATCATGGAGACCGTCTGCCTCGTCCTCTCCTTCGTCGCCCTCGTCATGTTCATCCTGACGCTCCTCGGCGTCATCTACTCCGGCCGCGGACTCGACGCCAGCAACGAGCAAAACCGCGGCCTCGGCGTCGCCGGCCTGGTCGGCGGTATCCTCGGCCTGACGCTCAGCGTCGTCGGCGGCGCGATCACGCTTCTGTGCGGCGTCTTTCTCCACATGCTGCGGTTCTGACGCGGAACCCGGGCGGGCGAGGCTCTTGCGAGACCGCGACAACGCGAACTTCGCCCAATCGAGATTACGATTAGGATTAGGATTAAGATTAGGAGCAGAGACTACAGCTCGATATTCCCCGCCATCGTTCCCATCTCTGCCGGCATCTTGAAGGCGCCGTCGCTGCCGCGGCCCAGGAAATTGTTCACGATCATCGCTCGCCGGCTCCGCCCGTCACTGCGAGCGGCCGCGATAGCTTTTGTCCCCCTCCTTGCCGCGGATCGTGCAGTCCGCGATGCGGACCACGCTCGAATCGGCCACGCTGATGCCGCGCACCCGGGCGTTGACGATTTGGCAGCCCGTGATATTCACGTTCTCGCAGCCTGTCACCTCGACGCTCGTCGTCACCGGCTGAGTCGCCTCGCGCGTGTGCTGCAGCGTCAGGCCGGTCAGGTTGACATTCCGGCTGTTGCGCAGCACCACCTGATCGGTCGACGTCCCGCGGTACTCCGGATTGTGGTCGATCGTGTTCGAGCCGACGACGACGTGCTCGCTGTCCTCGATCCACACCGCCTGCTCGTAGCCCGAATAGATGCTGTTGCCGGTGATCGTGACGCCCCGGCAGGCGTGCAGATCGAGGACGCGCGTCTGGCTGCCTAAGAGGTTGCCCGTGATCGCGAAAAGGCCGACGGCGTTCGGATGGTCCTTGGCGCCCAGGAAGCGGATGTTGGCGCCGCCGGGGGAGCGCACCGCCTGGATCGTGTTGGAGACGATGGTCCCCTCGCGGACCGTGCCGTCGCGGCAATCGAAGAGGACGTCGGCCGATTCGGGCGCCTTGAGGTTGTAGTTGTACTCGATGTCGTTGCCGGTGATCTGCAGGTTGCGGATCTCGCTGCCGGCGATCTTGATGCCCCCCTGCAGGTTGTAGCTGATGTGGCAGCCGTGGATGTTCGTCTGGTGCAGGTTGACGCGGTCGAAGAAGACGCCGACGCCCGAGTTGTTGTAAACGTGGCAGCTATCGAGGACGACGTTGCGATCCCGGTTCGACAGGTGAATCCCGTGCCGGCAACGGCGAATGAGCACGCCGCACAGCGTCGGCTGCATCACGCCGTCGATCCGCACGCCGTCTGCCTCCACGTGCCGTCCAAGGATCTCGATGTTGGCGATGGTCGGCATGCGCTCGCGCTGCCATTCCGCCTCCGCGAAGTGGCTCGGATCGGCCGTGCGCCGGTGCGTCCCCGCCAGGTGCAGCGCCGGACCCGGCCCCGTCATGATCAGCCGCGCCGTCCCGCCCGAGCCGTCGATGGCGATGCGGCCATGAAGCTGCAATGGAATGTGGAGCGGCCGCGAGATGAGGTAATCACCGCGCGGAAAGACGAGATGCCCGTCGCCGCGCTGAATGGCGTGGGAGAGAGCGGCCGTATCATCGGTGGCGCCGTCGCCGCGGGCGCCGAAGTCTTTGACGTTCATCTGCGCAACCGCCTTCGTTTAGCCCCGGTTCGCAGAGCCGGGCGGACAGCGTCACGGCTCCATGACGACGCGAAACCCGATGTGGACGTAGGCCGCGTTCTGCTCCGTCTTGTTCCGCGCCGCGGGAATGAAACGCTGGCAATAGTTGTCGGCGCACAGAAACGACCCGCCGCGCGTCACGCGGAAGCGCGTCGTCGGTTCGTCGACGTCGTCGCTGCGCGTCGGCCCGGCGGGGTTGCGGGCGGGGCTGGTGCGGTAGTAGTCCGGCTGATAGAAATCGGCGCACCATTCCCAGACGTTGCCCGCCATGTCGTGGAGTCCGTAGCCGTTGGCGGGGAAGGAGCCGACCGGGGCCGTGCCGTGGTAGCCGTCCTTCTTCGTGTCCTCGTTGGGGAACTCGCCTTGCCAGTAGTTGGCGTAGCACTTGCCGCCCGGATCCTTTTCGTCTCCCCAGACGAAGGGCTTGCGATCGAGGCCGCCGCGCGCCGCGAATTCCCACTCCGCCTCGCTCGGCAGCCGCACGGTCTTGCCCGTCTTCTTGGAGAGCCAGAGGCAATACTGCACCGCGTCGTCCCAGCTCACCTGCACCACCGGATGCTTTTCCTTTCCTGCGATCGAGCTCTTCGGCCCTTCCGGATGCTTCCAGTTGGCGTCGAAGACCGGCTGCCACCATTGCGTCGGATCGGACCAGTCGTCGATGCGCTCCTTCGGCTTGACGAACACGAACGACCACGGATCGGTCAGCAACTTCTTGTCGATCTTGGGATCCACCACGTCGTACTTGGGCGGGGGTTTTTCGGCCGTCGTGATGTACTTCGTCTCAGCGATGAAGCGCTGGAACTCCTCGTTGGTCGTCTCGTGATCGCTCATCCAGAAGCCGTCGACATAGACGAGATGACTGGGCCGGGCGTCGACCAGGAGCGGGTGGCGCGCATTGGTCCCCATGTAGAACTCGCCGCCGGGGACCCAGACCATGCCGGCCGGCGCCTTGCCGGGCGCCTTGGCGTCGTTGAGCTTCGGAGCCGGGCTGTCTTCGGTCTCCGCCTTGCTGCGCTCGATGCGGGCGCCCTTGGAGAAATTGGTGAAAAAGCCCGGGTCGTTGATCAGCTCGGCGTGCTCGCCGCCCGCCGCCGCTGTCTCCGCGGCGATCTGCAGGAACGTCTCCACCAGCGAGACCGGCTCCGGCCGGGGCCAGAGCCAGAGCCACGCCAGGTAACCGCCGCCCGCCAGCCCGGCGACGACCAGCAACAAGGGCAGCCAGCCGATCGGGCGATCCATGGCCTTGACGGGAGCGCCCGGCGGCGCGGCGGCGTGGCGTTTCTTGCGCGAGAACGTGGACATGATGAACACCGGGGTTGCGGGCTCGCGTGGAACCCCGCCATTATCCCACGCACGGCCCGGAAAACAAGCGGCCGCGAGAAATCCCTCGCATCAGCCATTCGACGATGTAACGCTCCGCCCAGCGCACCCCCCCTGCGCCGTCCCGGCCCAGGAAACCAAGATGCCCGCCATGCGCCTCCATGTGCGTCTCCATGAAGGAATGCGGCGGCAGTCTCGCGAGCGTCCGCCCGCACACGAACGGGTCGTCGCGCGCCGCCAGGATCAGCGTCGGCGTCTCGATGCCGCTCAGGAGCGGAGCCGACGACGCCTTGCGATAGTAATCCGTCGCGCCGGCGAACCCGCCGCGCGGCGCCGTGTAAAGGTCGTCAAAAAGAAACAGGCTCAGCCGCCGCGGAAAAGGGAAAGCGGGCAAGCGCCGCGCCTGTTCCTGCGCCCGCACCTGCGCCACCAGGTGGCGCACGAAGAAACCGTTGTAAAGCGGCTGCCGCTCGATCAGGCCGCTGCACCGCTCCAGGTCCACGGGCGGCGCGACCGCGACGATCGCCCTTAACCCGCGCCCGCCCGTCTCCCCCGCCAGCTTCAGTACGACATTGCCGCCGAGCGAGAAGCCAACCAGCGCCGTCGGCGAGTCCGGCGCCTCCGCGCGAACGTGATCCACCACACAGCGAATGTCTCCCGAGCCCGCCGCATTGTAGAGCCGGCTCGCCCGACCCGCCCCGGCCCCCGCCCCACGCATGTCCACCCTGACGACCCGCCAGCCTCGCTCCGCCAGCCGGTTCGTCACCCGGATCATGTACCCCGATTGATGGCATCCTCCCAGGCCGTGTACCAGGACCGCCTGCGGACCGCCCGGCGCCCACCCCACCGGCCGCGTCTCGTGCACGGCCAGCGCATCCCCGTCCGGAAGAGAAACAAAGCTCGTGACCGCCGGAAGACCCGGCCGCGCGCGGTTCCAGAGATGACCCAGAACGGTCTGGATGTGCGGATTGCGTAGCAGGGGCAGCGGTTCGAACGGCGGCACAACCCCATGATAACATGATGACAGGGCGATCGAAGCCTGCTTCAAAACGGGGACGCCACTCCTGGACCAACGCGACAGAGAGTCGCGTCCTCGTTTTCAAATAGCCTCTCATCCGGCCAAACCTCAGGCGGCGATTCTCTCAACGCTCATGGTCAGCAGCCCCTCGAACGCCTTCACGCTCCGCTCCGTCGCCCCCTGCTGACTGAGCACGAAGGCGCGTGCCCGCTCCCCCAGTTCCCGCCGCTGTTCCGCATCCGCCAGCAGCTCCAGCGTCACCCGCTCCAGCTCCGCCGCGACCTGAACCTGCACCGCCGCCGACCGCTCCAGCAGCCGGGCCACCGGCTCCTTGAAGTTCCACACGTACGGCCCGAACGTCACCGCCGCCCCATACGCCGCCGGCTCGATCATGTTCTGCCCGCCGCGCTTCCCATCCATGCTGCCCCCGACAAACGCCACATCCGCCAGCCCCCAGACGGCGCCCAGCTCCCCGATCGTATCGATGAGCAAGACCGGCTTATCTTCGGTCAGCGCTCGCGCAACCCCGGCCTCGGCCGTGATCCCACTTCGGCGAACCAGCGCGAATCCGCTCTGCTCGATCAACCGCCCGACGCTCTCGAACCGATCCTTCTGCCGCGGCACGACGATCAACCGCACATGCGGGAACCGCTCCCGCGCCTTCCGGTAGATCCCCAGCGCGATCTCCTCCTCCGGCGCCTGCGTGCTGCCGGCGACCCAGACCAGCTCCTCACTCCCGATCCCCAGCACCCGCCGCATCTGCAGCGTGCGCGGATTGTCGCGCTCGGTGGCCGCCCCGTCGTACTTCACGTTGCCGGTGACGACAACGCCGCGCCCCCCGAGCGTCCGATAGTTCTCCCCGTACTCCGCGTTCTGCGCCAGGATCACATCGAAGCGCGAAAACAACGCGCGCGCCAGCCACGCGATCCGGCGAAACCGCCGCGCGCTCCGCGGACTCATCCGCCCATTCAACAGCGCCAGCTTCACGCCGCGCCGCTTCGCGATCCGCAGGAAGTTCGGCCAGATCTCCCCCTCCGCGAGCACTACCAGATCGGGCTTCACCCGCCCCAAAGCCGTCTTGATCGCCCACGAGAAATCGAGCGGCCAGAAGACGACCGGCAGATCGCCAAAGACGCGGCACGCCTCGTCATACCCCGTATCGGTGCTCGTGGAGACGACGATGCGCCAGTGGGGGTTGCGCCGCCTCGCCAGAGCGACGACTTGCCGAAGGAGATGCACCTCGCCGACCGACACGCCATGGAACCAGGCACAAGGCGAGCGAGACCCATCAGAGCCGGAAGCGTAAGCGACGGGCTTCAGCAGCGAATGCGATACGCGCCCCAGGAACTTGGCGCCGAGCCCCCGGCGATAACGGCCGCGGCGCAAGGCGCGGTAGAGCAGCCACGGAGAGAGGAGGACGAGGAGCAGAAGGTAGAGGACGTTGAAAACGTAGGTCATGGGCATCCATTCCCAGGGCCTGGTGGAAATTGTCTACATCTCACTGAAGCGCCGAACGAATACCAAATCTCTGAGCCAGGGGACACCCCTTTGCGCCCCACCGATTCGTCGTTTGCGCGACGAATCTGGTGTTGCTCGATGCGCCGCGTCCCTCTCACCGCACCCCCATCCGCATGCAGCAGTTCTTGTACTTCTTCCCCGACCCGCACGGGCACGGGTCGTTCCGCCCCACCTTCTCCATCCGGTTGCGGATCGGCTCCTGCTTCTTCTCCGATTGCTGGCTCCCCTCGATGGCCTGGGTCTGCTCGGCGCGCATGCCGGCCAGCGTCGGCTGCGCCGCCTCGTGTACCGTCCGCGTGATCAGCCACACCGATTCCTGGAACGTCTCCGGGTCCGTCTCCATGCGGAACACGATGTCCGTGACCTTGTCGGCCAGGTTCTCCCACATCGTGTCGAACTCTTTCATGCCCTGCCGCTTGTACTCCGTCTTCGGATCGATCTGGGCGTAGCCCACGAGGCCGATGCCCGAGCGCAGGTGGTCCATCGTGTAGAGATGGTTCTTCCAGATGGCGTCGAGCTGGTTGAGCAAGAGGCTCCGCTCCATGCCGCGCATCTCCGGGCGGAAGCGGTTGTCGAAGGCGCACCACAAGAGGTCGCGCGCCTCTTCCTGCGTCGCCCCGTCCAGAAGCTCCCCTTCCACGTCGAGCTGCAGGCTTTCCTTCACCCAGTCGGACAGTTGCTTCCCGTGGTCGGCCGACAGCGTCCCGGCCCGCGGCCCCTGGAAAAACGCCGCGATCTGCTCGTCGAGCGCGTAATGATCGGTCTGCGGATAGTTCTCGCGGCTCGTGGCGATCATCAGCTCGCGCAGCTTGGCGCGCGATTCGGTGCGGAAGGCGTCGTCCGGAATGTTCCCCTTGTCGCCGAAGCGCGTCTTGTACCAGCCGAGCAGGCCTTCACGGTCGTAGCGCTGCCCCATCGGCCCGGACGCGCGCTGCTCCGACATGAAGCGCTCCATCGCCACCAGCACCGGGTATTCCTCCTCGCGCTTGCGATAGAGCTTGTGAATCTCCGTCATGATCCTCTGCTTGATCTCCTCGGCCGTGGTCTCCGTGTCGTTGGGGTCGAGGTCGATCTTGACGGCGAACTTGCGGTCGAGCCAGTCGAGCAGCGAGCGCTTGCCCCAGTCCGGCTGCAAGTAGACGGCGCCCTTGGAGAGGTCGATCTCGCCGATGGCCCGCGTCGCCTCGGCGATGAGGTACTCGGCCAGGTTGTCGCGCCCGACCTGCTTGAGCGAGCGGTCCGTCGTCTTCAGGCCCCACATCGTGTTGACCTTCGTCGACATCGCCCCCCAGTTCCATTCCTTCTGGTCGACGTCAGCGTCCAGGTTCTCGTCCATCGCCTCGTGGATCACCGTCGGCGCCATGGTGATGGCCCGGTCGCGCGCCGTCCGCTCGGCCTCCTGGAAGCTGCTATGGGTGAAATCGCCCGGGTTGAACTCGACTCCGAGGCGCTGTCCCGCCATCTCCGCGAAGCTCGCCGGACCATAGTCCGCCGCGAGGAAGCGGTTGAGCGCGTTGTCGACCTGCTCCTCGATCATGTTGAGGATGCGCAGCTTGCAGTTGGCCCCCTCCAGGATCTCCTGGCGGAAACCGTACGTGCGCTTGCGCTGGTGGTCCATCACCTCGTCGTACTCGAGCAGGTTCTTGCGGATGTCGAAGTTCCGTTCCTCCACCTTCTTCTGGGCCGCCTCGATGCGGCGCGACACCATCCGGCTCTCGATCGCCTGCCCCTCCTGCATGCCGAGCCGCTGCAGCACGCTCGCCACCCACTCGCCGGCGAAGATGCGCATCAGGTCATCTTGCAGCGACAGGTAAAACCGGCTCGAGCCCGGATCGCCCTGCCGGCCCGCCCGGCCGCGCAGCTGGTTGTCGATGCGCCGCGCCTCGTGCCGCTCCGTGCCGATGATGTGCAGCCCGCCCATCTCGACGACTTTCTGCCCCTCCTCCTCCATCCCTTCCTTGGCGCGGATATCCTCCACCATCGTCTTCCAGATGTCCGGCGGCACGTCGAGCCGGGTCGGGTACTTGTCCTTGAGCCGGGCCCACGCCAGCGTCTCCGGGTTGCCCCCCAGGACGATGTCGGTGCCGCGGCCGGCCATGTTGGTCGAGATGGTGACGGCGCCGATGCGCCCCGCCTGGGCCACGATCTCCGCCTCGCGCGCCGCGTATTCCGGCTTGGCGTTCAACAGCTCGTGCTTGATGCCGCGCCGCTTGAGCATCGCCGCCAGCTTCTCCGACTTCTCCACGTCCGTCGTGCCGATGAGGATGGGCCGGCCCTTGTAGTCGACGTAGTCGATCTCCTCGATCTTGAGCGTCTTCCGCTCGTTCCCTTCCTTGAGCTGGATGTCGATCTCCTCCTCCGTCTCCTTCTTGATCGTGCCGACGTGCTCGGTACCGTCGTTCATGTGGATCACGTCGTAGCGGTTGGTCTTCTCCACGTCGCCGACGATCGCCTCCCACTTCTCCTTCTCGGTGAGGTAGATGAAGTCCGGCGAATTGATGCGGATCAAGGGCTTGTTGGTCGGGATCGCGATCACGTCCAGCTTGTAGATCTTCCAGAACTCCGACGACTCCGTCATCGCCGTGCCCGTCATGCCCGCCAGCTTCTTGTAGAGCTTGAAGAAGTTTTGCAGCGTGATCGTCGCCAGCGTCTGCGTCTCCTCCTTGATCTTCACCCCCTGCGCCGCGTGCTTCGCCTCCACCGCCTGGTGCAAACCGTCCGACCATTGCCGGCCGATCATCAAGCGACCCGTGAACTCGTCGACGATGATGACGCTCTGCTCCCCAGTCTCCGGGTGGCGCATGACCACGTATTGCTTGTCCTTGTGGTAGAGGTGCTGCGCCTTGAGGGAGTTGTCGATGAGGTGCGGCCACTCCATGTTGCCGGCCGTGTAGAAGCTCTCGACCCCCGCCAGCTCTTCCGCCTTGCGCACGCCTTCGTCCGTGAGATGGCACGACCGGTCCTTCTCGTTCACCTCGAAGTAGTAGCCGAGCTTTTTCCCCTTCTTCTTCTCCTCCGCCTCGGTCGGCAGCACCTTGGCGACGTCCATCTCCTCGTCGACCAGCTCTTCCTCGTGCTTCTTCTTTCGCTTCTTGGCGGCTTCCTCCGCCTCGGCCTCGCTCTCCTCGCGCAGCAACGGGTGGTCGGGGATGTTGAGGCCGTGCCCCGCTTCCTTGAGCTTCTGCTGCGCCTTCTTCTCCAGCTCGGTGAGCTTGAGGGCGATCTCGTTGGCCTTGGAATAGCGGCGCAGGTCGCCGAAGGCGGGACCGGAGATGATGAGCGGCGTCCGCGCTTCGTCGATGAGGATGTTGTCGACCTCGTCGATCACCGCGAAGTTGAGCGCCTTCTGCACCTGGTGCATGTTGACGGGATAGTTGTTGTCCCCCCAGCGCGCCGGCTTCATGTTGTCGCGCAGGTAGTCGAAGCCGAACTCGCTGTTCGTCCCGTAGGTGATGTCGCAGTCGTAGGCCTTGCGCCGCGCGTCCGCGTCCATGTCGCTCTGGATGAAGCCGGCCGAGATGCCCAGCGCGTGATAGATCGGCGACATCCATTCGCAGTCGCGCCGGGCCAGGTAATCGTTGACCGTGACGATGTGCACGCCCTTGCCTTCGATCGCGTTCAGGTACGCCGGCAGCGTCGCCACCAGCGTCTTGCCTTCGCCCGTCACCATCTCCGCGATCATGCCCCGGTGCAGCACGATGCCGCCGATGATCTGCACGTCGAAGTGCCGCATGTTCTTGGTGCGCCGCCCCGCCTCGCGGCACGCGGCGAACGCCTCGGGCAGGATCTCGTCCAGCGTCTCGTTGTTCGCCAGCCGCTCGCGGAACTCGGCCGTCTTCGCCTTCAGCTCCTCGTCGGAGAGGGCCTGCATCTGCTCTTCGTAGGAGTTCGTCTGGAAGAGCAGCGAGCCGGGCGTGGCCGTGTGGCTCTCGGCCCCCTTGGGACGGTAATAGCCCAGCGAGCGGATGAGGCGTTCGTTGCTGGAGCCGAAGAGCCGCCCGAGGAAGTTCATGATGCCTTCGCCGATGGAGCTGATGCCATCGGTAAAGCGTTCCCACAAGCTGGCTTCGACCTTGGTGTCACTCATAACGGATTTCCTGGCCTACCTTTGCGCGGCGGCCGCGATTGGCAAAGTGGATAAGCGTGGCAATTCCAAATGGTCAGTGTAAGTCCGGCCCTACGGGGGGTCAATATCAGGGAAAGACGAGCAAGACGTGTCCGGCCGGCTTCCCTTTTGCCGCTCATGTCGGAAATGGCCGTCGCGCAAGTCCTCTACGGAGGACCGCCGATTTCAACCCTTTGTCATCGGGCGCCCGGTCTGTTTCCGCCGTTTGCCATCGGCGAGCCGTTGCGCCCGTAAACCTACCTATCCATTTCCATTGTCCCATCTCCGCCGACGAAGGGTAGCTCGGTTGCCAACGGGTGCGCGACCGCTCCTTCCGTCATTGGACATCGGCGTTTTCATTTCTCGTCTGCGCCGGTATCGCTGCGAACCGCAACACCTCCAACACTTCCTCCGGATCACAGCCGTAGATGCCCGACCCCCATGCCGCATTCTGCTCCACCACCGCCCATCCCCGCCCCTCCATCACCCCGACATCCAGTACCGTGCTGCGTGGGAGATCGACTCTTTCATCCGCAAGTATCTGTCTATTTGCGCCATGGCGTCCTTCAACGCGATCAGGACTTTGCACAAACGGGGCTGAGGAAGCAGAGGCGCTTTCCTTTGTCCGATCGGTAGCGTGCGCGGCCGCCTGTCAAGGACGAAGCAGCGAAACTCCTTCTCCCAGACCACCACTTCCGAGACCAGAACGGGCATATCGTCAGGGTATTCCGAAGGCAGCTCCGCTTCGGTATAGACACGGGCCGGAAAGCTCTTGTCGTTCGGTGGTTGACAAAGGATGGCGCGACCAACGACCGTGCGGCGCCGAGCGTCGTCAGATAGACCGAGCGCTCGCGGTACTCCATCGGCAAACGGGGCAGCCAGTCGAGCGGAGGCTCCAGGAGTTGTAGCCCGAGTTGCTCTGCCAGCGTCGGAGCGAGCAAGCCTTCGAGATAAAGAACCGGGGCAGAAACGGCGCGGACTTCTTCGGAAAGGCGCCAACTCGTCAGCCGCTGCACATCCCAGCCGATCCGGGTAGCGGCACGCCAGAGCGCCTGGGCGTCCTCGGTGAAGCGCGGCGTGAGAATGAGCGTCGGCATCGGACGAGGACGGCTCACGGCGTGTTGAGGATCTCATGCCAATCTGCCGCTTTGGCGGCGCGCCGCACCATTCGGCGCAAACGCGCTAGATCGGTGATGCCATCCAGTTCATGGCGGAGGGACTCCGAAGCCGGCCCCAGACGCTCTTCGCCGACGATCAGGAGGGCCTCGCGTGCAAACCTCTCCTGCCCCTCATCCAGGATCGCCAGATAGGTATCGGATTCGTGCATGACCCGAACTCCTCGAAAAATGCGCGTCGCGATGTTCCGTCGCACGCGCAGTCCAGTCAAGAGAAAAGCGTCCGTCAGTAGCCTCTTCACAACGTCCGCAGACCCCTCCCTCGTTAGCCGATCCACAACTTTCTGCGCAATCGCCGCCAGCCCATCTTCCAGAGACAGTTACTCCGGCAAACGCCCGAGCATCGCCAACGGCGCCACGCCGACATCCGCCGCCAGAAGCTCCTCCGCGGAACGCTCCCACAGCCGCACGATCTCGTAGCTGAACTCCATCCTACCGCGTTCCGGCCGCGGCGCGTAGCGAACCACGCCGCTCAGGCTCGAATGCGCCGCCTCCGGACGCAGCAGGATGACCACCGAATGGACCGGCGCCCGATAATGCGCGAACAACAGCGCGTTGTAGACCATCAGGTCGGCATGCTTCCACGCGGCCGCGCTCGACTGAAACTCGATGTGGACAATCTCCTGCACCGGCTCCCCCAGACCAACGCTCAGATCGGCCGCCCGCGTCACGGTCGACAGGTCCACGTTCAAGAGCCTCACCGGCAAAACAGGCGGCTGGTCAAAGGCGGCAAGGAAGCCTGCGGGAGAGGCCCGGGCCATGTCTTTGAGCGTCGCATCGAATGTCATCGCCATGACCGCGATTGTGGCCAAAGTAATCGGCGATGGTCAAGCATACGTTTTTGAAACGTCTGGTTTCTTGATAGCTCGGATCCTTTCCCGTCCGGTTGCCGCCTCGTTGGGGCCTTGGAAAGCGAGGACCAACCGTGCGGGAGGGGTTATGAACGAAATCGTCTTGCAGGCGCGGATCACGCGCGCCCCGGGCATGTGCGACCAGTGGGGCGTCGACCTCACCGCCGGCTGCGCCCATGACTGCGGCTATTGCCACTTCCACAAACATCAGTCGCTCGGCCTGCGCCTGGAAAACGACGGCAGGCCCGTCGCGCCCCGGCTTGCGCTGGACGAGCTGTTGCGTCTGCCCGAGTACCCGCCTTCCCTCTATCTGAGCCCGTTCACCGACCCGCTCGCCGCCAATGCCATCGACGGCCTCGAGCGCCTCCTGCGCCGGGTGCTTCCACTGTCCGTGAAGATGGCGCTCTCGACCAAGGTATCGTGCCGCGCCGCATCTTTCGCATCCTCGCCGACTTTCCCGAGCAGATCATCCTGTTCATCGGCCTGACGAGCCTGGACGATGCCCGCAACCGCTCTGTCGAGCCCGGCTGCCCACCCGCGACCGCGCGACTCGCGAACTTCGCCCTGGCCCGCGAGTACAACCTCCCCTACCTGCTCTGCCGCTTCGATCCCACCCTGCCCGGCGTCGACGATGCCCCCGGCAAGCTCCTGGAATTGCTCGAGGCGGTGGCCCGCCATGGCGCCAGACAGGTCTCGGCGGCATACCTGTTCCTCACGCCTCTCGCGAACCGCGACCGCCTGGCGCAAGATCCCTATCTCCGCGCAGCCATCCCCCACTGCGCCGACGCCTGCCCCACCGAGGACGGCGTCTGCTTCTCCGTCCCGCTCGGCCGCAAAATCGAAACCTCCGAGTGGCTGCACGCCGAATGCGCCAAACGCGGCTTATCGTTCGGCACGTGCGGCTGCAAGGACCTGCGCATGATCGGGTCGTCGTTCCCCACTTCGTGCAGTTACCCCTACCTGGCGGAATGCTCCGGCGCCAGTCGCAAGCGGCCGACGAGCCTCGCCATCTCCGTCCGCCAAGGGTAGCTCGGTTGCCCGGCGCGCGACCGCTCCTTCCTTTGTTGGACATCGGCGTCTTTATTCCTCGCTTGAGCCCATGGGCGAAAGCGATCACGAAGCCGCTCCATGAAGCCGCCCTTGAATTGTGCGCTCGTCTGGGATGAGCCATTTTTCACGCCTACCCCGCCCGCTGCGGCGCCCGCGCCGGCCCCGCGAACGTCGCGTCCCCCGGATGGAACAGCGCCTGCCGCATCAGCGCCCGCCGCTCCAACTCCGCGATCTTCTCCGGCGTCCCCGGCAGCGCATCCGTCGGAAACGCCGGCAGCGGCGCCAGAAAGACCCCCACCCCCGGGCCACGCCGCGCATACTTGCTCGTCGGCGGATATAGCTCCCGCACCTCCCGCGCGTAGTAACAGCCCCAGCACAGCCGCCGTGGCCGGCAAATGACAGCCTCATGACAATGCCGGCAAAGCGTCGATACCCTCCCCCCATGGCGCCGTTCTGCCAGTTTCATGCTTCAACCCTCTTTCGTATTGCTTCGGATTCGTTTCGGTTTTCGTTCTTCGGATTTCGAGCTTCCTCATGCCGCGGTCGCGACGCGCCGATTGAGCGCGCGATTCACCTCGCGCAACAGCTGCCGCCGCATCTCGCGCCGCGGCGTCTCATCGAACCAGGACAGGAAATGACGGCACACCCCCGGCTCCCCCAGCGCCTCGTCCGCCGTGGCGCAGACACGCTCGAAGAAGTGGGACAGATCTCCCACCGTCTCGTGCCCGTCCCCCTTCCAGCCGCAGTAGCCCAGCGCGCACGCCGCCTCCACCGCCGAGTCCGCGAAGATGTCGATCGCCGGTGGCGCCGTCGTCATCCTCTGCACCAACCGCCCGTCATCCCGGCTCAAAGCCCCGCGTAACGCTTCCAGGGCCGCGTCGCTCAGTTGCGGCGCCAACCCTTCCCGCCAGATCCGTTTCCAGGCCTGCATGGCTGAATCCTCCTAATTGTGTCTCCTGTTGTAGTGTACTAAAGTTCAGTATTAATGTCAATAACGTTCTAGAAAAGTCGAAAATTTGTCGATGTTATCGGTGTATTGATGTTATGTTCGCCCCTGGGAGCGCAAAAAAGGCCCCGAGCGTCATCCTGTCGCTCGGGGGCCGCTTGCTTTCGGATTGGCTCAAAGGTGTCTTCGACCCGGGCTTACCACCCCTGTCCCCAGATCGAGTGGGTCAGACGAATCTTCTCGGTCAGCACCGCGAAGCCCTGGCTCAGGCCGGCCGCGTCCGCCACCTGGGTCCGCATGCAGATCTCATTGTCGGAGGCTCGGTAAAAGAACGAGCAGGCGCCGAGGACCGCGTTCGCTTCGAGGATTTGCAGCATTTTCGGCGAGGTCGCCTTCTCGTGCGGCACTTCCACAAGTGCGGCGATCAGCGTCACGCCGCCGTCCGCCTGGGCCCGCACTTCGATCTTGAACTCCCAGCCGTCCTTATCGAAAGACACGACGCACAACGGATCGCCGATCTCGGTCGGTACCACCTTGACCGTGTAGCCCAGGCTCTTGAGGGAATTGGGCAGCGTCTCGGCGCTCAACCGCGTCTCAGCCGCGCTCCGAGTCACAACCCCTTCGCTCCTCTGGGCTTGAGCCGGAACCGCCGCGGCCAGGCTCATCAGGGCGGCCAGGAAAAGCTTGCGGATCATGACTCATCTCCGGTGCGTCGCGTCGTTGTTTTCTCTTCACTTCCAATAGCGTCCGACTCGGCATTTGTGACAGGAAGAGCCCGCGTTCGCTTGACCGGCCCTTCCCGCCCGGCTCTAATTCTTTCCCATGAGACGCTCCCGAACCGACCCCTTGCGCCTGGCGATCATCAGTACGCCCCGCGCCGGCAACAACTGGCTCCAGAACCTGCTCAGCCGCGCCTACGACTTGCCGCGCCTCTCCCCCGTCAGCCTTCCCAACGTCGACTGGATGGGCCTCCCGCGCGACTGCGTCCTCATCCTCCACTGGCGCCGCGACCCCGCCCTCGTCGAACTCCTTCACACCCATCGCTTCCGGGTCATCTCTCTCGCCCGCCACCCGCTCGCCGTCCTTGTCTCCATCCTCCACTTCGCCCTCCGCGAGCCGACCGGCTGGCTCCACGACGACGGCGCCGAGCAAGCGATCCTAGGCCTCTCTCCCGCCAGCCCCGGCTTTCTCGACTACGCCTGCGGCCCACGCGCCGCCGCTCTCCTCGCCGTCACCTGCGACTGGTGGCGCGCCCCCGGCTGCCTCCGTGTTCGCTATGAAGACCTGCTCGCGGATCCTGAAGAGGAGCTGCGCCGCCTCGTCGACGCCATCGGCGTTCCCCCGCGCCGACCCGTCCACGAAGCCGCCGCCGCCGTCACCCTCGCCGGCCTTCGCGCCCAGCACCCCGAACGCCCCCACCATTTCTGGCAAGGCCGGCCCGATCTGTGGAAAACCTTGCTGCCCGCCGCCGCGGCGCACAAGATCGCCGCGGCGCATCCGACCGCCTTCGCCCCTCTCGGCTACGGCGGCGATCCCGATCCCGATCTGACCGATGCGCAGGCGGATGCCAACTGGCGCAGCCTGCTCGGCTTGCCTACCGACAACAACGCGCCCGTGGATGTCCTGCAGAAAGTCTTGGAAGACGTGAAAATCGAGCTCCGCCAAACCCGCGCCCGCCTCGCCGCCCTCGCCCAGGTCGGCCCCCTCACCCTTTCTCTGGCCCAGCGCTGGCGCCAGTGGTCCAATCGCTTCCCGCGCCTCGCCGGGGCCGTCAAATGCATCTTCGGCCGCGCGCCCAACTTGGATGGCCACGCCTAAGTTGGGTGGCACGCCTAAGTTGGGTGGCACGCCCTGAGGCTTTGCGAAGGGCGTGGGTCCCGCGCGACAACCTCACGCCCTTCGCAAAGCCTCAGGGCGTGCCACCCGTGCCAGCCGTGTGACCCGTGCCACCCAGCCAACGCCGCTAGCCATCGCGCCGATCTTCCTGGATCCCCGTGCTATCCGGTCGGCCGCGCAGCATCGGTCGCGGCTCCGCCTCCCTCTCCGGTTCCCGCTCGATCCCCCAGGATCGATCGCGTGGCGCCGGCGCCCTCCGCCCGACGAACACAGCGGACAACAGCAACCCATACGCTCCCGCGTCAATCACCGTGATCAGCAGCGGAACCATCTCGATCGGCCCTTCCCCCTTGTCGAACCAGAAGAAGAGCGAGTAGAACACCAGCGCCAGCGACGCCACCATCTTCACCAGGCACCCGAGCAACAGCAGCAGGCACGCCGTCGGATAGCGGCGCCAAAAGCTCAGCGCCAGCACCATCCCCGCGATGTACGCGAGAAGATACGGCAGCTGAAAAAGGATCTCGTGCAGCCAGTCGGGAAAGAAGTCGACCATCGCTCAGTCCTGCTTCCAGGTGTAGGTCAAGTCGTCGAAATAGATCGTCTGCCCGTTGCCGTCGATCCAGGTCGTGATCAGCCCGAAGCGATTGAAGCGGGCGCCGGTGGTCCGGTGCCCGGCCCCAAGGACGAGCTTCACCGCGTGCTTGTCCAGCGTCACCGTGATCTGCCCCTTGCCGCCCGCTTCGCGCGGCGCGTAGTCCAGCGTCCAGTCATGGGCTTTGCCGTCCGGATAGATGAGGGGCGCCTTGGCCGATGTGTAGCCCTGCCCGTCGCCGCTCACGCGATAGATCGGAGCGAAGTAAAATCCTTCCCGGCTCGGCCCATCGGTCGAGACGCCGAGAAAGCTCTTTGGCGTCCCCGACACCTGCGACGCGCTTACCGCCATGCTCTCCTTCGAATGGAAAAAGCCGATGAAAACGCTGCTGTCCGTCACCCCGCGCCTGAGACATACTTTGCCCGAGGCCCGCAGCGGCTTCTCCAGCGTCAGCTCGTTCAGGCGATCGGCGTAGGACGCCATCCGCTCCGCATACCGGCAATCCCCCCGGTAAATCACGCCCCCCAACTCTCCCGCCTTCGACCCGCTCGCGAAACTCGTCGGCCGGTAACCGAAATCGAAGTGCGGCCGCACGACCGTGGTCTCGTACGTGCGCCGGTTCTGGAACCCGTCCCAGCGTGGATCCGTGTCGAAGGTCTCTGTCGTGTCGTTAACGGTGATGTCGTCGAGCCAGACCTCGCCCCCCGTGTCCGCCGATTTCATCAGGTTGAGCAGGCCGAAGCGGTTGAACAGCGCCCCATCCTCCTTGTGCCCCGGCGCGAGGTGACACACGGCCTTGACGCCGTCGATCGTCGCCGTGACCACGCCGCGACCCTCGTTGCCTTCCGGGTCGTAGGCGAGCGTCCAGCGGTGCACGGCCCCCTTGGACGCGAAGCCCTTGAGGCGCTGCCGGCCGGTCTTCGGGTCCTTCTCCGTCGGAAACCCCAGCGGGTGATCCCCTCCGGCACGCCACTTTCCCGTGCAGTATTCCAGCCAGACGTAGACCACGTCCCCGCGCCCGGAGATTCGCAAGGCGACCGTGTTCGGCGTCCGCCATTCATTGAGCGTGTCCGCGTTGAAGAAGCCGATCAGCGCGTGAAACGACCTTCCCGTGCAGGCGAGCGTTCCCGAGGCGGACAAGGGATCCTTCAACGATTTGACTCGCAGCTTCTTGGCGTAGTACGCGGGCTCGGCCGCCGGCGTGATGAATCCCCCCATCTCGCCGCGCTTGCCGCCGGCGTGATCGGTGGGACTGAAGCCAAAGTCCTGGCGGATGGGCCGCCGGATGGCCGACTCGTTGTTGCGGCCATCCCAGCCGGGATCGCGTTCAAAGCGCTCGGTGCGCTCGTGCGTGCCGGCTTGGGGGGAAGGCGGCTCCGCCTGGGCGGCGGCGCCGAATGCAAGGAAAACTCCGGACACGAGGATGATCGCGCGCATGAGAGCAACCACAGTTTCCTCTCCCGCTGCGCAAGAGGATGGCGGACCGGGGCGCGAGAATCTTCCGCTACCCGAGTAACTCCGCGATCGGTGTCGGATCGTCCAGCAGATACTGCGGCCGCCCCGTATGATCCGTCAGCGTCGTCAGCGCCGGGTTGACGCCCAGCACGCGATACAGCGTCGCCAATACGTGCTGGCTGCGATACGGCCGGAAACGCGGCCGCTCGCCGCGCCGGTCCGTCTCGCCGACCGTGATGCCGCCGCGCAGCCCGCCTCCCGCAACAAACGCGAAACCGGCCGCGCCCCAGTGGCCGCGACCATCCGGTGTCACATCCCCGATGCGCGGCTGCCGCCCGAACTCGCCCCAGATCACCACCGCGACATCCTCCAGCAAGCCGCGCACGTCGAGATCGCTGAGCAGTGCCGCGACCGCCTGGTCATAGATGGTGAGCTTGGGCCGCAGCAGCTTGAAGTTGTACGCGTGCGTGTCCCAGCCCCCCGGATCGTTCGCCTCCGGAATCCGCACGTGGAAGCGCGCCGCCACCGATACGACCGAGACGCCTGCCTCGACCAGGCGCCGCGCCCGCAGAAAATCCAGGCCCGCCGCCCCGTAGCGTTCGCGCAGCGTGATCGGCTCGCGCTCCACGTCGAGCGCGTCGCGCACGCGCGGCGAGGCGATCATCTCGAGGGCGCGGGCGTTGAAGCTGTCGATGCCGGCAAACCCTTCGCGGTACTCGAGGTCGCGCGCCAGATGGTCGAAGACATTTCGCAGCTGCCGTCGCTCGTCGAGCCGCACGCTCGGCACGCCCGTCGCCGGCGCGAGATCGCGCATGATCGACCCGATCGCGCTGAACGGCCGGTGCGCCGGACCAAGATACGCCGGCTCCTCGGGATCGTCATAGGAGTTGAGCAAACGATGGTTCGACGTGCTGACATAGGGCGGCATCGGCCCGGCCCCCTCGCGCAACTTGCTGATGACGCAGCCAAACGCCGGCCGCCGCGCCGACCCGATCTGTCCCGATGCCGCCGCGTGAATGCCCGTCAAGAGCTCGGTCGGATCATGATTGCCGTGCGTCACCAGGCCACGCACGATGGCGAACTTGTCCGCGAGCATCGCTTGCCGCGGCATCAGCTCGCAGATGGAAATGCCGGGAACATTGGTCCGCGTCGGTGCAAACTCCCCCCGGTACTCGACCGGCGCCTCCGGCTTCATGTCGTACATGTCGAGATGGCTCGGCCCCCCCGGCAGGTAGACCATGATCACCGACTTGGCCCGCGTCTCCGCCGGATTAGCGCTCGCGCGCTGACGCATCACGTCCGCCAGCGTCAAGCCCCCAACGGCCAGCCCCCCCAGCCGCAAGCAATCGCGCCGCGAAATCGACTTCGGTCCGAATAGGAAGTCCAGCACCGTCCACCCCCCCGTCTTTCAACTCGTTTCGGCGAAAAGCGCGTTAAAGATTATAAACAAACTGCAGGCGCCTGTCGATTCGCTCCTCCGCCATCCGACCTATCCGCGGCGGCGCCCAAGCCGCGTCCTTCTGTCGACTGTCAAGGAGTATTCCATGAAGTACATGCTACTCTGCTACGACGATGCGCAGGCCTGGGAGCAAGCCGGCCCGGACGCCCTCCGCGCCGCCATGGACGAGGCCGTCCGCCTTACCCACGAACTCAAGGCCAAGGGACAGTATCTCATCGCCTCCCCCTTGCACCCGACCTCGACCGCCACCAGCGTCCGCGTCCGCGGCGGCAAACCCATCATCACCGACGGCCCCTTCGCCGAGACGCGCGAGCACCTCGGCGGCTACTATATCATCGATGCCAAGGACCTCGACGAAGCCATCGCCATTGCCGCCCGCCATCCCGGGGCACGCATGGGTACCGTCGAGATCCGCCCCATCATGGAACTTCCCGGCCTGCCCAGCCACGGCTTCGGCCCCGCTGACTGAGAAGGCCCCTCGCGAGAGACCCCATGTGCCGCAGCATCAAGATCCTGTTCAACTTCGACCCGCCCGCCACCGACGAGGAAATCCGCGCCGCCGCCCTCCAGTTCGTCCGCAAGCTCTCCGGCTTCACGAAACCCTCGAAAGCCAACGAGGCCGCCTTCGACGGAGCGGTCGAAGAAGTGGCCGCAATCGCGCGCAAATTGCTCGATTCCCTCGTCACCACCGCCGAGCCGCGCGATCGCCAGGTCGAAGCGGCCCGGGCAAAGGCCAGAGGCGCCGCCAGGTTCGGCGCCGGCTGAGCCTCACTTATCGATCATCACCTCGGTCGACTTGATGATCGCCCGGACCTGGTCGCCCACCTTTAGCCCCATCCGCTCGGCCGACGCGCGCGAGATCAGCGACACGACTTCCAGACCGCCCACCTGGACGACGACCTCCGCCATCACGTTGCCGATCTTCACCGACGTGATCGTCCCCGCAAACTGATTGCGCGCACTCAACATGATTGGTCCTCCACATGCGTAGGTCAGGCTTTCCAGCCTGACGGACGCGACTCGATTTCACTCAGTTTCGCCGCCCCTGTCCAAGCACGACGCGAAACGTCAAATTCACCCGTTCCGCGACCGCTGCCGCCGTCTTCGGGACCTGGTGCAGCCAGTGGTGCTGCGTCCCCCCGCGCATGATCAACAAACTTCCATGCGTCAGCTCAACGCTCGCCTTCAGCCCCTTCCGCTTCTTGTGCCTCATCTGAAACGTCCGCGTCCCCCCAAGGCTCACCGACGCGATCACCGGATTCGAGCCAAACTCCTTCTCGTCATCCGAGTGCCAGGAGACGCTGTCCGTTCCTGTTCGGTAGTGGTTCAAGAGCACGCTGTTGAACGCCACCCCCGCCGCCCCCTCGATTGCCCCCTTCACCTCCAAGATCGCTGGCGTCCACGGCTGCGGCTCGTTCACGATCCCCGAGTACGTGTACCCCGTCCCCTCGTCCCCATACCACGCCGTCAACCTCGGCACGTCGATCGCCTTGCCATACAACTTGATGCTCTCTTGCCGCCACGCCGTCGTGGTGAGCAACTCGTGAAGCAGACGGTCCGCCTCCCCCCGCGGAAAAAACGACGGGTACACGACAACATCGCCGTCGGGCAGATCCAGGACTTGCGGCGCGCATAGGCTCATGCACTGATCTTACGCGCCCCGGGACCCGACAAAAAAATCGAAAATCCCTGGCGTCTCCTCTCCCCCACTTACGCTGACATGAACAGAACCACTCGCGCTCCATTCGAAAAACGAGGCCTGTCATGCCCCGACCTCTTTTGACCCTCGCTTGCTCCCTCCTGCTCTTCACCGCCGACCTGTACGCCAGTGAGCCCTTGCGGTCCGGCCCGCCGGTCGGCGCCCCCAACAATCGTCGCGGCTTTACCCCCAAATGGATCACCGGACCCTGCGCCGGCAAGCATCTCTGCCCCGTCTGAAGCTCCTACGACCTCGTCGCCCTCGTCTTCGCCCGCGAGAAGAGCGACGCCTTGACCAGTCTGGTCAAGAAAATCGACGAGCGGATGCAGGCCGCCGTCCACAAGACCCGCCGCCCCGCCGGCGCCTTCGTCATGTTCCTCAGCGACGCCCCCGGCCTCGACCAGGACCTCCGCACTCTCGCCGACAAGGAGGCCCTCAAGCAAGTCCCCCTCGGCATCGGCGCCCCGCCTCCCGACTACGCCATCTCCCCCGACGCCGACCTCACCGTCGTCGTCTACCCGCCCGCCTGGCGTCGCGACCAGAAGGTCGTCGCCAACTTCGCCCTCCGCAAAGGCGAGCTCGATGCCGCCACCGCCGACGCCATCGTCACCGCGATCTCCGCCGTCCTGCCCCAAGAGGTCGTCGCCGTCGTCCCCACCTCCAAGGACGCCGAACAGCTCTGGCGCTACACCTTCACCAGGCCCGCCGACCACTGGTTCCAGCCCGACTTCAACGACCTCTCCTGGAAAACCGGCCCCGGCGGCTTCGGCAACAAGGGCACGCCCAACGCCGTCGACCGCACCCCCTGGAACACCAGCGAAATCTGGCTCCGCCGCGAAATCATCCTCCCCGAAGGCCTCGGCGCCAACCTCCAGCTCCAGATCCACGCCGACGACTTCGCCGACGTCTACCTCAACGGCGTCCTCGCCGCCAAGGTCACCCAATGCACCCCCGGCTACATGGAGTTCCCCATCTCCGAAGAAGCCAGGAGGACGCTCCGCCCCGGCTCCAACGTCCTCGCCGTCACCTGCCGCGACACCGGCGGCGGCCGCACCATCGACGTAGGTTTGGTCGCGCCGAAGAAATAGGACGACGCACAATCCCGGACTCCGGAGGAGTCCAAGAAGGTAGCCGGCGGTTGAGCGTAGCGACACCGCCGGAGGACGTCGCGCCCGTTGCTCTCGATCCCGAAGGGATCGCAGAGCCCGGCGAAGTTGGACGTGTGCGGTGAATGTCTCAGGCTTGTTGAAACTCGCGCACCTTGGCCTCGATCGACCCACGAAACTCTGAAGTGCACCCGAGTTCTCCGGACGGAGTCACGGTAATATCGCCGCTCGCTCGACGTTGCTCCAGCCACTTTTCGATGAACGCTGGCCCATAGCCGTTGGTGACGATGGCGCCGTCCCCGAAGACAAGCATCTTCGGATAATCCTCCAGGTACTTCTTTTCGCCGACGGCGCCGTTGGCCTTGGCGTAGAGCAAGAAGAGAATGTCGTACATCAAATGCGACTTGGGATCGGCGTGGAGTGCGAAGTAACCCTTCTCCGTCACAAGGCTGTTCAAGAGCTTGCGAATCACTCGATCGAAATCGATTTCGCGGTACGCGGCGATCGCATTCCTCAGAACGCTCGTGAAAGAGCCGCTTTCGATGTTCGCCAGGGTGGTCTTCAGGTCGTCCGCTGACGTGTCGTAGACGCTTTCGTTCACAAGCCCCCGCACGAACGTCTCAAAGTCCTTCGCCAGCAGCGTGATCCGGTAGTCCAATTCCTGGTCGACGTGGACCACCCTCGGCTCGTCCGCCTTGCCGCGCCGGCAAGCACGGTAGTCCAGCATGATCATGTCATGCCCTGCGGACGGGCAATCGCAGATGCACACGCCGATGTCTGGATAACCCCATTCCTCTTTCATGAACTGGCTGCCCAGCGCGCCGCACAGCGAATGCGCCTTCGTGCGGCCGATGGCGAGAAAGCCGGTTATGGCGACGTGGTCGTGGGCCCAGGAGGTACGTTTCTTTGTCGGGAAGCACGTGTTCTTGGGAAATCCCCCGTTCTGCGATTCCATTAGCTCCACATACGAAGCCGGCAAGCGAACGCCGAGTTCCTTCTCGATCGACGCAATGTCCTTGGCTGTGGGTTTGGCTTCCACGTAGCCCTTGCGCGCATACGCGGATTTTTTCCAAAAGCCAGCGAGGTCGAAATCGTGGAATATCTTGGGCATGATTTCGCACCATTACATCTGTAGGTATCTCTTCGGTATCTCCGCCCCCGCCACGAACGACAGCTTGCCGATCTTGCACATCTGATACACGTTGATCCGAAAATCCGGACACGTGCTCACCAGACAATACGCATCCGTCGCCGTGAAGTCATACTCGCTGATCAACCAGTCCATCAAATGGAACGTCGCCGTCTCCACCGCCACCTCCAGCGGCCGGTTCGCGTTCACGGCGATGATCGAGTCCTTCTTCTCGATCCGCAGCCACGGAATCCGCTTCCCCTGGATCACCTCCAGCTTCAGCCGCACCGTCGCCTTCGTCTCCGCCGCCGTCCCGCTGAACTCCGTGTCCCCCTGGCTCGCGTGAACGTCCCCAAGATAAAACAACGCCCCCGCATGAAACACCGGCAAGTGAATCCGGTTCCCCGGCGCCACATCCCGGATATCCAGGTTCCCGCCCCACTCCCCTTGCCCATCCAGGCTCGTCGTCACCTCCCGGTCCGGCGCCACCCCCAGCGTCCCGATGAACGGCGTGATCGGCCACGACAGCCTCTCGCTGAAGTGCAGCGTCCCATCCCGCGTCGTCCCGCTCGGTCCCGGCGTGTGCTGGAACACCTTCGTCGTGTACTCCCCCGACAGCTCCGGCCAACGCGTCGACTCCCCCGCCGGCCCCCGCCTCGGCCCCACCGCGATCCACGAATACGAATCCACCACGATCTCCTCGATCGTCACCACCAGCACATCCCCCTTCCCCACCCCCTCCACAAACACCGGCCCCCCAATCGGATTCGCCAGCGGCGGCGCCCGATCGAATCCCGGCCTCTTTCCCGGTATCGCCTTATCCTCCGCCGTCTTGAAGTACCCCGTGCTCGCGTCATACGTCTCGATCTCAAACGTCTCCCCAGCCTTGACGCGCAACAACGGCTCATCCCGCCAATCAAACGCATACTTCCGCGCCTTCTCCCGCTCAATCCGCTGCATGATCTCCCCCTTTATCAATGGCGAGCGTCGAGGCGTAAGCCCGACGTGTAGGCGTCCCCGGCATACAACAGCGCAACTGACAACCGAGATCGCCCCGAATTAAGCCGTTTGCACCCGTCGATTCATCCGCTTACGCGAATTAAGCCGTTTGCCATCCGTCGACACCTCGAACTAAGCCGTTTGCCATCGCTCATGCCTTTGCCTTCGACCCTTCGCGACGCCGCGACGCAGAGGGGAAAGCTTCTCGCGAAATCTCCCCCAAGCAATCACCCAGCTGTTTCTTGACATCCGCGCGCGTTTGCTCCCGCAACGGCCCCGCCAGAGCAGCCTGGTAGAGATTAATCGCCGCTCCAAAAACACCAGCGCGTTGATAACACCCCGCCGCACTGATGCGATGCGCCGCCGCCTCCAGGTCATGACCAAGCGCTTCCAGTAGCGGCGCAAGACGCTCCTCCCGCTCCCCCGCCGCGACCCAGAGATCGCGAGCCATGTCCGCCATGCCCAGACCAGCAAAGGCTTGCGCCTTCGACAGCGCCAGCGACTTTTCGGCGATCAACTCCTGAATCTCAGGAGGATAAAGACCTGCCTTACGCTTCGGCATTCGTAGCCTCCTGCCAGCTGTGCCCGGAAATGAGAACTCGACATTCGCTCCCAAACGCGCAAATCACGACGTAAGCGTCCCACCGATACGGGTTTGCCAATGCCTGTGCCACCTTCTCTCGCTGGCGTCGCCGCAACTCGCCCGCGTCCTCGGTCCCGCTAACCTCGAGAACACGCCGAACGCGGGTCGAGCGGTAGTCGGCGCGTCCACCATATTCCATGACGTTCAGCGTCCCCAGCACCACGACTCGGTGAGCGACGATCAGCGCCACCGCGACGGCAGCCATTTCGACCAGCGATCGGGACGGCATCGTGCTCCTCAGTCGCTCGGCCTTGTCGACCGTCTCCTCACTCCAAGCAATCTCCAACCACGCTTCATTTCCTTTGCGCAGCCGGCGTGACTTTACGTCCTCGCGTTCCAACAAGAAGCGAGCAGGAGACACCGAGTACTGACCTGTTACGGCTACAAACGCGACAACGTACGGCTCGACGTAAAGATAGGGATGCCATTCGGCAAGGTCTTCGATGTCGCAGCGCAGGACGCCCGATTTCATCGCGCTGACTCTTGCCCTAGAGAGGCGGTTGCCCCGAATTAAGCCGTTTGCCAGCCCGATCCGTCCGTTTACGCCGTTTGACTCCCGGCGCCCGAGGCGCAGCGCCGGCAATGCGCAGTTCCATCTTTATCATCGCTTGTTCGCCGCGGTTTTGCGAGGTCGGTTGAGCACGTCGAACACGTCTGTACCGTCTGCCGCCCCGACATCACCAGATCCATGGGCCGCCCTTGGCACGTCCGTTTGGGCCCTGCACTACTTTCTATTTTGGTGGTCTTGGATCATGGCTGGTCGCGCACCGAGCCTTCGCAGCCAAGAAGTCGCTCCGATTCCCGACAAGAAACCAATGCGTGTCATTCGAGCCACACGGCAATGACCAAAACGCCACGGTCGATGCCGGTGTCGCTTCCATGTCACCGATCGGCATTGCCTCGCCGCTATCGAGAAACACGGTCTCTCTATGCCAATCGCGAAACGGATTCTCTCTGATCTTCAGTTGACCGCTTGGAGGCACAGCAATGACGAGCGTGTGACCAACCCAACGAAGCGGCTCGCCATCCGGGCGATTCTTCGGAATAACGAATCGAATCTCATCGCGACGCGAACACCCAAGCTGGCATAGTATGAGGAAGAAAAGTGCCTTCTTCATGTCGACTATCCCTCCCCCGCTCCCCACTCCCCACTCCCTAGACTAAAACGGAATGTCCTCCGACCGCGACTGCCCATGCCGCCGCGCCGCAAACCCCATCGAACCCGGCTTCCCAAACTCCTTGCTCGACGGACTATGCTCCTCCAACTGCCGCAAGAGAATCACCGTCTCCTCCAGCTTGTTCCCCAAACAAACCACGCTGATCACCAATTCCGCCAGCGCCGCGAACGACAGCCCCTCCGATAACTCCACCCATCGCTTCAACTCCCCGTTCGCCGCCAGGCTCGGCAGCTTCTTCGCCAGAAACGTCTGCCGCATCGGCCCCGTCGGCGCCTCGATCTTCAAGATCCGGTCGAACCGCCGCGGCCGCGACACGATCCGCCGGTCCAGCCGCTCCGGATAGTTCGTCGTCGCCACGTTGATCACCTTGTTGATCTGGTGCGACCCGTCCAGCCACGCCAACAGCTCGCTGTCCCCGTGCATCTCCAAGATCGCGTCGATGTCCTCGAACACGCACACCACCGGCCGGTCCGGCTCCACCTTCCGGAACAATTCCATCCCGCGCGTGAGCAACCCCGGATGCTCGCAGAACACCGCCACGTGCCCCTTCTTCACGATGCGATGCACCACCTGGTGCACCACCGAGCTCTTCCCCGACCCCTGCGGCCCATAGAGCAGATAGCCGCGCCGGTGCAGGAAGCCGTGCTGATGAAACCGCTCCCCCAGTGTCCAGAACGACTCGATCTCGTCCAGGATCTTCCCCGGCAAGCTTCCCTCGAAGTCGATCAGGTCGTCGACCTGCAAGTCGCGCCGATGAAACTGAATCTGCCCGAACTGCTCCAGGGCGCACGTGTACGCCGCCGGCGGCAACTTCGCCGCCGTCGTCCCGCACGCCTCGAAAACCCCCGCCTGGGCCACCTTCCACTGACATGGCCCTGCCGCCGCCTGCCGCTGCTGGGCATACTGCTCCCGCCCCGAATACACCACCTCCTCCGGCTCCTCCGCCCGATTCTGCGGCAAACAGTTCGTCCCAAAATCATCGAGATTCATGCCGGCTCCCGGTAAGACGCGCGAAACACCATCAATTGTAGCGTTTCCCCGCCCGCTTCGCCCCGTTTAGCCCCGGTTCGCAGAACCGGGGCGGACCCCATCCCCGAGCGACAACGTCGCAGCGCCGGCCCATCGTCGCGTTCGCCCGTGGCGCCGCGCCCGCCCCGGTTCTTCGAACCGCGGCTAAACGAAGATCACGCGCGACAACCGACCTTCGTTCCGCGCTCGATCCATGTTACCCTCAACTTAATGGACCCCGCCGCCGCCCTCGCCCTGGCTCTCGACCCAACGCGCATCCTCCGCGCCCAAAACCTTACCCCCGATCCCTGGCAAAAGGACCTCCTCTTCTCCCGCGACCCTTACCTCCTCCTCAACTGCTCGCGCCAGTCCGGCAAATCGACCACCGTCGCCGCCCTCGCCCTCCACGAAGTCCTCACCCGCCCCGGCTGCCTCGTCCTCGTCGTCGCCCCCGCCGAACGACAGAGCCACGAGCTCTTCCGCAAGGTCCTCGCCGCCTACCACGCCCTCGGCCGACCCCTCCCCGCCCGCACCCTCAACCGCTCCACCCTCGAGCTCGCCAACGGCGCCCGCCTCGTCGCCCTCCCCGGCCGCGAAGGCGCCATCCGCTCCTTCTCCGCCGTCCGTCTCCTCATCCTCGACGAAGCCGCCCGCGTCCCCGACGACCTCTACCGCTCCGTCCGCCCCATGCTCGCCGTCAGCCGCGGCCGACTGCTGGCCCTCTCCACCCCCTTCGGCCAGCGCGGCTGGTTCCACGACGAATGGACAAGCCCCGCCCCCTTCCGCCGCATCCACGTCCCCTGGAAAGATTGCCCGCGCATCTCCCGGGACTTCATCGCCGCCGAACTCCGCTCCTCGGCCCAGCCTGGGTCGACCAGGATACAACGCCCTCTTCACCACCATGGAAGGACTCGTCTACCCCGACTTCTCGCAGTGTTTGGTGACCGACCTCCCCGACACGATGCGTGCGACAGGCATGGCGCCTCACGCGGAACAGACGCCTCACGCGCCGAGACGGCCCCCTCCCCCCTTGTGGGGGAGGGGCTGGGGTGGGGGGTCGGCGCCACGCAGAGCCGCGTCCCTATCCAGAATCCCCTTCACCCCGCACCCCGACTTCCCCCGCGCCCGTCGGCGGCATCGACTTCGGCTGGCGCAGCACTTCGCCGCCCTCTGGAAGCCCTCGACTCGGGCAACGTCCTCTGGATCACCGGCGAACGCTACCTCCGCGAAACCCCCATCGCCGACCACGCCGCCGCCCTCTCCAGGGACGTCAACTGGTACGTCGACCCCGCCGGCGCCACCGAGATCGCCGAACTCACCCGCCCCGGCCACGTCATCAAGAAAGGAATCAACGACATCCGCCCCGGCATCGCCCTCGTCACCCAACGCATCCGCCTCGGCAAACTCAAAGTCCTCGCCCCCGCGTGCCCCAACCTCATCAACGAATCCAAGCTCTACCGCTACCCGACGCCAAAGGAAAAGAAGTCCACGGCGAAAACCCCATCGACGCCCACAACCACGCCCTCGCCGCGTTGAGGTATCTGGTCACCCGCCTCCCCCACCCCACCGAAAAACCTGCCACCACAAAACCCCCACCAAACCCACCACCCCGCTTGCGAAGACGACGACCGCCTCTGGCCCGCCGCGTGATCATCTCCCTTACCTCAGCGCTTTTTCCCTTGCATTTCTCGCGACCCTATCGCCAAAATACTTCTCATGCTCAAAGGTCTCCGCCATGCGAACGATTAGCGTGCCTTCGGTTTGCCTTGCCTTTCTCCTTCCCGTCGGTGGCCTATTCGCCCAGACTTCTTGGAAGGGAGAGGATATCCTCATCAAGCGCGAAGATGTCTCCTTCCTCGACGAGGCGACGAAAAAGCCCAAGACCGTGTCCAGCGTCAGTTGCCGTGTGTTGGAGGAAGAAGGCACACGTCTTCGCGTCTCAACTCTAGATGGAAACGGATGGATCGAAAAGGCCGACGCCGTGCTGCTCAAGGATGCTGTGCCATTCTTTTCCAAGCTCATCGACGCCAAACCCGCTGAAGCAGATTTCTACAACCGGCGCGGCGTCGCTCTCAAGCTCCAAGGAGATTTCGACAACGCCATCAAGGATTTCAGCGAGGGAATCCGACTCGCTCCGAATTCGTCTGGCTCGTGGGGAAACCGGGGAGCTGTCCGACTATTGCAAAATGACCTGACAGGTGCAATCCGCGACCTGACCGAGTCCATTCGCCTTTCGCCTACCGCGTTCTCGCTCCAGGCGCGTGCGGAATGCTGGCGCAAAGCTAAGGAGTTTGACAAGGCGATCGCCGATCTGACCGAGGCCATCAAGCTTCGTCCGGCGGACTCAATGCTCTTCCGCAGCAGGGGATTCGTCTGGGGCAGTCTGAAAAACGTCGACAAATCCATCGACGACTATACCGAGGCCATCCGACTCGACCCGCAAGACGGTCTCTCCCTTAATGCACGAGGCTTCGCGTGGGAAGACAAGAAGGATTTCGAAAAGGCGTTGGCGGATTTTGAAAAGGCCCTCAAGTTGAACCCTTCGAGCCATTTGGCCTTGAGTGGCCGCGGTCGGGTACTCGCCAACCTCAAGCGGACGGAGGAAGCGATTGCCGACTACACCGCCTACTTGCGCCTCCGCCCCATATCGCCCTTGATCTTCGCGGCACGCGCGGACCTTTTCGTGCGCCTTCGCGATTACCCAAAGGCCGTCGCCGACTACGAGCATGCGATCGACCTTGAGAGGGCGCCAGCGCACGTAGCGGGCTTGGCATGGCTTCTGGCGACATGCCCGGACGCCAAGATCCGAGACGGAAAACGCGCTAGCAAGCTGGCTTCCGAAGCGCTTGCGAAAGCCGGAGAACCCTACTGGTGGTACCTCGAAGTCTGTGCCGCCGCTGCTGCCGAATCAGGCAATTTCACTAAAGCCGTGATTCTTCAAGAAGCAGTCCTTGCCGAACGAGCCTACACAGGTGGTGATGCAGGCCGTGCGCGTTTGAAGCTTTACAAAGCGGGCAAAGCATTTCACATGGACTAGCAACGCCGCCTTTTCGATCCGAATACGCAAGCCCTATCTACGACGAGTGCTTCCGCACGTCGTCTTTCAATTCTCCGTTCTCCGTTCCTGATTCTCCGTTCTTCATTCTTCACTCTTCATTCTCCAGTCTTCATTTCCGCCCTCCGCATTCCCCCTCCACCTACCCCCGCAGGAGAAAAAAAAAATGTTCCGCTTCTTCCGCCACCTCTTCCGCAAGTCCTCCCCTTCCGCCCCCGCGCCCACCTCCTCCCCGCTCCTCGACAACTTCCGCCGTCCCTCCGTCCCCACCCCCACGAACTCCTCAACCAATTGAAAAACACCGCCTGGACCTGCGCCTCCATCAACGCCGCCGTCTGCGCCTCCCATCCCCCACGCCTGTTCGTCCAAACCACCCCCCGGCCAAACCGCCCCCGCCTCCCAACCAGATCCCTCCCACCCAGCAGCCGCCCGCTCCTCTCCCCCAAATTTGCAATTGCTAATTGTCAATTGTCCGCTGTCAATTCCGGCCAGATCCAGGAAGTCACCTCCCACCCCTTGCTCACCCTCCTCGCCCAGGTCAACCCCGTCCACAACCAGTACGACCTCCTCGAACTCAGCCAGCTCTACCTCGAAGTCCACGGCTCCGCCTACTGGCTCCTCGACTTCGATCCCATCCTCAACGTCCCCGCCCGCATCTGGATCCTCCCCGCCCATCTCGTCTCCCCACGCCGCGACCTCGCCAGCCCGCGCCTCGTCGACTACTACGAATACCGCGGCCAGACCACCGAGAAGTTCCCTCCCGAACGCATCATCCACTTCCGCTTCCCCGACCCCAGGGACCCCTACACCGCCGGCCTCTCTCCCCTCCGCGCCTGCTTCGACCAGGCCGCCCTCACCAGCGAATACGCCGCCCTCAAACGCTCCCTCTACAAGAACGCCGGCCTCCCCAGCGCCCTCATCACCCCCGCCGAAGCCATCGACCACATCGAACGCGGCCGCCTCGAAAAAGAATGGCACGAGAAATTCCAGAACGGCGGCCACGGCCAGGCCCTCATCGCCTCCGCCAAGCTCAACATCACCCTCCTCAGCCAATCCCTCGGCGACCTCGCCGCCCTCGCCGACATGAAAGCCACCAAGGAAGACATCGCCAACGCCTTCCACGTCCCGCTGCCGTTCCTCACCGGCGACACCAACCTCGCCAACATGCAAGCCGCCGACCACCTCCACAAATCCCTCGCCATCCTCCCCCGCCTCCGCAGACGCGACGAAAAACTCAACGAACAACTCGTCCCCCTCTTCGACCCCACCGGCCGCCTCTTCTTCTCAACGGAAGACCCCACCCCGCAAAACCAGGACTTCATCCTCCGCCAAGAAACAACCGACGTGCGCTCAGGCGTAAGAACGATCAACGAAGTGAGAGCAAGCCGTGGCCTGCCGCCGGTCCCCTGGGGCGACGCGCCGCCGACCGCTACCGTCTTGCGCGGTGCGCCTGAACACCGTTTCTAGAAGAACATCTGTAACGATTGGGACGTTTTCGGCCTGCTCGGTGTCCTTTTAGGCTGGGGGATCATTCGATGCAGGCCGACGTTCATCGGGTAAAAATGGGTAGGCTGTTGCGGATTCCCTGCCACGGACGTATCCTGAATAGACCCCATCCCCATTCCCATGGTGAACAAGCGGCGAGTAGGAGGACAAGGTGGCCTTGTTCCAAGGAAAGGATTGTCTGATCCTGCACACGCGCGACAAATGGGAGATTCCGAATGATCTTCGCCCTGAAAGGCCGAAAGTCTCTTTGGACGCCGCCGTTGAGATCATGCGGCAGCGGTTCCCCAATAACAGATTTCGGTCGATCTCGAACACCTACAATTGTGTCGGGATGGTGATGTGCAGTCGCCGGGTCTGGGCGTATCCGGAAGACCTGGCCAAGATCCTGAAGGATGACGGCTACGAGAAGCTTTCTGGCCCTGAGCAGACAGACTACGGGGACGTGGTCATTTACCGAGACGAAGATGGTGAACCCACTCATGTGGGCATTGTCATCAAGAAGAATCTTCTCGTGGACGGAGCGGAGGACCCCCTGACGATTCTCAGCAAATGGGGTGGCGACGGCGAGTACATCCACGAATCTCGCCAAGTGCCTCCAGAGTACGGGCAACTCGTGGAGTGTTGGACGGATAGGAGAAGGCCATGACAGCTTCTGAGGCGATGAAGGCGATTGAGAGCCTGGAGTTCTCGGCAGCAGTGAACGTTGCAAGCACCTATAAGACTTTCCTCCGCGTCATGGGCAACCAGCCCGCAGTAAGGGTGCTTGCCAACGAAATGGCGAACCGTCAGGTTGTGTACGCGGTTCTGCGGAGGATCCTACAGCTCTGCCATGTCCCCCGTGAGCCAGGACTTGAACATCCCGCCGATTCTGCTCTTGCTGCGTACCTGTGGTTATTATCTACGCGAGCTCCATTCCTCGGTTCGGTCGCTGCCAATCTCGTACTGTCGAGCGAGGGATGTTGGTGGGCTCGAAAAATGGCGAAGGGGCTAGTGGAGTCGGCTCTGACGGAAGCCCGTTCGACGGTCATTAAAAACATATCGTGGAACGAGGCGAAATTCACCAAGCCAGATTACTCGGTAGCGGGCGAATCTGAGGTTCAAAAACGCCCATTCATCATGCAGTGTACGCAATGCGGTGCTCCCGAGGCGGCAGATAATCTGGAGATCCTCTTCCCTTCGAATGAAAACAGGATCACGGACTATTTCCGCAATTCCGATTCGCGGACCTATACGAATCGGCTTGAGCAGGGAGTGATGGTATGATCCGACACGTTTGGACAATCATGTGTCGGTTTGCTGTGAATAATGCCGACACCAACAATACGTCCCTCATTGAAGTTCTTGAGGAACTGACCATACCGGTCCCCATGCCCGCTCAACCGGCAATGGGTATGATCCCTGCGATGTTTGACGTGGTGTCGTTATGGTGTAGAGAAGATCCTAACCAACCCGCTCGCGGATTTGGTCGCATGTCGCTCGTTGCTCCAGGAGGGGCCGAATTGATGGTACACGACTATGAGGTCAATCTCGAGGACCTGGGCCGGGTGCGACAGAATGTCCGAATGGTCGGATTTCCAACTCAATCGCCGGGACGTTACACTTTCCGCGTCGAACAACGAGAGCAAGAGACCATGCCCTGGACGGAATGCGCATCACTTCCCATCGAAGTCAAGATCGTTCGTCCCGAAACAGCGGGCCAAGGAAACGGACAAGCCCACTGAAAAGGCCGATCCGCGCTCGTCTCCATCGTCACTCCGCCGCATCCCCAAACATCAACCGCTGCCCCAAATTCCTCAACGTCACCCCATCCCCAGAAAACGTCAACACCCACACCCGATCAAAGTCCTTCCCCCGCCAGCGCGGCGTCTCCTTCACGCCAAACGCCTTCGCCACGTCCTCGATCGCCGTGTGCTCCCAGCAGATCAGCACCGTCTTCCCCTCGTACTCCCGCTTCGTCTTGATCTCCTCCACCATCTTCAGGTAATCGCTGTGCGAATACACGATCACCTTCTGCATCAGCGCCGCCGCCACCGGCGCCACCGTCTCCACCGGCCGCTTCGACGGCCTCTTCATCGTGCTCTTCTGCGCATACACCGCCACCGGCCGTCCCTTCTCGAGCACCTCCGCCCGCTCGAGAAAATAGACCGCCAGCGCCGCCGCCCGCTCCCGCCCCCGCGCCGACAAATGCTCATCCTCCCCCTTCTCCGCATGCCGGATGATGAGCACCTGCCCCGGCATCGCCAGAGCGCCGCTTCCCGCCAGCAACAGCGCGATCGCCAACACACGAGCCATTGCCGCCTCCTTGGCTATCAGCTATCAGCTCTCAGCTATCAGCTTTCAGCCAATCCAAAAGCTGATAGCTGATAGCTGTTAGCTGATAGCTCTCGCGTCACTTCACCCGCTTGAACTCCATCTTCTTCCCCTTCTCCTCCGCCGGCTGGATCACCAGCACGTCCGCGGTGAGCTTCTCGATGGTCCCCATCTTCGTCTCGGTCTTGCCGTCCTTCTCGAAGGTCACCGTGATCTTGTCGTCCTTGACCTTGTAGGTCCCGTCCATCTTGTGCTCCGTGCCGTCAATCGTGTGCACGATGTGCAGCTTTCCTCCCTTGGTGAACGTCGCTTTCACGACGTCCTTGTCCTTGCCGGTCTCCCACGTCCCGACCAGCTTCTTCGCCTCGATCGCCCCGGCCTGCACCGTCAACCCGGCCGCGACAAACAGACACACCATCGCAATAACGTAACGCATTCCAAACTCCTTCGAGAAAAGATGTGGCGACTTACTCTTCCCTTCCGTGCCTTCCGGTTGTATTGCCCTACTTCTTCTTCCGCTTGCCTCCCCTCTCCCCTTCCGTTAGGGGGAGAGGGGCCGGGGGTGAGGGGGTTGCCTGCATGACCCCTACTTCTTCTTCCTCTCCCACGGTCCGCTCAACAGCGCCTCCGACCGTCCCTTGTTCGAATCCTTCACCTTGGTGAACGTCAGCTTGTCCCCCTCGAGCTTCCATTTGTACGTCCCCGTCTTGTCGGCCGCGTCCGGCGACAGGAACTTCCCCTTCTCGTCCGTGATCTCCATCTGGTCCTTCGTCACCTTGTACGTCCCTTCCAGCCCGAGCTCCCCATCCCGCTCCACCTTGAACTTCCCCTTCCCGTCGAGATGAATCGTCCACACCGCGTCATCATCCAGCTTCCGGCTGAACGCCCCCTTCACCCCGCCCCCCGTCTCCCCCGCCTGGATCAGACCCATTGTTAGCGCAAACACGCCAAAAGCCAAGCCAGAGCGCAAGAATCGCATCGCTTCCTCCTCCAGTAGCGGGCGCCACTCCGTGCGCCGTCGCAGTATGAAATGAACGACCGCCGAGCGAACTACCAACCTCGCGTTCCGGCGCCGCAGAGGAGACAATAAGGGAAGGAGGGGCGAGCGTCGAGGCATAAGCCCGATGCGTCCACCACCCAATTCCTCATTCCCCGTTCCCCGTTCTCGGTTCTTCATTTCTGCACTGGATTCCCCAACGAGGTGCCCATGTCCCAGCTCCCCTTCCCCATGCCCATGACCGACCGCCAGGCTGCCACCCTCGACGCCCGCCTCATGTCTCTTCCCGACGACTTCCAGCCGCGCCGCCTCACCCTCAGCGCCGCCCCCACGCCGCAGCCCGAAGGCCGCTCCGACATCTCCTGGATCACCACCGAGGCCCCCGACCGCCAGGGGGACGTCGTCCTCGCCGCCGGCATGGACGACGCCTACTTCCGCCTCAACCCCATCGTCACCCTGAACCACGACTACAGCCGCCCGCCCGTCGGCCGCTCCCTCTGGCGCAAGCTCACGCACGACAACCGCCAGACCGGCGTCAAAGCCAAGACCTACTACCCGCCGCGCCCCGCCGACTGGGCCCAAGGCCCCTGGCTCCCCGACCTCGCCTACGGCCTCCTGCAGGCCGGGCTCCTCAACGCCAAGTCCATCGGCTTCCTCCCTCTCAAGGTCCGCGCCCCGACAACGGACGAGATCCGCGCCAACCCCGCCTGGAGAACCGTCCGCTCCGTCGTCGAGCACTGGCTCCTCCTCGAATACGCCTGCTGCTACCTCCCCATGCAGCCCGAAGCCGTCGTCGACCAGATTGACAGCATCCCCGTGCAGCTGCACGCCACCAACGCCGCGCAGCTGCAAGCGTCACGCACATTTTCCATTGACCAACATAACGCCACGAGCCGCGCGCGCGAGAATATGTTCGCCGAAGTCCTTGCCTTCCTTAACTCTCCGCGCTTCCCTCAACTTCTCAACCAACGTCTACAACGGACCTATCAAAAACATATCGGCATCGTTTAAGATCAGGATATGGAGATGACACAACCAACGAACGCGACGCCCAACCAAGAAACATAACGTCTCGCCAGACCCCCAAATTGGAAATTGCTAATTGTCATTTGTCAATTGTCAATTTCCCGTGCGAGAACATCTCGCCGTCTTCGGCGCCGCGCCCGCCGCGTTCTTCGAACTGCGGCTAAACAACAAACCACGCACCCGCCACCAGTCACCAGCCACCACTCACCACTCACCAAGCACCCCGCCATGACCCCCATCACCACCGACCCCGTCCCCGTCACGCCCCAGGCCAACGCCGACTGGCTCCCCGTCCTCACCCGCGCCCTCGATGACTCGCTCGACCGCGCCTTCGCCGGCCTCAAATCGCCCAAGGCCCACGGCTGGCAGCCCGCCGCCATCCCCACGGCCGACGACCCCCGCGCCGGCTTCAAGTCCCTCGGCGAATTCGCCCTCGCCGTCCGCCACGCCTGCCAGCCCGGCAACCGCCCCGACGACCGCCTGGCGCAGAAAGCGGCCGCGGGCATGGGCGAGGCCTTCGGCTCCGACGGCGGCTTCCTCGTCCCGCCCGAGTTCGCCGCCAAGCTCCTCGAACGCGTCTACGCCGATACCTCCCTCCTCGGCATGACCGACTCCTACACCATCGCCGGCAACTCCATCTCCTTCCCCCGCAACGCCGAGACGAGCCGGGCCAACGGCTCGCGCTGGGGCGGCGTCCGCGCCTACTGGCGCGAGGAAGGCGACCAGGCCACCGCCTCCAAGCCCACCTTCGGCCGCATCCAGCTCAATCTCCACAAGCTCTTCGTCCTCATCCACGCCTCCGACGAGCTCCTCGCCGACGTCCAGGGCCTCGCACTCGAGCAGTACCTCCTCCGCGTCGCCTCCGAGGAGATCAACTTCGTCGTCGGCGATTCCATCATCAACGGCTCCGGCGCCGGCCAGCCGCGCGGCATCATGGGCAGCAACTGCCTCATCACCGTCAGCAAGGAATCCGGCCAGGCCGCCGCCACCATCCAGTCGGAAAACATCGTCAACATGTGGTCCCGCCTCTGGGCCCCCTGCCGCCAGAACGCCGTCTGGCTCATCAACCAGGACGTCGAGCCCCAGCTCCACTCGATGACCGTCGGCTCCGGCTCCGCCACCACGCTCGCCTACCTCCCGCCCGGCGGCCTCTCCACCAAGCCCTACGCCACCCTCCTCGGCCGGCCCGTCCTCCCCGTCGAATGGTGCGCCACCCTCGGCACGACCGGCGACATCCTCCTCGTCGACCTCCAGCACTACGTCACCATCAACCGCGGCATCGAAAGCCAGATGTCCATCCACCTCCGCTTCGACTACGACGAATCGACCTTCCGCTTCATCTTCCGCGTCGACGGCCAACCCTGGTGGGCCGCCGCCCTGACGCCCTACAAGGGCTCGAACACGCAGAGCTGCTTCGTCGCCCTGCAAACGCGGTAAAACGATCCGATCGTTTAGCCGCAGTTCGCAGAACACGGCGGACGTTACGCCGCAGACAACCGAGTTCATCTCTCCGACCTCGCGACACGGCCGTCGCGAGCCCTCTCCGCGGGTCGGCACGCTCCACCTACCTCCACGCCACCGGAGCCCTGCTCGCCGCCCCGCGTTTCACCCCCCCTCGCGCGCCGACCGGCTCCGGCGCGCGAGGGCCATGTCTCTCCCCGAGCCACTTTGATGGGTGGCACGTTGATGGGTGGCACGCCGGCGTGGGGTTGTCGCGCGGGGCAGCCACGCCCTTCGAAGACTCAGGCTTCGAAGACTCAGGGCGTGCCACCCACCCACCACCCACCAGCCACCACTCACCACCAACCACTCACCAACAACCACTCACCAAAGCCATGAAACTCATCGAGAAGGCCCAGATCACCGCCGGCTTCGTCCCCCTCGACCTCCAGACCCAGCGCGACGGCGATTGGGTCGGCATGCAGGACTACAACCACCTCACCATCGTCTTCTACAAGGGCGTCGGCACGGCCAACGACGACCCGATCGTCACCCTCCAGCAGGCCCAGGACAACAGCGGCACGGGCGCCAAGGCCCTCACCTTCACCGAGATCTGGCGCAAGCAAGCCTCCGACGTGCAAACCGTCGCTCAGTTCACGAAGACCACGCAGTCCGCCGCCAACACCTACACGACGACCGCCGCCGCCAGCCAGGCCATCTGGGTCCTCGAAATCGACGCCGACATGCTCGACGTCGACGGCGGCTTCAAGTACGTCCGCCTCACCCTCAACGACATCGGCTCCAACCCTCAGCTCGGCTGCGTCCTCTACATCCTCACCGAGCCACGCTTCGCCGACGCCACCCCGCCCACCGCCCTGTAACCATCGACGGCGAGCCGGGCGGCGTAAGCCCCCGGAGTAGAGCCTTCGGTTTCCGTCTCCTCCAGGAGAGACCGCGCCGGTTTCCGTCGCGCTCCTCCGGGGGCTCACGCCACCCGGCTCGCCTGACTGCTCATTGTTCATTCTGCATTCTTCATTCTGCGCATCACCGCCAGCGTCGATTCCAGCGGCAACCGCTCCGCCGTCACCGTGGACGCCACCTGATGTTCCCCCGCCACTACTTCGCCGCCCGTTTCTTCGCCCCGCGCTATTTCCCCGGCGAAATCGCCGTCGCCGTCTCGGGCGCCTTCATCGTCCTCGGCTTCGCCGCCGCCCTTTCCGACAACCTGGAGCTGACCATGAACCATTCCCCCGACATCGACCTGACCGCACGGGAAGCGGCGCTCATCGAAAGAAACGCGAGCCACGACGACGTCCTGGCCCTGGACGCCGAGCACGCCGACCGCCTCGACCTCACCGCCGCCGCCGACCCGGACCTCCTCCTCACGATGCAGGAGTGAAACACGCGGGCGTCAGAGTAGTCGACTCGTCCCGCGCGTCGACAGGCCCCGCCACAAAGGGCGTCCCCCTCCCCGCGCCCTGGGACCTCGCCTGCTCAAGGACCGAGCACGCTACTCTGACCCCGCCCCCAAGGACTCGCTTCTCACCAGTCTCCACTCACCAGCCACCGCTCACCACTCACCAGCCACCACTCACCAGCCACCACTTACCAGCCACCGCTCACCATGCCCCCCGAACAAACCCTCCGCATCATCCGCGCCCAGGACCTGACGTTCCGCTTCCTCCTCGCCCCGCCGCGCGACATCACCGCCTGGACCGTCACCTTCCTCGTCCAGGACAAGCTCGCCGGCACAAACGCCATCAGCAAAACCGTCGGCTCCGGCATCACGCTGACCGACACCGGCAAAGGCGTTCTCGAAGTCGCCCTCGCCAAGGCCGACACCTCCGGCCTCACCGTCTCCTCCTCCTCGCCGCCGGCAAAGGCTACGTCTGGGAGCTGAAACGCACCAACGCCGGCCACAACGTCGTCCTCGCCCGCGGCCAGCTCATCCTCGAACAGGAAGTCGTCGCCTGACAACGGCGAGCCGGGCGGCGTGAGCCCCCGGAGTGCGCGTCGGACGCGTGACAGGTCGCCGATCGCGCTCCGGGGCTACGCCGCCCGGCTCGCCTTCCTCGGAGAAACCATGGACCTCCTCACCCGCGAACGCGCCCTCCGCAACATCGCCGGGCTGACAAGCCCCACCGCAGCCGAATACCTCCTGATCGACAGCCTGATCGCCGCGGTCAGCGAAGCCGTCGAGCGCTACTGCTGCCGCGCCTTCGCCGTCCAGGCCTACGACGAACTTTACGACGGCAACGACCGCCCCACGCTCTTGCTTCGCAACTTCCCCGTCGTCTCCGTCGAGCGCATCGCCTACGAGCCGGCGCCCGTTCTCACCGTGCAGAACACGTCCGCCTCGAACCAACGCGCCTCGATCAAGGTGAGCGCCGACGGCGTGACGCTGACGCGCGTCGCCTCCGGCGTCACGACGAGCGACAGCGTGACCTTCGCCGGGGCCGCAACGCTGAGCGCGCTGGCGACCGCCATCGCCGCCGTCGGCAATGGCTGGGGCGCTTCCGTGGCGTCGGGCTACGACAGCTACGCCTCCGCCGATCTCCGCGCCACCCAGGGCGCCTTCAACGCCAGGGACGCCGCCGCCGACCTGCGCATCCACGTCCGCGAGCTGAGCGCCTTCGACGTGGACGAAACACGCGGCTACCTGCGCCGCGGCGCGCCCGGTTGCCTCTCGAGTCCGGTCTTCTACGGCGGCCACAACTTCTGGCGCGTCCTCTACACCGCCGGCTTCGATGTGGTCCCGGACGCCGTCCAGGAAGCCTGCGCCGAATGGGTCGCCGCCCTCTTCTGGCAATCGAAACGCGACCCCGGCCTGACGCAGGAAGCGACCGTCGGCGTCACCTCGCATGTCGTCCTCCAGGACATGCCCGCCATGGCCCGAACGCTCCTCAGGCCCTATCGCGTGATCCGGATCTGAATGGGTGGCATGCTTTTGGGGGTCCTGTCACGGCTCGGTGTAGCGCCAGCTCACACCCCAAAAGCATGCTTGACCGTGCCCCGCAGACAATGCGACAGCGCCAGTCACACGTCGCGTCAACATGCTTTTGCGGTGCGAGCTGACAGTTCAATGACCCCTGGCCTGACCCGCAAAAGCATGCCACCCAACACGTTGCCCCTGACCCTGACTCCTGACCCCTCATTCCCGACGCTCGCCCCGCCCCAACCGCTCGCCCCTCGAGCCTCCCATGCCCCTCACCACCAACACCACCGTCGACGCCTACCGCGGCGCCAACACGCCGCCCGCCGCTCCCGATGTCGCCGCCGTCGCCGGCTATCTGCGCTGCGTCTATCCCCAGGGCTACGAGCCGGGCGAAGGGAGCAGCGGCGCCACCCAGATCACGCACGTCTTCGACGTCCCGCTCGCCGCCGACATCCGTGACGGCGCCCAGACTCCCGGCACGCCCGGCGGCGACCTGCTCTACGTCCCGGACCAGAACGGCCCCCTCGTCTTCAACGTCATCTTCGTCGCCAGGATCGGCGACATCCGCCGCTGCTGGCTCCGCCGCGCCAGCGTCGTTTTCCCCACCACCACCCTGTGAGCCGCCATGACCAGCATCCCCGCCAACGGCGCCGGCCAGAAGGGCCTCTTCTGGATCAGCGGCGCCATCCTCGCCCCCGTCTTCCTCGCCACCTTCGGGCTTCTGCTCAACACGACCGTGGGCAACGCCCAGCGCGTCGCCACCCTCGAAGCCGAGTTCCAGGCCATCAAACGCGAGCTGGACGGCATCGCTGGCAAGCTCGACCGCCTCCTGGAACGCCACTGACGGCCCCCCGTCTAGCGCTCGCGCGACACCTCGCGTGCAACACATCTTCACGCAATTGCAACATCCCCGCCGCTCCCCTCTCCCCGCTTCGGGGGAGAGGGGTCGGGGTGAGGGGTAGCAATCCTTGAACAACAACGCCGTCCCGTCGGAGAACCTCCATGAAGCGCCTCCTCACCACGCTTTTGCTCGTCCCCGTCCTCTTCAGCGCCCTCGCGCTCACCGCCCAGGAACCCCCGCCGCAGCCGCCCCTCCCGCCCAGCCTCGACCCCGCCGCCGCCGTCGTCCGCATCAAGAGCCACGGCGCCTCCGCCACCATCATCGGGACCACCAAGGACAAATCCTACATCCTCGGCTGCGCTCACATGCTCGAAGACGCTTCGGGCAAGCCGAGCGACGCGGTCCGCAAAAAGAAGCTCGTCATCGACGGCCTCGCTCAGCCCCACGCCCCACGCAAGCTCGCCGCCGCCCGCCTCCTCGCCTGGGACCACAGCCTCGACCTCTCCCTCATCGAGATCGACAACGGCCCGTTCCTCTACATCCCCGTCGCCCCGCCCGGCCACAAGCCGTCGCGCAACCTCCGCTCGATGGGTTACGACAACATGGCCTGGCCCATCACGAATCACGCCGCCACGCTCCTCTCCGTCGAAGGCATGACCACCTACACCCGCGAGAAGCCCTGGCACGGCCGCTCCGGCGGCGGCCTCATCGACTGCCAGCATCGCTACGTCATCGGCGTCGTCCAGGGCTACGAAGTCGGCGGCATGCAACGCGGCATCTACGTCAGCCATGCCGCCATCATCACGTTCCTCGGGAAGCACAAGCCCGACCTTCTTCCCGCCGCCGCAGCCACCGACCCCTGGCCCCTGTCGCGCCGCACGCCCTTCGAATGGTGTCCGCCCAGCGGCGTGTGACGTTGAAAGAAAGCGTCCCGTGTGGATGCCCCTTCTTGGATCAATCACTCCCACCACTCACCACTCACCAAGAGCAACCATGAACCCCAAACCCGGCTACAAGTCGACCGAGTTTTGGCTCTCGCTCATCACCCAGGCCCTTGGCTTCGCGATGCTGCTCGGCTTCGTCTCCGCCAACGAGTCGCGCACGCTCGAAGAGTCGCTCGGCAAGGCGATCGCGGCGATCTTCACCATAATCGCCTCCGGCAAGACCGCCATCGAATACATCCGCAGCCGCACCGCCCTGAAAAGCGAGGGCGACAAACCCGGGCCACCGGGCGGGTTTCCGCGCGTCGCCGCCTGCGTCGCGATCATCTTGGGCGCCGCCGCCCTGGTTGCCGGGCCTCTGGTAAGTACCGCACAGGCCCAGCCGTTCCTGCCGTGGCGGCATCAGGTGAACGAGCGCCTCAAGTTCCAGGAGAAGCTGATCCAGGAGCTGATGTCGCAGCGCGCCGCCCCGGCGCCCACGCAGCCGCCGTTGATCGTGCTGCCGATCCCCGGTACGCCCAAGCAAGACCTGCCCATCGGCGGCCTGCCCAAGCAAGACCTGCCGATCGGCGGCGAGCCAACTGGCGCCGCCGATCGAAGGCGTCCCCCGGCAAGAGCTGCCGCCCGGTGGGACGCCGAAGCAAGACTTACCCCTCACGCCACCGGGGGACCTGCAGCCTGAGCGTGATGCGCGCCCTCGGGCCCGTCTGGATCATGACCCTCACCGCCGCTGATCCCTCTTCGTTTAGCCCCGGTTCAAAGAACCGGGGCGGCGCGGTGGCATGCTTTTGGGGGTGCCAGCAAGGGTCGAGGTACATTCGGCTCACACCCCAAAAGCATGCTTGGCCGTGTCCCTCAGACCGTTCAACTTTGCCGGCCGCACGTCGCGCCAAGCATGCTTTTGCGGTGTGAGCCGGCATTTCAACGAACCTCGCCCGGACCCCCAAAAGCATGCTTGGCCGTGTCCCTCAGACCGTTCAACTTTGCCGGCCGCACGTCGCGCCAAGCATGCTTTTGCGGTGTGAGCCGGCATTTCAACGAACCTCGCCCGGACCCGCAAAAGCATGCCACCCATGCCACCCGGACCGGCGCCATCTACGAACAAGGAATCCAACCCCATCCACCGACGGAGCCTCCCCCATGGAAAAAATCCTCGTCATGAACGTCGCCGCCCAGCTTGCCCAGGCCGTCGCCACCAACTTCCCCGACAACTTGCCCATCGATCCGGAGATCAAGGACCCCAACCTGCGCGCCATGAACCTCGCCGTCTGGGAGGAGTTCCGCATCTTCTACCGCGCCGTCGTCCAGGCCCTCAGCGACGAAACCTCCTGGCCCAGCCCGCAGATTCCCACCGGCAGCCTTCTCCCCAACCTCGTGCAAAGCCTCGCCCCGATCTTCGCCAACAACCCGCAGATCCAGACCCTCCTCAACGGCCTCCTGAACGCCATCCCGAAACCGGCCGCCGCGCCCACCGGCCCGCTGCCCGACCCCGGGCAAAAGAAGTAGCCGCCCGACTCGCCCTCCGGGGGCTTACGCCGCCCGGCTCGCCCCACTCACCACTCACCACTCACCACTCACCAAGCATGCTCCGCAACCGCATCAAAGACCACCGCCGCGTCCGGGCCGGCGATCTCGTGCCGCACGAGCTCAACCCGCGCACCCACACCGACCTCCAGCGCCGCGCCTTGCAAATGCTCTACGACGAGATCGGCTTCGCCCGCTCCCTCCTCGCCTACGAGCTGCCCGATGGCCGGCTCAAGCTGATCGACGGCCACCTGCGCCGCGATATGACGCCGGACGAGCTGGTCGACGTGGAGGTGCTCGACGTCTCCGATGCCGAGGCCCGCGCCCTCCTCCTCGCCATCGACCCCCTCGCCCAACTCGCCGGCTACGAGGCCGGGACGCTCGCCGAGCTGCGTCGCATCGCCGAGGCCGACAGCGCCGCGGCGCGCTCGCTCTGGGAAGTCCTCCAGGACGCGAGCAAGAAGACGCGGCGCGAGCTCGACCGCACGCGGGCTGAGGAGGCGCCCGCAGAACGCTACCTCGTGCTCATCGAGTGCGAAGACGAAGAACAACAACGCGACCTGCTCGAACGCTTCGCGCGCGAAGGACTCACCTGTCACGCGAAGATGGGGTAACGACAAACTCGATTCCCCGTTCTCGGTTCTCCGTTCTTCATTGGCCCGCCCTCCTCGAAACGCCTCCATCCCATGCACATCCTCCTCGAAGCCCCCATCGCCGATACGCCGCGCGTCCAGCAGGTACGCGGCCTCTTCGACCTCCCGGCCGAGAAGTCCAGCCGCGTCGAGTGGAACGTTGACCTCCCGCTGGACGCCAAACCCTGGCACATCGGCCTCATCGTCGGCCCGTCCGGCTGCGGCAAGACGACGATCGCCCAGCATCTCTTCCGCGACGCACGGGTTCATCTCGCGGACGCGGACGCTCCGGAGGCTGACGCCGCCCGGCTCGCCTTCGCCCGTGGCAGTGTCGTCGACGCCTTCCCCGAATCCATGTCGATCCGCGACATCGCTCTCCTGCTCTCCTCGGTCGGCTTCGCCGCGCCGCCCGCCTGGCTCCGCCCATTCTCCGTGCTCTCGACCGGGCAGAAGTTCCGTGTCACGCTCGCCTGGCTCCTCGCCGCCACGCCGCCCGCGCAAACCATCGTCTTCGACGAGTACACCAGCGTCGTCGATCGCACCGTCGCCCAGATCGGCAGCGCCGCCGTCTCGAAGGTCATCCGTCAGCGCAACCAGCGCTTCGTCGCCGTTACCTGCCACGACGACGTCGAAGATTGGCTCCAGCCAGACTGGGTCTATCGCCCCGCCGAGAACCTCTTCGCCTGGAGGCGGCTTCGGCGTCGCCCGACCATCGATCTCGACGTCGTTCGTGTCCAGGCATCGGCGTGGCCGCTGTTCGCACCGCATCACTATCTGAACGCGCGGCTGGCGGCGTCGGCGGTCTGTTTCCTGGCGACGTGGCGCGAGCGCCCGGTCGCCTTCTCCGCCTGGCTGCCGCATTTCGGACCAGGGCCAAGGACGCGGCGCGAGCATCGCACCGTCACGCTGCCGGACTACCAGGGCGTCGGCGCCGGCAACGCCCTCTCCGACTTCGTCGCCTCCCTCTGGACCGGCCTCGGTTATCGCGCCACCTCGACGACGACCCATCCCGCGATGATCCGTTCCCGCCTCGCCTCCGCGAACTGGCGCATGCACCGCCGGCCCTCCTTCGCCCGCGGCAACGAACGCACGACGAGACACGCCACGACACGCCTCACGGCCGGCTTCACCTACACCGGCCCGGCGCTGCCTCCGGTCGCCGCCCGGGCGCTGCTGGAGGTTCTTCAGCCCCAACGGGGCGGCAGCCAACAGCCAGGGCGTGAGCCCCTGGAACGGCGTCGTCGCGAGTCGGCACAAGCCCTGAAAGGGCGACAGATCCGCTGCGGCGGCCACGACGCTACCGCCCCTTCGGGGCTTGGTGATCGCGCGGCCCCTCTCCAGGGGCTGACGCCCCTGGCTATTGGCTGCCCGCCCCGTTGGGGCTCAAGACACGGCATGTATCGCTCCGGAACACGGGTCGCGACGGAGCGTGACAGCACGTCGTCATTCAGCTTCGGTCCTGTTGGTATTCCGTTCTGGTTGCGGTCAATCGAGTCGTCCCATGTCCAAGAAACCCCGTCTCACTGCTCACCTGCGCCAGCAGATCCTGGCCGGCATCCGCTCGGGCGGCTATCCGCAGATCGCCGCCGAGGCCTGGGGTGTCAGCGCCGCTCTGCTGCAAAGCTGGCTCGATCGCGGCCGGGGCGACAAGGCGCGCGAGCCGTACGTCTCCTTCGCCGCCGCTGTCGCCCAGGCACAGGCGCAGGCCCGGCTGCGGGCCGAGGTCGCCCTCTTCGACGACGACCCGCGCATCTGGCTCCAGCACGGCCCCGGCCGCGAAACACGCGACCAGCCCGGCTGGTCCGCCCCGGTCAAGCCCGCCGACACGGCGGCCGCCGCGACCAACCCCTTCCTCGACCCGCATTTCATGGCCCTCCTCAACGACATGCGATCGCTGCTGGAACCCCAGCCCGAGCTGCACGCCCGGTTCAGCGACCTCATCGACGGCCACAGGCAAGCGGCGCTCAAACGCCGCTGAAGACACATCCCATCTATCCATCCGGAGAACAGCCATGTCCGACACCCTGACCCGCCTCATCGACCCTGGCTTCGCTCGCCTGGAGCGCCGCGAGAAACACACGATGGACGACGAGCTTGGCCCCGCGCCGTGCCCGCACTGCGGCTACTCGCTCGTCGCCCGCGTCGGCGCCGCCGGCCCGTACTTCTTCTGTCTCTGCGTCGAACGGCGGGACAGGGCGGCGTCACGGATCGTTCGTGAAACGGCATAGGCTTTGCCGAATTTGCGGGCAAAGGCTTTTCCTGGGGGTGATCATGCGAACAATTTTCGGGCTTTCCTGTGTCCCATAAGATGAAGTAAGGGGAGGTGTTCAGCGCCGGCAGAAAGCCGTTGACAGAGCATCGGTGCTGCTCTATCCTTCCTAAACCGCCAACCTGAGTGACAAAATGAGTACCCTTTCGACCTTTCTCTTCGCTGAGCCTTCCTTTGCGGAAGGCATGGCGCGAGCCATTGACCTTGGCGGCACACTGAACGAGTATAATCGTTCTCCATCCGGCGAGTTGGCCGACTATTTTGCTCTGAGCGCCGATTGGCGAGCGGTCGGTTGTGATTTGCAGGTTGCAGCCGACAAGGTGAGTCAGGACGTAGCCAGTGTCAAAAAGCTCTCGGCGAAGGAAAAAGCATGAGAGAAGAAAGGGGCGGCGTCATGCCGCTCCTCCCGTTTTCGTCATGCCAAATCACCCCGCTACTCAGCCGCCTTCCGAAAGCCAGCTGATTTTGCAGCGGCAAGAGCTTCGGGCAACTCAGTTCTCCGGTCCCCTTCCGCCCCCCGACATTCTCGAAGAATACGAAAAGTTGCTGCCCGGTGCGGCCGAGCGGATCTTCGCCGCCTTCGAGAAACAGACCGAACACCGGCAGTCGCTCGAAAAGCATGTCGTCAAAGACGACACCCGAAGATCGTGGGCGGGGCTGGTCGCCGCATTCTTACTCGCGTCTTTCTGCGTTATCGGCGGGGTGATTTGCGTTCTTCACGGGCACACGGCGGCTGGGGCGACAATAGCAACGGCTTCAGTCGCCACCCTCGCCGCCGTCTTTGTGTACGGTAGCAATCTTCGGGCGAAGGAACGACAGGCCAAGGCGGCAGAACAGATGGTCCCGAAGAAAAAGTAGTCAGGCCGCCGGGCTAATCTCAGGCGGGTCGGCCGGCGCTTGTCGAAGCTTCGCCTTTCTGATAACAAGCGCTCCGGTGGAGAGATTCATTTCCTCTGGACGCCGACGCCATGCAAGCCAACGATCAGCACCGTCTCCTCGCCGATGTCGAAAGCTTCTGCTCCGAGCTGCGCGACCAGGAGGAGGTCTGCTACCTCGAGCACCGCTTCAATCATCACCTGCTGCCGCTGGCCCAGAAATACGACATCCTCGGCATGCCCGTCCCGCCCGAGTACGGCGGTCGCGGCGCCGACGCCGTCACCTACGCCCGCGCCTTGACACGTATCGGCCAGGAGGGGACCGGCGTCCGCACCTTCTTCTCCGGGCACACCTCGATCGGTCAATATCCCATCCTCAAATGGGGCAGCGAGGAGCTGAAGCGAAAGTACCTGCCGCCCTCCTGCCGCGGCGAGAAGATCCTGGCCTTCGGCCTGACCGAGCCCGAGGCCGGGAGCAACCCGCTCGAGATGCAGATGACCTACGAGCGGAAGGACGACCACTTCGAGCTGAACGGCGTCAAGTACCTGATCTCGAACGCCGGCATCGCGGCCGCCATCGTCGTCTTCGCCTATCCCAAGGGGGGCGGGCGGGTCAGCGCCTTCGTCATCGACACCGACGCCCCCGGCTGCAACCGCGAAGACCTGCTCGCCAAGGTGGGCATGCCGACCGCCAACACCGGCATGTTCGAGCTGGCGGAGTACAAGGCCCCGCTGGAGAACCTGCTCGGGCCGGAAGGGGACGGTTTCCGTATCGCCATGGGAACGCTCGTCTCCGGCCGCCTGAGCGTGGCGGCGGGCTGTCTGGGCGTCATCGAGGATTGCCTGGCCGAGTCGCTCCACTATTCCTCGGAGCGCTGGCAGCACGGCAAGCCGATCGCCAAACATCAACTGGTGCAGGAGCATTTGACGGCGATCGAGATGGCCCGGCTGGCGAGCGACGGCGTCGTCACCCGCGCCGCGCAAGCGAAGGACGACAGCGACCTCGCGCCGGGAGACGACGACCTGCGCATCCGCGCCGACCTCCTCTGCGCCCAGGCCAAGCTCTACGCCACCAACGCCGCCTGGGACGCCGCCGACCACGCCGTCCAGATCTTCGGCGGCCGCGGCTGGTCAACCCTGTATCGCCCCGGCCGGCATTTGATGGACGTGCGCGTCTGCCGCATCTACGAGGGAACGGACGAGGTGCTGAAGCTGAAGATCGCCGCGGCGCTTCTGGGAGGAAAGGAGTTTGAGGCGTTCAAGTGAGCGCGGGTGCCGACTGCTCACTCACTGGTTTGCAGAGCATTGGGTGGCGCATGCCACCATCGCAGCTCGCGCGCCTGAGCGTAGGCCGTCTCGTCACCGGAGAGTAAGGGCAATCCATATCCCTCGAGCCCGGCAGCGTAGTAAGAAAGCACCCGCCGGACCTCTGCTTCCGTATGGGCAATCTGGTAAGGCACATCGTGATGGATTGCGGCGTACCCGCCCGGATCCGCCACTGCGAGGAACAGGCCGAAATCAACGCTTTCTACCGACCTTTCGGGTAGCGACTCAGGAGCAAGCCGCCCGATCCGCGCAAAGACCTCGTGGTCGTAGGACACGGAGTAGCGTACCTCGAAGTACACGCTCGGCGACTGATAGTGCACGAAGTTGGGCTTCGATGCAACACAACGGAAGCGAAGGTTTGAGCACAGGAAGTCGAACGCTTGGCGTGCGCCGACCTCGAACCCATTCTCGGATGTCCGCTCGGCACGCATTTGTTCGTCACTCGTCATGGGGCTTTCGCCATTTCCTCGGGCGCCGCTGCCTCAGCGGTGCAGCGCTTGACTGACCTCCACGCTGCGGCCGTCGGGATCCTGAAGCACAATGATGAGGCGGTCGGCCGTCGCATAAGGCGGTTTCAACACTGTCACGTCGGAACTATGCCGGATGTCACCGGCCAAGTCGGCCAGCAAGGGCATGGAGAAACCAAGTCTGACGTTGTCGGGCGCTTGCTCTCCTTTGGTCGGATAGAGTTCGAGCACGAATCCGGCGTGCTCCCAAGCGAAGTGTTTCGGCCCCGCACCGTGCCGTTCCTCGACAAAGACCATGCCAAGTCTTTCGTAGAACCGACGTGTGAGTTCCACATCCTTGCAGCGCAATACCAGGAGATTGATGGCGAGATTCATGGTCGCACACGGGCAAATTGTCCAGCGAGTGAAAAGGCGCGCTGGCAAAGGCAAAACGCACGGGCCCGCCCTCACTTCACTTCGTACCTGACCGATCTGGAATCCTCGCAGCAAACCAGCCACTAGCCCCCAGAAGCTGATTTCTGCGCGACGTTCTCCCACACCCCCTCGATGATCTTCTGCGCCGAGCCGCGGATCAAGCCGCTGGGGACGGCTTTCAAGAGGCCGCCGAGCTTGTTGACGTCGGCATGGTAGTCGACGTGCGAACCGTCGCCTTTGGCCTGGATATCGAGCTTCACTTCGACTTCGCTGCTCGTGCCGATGCCCTTGGAAGCGAGCTGGATACGGACCAGTCCCGGTTCGACCGCTTCGAGGATCGAGACGACGACGTCGAGCGAGCCCCCCAGGAAGGCGATGGGGGGCCGGACGGAGCATTCGCCGCGCTCTTGTGTCGGCGTTCCCTTCACCGAACCGTCCGGGATGCACTCGATCAGAAAGCGAGCGTCGCGCAGCTTGGCCCAGAGGGGGGCGGGAGGCAAAGCGAAGTCGCGCTGGCCGTCGAACGTGAGCATGGTCGATTCCTTGCCTGAGTGAGTTTCCGTCATTGTAGGCCGGGCTGGGAACGCAAACCCGTTTGCCTTTACCATCAACGCCTCACCGCTTACAATCGATAGCAGATTCCCGCCTTAGACTTGCTCTTCCCTCCCGCCGCGCCGCATCATGAAGCCTTTCCTCACCTGCCTTCTATTTCTCTGCGTGCCGTTGGCCGCTCGCGCCCAGGACCCGACCTACTGGCAAGACATCCGCCCCATCTTCCGCAAACACTGCACGGTCTGCCACAGCGTGCGCAACCTGAAGGAGATCGACGTCTCGGGCGGGCTGGCGCTCGACACCTTCGCCGGGGTCAAGAAGGGATCGGAGCGGACGGTCGTCAAGGCGGGGCAGAGCGACGAAAGCCTGCTTTACAAGCTGATCATCCACAAGGACGCCAAGCGGCGCATGCCGCTCGACGCCAAGCCGCTGGCGGGGCCGGAGATCGCCCTCATCAAGAAGTGGATCGATACCGGGGCGAAGGAAGGCAAGGAGTCGGACGGCGGCGGCGAGCCGGTCATCGTCAAGAAGTCCGGGAAGCTGCGCCGGCTCGACGTCGTCCTGCCGACCGCCGCCGTCCCGCCGGCGGCGCTCCTGCCCAAGGCGAAACCGGGCAAGCTGGAGATCGCCCTCAAGGTCGGGCCGCTCTCGCCGATCACCGCGGTCGCGTTCAGCCCGGACGGCAAGACGCTCGCCGCCGGCAGCTACGGGCTCGTCACGGTCTGGGACCTGGAGAAAGCGCAGCCGGCGAAGCTGCTCACCAATGTTCTCGGCGCCGTCAACGATTTGCGCTTCAATCCGGCCGGGACGATCCTCGCCGTGGCGGGCGGGCAGCCGTCGGCCAAGGGGGACCTGCGTCTCTACCAGACGAGCGACTGGAAGCTGCTCGCGACCATGCGCGGGCATGACGACGTCATCTTCTCGGTCGCCTGGAGCAACGACGGCACGCGCCTCGCCACCGCCAGCTTCGATCACAAGGTGAAAGTCTGGGACGCGGCGACGCACGCCGAATTGCAAACCTACACCGGGCACTCCGACTTCGTCTACGCCGTCGCCTTCAGCCCGGACGGCAAGAAGCTCGCCTCGGCCAGCAAGGACCGCACGGTGCAGCTGATCGACCTCGCGTCGGGCCGCAGCCAGTTCACCTTCAGCGGCATGGAGCAGGACGTGCTCGCGGTCGCGTTCCATCCGGACGGCAAGAGCGTCGTCTCCTCCGGCTTCGAAACCGCCATCTTTTGGTGGAACCCGCTCAATGGCGAGAAGGTGAAGACGCAAGGCGGCCATGGGATCGCCGTGCACGAGCTGGCCTTCAGCAAGGACGGCAGCCGGCTCGTCTCCGCCGGGGCCGACCGCACCGCGCGCGTCTGGGACGGCAAGAGCGGCGCCCCGCTCAAGAGCATGGCGGTCGGCTCGGTCGTCTACGCGGTCGCGATCAGTCCGAACAACGCGCTGGTGGCGAGCGGCAGCTTCGACGGCCTGGTCCGCCTCTGGGAAGAGAAGACAGGACGGCATCTCGCCACCTTCGTCGCGCTGCATGGCGACAAGGGGGAAGATCAGTGGCTCGCCCTGACGCCGGAGGGCTACGCGGCCGCCGCCGACTCCTTGTTTTCCGAGGCGCGCTGGCGGATGATCGGGGCGGAGGTGGACGGGGCGCCGCTGTGGAAGGCGCTGCGCCGCCCGGAGCTGGTCGCGCGCTCGCTGGGCGGCGAGACCCTGCCGGCGGCGTTTGCAGCGCCGAAGAAATAACGTAACCGGTCCCGTTCCATGGCATTCCGTGGTAGCCGCGGGCTTTAGCCTGCGGAGTAACAGCAGGTGTTTCCATGCGCAGGCTCGCGTTTCTCCTCGTGGCTTCTCTTGCGTCGCCCGTGGTCGGGCAGACTTCCTTCCCGATGATCACGCACGCCAATCCCGTCGCCTTACAGCGCGGGCAAACGACGGAAATCGAGGTCATCGGTCAACAGAACTTCTTCGGCGCCTATGAGGCGATCTTCGACGGCAAGGGGATCAAGGCCCAGATCGTGCCGCAGAAGGAGCCGCCGGCGACGCCCCCGGCCAAGCCGGTGGTCAAGAGTGTGAAGTTGAAGGTCACGGTGGACAAGGACGCGGCGCCGGGCGTGCGCGATTTCCGCATCGCCACGTCGCTCGGCGTCTCCTCCATCGGGCAGCTGGTGATCGTCTCGGAACCGGTGGTGAAGGAGAAGAACCCGAACAACGTGGTGGCGCAGGCCCAGCCGATCGCGCTGCCGTGCGTGGTCGCCGGAGCCCTCGAGGCGAAGGAGGACGTCGACTTCTACAAGTTCGAGGCGAAGGCAGGGGAGACGCTGACCTTCGAGCTGTTCTGCGCCCGCTTGCAGGACCGCATCCACGATTTGCAGAATCACGCCAAGCCGATGCTAACGCTCTACGACGACGCCGGCCGTGAAGTCGCCGCCAACGACACCTTCTTCTTCGCTGACCCGATGCTGAGCTACACAATCCCGAAGGCCGGCGTTTATTACATTCAGGTGCGCGAATCGACCTACGACGGCGACCCGCGCTGGGTCTACGCCCTCCTCGCCACCAACCGGCCCTACGCCTCGCACGTCTATCCGTTCGCCGGCAACCCGGGGAAGAAGATCCAGGTCGAACCGATCGGCTCGGCGGCGAAAGTGAGCAAGAAAATCGATCTCGTCGTCCCCGACCGCCTCGGACTGACACAGGCGCGACTGCCGGTGGGGAAGGAGGAAACCAATCCCGTCACGTTCCTCGTCAACAACCTGCCGCCGGTCTTCGAACAGGAGCCCAACGACACGCCGGAGCAGGCGACGCGGGTGACGCTGCCGGCGGGGATCAACGGCCGGATCGACAAGCGGCGCGACATGGACCACTTCGTCTTCGCGGCCAAGAAGGGGCAGGCGGTCCAGTTCGAATTGAAGGCGCGGCGCTTCGGCACCCTCCTCAACTCGAGCCTGCACGGCGTCCTGGAGGTCATGGACAGGAAGGGGGCGATCCTGGCGCTGAGCGACGTGAGCCACGGGCAGGAGGCGAAGATCAACTTCAACCCGGCGGCCGACGGCGATTATGTGCTGCGGGTGCGCGACTTGAACAGCAAGGGGGGCGAATCCTTCGTCTATCACATCGAGGCCGATTTCGCCCGGCCCGACTTCACGCTGCGCTGCGACCCGGACAAGGCGATGATCGGGCCGGGGTCGAGCACGGCGTGGTACGTCCACGTGGTGCGCGAGAACGGTTTCGCGGGACCGGTGGCTGTCGAGGTGAAGGGATTGCCGAAAGACGTGGTCGCGAGCCCGCTGACGATTCCGGCGACGATGACACAGGGGCTGATCGTGATCACCGCGCAGCCGAGCGCCGTGGCGAAGACGGTGACGAACGTCGAAGTGATCGGGACGGGCGCCGTGAAGGATGGAGCGGGGAAGGAAACGGTCTTGACGCATCGCGCGGTGTCGAACCAGGAGGTCTATTCTCCGGGCGGGGGCCGGGCCCGCTTTGACGTCGACCTGCAAACCGTGGGGGTGACGGAGCCGTCGGACATTCTGCGCGTCGGCGTGAGCACGACGGAAATCGTCCTCAAGCCGGGGGAGGAAGTGAAGATCGACGTGGAGATTTTGCGGCGAGCGGATTACGACAAGAGCATCTCGCTGGACGTGATCTTGCAGCACCTGGGCTCCAAGATCGGGGACCCCTTGCCGCCGGGCGTGCAGATCGTGGCGGGCAAGAGCAAGACGCTGCTGGGGACGGCGAGCAAGGGCTTCATCACGCTGAAAGCGGACGCGGGGGCGGCGCCGATCGAACGCGTGCCGGTGAGCGTGTTGTGCCACGTGTCGATCAACTTCGTGGTGAAGGTGAGCTATTCGAGCCCGGTGATCTGGGTGAGCGTGCGGAAGTAGGGGTTCGTGATGCCGCGAAGCGGAGGACCCAAGACATGAGCGACTCCGTCGCGAAGCGGCTTGTCTATCGAATGAAAGCGTTCACCGAGAGGTTGGAGCGCGGTGAACTCGAGGATTTGGTGATTCGCAGAGTCGTCGTTAAGGCCAAACCCAAGGCCAAAACACGCGGGAAGACGAGAAGACCGCGAAAGTGACGCCCGCTTACCACTCCATGTGCTCCAGCCGATCCTCCGGCCCTTTGACCATCGTCTCCACGAGCGCGTCGAGCGCCTCCTCGACCTCCGTCATCTTCTCCGGTCGGCTGAGGGGCTTGAACTCCAGGCAGCGGTGGATCAGGGCGCACAGGCCTTCGGGCGCCGTCGGCGCGAAGTCCCGCACCGGCTTCAGCATGGCGGCGAAGGTCTTGCTGTCGAGGACGACGTCCTTGACCGGCACGACGCTGGGGGGCAGGCGCCAGGTGACGAGGCGGTACATGGTGGCGCCGAGGTTGTAGATGTCGGTGCGCTCGTTGACGGTCCCCTGCCGGGCCTGCTCCGGCGCCATGTATTCGGGCGTGCCCTGCACGCGCTCCTTGTTCTCCCCCTTGATCCAGGCCAGGCCGTAGTCGATCACTTTCACGTCGCCCGCCCGGCTCAGGAGGACGTTGTTGGGCTTCATGTCGGCGTGGCAGATGTTGCGGCGGTGCATGTGGGCCAGGCCGGCGGCGATCTTGGCGAAGATCTGCACCAGGCGCGGCAAGGACAGGCGCGGCACGGTGTCGAGCGTCTTGCCGTTGACGTACTCGAGCAGCAGGTGGACCTTCTTGATGCGGAAGAGCCAGTCGCGTGGCGTTTCCAGGGCGTAGATCTTGAGAAGATTGGCGTGACTGACCATCTGGGCGACGCGGAACTCGTGCCGCGCCTGTTCCAGGAACTTGAGGTCGTCCTTGTCGTCGATGGGGACGATCTTGAGGGCGTACTGCTTGCCGTCCTCGGCGCGGCGGATGTGCAGGATCTTGCTATGGGCGCCGGAGCCGAGCGTGCCCAGCACCTGGAATTTGCCGATCGCGAGGGTGGCCATCGCAGCGGTTGGGTTGGAGGGTTGAACGCCGACTCGAGCGCTTATCTTATGGGGGCTTGGGTCAGGTTTCCTCCGCGAAACCCGAGAGGATGTTGATGTCCAGGATACAAACGACCTTCTCTTTCTCGAAAGCGACGTATTGGACGCCGAAGGGACGCGCGACGCCCAGACAAACGAGGCCTCCATCTTTGATCGTCCGAAAAGCGGCTTCACCCCATCCCAGAGGATCGGAGCGCAGACGAGCCATTGCAACGTCAAGCGCCTCCGCCGCCTGGCGCCTCTTTACGGGCGGCATGCGCGCGAGCAAATCTTTCAGTTTGTCGACCACGTGCGCCAACTGGTCGACGATGTAATCGGGCTTATCCTGGGCGGAATCGCTCATGGATTCGTGGCTTTGATCTCGTCGATCACGTCTTGAACATTGGGTCGCTTGCCCAGATTTGCGAGAATCTCGGCTTTGGTGAAGGGGATGTCGCGATTTGCAAGTTCCACCACTAGGGACTTGTGAAAAGCGTCCCGATCACGCTTTACTTCGGCAAGCTCCGCGCGCAGCCGGTCGCGCTCCGCGATCGCCTCGCGGCACAGCTCCTTCCAGCGCGCCAGCTCCTTCTCGTCCACTTTCGCGGCGGGGGGCTGCTGGAAGCGGGTCTCGAACTCGGTGGCGACGGGGTCGGATGTGATGGACATGGCGGTCTCCATGCGCGCATTCTAACATGCGCGCCGGCCGGAAACCACCCGTTAGCGGTGGCTGATGGCGCCCGGGTTGGTGATGCCGCCCGTGCGGTAGCGGTCGGGCAGGAGGGTGGGGACGATCTCGAACTGGACGCCGAAGGAGTTGACGGTGGAGTTGTAGTTGAAGCCGAGGTTGACCATGAGGTCGGAGCCGATGCGGGAGAGGACCATCTGGCTGGAGACCTGGTTGATGCCGAAGTCGTAGACGACGCTGCCGGTGAGAGCGTACTTGGCGCTGAAGGGATAGGTGATCGAGGCGATGAAGGCCTGGCTCTCGAGCGGGTTGATCTTGCGGTAGCCGAGGTAGAGGCGCGTCGTGTCGGGGCGGCCCAGCTCGGCGCCGACGTTGAAGACGAGCGGGTTGTTGGGGACCGGCTCGTACCAGAGGCTGGAGGTGAGGGCGGTGCGGTCGCCGATGTTCCAGACCCAGTCGTATTCGAGGATGCCGACGAGCTTGCCGAAGTCGTCGCGGTTGGCGGCGGGGAAGAGGGAGGCACGCAGGTCGAGGGTCATCCAGTCGACGACGTGGTCGGCGCCGGGCAGGCCGCGGCGGGTCTGCCAGCGCTGGCTGACGCCGAGCTGGAGCACCTGGATATCGTCCTTGGTGTCGATGTAGCTGTCGATGAGACGACGGATGGCGAAGAGCTGCGGATCGAAGACCGGCGAGTTGGTGAGGGCCAGGCCGTTTTGCGGGTTGAACTTCACTTGCCAGGGGCGGATGTCGCGCAGGGCCTGGTCGCTGGCGTCGTCGTTGAGGCGGTCGAGCTGCGGATAGCGCGTGTAGGGCTGGGTGCTGCCGGCGACGTAGTAATTGTTGTAAAAGAGGATCTTGTGGTAGATGCCGTTCAGGTTGAATAGTTCGCTGCAGATGTCCGGATAGAGCTTGGAGAAGGGAATGCTGGCGCGGACGCCGGCGGCGCCGTAGAGCCGGCCGGAGTCGTTGCCGGTCAGATCGTTGGTGTAGTAAGTCATCTCGCCCAGCACGTACGGCATGATCTTGAAGGCGCCGAACTGGAAGGGCATGGCCAGTTCTTGCGTCAGGTCGAAGCGGCCGGTGGCGTCGGTGACGTCTGTGTTCAAATAAGCGAACGACGGCTGGCTGGTCGTCCGCAGCTTGGCGTATTCGGCGCTCGCCTGCAGGTTGTACGTGAACAAGTCGAAGAACTTCTGGCCAAGGATGTAGCCGTCGGCTCGTGGCAAGAGCGCGGTCTCGGTGATCCAGGGACGCAAGTTCGGCTGCGCCTGAATGGACCAGGCCCAGTTGTCGTTCTGCTGCTTGACGTACACCCAGGCGTCCCCGTTCAGGCCGTTGAGCCATTCGTTGGGGAAATACTGCTCCAGGAAGTTCTGGTCGCTCACGGCGGCGAGCTGGCCTTTCACCTGGAAGCCGTTCGGCAAGTCGATGACCTCGAAAACCGAATTGATGCGGCCGCGGAAATCCGGGTGCGTGACCGGCACGGAGACGACGGGGTTGATGAAGATCTGCTTGCCGCGGTCGCCGCCCAAGATGTCGGTTCCGGTGTCGTAGATGCCGTAGATCTGGCCGCGGATCAGGTAGCTGTTGGGGATGCCGAAGAGGTTCTTGCCGAGGGTGTCGAAGTCGGTGCCGACGGCGGGGCCGCGCGCTGAAAGGTAGTCGAGGTTCAGGCGCCAGTGCGTGGCGGTCGGGGCCTTGACGCCGAGGAGGTCGAAAATGTCCCAGCTCGTCATGAGGCGGAAGCCGAAGACGCGGCTGTAGCCGACGCTGACGTGCTCGAGCGGGCCGAGCGGGTCGCGGATGTTGCCGGAAAGGTACGGGAAGTAGAAGACCGGCACGCCTTCGATGCGGACGAGCATGTTGCGGCCGGTGAAGAAGCGATCGTTCTCGATCTGGGGGCCGCCGGTCTTGGGATCGATGAACGGGAAGCCGAAGATCGTTTTCTTCTCGATGGTCTTCTCTTCGATGACGGTGTCCGTGACTTCGATGGTGAGCCCCGGATCGGAGGGCAGGGCGGAGGCGTAGGCCTTGGATGTCTTCGCGACCATCAACTTCGGATTGAGCTGAAGGATCTGCTCCGCTTTCAGATGGAACGGATAGCGGAGATTGGGGTCGCGGATTTCCACCTCGCCGCGCATGGCGACGGCGACGCCCCGGCCGACGTCGTAGTAGACCTCTTCGGCACGGAGGATCTGCGTCTCTTTCTCGACCTGGTTGCGGATCTCGACGTTGCCCGACAGATAGAATTCGAGGTTGTTGGCCGGCTTGCCGCTGGGCGCCTTGAGATCGCTGAGCACGTCGCCGGATTCCCCCTTGGTCCAGAAGACGAGCCGGTCGGCCTCGATGTCGAGCATGACCTTCTTCGTCTTGAGATCGGTGACGCGCAGGATGACGCCGCTGGTGATGACGACGGCGGTCTCGCCGCTTTCGAGCGGGAAGTTGCGGGCCTGGATCTCGGTCGAGGAGCGCGGCAGGACGGTGACCTCGCGCGGCGGCTGGTCGGGCGGCGCCAAGGGGAGGGCGGGACCGGGCCGGGTGTCGGGCGCTTTGTACGGCGGCGGCGTGATGACGGCGGGGAGCGTCGGCTCGGCCCCGGGCGGCGGCGCGGGCGGGGGCGGAGGCAGGCCGATCGGCGCCGGCTCCAGCGCCTGCACGAGGCGGATATCGCCCGCAGGGGCTGGGGCAGGACGCAGAGAGCTGGTATCGGTGAGCGGAAACGGCGCGGGGGGCGCGGCGGCCGCTGTCGTGGGGCCGCCCTTGACCGTCGCCGGTGGCGGTGGCGGGCCGGGTGGGCCGGCTTTGTCGCTGGTCAGCGCGGGAATGACGGGGCCGGGCATCGTGCCGCTGAAGGGGGCGGCGAAGCCCTTCGCGATCCGCAGCGCATCCTTGTAGAGGGTGGAGGCGGCGCGGTTGTCGCTGGCGATCTTGCCGCCGGCGGTGTTGATCTTGATGCCGCCCGAGCTGGCGAATTCGAGGACGGCCTGCTCGGCGGCGCGGCTCTTGCCATCCGCCTCGAGACTGGCGCCGCGGGCGAACATCTTGATGTTGAAGACGCCGGTTTTTTTCTGTCCTTCCTCGTCCACCCAGATGACGGCTTCGTTGGCGCGGGCGATGACGGAGTTCTGGGCAAAGGCGACTTTCCCCTGGAGGAGGAAGATGCGAATGCCGCCCTCCTGCCAGGTGGCGATGCTGTCGGCGAGCAGCTGGACGGGCCGGCGCGAATCAGAAGCGGAGACGAAGGACTGGCGAAGCAGAGGGTCCTGGGCGCAGAGCGGCGCGGCGAGGCAGGAGGCCAGGGCAAGGGCTCCGAGCCAGCGGAAAGGCGACCAGCATCGGTGACGGGCGGGAAGCAACACGTCGCCTCCATGCGACCTGCGCGCGGCCGATCCGCGGCATGCTAGATACGATCAAGCGAGCGGCGGATTATAAAAGGGGGGAAAGAGGTGTCAAGCCCAGCCGGGGCCGGCGTCCCACGTCTTGCCCGGGGCATGGAGAGGCGCGTCGGGCGCCGACGCCGCTCAGTGGCCCTGGTTTGCCTGGTCCGCCGGCGTTTCGGGAAGGTTCGGGGAAGGGGTGGTCTCTTCGGGCTTGGCCGAGATGGGCAGGCCGAGAACCTTCAGTATCGCCGCGCCAACGCTGAAGAAGACCGCCCCGCCGACGATGGGAAGCATGACGGCCGCGTACCGGGGCAGCGTCTCGCCGGTCGCCGGGTTGCGCCAGCGCAAGAGCGGCAGCGCCACCGCGACAATCGCGCCGAGGCTGAGAAGCATGAGCAGACAGCCGGCGGTGGTCGGTCTGCTCTTGTCCTGAGGGTCGGGCTTGGGCATCGGGGGTCTTTCATTCGCGTGATGCGATCCGGTAGAATGCTACTATGAAACCGACCACATCGCTAGCCTGGCAATACCTGGCGCCGAACCCGAGTTCCTGTTACAAGCAGCTCTTCATCAAGGGGACGCGCCTCCGCGCGCGGGTCCTCTACGGTCTCTTCGCCAGCGCGGAAGAGCCGATGACCCCGGACGAGATCGCGGCCGAGTTCACCCTTCCCCTCGAAGCGGTGCAGGAAGCGATCGCCTACGGCCAGAGCAATCCGCCGGAGGTGCGCGAGGATCTGGAGCGGGAGGAGCGATTGATGGCGGCGAGCGGGATGAACGACCCGGACTATAAGCTGGGGGGACGTTTCAAGGTCGTGCCGCCGGAAGAAGGCGCCCGTATCCTCAAGTCATGACTCGAAGCCTCCGGCGTTCCGATCAAAGACGAGTTCATCATCCTCAACCAGTGGCGCTAGGGCCGATCACCACCGCCCGTAGCGCCGCTGCCGCATCCGGAAGAAGCGGGTCAGCGCGTCGAGGTGCTCGCGGTCGGTCGCCACTTCGATCAAGTCCACCTGCGACGAGCGCGCCAGCTTTCTGAGGGCCTCCAGCCGGGCCGCCATGGCGTCGTCGAAGGCGCGGCGGACGGCCGGGTCGCCCGAGTCGATGAGGATCTGCTCGCCGGTCTCGGCGTCTTCGAGGGTGAGGAGGCCGGCGGCGGGGAGGGTCTGCTCGCGCGGATCGCTGGTGGCGACGGCGACGAGGTCGTGGCGGCGGGCGGTGCGCTGGAAGACTTTTTCGTAGCCGGCGTCGAGGAAGTCGCTGAAGAGGAAGACGATGGCGCGGCGGTGCAGGACGTGGTTCAGGTAATCGAGGCCGGCCTTGAGGCCCGAGCCTTTGCGCTCCGGCTGGAAGACGAGCAGGTCGCGGATGAGGCGGAGGGCGTGGCGCAGCCCCTTGCGCGGCGGCAGGAACTTCTCGACGCCGTCGGACACCAGGATGAGGCCCACCTTGTCATGGCTGGCGATGGCGCAGAAGGCGAGGAGGGCGGCGATCTCGGCGAGCCCCTCGCGCTTGAGGCGGGCCCCGGTGCTGAAGTCGAGGCTGGCGCTAACGTCGACGACGAGCATCAGCGTCAGCTCGCGCTCCTCGATGTAGCGCTTGACGAACGGATGCCCCATGCGGGCGGTGACGTTCCAGTCGATGGCGCGGACGTCGTCGCCGACCTGGTACTCGCGCACCTCCTCGAAGGCGATGCCCGAGCCCTTGAAGACGGAGCGATACTCGCCGCCGAGCAAGTCCTCGACGGCGCGGCGAGCGCGGAGCTGGAGGCGGCGGATCTGGCGGACGAGTTCGCGCGGGAGCATCGGCTCATTGTAGTGCGGCGCAGGTTCGGTACGGTCGCAATCGCGCCACGCTTTGGTTGCCCGGCGCGCGCAAGTTTGCGCCCCCACGGCCACGGAGCATACTACTGGACCGCGTGCAGTTCCCTTTGCAGCCGCTGGAGTTGGTCGCGAAGCGGCGTCAGTTGCGCGTCGAGCATTTGTTGCACGACGGCCCGTGAAACCGGCGCGTCCGTCGTTGCGGCGATTGGTGTGGCGTCGCGAGCGTTGCGGGCGTGCAGGTGGGCTCGCACAATGGCGCTGACCAACTGGCCAACCGAAGCCTTTGCGCCGCTCGATTTTTCGATCTGGGCGACCATTTCTTCCAACGTCTTGATGTCAGCAGCGCTCAGGGGTACGCGACAGATTTCGGTGGCGTCGGCCAGCGCCGGGCGGCCGCCGCTGGAGCGCAGCCGGGATAGAAGCTGCGTCCCCAATTCAGCCAAGCTGATCAAGTCGAGGCTCGGCGCCGACCGCGCGGCTTCACTCGCGCCGAGGGCGGTAGCCAGCTCGTCAGGCTCGATTCGCCGCTTCGACTTGTCGGTGATCTCGATCTTCTTGGGATTCGCGCCGACGATTTCGACCTTCTTGGCCATTGTTATTCCGCCGCGGGGGGATCGTATTGGTCAATCGACCAGAATTTGCCATCAAACTCGATGACGACCCTGCCTTGTTTGGTCTCTCGTCCGAAGCGATGTAGGAACTCCCGCAACCTGGGAATGTTGGCGATCATCTTTTCCGGATCGATGTAGGTGTAGATGATCTTGGTCTGCTCCCAAAGGTCGGTTCCGTCGGGTCTGCGCCAGGTTCCTTCGACCGGGGGAAATGCCGTGGCGCCATCGCCGATCGCTGTGAGCAACTCCTGGGCTTCGTTGCACCAGGTTGCGTGGTCCGCTAACGCGGCGCCGTCTCTGTCTTTGTTCGGAATGTAAACCGTCAAACGTTGTGCGGATGGCTCGTCGGTGGCGCCCAACGCCTTCCCAAGATCCAATTCCATCGGGTCTGCCCCTATGTCAAGTATTTACTTTTTATCTAACAAGTCAATCCATAGACATCTTTTTGTACATAATGTCGGCCCTGGGGTGATTTGCTTCGATCAGGCGTCTTGGAACGCCCGCCGCTTGTGCCACGCCGTCGCCTGCTCATACATCCGCGCCACGCGCAGCAGCTTGTCCTCGGTGAAGGGCGCCGCCAGGATTTGCAAGCCGATCGGCAACCCCGCCTTCGTGAAGCCGCACGGGATGCTGATTCCCGGCAGGCCGGCGAGGTTGCCGCTGATCGTGTAGATGTCGGAGAGGTACATGGCGAGCGGGTCGGCGGTCTTCTCGCCCGCCTTGAACGCCGCCGTGGGGGACGTCGGGCCGATGATCACGTCGCACTGTTTCCAGGCCTCGTCGAAGTCGTTCTTGATGAGGCGGCGGACCTTGAGGGCCTTGAGGTAGTAGGCGTCGATGTAGCCGCTGGAAAGGGCGTACGTGCCGAGGAGGATGCGGCGCTTGACCTCGGGGCCGAAGCCTTCGCCGCGCGACTTCATCATCATGTCGACCAGGTTGTCGAACTTTGGGGCGCGATGGCCGAAGTGGACGCCGTCGTAACGGGCCAGGTTGCTCGACGCTTCGGCCGTGGCGACGAGATAATAGGTGGCGACGGCGTAGGGGGTGTGGGGGAGCGAGACGTCCTTGAGCGTGGCGCCCATGCTGACGTAAGCCTTGAGCGCCTCGCGCACCGCCTGCTCCACCTCGCGGTCGAGCCCGGCGCCGAAGAACTCGCGCGGCACGCCGATCGTCAGCGATGTGACCGGCTCCTCGACCAGCTCGGAGTAGGGGGGGACGGGAAGGTTGACGCTGGTGCTGTCGCGGCGATCGTGGCCGGCGATGACTTCGAGAAGGAGGGCGGCGTCGCGGACATCATGGGTGAGGGGGCCGATCTGGTCGAGGGAGCTGCCGTAGGCGATGAGGCCGAAGCGGGAGACGCGGCCATAGGTGGGCTTGAGGCCGGTGATGCCGCACAGGGCGGCGGGCTGGCGGATGGAGCCGCCGGTGTCGGTGCCGAGGGCGAGCGGGGCGAGGCAGCCGGCGACGGCGGCGGCCGAGCCGCCGGAGGAGCCGCCCGGGACGCGTTCGAGGTCCCACGGGTTGCGCGTGATCTGGAAGGCGCTGTTCTCGGTGGACGAGCCCATGGCGAACTCGTCGAGGTTGGTCTTGCCGAGGAGGACGGCGTCGGCCTGGCGCAGGCGGGTGATGACGGTGGCGTCGTAGGGGGGGATGAAGTCGGCGAGGATCTTGCTGGCGCAGGTCGTGCGCCGACCCCTCGTGCAGAGGACGTCCTTGATGGCGATGGGGAGGCCGGCGAGCTTGCCGAGCGGCCGGCCGGCCTGGCGTTTGGCGTCGACGGCGCGGGCCTGCTCCAGGGCGCCCGCCTCATCGACGGCGAGGAAGGCGCGCAGGCGCGGGTCGCGCGCGCGGACGGCGTCGAGGAAGGCTTGGGTGACGCTCTCGGCGGTGAGATCGCCGCTCGAGAGACGCGCTAACAACGGTGTGGCGGCAAGCTCGGTCAGTTGCATTGCAAGACCATTGGTTTTTCGTCACGGCCGTATTCATCTTATGGAGCGCCCCCGGTCAACCGACCCCTGCCATGCCGCCGCCACGCCCCACACGCCCTCAATTCTCTCGCTCTATCGACCTGGCGGCGGCAGCGGGGTAAAATGCACGCGCATGAAGGAGAACAACATGCCCCCTATTTCCATCGACGCCGAACTGTCCACCAGGCTCGCCGCGGTGAACACCACGGTCGACCTGTGCGACCCCTCCGGCCGGATCGTCGGCCGCTTCGTCCCGCTGCTCGATCTTACCGGCTGGGTCCCTTTGTCTCCGGGCATCACCGATGAGGAACGCCAGAGGCGAAAGAAGTCGGACGAGCCGCGCTATACCACGGCGGAAGCCAAGCGGTACCTGGGGCTGGACAAGTGATTTCTTTTCGCATCGAATGGATGCGCTCCGGCCTCGACGATTTCAAGGCCTCCTCGCATCGGCGGATCCGGACTTTCGGTTAGCGGTTGCCGCAGCCATGGAACGCGCCGAGCTTCGTCTTTCCGAGATGCCTTTGACCTTGGGAGAGTCGCGTGACGAGGGTGAGCGGATCGCGTTCTTTCCACCGCTCGCGGTCGAGTATTGTGTCGTTCCTGACGCTGAACTCGTGGTGATCTTCCATGTCGGCGCCTATGGCAAGCAAGAATAACACGAGCTTGACGCTCCTCATTCCCTTTACATTCCTCGCCGCGGCCGCCCCCGCCGCCGAGCCCTGGGCTGACCCCGCGCTGCGCCCAGCCAAAGGTCTCATCCTCTGGCTCGACGCCGCCCGCCAGCCTGCCGCCTGGAAAGCCAACGGCAAGCCGACGCTCGAAAACGCCGCCCCTTTCGACGTCTTCTACGACGCTTCCGGCCATCGTCTCCACTTCACGCAACGCCTCGCCGCCAGCCAGCCGCGCTTCCTCTCCAAGGGGGACAGCGCCCTCGTCCGTTTCGATGGGAAGGATGACTTTCTGGGCGCGGCCCTCCGGGGGCTTACGCCGCCCGGCTCGCCTGCCAAGCTGGATGAGTTCACGCTTTTCCTCGTCGCCATTCCGCGATCCAATCGCGGCGCCTTCGAAGGCTTCTTCGCATCGCATGAGACGGGGAAGAACGATTACGTCACCGGCTTCAATGTCGACATGAACTATGGCGTCACGCCAACGCTCAGCCAGCTCAACGTCGAAGGCAAGGGCTTCGGCGGCGCCGTCAATCTGCTGAAGAAGCCGCGGCCTTTCGGGCAGCCGTTCGTCATCGAAGTCCACGGCGACTCGGGCGCCATCCGTCTCTTCATTGACGGCGTCGCCGAAGGCCAGCGCAAACGCGGCAAGGGGCCGATCTCGCTCGACGCCCTCGTCCTCGGCGCCCGCTGCTACTCCAACTCCAAGGACCCGCCCTTCATCCAGGGCTTCCTCGACGGCGACATCGCCGAGGTGCTGCTCTACGACCGCATCTTGACAGATGACGAGATCAGAGAAGTCCGCGCTCGCCTGCTCAAGACCGCGTCACGCCTGAAAGACGCCTTCCCCGCGACCCCGGCCGCCATCGACGGTCACCTGCCCACCACCGTTGCCGATCCGCCGCTGGTGCAGATGCTCGTCCCCGGCTTCACCGTCCACGAATTGCCGCTCGACCTCAAGAACATCAACAACCTTCGCTACCGCCCCGACGGCAAGCTCGTCGCCCTCGGCTACGACGGCAATATCTGGCTCCTCTCCGATACCGACGGCGACGGCCTCGAAGACAAGGCCGAGCTTTTTTGGGACAACAAGGGCCGGCTCATCTCCCCCATCGGCATGGCCCTCACGCCCCCCGGCTACAAGCTCGGCGAAGGCGTCTTCGTCGCCAGCAAGGGAAAGGTTTCCCTCATCGTCGACACCGACGGCGACGGCAAGGCCGACAAGGAGATCGTCGTCGCCTCCGGCTGGAAGCCGCTCCCCGTCAACGTCGACGCCCTCGGCGTCGCCCTCGACAAGGACGGCGCCATCTACTTCGGGCTCGGCACGGCCGACTACGCCAACGCCTACCTCAAAGACAAGGACGGCAAAGGCCATTTCGACATCAAGAGCGAGCGCGGCACGATCCAGAAGGTCTCGGCCGACTTCAAGAAACGCGAGACCGTCTGCACCGGCATCCGCTTCCCCGTCGGCATGGCCTTCAACCGCCTTGGCGATCTCTTCTGCACCGACCAGGAAGGGGCGACCTGGCTCCCCAACGGCAACCCCTTCGACGAGCTCCTCCACATCCAACCCGGCCGCCACTACGGCTTCCCCCCGCGCCATCCGAAATGGCTGCCGGACGTCGTCGACGAGCCAAGCGTGTTCGACTATGGGCCGCAGCATCAATCGACTTGCGGCCTCGTCTTCAACGAGCCTGTTCTTAGCTCCTCTCCCCGCCGCGGGGGGAGGGGCTGGTGAGGGAGTGGCCCCGGAGACAGAAGACTCCGTAAAGACGAATAAGCCCCGCCCCGGTCCCGTCTTCGGCCCCGACTGGTGGGCCGGCGACGCCATCGTCTGCGGCGAATCGCGCGGCAAGCTCTTCCGCACGAAACTCGTCAAGACCGCCCACGGCTACGTCGCCCAGAACAACATCATCGCCTGCCTGCAGATGCTCACCATCGACGCCTGCGTCTCGCCGCAAGGCGACCTCGTCGTCGCCTGCCACAGCGGCCCGCCCGACTGGGGCACGGGCCCGGCCGGCAAAGGCAAGCTCTTCAAGATCCGTTACGCCGACAAAAAAGCCCCGCAGCCCGCCCTCGCCTGGGCCCAGGGCCCGCGCGAAGTCCGCATCGCCTTCGACAAGCCGCTCGCCGTCGAGCAGCTCGAACGCCTCAAGAAGGACACGGTCAAAATCGAATACGGCAAGTACGTCCGCCCCGGCGACCGCTTCGAGACCTTGAAGCCGCCTTACGCCGTCGTCGCCAAGCACTGGGCGACGCCGCGCCACTGGCTCGACATCCACAGCGTCCAGGTGACGCCCGACCGCCGCACCCTGATCCTGCAAACCGCCCCGTTACCGGAGGCGACGAGCTACGCCGTGATGCTGCCCTGGCCGCGGACGAAGACGAAGGGCGAGATCGCGCAGCAGGAGACGGTGGACGTGGCGTTTGATCTGAGCGGAGTTCTTGCGTCGTTCAAGACAGCATCATTCGAATGGGAAGGCTGGCTCCCACACGCGGCTATCGGCGTTAGCCAGAAACTGACAAGCCAGAGCGCTGACCATGCGAACCTCTGGACGAAGACACGTAAGAAGGACTCGGCTCTTTTGATCGATTTGCAATTGGAGCTGAACAATCTGATCCACCCAGCCGTGCAGGAAGGGGCCGAACTTGACCACGAGTGGCCATCGGAGCGGGTACGGGTTAGGTTCGTGGGTGATGCATTGGTCCCCACACCAGTCCAACGTGACCTGCGCATGGCGCACGACGATGATGGGTCCGTGTTCTGCCCAATAACTCCTCGTGCTGGCAGACGTTTTGCTTTTCAGTGGCGCGGAGTGAGTCAACCCGATGTGCCCAACACTCTGAGTTACGAATCCGATGCTGACACCGGGCACACACGATCTTTTCCGCTCCAGCGCTTCATCCTGCCCTTCGCTCCCACCAAAACCGAAACCACCAAAACCGAAACCACCAAAACCGAAACCACCAAAACCGAAACCGCCGTCGTCAAACGCGACATCCCCCAACTCAAAGACGGCAACTGGCTCGCCGGCAAGGCCCTCTTCTTCAGCGAAAAAACCCAATGCTCCGCCTGCCACACCCTCCACGGCGCGGGCGGCAAGATCGGCCCCGATCTCTCCAACCTCATCCACCGCGATTACGACTCCGTCCTCCGCGACATCCGCTTTCCCAGCGCCGCCATCAACCCCGATCATCTCGCCTACAGCGTGATGCTCGACGACGGCCGCTCTCTCACCGGAACGCTCCGCACGAAGGACGCCGACACCCTCCTCGTCGGCCTCGCCGAAGGCAAGGAGATCGAAGTCCCCCGCAAGAGCGTCGAGACGCTAACGCCGCTCCCCATCTCGATCATGCCCGAGGGGATCGACAAGAAGCTCACCCCCGAGGAGATGCGCGACCTGCTTACCTTCCTCCTCACCGAGCCGCTCCTGCCCGCCGTCATCCCCAACCCCGGCGCCCCCAAGCCGCGCTCGCGGAAGGAAGCGGACCCGTTCTTGAAGCGCGAGCCGGCCAAGGGAAAGTTGCGTCCCCTCAACATCGTCCTCTCCTCCAGCAAGCAGGACCACGGCCCCGGCGAGCACGACTACCCGCTATGGCGCCGCCGCTGGCTCGCCCTCCTTTCCATGGCCGAAGCCGTCAACGTCGACACGGCCGACGGCTGGCCCAGCGCCAAGCAATGGGAGAAAGCCGACCTCATCGTCTTCAACTCCTCCAACCCCGGCTGGAGCGCCGACAAGGGCAAGATCATCGACGACTACCTCGCCCGCGGCGCCGGCCTCGTCTACCTCCACTTCGGCGTCAACGGCGGCAAAGCCCCCGACGCCTTCGCCCAGCGCATCGGCCTCGCCTGGGGCCCCAAAGCCCGCTACCGCCACGGCCCCCTCGAGCTGACCTTCGCCGACCCCGACCACCCCATCACCAAGGGCTTCAAGAAAACGAAGTTCGTCGACGAGTCCTACTGGCAGCTCACCGGCGACGAGAAGAACATCCACCTCCTCGCCAGCGCCGTCGAGGAGAAGAAAGCGCGCCCGCTGCTGTGGACGAAGGAAGCCGGCAAGGGCCGCATCTACGTCAACATCCTCGGCCACTACACCTGGACCTTCGACGACCCGCTCTTCCGCGTGCTGCTTCTGCGCGGCATGGCGTGGGCCGCCGGCGAACGCGACGACCGTTTCCTCGATCTGGCGACCATCGGGGCGCGGCTGGAGTGATCGCGCCATCCCACCTTGGGGTCGTGTCGGCGGAACCCTTGACTTGCCTCGCACCCGTGCGAGAATCGTACCCGCGTGATTCTTTGCCCAGCGTTAACGCTTCACCTGCACGAAGGGGGCGCCGTGTCGCTTCTCTGCCCGGCCGGTCTGCTCGCCGCACTGATGGGTGTCGGTCTGGCGTTTCCCCTTCTCGCGGCCTGGCTCGAGAGCGACGGCCTTCCCACGGTCGGCGTTGCGCTCGCCGCCGTCAGCGGCGTGCTCATCCTTTGCGGCCTGAGCGCGTTCCTGGTCGGCGTCCTGCGGCGCGGCCCGGCGACGCCGAGCGGCGTCCGCATCGCCTTCGCGGCCAACCTTGTCATCCTCGCCTTTTGCGCTCTGGAGCTCAGCGACGGCCTGGTGCGGCAGGGGGGCAGGGTCATCTACTGGACCACGTTCCTCTTCCCGCCCGCGCTCTTGCTCTTCTACGGCCTCGTCTCGGCGCGACGCTGGGCCTGGTGGACCGCGCGCGGCCTCACCGCCCTCTGCGTCCTGTGGTTCGTCGGCTTCATCGCCGTGATCCCGTTCGCCGACCTGCGCGGCGAGAGCGGGCCGACGCCGTGGTACGGGCGAATCTACATGGCGTGCGTCAGCCTCGCTTTCGCGGCGATCTTCGCGGGCGCCTACTGGTCCCTGGGCAGGGCGGAGTCGCGGACATACTTTGGACGTGCTCGGTAGGGAATCCGCGTGGCGCAAATCCCGCTTCCCCTGCCTTGCCTCCTCGCGGATAATGAGCCGACGTCCATTGCAAAAAGGAGTTTCCATGTCGCGCCCGTTTGTTCTCGCCCTCCTCAGCGGCCTCTTCGCCTCGTCCGGTCTGACCGGTCAGGAGAAAACGTACACGTCGGAGTTCATGCCCCTCGCGGTCGGTTCCCGGTGGGTCTACCGGAACACGCGCACCACCGAAGACAAGAAGACGCCGGAGCGCTCGACCCTGGTCGTCGAGTGCGAGCGGCAAGAGAGCGTCCGCGTCAAGAAGTTCAACGCCAAGAAGGAGGAGCTGCCCGCCGTCGACGTCACGGCCTTCCGGCTCGTCGCCAAGCAGGAGGCGCGGGTGCTCCCCGAGATCGTCGGCGTCATGGACGACGGCATCTATCGCTTCTCCGCCCTCGGCAAGGACATCGACCCGCCGCTGCAGATCTTCAAGCTGCCGGTGAAGGACGGTGAATCCTGGACCGTCGAGGCGACCACGAACAAGATCAAGGTCAAGGGCACGTTCACCGCCAAGGAGGAGACGATCGACGTCCCCGCCGGCCGCTTCGCCACCATGCGCGTCTCCTCCCGCGACTTCTTCGCCGGCAGCGAGAAGATGGAGATTGACACCTGGTTCGCCCCCAAGGTCGGCATCGTCAAACGCCGCCTGCAGTCCGAGCGCTCCGGCCTAATCGAGCAGGAACTGGAGCGCTTCGAAAGCGCCAAGGGGAAATGAGCGCCGACGTCCTTCGCATCGACCCGACCCACCCCGAACAGGAGCCGCTCGCGCGCGCGGCCGAGGTTCTGCGGCAAGGCGGGCTGATCGCCTTTCCGACGGAGACCGTCTACGGCCTCGGCGCCAGCGCCCTCGACGCGGCCGCCGTCGAGCGTATCTTCGTCGCCAAGGGCCGGCCCAGCCGCAATCCGGTCATCGTCCACGTACACGACGTCGCCGCCGCCAAAACCCTCGTCACGGAATGGTCCGCGGCAGCCGACCGCCTGGCCGAGCGCTTCTGGCCCGGCCCGCTCACCATGGTGCTGCCCAGGGCGCCGGCCGTTCCGGACGTCGTGACGGCCGGAGGAGCCACGGTGGGCATCCGCATCCCGTCCCACCCGGTCGCGCTGGCGCTGCTCCGGACGGCGCGGCTGCCGATCGCCGCCCCAAGCGCCAACCTGTCGACGCAGCTCTCGCCGACGCGGGCGGAACACGTCGTCGCCGGTCTGGGGGACCGCGTCGACTTGATCCTCGACGGCGGCCCCTGTCCCGGCGGGCTGGAGTCCACCGTCGTCGACTTGACAAAGCGGCCGCCGCGGCTGCTGCGTCCCGGCCTGATTTCTCCGGCGGCGCTGCGCGAGGTTCTGGGCGCCGTCATGTTCGAGACGGTGGGGCCGTCGGTTACCATGCCGCTTCCCTCCCCCGGGCTCATGGAGAGACACTACGCTCCGCGCACGCCGCTCCGGGTCACGAAGCACGTCAAGAACGCATCGCAATCGGCTCCCGGGCAGGTGGGTATCGTCGCGCTGGAGAACTCACCCCCCGGCACGGACCGCGTCCATGTCGTCCCCATGCCGCTCGATCCGGACGCCTACGCCGCCCGCCTTTACGCTGTCTTGCACGATCTGGATCAGGCCGGCCTCGACCTCATCCTGGTCGAGGCGCCGCCGGAGACCGAGGCCTGGCTGGCGGTGCATGACCGGCTGCGGCGGGCCGAGCACTAAAACCGCAAAACCGCGCGCCGTCCCATTTTCCGCTTGCAACTCGGCCAAACCTCGCCACACTGAATCAGCATGCGCGACTCGGCAGTAGGTCCGGCGAGCCGAGCCGGACCGGGCGTGAACACTCGCAAGACCGCCATGACTCTGCCCGGCCCCGCTCGGCTCGCCGGGCCTCCATGCCGCCGAATCGCGCACACGGATCTTGATTCGCCACTCGCTGACTCGCATTGCCCGCTGGAGACTCGACATGGGCCGATTGGCTGCTCTGACCCTTGCGCTGTTGACCGCGGTCGCCCATGCCCAGGAGGGGACCGAGGTTGGCGTCCGCCTCGATACGCTAAGCGGCCGGCTCAAGGAAGCAAAGGCGGTGAAGGTCGTCTTCGCCGCGACCTTGAAAGCGGACGACAAGCAGGTCGGCAGCGCCGAAGGCGAAGTCATGGTCGCCAAGGGGAACAAGGCCCGCGTCCAGATGAAGACCGTGATCGACGGCAAGTCCGAGCAACTCCTCCTCATCGCCGACGGCAAGGACAAGCAACTAATCGTCGACGGCCGCGCTCAGAACGAACTTCTGGAGCCCAATCTGACCGCGAACCTGCACGCCGTTTTTCGCAAGAGCGGCCTCATGCACGCCATCCTCTTGCCGCTCGACGACAAGGCCCCGCCCGACCTGGACAAGATCCTGAAGATCAGCAAGGACAAGTTCATTGGCATCACCAAGGAAGAGAAACGCTCGGTCTACAAGTGCGAATATGTCCTGGGCGCTCTGGACAAGGAGTTCAACGTCGAGCTGTGGCTGGACAACCGGACGCAGTTGCCGCTCAAGCGCGTGCTGCGCAGCATGGACGGCGGCAAATCCGTCGTCATCGAAGAGACGACCCGGTTCGAGATCGATCCCCCCCTGGCGAAGGACATTTTCGAGCTGAAGAAGGACAAGTGCGCGAGCGGCGCCCCTTAGCGGTCGTCCTCTGGAGGCCAGGTCTCGGGGCGCCAGCCCGGCGGATTGGGCTGGCCGAACCAGTGGCTCATGTTCCTGTACTCCATGTATTCGACGACGGCGCCGTCCTTCAAGACGAACGCTACCTGGCCGAAGCCGCCCGGATCGAACGGCCCGAGCAGTACCTCTTCCCCCTTCAGAAATGCGGCCAGGTCGTCGACGGCGTAGGCGATGTGCGGCCGGTTCCACAGCTTCCACGGCCCGATTTGCTCCGGCGGCACGTCCGGCTTTTCCAGCGGCCGGAGATACTCGATGCGCTGAGGATGCGCCCGCGGATTGGTGACCCAGACCTTGCTCTGCTCGACCCGAACTCCCCGGGTTGCGGTTCGGTGGTCCAGAGGCCGACGTGATCGAAGACCTTGCGCATGGCTTGCCTCGGCGATCAGCTCCAGCGACTTCTCGACGATGTGTTGCGCGCTGGGGGCGAACTGATGCGGCAGGCGTTGTCGCGCAGCCGGGCAGGCAGCAGGTTGCTGGAGCAACTGGTTCACCTTGTAGGCCAGGGCAGGGGAGTTGTTGGCCTTCACGGCAGCGCCGTTCTCGAGCAGATAATCGCTATTGCGGCTCTCCTGCCCCGGGATCGGATTGACGATGACCATGACGGCGCCGCAGCCGAGGGTCTCGGACGTCGTCAGTCCGCCGGGCTTGGAGACGACGAGGTCCGCGACTTTGAGCAACTCGTCCATCTCGGTAGTGAAGCCGAGCACCTTGGTCCGATGGCGCGGCGGGACCTGAACCTTGTCGAGCTTGGTCCGCAGGGCGCTATTACGGCCGCAGACGGTGATGAGCTGAATGGGCGCCTCGACGGAAAGGAGAGACTTGTAGAGTTTCTCGATGGGGCCGACGCCGAAGCCGCCGGCCATTTGCAAAACGACGGGGCGCTCCGCGATGAGGCCGTGCTTGTGCAGGAGGGTCTGGCGGTCTTTCGTCTCGGTGAAAAGGGGGTGGATGGGGATGCCGGTGAGGAAGATGGAATCGCGCGGCACGCCCCAGCTTTCGAGGTAGACGGCGCCCTCCGGGCTGGCGACGAAGTAGCGCTCGCAGGGGGGGTTGACCCAGAGACGATGGGTGTCGAAATCGGTGACGACGGTCGCCTGCGGCGTCTGGATCAGGCCGTCTTTCTTGAGCTGGGCCATGATCTCCGCGGGGAGAAAATGCGTGTTGATCACCAGGTCCCAGGGCTCGGCTTTGAGAAAGCGGATGAAGGTACTCAGGTTCAATTTCTGCAAGACGCGCCGCAGCCAATCGCCGGCCCCGCGGCCCGGTTTGACCGGCTGATCGAGCAGGTCATAGAAGTAGCCGAGCACGTGGGGCGCCTTGTTGACGAGATCGAGGTAGCTCTTGGAGTAGATGCGGCGAAAGAGGCGGTTGGTCATTTCCAGCACGTCCTTGTGCAGGACGCGGGCGCCGGGAAGGGCCCGTTTGAGGGCCGCCTCGACCGCTTCTCCGGCGCGAACGTGCCCGGCGCCGACCGACGCCGAGAGGACAAGGATGCGTTTGGGCATGGCCAGAGTTTACCCGCGGCCACGCGAATAGGAAGCTTTTTTTTCGCCCGGGTTTCGCGCGATGAATACTGCCCCCGCGCCGTTCATCCTGGATCGAGCCAGGAAAAGGACCAGCTCAGCGGTTTGCCGTCGCGGTAGGGCATGACGCCGTGGAACTGGCCGGGACGGTCGTCAAAGACGAGCGGCAAGAAGAAGCGGTCTCCCTCCCAGAGGGGCAGGTCGAGGAGCCGGGTGAGCGGGACCCATTCGAGGGCGCCTTCCGCGCTCTCCGTCCGCGGCTCTCCGTGCCAGCGGTCGATGAGGAAGATGAAGCCGAACCAGTCTGCGCCGTTTTTTCCGAAACCGGGCCAGCTGATGGTACCGCGGAGACGGAGCTGGTCGCACTCGATGCCCCCCTCTTCGCGGATTTCCCGCCGCATGGCGGCGACCACGTCCTCGCCCGGCTCGACCTTGCCCCCCAGGCCGTTGTACTTGCCCAGGTGCAGGTCGTCGGGCCGGCGGTTGCGATGAATCAGCAGAACGTCGCGACGATCGCCGGAGAGGACGTAGCCGAGCGTGGCGAGGATGGGGGTGTACGGCATGGGACGATCGGATTGCAAAGCTGCCGCCTTCAAACTCCCGTCTGCGTCGAATCCCCCGGTTTCTGGCTCGGCTGCGGGTGGTCGGCGGCGCCGTTGCGCTCGGGGGACAGGCCGCCCGCCGGATCGTCGCGCAGCAGCTCGTTTTCCGCCTCCTGGCTGCGCGCCGCGCGGACCTCGTTGATCTTGGCCATGATGCGCCGGTCCTCGATGCCGTACCACCAGCGCAGGCCGACCATGAGGGCGACGACCACGACGAAGATGGCGCCGAGGATGAAGATGACGGTCAGCGGCACGGTCCAGCCGCTCGGCTCGGCGGGGGCGACGCCGGGCCGCAGCGTCTGCCCGATCAGGAAAGGCGTGATCGCCTCCTCGTCGTTGCGCTTGGTGTACTTGTAGCGCATGATGAAGTAGCCCTCGAACTCGACGGGCTCGGCCTGGTCCAGGTCCTTGTTGCGGAAGTCCTTGAACTTGTCCGGCAGCACGGTGAAGACGGCGAGGATGGGCAGTCCCTTGCCGGGCGTCTTGATCCATGCCTCGTAGACGTATTCGAAGTTGGTGCGCAGGCTCTCGGGCGCGGGCAGCACGGTGAGCTTGCGCAGCTCGCCGCGGATCGAGACGACCTTGCCGCGGTAAAAGGCCGGGTTGTTCATCAGCTGTTCCCAGGTCACGCCCTTGTTGTCGCCGGCGCTCTTGTGGAAGACGTCGGGCGGCGTCTGGAAGGCCTTGACCAGGGCGTCGTGGTAAATGCGGCGGTAAGCCCACTCGGATTTCTTGATGTCCGTGACCAGCTCGCGCTTCGTCAAATCGGGGGGCCGGGTGTCGTCCCGGATGAAGGGGAGCCAGCGCGGATCGAGGGCGAGGGCGTTCTCCTCCTCGAACTCGGGCTCGTTCCAGACATTGAGCCGCTTCCCCTCGATGCGCAGCGCCGCGGCCAGGATCGGATCGCGCGCGATGATGACCTGGGCCGCGGCCGCCGCCTGCTGGCGCTGGGCGTCGGCCCAGAAGGCGAGGTCGGGGTCGGCCTTGTCCTGGGCGCCGCTTGGGGCCGTCGACGCGCTAACGATCAGGCACGCGAGCAAGGAAGTGAAGTGGCGGCGCATGGGTCGGTCCTTCGGCAGGAAAGGGAAACCCCATGCTCATTCTAACAGAGGCCGCTCCGGTTCCCAGCGCTTCCCGTCATGAGCCGGATGTCCCACGGTCAGGCCGCGGCGCGCGACCGGTACGCCGCCACGAACCGCTGGTAGTCCTCGGGCGTGTCGACGCCGCGCGCGGCGTGCTCGACAATGCCCACCTTGATCGTGTGCCCGTGGGCGAGCACGCGGAGCTGCTCCAGTTTTTCCAGCTCTTCGAGCGGCGCCGGCGGTAACGTTGACAGCTCCAGCAGGAACGAGCGGCGATACGCGTACAGCCCCAGGTGCTGCAGGAAGCGGCCGCTCGTGAAATCCGGCCGGCCGTCGCGCACGAACGGGATCGGGCTGCGGCTGAAATAGAGCGCCTTGCCGGTCCCGTCGCACACCACCTTGACGCAGTTCGGACTGTGCCAGTCGGCCACCGTTCGCAGGGGGACGGCGAGCGTCGCCATGTCCGCCGACGGATCTTCGGCCAGCAACCGCGGCAACAGATCGAGCGTGGCTGGATCGATGAGCGGCTCGTCCCCCTGCAGGTTGACGATCACGTCGGCGTCGAGGCCGCGCGCCACCTCGGCAACGCGATCGGTCCCGCTCGGATGGTCGGCCCGAGTCATGACCGCCCGGCCGCCGAACTCACGCGCGGCACGGAGGATGCGCTCGTCGTCGGTCGCGATGATCACCTCGTTCGCGTCCGAGCGCAGCGCCTGCTCATAGACGTGCTGGATCAGGTACTTGCCCGTCTCGCGCAACAGCGGTTTGGCGGGCAGACGGCTGGAGGCGTAACGGGCCGGAATGACGATGGCGGTTTTCATGGGAAAAGATGCTTCCAAGGGGATTTTGGGCGCGCCATGAGAACGGATTGGGGGCCGCTGAGGCAAGAGGGACTGGCGGGCGGCCTTTCCTCTGCTCCGGGGCGCAAACGTGTCAATTCAACAATGTGAACATTTTCCCATCGGTTTTTATTGATTTTTGTTGCCCATTTCCCCCGTTTTCGTTTATCATGCCTTCAATCTCCCATGACCCCTTCTCAAAAAGGAGTTGAGCAAATGGCGAGCGCAACGATGGATCGGCCGGTGATGATGGACATGGGCATGATGAGCCCCATGGGCACGATGAGCCCGATGGGCGCTCCGACCACCATGCCCAACCGCGCCAACTGGCTGATGGTGCCTCACTGCACGTTCCGCATGGAGCGGATGAAAGGGGGCATGAAGATCACCTGCACGTCCGACGACAAGATGGCCTGCAGCATGATGCAGAACCTCTGCAAGATGCTGGCGGGCGGCATGTGCTCCTGCTGCATGTACATGAACGGCATGATGGTCTCGTGCTGCAACCTCACCATGGGCATGTGCCGGTGCGAGATGACCGACACCGGCTTCACCTGCATGTGCACCAGCGGCGACAAGGGCTGCTGCGAGATGATCGAAGCCTGCTGCGATTGCATGGCTTCCATGATGAAGAACGGCTGCTCCTGCTGCTTCATGATGAACAACACCCCGATCTGCTGCGGTTCCTGCTAGGGTCCGGCAGCAAAAAACGCAAACCCCACTCCGGTCGCTCAGGGCGGCCGCCGTGGGGTTTTTCTTTTTGGCCGTAGCGGAAGTCGCCAAGACTTCCGGGGTTTGCCGTCGGAGGTCGCTGGCGGAACTCTTGGCGAGTTCCGCTACGGCGAGTTCCGCTACGGCGAGTTCCGCTACGAATGATTCACGGCTGCAACTTGATCTGGCCTCCGACGATCACCGCCCAGGCCCGGCCCTTGACCTGCCAGCCGCCGAACGGGGTGTTGCGGCTCTTCGACAGAAACATCTCCGGCCGAATCGTCCACGTCGCGCCCGGGTCGATGATCGTCACGTCGGCGTCGACGCCCGGCTTGAGCGTGCCGCGCTCGATACCGAGGATGCGGCCGGGGTTGACGGCCAGCTTCTCGATCAGGCGCGGCCAGGACAGGTGGCCGGGCTCGATCAGCGTTTTGACGCAGAGAGGGAGCAGCGTCTCGACGCCGGTGGCGCCGAAGGGGGCCTGGTCCAGCTCGCGGACCTTTTTCTCGGTGGCGAGGGGGGAGTGGTCGCTGGCGATGACGTCGATGGTCCCGTCCTTGAGTCCTTCGATGAGGGCGAGGACGTCGGCGTGCGTGCGGAGGGGCGGATTGACCTTGTAGTCGCTGTCGAAGCTGCGCAGGCTCTGGTCGGTGAGGGCGAGGTAGTGGGGGCAGACCTCGGCGGTGAGCGCGATGCCGCGCTCCTTGCCGCGGCGGATCAATTCGACGCCGCCGGCGGTGGAGACGTGGAGGATGTGCAGCCGGCCGCCGGTGAGGCGGGCGAGCTCGATGTCGCGATGGATGACGACCTCTTCCGCCTCGGCGGGCATGCCGCGCAGACCGAGGCGCATCGACTCGCTGCCTTCGTGCATGACGCCGCCGCGCGTCAACTCGAGGTCCTCGGCATGGCTGAGCACCGGCTTGTCGAACATCCGGCAGTATTCGAGGGCGCGGCGCATGATCTCGGCGCTGACGACCGGCTTGTCGTGATCGGTGAAGGCCACCGCGCCGCCGTCGACGAGGCCGCCCATCTCCGCCAGCTCGGCTCCTTGCCGCCCCTTGGTGATGGCGCCGATGGGGAAGACGTTGGCGTTGCCGGCCCGCTCGGCCTGGAGATAAACGAACTCCGCCGCCGCCTGATGATCGAGGGCGGGCTCGGTGTTCGGCATGCAGGCGACTGACGTGATGCCGCCGGCAAGAGCCGCGGCGGTCCCGGAGGCGATCGTCTCGTCCTCCTCGCGCCCCGGCTCGCGCAGGTGGACGTGCATGTCGATCAGGCCCGGACAAACGAGCTTGCCCGCGGCGTCCAGGGTCCGGCTCGCCTGAAGGTTCGGCTGCGGACCGATGCCGGCGATGCGATCCTCCCGGATCCACAGGTCCGCGACGAGGTCGAGGCCCTGGGATGGGTCGATGACGCGGCCGTTGATGATGCGGAGGAAGCTCATGCGGTTGGCGGCTTCTGTTGCTTGAGAAGGGCCTGGAGACGAGCGACTTCGGCCTCGGCGGCTTCGGCGCGTTGGCGTTCGGCGTCAGCTTTCTTGCGTTCGGCTTCGCCTTTCTTGCGTTCAGCTTTGACCTTCTTGCGTGCGGCCTCGGCCTTTTTGCGTTCGGCCTGGGCGTGCTGGCGCTCCCCTTCTTCGGCCGTGGGAACCAAGGAGCCATCCTTGTCGAACCAACGCAGAAAGACGTAATGCCGCCCTTGATAGTCGCCTTCCCAAAGGCCGAGCCAGAGCTCAAGTTCGTCGCACCAGAGCCAGCCTTTGTCGTTGGGCTTTTTGGGCTTGTAGCGATTGCCGTGGAGATTGAATCCCTCGAGGCGCTGCTGCTCAGGATCGTAGATGAAGTATTCGGGCGTGCGGAACCGCTTTTCGTAGACCGCTTTTTTCACGGTTCGATCGTTTTCGATCGTGGAGGGAGAGCCGAGCTCCACGATCACGTCCGGGTACTTGCCGTCTTCTTTCCAGATTGCCCAGTAAGGGCGCTGCTTGTCGCGCTCGACCCCTTTGACGTAGAAGAAATCGGGGCCGCGGAACTCCTGGTTGCGAACTTCCTTCTCGCTGAAGTGGACGAACATGTTTCCCCCGGCGAAGAAATCGCGGCGGTCGCGCAAATGCCAGCACAGGGAATCGATGAGCAGACCGATCTCGATACGATGCCAGTCGCTTTCCAAGGGAACACCATCGTCTTCGGGAAGATCTTGTGGGGGACGTGGGACTTCAACATAGACCGTCATCGGCACGATGTCGAAGTCCGGTTTCGAAACCGGAGTCGCATGCGGAGGGATGGTCGCGGACATTTCAGGCCTCTTCCGGTCGACAGGTCATGCTCCTCATCGTTCTAGGCTATGCTCAGTCTCCGCAATTGCTTAGGCGCCGTCAATTGCTCACGCCGCCCCCGGCTGCCCGCTCAAGAGGTACAGCACCGCCATCCGCACCGCCAAACCGTTCGTCACCTGCTCCAGGATCGCCGAGTGGGGGCCGTCGGCGACTTCAGGGGTGATCTCGACGCCGCGGTTGATAGGCCCGGGCGCCAGCAAGAGGAGGTCGGGCTTGGCCTTCTTGAGCCGGGCGCTGTCCATGCCGAAGAGGCGGGCGTACTCGGCGATGGAGGGGAACAGGCCGCTCCGTTGCCGCTCGAACTGGATGCGCAGCATGTTGATGACGTCGCAGCGCGGCAGCACCGCGTCGAGACTGTGAGAGACCTCGACACCCAGTTCGGCGATGGTGCGCGGCACGAGGGTTGGGGGGCCGCAGACGATGACCTTGGCGCCGAGCTTGACGAGGCCGTGGATGTTGCTGCGGGCGACGCGGCTATGGGCGATGTCGCCGACGAGGGCGACGGTGAGGCCGTCGAGGCGGTCCTTGATGCGGCGGATGGTGAAGATGTCGAGCAAGCCCTGGGTCGGGTGCTCGTGGGCCCCGTCGCCGGCGTTGATGACGCCCCCCTTGAGGTGCTGCGCCAGGAGATGGGGCGCCCCCGAGGACGAATGACGCACCACGATCAGGTCGACCCCCATCGCCTCGATGTTCTTGGCCGTGTCGATGAAGGTCTCCCCCTTACTCAGGCTGGAGCCGGCCGAGGAGAAATCGAGGACGTCGGCCCCGAGGCGGCGGGCGGAGAGGGCGAAGCTGGTCTTGGTGCGGGTCGAGGGCTCGAAGAAGAGGTTGACGACGACCTTGCCGGCGAGGTTGGAGCGCTTGCGCTGCTTCTCCTGGGCGGGGTCGACGAAGCGCTCGGCCGTGTCGAGGATGGCAGTCAACTCCTCGCGGCTCAGGTCCTCCAGGCCGAGGAGATGACGGCGCGACCAGGCGGCGCGACCGTCGATCGCTTTGCTCTGCGCGGACAGCATGCCAGGCTCCGGGCGCGGATGGGGCTGCGGTGATGATACGAGGCCGACGGCGCCTCAGCCACGGTGGCCTTCCCCAAGAGTTTTTTGCTATTGACTTTTTTTTTTTCTTTTGTGTAAGACTCTCCCAAATCACAGTCTCTCTGCCAACTCCAGCTGCCGGCGGCGGCGGCGGGGTCGGCGCTCCGTCGCACTTTTCGCTCCGATCTCTTCGTCCAGCGACAACCCTTGCCCATTCCCATTCGCCCGACGCTCGCGCTTCGCGAGCTTGTTCCGTTTCCTTCTTTTCAAGGAGTCGGCCATGAAGATGGTGCGCTTTCTCACAGCGATTCTTGTCCTCGCAATCCTTGCTTCGTCAGCGGAAGCGAGCAACACAGTAACGCTCACCAGCGGCTACCCGAAAGCTGGTTGCTCGTCCGGGACCATCTTTGTCGATGGTACGTACTCGCTGGACTCGGGCTGGTCTCTGGTGGGCACAGGATTCACGATCTATGTCTGGCAAGACGGCCTCGAGGTTACCACCGTCAGCGCCGCCGGGTTCTTTGGTTCCTTCAGCCAGACGATATCCTCGCTCAACAGCAGCGTGACCTACAACGTCTTCGTGGAGATGACCATCACTAATGGATGCGACACCATTATCATCGCAACGCTCCCCGCGACTGTGACGACCAACTAAGCCCTGAACCTAGGCCGGAACTCGGGGAGGTCTCCACTTACCTTGACAAAAAACCACAAAGGAGCGCACCATGTACCGCTGCGTGGCGATAATCGTTCTGCTCATCTTGGCCGCGGCGACACCGCAATGCGCCGGCGAAAACAAAATTGAATGGACTACAGGTTTCCCCCAAACTGGATCAGCCGACAAGTCAATCAGCGTGAAGGGAACATTTACTCTGGATGCCGGATATTCTGTAAAGACGCTGACAGCTAAGGTTTGGCGGGACGGCGACATCGTGATTTCCTTCGATCTTATGGTTGGCATGGGTACTTTCGGCCCGGCGACCCTAGCCACCCTTCCGACCTCCGGAGACAACTACAACGTCGTTGTGTTTGCGGAAATCGTCAAGAAAGGCGAAGACCCAAAGGTTCTCGGTACCGTTCCGAAGGTCGCCAAGAGCCGCCAAGAGCAAATAGGAGTGACCTATGCGCCGTTCCTCGAAACAGCGTTGCGCGATGACCTTGGTGGAGGTCTTGGTCGTCGTCGCGATCATCGCCGTTCTTCTCGGCATGCTCGTCGCGGCCGTCCAGCGCGTCCGCGAAGCCGCCGCACGCACCCAAAGCTCCAACAACCAAAAGCAGCTCGCGCTCGCCTTGCACCATTTCGCCGATGCAAACCGCGGACGACTTCCCGTGATCGGCGATGAACCCAATCCGAAATCGACGCCCACCGTCGTTTATCCAACCATCCGCAAGCGCTCCATTTTCACCCGGTTGCTTCCATTCGTGGAACAAGCCAACGTGGTGGCAGAAAGGAAGCGCGGGGCGGAGATTTCTCTGTTTCTGAGTCCAGCCGATCCGACGGTTGGCTTAACGATTGTCAAGGGCGTATCGAGCTACGCGGCGAACGGACAAGTATTTAAACAAAGTCCGCGGATGGGCGTCGTCTTTCGGGACGGCGCCTCGAACACGATCGCTTTCGGCGAGCACTATTCCAAATGTGGGTCTTATGTGCTTCGCTATTGGGGAAGCGCATGGGGGGCCGGCGATCACCGCGCAGCCTTCGCCGACTACGCCGATGTCGTCCCCATCACCGATCCGTTGACCCACGTCTCCCGGCCCAGTTATCCCGGCACAACATTCCAGGCCGCGCCTTCGGTTTCGGACTGTTCCATCGGCGTCGCCCAGACGCCGCATGCGAGCGGCATGGTCACGGCCATGGCGGACGGCAGTGTGCGCATCCTCTCGCCGAGCATTTCGGAGTCGACTTACTGGGCGCTGGTCACTCCGGCGGGAGGCGAGATCATCACCGGGGACTGGTGACGCGGGCAAACGCCTGCCCCTCGGCCGGCGGCGGTCGATATTCCCTCTTCTGGTAGAATAAGAGGCAAGGAGAGGGAATGTTCTCGCAAACCGTCGAATACGCCCTGCGTGCCGTCATCCATCTGGCGAGCGCCGCGCCCAAGGCCTGCACGACCGAGGAGATCGCCCGCAGCACGCGCGTGCCGCAGGCGTATCTCTCGAAGGTGCTGCAGAACCTCGTGCAGGCCGGCCTGGTCCGCTCGCAGCGCGGGCTCGGCGGCGGCATCTCGCTGGCCAAGAAGCCGGACGAATTGACGATCCTCGAGGTCGTCAACGCCGTCGATCCCATTCGCCGCATCAGGACCTGCCCGCTCGGCCTCTCCGCCCACGGTGTCAACCTGTGCCCGCTGCACCGGCGCGTCGATAACGCCCTGGCCATGGTGGAAGACGCCTTTGCCCAGTCCACGCTGCAAGAAGTGCTCGACGAGCCGACCACCAGCATTCCCCTGTGCGAGTTCCCCGTCGCGAAGCCGCAACCGACGCGACCACCGAGCCTGCGCAAGGAAAAGTAGGTCAGCCTTTCCAGGCTGACAGGATTTACCGCGATCGGTCAATCGGGCGGCTGCGTCAGGCTGGAAAGCCTGACCTACTCGCACATCGCCGTCTTGCCCTTTGTCTATCTTCCCCTGTTTGCTTGACTTGCGCATTTTCCGGCGCCACCCTTGCCGATGCGCTCCGGCTCCGTATTATCGGAGCAGCGAATGTTTCGCATTTGTCAAATGATTCAGCGCCGTTCGGTCCCAAACCGAACGGCGCGGCGCCGCATGATGAGGGCGCCCGTGTCGACTCCTACCATCGATCAGGCCTTGCTCGGCCGCTGACGGGCCGGCGGGTGTTTTGTCTCACCTGATCGCATCCCTCTTTACAACTTGGTGTCCGGTTGGAGCGCTTCGGCCCTTCGGGGCTCGCCGCGCTCGTGTTTCGTTTTTCGCCCGTTCCGTTTTTTTCGCACCGGGAGGAACCCAGCATGAGAAGGTCCCTGCTTCTGCTCGCCCTCGCTCCGATCGTCCTCGCTCCGGCCTCCTTCGGCCAGGAAAAGAAGCCCCGACTGCGGCTCATCAGCGACCGCCACCACGAGCTTTACCTGTCGTTCTGGCCCAAGAGCGACGATCCCTGGCTCAACGCCCTCAAGAAGAAAGACATCATTTTCTACAACGACGACGCGATGCCCCCCGCCTACCAGGACTGGGACGGTGGCCTGCCCGGCATCCACAGCCCCTCGTACAACATCAGCGCCGTCCGTTCCGAGCCGATCGGCAACGCCAACCGCGAGTTCCCCTGGGGCTCGCCGGCTGGTCTGCAAGACAGCCCCAACTCGAAGGCGTTTCGCTTCGTCTACATTCCCGAAGGGAAGGCGATTCGCTGGTGGCGCGAGCACTTGCCGCGCGACCGCCAGGCGGCCTTCGTCTGGCAATATCCGGCGGGGACGACGTTCGGCGAGATCCTGCTGGTCACCGATCCGAAGGGCTACGACCTAGCCTTCGAGATGCGGACGCGGACGCGCTCGGAGAAGGGCTGGAGCGTGAACGTGTTCCGTCCGTTCACGACGCAGGCGGAGCTGGCGGCCCGCATCAAGGCGCTCGAGCCGAAGTGGAGCGAGAAGACGGCGCTGGCGCAGCTCGTCCGGGGCGAGGCGGAGAAGGAAGGCGTCTATCGCATGGTGAACAACCACGACCTGGTGACGATCGACGCGACCGCCCTGTCGACCTCGCTGCCGGCGATCGACGAGGACCTGGTGCGCAAGCTGCTCGACACGCCGTTCAAGTCGGCGCTGGGACAGGAGTGGAAGCGGACCAAGGACGGGACGGAGGCCTACGCGCCGACGACGGAAGCCGAGTTTCACATCGTGCCGAAGGGTTACAAGGGGGGCTTCATCGCGGCGTCGAGCACGTCGTGCATGCGCTGCCACGATTCGACCCTGAAGCACGCCCGCGACTTCCAGGCCTCCCGCGACTGGTACGGCCGGGTGCGCGGCTCGGACAACATCTTCTCCTTCCACATCTTCGAGCCGAGCTGCATCAGCTTCAACGGCTTCAGCCAGACCCCGGCCCTCAGGCGCGAGCTGGTGAACGCGGGGCTGTTGAAGGAGTGGAACGAGGAGTAAGGAGACCGCGTAAAGACGATCGCAAGAATGCAGGCGAGCCCGCGACGGCGCGGCGCTCGCCTTTGTTCTTTTCGGTCGAGGTCAACCCCGTCGTTCGCGCCGCGGTTGCGTCCCGCCGCGCGACGTTCATGCCTTCTCAATCGACAAACACGAACTCATTGGCCAGCAACAGCGCCTGCGCGTACTCCTCCCAAACCCCAGCCGCTGGCGTCGTGCCCAGGAACTCCCGCGCCAGCGCCGTCTCGCGTTTGCCCGGAGCTCGCCCATAGAGCAGCCGATAGAGCCGCGCCACCTTCGCCGCCGTTTCCTTCTCCGCCGCCACTTCTTTGCGAGCCAGCAGACCTTTCGCGTTCTCGCGCACGAACGGGTTGTTCATGAAGAACAGGGCTTGCGGCGCGACGGTCGTCACGTCCCGCCCGGGGCTGCTCGCGTCCGGGCTGGGGAAGTCGAAGGTGCGGTAGACGCTCGGCACGTTGAGGCGGTCGAGGAAGCCGTAGAGGGTGCGGCGGCGGTTGCCGGGGGAGAGGACGTCCTTGACGGAGGGGCCGCCGATCTTGGCGTCGAGCCGGCCGGAGACGGCGAGGAGGGCGTCGCGCATCGCCTCGAAGTCGAGGCGGCGGCGGTTCATCTTCCAGAGGAGGACGTTCTCCGGGTCGACCTTCTTCGCCTCCGGCCGGTCCTTGCTCTGCTGTCGATAGGTGGCGGAGAGGAGGATGAGCCGGTGCAGCTTCTTGATCGACCAGCCGTTCTCGACGAACGAGGTGGCGAGGTGGTCGAGCAGTTCGGGATGGGAGGGCGGATCGCTGCGCAGGCCGAAATCGCTCGGCGTGCGGACGAGGCCGACGCCGAAGTGATGCAGCCAGACGCGATTGACGAGGACGCGGGCGGTGAGTGGGTTCTTGGGGTCGATGATGGCCCTGGCCAGGTCGAGTCGGCCGCTGCCTTTTTCGAAGGGCCTGGCGTCCGGCGTCTTGAGGAAGGAGACGAACTGGCGCGGGGCGGGTTCGCCGAGGTTATTCGGGTTGCCGCGGAGGAAGACGCGCGAGACAAAGGGCTCCGGCAGGTCTTCGAGGACGTTGGCGCGGGCCGGGGCGCCGGGGCCGGTGGCGCGCCACTTCTCCAGCTCGCCGCGCAGCTTCTGCAAGATCGCCTGCGAGGCGCGATCGGGCAGCAGCGAGAGATCGCCATAGGGAAGGAAGGCGACGTTGGCCGCGGCGTTCGGCGCGTAGAAGACGAGGCGCAACTCTTCCTCGGCGGGATCGGCCAGCTTGCCCGCGCCGCGCTTCGCCGCCTCCTGCCATTTCTTGTCGATGGCGGTCAGCAACGTGGAATAGGCCTCCGCGAGCTTGGCCATGTCCTTCGGCCGCTGTTTCTCCAGGGCCTCGCGCACCAGGCGATTCACGCTCTTGTCCTTCAGCGCCGCCTCGAGCGTCGGCGCCCACTTCGCCGCGCTCTCCTTCTCCGGCAACGCGGCGAGGGCGTGCCATGGAGCGAAGACCGGATCCGCCTTCTTCGCCCGCCGCTCCAGGTACTTTTGCCAGCGCACGATCATCGTCGGATTGAGGTCCTTGCCGTCGGCGATCAGCATGAAGTCCTCGGTGCTCGGGGCGTCGCGCAGGGCGTGGGCCGCCACCAGGTACTCGGCGACGCGCTTCCGCGCCCCGCTCACCAGCTCCTCGTGCTTCTGCTTCACGAACTCCGTCAGCTTCCCCTCCAGCTCCTTCAGCTTCTTGTCGAACTTGACGTACTCCTCCGTCTTCGGCTCCGGCTCGAACAAGGGGGGCACGGTCGGCTCGGCGCAGCTCGCGAACACGCCGTAGAGCCCGTAATAGTCCTTGCTGGAGATCGGATCGAACTTGTGGTCGTGGCAACGGCCGCAGGTCACGGTGAGGCCCATGAGGCCGCGCGTCACGACGTCGATGCGGTCGTCGAGGATGTCGTGCTGGTTGTTCATGAAGCGGCCGCCGATGGTGAGGAAGCCGAGGCCGGTGAGCGGACGCTGGTCGGGGCCGAGGCCCAAGCGATCGGCGGCGAGCTGCTCGAGGACGAAGCGGTCGTAAGGCTTGTCCTCGTTGAACGAGCGGATGACGTAGTCGCGGTAGGTGTAGGCCCAAGGGAACTCGGCCTGCTCGAAGAAGACGTAGCCCTTGGTGTCGGCGTAGCGGGCGACGTCGAGCCAGTGCCGGCCCCAGCGCTCGCCGTAGTGGGGAGAGGCGAGCAACTTGTCGACCAGCTTGGCGTAAGCGTCCGGCGCCGTGTCGGCCTCGAAGGCGCCGACCTCCTCGGGCGTTGGGGGCAGGCCGATGAGATCGAAGTAGAGGCGGCGAATGAGGACGCGCTTCTCGGCGGGCGGCGAGGGCGTCAATCCTTTCTCCTCGAGCTTCGCGAGGATGAAGGCGTCGACGCTGGTCTTGCCCCACGCCCCGTCCTTCACGGTCGGCATGGGGGGCTTGCGGACCGGCTGAAACGCCCAGTGCTTCTTCCACGACTCGTCCTTGGCGACTTCGACTTTCTTCTCGACGGGCCACGGGGCGCCCATCTTCACCCACGCGGACAGGTCGGCGATGGCCGCCGCCGGCAGCTTCGCCTTGGGGGGCATCTTCCGCTTTTCCGCATAGCCGATGGCCGCGATGAGGGGACTCTTTTCCGGATGGCCGGGAGCGAGCGCCGGGCCGTTGTCCCCGCCTTCCAGGAGGGCGGCGCGGGAATCGAGACGCAGGCCGGACATCTGCTTCTTGGGTCCATGGCAGGAAAAGCAGTGCTCCGCGAGGACGGGGCGGACGCGGCGCTCGAAGAAGTCGAGCTGCTCCGGGGACGGCGTCTGGGCGGAGGCGGCGGGGACGCAAAGGCAGGCGTATAGGAAAAGGAGAGTGCGAAGCATCGGAGGACTCGAAAAAGGACAACCGGCAGGCTCATCGCCGCGCCCTCGCGAGCGCTCGGGCTTTGATCTCCTCCCACGGCGTGACGGCGTCAGGCCGCGCGATGCTGTCGGCGAGACGCCGTTTCAGTTCCTGCCGTTGCGTCGCGCTGACAGGCCGCTCGGCGACGTCCTTGGAAACGCTCTCCCAGAGCGCTTCGGCCAGAGCGATGCGTTCTTCCACGCTGAGACGATCAAGAGCCAACTCCTGTAGAGTCGGAACCATGAGAAGGTCTCCAAACAGAGAGCGAATGTGGTGCTATGGTATCATGTTCTTGAACCTCATGCCATGAATGGCGACCGATGCGCGAGATCCCCAGTTTCTCGCTTGCATTGCGTCCCTCGTGAAAGTACAAACGAGGTATCACTCGCTTTGCAACCCCGGGGCTCGCGCCGCCGGGGCTCGCCTTTTTCCTCAACTTCCTCTCAGGGGGCCTCTCCATGGCGCGCCGAACACGCCGCACGTTTCTCAAGACGCTCGCCGCCGCAGCTACCGTGACTGTGGCCGGCACCAAGTCGTCCGGCCGGGTCATCGGGGCCGGCGATACCATCCGCATCGCCGTCGCCGGCCTGCACGGCCGGGGCTCCGCCCACGTCGGCGGCTTCGTCGGCCAGCGCAACGTGCAGATCACGTATCTCGTGGACCCCGATAGCCGGACCTTCGCGGCGCGGCTCGCGACCGTGCGCGACCGGGGGGGCAACACGCCGCGGACCGTCGCCGACATCCGCACGGCGCTCGAGGACCGCAACGTCGACGCCATCTCGGTCGCGACGCCGAACCACTGGCATTCGCTGATGACGATCTGGGGCGCCCAGCACGGCAAGCACGTCTATGTCGAGAAGCC
>JAXMAR010000015.1:0-145298 GCA_046350295.1 Gemmataceae bacterium
AGCGTCTTGCCGTCCTCGGTCGCTTCGGGCAGCGGCGTCAGCTTGAAGGACTTGTCCTTGAGGGGCAAGAGCGACGAGATGTGGACGACGTAGGCGGTGTGCTTGAACTCGTCGAGCTTCTCCTTGTCCATCTCGCGTGTCATCCCCTCGGCCTGTTCCCAGCCTTTGGCGCCGTCGCATACCACGAGCATCTTGATAGGCTTGTCCATGAACGTCGCATCCATCGAGAAGCGCAGCTTGTCCGGATGCGCGAAGGCGTAGTCGGCGGTGAACTTCATGCTCATGCCGAAAAGATCGAGCGTGCCCTTGGCCCTGAACTTGAGCATCTTGTTCTTGGCGATGCGCTCGGCGCCCCCCTGGGCCGCGATGGCCTTGTCCAGCAGGGCGCCCGGGTCCTCCTTGCCTCCCGTCCCGGCATGAAGAAAACCCGTCGCGACGATCAAGCCCAGACAGATGCACGTTCTCATGGGTTCGTGTCCTCGGAAGAAATGACGAAGCGCTTGACAGGACCGCTGGCTATTATCAATACGGAACGGCGCCGAATCGAAAACCACGGAGACTCGCCTTGAGACAATCGTTCGCCAGCTTCGCCCTCCTCGCCATCGCCGGCCTGGGGCTCGCCAAGGACCCGCTGGACAAGGAGTCGAAAGACGTCGGCTTGACGCTCACCCTGCGCGCGAAGAAAATCGCCTACAAGCTCGACCTCAAGGGGAAGACGCTCAAGGAATGGGAGGAGATGCTGACAAGCAAGAAGCGCGGCCTGGCGCCTCCCAAACCGCCGGCCGTCGACATGGAGCTCGAGGTGAAGAACACGAGTAAGGGGGATATCGACTTCTGGTCGAGCGGCGACCCCGTGCAGGTCCAGCTCGACCTCAAGGGCCCGGCGGCCAGGACGATCACGCCGCCGCTCGCTTTCACCGCCGATTTCCGCCTTCCCAAGGCAATGACGCTCAAGCCGGGAGACACCTTCCGCCTTCCGCTCACGAGCCTTTCCTCCGGTTTCCGTGGCACGGGAACCTGGACCTACTGGTTGCAACCGGGCGAATACACCCTCACGGCCCGCTACAAGACCGGCGTGCGGCCGGTCCCCCCGGGCGTCAAAGAGGTCTACGGCGCCGGCCCGGTGACGCTGGTCAGCATGCCGATCACGGTGAAGGTGGAAGAGTGAGGATGACAAGGAGGGGGTGACAGGGTGACACGGTAAAAAATGCGGGGGTGACAAGTCGCCTTGTCACCCCCTCACCTTGTCATCTTGTCACCCCCTCACCTTGTCATCTTCACTCGAGCGGCACGTCGCGGAAGGTGAACGGGATCTGGAAGTTCACGGTGCGGTTGCCGAAGAGGACGAGGCTGGCGGGTTCACCGGTCCCGGCGGCGGGGCGGTAAAGGACCGTCGCCTCCTGATTGACCTGGCCGTTGTTGATGTTGGTGCGCATCGCCGTGACGCCGCCGAACTGGAGCTTGGCGCCCTTGGCGTCGACCAGGTCGGGCAGACCGTTGTTGCCGCCGCCGGGACCGCCGACGACCATACGGCCGCCGGGACCGACGATGACGACGCCGCCGTTGATGACGATGCCGCCGCCGAAGCCGCCGCCGAGCGGATTGCCCTGCATGTTCTCGATGGACATCTTGACCTGGAACGTGCCATCGGCCAGGGCGTCGACGGAGTGAACGGTGATCGAGCCGGTCCCTCCCTTGGCGGTCGTGCCGCTCGCCTTCAGGATGTTGTCGACCTTGACGAGAATCTCATTGGGGATCTCGGTCTCGGCGGTGAGCGTGCCGGTCAGTTCCTTGAGGACGCGGCTCGCCTTCGCCCCCTTCTGGAAGCGCACCGTTTGTTGCCGTGTCGCCGGGCTGGTCATCATGCCCGGGCCCCAGATCATGACGCCGCGGACAGCCCCGGCCGGATCCACGGGGTCCATCTTCGGTTCTTCATTGCTGACGGTCAGCTCCTGGCCATGTTCGTCGATCGCCTTGTGAATGATGGGCTTACCGACCAGGCGGAGGCCATGGAGGCGCGGCTCGCCGGTGGCTTCGATCGCGATCGGCAGGTCGTCCTTCTTGGCGACGTCCGCGGGCAGCATCTTGCCGCTGAAGGCGCGGAGGCGAACCGAGCCGACGTAGGCCGTGGGGACCTTTTTTGGGGTCCCGGGGAGAAGCTGGATCTGGCCAGGCGCCGCCGTACCGGGGGCGACGCCGCCGAAGCCGCCCGCCGCGCCGGGAACCGGGACGGGAGCCGCGACCACGACGCCACCGACTGCGGCCTTGATCGCGATGACTTTCGGGGCGACCGGCAGGAGGCCGGTTTTGTCAGCAGGTTTGTCGGCGGGGTGGGCTCGTCGGCGATGAACGCGACATCGAGCGCCTTGGGCTACAGGCCTCCGGCCGGGGGCAGCGCGGCGCCGGCGCCGGAGCAGGGACCGGCAGCACCGCGGGTGGGAGGGCGGGCTTGATGATGCGGGGGCAACACCGGCGGCCGGGTGCAGTAGATGGGCCCGGGGCTCGGCGCCGTGATCTGCTCGTCGAAGACCCCGCCTTGGCCGCAGCTGGTCGAGGGCCTCGAAGAAGGTGACCTCGCCGGTATCGGGGTGATCTTCTTGCTCGCGACGGAAGCCCGATCGCCGACGACGTTGAGGGGATAGCCGCTCAGACAGGCCAGCTCATCGTCCGCCTCGAGCACGGGCTTGTCTTTGAGATTGAGACGGACGCGGCACCACAGGATTGAGGAGATCGGCGGTGAGGATGCGGTCTTCGATTTTGCGGACCAGCTCCTGGGCCCGTTTGGCGGTCTCGAGGTTCTCGTCCTTGGCGGCCTTGCGCAGGGCGTCCAGGGCGGCCAGGCCGATGGCTTCCAGCTCCTTCTTGGCCGTTCGCGGCTCGACGAACTTGGCGCTTGCCGAGGCCCTTGACCATCTCGGCGATGCGTTCGGCGTCCTTGGCCGCAGGGCCACGGTCCTGGGTGATGGCCAGGCCGGCCCAGCCCAGGCTGAGCATGGCGCTGCGGCGCTGATTCGGCAGGCATGACCGTCTCCCTTGTCCGGGGGAATATTGGTCAGGTCCCACCGGCGGGACGGGCGACCGCCAATCAGGCATCCAACGCACTATACCAGGCGCGCGATGTCGGGTATAGGAAAAACCACCCGTCTGCCGCAGCGTCTAGAGAATGCCCCGAATGACCTCGCCCAGGGCCAGCGGATGCGGCCGCGCTGGCCGGTCGTAGATCTCCTTGCTGCCGAGGTTGAGGGCCCAGGCAGTGGGAGGGTGAGGCGGAGGGTTGATTCGCCCAAGAAGCGGGGAGGCTGCGATCATGCCGCGGTACACCGAGTGATCCGGGCAGCATCAGTCGAAGTCGGCGTCGTTGCTCGCTACGTGCCACAGTCCGTGCGGCTCGCATGACGGCCACGACGAGGGCATCACCGGTAAGAAGCTCGTGGGCTTGACTGATTTGAGAGGCTTGCAAGACATGTGGTCCACGACGGGCAGTACCTGAACCCCGATTTGTCTGATTTTTCGTTAGGACTTGGAGGTAAACAGTGAGTTTCGGAATCTCCGCATGGTGCTGGCGCAGGCGAGCCGCGAGGCGGGTCAGGGCCACTTAAGGACGCTGTAGCTCAATGGTCATCAGGCGATGCGCATTCCGCCAAGACATGACTCGTGGTAAAACCGCTGCGCTCTTGGAAATTCGGCCGTTCGAGGAGCCGGGTGCATGCCGCTCCCCATTTCGGATCATTCGTGAAGTGGTAGATGAACGTATTGGCGTCAACGAATACGTCGGCGGGCGAGACCAACTGGTCGAAGGTCGTGGCGACTCCATAAGGCCGAAGTCGTCGTCCTCGGCGATTTGCCGCAAGGTGTCCCAGTCGCCGGTCCAGCGGAGCATGCCCGCCGATTCGCGAGCGACGCTTTGCTTTGCTCGCACGGAGACTTCGACGCGTTCGTGTTCCGCGAACGGCAATGGCTTTTCGAGCTTGAGCACGCCGTTTTCGTAGACAGCTTCCACCGTGATGGCCATAGCTGGAACTCCAATGAACAGATCAGCGTACGAATTGTAGCACGAAGAAGGGATTCATTGCAGCAAGGCTGGGAGTGTGGAGTGTGCAATAAATGAAAACGAAAAACGGTCGGCTAGAGGATGCCGCGGATGACTTCGCCCAGCGCCAGCGGGTACGGCCGCGCAAGGCGGTCATGGATCTCCGCGCGCGGGTTGAGGCCGAGACAGTGGTAGATCGTCGCGGCGAGGTCGCCGGGGCTGACGGGGTTGGCGGAGGCGAAGGCGCCGTGGCGGTCGGAAGAACCCCAGACCGCCCCGCCGCGTACGCCCGCGCCGGCCAGGAACGTGGTGTAGACCCAGGGCCAGTGATCGCGGCCGGCGCCGCTGTTGATCTGCGGGGTGCGGCCGAACTCACCACCGACGACGAGCAGCGTCTCGTCGAGCAGGCCGCGCGCTTCCAGGTCGATGAGCAGGGCGGAGAGGCCGCGGTCGAAGGGGGGGAGGAGGCGGTTTTTGAGGTCGGTGAAGTTGTTGCCATGCGTGTCCCAGCAGGCCTGGCTGCCGTTGCTCAGGTAGACGGTGACGAGGGGGACGCCGGCTTCGACCAGGCGGCGCGCCAGGAGCAGGCTCTGGCCCCAGGTGTGCCGGCCGTAGCGTTTGCGGATCGGCTCGGGCTCGCGGCTCAGTTCGAAGGCGTCGCGCGTCGCGGCGGAGGCGAGCAGCGTGTAGGCGCGCTGGTAGGACGATTCCATGGTGCGGACCGCCGCCGTGCTCTCGATCGGGCGGCCGAGGCGCGTCAGTTCGGAGCGAAGATGGCCGCGGCCGGGGAGGCTGACGCCGTCGGGGGCGTCGAGGCCTTGGAGGCGGAAGCCGGGGCGGTTGGGATCGCCGCGCACCAGCAACGGATCGAAGGCGCCGCCGAGGAAGCCGGCGTTTTGCGACGGGTAGGGGATGCTGTTGTTGAGCAGCACCTCGGGCAGGGCGACCCAGTTGGGGACGGGGCGGCGCGTCGGCCTCAAGCGGCTGACGACGGCGCCATAAGGCGGGAAGTCGTCCGGCGACGGCGGGACGATCTGCCCCTTGCGCGGATGCATCCGGCCGGTCATGTGGGCGTGGCAGGCGGAGTTGTGCTCGGGGTCGTTGTGGTTGCAGGAGCGGATGAGGCAATAGCGGTCGGCCAGGCGCGAGAGCAGCGGCAGATGTTCGCTGACAATCGTGCCGGGGACATTGGTCGGGATGGGGCCGAACTCGCCGCGGTATTCGGGCGGGGCGTCGGGCTGGGGGTCGAACGTCTCTTGATGGGCGGGGGCGCCGGGGCAATAGACGAAGATGCAGGAGCGGGCGGGGGCACTACTCCTCCCCTTCGGTGGGGAGGGCCGGGGGTGGGGGAGGCCTGCGGTGCGGCCGTGGAGGAGGAAGGGCAGAGAAAGAACTGACCGGTCCAAGCGCGCCAAGGCGGAAGTTGCGGCGGGAGATACCGTCGCAGAAGGGAAGCGCAGGGGCCGGTGGGAAAGTCCAGCATTTCGTTCTCGAAGATGGCTTCGGCAAGCCTCAGGCGGCGGGGCGCGGAGAAACCGGCAGGCAGGATAATACCTTCTACGCCATCCGCGGCGCCGGCTCAAGCGCAAATCGCTAATGTGGCGTGGGGTAGGCCGCCTGGCCTGCCAAATCAAGAGCGAGGCCGCCTGGCCACGAAAAACGCCGGCCTGATCATCATCCCTGGGAAGCCGTCCGAGTTGGCGGTCGTCTGGCCGGCGTTCCGAGAAGCGCGCCCTCGAGAACGACGCGGTTCTGCACACGGCACACCTCGCCGTTGCGGCTGACGTGGGAGGCGAGGAAGCCGACGTCGTGCAACTGCCAGGCGACCCCCTCGAACCAGACTTCACGAACCTGGTGCGCCCGTAGTTGCAGGCCGGCGATCACGTCCGGGATGTAGCCGCGCGCCAGGTAGGCCAGGAACGCGAGCAGCGCCAGCGCCACCAGACCGATGAGCAAACCGGTGCTCGACAGGAGCACGCCGGCGGCCAGGACGGTGGCGCCGGCGATCAGCGCGAGCGCCGTGTACGGCCCGGCCCGCTTTTCCGGGGTCGTCGCCTCGACGCTGACCGTGTCGCGCGCCCAGCGCGCGCCGACCAGTCCGACCAGCAACGCCGCCCCGGCCATCAGCAGGTTGTGCGCCAGCTGCCACAAGCCCTGCGCCGAGCTGCGCGTCAGCGGCCAATCGAACAGGTCCGCGGCGCTGAGCACAACCAGCAGAAAAACCAGCAGGTAGACCGCGGCCGCGACCGCTCCCCCCACGCGCCCCGCGCCGCGGCCACCCACCGCATCGCCGCGTGGGCCGTCGAGCCAGTCGATCAGCCGCCGCGTCAACAGGCCTCCCACGCCGAGGGCGACGACCAGGATACACGCCAGCGTCCAGGCGCGGCCGAAAACCAGACCGAGGCGTTCGGCGACGTCGGGCCGGCCGTGCTGATGGGCGAACCAGCAGGCGCCCGCCGCCCAGACCGAAAGCCGGACCAGCCAGCCGATGAGGAACGTGGGCGTGAGGGAATGCTCGGGCGTCGGGGCTGGCGCCAGGGGAGAAACGGGCGCCGTTGCGGCGCCGGGAAGATTGATGGCGCCGTCGAAATTGCGCTCGCGCAGCGATCGACTCACCATCACCGCGAGAAAGTGCCCCGCCGCGAGGGCTGTCAGAAGCACGCCGCTTTGTTGAATCGCCGCCTGAGCCGCGGGTGTCAGGTCCTGCCACCAACCGAGCAACTCGTCCAACATTGGTCGCCTCCACAACGTGCGGAGGACGGGGCCCGCGAACCGGATGATGCGAGTGAGAAAGGGGGAGCCGGCTCAAGTCTAGAACACAAACCCGTCCTCGACAACCGCTTTGACGCCGCGACCAAGCGCTCCCGGGCCGGCCGTCCCAGTCCGCGCTGCGATCCTCTATAATGAGGCGATGACCGACTCCGCTCCAGCCACGACCCCTTCCGGCACGCCCCCGCTCCCCGCCGTCCGCCTCAAGATCGAACGCCGCTCCAGCCATCCCTGGATCTTCCAGAAGATGGTCGACAAGCCCGCCACGCGCATTCCGCCCGGCTCGGTCGTCGACGTCCTCGATCGCGCCGGCGCCTGGGTCGGCCGCGGCTTCTACAACGGCCACTCGCGCATCGCCCTCCGCATCCTCACCGCCAAGCAGGACGAGGCGATCGACACCGCCTTCTTCGCCCGCCGCCTGGAGCAGGCCATCACCCTGCGCCGCACGTTCCTCAAGCTCGACGACGTCAGCGACGCTTACCGCCTCGTCTTCTCCGAAGGGGACGACCTGAGCGGGCTCGTCGTCGACCGCTTCGGCCCCACCCTCGTCCTCGAGTTCTTCGCGGCCGGCATGTTCCGCTTCCGCGACACGCTGCGCCAGATTCTCACCGAGCACTTTCCCGACAGCCGTTTCTACTGGTTCGCCGAGGAGCACGTGCAGAAGCAGGAGTCGTTCGATTGCCGCGTGCCGGAGGCGCCGCCCCCCGGCGTGATCACGGAGCACGGCATCCGTTTCCGCGTCGCGCCCGGGAGCAAGCACAAGACCGGTTTCTTCCTGGACCAGCGTGACAACCGCCGCCTCCTGGCCCAGCTGTGCCCGGGCAAGCGCGTTCTCGATCTCTGCTGCAACACCGGCGGCTTCGCCGTCTACGCCAAGACGCTCGGGCAAGCGGAAGAAGTGATCGGCGTCGACCTGGATGAAGAGGTGATCGACCTCGCGAAGCAGAACGCGAACCTGAACCAGACGCGCATCCGCTTCGTCCAGGCCGACCTCTTCGCCTGGCTGCGCGACATCCGGCCGTCGGGCCAGCTCTTCGACGTGGTCATCCTCGACCCCTCCAAGCAGACGCGTGACCGCGAAGAAATCGACTTCGCCCTGAAGCGCTATCTCGACATGAACCGCCTCGCGCTGATGGCGGTTGCGCCGGGGGGCGTCTTCCTCACCTGCTCCTGCACCGGCCTCGTCAGCGAAGAGGAGTTCCTGCACATGCTCCGCAAGGCGGCCTGGCAGGCGGGCCGGCAGCTTCAGGTCCTGACCGTGCGCGGGGCGGGCGCCGATCATCCCTACCTTCTCCATGTTCCCGAGGGCCGTTACTTGAAGGCGGTCTTCTGCCGCGTTTTCTAGGTGGCCTGTGCCAAAATGTCGCGGCTCCCTCAGGCGAGCGGCATTGACAACTCCTCGTTTTCGCGCGTATACGCCTGCCCTCCAAAAATCAGCCAGCAAGTGCGTCTTGGCGGATGGCTCCTTGGGGAAGGAGCATGTCCGGCCGGCCCGCCGCGGCAGGCCAACGAAGACGTCGAGGGAACCGGGGGAGGGATCCCATGAAATGGGGCAAGAAACGTTGGGCGGCGCTGGCGTGCGGGCTGCTCGTCTGGGGCCACCATGTGTGGGCGCAGGAAGTCGGCCCTCGCGCCGGTCTGGGCAATCCCGGACCGGGGAGCGGGGCGCTCATCTCCGTGCCCAATCCCATCATCGAGGCGCCGCCGCTGTTCGTCCAGGAGCCCGGCAAGGACAAAGAGCCGACGGGCAAGGACAAGGAAGCGACGGGTAAGGACAAGGAAGGCAAGGACAAGGAGCCCGGCAAGGATAAGGACTCCAAGGACATTCCCGTGACTCCCAGGCCGACGGGCGAGGCTTACAACAAGCTCGTGCCGCGCGAGCCGCCCGACCAGCGCCCCTACGAGACGGGCAAGGCTTTCCCCAAGCGGCTGTTTCGCCTTGAGCCCGAGCGCCGCCTCTTCGATCGAATCCTTGCCGACAAGCTGCCGGCGGAGCCGCCGGCGGAGAAATATCCGCGGCCCCAACCGCTGCTGCCCCACGCCTGGCCGATCATGACCACGTTCGCCGAGCCGAGCTACCTGTGTCATGGCCGACTCTTCTTCGAACAGCGGAACTTCGAACGCTACGGCTGGGACCTCGGCGTCATTCAGCCGCCGCTCGAATCCCTCATCTTTTACGGCGATATTCTGGCCCTGCCCGCGTACTGGGCCCTCGACCCGTGTCGCAACTTCGAGTGCAGCACGGGACTGTGCCTTCCGGGCGATCCGACGCCCCTGCTGCTCAACTGGCTACGCGTGAAATAAGGCGTCCCCCTCTCCAACCCGAGGGGCGCAGACCGACATTCCTTGTCTCGATGGGGTAATGGACCATGTGGCGCGAACCGGCGAAACCCAGCATGCGACCAGGACGCAATCCCGTGCTTGGGCCCTCCTTGTCTCTCGGGACCAGGGCGGCGCTTCTCCTTTGCGCGGGCCTGCTCGCCGTTGTCTCCGGCTGCACTCACACCTGCCTGTCGGGACCCTGCGATAATCGGCCCACCACGCTCCCGCCCGCCGTCGAGCGCGATCCGGCGACCGCCATGATCCCCGACGTGCCACTCACGGCCGATCCGGCCACCGTCATCGATCCCGAGCGCCCGCCGCGTCCCCTCTCCCTGCAAGAGGCGCTGGCGATGGCCCTGGAAAACGGCGCCATCGGCGGCCAATCGCTGTCGAACCCGGGTCTGACGGCCGATGATCTCGGCGCCTCGGGGATCAGCGCTGGCAACGTGACGAATAGCGACGCCGTACGGGTCCTCGCCTTGCAGCCCGCCATCGGCGGCGCCGAAATGGAGCGGACGCTCTCGCGTTTCGACGCGCAATGGATCACTACCCTGAACTGGAACAAGACCGACCAGCCCGTGCAGGGCCTCCAGTCCCTCAGCAACGGCGACAGCGCCACCTTCGCCACGAGCCTGGCCAAGCCTCTCTCAACCGGCGGTGTCGCCGCCCTCACCTGGTCCACCACCTACAACTACCTGTCGACGCCCCCGAGCGGCGCCTTCGGCGTCCTCAACCCCTCCTATTCGCCCAAGCTGACCCTCAACATGGAGCAGCCCTTGCTCCGCGGCTTCGGCACGGACATCAACCAGCTCAACCCGAGCTTCCCGGGCAGCACCTTCTTCCCGCAGGTCAACGCCCGCTCCGGCGCCTCCAGCAGCGAGGGCATCCTGATCACGCGCCTCCGCTTCGATCAGCGTCGCATCGACTTCGAGCGCGATATCCACCACCTCGCCCTCAACGTCGAAGCCGCCTACTGGCGTCTCTACGGCTCCTATGTCGATCTCTACGCCGCCGAAGAGGGCCTGCGCGTCTCGAACGTAAGCTACGCGGTCTCCAAGAAGCAGATGGAAGTCGGCAAGGCGCCGCCCGAGAAGACCGCTCTCTTCCAGGGGCAGTTCGAGCAATTCCGCGCCCAGCGCCTCGCCGCCCTCGGCTCCGTCCTCGACAACGAGCGCACCCTGCGTGTCCTGCTCGGCCTGCCCCTCGAGGACGGCACGCGCCTCGTCCCGATCGACACACCGACCCTCACGCCGTACCTGCCCAACTGGCAAGCCGCCTTGCAGGACTGCATGATGCTCCGGCCCGAGCTCCTGCTGATTCGCAAGGAGCTCGACATCCGTCAGAAGAACGTGATCCTCCAGGCCAATCAGCTTCTGCCTGACCTGCGTTTCGTTTCCAGCTATTCGCTCCTCGGCCTAGGCGATCGCCTCGACGGCGGCAACACCGGTCCCAACGGCCCGGTCTTCAACAACGCCCTGCGCAGCCTCACCAGCGATCACTTCAACAACTGGTCGCTCGGCCTCAGTCTCAATGTGCCCCTCGGCTTCCGCGCCGAACACGCCCTCCTCCGCGAGGCGCGGCTCAGCCTGGCCCAGGCGTTCCACGGCCTGAAGGACCAGGAGCGCCAGGCCCAGATCCTCCTCGCCAAGCACTACAACCTGCTCGTGCAGACCAACCGCACCGTCGACATGCTTCGCCGCGCCCGCGAGGCCCTCGCCGAGCAGCTCCGCATCCGCATCGCCCTCGTCGAGGTCGGCAAGAACACGCCGGACGAGTTTCTGGCGTCGGCGACGCAGCAGTTCACGCAGGCGCTGAGCCAGGAGTATCAGTCGATCGTGAACTACAACATCGCCCTGGCCCAGTTCGAATACGCCCGCGGCACCATCCTCGACCGCGACCGCATCGTCATCGCCGAAGGCCCGGTCCCCTACTGTGCCGAGGTGCGGGCCGTCGAGCATGAGCAGGAGCGGACCCGGGCCCTGGCCCTGCGCGACCGCGTCCCCCCCATCGTGGATACCGACCATCTGGCCGTGATCCCCGATTGGCACGTGCCGCCGTCCTTGAACAAGCTGATCTACAGCTCCCCCGGAACGCCGCTCGAGCCGGAAGGCAAGGCCGTTACCCCCCTGGGCGTCAAGGCCGGCGACGCCAGGACGCTGCCGCCGCTGCGGGTCGCTCCGGCCATCGCGCCGACCGCCACGCTGCCCGCCGCAACGCTGCCCGCCGCAACGCTGCCCGCCGCGACGTTGCCCGCTGTGACGCTCCCCGCGATTGCGCCGTCTCTCGCCGCGCCGTCGCCGAGCACGAAACTTGAACTTCACGGCGACCCCATCGTCCTGCCCGCACCCGCCAGTCCAGCCGTTGAGCCGGGCCGCCTGCCGTCCCCCATGCTCGCTCCCCCCACGCCGTATGGCGACGCGCCGAGCCGCCTTGGCCTTCCTGAGTAATGCCACGCGGCAGACGGTTCCCTTTCGTCGACGTTTGGAGATAATGGTGCATATGAGCGATCCCGCAAGCGGCCGCTCCCAACCGTCTCCAATCAGCCATGAAATCACAGTACGGCGCCGTTTTGCCATCCACAAAGGGACGACACGTGCGAGGGAACGTCCCCTTTCGCCTTGGCGCCCTCGCCGCTTTGGTCCTCGCTGTCGCCGCCTCCCCCGTCCTCGCCCAGCCGCGCCTCCTCGCCGAGTTCCCCGATTTCATCCAGCACCTCTCCTGGTCCCCCGACGGCAAACGCTTCCTCTTCACCCGCATCCACAAGGGCAAGATGGGCCTCTGGACCATGAACGCCGACGGCTCCGGCGCCCAGCCCATCCTCGCCAAGTGGCCCACCCCCCATTTCGACGGCTCCTGGGCCCCCGACAGCCAGCGCCTCGTCTTCGTCTACGACATCCTTCAGGGCACCGACGGCAAGCTGCAAATCGACGTCATCAACGCCGACGGCAGCGGCCAGAAAAACCTCCTCCCCCACAAAGCCTTCGACGAGGCCCCACGCTGGTCCCCCGACGGCAAATCCATCGCCTTCGCCAGTACGCGGGACAAGAACCAGGACATCTGGGTGATGACCGCCGAGGGCAAAGACCTGCGCCGTCTCACCAGCGACACCGCCGCCGACAACAGCCCCGCCTGGTCCCCCGACTCCAAGAGAATCGCCTTCACCAGCGGCCGCTCCGGCGCCTTCGACATCTGGGTCATGAACGCCGACGGCTCCGACCAGAAACGCCTCACCACGGATCCCCACATGGACTACTGGCCCGCCTGGTCCCCCGACGGCAAGAGAATCGCCTTCACCTCCAACCGTGACGGCAACTACGAGATCTACGTCATGAACGCCGACGGCAGCGCCCAGACCAACGTCAGCAAACACCCCGCCACCGACAACTTCGCCACCTGGTCCCCCGACGGCCGCCTCGCCTTCATCTCCAACCGCAGCGGCAAATACGGCGTCTATGTCCTCGATATGAAGTAACTTCGACTCCTCTTCCCGATCCAATCCCAACCGTAATCCTAATCGCAATCTTTTGCAACCCGCAGGCGAGTCCAAGCCCGCAGGCGAGTCCAAGCCCGCAGGCGAGTCCAAGCCCGCAGGCGAGTCTTCGAGCCTGCGGGGTGAAGGCGTCCCCTTGGCTGACCGATAGGTCCGTGTCGCCACCGCATTTTTTTTTCGACACGCCGCGCATCCGCCGCAGCAGCCGAATAGTCATTGACATCCTCGCCCGAAGCGAGTCGAATTCCCCTGTCGGCTCACCGGCCCAGGGCTACGCTGACCCGCGCCGGTGGCCAGAGGAGCCACGCATGACCGACCAAGAAAACGCCCCTCCGACGCCGGAACGCCCGTCCTTCTTCGGCCTCCCTCCCACCTTGCGCTACATGTCCCGCGCCCTGTTCTGGGGTGGCGTCCTGTTTGGCGCCGGGTTCGGGGTTCTGCTAACCGCAGTCCTGGTAGCCATGGAAGTGATCAAGCCGGAGCGAACCCACTGGGACCACTGGGTCAGCGTGATGGTGCTCGCCTTCGTCCTGGTCGGCCAGGCCATCGCGCAAAAGGCGGTCCGCCCGCGCCAGCAGCCGCACCAAGAACAGGCGTCATCCAAGAAAAATGAGGCCGAAGCCGAGGCGCAGAAGTAACGATGAATGTGAAGCCGCCAGCTGCCTGATGACGAGGGCGGACAAAGGCGCCTGGCTGAAGAGTCACTGAAAATACTCCACCGCATTGCGGAACAGCCGTAGCCCGTCCCCTTCCGCCGCCAGGCCGCGTCGCGTCCATTGCGGATGCTGCGTCGGCTGCACATGACGCTCGGGGTGCGGCATCAGGCCCAAGACCCGGCCGGTCGCGTCGCAGATGCCGGCCACGTCCCCCTGGGAGCCGTTCGGGTTGATGGGGAAGCCGCCGGGGCTGCCCGCCTCGTCCACGTAGCGCAGCACGATCTGCCCGGCCTGTTCCAACCCTTTGAGGATCCACTCGCGGCGGACGCGGAAGTTCCCCTCGCCGTGCGCCACCGGCAGATGGAGCATGTCGCAGTCCTTCAGGAAGACGCATTTGCCGGGCGTCGCCTTGAGATGAATCCAGCGGTCCTGGAAGCTGCCGCACTGGTTGTGGGCCAGCGTGGCGAGCGGGCCGTCCTCGTCCGGCGGTACCAACAGCCCCGCTTTGAGGATGGTCTGGAAGCCATTGCAGATGCCGAGGATCAGTTTCTCCCGCGCACGAAAGGCGCGCAGCGCATCGGCGAGGAAGACGCTGAGCTGATTGCCCAGGATCTTCCCCGCGGCAACGTCGTCGCCATAGGTGAAGCCGCCGGGGACGACGAGGACCTGGTACTGCTGCAGGAGCTTGGGGTCCTCGCGCAAGCGGTTGATGTGCAGACGCTCGGGCAGGCCGCCGGCCTGGGCGAAGGCGAACTCGGTCTCGCCGTCGCAGTTCGCGCCGGGGGCACGCAGGACGAGAATACGCGGCTTGGCCATGGGTTCGCGCCGTAGGCTAGGAAGAAAAGTCCTCCCTGTTCATGATATGGAGCGGACAAGCCGGCCGACCGGGTCGCGGCAAGCGCAAGCCTTCCCGTCAAAAAAACGTAAGATGACGGTGTTGGCCTTCGCCCCGTGCCGTTGTCCGCAGAAAGGGGAACTCCGATGTCCGCGACCAAGCCGGCGCAGCTCAAGCTGGTGGCCCAGACCGCGGCCGAATTGATGGCGCCCAATCCGATCTCGATCCGGGCCGACGCCAATGTCCGCGAAGCGCTCGCCCTGCTCACGGACAAGGGCTTCAGCGCCGCGCCCGTCATCAACGAGGCGGGGCATCCGGTCGGCGTCCTCAGCCGCAGCGACATCCTGCAGCACGACCGCGAACGACCGGATTACCTTCCCCCCAGCCCCGCCTATTTCTACGAGCAAGATTTGCGCACGAAGAAGGGAACGCCCGTCGAGGGCTTCCAGGTCGAGAACGTCGACCCGACCGACGTGAGCGAGATCATGACCCCCGCCATCTTCACCGTCCGCCCCGGCGATCCCGCCGGCAAGGTCGTCAAGGAGATGGTCTCGTTGCACGTCCATCGCCTGTTCGTCGTCGACGACGCCGGCGTCCTGGTCGGTGTCATCACCTCGATGGACGTGCTCAAGCATCTCCAGCCGTGACGGGCCAAGCAGATGTCGCTTTCCTATCCCACGGAGCCCAAGATTCCCGAGCGCGTCCAACCCGGCGGCGGCTGGGGCATGCGCGTCGAAGAGTGCTGGGGCGCCTTGCGCCGCACGCTGTTGCGTCTCTTTCGCCCCGGCTACGTCCGCCGCATGAAGGAGCGTCGCCTGGGCGCCTGCGCACGCTTCGACGCCCATGTCATCGACTATCGCGACCTCAAGTACACCCGGCCCGCTTGCGGCATCGACTTCCCGGTCCGCCCGCACTGGGGCAAGCCGTGTTGCGGCTTCGCTCGCTACGGAATCTGCGAACTGACCGTCTTCTCCCTCCTGTTTCTGCTTCTGGGCGGCGCGTTGACCACGCTGGCTCTGCTCGTCCACCCGATCTTCTGGCTCGGCTTCATCCCCCTCGCCCCGGTCTGGTTCGAGATCGTCTGGTTCTTCCGCGACCCGGAGCGTTCCATCCCGCCTGATGCCGACGCGATCCTAAGCCCGGCGGACGGCACGATCACGAATGTCGAGGAGGTGGAGGAGATCGAGTTTTCGGGCAAGATGCTGCGCGTCAGCATCTTCCTGTCGATCTTCAACGTGCATGTCAACCGCATGCCCTGGCCCGGCCGGATCACGCAGGTCCGCTACTTCCCCGGCGGCTTCCTCGACGCCCGCGACCCCAACAGCGCCCTCCGCAATGAGCAGCTCTGGATTGACGCCGAGGCCGACGGGGGAGTGCGGATGCGCATCAAGCAAATCAGCGGCAAGCTGGCGCGGCGCATCGTCTGCTGGCTCAAGCCGGGAGACGCCCCCGCCAAGGGAGAGCGCATCGGCATGATCAAGCTCGGCTCGCGCACTGATCTCTTGCTGCCGGCCGAATTGGTCGCGCAGATCTGCGTCAAGCCGGGGGACAAGGTGCGCGGCGGCAAGACGATTCTGCTGCGGATGGCCCAGGAGGCGAAGACCGCCGAAAGCATCCCGGCCGCCGTCGCGCCGGACGCAATGCCATCCTTGAAATAACAATGACGACGGTAGATTTCGCCGCGGATCAACACAGATGAACGCGGATCCGACGAAAGCGTTTTCTCTTCGCTGATCCGTGTTCATCCGTGGCGATCCGCGGCCGACTTTTCCCTCAAGCGAGCGGCAAAGGCACGCTTCGCGGTCGGACAGGCAGTGAGGCCGCTGCGAGCCGCTTGCCTTGCCAGGAATCACGTCGCTCCAGTTCCGCCTCGATGTCCCTGAGCAACCCCTGCTTGTCGCGGCACCATTCGGGCGCCACCAGGTAATCCGGCGGCGCGTCCCCCGTGAGTCGTTGAATGACCATCCGCGGCGGCAAACGTTCCAGGAAATCGCAGACAAGTTCGACATACTCCTCGCGGTCGAGCATGCGGACGGTCCCCCGCAGGTACATCTCTTCCAGCGGCGTATCGTGGACGACGTGCAGGTTGTGAATCTTCACCGCGTGGACCGGCAAAGCCGCGATCAGGTCCGCGGTCCCAAGCATGTCTTCGCTGCTCTCCCCCGGCAGACCCAGGATGACGTGGACGCATAACTCGAACGAGCGGCGCCGGCAGCGCTCGACGGCGTCGAGAAAAGCGTCAACGTGATGCCCGCGGTTCATCCAGTCCAGCGAGCGGTCGTGCATCGTCTGCAGGCCCAGCTCCAGGCAGACGTACATCCGCTGGGCGTATTCCTCGACCAGATCGAGCGTTTCCTCCGGCACACAGTCGGGCCGGGTGCCGATGGCGAGGCCGACGACCCGCGGATGCTCGAGCGCCTCGTCGTAGAGGCGGCGCAGCTTCTCGACCGGGGCATACGTATTCGTGGCGGCCTGGAAATAAGCGAGAAAGCGCTCGGCCTCAAAACGCTCCTGCAAGATGGCGATGCCGCGCTCGACCTGCTGCCGGATCGTTTGCCGGGGCAGGCGACGGTTGGGACTGAAGCTGCGGTTGTCGCAGTAAACGCAGCCCCCCTTGGCGACCGAGCCATCCACGTTGGGACAGGTGAAGCCGGCGTCGACCGTGACGCGGTAGACTCGGCCGCCGAAACGCTCCTTCAGGAAGCGGCTGAACGGACGGTAGCGGCGTTGGCCGAACAGGGGCACGAGGGCTGGGTCGACCGGCATGGCTGCTCTTGTCACTCCGCGCGCAGTTGTTGAATCGCTTCCGGTTGCACGGCGACGTCCCCATCGTCCGTTCGCAAGAGGACGTTCTCGAAGCCAAGCTCGAGGAGGCGCCCGCGCAGCCTCCGCTGGCCCGCCTCGGCCACCACGGTCTTGCCGAGCAAACCGAGGCCCCGGCTCCACGCGGATTCCAGCGCGGCCAGTCCGTCGCGTTCGAGCCGGGCATACTCAGCGTCCAGCGTTCCGATCAGGTCGCGCGCCGCCTTTTCCCAGGAGAGCTTCAAGCCCGTCTGCGAGAAGAGGGACGCGCCGAGCGGCAGGCTCGCCGCCGCGAAGAACGCCTCCGGCTGCCCCACGTTCAGACCAATGCCCGCGACCGTCGCCCCCGGCCCGGTCCCCTGCCGCCGCTGCTCGATCAGGATACCACAGATCTTCTTCTCCTTGAGATACACATCGTTGGGCCACTTGATGCGCGTCTCCTCTCCTGTCGCATCGAGGACGAACCGACAGACGGCGACCGCGGCCCAGGCGGTGAGGACCGCCGGACGCTGCAAGTCCGGCGGGGGGAACAACAAGACGGAGAGAAGCACGCTGCTATCCGGCGGCGCCAACCAGATGCGGCCGTGCTGGCCGCGCCCGGCCGTCTGATGCCGCGCAAGGATGACGAGGCCGTCGGCCGCCGGATCGTGCGCGAGCGTCAACGCATGCGTGTTGGTGCTATCGAGCGCCTCGTGGACGTGAACGGTTCGGCCGAGACGGCGCGTCGGCAGGGACCAGGTTTCCATCATCCGAGACCGTTTGGATCGACGCCCATTTCACGCAGCTTGGCCGCAAGCGCTTCGGCGCGTTGCTGCTGCTGGTCGGCGCGTTGCTGCTGCTGGTCGGCGCGTTGCTGCTGCTGGTCGGCGCGTTGCTGCTGCTGGTCGGCGCGTTGCTGCTGCTGGTCGGCGCGTTGCTGCTGCTGGTCGGCGCGTTGCTGCTCCTGCTGCGCTCTCTCCGGTCCTGTCGCCAGAAGATCACCGCGTGCGTCGCACCAGCGCAACCACGTCTTGTCCATGCCTTCGTATTCTCCCTGCCACAACGTCACGCCCAGTTCCAGAAGAGGAAACCAGGGCTCCGACTCACGATAAAGTCCGCCGGTCAACGTGAAAACGTGCAAGCGCTTGGCGCCGAGAAAGCCTTCCGGGTCCCAGACGACATAGTAAGGTATGCGAAGCTGCTGGTATTTCGCCAGCTTGGAGCCCAGCTCGTTGCCCTCCCCGTTGGACACCACTTCGAAAACCGCCTCCGGCGCCTTGCCCACTACCCACATCACGTAGGTCAGGTGCTCCTCGCGTCCGCTCGCGGCTTTCAGCACCATGTCCAGACTGAGAAGCACGTTCGGCACGATAGGCGGCTGATCAACGGCCGAGAAGATTCCGACATTCACGAGGGCGACGAAGCGTCTGCCGCCCCCCGGCCCCTGCCACGACGCATAGAGCGGATCGACCAGCAGGCGCATCTGGCGCTCGGAGTAGATGTTGTCCACGGGCTTTCCATCATCGATGACGACGTTGGACATGTCCGGCGCGGCGGGCGGCGCCACGACCGGAATCGTTTCCAGCGGCGGTACTGCGATTGACTCGGGCATGACAGGACCTCGTTCGCGACGCCTCTATTCTCGCAACCTCATGGCGTCCTGGCTATCATTATGAACGCACTTCATAGTCCAACGCCAGATCGAGCGCCGGCGCCGAGTGCGTCAGCGCCCCGACGCTGATGCGGTCGACTCCGCTCTCGGCGATGGCGCGGACGGTGTCCAGCGTCACGCCCCCCGAAGCTTCCAGGAGGATGCCGGGGGCGAGCCGATCGCGCCGCCCAACCGCCTCGCGCATCTGCGCCGGGCTCATGTTGTCGAGCAGCACGATGTCCGGCCCCAGGGCGAGGACAATGTCGAACTGATCGAGACGGTCGACTTCGATCTCGACGGGAAGCGACGGCGCCCCTTGCCGCATCAGTTCATGCTGCAACGCGCGGGCGCGTCGCACCGCCTCGCCGATCGGCTCCATGCCCGTGGCGGCCAGGCCGGCGAGGTGATTGTCCTTGACCAGGAAGCCGTCGTAGAGCCCGAGGCGGTGGTTCGTCCCGCCCCCCTGGCGCACGGCGTACTTGGCGAGCAGCCGCCAGCCGGGCAGCGTCTTGCGCGTGTCCATGATCTTGACGTTCGTGCCGGCGACGGCGTCGACGAAGCGGCGCGTCAGGGTCGCGATGCCACTAAGGTGCTGAAGGAAGTTGAGGGCGGTCCGCTCCAAGCCGAGGATGCCGCGCAGGCTGCCGGTGAAGACGCCGATGCGGTCGCCGGGCCGCAGCGCGTCGCCGTCCGCCTTGAGCGGCGTGAACAAAGGAGGCTCGCTCCAGCGGCTCAGGAGCAGGTTCACGATGGGCAGGCCGGCGAGCACGCCCGCCGCCCGCGCCACCAGCGCCGCCTGACCCTCCGCGTCACTGTTCAAGAGGGCGACGCTGGTCACGTCGCCGCGCTTGTTCAGGTCCTCTTCGAGGGCCCGATCGACGAGAAACCGGCCGCACGCGAGTTCTTCCGCGGAAAAGCTCATTTTTCGCTTGTGTTTCCCTAACCTGTCCGGGAGAGTTGGACACAGGCCGTTTTCGCTGTGTGAAAAGGGGACAGAACCTCTGTCCCCTTTTACACAGCGATCCCGGCGAAGGCCAGTCTGCTTCGAAGAAAGGAACCCTGCCATGTCGCGACGATCCGACGACGAAGACGATCCCCGGCAACAATTCCGCGAAGGCCGCTCGCCGGGAAAGCCCGCTCCGGCCCGCCGCCGCGACGAAGAGGACGAGGACGAAGAAGAACGCCGCCCGCGCCGCCGCCGGCCCGATGACGACGATTACGACCGCCGCCCCAGGGCCAAGAACGGCCTCGCCCTCGCCGGCTACTACCTCGGCTTCCTCGGCCTCATCGCCATCCTGGGCAGCTTCGCCCTCATCATGTTCCTCGGCACACGCGGCTCCCTGAGCCCCGAGGCGGCCGGCCTTATCGGCCTGGTCGGCATGTACGGCGTCGGCGGCATCAGCGGCCTCTTGGCCATCATTCTCGGATCGATCGGCGCGGCCAAGGCTTCCAAGGTGGGCTCCGGTACCGGACACGCCGTCGTCGGCATCGTCCTCGGAGCGCTCGAAGTACTCGGTCTCATCCTGATCACCGTCCTCGGCGTCGCCGCCGTGAGCGGCGCCCGCCGGTTCTGACGACCGGAAAGACCGCACGATACGCGCCTCGAGCCCCGGCTTTGCGCGTCGGGGCTCGTTTTCTTTACTCTAACGCTGCAGTTCCGCCAGGTTCGCCTGCAGGCTCGCGATCTGCTTCTGCAAGTCGCCCACCTGCTCGCGTTGCTGCTCGACCACCTCCTTCGGCGCCCGGCTGACGAAGCCCTCGTTGGCTAGCTTCGCCTGCGCCGCCTGCAGGAACTTCTGCTTCTCGGCGATCTGCTTCTCCAATCGCTTCGCCTCGGCCACGACATCGATGAGCCCGGCCAGCGAGACATACATCTCGAAGTCGCCGCTGACGTGCCCCGCCGCCTGGGCCGGCTTCTCGACTGCCGGGCCGCACTCGAGCTTGCCGACCCCTGCCAGCATCGTGATGAACGCCGACAAGGCGCTGAAGTCGCGAGCGATCTCTTCCGAGCAGCGAGCAAAGACGTCGAGCGGAGTGCGGTTGTCGATGCCGTAGCGGTTGCGGACTTCGCGGACCGACCGGATCAGCTCCTGCATCCGCGCGAACCGCCCTTCGATCGCCGCGTCCTGCCACTCCCGCGGGAAATCGGGCCAGGCCGCGACGGCCACGCTTTCCGTCGACGGCTCCGGTTTCGGCAGCCCGCGCTCGAACGCCGTCTCGTTCAGCGCCTGCCAGATCGTTTCCGCGACGAACGGCATCAGCGGATGGACCAGCCGCAGAATCGCGTCAAGGACGCCGGCAAGGACGCGCTGGACGATCGGCCGCGCCGCCTCGTCCTTGAGCCGGCCCTTCGCCATCTCGACGTACCAGTCGCAGAACTCCGACCAGGTGAAGTCGTAGATGAGGCCGGCCGCCTCGCTGAAGCGATACTCCTCCAGCGCCCGCGTTACATCCGCCGCCGTGTGCCGCAGCCGGCTCAGGATCCAGCGATCCTCCATCAGCAGCTCTGCGATCTTCAGCGCCTCCGGATGGTAGCCGTCGAGGTTCATCAGCAGGAAGCGGGCCGCGTTCCAGATCTTGTTCGCGAAATTACGGCCGACCTCGAACCGCTCCGAGGCCTGCTTCGCCGTCTTCAACTCCGCGTCCTCCGCCGGCCAGGGACCGCCGGGCCGGAACGGCTGCTTGCAACTCGGGCAAGTGACCTTCCGCGTCCGCATGTACATGTGCTCTTGCTTGACCGGGACCAGCGTATCGCAGTGCGGACAGACGTTGGCGACCGGCATCCGGCTGTCCTGCGTCTCCGTCGCGACGCGGACCATGCCGAAGCGCAGCGCGTCGGTCCCGTAGCGGTCGATGATGTCGAGTGGATCGATGCCGTTTCCCTTGCTCTTGGACATCGACTCGCCGAAGCCGTCGAGGATTTTCGGATGGATGTAGACGTGGCGGAACGGAACCTTGCCGACGTTGTAAAGCCCGGTCAGCACCATGCGCGCGACCCAGAGCGTGATGATGTCGCGGCTCGTGACCAGGACGCTCGTCGGGTAGTAGTACGCCAGCTCCGGCGTCGGCTCCGGCCAGCCGAGCGTCGAGTGCGGCCAGAGGGCGGAGGAGAACCACGTATCGAGGACGTCGTTGTCCTGGCGTAGCTTGAGCGCCTTCAACTCGGGCGCCTCAGGATCGAGATCCTCCCGCCCGCAGATCAGGTAGACGGCGTTTTCCTCGTCGAGCCGCCAGAAGACATCGTCCCGGTCGGCGAAGGCGCGTTGAATCTCCTTCTCACCGGCCTCGCTGTACCAGATGGGGATGCGATGCCCCCACCACAGTTGCCGGCTGATGCACCAGTCGCGCTTCTCGCCGAGCCAGTCGAGATAGGTCTTCGCATAGCGGTCGGGGAAGAAGCGGACCTGCCCGCTCGTCACGGCGTCGAGCGCCATTTGCGCGAAGCCCGGCTTGCCGTCCTCCCAATCCCCCATCTTGACGAACCACTGATCGGACAGGTACGGCTCGATCGGCGTCTTCGAGCGGTCCGAGAACTTGAGCGGGATGACGCGATCCTCTTTTCCTTCGAATAGCCCGAGCGCCTCCATGTCCGCGACGACGGCCTCTCTTGCCTTGTAGCGGTCGAGACCCTGGTACTTGCCGCCGTTCTCGTTGATCGTGCCGTCCTTGTTGAGGATGTTGACGATGCCGATCTCGGGATGGCGCTGCCAGCAGGCGTAGTCGTTCGGATCGTGCGCCGGCGTGACCTTGACACAGCCCGTACCGAGCGACGGATCGGCGAGAAGCCCGTCGGCGATGATCGGGATCTCCCGGCCGACCAGCGGAACAGTGACCCTCTTGCCGATGAGATGCTTGTAGCGCTCGTCGGACGGATGAACGCAAACGGCGGTATCGCCGAGCATCGTCTCGGGTCGCGTCGTGGAGAAGCGAATGAAGTCCGCGCTGTCCTTGACCGCGTACTTGAAGGTCCAGAAGCCGCTTTGCGTGTCCTCGGTGAACGTCTCGTCATCGGCGACCGAGGTTTGAAGCTGCGTGTCCCAGTTGACGAGCCGCTTGCCGCGGTAGATGTAGCCGTCCTTGAACATCTTGAAGAACGTCTCGCGGACGGCCCGGGCGCAGATCGGATCGAGCGTGAAGCGCGTCCGCTCCCAGTCGCACGAGGCGCCGAGCTGGCGGAGTTGGCCGAGGATGCGCTGCTCGTATTTCTCCTTCCACTCCCAGATGCGCCGGACCAGCTCTTCGCGGCCCAGATCGTGCCGCGTCTTCTTCTCCTGCGCGTAGACCAGCTTCTCGACGACGGCCTGCGTCGCGATACCGGCATGGTCCGTCCCCGGAACCCAGAGCGCGTTGAACCCCTGCATCCGCCGCCAGCGGATCAGAACGTCCTGCAGCGTGTTGTTGAGCGCGTGCCCCAGGTGCAAGGCCCCGGTGACATTGGGCGGCGGGATGACGATGGTGAACGGCTCGCGCCCGTCCGGCCGGCTATTGAAGAAGCCCTGCTCGCTCCAGAAGGCGAGGCAAGTCTTCTGCGCTTCTTGCGGGTCGTAGGCTTTGGCCAGTTCCGTTGGCATGATTCATCCCGTTCTTGAACCACGGATCTCGCGGATGACACGGATAGGAAAAGGATAGCGATCCGTGCCATCCGCGAAATCCGTGGTGAGAAAACTCACCGCTTCATCCATTGCTCCGCGCCCCCATCGTTTCCGAACAGCCAGGACAGGAAGTCCCACAGCTTCGGGCCATAGAGGATGAAGAACGCGGCCAGCAACAGGAAGACAAGCGAGAGCCCGATCAAGTTCATCCACAGAAGCCCGCGGTCCTCATTGCCGGGACCGTCGTCGCCTGGTGTCATCGCGTCACTCAAGGGTCCACGTTGGTGCGGAAGAAATCAGATCCATGCAGGACGAGCAGGAAGACCAAGAAGAACGGCAACAACAGCACGAGAAGCCAGAACAACCGCTCGCGACTTGAGGTCGGTCGCTGATCGCGTGTTCCTCTGGTTTCATCCTCATCCGGCCTCATTGTCACACTCCTTCATCCTTGAACAGTTTGTACTCGATGCTGTCCGCCAACGCCAGCCAGCTCGCCTCGATGATGTTCTCGCTCACCCCCACCGTCCCCCACACGTCCTGCTTGTCGCGCGACTCGATGACGACCCGCACCCGCGCCGCCGTCCCCGCCCGGTTGTTGACGACGCGCACCTTGTAATCGACCAGCTGCATCCCCCCCAGGCTCGGATAGTACGTCCCCAGCGCCTTCCTCAGCGCTCCATCGAGCGCGTTGACGGGCCCGTCCCCCTCGCTCACCGTGTGCTGCACCGCGTCGCCGACGCGCACCTTGACCGTCGCCTCGGTCACCGGCCGGCCGGCGGCGTCCGTCTCCACGTTCACGCGATAGCTGAGCCGTTCGAACTTGGGCCGGTAGATGCCGAGCGCCTTCTTCACCAGCAGATCGAACGACGCCTCCGCCGCCTCGAACTCGTAGCCCTCGTTCTCCAGATCCTGCACCTGGCCCAGGATTTTCGCCATCATGGCTTGTCGTTGGCGATGGCGTGCTTCGTCGTCTTGGCGAGATGCTCGACTGGCCGGAAAGCTCGCTGACGAAATGCGCCGCTCGTTGCCGACCAGGCTCGGATCGCGTGCTCGTAGCTCTTCGTGTGCTTGTTGACGGCATGCGCGTGCATCCCCCTTGTGCGCGACGCGCTCGAGCCGACGAACGGCTGATTGGCCCGGAAGTTCATGTTCGCCGCTCGTAGACGTAGCGCGACGCCTCGGTCAGCTTCGCCAGGCTGCCCGGCTGCAACACCTCATGATCCAGCTTCAGCGCGAGGTTGGCGATCACGCTGATGAGGTCCGTGTTGCCGCAGCGTTCGCCGATGCCGTTGATGGTCCCCTGCACCTGCACCGCCCCGCGCGATACGGCCGCCAGCGAGTTGGCGACGGCCAGGTCGCAATCGTTGTGGCAATGGATGCCGAGGTCGGCGTAAGGGAGCGATTGACGCACGCGTGTCACCGCCTGGGCGATCTCGTCCGGCAGCGAGCCGCCGTTGGTGTCGCACAGGACGAGGACGCTCGCGCCCGCCGTGTGGGCCATCTTGAGCGTGGCGAGCGCGTATTCCGGGTTGTGCTTGAAGCCGTCGAAGTAGTGCTCGGCGTCGTAGATCACGTCGCGACCCTGACTCCGGCAATAGGCGATCGAGTCGCCGATCATGCGCAGGTTCTCTTCGAGGTTCGTGCCGAGCACCTCGAGCACCTGGAAGTCCCAGGTCTTGCCCACGATGGTGACGACCGGCGCCCCCGAGTCGAGCAGGGCGTTGATGCAGGTGTCCCCTTCCACCGCGCAGTTCTTGCGTCGCGTCATGCCGAAGGCGCAGATCTTGGCGTGCCGCAGCTTGAGGTTGCGGACCGCCTGGAAATACTCCGTGTCCTTCGGATTGGAGAGAGGATAGCCCCCCTCGATGAAGTCGACCCCCAGGTCGTCGAGTCGCCGCGTGATCAGCAGCTTGTCCTCGAGGGAAAAATTGATCCCCTCCCCCTGGCTGCCGTCGCGCAGCGTGGTGTCGTAGATCGCGATGCGTGCCATGACGCGCCTCTGAATGAAAAAAGGGGACGCGACTCTTTTTCCCGGTCCCCGTTTGAAACACCTCTCACCAAAACAAAAAACCCTGGAGACAACTCCAGGGCTCGCATGAACCGTTTCGCCAAAAGCCCTGGACCTCAGCCGCTGACATGGAAGCGCACTCCCTGCGCGACGCCAATAGCGATGACCGGGTTGGGAAAACGGTTGAATTCCATACGAAAAGTCTAGGGGATGACGCCGGGGAAGTCAAACGCCCCTCCCGGGCTCACGCCGTCGCCGTCCTCACAGCGACTGAATCAGTTCCTTCACATTTCGCCTGATCAGGTCGCGCACGGCACGGGATTTGGCTTTGACCGCATCGAACCCACCGCCTCCCTCAGGCCGCCAGCCTGCTCTACAAGGTGATCGACGATGGGCCAAGTCGAATTCCAAGAGAATAAGGAGTCAGGTCAAATGTTGTGGTTCGGCATGCTGCCGAATCGTAACAACGCCGAACTGTTCGCTTGCTTCGGTCTCATCGAATCTCATCGACCTTTGTGGCGCAAGCCGAAGTACCCAACCTGCGTCGGGTCCGAACACCGGAGATAGTTCGTGCCCGCAGCGCTGAATGCTCCGGTCCCATCGCCCGAGGCGTGTCGGGCCGCGGCAAGGCTAGGGGATGACGCGGAGGAAGTCAAACGCGGCTCACGGTTCCTCGAGCCGCAGCGCCTTGCCTTTACCCCCCCACGCGCGCTCGAATTCGAGCCGGATCATCTGCGCCGCGTAATCCTTCTTTTGCGCTTCCAGGCTGACGGCGAGCCCGAACAAGGACCGGCCGCTGCGCCGATGGCGCTCCAGATCGGCGCGGAACACCTTCTCGGCCCCCGCCGCGTCCCGCTGGCGCAACAGCACGGCGCCCAACGTCTCACGCGTGTGCAGGAACCAGTCGGGCGGCTCCCCATAGTGGAGCGCGTCCTCCGCGCGCACCGCCTTCTTCAGGAGGTCGACGGCGCCGGCAAGGTCCTTCCCGGCGGCCGCGATGCGGGCGGAAAGGGCCAGCTCGGCGATGTCCAGGATGCTCCGCGCGGTGTTCCATTCGCTGTACGGCGCGTCCGCCGGCACGCTGTCCCGCGCCTTCACGAACGCCTCGTGCTCCGTCTTGGCCTCGGCCATCTCCTCCCGACCCGCCCGCGCCATGCCGCGGGCAAAATGCCAGAGCGCGGTCACGACGCGCAGCTTCTCGGCCGGCTTCGGCAAGGCGAGCACTTCGTCCCAGCGGCCGAAGCGGACGAGGATCAGCGTCGGCGTAGGCAGAAACGCTTCGAGCATCGGCATCTCCTCGATATGCGGACCGACGTGCGCCGCCAGCTGGTCGGCCGCCTTCTTGGCGTCGGTGAAGCGTCCCTGCGTCGCCCGCGCGATCGCGAGGAAATGGATGTTGTGGCTGAGGTACATCATCGGATACACCCCCTTGGCGCCCGTGCGCTTCAGGTACGCCAGGTCGGCGGCGATCGCCTTCTCGTTCGCCGTCGCCGCCGCTTCGTAGTCCCCCACGCGCATGTAGATGTGCGCCGGCATGTGGACCAGATGGCCGGCCGCCGGGGCCAGACGGCCCAGCCGCGCCGCGGACGGCAGCGCCCGCTCGGGATGGCGCGACGCCTCGACCGCGTGGATGTAGTAATGGTTGGCGCCGAGATGATCCGGGTCGCGCCGCAGCACCGACTCCAGAAGCCGGACGATCTCCTCCGTTCCTCCTCCGCCTTCCTCCGGCGTCCACAGCTTCCAGGGCCTGAGGTTCATCAGGCTCTCGGCATGGAGCGTCACGGCGTCGAGATCGTCCGGATAGCGCTCGGCGAGCCGGCCCATCGCCTTGGCATAGGCGGCCAGCAGCTTCTTGCCGTCCGCCTTCGGGTCCACGGAATAACGCTCGGCAAGGGCCTCGATGTAGGCGCGTTCGTGCGCCGGCGCCCCTTCGGCTAGCTTGAGCGCTTTCTGCAGCGCCTCGTACGCCGCCTTGGCCTGCGCGGGATCGATCTGGGCCATGTTGTAATTCGGCCCCTGCACCAGCGCCAGTCCCCACCACGCCATCGCCAGTTTCTCGTCCAGCTCGGCGGCGCGGCGGAACGAGCGTGCCGCCTCGTCGTGGTTGAAGGCGTAAAGAAGGGACAGCCCCTGGTCGAAGAAACGCTGCGCCTCCTCGCTCTTCGTCGACACCGGATGGCGCAAGCTCCCCAGCCCTTCGAGCAGGACGGCGGGTTTCTTGTCCGGCTCATGATCGGCGCCGCAGCAAAGGGCGGCCGCTAGAATGACGGGAAAACAGTGCATCGAACCTCCTTGGTTACTCCACGGGCGGAAGGCAAGGGAATAGCGTAGGCGCCAACGACCCGTCGTCGACCTCCTCACAGCGACTGAATCAGCGCCTTCACCTTCGCCTCGATCAGGTCGCGCACGGCGCGAAACTCGTCCGGCGTCATGTCCCTGGGGTCGGGGATGTTCCAATCCAGCCGCTTACCGGCCCGGACCAGCGGGCATGCGTCGCCGCAGCCCATCGTGACCGCGACGTCGATCTCGGCGCCGTTGAAGTCGTCCAGCCCCTTGGACGCGTGCGCGCACAAATCGTAGCCGAGGTCCCGCATCGCCGCGATCGCCTTCGGATTGACACGGCCCGATGGCCGCGAGCCGGCGCTCGCCGCTTCCACTTTGCCCGCGCCATGGATGCGAGCGAACGCTTCGGCCATCTGGCTACGGTTCGAATTCTCGACGCAAACGAACAAGATCTTCTTCATGAGCAGGGTCGCATCGCCAGAAGTCTCACTCATTCCGCTACCAACGCATCAGGTCGCTTTCAACAGCGACTCCAGCCGGTTCCCCGCCGCCTGATGCTTCAGGATCGCCCCTGCGCGTTCGACGATGACGCCCGCCGCCTCCGCCGGGGGCAGGCCGCCCGAGTAGATGTTGGAGATGACGGTGTACTCGTAACGGATGTCCGCCGCGCCGCTGAACTTCGCCGCTTGCCGCTGCGCTTCCGGGTCGCTCAGGCGGTAGACGAGGTATGCCGATAGACTGCGCGACGCCAGCGCGTCGCCCCCCGGCCGCTCACCGATCAGATGGATGACCAAGTCGGCCCCGAGACGCTCGGCGACCGGCTCGGCCAGCTTGACGCGGCCGTAACGCGCCACCAGCGTTTTTCCGACGCGCAACCCGCGCGCCGTCAATCCCTCCTCCAGCAGCGGCAGCAGGTCCGGCGCGTTGTGATGCACCGCCTCCGCGCTCAGACCCTCGGTAATGAGGATCTGCGCCTGGTTGCTCTCGCCATGCAACCCGGCCCGGCTCTTCGCCGATAAACGGGCCCCCAGGTCCGGCGAGTTGAGGTGCGCCTCCTTGCTCGTCGCCTCCGTCTCGATCACGCGACAGGCGGTCAGCCGGCCGAGCGCTTCGAGATCCAGCTCCGCGTGGATCGCTTCCCGGCCGATGCTCTGGTTGAGCTTTAGCTGGCGCATGACGGCGTTGGCCGGGCGCGGCCCGGCGGTGGTGAAGCCGTAAGCGGCCGGGGTGGCGGCGAGCAGGTCGCGCATCTCGGCGGCCGAGCAGAACTGGCGCGGGTCGCCCCAGGTCGGGCCGCGGACGATGTCGCCGTTGTCCCGGGCGAAGATGCCGCGCTCGATGCCCCAGTCGAGGAACTCTGGCGCCGGCCGCTTGTGGTGGATCTCGCGCAGCGTCTGGTCGTCGTGGCCGCTCGTGTCGAAGTAGGCGAGCATGCGGTCGGTGTTGAGGCAGACGTCCATGTAGTAGTTCGCGCCCGCGGCCGTGAGCAACTCCGTGGCGATCTGCTGACCTTCGAGCGTGATGTTGGAGTGCAGGGTGTAACAGGGCGCCATGCCCATCGGCAGGCCGAGCAGCTTGCCCATGAAATGGTCCTGCAAGTTGGCGAGCACCATCTCGAAGCTGTCGAGATGGGTTTCGGGGCCGATGAAGCCGGTGACGTTGTTGACCATGAACGGATCGTAGCGGCGGGCCAAACCGTAGCAGAGCGCCTCGGTCGTGGCCATGTCGATGTCGTTGTGCTTGCCGTAAGTGAACTCGCTCCCCTGGCCGGTCTCGAAATACATGAACTGCTCGGCCGTGTCGCGCAAGGGGCCGGTGTCGCGCATCGTCTTGTATGCGCGGTCCAGCAGATCGACGGTGATATCGAACTCCTCGACGGCGGTCCGGTCCGTCCCCGCGAGGCTCTGGAACATGACCTCGACGGGGGCCACGCGTTCGAGGCAAGCGAGCTGCGTCTTGATGTGGCCAGACGCAACTGGTGTCGGGCGTCTTCGGTCTGGCGCCGCAACTGGTCGAGATGCCGCAACACGGCGGAGATGTTCTCGACCGTGTCGATCGCCGGGTTGAGCTCGATGAGAGGTCGCCGGCGCCGACGGAAAGGCCCTGTAGACGAGCATGCAGCCCACGCCGCGCGGATCGTCGGTCGGGTGGTTGGGCTGGAGGCGGAGGAGAGCGTGCCGGGCAGGCCGAGGCGTGTCCGCCTTGCTGGGCCGGTTGATCTTGCAGGGCGATGAAATCAGCTCGTGAACGTCGCACAGCTTGGGCGGCCGCCGCCGCGGTAGCCATGACGCCGGTCAGTCCGCGGCCGATGCGCTTGATCTCGGCTACCGGTGGACCGGAGGAGATGGTCTTTGAGTTCGCCAAGCGTCATCTTGGCGACGGAAGCGAACGCCTCAAGGTCGACGGCATAGTTGACGCGCATGATGCTGTCGACGTTACCGCGGTCGTCGGCGAGCGGACGGTCGTAGAGGTGCTGGAGCGTTAAGTCCGAGAGGACGTGCGCGCCGTCTCGCGTACCGCCTCACCCGGAGCGGCCAGCCCGGCGTTGCGGTCACCCGCTTGCTGTAATCGGCGGCGCTGAGGAGACGTTTGAGGCCGGTGAAGCTGATGGAGCGCTCGAAGCATTGGCGAGAGTAGGTCTCGTCGGGCCTGGGGCGCGGGACGGGGATGGTATCGAAGGGAATGAGCGCGGTCATCGCTGGAGTCCTCTCGAATCCTAATCGTAATCCTAATCGCAATCGTAATCTAAGCCTCGACCTTCTGAACCCAATCGTCTCTCACCTTTCACCGCTCGTAAGGTTTAGCCCTGCCGCTCTCCCCGTTTCGCCGCTTGAGTCATGGTGCGGCGACCATGGACGACCGCGACGAACTTCTCAAACGCCTGGAACGGCCTGGAAGCCCATTCGGTGCCAATTCTACCGGAGGTCCAAGAATGCCGCCGCTCCGCGATCATCGACGCGCCGGTGAATAACAAGCACCGCTGGGACGCCGTCCATGGCGGCTGGCCGGCCGAGATGGTTCGGACCCTCTTCGAACTTCTCCCAATCGATTTCGTGGCCGAGCCAGCGCGTGCATCATCCAGCGCCCTTCGAAATCGGTGGCTTCGCGATCGAGGAAGACAACCGCCCACCTGACGTGCCCACGCGGGGCGGCGGGACGGCCACGCTTGCCGCCAGCGCCCCTACGCTCACCGTGCCCGCGGACCTGAACGAGCTTGACGAGTACGAGGTGCGCGCTTACGACGTCGACCGACAACAGGACGCTCGTGGCCGCCATCGAAATCGTCAGCCCGGCCAACAAGGACCGGATGGACGACGCGCGAGCAGCTCGTCAACAAGGTGGCCGCCCTGTTGCGGCAGGACGTGTGCGTGGCGATCGTCGACATCGTCACGACCCGTCAGGCCAACCTCTATGCCGAACTGCTCGGCCGGCTTGGCCGTAGCGACCCCGCCCTCGCCGACCCGCCGATGCTGTACGCGGTCACGCTGCGTGCCCGCAAGCTAGCGAAAAAGCGGCCCCTGCTCGACGCCTGGTTCTTCCCGCTCACCGTGGGCCAGCCGTTGCCGACCATTCCGCTCTGGCTCAGCCCGGAGCTGTGCATCGAGCTGCCGCTCGATCCGAGTTATCAGAAGCCTGCCGATTGCTCCGCATCCGGTGACCGGGTTCTCCATCATTCGCGCAGACCAAAAACGAAACCGGAATCACCTGCTGCCGCCGCCCCGGAGGTGGACATACTGCGCACGCGCGGCGATTCCGTCGAGGACAACTAGATCGCACGGCGGCTCCCGCCAGCGCGCCGATCGACTGTCCCAGCACCTTGCCGACGTTCGCCGTTACCAGGAGTACCAGAGGATGACGGGGTAAAGCGCCTGCGGATCACGTACGGCAAGGTCGCGGCGAATCGGCCGCACGCTCTCGGGCGCTCGGCGCCGATGACGCAGACAGCCGCCCCGATCGTTGCGCCGCACCAGGTCCATCAGACCGCGCACCTGCGCTGCGTCCGCGTCGGGCCGCGACGCTGCCGAAGATCGGCACGTCGGCCAGCAGCACAGCTGCCGCGCGGCAGGAACACGGTGGCTTCGGACACCTCCGTGCTGTGCTGCAACAGGCCGTAGACGGTCGTCCGCCGGAAGCCGGTTGATGTCGCCGCCGACCATCGCCCCAGGCGCGCTTCGAAGCTACGATACGCCGGGCCAGGTCGATGCCCAGGTCGCCGAAGCAGGTCGTCGCCGGCCAGCTTTCGCCACGGAGGAAGCCAGGATCAGCTCGCCGACGCCGCCCGAGAAGGTAACCACAGGGCGTTCACCTTCATCCGGCGGCTGAACGGACTGCTCGAGGAGTACATTAGGTTCGACGCTCGCGCGTCGAACCTGGTAACGCGTCCGACGACCTTTTCGAGCAATGCGATGTAAAGATCGATAACCGCCTTCACGTCGCCATCCGTGAGCGTATCGCCTGGGCCCTTGCGAATGTCGAGCGCGGCGAACAGCTCGCGGGCCTGCGACGACAACCGCACGATCCGATACGTCTCCGGCGTCATTTCGATGTGCCGGGCGCCGACGAATAGGCAGCCGACGCGCTGTACTTCGCCCGCTTTGCCCAGCGCGATATTGGTCGTGCCGCCGCCGATGTCGAGGTTGAGCACCATGCGTTCCGGTAGCTCGCGCGACAGTGGAGCGGCGCTTCCCATGAAGGCGAGCCAGGACTCGAGGCAGGGGTCCTCCGCCCGCGCTACCAGCGCGTTGGCAAGGCGCCGCTTGATCCGCTCGACCAGCCCCGCCGCGTTGTCGCGCCGCGCCGTCAGGCCGGTGAGCAGGGCCCCGCCGCCGAAGATGTGGCCCGGCTCCAGGTTGGCGACGCCGAGCCAGTCATCGAGATAGCGATCGATTCTCGCCAGGTCGAGCCGGTCGTCTTGAAGGGGAGTGTAGACAAGGTCGGAGCGAAACGTCTCGTGAACGTCCGCGACCTCCATCCGGCCGGTGACGACGTTGCGAAGCAGCCGGCCGCGGGCGGCGACGGCGCCGCTGGTCGTCGTGCCGAAGTCGAGGCCGAGGAGGTTGACGGCGTCATGCATATCAATGGCCGCCGGTCAGGGTTTGGTTGACCACCACGAAGGCGATGGGCGGGGCGAGGACGGAGACCAGGAAACGGATGAGGGCGGCGGTGGCGACGGGCCAGGCGGGCAGGGCGAGCCACTGCTCGCGCAAGCGCTGCGCGGTTTCGAGACTCCGTCCCAGTTCTTCATCCGCGAGGGCTTTCAACGCGCGCCTCTCCAGGGTGGCGTCGGGATCGTCGGCGTTACCGAAGACGCCGGCGAGCAACTGCAGTTGCGCCGCGCGCTCGTTGATGTCGTCGAAGGCGCTCGAAAGCGTCATCAGTTGCTTTTCGCGTATCTTGCCCACGCAGCGGTGCAGCAGGAACACCGGCGCGAGGAGACCGATCGCCGCCAGGATCACATAAGCCGCGAGGCCGATGTAGTTGCCGATGTGCAGCGGCAGGCCGAGCAGGGCGGGGCGCAGGGCCGGGGCGAGAAAGACGACGCTGCCGGCCAGGATGAGGTAGCCGACCCAGGACGCTGCCGCCGCCAAGCGGCCCAGGCCGCCGAAGCCGTCGGGGTGGTAGGGGGAGAGGCGCAGCCAGCCCTCCGCGACCATGCGCTCACTCAGGCGGGCCATGACGCGCAGGCGGCGGAAGATGACGCTGGCCCAGAGCGGCAGCCAGTAGACCCAGACGATGAAGATGAGCAGGCGGGCAAGGACGTAGCTGAGCGGATAGGCGGCGCCGTCCCACTTGCCCGGGGCGCCGTAGAACCGAGCGGGGTCCCGGTTGACGTAGGCGTTGTAGAGGAAGACGACAAAGCCGAGGACGGTGAACAGCAGCCGCGCCCGGCTCGGGTCCTCGAGCGTGGCCTGCGCCAGATGGTGAAGCGCGCGCGAGGACAGCGGCCGGCTCGCTGGATTCAGCACCTCGTCGATACGGCTCAGGTAGCGGCGAAACAGGGCAAGGCCGTAGTGCAAGAGGCCGAAGCAGAGCGGCACGAGGAAGAGGTAGGCGAGAAAGGTCGCGTCATGCAGGAGAGGGAGATCCCCGGCCGCGGCGGACCAGAGCGTCCCCTGCGTCCCGGCGAGGATCGCGAAGAGGGCGGCCTGCGCCACGGCCCAGAGCAGACAGGCGCCGGGAACAGTGAGAGAGGCGCCGAGCCTGGCGTAGAGAAAACGTAGCCAGAGCGAGTCGTCTTCGAGGCGGGGGTGCGCGGTTTCCGATGTGCTCATGCGGTCTTTTGTATGCGGCGCGGTTCGACCTGGTTCAGCCGCGCCCGCCGGCATTGGCCAGGCCGCGGTTGGCGACGAGGAAGCGTTTCAAGTGTTTGCGGCCCCGCCTCAGGTAGTAGTCGGGTTCCTTGGGCGCCTTCTTGTTGCAGGCTTGCAAGAAGCTCCACATCGCCTCGCGCATGTCGGAGGCGAGACGCATCAGACGCAAACGCCGCAAGTCGGCGGGACGCGCCGCGCGACAATAGCATTTCAGCAGCGTTTCTTCCTCGGCGGCGCTCAATTGCACATTCACGGCGAGATTACCGAGGTCGAAGAAGCGGTCGCCGAGGGCGCCGTATTCCCAATCGATGAGGCGGAGGACGGCGCCGTCGTCGATGAAGTTCGCCGCCAGCAAATCGTTGTGGCACAGGCGGGAAGGGCCGGCGCCCTTTTTCAGCTCGTCTTCGATTGCGGACATAGCTTGCAGCGCGACCTTTACCTCGTCGGGGAGCGGGACGTTTCGCCTCGCCTTGCGGTGATAGTCGCGTGCGACCGCAAACGGGCAGAACGATGTGAGTCCGGCCGGCGGCGCGAAATCGTGACAGCGGCGCAGGACGGCGGCGATGCGGGCGATCATCCCGGGCCTTCGGAGATCCTCGTTCTCGAGCGTCTTGCCCGGGCAGAACGCCATGACCAGAGCGGAATGCTGTGGCAGGTACTCGATCACTTTTGGCCCGACACCGGCCGCGGCGATCGTGTTCAGGATCGCCACTTCGCGGTCGCGATTGATGTCCAGGCCGCCGCCCCCGAAAATGCGGACGACATAGCGGTCAGCGCCATCGCTCAGCAGGTAATTGCGGTTGGTGAGCCCGCCCCCCAGCCGTTTGATCCGCCATCGGCGTCCGCGCAACTCCTCCACCTCCTCGGCGAAAGAGCGAATCCGTCTCTTATCTTCTTGCACTTGTTTTCTCTTCTCTTCCTTTTGCCGTTCCTTCTCCTTCGCGTTCATTTTTCTCTCCTGCGGCTGAGGCTGGAAGTAAAGGATGCACGACCTTTCTCATCACGCTTCCTCCGGGTCCAAGCGAAGCTCCTGTTTGCAAACGGGATAGGGCGCCTCTTCGGATGGCGCCGCGGGAATCGCTTCCTGCGCCAGTCCGGGAAACCGGCGCCGCAGATAGCCGAACCACAGAGCGAGCAACACGAGGATCGTCCCGCCGACGATCCACAGCGCGATCTCATTGGGTGGCTGGACGCCGATGATGAAGAGCAGCACGCACCAGGCGCAGCTCACCACGGCCAGCGGACGGTACCATTTGCCGACGTGCCATGGTCCCAGCTTCTCCTGCAATCGGTCATAGGCGCGCAGGCTGGCGAAGGTCGGCAACACGTAAGCGAGGTAGAGGAAGATGGCGCAGACGGCGGCAATCACGTTGTAATCCGGCAGGGCGAGGAGGGCGACCACCCCGGCGGCGCTCCAGATCGCCGCCGACGGCGTGCGATGCCGGCCGATACGGCTCAGCGCGGTCGAGAAGGGAAGCCCCCGATCACGGGCGAAGGCCCAGGTCATGCGCGACACCGAAGTCAACGTCGCCAGGCTGCACAGGTACATGGAGGCGCCCAGGCCGATGTAGAGACCCGTGCGGACGAAGCGCCACTCGTCCGGGATGATGGCCCGCAAGACATGGAAGAACATCAGGTTCCCCTTGCCCGCCGCCTCCTCCATGTCCGGGATGGCGAGCACCAGGGCGCTGAGCATGATCCAGCCGGTGGCGCCCGAGAGCATGACGCCGCGGACAATCGCGCGCGGCACATTGCGGCCCGGGTCGACCGTCTCCTCGATTGTCTGCGCCGGAGCGTCGAACCCGGTGATGGTGTAGGCAGGAAGCATCAGGCCGAGCGCGAACAGCCAGGCCACGTCGGTCGTCGCCGGCCAGGTGGGGTTGGCCTCCGGACGGCCGCCGAAATTGTCGAACCTCCAGAGCCGGGTGAAATCGGCCCCTGAGCCGTTCGTGAGGCCGAAGACGACGAGGACAAGAGTGAGCAGGACCACCATGGCGACGATGAGATAGCCGCTGATGTCGAGGAGGCGAGCGGTGAGGCGGATGCCGCGGTGGTTGATGAACGCTTGCGAGGCCGTCATGAGGATGACGACGCCGCAGCGGAGCCAGCCGTCGAGTTCATTGGGGTCGTAGCCGCCGACGCGGGCATAGGCGGCGGCGATGAAGTTGAAGGCGCCGGCGTTGACGGCGGCGATGGCGGCGGCCAGGCCGATCAGGCCCAGGCAAGCGGTGGCCCAGCCCCAGCCGCGGCCACCCAGGATGGAGGCCCAGAGGTACGGGCCGCCGGCGCGCGGGAAGGCGGACGCGAGCTGGCCCATCGTGAGCGCCACGGCGAGGGCGCCCAGGCAGCCGAGCGGCCAGCCGAAGCCGATCGCCGCCCCGCCGACGCTGCCGAAGGCGATGTAGAAGGACGTGACGCCGCCGGCGACGATGCAGATGGTGGACATCGCCAGGGCGAAGCTGGTGAAGGGCCCGATGCCGCCGGCGTCGAGACCGGCGGCGGCGCCGCCGGGCGCGGTTGTCGCCGGCGGAGTCGCGTCGCGTGCGTCTTGGACAGCCATGCGTTCTCCTTCGAAGCGACCTAACTATCGCAGGTTGATCGAATGTCTGCAAAAGGGACAAGGCGCCTTTCCGGCAAACCGTTCTGGTATTCCCAACCAATGACGGCACTTCGGGCATCGGACCCCTACCTCGGTGGAGAGACGTTTTGGCGCAAGAACAGAGACGCCGAGGAAAAACCCCGCAACGGAGCCGAGGAAGGCGCCGACAAGATAACGGATGATGACCACGAGGCCGCCGTCCACGCCGCGGTGGGCTCGCACTGGATCCATGGAGTTATAGACGGCGGCGCCGAGCAGCCCGACACCGATGCCGACGAGACTGCAGACGCAGCCGGCGCCCCACTCCCCTCCCTTGTGCGCCCGGGCGCGGAAAAACGGCGAGCGACAGTCGGGGCAGAAGCCCTTACCCGTAGGCCATGCGGGCAACGTGATGCTGAATCGGCATTGCAGGCACTGAAACTCGGGCACGGGCTGCTCCGGGTGAGCGTCTTCTTTGTTGGTAGAGCAGATGTTCTCAGTTAACGCTGCGCGACCAAAAAAGGTCCCACTGCGTGGTCTCGCTGCGGAATAGGGCGCGCAGGTGGCACATGTCGTTGGTACCGGGCTCGCGCCAGCGCATGCCAGCCAGTTTCAGGCGCTGGCCCACCACGGTCTTACAGGCTGACTCGACAGAACCGGAGCCGATGCACCAGCCATTGGCCAAGTACGTCGGGTAGTCCATGCGGTGGAGGTTGCTCCTCACGTAGCCGAGTGTGACCTCACTGTTCTCGTACAGCCGGTTTTCGCGGGGCAACTCCAGCTTTTCCAGTTCCCCGAGCAAGCGCCTGGCCGCCTTCATGCTTCAGAGTGTGACACCATGATGTCATTAGGCTCTGACGCCGATCCTCGTCGACCGGATACAAAGCCTTGCTCAACTCCCCGGGGGGGTATTCGGTAACGTGCCAGAAATCGAGGATCAGCACCAAGTCGCGGGGGAAGTTCCTCCGCAAAGCCCAAGCCATTGCCGCCGTCGGTCAGACCGGATCCACTGCTCCGCACGGTTCATCCCCACCTGGCCCCCCTGGCGACGCAGTTGCAGGCCGAGTTCGTCCAGGTCATACAAGCCCGCCAAGTAACGCGCTTGCATTTTCGTTCGGACGGGCGGCCGGATGCGGATGACCCAGAGGCAGGTCGGGGACCGGGTTGAATATCATCGCTACATACGGCATCCGTCCCTCGGCCGCGCCTCCGCCAAACGCTCGCTGCCGCACGCCCGTCGCGTCGATGCTCGCGTAGCGCACGTGCGGCCCCGGCGTCCCAGCCAATCCCACGGCGTCGGTCCGCCCAGCACCTTCTTCTCCAGGAGCAACTGGTCCAGACGCTGGCCTGCCGCTTCACTGGTCCGCTGCACCGTCGACTCCGATAGCCGCAACGCCGCCAGCTTCGCGTCGCCTTCGCCGCGGCCTCTTCGAAGCTGTTGCAGAGCGTTCCCGCCAACGTCGTCAATTCCTCCGCCGCTGGCGTGAGCGCTTGGCCGTCAGCCCAACCTCCTGATCCCAGGGCGTCAGGCCGCCGCAACGATGGCAATAGTAGAAGCGCGGCGAAAGCAGATGGGACCCAGGATGCTCAACGGCTGCAGCCGACGATATCCCTGAAACTCAGCGGTCTGGCCGCAGTGTGGACAGGTCACTCCCGATCCTTGATAGCCGTTTTTTTTCGCAGATGCTCTTCGTAAACCTTGGCTCCCACCTGCAAGAGAATGTCGCGCACTTGGAAACTCGGTCTTGCCAAACAGCTCTCTATCCGGCTTGCCCACCATAAGCCGCGCTGGGCTGGCGATCTCCTTCTCCATCGCCTGCCGAATTCTGGCTTCGGTTTTGGCTTCCTGTTCTTGAGCGGGGGCAGATGCGTGTCCACGAGGTGTTGTCTCCTTGGCTTCGATCCCCCAATCCTTTCCGGCACTGGCTTGTGTACAAACATTCCACCAACTTTTCAGCTGCCCACCCGGCTGCTCCTAGGCGAGACGTTTCGTTCCGCTCCTTGGGTCTGCTTCTCGATCACTGATGTTTCGCGGTTGAGTTCTCCTCGTAGCGTCTATGTAGTTCCTGTGTTTCACATGTATCCCATATGCGACAAGCTTTCGTCTAGCCATCGCACGAAAAGCCAAATGCCAAGCGCGATGAGACCAAGAACAATACCCACGATAAGAAGGGCGATGCCGCCCCCGGTCCGGGATGCGGACTCGCACTTGGGGCATGCGACCTGTCCTCCGTACCGTTCGAAGGTCGCCCCGCAATGGACGCACTTGTAGAGTTCCACGCTTTCTCCTTCTCAAAGTTAAATCGGGACGGTCGCCATTTCCGGGTCGCGCATCTCGTCGCATGGAACGCTTTCCGACACTTCCTTCTCCGCCAGCTCCAGCGCCTTGGGGACCGACAGCCGGTACGCGATCAAAAACCCGCATGCGCCGCCGCCGAGCTTGCCGAGCATAACGGCGAGGATGAGGTTCGGCTGGAAGTTGGCCGTGAAAGAAAGGTGATCGCCGAAGAGGAACGCCGAGCAGACGGAGAAGGCGATGACCAGCACCTTGTCCTTGGGCCGCATGTCCTTCACGAGGCGGAACATGGCCAGGATGTTGGCGGCGGCGGCGAGCAGGCCGGCGGCGCCCTCGGGGGCGAGGCCGAGACGATTGCCTAGCCGGCCGATCGGGCCCGCGAGGTACTTCTGCAGCAGGTAGACCATCGGAAAGGCCCCGGCCAGCATGATGCCGATGTAGCCGGCGATCTCCAGCGCCCGGAGCGGGGCGGCGGTATCCTCCACCCCGATGATCGGATCGAAGCCCCAGTAGTCGCCGAAGATGTGCGTGAAGTACTGCACGATCGAGAAGGCGAGCACGAGCTTGAGGATGATGTCCAGCCCCCGGCCAAACGCCATGAAGCCGCGGATCATGGCGTCCGGGAAAAGGCGCAGACCGAGCGCCAGGGCGCTGACGAGAATCGCGAGCGGCAGCAGGTTGAGAAGCAGCGTCCCCCAGGTGAGGCCCAGGGTGGCCGTGGCGGCCGTCGCCTGGGTGGCGGCGTCGACGCGAACGTCCGGCTGAAGGAGGACAAGGAGAGCCGAGGCGATGCCGACGCCGAGCGGGATGGACAGGAGGCCGGACATGACGCCGAGCGCCATGTACTTGTGGTCGCGCTTCTGCAGCATGGCGAGGCCGACCGGGATGGAGAAGACGATCGTCGCCCCGGCCATGTACCCCGCCATCATGGCCATGATCCAGCTTTCGCGGGTGGCGGCGAGTCGCTGCGCCAGTTGATAGCCGCCCATGTCGACGGCGATGAAGGAGGTGGCGGCCATGGCCGGGTCGGCGCCGATGCTGGAATAGGCGGCGCCGAAGACGACGCGGACGATCTGCTGGAGATACGGCAAGGAGGCCATGATGCCGGCGACGGGGATGAAGATGTAGCCGATGGAGTGCAGGCCGGCGAGGAACTCCTTGCCGAGGCCCTCGTCGTCGCGGAAGCAGGAAGCGACGGCGCCCGCGACGGCGCAGAGCATGACGATGGCGATGACGACTGTGCCGATGATTTCCATGGGCCCTCTCTGGCTTGCAGCCTTCTCTTGGTGACCTACTCGGCGGCGCCAAATCGTGACGACCACGATTGGCGCGCTTGGTTCGCGACTTCAGCGACTCTCCGAATCGCCTCGTCAACATCCAGGCGCTTCCCGGCAACGACTTGGGAGATTGTCTGTAGCGCCAATTGAGCCCGAGCGAACCCCAGACACTGATACCAAAACTCGTCCTTGTGCTTCTCGAGAAGCGGCAGAAGGAGCCCCGCCCGGTAACCATACTCGCCGACCATCCAAAGCAAGGCTTCCAGGTGCGGCTCTGTCAGGTTTTCCGCCCATCTCGTGTACTTTTTCGATGCGAGTCGCTTGCGAAAACTATCCGAGAACATGGCGAACACCTCCAAAAAGACCGTGCGCCCACGCCGAAGAGGATCGGAGACAAGGATCGGCCGTTCATGAACCAACAGGTTTCCGCCACAACCAATCCCGTCGCTGCCACCGATGCCGCACAGACGAGCGGCATCCGAGAACGGGTCGAGCTTGAACCTCAGGTCGCCACGGGCCTCCCGCAGAAGGGGCACATCACCTTTTCGCGGGACGCACTCTCCTCTTCGTCTGAAGGAAAGAACCGGGTATGGCAGTCGGGGCATTGGATCTTGCGACGGCCCTCGCCAAAAGCATCGGCATTGCGAGTGGAGCCCCTTGTGGCGACGCAGACGATCACGACGATTGCGACAATGACCAATATCGCCACAATTGGACCAAGGATGATCCAATACAAAAAGCTCCAATCCCCCATCTCTCTGCCGCCGTGCGCGAAGAGCATAACCACCTGGGCCTTTCGTTTCGGACAGGCGTGTTACCTCCGGGTTATTTGCGAGTTGCGACGACCTTCACGGAACCGTCCTGAATGTCCTCCTTGCCGAAGATCCGCATACGGGAGCGAGTTTCCTCAAAACCATGGTCGGTCACGACCGTTCTGCCGCCGCTATCTTGCCCGTGGCGCAAGCTAAAACGCTCGCAGGACCAATTCATGGCGCGCGCTGCCGGGTCCCATTTTCCAATCACGGACTCGAACGGAAAGTCCGAGCACATGCCTCGTCGCCGGTAGACCTTCCTGTCCTGGTCGTATGAAATGGAATAGCTGTATGTCACACTGCCATGCGAGCCTGCCACAAGAAGCTCGGCGTCACTGATCCAGGACACCTTCAACTCGCCCTTGGCGATGACAGGTACCGGCTTGGCCTCCTTCCGCTCGAACGACGCGAACGATTGCGGCTCGCTCGTTGTCACCTCGGTCTTCCATTCGCCAACCATGGGTTGGAGGACGGTCATTTCCGGGACAGGACGGCGGTGGGATGCACACAGGAACCAGCAGGTCCCGGCCACGCCCAAGCCCGCCACCAAGAATGCCACGCAGATGACTAGGAACCGGCGCTTCATCGGATGTCACTCCTCGATCACTGTGCCGATGATTTCCATTGGGCAATACTCTTCATTCCCTGTTAGAAGCCCCAACGGGGCGACAGCTAATAGCCAGGGGCGTCAGCCCCTGGCCCGCAGACCGCGCTGCGCCAAAAGCCCCGAAGGGGCGACAGTGCCGATGGCGGGACACGGTTTCTACCGCCCCTCCGGGGCTTGGCGGGTCGCCGGGGCGATGTTCCAGGGGCTCACGCCCCTGGCTATTGGCTGTCGCCCCGTTGGGGCTCAGATCGCAATCGCTACTCCTCCACCACCGTCACCAGCAGCCACCCCGGCGTCGCCACCGGCGCCAGCAGGAAGCGCGACCTCTTGCCCGTATACGGATCGATGGCCCGAAAGCTCCGTTCCTTCTCGCGCAGCGCCGCTTCCAGGCGTGGCGCGAGGTCATTGAAGGCGGCCGTGTCCTTCATCTTCTTGGGGACATATTTGTCGTCCTTGCTCTTGGGCACATGGGTCTTGGGCATAGACCACTCCGGATTCGGATGGCTGAGGAAGACGCCGTCGCGGCCGAGCAGGAACCCGTAGCCGTCGGCGAGCTTGGTTTGGTCGAGCAGCTCGCGCACGCTCTGGAAGAATTCCCAGGGCACATCGATGGTGAGCACGGCGCGGACGTCCGCCCCGCGTACTACGGGGACCGAGTAGCTGACCATCACGATGTCGCCGCCACCTTGGTCGTAGAACGGGTCGGACCAGGCCGGCTTCTTGGTTTTCACAGGGACGCTATACCAGCGCCACTCTGTGTAGAACGGCTCGTAGTTCGCCTTGGTCAGGCGTTTGCTCTTGATGTTGCCGCCGTCCTTCAGGTCGCGATAGACGTAGATGGGGTCGCCTCGTTCGAGTTCGGGGTCGAAGGCGACCGTGATGCCGTAGCCGCGCGGGTCACCTTCGAGGAGCGTGCGCATCCACGTTTCGAGTTGCGCGTCGCTCCAGTCGTCGCGCAGGGCGAGGGCGGCGGCGATCGTGTCCGGGCGTTCCGCCATCTCCTGAAGCTGGCGGTCGAGACGTTCGGCGACCTGCTCGGTCAGGGCAGCCTGGAGTTCGCGCCGCTCGCGCTGGAGCCGCTGGTTGAAGGCGAGGACGACCGTGAAGACGGTGGCGCCGGCGACGAGGAAGAGGGCGGCGGCGACGGCCCGGCTCGGATGCCGGCGACACCAGCGCCAGGTACGCTCGACCCGGCCGATGGGGCGCGCCAGAATCGGCTCGCGGCGCAGATAGCGGCCCAGATCCTCGGCGAGTGCGAGGGCGGTGGGATAACGCCGCGCCGGCTGCTTCTCCAGGCATTTGAGACAGATGGTTTCGAGGTCGCGGTCGACCTTGGGATTCAGCACGCGCGGCGAGACCGGCTCGGCGTTCAGGACCTGGTCGAGGACGTCCAGCACGGTGGCGCCGGTGAATGGCGGCCGGCCGGTCAAGAGTTCGTAAAGCATAGCGCCAAGGGCGTAGACATCGGCGCGGCGGTCGACGGGGCCGCTCTTGGGGTTGGCCTGCTCCGGGGCCATGTAAGCGGCCGTGCCAAGGATGTTGCTGGCGGTCTTGGCTTCGTCGAGGCAGAGGGCCAGGCCGAAGTCCGTGATCTTGGGGACGCCGTCGGGGGTGAGGAGGATGTTACCGGGCTTAAGGTCGCGGTGGACAATTCCCTTGTTGTGAACTACGTCGATGGCCTGGGCGAGCGTCTGGATCAGCGTCGCGGCGCGACCGTTGGCCCAGGGGGCGGCTTCGCGTTCGTCCTTGCTGACGAGCTTGTCCCGGAGGCTGCCGCCGGCGACGAACTCGAGGGGGAAGTAGGGCATCTCCTCGTGCGTGCCAAAGTCGTAAATCTTTATGATGTTGGGATGATCGAGGGCGCCGATGGTACGGGCCTCTCGCTCAAAACGAGTCAGGTCCTCCGGACCGGCCTGGGCGCCCGCCAGGATCATCTTGATGGCGACGGTCCGCCCCGGCATTTTTTGCCAGGCGCGATAGACGACCCCCATGCCGCCCCGACCAATCTCGCGCAGGTCCTCGTAGTTGCCGAAGCCCTGGACAAGCGCGGCCGGCGTTGCGACCGGCGGATGGCTGATGGTGGCGTTCGGATCTCCGCTGGCCGCCCGAAGCGGTCCGGTGAGGCTCTCGACGGTTTCGTGAGCGAGAAGGAACTCATCGAGGGCCACGGCGTCGGCAGCGTGCTCGGCGAGCCAGGCGCGGCGCTCGGGTGGCGTCCCCTCCTCCTCTTTTTCGAGGTAGTCGCGGACGGCGTCGTCGAGGCGGGCGTCGCGTTCGTCTTCGGGTGGCGTGGTCATGGTCGTCTCAGGGTTCGCATGAGGTTTTGCAGGGTCTTCAGGCCGCGGCGCGGCAGCACGGCGACGGCGGTCTGGCTGCGGCCCATCTCGGCAGCGATGGCGCGGACGCGCCATCCGTGCAGGTGCTTCAACTCGACGGCCGTCCGCTGATCCTCGGGCAATCGCCGCAGAGCCCGTTCGAGCGACACCGGGTCCGGCGGCGAGGGGACCTCCGGCTGGCCAACCACACGAAACAACCATTGCTCCACTTCATGCGGATCGCGCCCGACTTTTCGGGCGATAACGCCGATGAGATGTGCGCGTAGCCAGCCTGGAAACGCGGCCGGCGGGCCCTGAAAATTCTCGAGGTCTTCCATCGCCTTCGCGATCGTCTCGTCCACCACGCTCGGCGGATCGTGCGGGACCAAATGGGGACCCATCGCTGTGGCGACGACGAGCAGGTAGGCGCGCCAGCGATCCCACTGTATTTCCATGAGCGACTCGGGCTTCCGGACTGAGGGCCCCGGCGCCGGCACGGGAAGTTCGTTCCGGCACTCGAGGTGGGCGATCATCTTGTCTCAAGCCTCCCGCAATAGCTCACGCAGGGTCTTCAGGCCGCGGCGCAGCAGGCCGGCGACGGCAACCTCGCTGCGTCCCATCTCGGCGGCGATGGCGCGGACGCGCCAGCCGTGCAGGTGCTTTATCTCGACAGCCGTCCGCTGGTCTCCTGGAAGCCGCTCTAGCGCGTCTCCGAGCCGCGCCAGCATCTCCCGCATCATGGCCCGCTCGCTCGGAGACGAGTTCGACGCGGCCAGAAGGTCCTGTAGCCGCTGCGACGATTGTTCCAATGGGACCCAGTTCGCCCCTGCCTTCTTCGCGGCATCCTTGATGCGGTTAAAGAGGATGCCGCGCACCCAGGCCTCGAGGCCCGCCTGCGTCGTAGTATGAACGCTCGCGCGGTCCCGAAGCGCCTGATACAGCGTCTCGTGCACGATGTCCGAGGGATCGACACCACGCGCGCGCAGCTTGGGGCCGATCTGCGCCTTGGCCAGTATGAGCAGTTGGGCGCGCAACTTGTCCCAGGGCGGATCCGAAGGCGTATCGGGCACGGCTCCTCCAAAGGAAGAGGCGAGGAAACGGGAAAAAGCGACCGCGGAAATCGTTTTTCCCGCCGAATTGTCGCACGATAGCCGGGCGTTGACGCGGTCACAAGGAAGAAGTGGTCAAGCCGAGGCCAATCCGAGTTGGCCAGTACGGCGGTATCGATCGACGCAAGCGGAAGGTGGGTTTGCCTTTGGCGTCCTGTCACGTACTGGCCGGCCGTTTTCGAGTTGGCCAGCACGCTACGCAGGCGGCGCCCATGGAACGGGTTTTTTGGCGAAGAAGGCGCGCAGGCCCTGCTGGCATTCGTCGCTCAGGCGGGGCGCCGCGCTGGCCTGGGCGGCGGCGTCGATCGAGAGGGCCTGGTGGGAGAATTGACGCAGAAGCTCCTTGGTCTTCGCCAGCGCCTGCGGGCCACCCTCGGCACAGCTGCGGGCCAGGGCGTGAGCGCGGTCGAGCAGGCGCTCGCCCGCGATCTCGTTGATCAGTCCGCAACGCAGCGCGGCCTCGGCGTCGATCAACTCGCCGGTGAGCAGGAGGTGGCGGGCCAGGCGTTCGCCGACGTGGCGGAGCAGGTGGGGCATGACCATGGCGGCGACGAGGCCGCGCCGCACCTCGGGATAGCCGAACTTGGCCTCGGGCGCCGCGACGGCCAGATCGCAGACCGTCACCAGCCCCGCGCCACCCGCGACGGCGGCGCCCTGCACGGCCGCGATCGTCGGCTTGGGGAGCGCGTAGATGAGGTCATAGAGACGGGCGAGGCGCAAGGCGTCGTCCCAGACGGGAGACGCTTCCTTCGGCGCGTCGAGCGATTCCTGCAGTTCGGCGAGATCCATGCCGGCGCAGAAGACCGGGCCGGCGGCGCTGAGGATGACGCAGCGGACGGCGGCATCGTCGCGGGCTCGCTCGAAGGCGGCGGTCAGGTCGGCAATCAAGGTGCGGCTCAGGGCGTTGCGCTTGTCGGCGCGTTGGAGCGTGATGATGGCGATGCCCTGTTGGGATGCCGACGAGACGAGACTCATGTGCTGCCCTCGGTAGGGGAGACGCGATGAGGATCAGGATTAAGATTAGGATTACGATTAAGATTAGGATTTCACTTGGCGGAGCATGTCTTCGAAGTTGGCCGGGCGCTGGATGGGCATCTGCAACAGCGCCGTCGCCAGCGTCTTGCCCTGAGTGTCGATGCGCAGTGAACGGCTCGCGCCTCCGGCGAGGATGTCGTAGAGCACGAAGTTGAGCCCGAGGAGGTTCGCCGCCTCGAAGCGCTCGACGCGCGACGGCTTCATCGGCGCGAAATAGGCGCGGACGCGCTCCGCCGTCAGGTGCTGCTGGAGCCAGGCGAAACCCGCCGGAGTGTAAGCGATGACGGCGACGTTGGCGTGGTTTCCCTTGTCGCCCGAGCGGCCATGGGCGATGTCGCTCAAGCGGAACGTCGTGCGTATTTCCGTTCGCGCCAGCCCGGACAACTCGGCCATAAACCACCTCAAACCGGCGAAACCACGAACCCGGCCTTTGGCGTCACCGCGGTCTTGGCGACCAACGCGGGCCAGTAAGCGAACACCTCGCGCACCGGCGGCCGGCCGGTCGTGTAGCCCGTCACGCCCGGCGGACCGGACGTCACCAGCGGCGCGAACTCCTTGGTGAAGCGTTCGACGACGGCGCGGCGACTGTCCCGCACGCTGACGCGCAGGACGACCTCAACCGGATCGGCGGCCGGGACGACGCCGGGAGCGCAGGCGCCTGTCCCAAGCGCTTCGATCAGGCTTTTTTCGGGCTTGGCGCCGATGCGGTCAAGACGCTGGAGCAGCATGGCGCCGGCGGCGCGGGCCTTGGCTTCGGCGTCCGCGCCGAAGAGCACCAGCGTGCCGCTCGCCGCGAATCCGTCGCGATAGGCGATCGAAACTTTGTAGCTATCCGTCGCGGGCAGGCCGCGGGCGCCGGTCACGGTCACCTGATTCGCGGCATTCTCCGTCAGCGTCACGCTCGTGAAGTCGGCGACGACATCCGGCGTCAGGTACCGCGCGGGATCGGCGACCTCGTAAAGCAGCTGCTCCGAGATCGTCTCGCGGTTGACGGCGCCGCCATGGCCCGGCGGGATCTCGATGCGAAACGCGCCGCTCGCGTCCTCGAAGTGGGCGATCGGATAGCCGACGTTGGCGAGGTCGGTCGCGTCGCGCCAGTTGGTCCACAGGCCGCCGGTCGCCTGGGCCCCGCATTCGATGAGGTGGCCGGCCACCGTCGCGGCGGCGAGGCGGTCCCAGTCGGCCCAGTTCCAGCCGAAGGCGTGCACGGCGGGGGCGACGGTGAGGGAAGCGTCGGCGACCCGGCCGGTGATGACGATGTCGGCGCCCATCTTGAGCGCCTGGACGATGGGCTGGGCGCCGAGGTAGGCGTTGGCGCTGACGACGCGGTCGCGCACGTCGCTGAGCGGTTGGCCGGTGTCGAGGTTGAGGAAGGGATGCCCCTCTTCGATCAAGCGATCGAGGCGCGGCAGCAGGTCGTCGCCTGTGACGACGGCGACGCTGCGCGCCAGGCCGCCGCGTTTGAGGACTTCCTGAGCGCGGCGAGCGCAGGCGGACGGGTTCATGCCGCCGGCGTTGGTGACGATCTTGAGGCGCGGCTGCTGCGCGAGGAGGGGAAGCAGTCGCCCGAGGACGTCGAGGAAATCGCCGGCGAAGCCCGCTTCCGGATCGCGCTCCTTCTGCACGGCCAGGATCGACATGGTCAGTTCGGCGAGGTATTCGAGCGTGAGGTAGTCGAGGCTGCCATCGCGCGTCAGGAAGACAGGCGCGTCGAGGTTGTCGCCCCAGAAGCCGCAGCCGTTGCCGATGCGGAGCGCCATCTTGGTGGGTGGTGAGTGGTGGGTGGTGGCTGGTGGCTGGTGGGTGGTGGCTGGTGGCTGGTGAGTGGTGGGGTGGTGAGCTGGTCGTAGCTACCGCGTTCTCTACCACTCACCACTCACTACTCACCACTCACCTATCTTAAAGTTCCCGAATGCGAATCTTGCGCAGCTCCAGCGGCAGGCCGTGGTCCTGGAAGCCGATGGAGCCGGAGGAGGGGCGGTCCTTGATGTGCTTGTCGTCGAGTGGAACGTCGTTGACGATTTCGCCGTTGAGCTTGACCGTGACCTTGCCCGACTGGACGGTCACCTGCATGCGGTTCCACTCGCCGGCCGGCTTGGCGGTGTTCTTCGTGGGCGGGATGCCGGGGATGATGCCGCCGGAATCGTGATCGGTCAGCTTTGCCGTCTTGGCCTTGCTGCCCGAGTCATAGATCTGCACCTCGATGCCCGTCTTGACCGGTTCCTTGAGATCGCCGACGTGGAAGTAGAAGCCGCTGTTGCCCCCCTTCTGCACCTTGTACTCGAACTCGGCGTCGAAGTCCTTGTACTGCTTGTTGAGCCAGAGATACATGTCGTAGCGCGTCCAGCCCGATTCCCCCTTGCGCGGCACGAGGGTGGCGACGCCGTCCTTGAGGATCCAGTTGCCCTTGGTGGTCCAGTTCTTGGTCAGATCGGTTCCGAGCAGGTCGCCGGAATCTTTCTTGTCGCCGCCGGTCGCGGGGACGGCGAGCAGCGCGGCGCAGGCGAGCGCGGGCAGCGTGAGCAAAACGCGTCGGAGAGAGAACATCGCATGCCTCCGGGTTGTGGGATCGTGATGTTCTCTATTTGACGCCTAGAAAGGCTGGAAGCAAGGGAATTCACGCGCCGCCCTAAGCGCAACGACGCGAATGCGACCGTGGTAGAATAGGGAAAGGTTACAGCAGAGTGGGCGCCTGGTCGCCCCGCATGGCGCTTGACATACACGTCGGATAGCCGAACGCGGGAATGACAAAGACGCCTTGATGGATGTGTAGATATGCTGACGGGTCGGTGCGGCCTGAATGCAAGGCTGGGACGGCGAAGACGGCATAGCGTACCGTTGCAGAGGATCACCGCGATGACGACCGATCCGCTCGAAGCGAAATTGGTTGCGAAATTCTGCTGGGCTTCACAGGATGGTTCGCCGGTTGCTGGGCAGTCTGAAGAATGCTGGTCCGAAATGGCGTCAATCGCCCGTCGCCGTTGGTTCTCATTTGAGCGTCGCAAACCCAAGAAGGTGGAAGACAACCGAACCAATCGAGTAGAAGACCTCGCACGAGGTCTGTGTGAGAAGTTTGAAAACGGAGGTCTCCGATTGGCCGGCCCACTGATTTCCGATTATCGTTGGCTCGCTGAACAGCTTGCGGATGTGTTTCTGCAGGCTCCGCGGTAGAGCACAGGAGACAGTTTTGCCATCGCCGACGAGCCCGGCGGGTCCATCTGACAAGTCATCAGTCGCTCACTTCCAGCCCCAGGATCGTCAAATCGTCGGACTGCTGCGTCTGGCTGAAGAGGTCCTCCGCCAGCCGCTCCAGCATCTCGTCGATCGACAAGCGGGCGAAGCGCTCCGCCGCCGCGAGCAGGCTCGTGGTACCAGTCGGCAACGACTCGAAGCCGGCGCCGTCCATGCCGTCGGTGTAGAGGATGAGCTTGTCGCCGGGCTGAAGCGTATCGGTGCGCAGGCGATATTCCGTGTCGAAGACGCCGAGCAGGCTGCCTTCGATCTGCCAGAGCTGCGGCGGGCCGGAGCGCGGCACATAGAGCGGATAGGGATGGCCGGCCCGCGAGAAACGAAGCGTGCGCTCCTTCATGTTGTAAAGGGCGTAGATCAGCGTGATGAACGGGTTGTCGCTCAGCTTCTGGGCGATCAGCTCGTGGTTGAGCCGGCCCAGCACCTCGTTCGGCGGCACGAGGCGATACGTCTGGCCGGTGATCTCCTTGGGCCGGACCGTCGTCTTGACGAAGACCGTCAAGAGGCTGGCCGGGACGCCGTGGCCCATCGCATCGGCGACATAAAAGCCGAGGTGCTGCTCGTCGAGGCGGAAGACGTCGTAGAAGTCGCCGCCGACCCGGCCGCACGGGCGATACTTGACGGCGAAGCGCACCTGCGGCAAGCTGGGCAGGCTCTGGGGCAGGAAGCTCTCCTGGATGCGGCGGGCCAGCTCCAGTTCCATGTCGATCTGCTGGTAGGCGGCCTGCAAGCGCTTGTTGATACGGTGGACTTCTTGCGTGCGTGCCGTCAGATTGTCATGCCGTTCCTTGATGCGCAGGAGGGCGTGGACTTGGGCGAGAAGCTCGGCGGCGTCGAAGGGGCGGAGGAGGTAGGTGTCGGCGCCGCATTCGAGGCTGGCGAGTCGGCCGGTCGGGGAGCTATCCCCCGTCACGTAGAGGATGGGGACGTAGTTGTCGCCGTGATGGGAGCGCAGATGGTGGCAGGCGCGTAGGGCGGGCTCGGTCTCGTGGCTGCCGTCGACCAGGACCAGCGTGGCGGGCGAGCCGTTCGCGTTCTGCGCCCGCGCCAGGGGTAAAAGGTCGACTGCGAAGCCGGCGTCTTCGAGCGCGAGACGCAGGTCGGCGCCGCCGGCGCTTTCGCTCGCATACAAGTCGATCCGCGAAGCCATGGCGTCTCCCCGTTCCTGTCTCAGTATACGGCCCCCATCCGCGCGGCCGCAGTCCGCTCCGAAAAACCGCGGAGTTTCCCGCTCGACCGTTGACGACCCTGCTTGACGGCGCTTAGGCTGTTGGTTGTGCAACCTTGTCCTTCCAGGTATCCAACCCATGCTTGCGCCGCGCCGCCTCGCTCCGCTGTTCGCTCTGGCCCTCCTCGTCCTCGCCTGGCCCGCCCACGTCGCGGCCGAGAAAGACAAGGAAACGAAGAAGGCCGGCGGCGTCCTCGCCCGCACGCGCTCCGCCGCGGGCACGCTCTGGTCCATGGGCAAGACGCTGGATCTCTATTCCGACCTCGTCCCCGGCGCCGAGCTCCTCGCCCCGCCCGGCGAGCGCGGCATTCTCGAAGTCAAGGAAGGGGACCTGCGCGTCACGCTTATCGGCAATCTGCCCGGACTTTCCTCCAGCCCCGTGCTGGAAACCATGGTTCAGCTTGCGGCCGCCAAGGACGCCGATCTCGACCTGACGCTCAAGCGCGGCATCGTCCTGCTCGAAGCCGGCAAGGACGCGGACAAGGTGCGTGCCCGCGTCCATATCCAGGACAAGCACATCGACGTCGCCATCGCCAAGAACGGCGCGGTCGCCTTCGAGCTGTTCAGCCACTGGCCCGTCGGCGCCGCCGCCCTCAAGGATGCCAAGGCCGCGCCGATCGGCGACCTCTGGCTCCTGGTGGTGCGCGGCAAGGCGGAAGTGACGCTCGACCGCGAGAAGCAGTCCCTCACCGGCCCGCTCGCCTTTCACTGGACGACGCGTGGCGGCTTCGAGGGCCCGCTCGCCCTCAAGAGCCTTCCCGAATGGCTCACGCCCGAGAAGATCGACGGCAAGGAAGCCCTCGCCGTCATGCGGGCGAACGAGAAGCTGCGCGTCCTCGCCGCCAAGGACCCATCCGCCTGGCAAACCGCCCTCAAGGGCAAGGATGACGGCCTCCGCCGCGTCGCCGTCTTCCACGCCGCGGCACGCGACAAGCTCGAACCCGTCTTCGAGACCCTGAACGGCGACAGCGCCACCGCCGTCCGCCGCGCCGCCGTTCAGGCCGTCCGCCGCTTCGCCGGCCGCGGCGTCGCCGAGCGGAAAACCGTCGTCGACCGCCTCGCCGCCGCCAAGTACAAGGCCGGCCAGGTCGATATCTTCCTGCACCTCCTGAATGGCCTGAGCGCCGAGGAGCGCAGCCGGCCCGAAACCTACGAGTCTTTGATCGGCTACCTGCAAAACGAAAAGATGGGCATCCGCGAGCTTGCGGCCGAGCGGTTGGTGGAGTTGGCGCCGGCCGGCAAGACCATCGCTTACGACGCGGCGGCGTCGGCGGACGCGAGGAAGATGGCGCAGGCGGCGTGGCGCAAGCTGATTCCGCCGGGGAGCTTGCCGAAGGTCGAGAAGTGACAGGGAGCCGGTAGCGTGAGCGACGGACATCACCGTCGCTCACGCTTCCGGCTCTGATTTGCGACAATCAATCCGTCTTCCCGCCCGCCGCCTCGACAATCCGCCGAAACGCCGCCACTGCCCTGGGAAACAGCTCCGGCCCCGTCTGCCCGCCCGTCGGCCCGCCGCCCAGAAGATGCGGTTCCATCGTCGCGAAGCCGTCGTAGCCGCGCTTGACGGCGTCGGCGATGACGCGTGGGATCTGTCCTGCCCCTCGCCGGGGATGCTGCCGTGCTTCTCGCCCGCCTTCCAGTCCTTGATGTGGAAGTGAACGGTCCGGTCGCGCGTCTTTTCCCAGCCTTCCCAGGGGTCGTAACCGCAGAAGACATAGTTGGCCGCGTCGTAAACGGCGCCGAACACGGAAGTATCGTACTTCGCGAGCACAGTCGCCAAGAGATCGACGACGCGGGCCGGCGAATCGCCGTAGATGCGGTGCTCGTTCTCGTGCACGAGCCGAACGCCCGCCTTCTTGGCCCGCTCGCATTTTCGCAGCATGCGCTCCATCACCTCGGCGCGATACTGTCCCGCGGCCTGGTCCCACTCCTTGCCTTCCGGAGGGTAGTAGCTGAAGACGCGGATGTTCGGCGTGCCGAAGAGCTTGCACAGTTCGATGGCCCGTTCGAACTTTTCCAGGTGGGGAGCGAACGGCTCGTCGATGCGGACCTTGCCGATCGGCGAGCCGATGGCGCTCAGCTTGAAGCCGTTGGCGTCGAGCAGAGCCTTGAACTCGCGCACCTGCGCGTCCGAGAGAGCGAGGACATTCGTGCCGTGGATCGAGCGAAACTCGATGTGGCGCACGCCGCATTTCTTCAGGACATCGACTTGCAGTTGCGGGTCGGGACCAATCTCGTCGGCGAAAGCGGCTGAGGGTGAACACGGTACAACTCCGGTCATGGTCATCGTTTAGCCCCGGTTCGCAGAACCAGGCGGACGGTGTCCTCTTCGGAATAGCGGAATCGTGGACCGTCGGCAAATGCGCCTTCCGTAGGTCCGGCGAGCCGAACCGGACCTGGCGTGACGCCTCGCGGTATCGTCGCACCCCGGCGCCGCGCGGCCGATGACGCGTTATTTCGGCGCGGTCGGTGGAGCCGGCGCCAGCGGCGGCGCCGGCCGCGCCGCGATGATCAGGACGTCGTCGCGCAGCGCCCGCGCGAAGAAGCGATGAATCATGTTCCCGTCCGCGCTCACGACGACCGCCTGCCCGACTTTCATCCTGTTCAGTGCCTCGCCGACCGGGATGATCCTGCCCTTGGCATCGAAGACCTTGGCGTCCCGGAGGCTGATCGCTTGCCGGGTCATCTCCTGCACCGGGACGAACACGGTGACGGGAACTTTCTTGACCACTCCCCCCTCGACCTTCTCTTCGATACGTGTCTCCGGCACATGCCGGATCACGGTCGCCACGTGCTCGATCGTCGCCTTCGCCGTGTCGATCCGGCTGACCACGATGAACGACGGAGTCGGGCCGACCGGCTCCTGAGCCCCCAGCGCGGGCGTCAGGGCCGGAAACGCCAAAATCACAATCGCATAGCGCATGGGCCACCTCATGGGTAGTGGGACGCCAGAAGATTCGATGACGAAGCAACGATCACTAGCGCGGAGGGACCGGCGCCGCGCTCGGCAAGGCCACGATCAGGACGTCGTCGCGCAAGGCCTGCGCGAAAGAACGGTGAATCATGCCGCCGCTCGCGCTCAAGATCAGCGTGTGCCCGACCTTGATCTTGTTCAGCGCCTCGCCGACCGGAACCGACTTCCCTTTCACATCGAACACCTTCGCCGCTCGTAAATTGATGACACGGACCTCGGTCGCGAAACTCGGAACGAGTTCCGTTACCGCCACCTTCTTCACCACGCCCCCTTCCACCACCTCTCGTTCGCGTGTCACCGGGACATGCCGGACCACGGTCGTCGCGTGCTCCACCGTCCCCTTCGCCGTATCGATCTTGCTGACGACGATGAACGACGGGGACGGGCCTACGGTCTCCTGGGCGAAAAGCACGGACGGCATTGCGACGACGACCAGAATCAGCGGCGCGGAACGCATATGTCATTCTCCGTGGTCATGCCATTAGCGGGACAGGATCGTCAGCCGCGCCTTCTCGGCGATGAACGTCCGCTCTCCGCTCGAGAAACGGATCTTTACCTTCCGCAGCACGCCATGGCCCGAGACGCTCGTCACCTTGCCTTTGCCGTAGGCCTCGTGCTCGACCAGCATGCCCTCGGCGTAGTGCTTACCCGGCTCGGCCATGGTCGCCGTCTTGCCCGCTTCCATGCCCTTCGCCCGTGTCGATGGTAGCGGAATGTCGTTCGTGAGCCAATCTTCTTTCGGCCGGCCGGCGCGCCAGACGTTCATCGCGCTCGTCTTCCCGGCCCCCGAGCTCGACAGGTCCACTTCCTCAACCCCGTCGCGCGGCAACTCTTCCAGGAACATGCTCGGCACCGCGTACAGCGTCTGGCCACGGAACTCCCGCAGCCGGCTGTAGCAAAGGTTCAGCTCCTCCTTCGCCCGCGTCATCCCGACGAACGCCAGCCGCCGCTCCTCCTCCAGGTCCTCGTTCTTCCCCATGCTCCGCTCGTGCGGCAGAATGCCCTGTTCGTTCGCCAGCATGAAGACGGCGGGGAACTCCAGTCCCTTGGCGGCGTGCAGCGTCATCACGCTCACCATGTCCTGCGCTTCGTCCCAGCCGTCCACATCGCTCGCCAACGTGATGTTCTCCAGGAAATCCGAAAGCGTGCGGCTGTTGTCCTCCTCGTGGAACTGATGGGCGGCCGTGATCAACTCCTCGATGTTCGCCAGTCGCTCGAGGTCCTCCTGATCGCCGCTCGTCTTCAGCATCCGGCCGTAGCCCGTCCGCTCGATGACTTGCCGGATGACTTCGCCCGGCGCCATTTCGACGGCGCCACGCAGCTCGGCCATGATCGCGACGAAGCTGCGCAATCCCGTCGCCGCCTTCCCCTTGATGGCGGGGATCTTGTCAATCTCGGCCGCCGCTTGCAACAGGCTCATCTCGCGCGGCTCGGCATATTTCTGCAGGTGCTCGAGCGAGACCTTGCCGACGCCGCGAGCCGGCTCGTTGACGACGCGGAGGAAGGAGAGATCGTCGCGCGGGTTAAGCAGGAGCCGCAGATAGCCGAGAACATCCTTGTTCTCCTTGCGCTCGAAGAAGGCGAGGCCGCGGACGATCTGGAACGGCACGCGCTGGCGGATGAACGCGCTTTCCAGGTTGCGGGACAGGGCGTTCATGCGCAGGAAGATGGCAAAGTCCCGATAGCGCCTCTTTCCCTGCGTCACCGCCTCCTTGATCCGCTGGACGACGCCTTCCGCCTCGTCCAGGCCCGTCTCGTAAAGCAGCACGCGCACCGGCTCCCCCGTCTGGTTCGCGGTGTAGAGCGGCTTCTTCTTGCGCTGCTTGTTGTGCTGGATGACGGCGTCGGCGGCGGCGAGGATCGTCTTGGTGCTGCGGAAGTTCTCCCCCAGCGTAATGGTGCGGGCGCCGGGGAAGTCACGCTCGAAGTCGAGGATGTTGCGGATGTTGGCGCCGCGCCATTTGTAGATCGACTGGTCCGGGTCGCCGACGACGCACAGGTTCGGATAATCGCGCGACATGCGGCAGGCGATCTCGTACTGCGCCGCGTTCGTGTCCTGGTATTCGTCGATGAGGATGTAGCGAAATCGCGCGTCGAGATCGGCCCGCAGTTCCTCGTCGTTCTTGAGGGCAAGGGCGGGCCAAAGGAGGAGGTCGTCGAAGTCGAGCGCGTTTGCCTCGCGCAGCTTCTTCTCGTAAGCGGCATACACCTGGGCGACGACCGTCGTGAAAAAATCGTTTCCCTTCGTGCCGTACTTCTCGGGAGACAGCAGCTGGTTCTTCGCCTTGCTGATCGCGTTTTGCAACGTCTCCGGCGTGAAGCGCGCCCCGTCGAACCCCGCGACGTCGAGAGCCGCCTTCACCAGGCGGACGCGGTCCGACTGGTCGTAGATCGTGAAGTTGCGGTCCAGGCCGAGGCGTTCGCCATGTTGCCGCAAGAGGCGAACGCCCAGGCTGTGGAACGTACTGATCCACATGCCGCACGGCCCGAGGATATTGAAGATCCGGCTCTTCATCTCCCCGGCGGCCTTGTTGGTAAAGGTGATGGCGAGGATCTGGTGCGGCCGGACCCCCTGGCTGATGAGGTAGGCGACGCGATGGGTGATGACACGCGTCTTGCCGCTGCCCGGGCCGGCGAGAATGAGGAGCGGACCGTCGATGTGCTGAACGGCTTCGCGCTGGGCTTCGGTCAGACCACTCAGAAGTTGCTCAGGAGAGGGGGTCGGCATCGTGCGAGTTCCTGGAATCCGTTGCGACGAGGCTATTGTATCAGCTTCGGGACGAACTCACCGGGGCCGCGCGCAGGCGTGCGGCGCATGGGAGTCGCTTGACAACCCCATCCACTCGCGTAAAAACAAGAAAAGACCCGGCGTTGACGCGAACCGCCGACGCCGCTACAGTCCACCCCACCTCGGCCCCTTAGCCAAGCGGTAAGGCAGCGGATTGCAAATCCGCCATCCCCGGTTCGAATCCGGGAGGGGCCTTTAGATTTGGACTTACGTCGCATCTCAAGAACCAAATCCGATGCCATGCCGGACAAACTCCTGCTCGACTGCCACGAAGCCGCTGCCCTGAACGTCTGCCCATGGACGCTCCGCCGCCTGAAGCGTCAAGGACGCCTTAACCGAGCCGACGGGGTATTTTGCCCCGCAAAGTCGCACTTCAGTCGCTCGCGAATGGAATAAGCTCATAGCTCGTCCGGCATGACCCCTAACCGAGCGAACTGATACCCAAACGTGAGCATCGTCTGCCGCTGCCGTGGCGGCGCCGGGGCCAACCCGGCGGCTCGCCTGGCCCACCCCACCTTCAGGAGCCAGTGCACATGAGAACGCTCCACTTCGCGCCGCTCATCGGCGTCGCCCTCTTGGTTGGCGCCGCCTTCGCCCAGCCGCCCGCCGAGAAGGTCGACCTGCTCAACTTCGCCAAGGGGGACCTGCCCAACGACACCGGCAGCGACAAGAAAACCTACTCCCTCGCCGACCAACCCGGTCTGGGCAAGTGCCTCAAGGTCGATTTCCCCGCCGGCGACAGCGTCGGCGTCCGCCTGGCCAAGGTCACCGACTGGAAACGCTACGCCACCGTGGAATTCGACGCTTTCAACCCCGGTAAAAACGACATCAAGTTCGGCTTCAACGTCGCCCACCGCCGCTCCACCAACTATCACACGCGCATCGAGGCGCCGTTCACGCTCAAGCCGGGGAAGAGCCGCGTCCGGCTCGGCATCGACGAGATGGTCAATGTCAACGGCTCGGCCCCCGACCTGGCGCACGTCACTCGCTGGTTCATCGCCTCGCAGTCCGACAAGCCGGTCACGGCCTACTTCGGCGCCATCACTCTGGAAGGCGGCGAGGCGGCCGCGGCCCCCGTGGCCCCGGCCGGCGGCCTCCCGGCGAACACTGCCTTCCGCGTTCAGGGGACCATCGGCGATCTGAAAGTCGATCTGCTCATCACGCCCGTGCCGCTAAAAGCCCCGTCGCCGCCGGCGAAGGTCAGCGACGATCCGGCCCGGCTGAAGCGCATCAGGGCGGCGAAGATGCCGAAGTTCGACAAGCCGGTGATGTTCGACACCCCCGAGGCCGACGCCATCCTGTCGGCGCTGGAGGTCTTTCCACCGGACAACCCGTGGAATCTCGTCGTGTCCGACTGGCCGCTGCACCCCAACTCGAAGAACATCATCGCCTCCATCGGCGTGGACAAGCCGATGCGTTACAACGCCGACATGGGCTTCGTCCTGATTCCACCGCGCCAGAAGAAGGTGGACGTGAAGCTCGGTGGCGGCGCCGACGAATCGGACAAGGGGCCGTATCCCGTGCCCGACAACATGCCCATCGAGGGCTGGCCTCTGGCCCAGCATAAGGGCAAGAAGCTGTCGCTGGACGAAATCCAGCGACTGAAGGAGGACAGCGACCGGCACGGGATCGTGGTGGACCCGGTCAACCGGATGCTGTACGAGTTCTACCAGGCGCACAAGACGGACAAGGGCTGGGAGGCCTCGTGCGAGGCGACATTCGACCTGAAGTCGAACAAGCAGCGGCCCGATGGCTGGACCTCCTCCGACGCGGCCGGGCTGCCGATCTTCCCCGCGGTGGTGCGCTACGACGAATTGAAACGCGGCGCCATCGAGCACGCCCTGCGCGTCACGGTCGTCAAGACGCGCCGCGCCTACGTCTACCCCGCCACGCACTACGCCAGCCCGCACACCGACGAGAACTTGCCGCGCATGGGCGAGCGCATCCGGCTGCGGCAGGACTTCGACGTGTCCGGCTTCTCGCCGGAGGTGCAGACGATCCTGAAGGCGCTGAAGAAATACGGCATGTTCGTGGCCGACAACGGCATCGACTGGGCCGTATCGGTGGCGCCCGACCCGCGCATCCCGGTGATGAACGAGGAGCTGCGCAAGATCAAGGGGTCGGACTTCGAGGTGGTGACGCCGCCGGCGGGTTACAAGCAGCCCAAGTGATGACTTGACCAGCCCGACGCGCCGGCGAGGAATGACCTCGCCGCCGCGTCGAGGTTGTCTTATTTGAGAACCTTTTCAACGAAGGCGAATAGCGCTGTTGTGGCAGGGTCGTCCGGTCGGCCGAGGTCGGCGTTGATCTTGTTGTGGGTCGTCTCTTTGGCGCCGAAAAGCGTGACGGGCACGTCGGCGCTCTTGAGCACATTGCCCAGGCGTAGCGCTTGCGCGGTCACGTCGGGGTGATTGGCGACATACAGGATCAGGAACGGCGGAATGCCTTTGTCCTTGGCGACGTGCGTCACCGCCGAGAAGTCCTTGTGTTTGGCCGGGTCGTTGCCAAACTTGATGCGGTGGCCGAATTTTGGCGGCGGGAGACCATGCAGGCGCAAGCGCGTCTCCGCAACCTCGATCATGGCCGGGATGTCATAGGTGTCGCCATCGACGGGCACGCATCCCTTGATAATGGCAAAGGACAGCCCTTCTTCCTTCAGATACCGTTCATCCGTGCAAAGCAGCGCGGCAAGCTGGGCGCCGGCGGAATGCCCCATGATCAGCAACTGTTTCGGATCGCCTCCGTGCTCGGCAATATGGTCATGGACCCAGCGGATGGCCTTCGCGACGTCGCGCGTCAGGGTCGCCATGTCGACCTTGGGAAGAAGTCTGTAGTTGGTGGAAACAAGAATGAAGCCCTTCCCGTTGAACACCTCCGGCTTCATGTGCACCTCGGACTTATCGCCCGTCTGCCAGCCGCCGCCATGAATCCAGACCACAACCGGCACGTTCTTGGCCTTGGTGGGCGCATAAACATCGAGGGTCTGAAGCTTGTCGGCATCCTTGGTGTAGGGGATATCGCGTTTGACCTCTTGACCATGGGCCGAAGGCAAAACCACGCTGGCAAGGAGAAGACCAATGACATGTTTCATGGTGTCGCTCCACCTGATGTTCTGTTGCGCTACAAGCGGAGCGTAAGCCGGGCGTCGAGTACCGGCAAGCAAAATCGCGGATCCGTTCGACATCCTGGGGGCCGCCGAGGCGTCTTACGCTCGCGCCCAAGCGCGCCCGACCGCCCCGTCCCCTGCCGGAGGTCCGCATCAACGGTATGCCGCCGCTCAGGGCCACGAGATCTTCGGAGTCGCTTCGAGTCTTTTCAGAAGCCGCTGATACTCCGCCGTGAGCCGGATCGGCTCGAAGGCGGGACTGTCTCGCAGCGCCATGCCGTTGCGAAAACCGGCCTCGACGGCGGCGTCAAGCAGGGCGAGGGCCAGGCCGTTCGCCTTGTCCCTGGCGCAAGTCTCGGCCTGCTGATACAGGATGTCTCCGTAGCGTTCGGGCCATTCGCGTTTCGTGCTCCGTTTCCACTCGTCGCGGAGCAGGGCCTCCGCTTCCGGGTAGCGCCGCTGGGCCACGAACATGGTAAGCAAGGATCGAAAAGGATGCATGTTGAGCATGCTGCCCGCGGGATACTCCTCACGCCGCAGCCGCATCGCCTCGCGCAGGCACGCTTCGGCCTCCGCATGGTTGGAGGGGTTGGCCAGGAGCAAGACGCCGTGAAAGAGCAGGTGCGTCGCGTAGCCCGAGTTGCTGCGTTTCGGATTCTCCTCATCCAGTTTGACGGCTTCGCGGCTCAGGGCCTCGGCCTCCTGCTGGGCCGTCAGGCGCAGCTCCGCAGTCGCGGCGTTTTTCACTCTCCCGTAGGCCACGCAGCGGGCGAGATTGTAGAGCGCGTGACTCAGGGCCGCTGGCGCCCGGTCGCCGAACTGCCGCCGGAAGACGGCCACCACCTGAACGTAGATGCGTTCCGCCTCGTCCCAGCGCCCCCGATCCATCAGAAAACTGCCGTAGTCGCGCTGTAGCGCGACGACGAGGTAGTGATCGCCCGTGCCGATCTTCGTGGCCGGCTCGAGGGCCTTGAGAAACTCCTGCTCCGCGCTCTTGAACATCTTGTCGGCGGCGGCCGGCGCGACTTTCTGGAGCGCCATGCCGGCCGCGTGCAGGTACTGGGCTTCCACGAAGTGCACGACGATGCGCCCCGTCTGCTCGTCGGGCAGTTTCCGGGCGACCTCGCGCAGCTCAGCGATCAGCGGGGCTGCCTTCAGATAACCCGCGGCGTCTTCGGCGCCGGCGTAGACGTAGATCAGCCCGCCGAGCGCGACAAACACCCACGGAGACTCTCGACCTGAGGCCGCGGCGCCTGAGGCCGCGGCGTCCGCGGGCGCCGCCTTGCGCCGCGCCGCCCGGTACACTTCCAGCGCCTCGACCAGGACAGACGCGGCTTCTCGCCGCTTGGCCTGTGCAAGGAGCCCGATTCCGAGCTGGGTCCTCAGATCAGCGACGCTGCGGTTGTCCGGCCCGACGAGCGCGATCTGCATATCCAGGGCTTCGCGCATCACGCTCTCGGCCTTGGCGAACTCGCCCTCGGCGAAATGCAGGTTGGCGTAGCTCGCGAGGCTGTCGACTAGGTCCTGATGCCGCGGCGGCAGGTGCTTCCTGCGCAGAGCCAGGGCCTCGTTCAGAAAGGGGCGCCCTTTCTCGGTGTTCCCCAGTCCCACGTAGATGGCGCCGACCCGATCCAGGAGGGCGGCGCGCACCAGCGGCTTGGCCTTGAGCTCTTCATTGGCCGCCAGCTGCCGGGCCCCGCGCTCGACGATCTCCTCGGCGGTCGGGTTTGTCTTGCTCGTCACGCCGAAGGCGCGTCCCGACCAGGCGATCGGATCGGCGTCATCGAAGAGCCCCAGGAGGAACCTGGAAACTTCTTTCGAGACGGCGGCTTCGGTCTCCGCTCGATGGCGTAAGTCCTCGGCCTTCTCCGCGGCGGCACGCGCCTCCGCTTCCGCCTTCTCCGCCTTTTGCAAGGCCAGACGCGCGTCCTGCGCCGCCTTCTGCTCCGACGACGCCAGCGCGTTGAACGAGAGCGCGACGATCGGCCCCGCGATCGCGGCCCCGAGCAACAAGAACAACAGAACCGCGCTGACCGTCGCCAGCCGGCCGTTGCGCTTCGCCCAGCGCCAGACCTTGCCGACCGGACCGATCTTGCGGGCCCGGATCGGCTCGCCCGCCTCATAGCGTTCCAGATCGTCCGCCAGCGCACGGGCTGTCGGGTAGCGCCGCGCCGGGTCCTTCTCCAGACACTTCAGGCAGATGGTATCGAGGTCGCGGTCAACCGTAGGGTTGAGGGAGCGCGGCGCGATCGGCTCCTGCTGCTGCACCTGTTTGAGCGTTTCGATGGGCGTATCGGCGTGGAACGGCGGACGGCCGGTGATCAGGTTGTAGAGCGTGGCGCCCAGGGCGTAGACATCGGCGCGAACGTCCACCTTTGCCGCCGCGCTGGTCTGTTCGGGCGCCATGAAGCCGGGCGTTCCGGCCAGGGCGCCGCTGCGCGTCAGCGAGCCGTCCTCGTCCAGGAGGCGGGCCAGGCCGAAATCGGTGATCTTGGCGAGGTAGCCCGCGGCCGGCAGTCCGGCGGAGACTGTCGTCGTTACCTCGGCGCCTGGCTCGGCTTCAGCTTTCAGGAGGATATTGGCCGGCTTCAGGTCGCGATGGATGATCCCCTTGTCGTGGGCGGCCTGGATGGCCAGCGCGAGGGAGCGGGTTAGGCGTGCGGAGTTGCGTGGGTTTTGCGGCGACCCGGCGATGACGTCTTTGAGGTTCGCCCCTTCCACCAGCTCCATGGCGAAGTAGGGCAGGCCATCGACGCCGCCCACGTCGAAGATCTGCACGATGCCGGGGTGCTGCAACTGCGCCACGGCGGCGGCTTCCTTGCGAAAGCGGACCTGCTGTTCCGGGCTGGCATGGGCGCCGGCGGAGATCATCTTGAGCGCGACCAGGCGATTGAGTCCGACCTGGCGGGCCCGGTAGACCACGCCCATACCACCGCGCCCGAGCACGCCGAGGACGTCGTAACCGGGCACGACCGGGTTGGCGTTGGGACCGGGGGCATGCGGGCCGGGCGCCGGATCGAGGGAATCCGCGATCTTGCGAAGCTTGTCCAGAAAGGGATCGCTATGTTGCGACAGGTGATCCAGCGCCTCCAGGCACGAGGGGCAATCGCCGACGTGGGCGGAAATCCGCTCGGCTTCGGGTTTGGAGCTGGCGCCAAGGATGTAGGCGCTGAGCTGCTCCGACGTGAAATGCGGGTTCGAGTCACTCATGGTGCGAACGCCTGGGCGGAGTCTGTTCCAGAAGGGAGGGCGAGGCTCCTGCCGAGCCGCCTGCCCGCGACGAAATCGGCTCGGAAGGAGCCGGCAGGAGCCTCGCCCACCCGGAAACCGGTCTTCGAGACACTCAGTCGATCAGCCCCTTGGCTTCCTCGCGGAGCCGGCGCAGCACCGCGGACTTGGCGACGTAGACGGCGCCGATCGTCATGCTCAGCTCGACGGCGACGGCTTTGGCCGGTTCGCCCTTGAGCGTGACGCGGCGAAAGGCCTCCAGCGTTCGGGGCTCGAACTCCGCCGCCATGATATCGAGCAGGCCGCGCAGGACGTGACGATCGTGCTCCTCATCCCACGCGCGGCTGAGCTGGCTCTCGGGATCGTCGAGCCGGTCCGCCAGATGAAGAAACTCCATGCTACCTGCGGCGGCCGCGCCGAGCTTGCGCGACCGCGAGAATGTTCGAATGCGATTGACGGTGATGGCTTTGAGCCAGGCACGGAACGCTCCGGTCTGCCCCGAATGATGGAAGCTCGCCACCTCCCGGACGATGACGGCGAGGATTTCCTGCGTCAGGTCTTCGATGTCCTGCGCCTGGGCCGACGCCTGGCGTAACCAATGGAGCAGCAGCGGCTTGTAGAGCGCGACAAGGCGGCGCCAGGAGCCTTCGTCCGGGTCTTTTTCCTGCAGGCGCCGTAGCAAACTCTGTGAAGTTGTGTTCATGCCGGGCAGCTCGCGCTCGATCGCGGGCATCGTAAATCTATGCCCGCGAATCCTTTCATGCCAGTCATTTCTCCGTCCCGACCCGGGCCAATCGACCATCCCAAAAAAAAAGCTCAAAGGTTTCTCCTGCGACCCGCCTTATTCCTCCGAGCGGTATTTCTTGCATTCGCGTAAGTCGCCCGAGCGAGGCCCTTCTCATGATCTTCAAACGACTCCGCGCCTGGCTATCCGGCGCCTCCACCACCATTCGCAATCGCGCCAGCCGGCCACGCCGCGCCCCTCTCGCCGTGGAACTGCTCGAAGATCGCACCGTGCCCTCCACCCTGACCATCATCACCCACGGCCGGCAGGATCAGCTCGCCCTGACGCCGAGTGTCGCGCCCGCCTGGGCGTTCGATATGGCCTCGGCCATCAACGTCCGCGACCACCTCGGCTACACGGAAACCCAGATCGACCACTCGGTCATCCGCTACGACCAGCCGACGATGGGCGTCCCCGTGGGCGGGGCGCAGGACTTCATCATCTTCAACTGGGCCGAGAAGAGCGATATCGACAGCCCCGGCGTCGCCGACGGCGACCAGATCGCCGGGACCCTGGCGCAGCTCGTGCGCAATCGCATCCCCACCACCGGCACGCTCGACATCCACTTCATCGGCCACAGTCGCGGTACCTACGTCAATCTGGCCGCAATCAATCGGCTCAACAACGCCGCCGACAACGCCCACATCGGGCACATCGAGATGACGACGCTCGATCCGCAGGACTATAGCCTGCCCGGGTTTTCCGAGAACCTCACGTTCACCGTGCCGTCCAATGTCACCCAGGCGGACAATTATTACCAGTATTCGTTCCCGCTCGGCGGCGGCCACGTCACCGGCGCGACCAACACCGACCTCACGCTCCGCCTGGTCCCCTGGTCGGGACGCCCCCTCTATCCTAACGGCGGCGATCATCAGGAGGTGACCGACTGGTATTTCTGGACCCTCATGAACAACGAGGAGACCCAGACCATCAGCTACCTGCGCGACGCGGACTTGAAAAAACAGAACGCTCAGTTCATTTCCCAGTACGGCTCCTCCGTGGGCCTCAACTACCACGATCTGCTCTACAAGGATGATCCGCTCGGACAGCTCGCCGCGGCGCTGGGTCTCGACGGCCTGCTGCGGACCAGCCCCGAAGAGATCGTCAACGGCGTCACGGATTACATCGACTCGGTAAACACGAACATCCAGGACCGGTTCGCCGACCTCGATCTGCCGGTCGTCGGCGCCAAGCTGCTCGATCGCATGCAGCCGTTCTTCGATTCGCTGGACAACCTCAAGGCGCAAGCGACCGACATGTTCCACGCCGTGCTGAGCCTCGTGCCCCAGAAGGGTGGGCCGAGCATGACCGAGATGATCCAGGGGGCGCTGTTCCTCGTGCTGGGCCCCGGACAATCGGGCCTCGGCAAGCTGTCGCCCGAGTTGCAAACGATCCTGGCGCCCTACGCCCCCGAAAAGGGCCTCAACATCCTGAAGGACAACAACGACGACGGCAACGACATCGGGCCGAGCGATATCGTCGTCTCCACCGGCTTCGACCGCGATGACAACGACAATCCCATCGCGAACACGTCCTGGATTCAGTTCGACGTCTGGGTCGGCCAGCGCTTTTACGTCGACGTGCCGTTCGATATCGGCGCCGGCCTGAGCGAAAAGATGCCGGGCCTGGGCTTCGACCTCAGCTCCGAGAACGGCGTCCGCTTCGATTTCCGCTGGGACGCCCGGCTCGGCGTCGGCAAGAGCCAGATGCTCGGAACCAAGTACTACATCAACGCCGGCGCGGTCGACACCTTCGGCGACCCGACCGAGGAGATCAAGGCCAGCCTCGAGGTCTACGCCGCACCGCCCAAGGACGCGTTCGGCAATGATCTGCCCACCGATGAATCGGGCATTACCGGCGACATTGGCCTGGGCATCGTTCAGGGGCACGTCGAAGACGGCACGCCGATGCCGGTCAAGCTCACGGCGCCGTATGGACTCGGCCTCACCGTGCTTCGTCCCAATAACTACTCGGGCAGCTTCGATCTGTATCTCCGCCACGAGGACGGCACGGAGACGCACTACTCGGTGAACTACCAGTCGCCGGCCACCGGCGAGGACGTGACCGCGTTCCTGCTCAACTTCAATACGTATCTGTTGTCGCTCACCGACGGCGCGCTCGACGCCACGCTCGACCCGAGCTTCATCAATGGTTTCCGCTCGAACACCGACCTCAGTACTCCTTCGCTGGCCCTGCAAGCCCGGCATGAGGACGTCACGGGCATCCGCGTCGTCGGCGGCGGCGCGTATGGCTTCTCGGAATCAGGCGTCAACGGCGATGAACAGTACGACGACCGGCGCTGCGTCGGCCTGGGTTTCAGCGACAATCAGTCCAGCACAGTAGAAAGCGGTCGCCAGGTCCTGCGAGCCGATCTACCCGCTCCGGTCGAAGATACCTTGATGCAGGACACCGACTTTGTCGTCATCGTCGGCAGCACGCGGATTCGCATCCAGATCGATTCGGCCCTTTTCTACCGCGAAACGCTCGATGGCCAGACGCTGCTGGGCAAAGTCGAGGAGGTCGTCGAGAATCAACTGAACCAGGCCGGCCTTGATCCCAACCTCGTCCGCGTCGACATCGAGGATGGCAAGTTCGTCTTCTCGACCGACAGTACGCCACTGACCGTCCACGTCACGACCGTCGACAAGACCAAGCTCAGCCTCGCGTTCAAGGTCGATATCGTCGATCCAAGCTACAACCCCGAGCAACTCCGCCTCGACCAGGGCCGGCATCAGGTTTACTTCAACCGCCTGACCAAGGATGAGTTGCAAACCGCCAAGTCCGGCGGCAAGCTCCTCGACGTGTTCGTCCCGAGCTTGGAAGCGGCGGCGAAGGTGCGCCTCGACGTGGACGCCAACATGGACCTGATCTCCGGCGCCATCGAACAGTCGCTCGGCCTCGCGGGCGGCACAATCGGGCTGCCCGAGATCAAGTTCGGCTTCAACCTCGACGCCAGCGCCCATGTCAAGCCCGGCAAGAAAGAGGCGAGCATTGACAAGGTCGAGTTCGACCACGTCAATCTCGACATCGGCTCTCTCCTCAACACCCTCGTCGTCCCGGTCTCCAACGTCTTCGGCGAGGCACTCGGCCCGGTCTTCAAGGTGATCGGCTCCGGCATCAATTCGGCCGAGGGTTACATCAACCAGCCCATCCCGGTCCTGAGCGACTTGGGCTTCGGCGACGTCACCATTCTCGATCTGCCGGGCCTGAGCAATGGCCTCGGCTCGTTGAACGACGTGTTCACCTTCGTCGGCGACATGGCGAGCTTCGCCGGGGGAATCAGCGACTTCATGGCCGACTACAGCGGCAAGTCGATCGCCTTTGGTTCCTTCACGTTGGTCGATGGCCACCTGGTTCCGTCCGAGATTCAGGAGAGCATTGACGCGTTCAAGGAAGTAAGCCTGGACCAGTTCAGCGACGCCTTCTCCAGCAAATTCTTCAAGCACGGCGGCCTTTCCTTCGACATCCTGAAGCCGGGCCAGATCCTCAACATGCTCACGGGGGACACGTTCGACATCGTCAGCCTGAACCTGCCGGCAGTGGACTTGAAGCTCGGCGAGGATTTCGGCTTCAATTTCGGCGATCTGTCCTTCGACGTCCACGCCGGCGCGACGATCCACCTCGGCACAACAGAAAAGCCGATCGGCGTGGTATACGATTCGACCGGGCTCTCACGCATCATCTCCGCTTACCGCGCTCACACCAGCCCCGACTGGTCCGACCTGCTCGACGGCTTTTATCTGCGCCTAGCCGGCAAGGACGGCAACGGCGCCCGGTTGCCCGAACTGTCGGTGGACCTCGGCGTCGGCGGGTCCGGGCACGTCACCGTCAGTTCCGGCGACGTCGTCGTCTTTGACGTCTCCGGCGAGGTCGATCTCGGCGCCACGCTCGGCATCGACCTCAAGGACCCCAATGACGACGGCAAGCTCCGCCTCGACGAGATCATGGATCTGACCGACAACTTCACCGATCCGGCCAAGCTGCTCTGCCTGATCGACATCACCGCCTCCATCCACGGTGGCTTCGACTTCAGCGGCACGGTCGCCGGCCTGACGCTCACCGCCGACGATCTCGGCATCCCCACCAGCTTCAGCTACAGCTTCGATCTGTCCGGCATCTTCGGCGACATCGGCGACTGCCAGCACGCCGCGGTGCTGGCGACACCGATCGTCGAGAACGGCCAGAACGTCCTGCGTCTCAATGCCGGCCCCTTCGCCAGCGCCCGCATCTTCGGCGATACCAGCGACGAGGACGACGGCGCCAACTTCACTGTTACCCAGTCCGGGAATACCTACACCGTCACCTTCAAGGGCGCGACGCAGACGTATACAGGGAATTTCGACAAGGTCCTCGCCATCGGCGGCTCCCAGGCCGACACCTTCGACCTCTCCGGCGTCAGCACGCCTTGCGAGATCCGCGGCAACGGCGGCGACGACATTCTCACGGGCGGGTCGGGTAACGATCTCATCGACGGCGGCGCCGGCAGCGACACGATCTTCGGGAACGCCGGCGACGACACCATTACCGCGGGCACGGGCGCCAACACCGTCAGCGACGGCGCCGGCGCGGACACCGTCGATTTCTCCGACAACGACGTCGGCGCCACTCTCACCACGGGCGGCGGCAACGATTACGTCATCGGCTCCAGGTTCGCTGACACCTTCACCGCCGGCGGCACGGGCAACGTTCACTTCGTCGGCGGCCTGGGGAACGACACCCTCACCGGCTCGACCGGCGCCGATCTCCTCGAAGGCGGCAACGGCGACGATGTCCTGACGGGCAACGATGGCGCCGACATCCTGATCGGCGGCTTCGGCGCCGACTCGCTCGATGGCGGCGCCGGCAACGATAACCTCGTGGGCAACCAGGACGCCGACACGATCGTCGGCGGCCCGGGCGCCGACCAGATCGACGGCGGCGAGGGAGATGATACGCTCATCACGGGTTTGCGCGATATCAATGTGAACGGCGGCAGCGGTATCGACAGCCTCGAATTCCGCATGACGGATGAAGCCGTCAGCGCGACGCTGACCAACGACGCTCTCAACGCCTCGGTGGGCGCCGTGCCGTTCAGCGGCGTCGAGTCCGTCGCTCTCACGTTGGGAGACTTCAATAACACGATCACGATCGACGGGCCGACGATGCCGGTCCGCCTCACCGGCGGCGCGAGCGGCGACGACGTGACGATTCGCAACCTTCCCGCCCTGAGCGAAACCACACCGTCCACGATGATCGCCCTGGGCGGCGGCGACGACACGTTGACGATCCTGGATACGCAGCGCATCGTCGCCGCTTCGGGCCAGGACCATGGGGCCAACGGCGACCACCTCATCATCGACCAAAGCGCTTCTCCCGTGCCGCGTGTCGGCGTCGTGAACCCGACGAGCGTCACCGGCCTGGGGATCGCCGAGGTTCGTTATGACACCTTCGAGCGCCTCGACATCAACGAGGGTGAGGGCGCCGACCGGATCACCATCAACGACACGGATCCGGCGACGACGACCACGATCAACGGCGCCGGCGGCAAGGACCTGTACACCGTTAACAAGGTTTCTTCCAACACCGTCATCAACGGGGGCGCCGATGAAGACACCGTCACCGTCGCCATCACGGGCAATCCCAACCTCGTGCCCGCGAACTCTTTCTCCAACCTCCATTTCGACGTCGAGAAGCTGATCGTCGATAATCGCGGCAACTTCCTGTTCGACGCCAACTGGCAATTCATCGACGGCGCCGTCTACATAGGGACGACCGAGATTGTCGACACGCTCGGGGCCGCCACGACGATCTTCAAGGGCGGTCCGGCGGCGGACACGCTGACAGTCCAGGACACGGTCGATGTGCCGCAGACCATCAACGTGGACGGTTCGCAAGTGCGCATCCAAGAAGGCCGCGCCGTCTTGACGCCTGACGGCACGCCGGCGCTGTACCAGGGCTTTGGTTTCGGCGTCACGGTTGACGGGCTGAACGGCGTCAGCGCCGCCGCGGTCTCGGGCGACGGCAAGTACGTCTATGTCGCCGCCCGCGACGACAACTCGGTGTCCGTGTTTCAACGCAACAGCGACGGCACGCTGTCGCTCCTGCAAGTCACCAAGGAAGGGGACAACGGCGCGACGGGCCTGAACCACGCTGCCGACCTGGTCCTCAGCCCGGACGGCAAGTTCGTCTACGTCGCCGGCGACGAGATCGCCATCTTCAGTCGCGTCGCCATCACCGGCCGGCTCGTCTACCGCGGCTTCTTTCATGCCAGGATGGAGCATCTCGCCATCAGCCTGAACGACGGCGGCGCCAACCTCTATGGCTCGGCGGGCCGGGTTGTCACGCGCTTCGCGCGCGACGCCTCGACGGGCATGCTCACCTCGGTTCAGACGACGCCCGCCGGCTCGAACATCGCCGACATCGCCGTCAATCCCGATGGCTCGAACCTGTATCTGGCTCTCGACACGGGAGTCGGCAGGATCCCCTTGAACGCGGGACAGATGGGCGCTCTCGTTTCCGCCGATACCGGTCACACGAACGCGGTCGCCGTCAGCCCGGACGGCCGAAATGTCTACTTCGGCACGAACAACAACGTACAGCTCTGGGACAAGGCGCTGACGACGAACAGCGCCAGTTACGCCATCGCCGGTACGCCGAGCGTCAACGCCCTGGCTGTCGACCCCGATGGCGATCGTGTCCTCGCGTCCGTCGACATGAACAGCGTCGACATCCCGCAGCCCAGCGAAGTCTACATGCAGGTGAAGACGTTCCACGTCGTGACCAGCACGGATCAGAACAGCTCGTCGAACCCCGAGGACGTCTACTTCAAGCTCAATGACGTTCGGATGGCCTACGACGGCAGCCTGGACGAGGTGGTCGAGGTGGGCTCCGGCGAAACCGCGCACCTGGTTGGCCATATCGATGAACAACTGGTTTACGCACCGCCCTACCAGGGCCCGTATGGATACGCCTTCAAGCTCCAGGTCTGGGACGAGGATCCCGCGCTCCAGTCGGACGATCTCCTGGAATCCGTCCTCTACACTGTCAATCCCAACGATTTCACTCCGGCCAATTCCACGCTGACCAAGACCTTCACCACCAGCGACGGCAATTTCAGCATCTCCTTCACGCTTCGCGCCGTGTTCCCGACCACGCCGGTCCTCGCGAGCCCGCTCTTCACGTTCGCCCGCGCCAGCGGTGGCGCCCTGGGCGGCGGCGTCGCGGTCGCCGGCATCGATCCCGCGATCAAGAAGCTCGACTTCCTCGCCGTCGCTCCGACCGCCGCCGGTTACGCCGAGCAGGATGTCTACGGCGTCAGCACGCCGAACGACACGATCCTCCGCGTGCGCTCCACGGGCGTCGTGGCGCTCAAGGATGGCGATGCTCAGACCGTCCAGCTGGCGGCGCTGATGAACACCGACGACGTGCGTACCGTTGTCACCTCGGACGGCAAGCACGCCTACTCCGTCAGTCCCAAGTACGGCGTCCTGTCGGTCCTGCCGGTGAACGCGGACGGGACGCTGGGCGCGGCGACCCAAACCATCTCGCTCGGCTTCACCTCCGGCGCTTCGCTGGCTGTCGGCTTCCTCGACCAGTGGCTGTACGTGACGAATCCGCAGGAAGACTCGCTCCTGGTTTTCAGCCGTCAGACGAGCAATCAATCACCCGACTTCGGCAAGCTGAAGCTCCAGCAAGTCGTCACCGACGGCATGGCCGGCGTGGACGGCATCGCCGGCGCCAGCGCGATCGCGGCCAGCTCGGACGGCACGCATTTGTACGTCGCCGGACCGGGCGACAACGCTATCGCCGTTTTCTCGCGCGACTTGCTCACGGGCGCTGTCACGTATCTCGCGAAGGTCACGCGTGCGGACCTGCTCAACCCCAACGCCATCGTCGTCTCCAACCTCGATCCGCGCTTCCTCTACGTCACCAGCCGCGACAGCAACAGCCTCCTTGTGTTCGCCCAGGACCGGACGACCGGCGGATTGACCTACGTGCAAACGGTCACGGATGGCGTCGGCGGCGTGGACGGATTGAGCGACCCGGCGGCGCTGGCCCTTGGCTCGGACCCGCTCCAGCAAAACGTCTACGTCGCCGGCCAGGGAGACAATGCCATCGCCGTTTTCAGCCGCGATCCGGCCAGCGGGGAATTGACGTTTGTGCAGTTGGTCCAGAATGGCGTCAACGGCGTCATCGGTATCGACGGGGTCACCTCTGTCGCGGTCAGCGCCGACAACACGATGGTGTTCGCCACCGGCTCGCAGTCGGTCGCCGTTTTCCAGCACGATCTTATCACGGGTCATTTGACGATCGTGCAGCGCCTGCGCGACGGCTCAGGGGGCGCGAGCGGCCTGCAAGCGCCGACGCAACTGCTCGTGGTCGGCAATGAGTTGTATGTTTCCAGCGCCGGCCCGAACCCCGGCGCAGGCGGCGTCGCCGCGTTCAACATCACCACGGTGGCCCCGAATCCGCGTTCCTACATCGTGCAGTTCAGCGGCATGGAAGCGCTGACCGTGACCAGCGCCGCTGGCGCCGATACGGTCAACGCCGGCGAATTCACGATCCCGTTCACGCTCAACACCAATGCCGGTCTGGATACCGTCACGATTCGCAACACGCCGACCGCGAAGACAACGACGATCAACCTCGGCGACGACGCCGACACGCTCGACCTCTTGTCCACCGGCGCCTCGAGCGTCACCAAGGTCAACGGCGGCGCCGCCGATGACACGATCAACGTCTACGCCACCGGGCTCACGGCCACGACCGCGATCAACGGCAACGACGGCAATGACACCATCCAGGTCAAGGTGAATCGCCTGCAGAGCACCGTGACGGTGGCCGGCAATGACCCGACCGTGCTGCCGGGCGACACGCTCGTCTTCGACGCCTACGGCTACACCACCGATCCCGTGACGCCGTTGCCGCCCAGCGGATCGGTCAAGATCGCCGCGAAAACCTTCGGCGTGTCGTACAACACGATCGAGAAGATCGTTATCATCGGCAGCCCGCAAGCCAACGCGGGCGGTCCGTACACGCTGGCGGAGGGGGGCAGCCTCACGCTGGACGCGGGCAGCTCTCTGATCCCAACGGGCGCCACCTCGACCACCTACGAATGGAACGTCGGAACCGGCATCGTCACTGGCGTCAGCCCGACGCTCCTCTGGACGGACCTCAAGGCGCTGGGCCTCGGCGACAGCGGCGCCTACCAGGTCGCGGTCAAGGTGACGGTCGTCGGCGGCGGGCAGACCTTCAGCGATATCGCCACCGCGCCGCTAACGATCACGAATACCGCGCCGACCTTGTCGCTCTCCGGCAATGCCGCCGTCGAAGCCAGTTCCCTGTACACGCTGGTTCTGTCCGCGACCGATCCGGGCGCCGACAACGTGCAGTCCTGGACGATCGACTGGAACGACAGCACGCCGACCGAGACCTACTTCGGCAACCCCGCCACGGTCCAGCACACCTACGCCGGCGCCGGCGCCTTCGTCATCCAGGTCACGGCTCAGGATGAAGACGGCGTCTACGGCCCGGCGACGAAGAATCTCACGGTGCTGACGCCGCGCGCGATCTCCGGCCCTGTGACGGACGCCGAGGGCGCCGCGTATGCATTGACGCTCGGGAAGGGCCAGGCCGGCTCGCCTGCCGTGTCGAGCTGGGGCATCCATTGGGGCGACGGCACGAGCGACACAGTGGCCGGCGACCCGAGTTCGACCACGCACAAATATGCCGACAACGGCTTCTACATCATCACCGCCACCTACGTGGATTCGGACGGCGTCGTCCACCAGGCCAACAACACCGTTCGCGTCGAAATCCTGAACGTCGCGCCGACGCTCACGCCGCGCGGCCGGTCCACGGCGTTCGAAGGATCGCCCTACAACCTGGTCCTGCGGTCAACCGATCCCGGCGCCGACGCGATCCGTCAATGGATCGTCTCCTGGGGCGATGGGCAGTCGAGCGTCGTGGCCGGCAACCTGAATCGCGCGCTGCACACCTACGCCGACAACGGCGTGTACACCATTCGACTCGGCGCCAGCGACGAGGACGGCTCCTATGTCAGTCCCAACACGCTCAGGGTGACTGTCGCGAATGTGGCGCCGGCGTTGTCGGTCCTTGGCGACGCCGCCGTTGACGAGGGCTCGCCCTACACGGTCAACCTCGGCGCCGCCGATCCTGGCGCGGACACCATCGACCACTGGACGATCAACTGGGGCGACGGCCACGTCGAAACCATCCCGGGCAGCCCAGCCAGCGTCAGCCACACCTACGCCAACGGCGCCAACACCTACACGATCCAGGCGTCGGCGACGGATGAAGACGGCTCCTACGCCGCCGCGCCGCTGTCGGTGCTCGTACGGGACGTTCCGCCGAAGCCGACCGTGGCCGGCGACTCATTCGCCTTGGAAGGCGCTCCCTATGTGCTCAACCTGACCGCGAACGAGCCGGGAGCCGATCCGATCACCGGCTGGCTCATCAACTGGGGCGATGGCCACACAGACACGATCTCCGGAAACCCCGCGACGGTCAGCCACACCTATGCCGACGGCGGCCCCGCCGACAGCGCCGGCAAGCCGACCACCCTTTACCGCATTCAAGCGACCCTCCTGGAGGGCTCGGCCGCGTATGCCGCGCCCGCTCTCGACGTCGGCGTCTACGACCGATCGCCGGCACTGGCTGCCGGCCCAACTTCCGGCGTGGAGGGCTCGACCTACAGCCTCGACCTGACAAACGTCAGCGACCCGGGTCTCGACACGACCACACGCTTCAAGATCTACTGGGGCGACGGCACGAGCAGCGAACATCCCGCTTCCAGCGGCGTCGCGACGCACGTTTACGCCGACGACGGCAGCTACGCCATCCATGTCTTCGCCTTCGACGAGGACGGCGAGCACTTGGCCGCCCGGTACGATGTCGCGATCGCCAACGTGCCGCCGACGATTCGCCTGACGGGGACGGCCGCGGTCGACGAGAATTCCCCATACGCCCTGACGCTCGGCCCGATCACCGACCCGGGCGCGGACACGGTGTCCCGGATCATCGTGAGCTGGGGCGACGGCGTGACACAGCAATTCACCGCGACCGGAAGCGTGTCGCACACCTACAAGGACGGCCCGGCGACATTCAACATCCAGGTCACCCTCATAGACGAGGATGGGACCTGGAACGGCGGCGTCAAGCAGATCACTGTCAACAACGTGTCACCCACCGCGTCTTTGAGCGGCCCCGCGACCGCGCTGCCTGGCGGCACGCTAACGTTCACCCTCGGGGCGACCGACCCGTCGCAACCGGACCAGGACGCCGGCTTCACCTACGCCATCAACTGGGGCGACGGCTACAGCCAGTCGGTCACGGGCCTCAGCGGCAAGACGACGCCGCACACCTTCGCCAGCGCCGGCCTGTACACCGTCAGCATGACCGCCACCGACAAGGATCGGGGCGTCAGCAAACCGGTCACGCAACTGGTCGCCGTCCAGGGCATGGCCATGCACGGCACGGAGCTGGTGATCGTCGGCACGCAGGGGGACGATGTCATCCAGGTCAATCCCGGCGGCGGCGCCCCGGAAATTAAGGTCAAGCTCAACGGGACGCAGCAGACCTTCTTGGGCGTCACTCGCATTGTCATCCATGCGCTCGGCGGCAATGACAATGTCCAGGTCGTCGGCGGCATCACCCTCCCCACCGAGATTTACGGCGGCGACGGCAACGACACGCTCCGCGGAGGCGGCGGCTTCAACCTCATCGACGGCGGCGCCGGCGACGATGTCATCACCGGCGGCGTCAAGAACGACGTCCTCATCGGCGGCGCCGGCGCCGACACCATCGACGGCGGCCAGGGCGACGATCTTGTCCTGGGCGGCCTGTTCCTCGACGGCGCCTCCTTCCAGGATCGCCAGACCGCCTTGCGGTCGGCCCAGTCCACGTGGTCGACCTCGTCGTATGAGGCTCGCTCCCAGGCCCTGCGCCTGTTCCTCGCCGGCAAGGTCGCCGACGACGGTGTCGCCGATACGCTCCACGGCGGCGCCGGACAGGACTGGTTCTTCGCCAGCCTGACCGGCCCCAACCGCGATCGGCTTCTCGATCTCGCGTTCGGCGAACTGACGGAGCCCCTGAACTGATACACGGACCAGCTCCCCGATCCCGCGTCGGCCGGTTCGCCACATGCGAGCACATTGGCCCCAGCGCGCCCATCCTCCGCGCCACCTCCGCGCCAACTCGTTTGGCGCGGAGGCCACCACACCAACCCCATGCCACGCTAGGGCTTGCGCCGACGAAATGGGGTCCGCGCCACCGCGCCACACCCCACCCAGCCCCTTGCGCGGCGCTTGCAACTCGGAGCGCCTCGATCGCGCATCGCATTCGTTTCTTTCATTTCGTCAGGCCGCGGTTACTGAAACGCATGACGACACGATTGGGCCAGCAAACGCCCCCGCCACGCCGCCCTTTCAAATCCTTCCAACGCACATTGACAACCCCAATCCACGCCCACACTCAGAGCGGCGCCCGCTTATTGACAAGAACGGCCATTTACGTGTTCGTCGGCGCTGCCCTCCGAGCAGGGTCATAACAGCCCCTTTCCCGAAGGATGCGGAACGGGCAACCCGATTACCGATGGAAGTGGGGCCTCGTCCCGAGCATCACCCGCCAGCTACGCTACCGCTGACCGATGAATAATGCGGCTAACTCGGACGACCCGCGTTCCTGGCGTGACCGCGCCGCCAGGGCGCACGCCCAGGTCAGCCCGCACGCTTTGATTGGCCGGCAGGGGGCACGGCAGAGTTTCTGGGACGCGACCGGGTGGAGTGGTGAGTCGTGAGTGGTGAGCAGGGACAGCTTCCGTCTCGTCACTCGTCACTCGCAACTCGTCACTCTTCCGGAAGCAGCCGGCAAGCTTGGCAACGGCGCCCTTGGAAGGCCCACCACCCGTCCGGCCAGCCGAACGTGTGGGCCGGGCTGACGCGGAACGGACAGTCCCACGGGGCCGGGTTGTTCGGGAGCCAGCCCCGAAGCCCGCAGGCGAACTCCAGCTGAAAGCGCCACGACCGGCGGCACTCGAACCAGACGACATCCACGAAGGCCGGGCGGAACCGCCACATCGCCCGGCCGGGGTTGACGAACCCGAGGGCCGCCAGGCGCGGGCCGACGATTTGCGCGATCAACCGCTTGGTGTCCGCCCACGCCACCCCGAAGCCCTCCGTCGCCGAATGACACGGTTCACTTGCCGGGCCGCCTGCAACGGCATGGTGTCGCGCGAAACCAGAATGGCGGCCCGGTCAAGTCCAACGTCATGGTTCGGCAACGACTACTTCTTCGCTGACAGAGACCTGAGCACGTTATCGCGCAGTTTCTCGTCAGCGATCATCTTGGCTACCTCGGTGGCCGCCTCATGTTGGCCCTTCTCCGCCAGTTTCATCGCGCTACTTTGCGCGGCATTCTCGTGCTGTTTGCCATCCGGGATGCCCGCGACTGCTTTCTTGACGATTTGACCGTTGCCGGCTTCCGCAGCATCTCTTGCCAAAACGGTTAGCGTGCTGCCGCGCGTGTTGTCGTCTTTGATCGCAAGCGCTGCGTCCAGCCGCGATTCCAAGGAGCGTTCGCCGTCAGTCTTCTTGGCGGATCCGTCGCAGCCAGTAAACAAGAGGCATAGAACCAACAACGGGACCAGGAACCGCATGGAAGAACTCCTCTTAACGTGACAACACCCGAAGGACTGCCGAACGATAAAGCTCAGCAGCCAGGGCCGCCGAGAAAGCTGTGAAATCCGAAAAACCGTAATGCGGCCCCGGTCTGTCTGCAGCGCCTGGTTGGGCCCGGTTGCCCGGCAATCGTGACTTTGGCAGCTCCATCGATTACTTCCTGATTTTGCACTTTGGCAAAGCCTGCTGGAGTTCCTTCAACGTCGCATCTGTGACGTTCGTGCTACGTAAATCGAGGGTGGTGAGGCTCTTGAGCGCGGCCAGCTCTTTCACGCCCGCATCCCCCACCTTTGTGGAGGCCAGCCTGAGTGTGGTGAGGTTCTTGAGGGCGGCCAGGTCCTTCATTCCCGCGTCCGTCACCAGCGTTTCGCTCAGGGAGAGTGTGGTGAGGTTCTTGAAGGCAGCCAATTCCTTTAGCCCTTCGTTCGTAACGCGCGTCTGGATCAAGTCAACAGCGACGACGTCTTCCGCTTTTCTGGGTCTCTTCCCATCCGCGGTTGTGGCACCTCCCGGACCGAAAATGGATTCTACGCAGGACAGCGCATGGAGCAAGTTGATCTCCCGCAACGTCTTCAGCCCTTCATCTGTCACCTGGGAGCGGTCGAGGGAGAGTGTGGTGAGATCCTTGAGGGGGGCCAGCTCCTTCAGTTCCGAACCCGTTACCCGCGTGTCGCTCAGGTCGAGTGTGGCGAGGCCCTTGAGGGGGGCCAACTCCTTCAGCCCCGCGTCCGTAACCGATGTGCCGCGTAGGGAAAGTGTGGTGAGGTTCTTCAGGGCGGCCAACTCCTTCAAATCCGCGTTCCCCACCTTTAATGCGGCTTTGTTTGCGAACGACACACCCACAACCGGTTTGCCGGGTGCCTTGTCGTCGCGGGTGACCCTCCCGCCGAGCTTCTCCACGATCGCGGCGGCCCTGTCCTCGCCCTCATCGGCCCACGCCGACGAAACAAGACCCAGCCCCGAGACTGCCAGCACTAGCGACACAACTCTGAACATCGCCTCTCCCGTTTGCGGTAGGGTGAAGAATAACCCCGGACGTGCCCCTCGACGGCGGACGCCGGGACAACGGTCACTGCTTCGCGAACAAATGCGCCTTCTGTGGCCCAACGACTCGCTCAGCAGCGGCGGGGGCTGGAAGAGCGTCGAACCCTGAAAAACCGAAATGCCCCCGCCGTCTGCTGCAGCGACTTGTTATGCCGCGACGCCGCTACAGCGACATCCACATCAGAACACTTTTCTTTGCAGCAGTAGCCTGGACGCATAGCTTAGCAATGTCTATGAGCGTCTCGTGAACAGCTTCAGGTGGCCAATTGTCGTACTGCGGAGAGAACTCTTCCGTCTTGGCCCATTTCGCCGCCGCAGCAGCAATCCCTTTCGCGTCCAGTTTCGCCAATCGTTGGACCAAGTCGCTTGGGACTTCGATCACCCACGGCCCCTCGTCACCGCCATCGCAAAGTGGCCTGCCTGTCGTGGCGGAGGGGTCGAATTCAGTATTGGTGAGGATGGCGTACAGCGTTCCGAGCTTCACGGGATCAATGCCCTTCGCATCCATGCCGTTGAATTCCTCGCTTGGGCATGCTGCATCGCAAACGCGGCGAGCATCCTTGGTATCCGCGATGACGAAATCGGTGAGGGGCATAGGAGGACTCCTGCGGCATAACTACTGAGTGGACCTGACCGGCGCTGGTCAGCATATCACTGCGCCGGTCAGCATAAAACGGCGCGCCGGTCAGCCTATCACCGCGCCGGTCAGCCTATCACGGGGAATTCAAACCGCTCTGGGGAAGCTTGTCAACGATTTTCTTTCTTGCAGCTGGCGTGGGCCTGGAATGAGGAGGCGCGGGTCGGCCGGCGTCACCTTTACGACGCGTCGGTGCAGCGAGCGGTCGGTCAGGCGGGGGAGGCGGCGGCGCTGGGGAAGCGGGTTCATTCCACCGGCCGGGGCGCCGCTTTTGACGAGGGAGGCAATTGCCGTCACGGGATAGGCCTCACCACGACGCCGAAACCACCAGCCGCACTTCGCCGGGGTCACCGGCCGCGGCGAGTTGCGGCAGCGCCTCGGCGCAGAAGTCGGGGACGATCTCGGCGTACGACTCAAGCCACTCCACCTCGACACCGTCACGCATCGACCCCGCGATGCGAATCGGGACGCTCCGCGGGAAGCCCCGAGGGCAGCCGTCACGCCGCGGGGGGCGATGGGTCTGCTGCTCCTCCCTCATCTTTCGCCTCCGTGATTGCCGCGGCAAGAAGCGGAGCCCACCGGTTCTTGTCAGGTTCGGCTGACAGCGCCTGATTCACGATCAGCCAATCGTCCACCTCTTCTCCAGCCACGTACTTCCTGAACAGATTGTAGACGGAGTAATATGCAAATCTGATCGCATCCGGAAACACAAGGTCGCCATCCTGCAGCGCCGCGATTGGCTCCCCGTATCGCGCGTCGACATTGGCGACATCCCGACCTTGCTTCGCGCACTGGAACGCATCCTGTGGCAATGCCGCATCGACGGTCTGGTTCGTTCCGCAAACGGTTTCCGCGTAACTGACCCTTCCGCGTGATCGCACATAGGCCGTCCACGTTGCCAAGGCCTTTTCGCACAACGAGAGGTGGGCAAGTCGCCTCCTGCCGGGCACGAGAGTCAGAAACTGTTCGCGCAGGGACGCCATCTGTCACACCGAAGCGTCAAATCGCCAGTATCGTCGTGCAGCGGAATCGCCGTGACAACTGGCCGTCAAACTGGGCGCTGAGGGTTTCGAACCCCCGACCCCCTGGGTGTAAACCAGGTGCTCTAGCCGCTGAGCTAAGCGCCCTTCTGGGAAATGCAGAATGCAGAAGTCAGAATGAAGAATGCAGAATGAACCGCCGGCTCATTCTGCATTCTTCAATTGGCATTTTGCATTCTCACATGGAGTAGCTGCTGCCGCAGCCGCAGGTGGTCTTGGCGTTGGGGTTGGTGATGGAGAAGCCGCGGCGGTTGAGGTCGTCGTGGTAATCGACGGTTACGGCGGCTGCAAGCGAGTGACGATCAACAACGTGCCGCCCACCGCCTCCCTGAGCGGCCCTGCGACGACGTTGCCCGGCGTTTCGGTCACGTTCACCCTCGCGGCGACGGACCCGTCGCAGCCGGACCAGGCCGCCGGCTTCACCTACGCCATCAACTGGGGCGACGGCTACAGCCAATCGGTCACGGGCCTCAGCGGCAAGACGACGTCGCACACCTTCGCCAGCGCCGGTCTGTACACCGTCAGCATGACCGCCACCGACAAGGACCACGGCGTCAGCAAGCCGGTCACGCAACTGGTCGCCGTCCAGGGGATGGCCATGCACGGCACGGAGCTGGTGATCGTCGGCACGCAGGGGACGATGTCATCCAGGTCAATCCCGGCGGCGGCGCCCCGGAAATCAAGGTCAAGCTCAACGGAACGCAGCAGACCTTCCTGGGCGTCACTCGCATGTCATCCATGCGCTCGGCGGCAATGACAATGTCCAGGTCGTCGGCGGGATCACTCTGCCCACCGAAATCTACGGCGGCGACGGCAATGACGCCCTTCGCGGAGGCGGCGGCTTCAACCTCATCGACGGCGGCGCCGGCGACGATGTCATCACGGGCGGCGTAAGGAACGACGTCCTCATCGGCGGCGCCGGCTCCGACACCATCAATGGCGGACAGGGCGACGACTTGGTTCTGGCCGGCCTGTTCCTCGACGGCGCCGCCTTCCAGGATCGCCAGAGCGCGCTGCGCTCGGTCCAGTCCACGTGGTCACCCTCGTCGTACGACGCCCGTACCCAGGCGCTGCGCCTGTTCCTTGCCGACAAGGTCGCCGACGACGGCGCCGCCGATACCCTCAGCGGCGGCGCGGGACAGGACTGGTTTTTTGCCAGCCTGTGCGGCCCCAATCGCGATCGGATTCTCGATCTGGCTTTCGGCGAACTGGCGGAGAGTTGATAGCCTGGCCGATTCAGGCGCCGCTACGGCGCGGGGCAGGCGTTTCTGCCGGTCCCGCGTTCAAGTCCTTGCTTGCCAGGGCCTTGTCTGCGTTTTTTTTGGGCGGACTGCAAATCCGCCAGCCCCGGTTCGAATCCGGGAAGGGCCTCTTCTCCCCTATCGGCATGCTGTTTACGTCTTGTACACGCTCGTGAACCATTTCTTTCCACGCCCTTCTGCAAAAGCCTCCAAAAAACCGTTGCTCTGGCGTCCTCGTCGTGACAGAATAAGAAGGCCTGTGAGGGGAAGTCATTTCGAGGTAACGACATGAAACGTACGCTGATCGCGCTGGGCCTTGCCGGCGCCTGTCTTTACGACGCCGGCTCGGCCGCCGCCGATTTCATCTGGGTGCGCGTCAACGTCACGCAGATGGCGAAGATCGTGGATGGCCTCAAGTCCGGTGGCGGCGGCGCCGGGGCAAGCATGGTTGGCGGCGCCGGCATGATTGGCGCCCCCGGCATGATCGGAGGAGGAAGGGGCGGTGGCGCCGGCATGATCGGTGGGCCCCCTCCGGGCATGATGGGGAAGGGACCGGGCATGATCGGTGGTCCTCCCGGCATGATCGGCGGTCCTCCGGGAATGATCGGTGGCCCTCCCGGCATGATCGGCGGTCCTGGCATGGTCGGTGGTGTCGGCATGGTCGGGGGCCCCGGTATGGTTGGCGGTCCCGGCATGGTCGGGGGGCCCGGAATGGTTGGCGGCGTCGGCTTCGTCGGCTCGAGCGAACCGGAAACGCCCAAGGGGGGCCTCGGCATCGGCGAGCCCGGTGACGTCTGGGTTTACGCCTGCCTCGACGCCAAGAGCATGACGCCCCACACTTTGCCGACGGTTCGCTTCCTCAATCTCGTCGACCTCGATCAGCGCTGGGGCATGAAGTCCGTGTCCTTCCCGTTCTACGGTCCGATGTTGACCCCGGGCTCGCCCGTCTTCAAGGTCATGAGCCTTCAGCCGATCACGCTGAAACGAGAGTCGTACGCCGCGGAGTTCGCCAAGAAGCTCAAGAAGGGCGCTTCGCTGGATCTGGCGCAATTCGCTTTGCGCCACGGCCTGCTTCGGGAGTTCCACCAGGTGATGGACGAGATCGGCAAGAAGGATGGCGGCGATCCGGTCTACAAGGCGTACGCCCAGCTGCGTGGCGAGATGAAGAAGCCCGTGACGGCGCCGGACCCCGCCCTGAAGGAGGTGCTGACTCGCCTTACCGAGGAGCGCTACGCCAAGTTCGTCCGCAGCGACGCGGACCCCGGGCACTTCGCCATCTACAACACGATGCAAGACAGGGAAGAAAACAAGGCGTTTATGCAGCGCCGGCTGGTCCGGCTCGAGGAGTCATTCGAAACGTTCTACTACTGGTTCGTCGTGAAGAAGTTGCCCGTCCCCGGGATGCCCAAGCACCAGCTGGTTGTCGTGCTTGTCGACAAGATCCGCGACTACGAAAGCCAGCAGGACTACTGGGGCCGGCCGCCGACCGCCTACCATGGCTTCACGCCGGCTCGCGATAACGTGATCGTGCTCTCCGCCAAGAGCACGGACAAGGGCTTCCTCGAGTTCGAAAAACGCATCGACGAGATGCTCGCGATCAAGGCCCTGAATGCGGCGAGTCTCAGACGGGAAGACTTCGTTTCCGCGGACCTCTGGAAACGAAAGGATGCGGCCACGTATGCGCCCTCCTACTCGCTCCTGCAAATGTTCTCGGTGATTCACCGGGCCATCGAGGAGGATGCGGATCGCGTCACCCTCAATCACGAGGTGACCCGCCAGCTCCTCGTGTCCAGCGGCTTGATCCCGCGCGGCGTCAAGGCGCCCGAATGGCTGATGGAGGGGCTCGCCAGTTATTTCGAGACCCCCCCGGCCGCGCCGTATGTGAAGATCGGGGCGCCCAACTGGGCCCACGCCGTCGCTTTCAACTATTTCCGCAAGGAACGCAAGATCGACGACGACAAGGCGGAGGTTGACAAGGCCGCCGAGCTTTTCATGGACGTGGTGACCGATGAGGTCTTCCGCAAGGCGCACCGGTTAAGAGAGGAGCTAAGGGATGCTAAGGACCGCGAGGCGCAGAACCGCAGAATCCATGAGGAATACCGCTTCGCCCGCGCGGCCTCGTGGGCGCTTGTCTACTATCTCATCGAGGAAAAGAAGACCGATCAGCTTCTCAAGTTCCGCGACGAACTGAGCAAGATGCCGCGCGACCTCGACCTCGACGGGAAGATCCTGTCCCGACTCTTCGGTCAGTCGTTCGATCTCGTCGATCGCAGGACCGGCGGCCTGGACGCCAACGCCGTCAAGATCATGGCGCGGACTTGGCTCGAGCGCGTCGCCGCCGCGCCCGTCGAGATTCCGTTCCTCGAACAGGAAGGGCTGCGCATTCTCGAGTACGAGGCGACGCCCCCCAAGAAGGCGCCGCCGGCAGGCACGTTCCCACCGGGCTACGGACCGCCCGGGGCGCCGCCGGGCGCGCCGCCGTCTTTCGGTTCGCCGCCCGGCGCGCCCAGGGGCATGGGCCGCCGCGATTGAGGCCCGCCGACGCGACTTCAACAACGGCGCCAGGCAGAGCCTGGCGCCGTTTCACTTCCGGATGGCGGGACGGCGCCCGTCAGCGTTTCCTTTGCTTCATTCGCGCCAGCGCCCTGGTCACTTCCGCCAGGCTTTGCGTGTTGAACACGTCCCCTTTTTCCAGCCAGCCGCGCCGCGCCACGTTCACGCCCCAACGGGTGTAGGCGATCTCCCCCGGCGCATGCGCGTCCGGATTGATCACCAGCTTCACCCCCAGCGCCCGCGCCCGCTTGCATTGCACCCAGTCGATGTCCAGCCGCTGCGGGCTGGCGTTGATCTCGATCATCGTGCCGTGCTCCGCCGCCGCCTTGAGGACCGCGTCGAGGTCCACCTTGTAGGCGTCGCGGCGCAGGATGAGCCGGCCGGTCGCGTGTCCCAGCATCGTCACTTTCGGATGAGACACGGCGCGCACGATGCGCCGCGTCATGTCCTCCTGCGTCTGGCCGAAGTGCGTGTGCACGCTGGCGACGACATAGTCGAACGTCTCCAGCACCTCGTCCGGAAAGTCGAGGGCGCCGTCCGCCAGGATATCGCACTCGGTCCCCTTAAAGACGTGGAAGCCACGGAGACGACCGTTCAGCTCGTCGATCCGCTCCTGCTGCTCGCGAACGCGCTCGGGGGTCAGGCCGTTGGCCATCTTGAGCGATTGCGAGTGATCGCCGATGCCCAGGTACTTGAGGCCGAGCTTCCGCGCCGCGTTCGCCATCTCTTCGAGCGTGGCGGCGCCGTCGCTCCAGTCGGTGTGGCAATGGAAGACGCCGGTCAAGTCCCCCCCGGCAATCAACGCGGGGAGTTCATGGCGGGCGGCCGCGGCGATCTCCCCCGTGTTCTCGCGCAGCTCCGGCGGCACATAATCCAGATCGAGCGCCTTGTAGATGTCCGCCTCGTCCTTGCAGGCGACGCTCTTCTTCTCTCCCACCAGCTCGTACTCGTTGAGCTTGAGGCCATACTCGATGGCCCGCTGCCGCATCGCGACGTTGTGTTCCTTGCTGCCGGTAAAATAATTGAGAGCGAAGGGGAACTGCTTGTCGGAAACGACGCGCAGGTCGGCTTGCAGGACAACCTTGGCGCCCCCCTCCTCGTACGCCATCACCATGACGCTCGACTTGGTCTCCCCCTGGGCGATCACCTTCTGGACCTGCGGCAGAGTGACAAACGCCTTCATGATCGGCCCGGCGTCGTCCGCGCTGATGAGGAGATCGATGTCCGCGACGGTCTCGCGCCGCCGCCGCACGCTGCCGCAGACCTCCAGGCGCCTCACGCCGCGGACTTTCCTCATCCCTTCGACGAGCAGATCGGAGAGCGCCATCGCCTCGTCGAGGCGGACGCGCCGGCCCATCTGGCCGAGGAAGGCGAGCCCTTCCAGGATCTTGTCCTGCGTCTTCTGGCCGAAGCCCTTGATGGTGGCGACGCGGCCGTCCTGGCAGGCGGCACGCAGCTTGTCCAGGTCGTCAATGCCGAGCTGCTCGTAAAGAAGCTTGACCTTCTTGGGGCCCATGCTCGGCAGGCGCAGCATCTCGATGAGCCCGGCGGGGGTCTTCTTCTTCAGCTCATCGTAGAAGGGGAGGCCGCCGGTCTTGACGAGCGTGCTGATCTTGTCCTTGAGCGTGGAGCCGATGCCCGGGATCGTGCCGAGTTGATCGGCGGCGACCAGCTCATCGAGGTTCTCCTCGAGCTGCGCGATGGCGCGGCCGGCGTTGTGATAGGCGTTGCAGCGGAAGGAGTTCTCGCCCTGCAGCTCGAGGATGGTCCCGATCTCTTCGAGGATGGCGGCGACTTCGTTCTTGTCCATGGCGGCGTCCTCCAGGAGAGGACCAGCGGGGCGCAGCCCTCGACAAAACGCAAAGGCTCCGGGGCCTACGCCCCGGAGCTGGTAACTGTCGCCTTCATTGTACGTAGGCCGCGGCCTTCTTCACGCCGCCATCTCCATCGTCCCGATCGTCGGCGTCGGGCGGTGCAGCATGATCTCCAGACCGTTGACGATGCGGTCGGCGCCCCGGCCGTCGATCAGCTTGCGGCCGTTGCGCGCCATGGCCTGGCGCTCGAGAGGATCGGTGAGGAGGTTCTGCACGGCGAGGCGGATCGTCTGAGCGGAGACGTTCTCGTGCCAGCCGAGGCAGGAGGCGCAGCCCTCCTCCTCCATGCGCTGGGCGTTGGGCCAGTGAGACTCCTGCTGGAGGATCATGAGTTGCGGCACGCCGACGCAGGCGAGCTCGAGGGACCAGCCGCTGCCGTTGGTGACGGCGAAGTGGCAGCGGACGATGCGGGCGACGATCTCGGGCGGATCGATGGCCAACTCGAGGCGCTCGGGTTGCTGCGTCGCCAGGTCCTGGAGCTTGTCGAAATCCGGGTGCTCGCGCCGCAGGACGACGTCGACGCGGCCCACCTTCGGCATCGCCAGCATCAGCTTCGTCAGCTCCAGCGTCTTGCCGTTCGGATCATCCTCCCCCAGCGCGACCAGGGCGCGAAACTGTCCGCTCCCCGCCTTGCCGGCAGGCGCCGGCAGCGGGGCCGGCTCCTGCGCCCGCGTGGGCCGGTGCCGGCGAATCTCGGGGCGCACCAGGGTATAGCGCCGCCCCATCAGGACCTGGGCGCCGGGGGTGAACTCGTAGCTCTCGCGGCTCGGGCCGAGGAGCGGGTTGAGCAGGAGCTGGCCCGGAAAGGGGAGCAGCCCTTGATGGTCGAGCGACACCAGGAACGTCCCGGTGGCGGCCAGCTCGCACAGATAGTCCTGCGGCGTCTCGGCGTCGAGCACGATGGCGGCCGGTTTCAGCTTGCGGACCTGCTGCAGCACCTGACCGAGGTCGTCGAACGAGCCGGCCGGATGCTCGGCGGGGATCCATTCATTGCCGATGCGCTTGACGGGCAAGGCCAGGTGGCGTGGATCGAGCTGGGACAGGAAGTGCGTCGGCCGGCGCCGCCGCTGGAGGGCGGCGGAGAAAACCATGCAGCGGGCGAGCCGTTCGTAGCCGGCTTCGGGCGTGGCGTCGACGCGAAACAGAATGGGGTTGCGATTCATGCCTCTTGCGTTCCTTCAAGGACATGGGGGATGGGGGGGGCCATCCGGCAAGCGCGAACAAGGAGACCGGGGCGCACACCGAGCGCAAACGGAGTCCGGGCGGAGGAGCGCGGGTCCGCGGCGAGTCACTCGGGTCTAAGCGCCTGGAGGTAGGAAAAGGATGGGAGGTCGTGGTGTGGTGTCCGGATGAATCCGTTCATCCCTGCCTCATCTCGGGGTGGCCTCGAACTGCCTTGTTCCGGGCCGGCGTCGCCAGGGTTCCGTTCCTCGCGACGGGCGGAATCTTACAACGAAGGCTTTCACAAAAAAAAGACCAAGTGAAAAAAGGGCGCCAGCCGAGCGGAGGAGCGGGCGTTTGCCGCCTGGTCCTGGGCTCGGATGGAGGTGAGCGTCCGCGTTTTGTTCGGTTCCGCTTTGCCGCTCGCCGACAGGAAGAGCCGGTGGGTCCGGTCGGGCACGATCTGGCTAGGAGCCGGCGCCTATCGACATTGCGGTCGTCCGTCCCGCGCGTCGCGTCCGCTTGCGGTTCACGCGCAGCCTCACCGCGCCGGCTCCTCAACCAAACGCGCCGGGCTTGACCGGATCGGCGCCGGTCGTTCCGCGCGGAACCGACCCTGCCGCCTGGCGAAGATGTTCCGCGCGGAACACCTGTGCCGCCGGCTCGCGTTTCACTTCTGCTTGTCCCCGCTCCGGTCCCGTTGTAGAATCCCGGCCGGTTGCAACCTCAAGGAGGAGGAAGAGGCGATGGAAAAGAAACGACTTGGACGCGGCCTAGATGCTCTTCTGGGCGGGCCCGCGGAAGGCGAGACGGCGCCGCTGGGAAGCGAGATCCGCCTCGACCAGATTCACGAGAACCCCTGGCAGCCGCGGCGCTTTGACCAGGACGAGCTGTCCGCCTTGAGCGCCGGCGTTCGCACCCACGGCATCCTCCAGCCGCTGGTGGTGCGCCAGGCGGCAGATGGCTATCAACTGATCGCGGGCGAACGTCGACTAAGGGCGGCGCGGGAGGCTGGCCTGGCGACCGTGCCGGTGCGCGTCGTCGACTTCAACGATCAGCAGGTGCTCGAGGCCGCCCTCGTGGAGAACATCCACCGCGCCGGACCTCAACCCGATCGAGAAGGCGCGGGCTTCAGGAATACCTCGAGCGTTTCCAGCATGAGCCACGACCAAGCTGGCGCAGCCGCCTCGGTCTGGCCCGCACGACGATCACCAGCCTCGTCAACCTGCTCGAACTGACGCCCGAGGTGCAGGACGGCGTTCGCGTCGGCCAGATCAGCGAGGCCCACGCCAAGCTGCTGAAGGAGTGAAGAGCAAGGAGCGGCAGATCTGCTCTACAAGCAGATCGTCGCCATGGGCCTCTCCGTGAAGGCGACCGAAACGCTCGTGAGGCAGGTCAAGCCCGCCGCCAGCCGCGCGAGCGGGAAGCGACCGAGCACAAGACGCCGCATGTCCGCAGCCTGGAGGAGGAGCTCGCGGCAAAAACTCGCCACTCCCGTCGAGATCCGCGTCCAAGGGAAGGATAGGGGGCAAGTGATCATCCGTTTCGAATCGAACGATGACTTCGAGCGCGTGGTCGAGCAGTTGCGGAAGTGACCGGGGCCTGCCGCGGCTTCGTGCCCCCGGGGAGCCGACGATTTTGACGGCCGGGACCGCTCGCCGACGCCCGTTCCGATCCGAAGATAGCGGCGGCCCCTGAACCTGCTCGACCTCCACGGTATCCTCACCATGAAGCGTCTCCTCGTCATCATCCTCGCCCTGCCTTTCGTCGCCGGCGCGGCCGGCGATGCGGGCAAGGACTGGAAGCCGTTCCATTCCAAGGAGGGGGGCTACGATGTGCTCGTCCCCGGGATCCCGCTCGAGTCGATCCAGATCGCCAAGACCGGGCTGGGCACGCTCGAGCTGAAGATGCTCCTGGTCGAGCTGAAGAAGGAGAACGCGGCGTTCGTCGTCAGCTTCGCCGACTTTCCCGAAGGCGCCTTCAAGGGCGCCGACGATGAGAAGCGGCTCAACTTCGCCCGCAACGGCGCCGTGACCAGCGCCAAGGGGAGGTTGAAAGCGGAAAAGAAGATCGCGCTGGGCAAGTACCCCGGCCGCGAGCTGCTCATCGAGAACGACAAGGGCGCCGTGCGGACCCGCGTCTACGCCGTGGAGATGCGGCTGTACCAGACGGTCGTCTCCGGCTCGAAGGCGTTCGTACACAGCAAGGACGCGGAGCGCTTCCTCGACTCCTTCAAGCTCAGCAAGTGAGTGGTCCCCGCTGGATTTCCGAGGGGGGAAGCGATACGGTAAAAAGAACGGGGCGTAGCTCAGCATGGCTAGAGCGCGTGGTTTGGGACCACGAAGTCGCAGGTTCAAATCCTGTCGCCCCGATTGTTTCGCAGGTCAAATCCCGCCGCTGGTTGCGGAAGCAACTGGCGACGGGATTTGAGCTTTTGCGGGGCAACGCCGGATTCCTCCGGCGACACGAACGAGAAATGGACTCGTTAGCCATTTAAGTTCTGTTCCGGGTGTCGATCTCGTCCTGGCCCGTTCGACCATGGAGTGAGCGCTCGGCAAAGCTGTTTGCTGAGCAAATCCAAGGGGAAGCGCATCTTGCACACAAGTGAGGAGAAAACATGAGAGTCATGGTGTTGGGCAAGGCCACCAAGGATACCGAAGCCGGGGTGATGCCGACCGCGCAAGCGTGGGAAGAGATGGAGCAATTCCAAGCGGAACTGGTCAAGGCAGGAATCGTGCTCGCCGCGGAAGGCCTGATGCCAAGCTCAACGGGCGTTCGTGTTCGTTTCTCCGGAAAGGACCGTATCGTTACGGACGGCCCGTTTACCGAAACCAAGGAGTTGGTAGCCGGCTACTCGATTTGGCAGGTGAAATCGATGGAAGAGGCCATTGCCTGGGTCAAGCGCTGCCCGATGACCACTGATGCCGAAGTCGAGATTCGCCCTATTTTCACTTACTCGCCTGAGGAAGTCAGCGAAATCGTATCCCAAGCCAAATGATGATGTCGGCGAGGGACCATGTGAAGCACAATCGCGCCTGGCTTACGACTCTTTTGCGCCTTCTGGCGCTCCGGAAAAACTCTCCCCAGCGCGGTTTCCCAGGAGGCGCCCAAAAGTTCGATAGGCGTCTTGTCGCCCCGATTCACCTTTCCGCTGCGTCCACCTCGCGCCGTCGCGTTCCATCCAGTGCTCGTTCAATTCGGCCGCTCATCCTGGTAGAACGCGATGACCGCCCGCACGGCGCGGCGCCACTCGTCGCGGCGCCGCGCTCGCTCCGCGGCCGGCAGCTTCGGCTCGTAGCGCGTTCCGGCGGCCAGCAACTCGCGCAGCGACTCGACGCTCGGCCAGTAGCCGATGTGCAGTCCGGCCAGGAAGGCCGCTCCCAGCGCGGTCGCCTCGCTCTGTCCCGAGGCCAGGACCGGGATGCCGAGCAGGTCCGCCTGCTTGTGCAGGAACCAGGCGTTTCGCGCCATGCCGCCGTCCACCGCCAGCGCCGCGAGCGCTTGACCGGTATCCCCGGCGGCCGCTTCGATGAGGTCCGCCACCTGCAGCGCGACCCCTTCCAGGGCGGCACGCGCCCAGGTCGGCGGCCGTGGTGTTGCGGGTCAAACCGAAGAGGACGCCACGCGCGTCGGGGACCCAGTGCGGCGCCGAGGCCGACGAAAGCGGGGACGAAGATCACCGGCTGGGACGGGTCGGACTGGGCGGCGAGGGCCTCCACCTCCGGGGCGGTGGGGATGAAGCGCATGCCGTCGCGCAGCCACTGCACCGCCGCGCCGGCGACGAAAACGCTCCCCTCCAGGACGTACTGCTTCTGTTCGGAGACCGTGGCGGCGAGGCTGGCGAGCAGGCGATGGCGCGACAGGACCGGCGCCGTCCCGGTATGCTCGAGGAAGAAGGCGCCGGTGCCGTAGGTGCACTTGGCGGCTCCGGGAGTGAAGCCGCCCTGGCCGAACAGGGCGGCCTGCTGATCGCCGGCGCAGCCGGTGATGGAAATGCCGTCGGGCAGGAACGCGAGGCCGGCGGTGGCGCCGAAGGCGGAGGCGCTTGGCTGGATGCGGGGCAGCAAACCGGCCGGGATGTGGAAGAAGCGGAGAAGATCGTCGTCCCAGGCGGCGTCGTGGATGTTGCACAAGAGCGTGCGCGAGGCGTTGCTGACATCGGTGGCGTGAGTCGCGCCGCCGGTGAGGTTCCAGAGCAGCCAGGTGTCGATGGTCCCGGCCAGAAGCTCGCCGCGCTCGGCGGCGGCGCGAGCGCCGGGCACGTTGTCGAGCAGCCAGCGCAGCTTCGTCGCGGAGAAGTAGGGGTCGAGCAAGAGACCGGTCTTGCCGCGCAGCCAGTCCTCGCTGTCCCGATGGAGGCGGCAGAAGTCGGCAGTGCGGCGATCCTGCCAGACGAGAGCATGCGCGATCGGTTTCCCGGTGGCCCGGTCCCAGAGAACGACGGTCTCCCGCTGATTGGTGACGCCGACGGCGGCGATCTGCGCGGCGTTGACCCCCGCGCCGGCCAGGGCGGCGGGGACCACTTCACTCACCGTGCGCCAGATCTCGACGGCGTCATGCTCGACCAGGCCGGGGGCCGGAAAGTGCTGCGTCACATCCCGGCCGGCGCTGCCGCGGCAGGCGCCCCGCTGGTCAAACACGAGGGCGCGGGTGCTGGTGGTACCCTGATCGATGGCGAGGATGAAAGTATCCATGGTGTTCGCATCGTTTGGCTCGGCAACGCAAAAGGGGACTGTCCCTCTCGCCCTGCCAAGGAGCCTGGTATTGCGCCCAAGCGAAAGGGACAGTCCCCTTTGCGTTGCCAAGCCGCATCATTTCACAAACGTGGCATATTGTTCCCCTGATTTTCGCACTTCCGCTCCGGAAATGAACTATAGTTTTGCAGGTTGTGTCGAGAAGAGCGCCCCCAATACGCCTCGCCGGCTCTGCGGCACGGGAACAGGAACTCCGACTCATGTCGATGGTTTGCCCCCAATGCAAGCAGGTCTTCGAGCAGCGCCTGAGCTGCCCCGCCTGCGGCGTGCGCCTGCAGTTTCAGGTTTCTTCCTACACGCCGTCCGCCCCTGCCGCCGCCGCGGACGAGGACAACTGGCAAAAGACGCCTTGGGGCCGCATGGTCATCGGCCTGTTGCTCGCCCAGGGGCTGGCCTACTCGATCCAGCAGATGATCTCGGCCGGATTCATGGCGAGCGGCGAGCACGGACCGGTCTGGTCGACGCTGTGGGGCATCGTTCTGTTGCACGCCGTCCAGGGCATGACGCTCATCATCGGCGGCGCCATCTGCGGCGCGGGCCAGCGCCGTGGCACGCTCTACGGCAGCCTCATCGGCCTGATCAACGGCATCATTTTCCTCTTCCTGCAGCGGCAAACCGGGGACGTCTTCACTGAAGCGGCCATCATCGGGCAACCCATTCTGCACCTGGCCTTCGGCGCCCTGGGCGGCTTGCTGGGGACGCTCATCTGGCGGCCCACGCCGGTGTTCACGCCGCCGCCGGAGGCCGCTTCGACCTCCAACCGGCCGAAGATCAGCCTGCCCGCCTCGTTTCGCCTGTTCGACGGGCCCGTGCATTTGACGCGAGTGCTGTTCGGGATCGCGATCGTCGTCGGTGGCGTAATGTGGTCGAACGTCATCCTGGAGTTCGCGCTCAACGCCAGCCAGGGGGCGCTCGCGCTGCGGTCCCATTTGCAGGCGCAGCTCGTCAGCTGGGAAATCTCCGGCCTGGCCATCCTGTTCGGCTCCGGCCTCGCCGGCGCCTGCACCTTCAACGGCTTCAAGCAGGGACTCTGCGTCGGCCTGGGCGCGGCGCTGTCCTACGCCGCCATGCAACTCGGCAACCCGACCACGGTCCTCGAAAAGACCCTGCTCATGATGCTCGCCATCCTCGTCCTGTCCCTCGCCGGCGGCTGGTTCGGCGGCCAACTGCTGCCCCCGCTGAGCCCGAGCAGGCCGAAGAATCGTATCCTGACCGGCTGAGGCTCAAGGAGCCTGACCGTAAGCGTGAGACGCCGCGATCTGCGGCGTCTCGCTTTTTGGGAATAGAAACGGGCATGGCTCGAAGAAAGTCCGAACCTTGTCCGCGTCTCGCGTGACGGATATTGTGTAGGAGAACGCCGAAGTGGCGGAATGGCAGACGCGATAGACTCAAAATCTATTATCCGTAAGGGTGTGTGGGTTCGAGTCCCACCTTCGGCAATCAGCTTGTCTTCGACTTCGCGGTATGAAACACAAAGAGCCTCGGACAGACGTCCGAGGCTCCGTTACGTTCACGCCGCCGCTCTCATGCTCACGCAAGCTGCTTCCGGCGTCGCCAGCCGAAGTATCCGGCGGCGGTCAACATGCCGAACAGCGCCAGGCTGGTGGGTTCGGGGACGGTGGAACGGATATAATACTGGTCGACACCGGTATCGAACGCCAGTTGCCAGTCGTTATTCTCTGCAAGTGAACCCAGATTAATCGGGGTGGCCGTCGTGTTGTTGGGGACAAGGGCGAGTGGGTTCCCGTTCAACGAATCCCCGGATATGAACGTGACGTGATCGGGCGTCGTATTGGCAAACCCCTGAATCACAAAGAGATCCGAGTTCCCCCCTGCATCGGTGAAATACCGATAAAAATAAACGTCCGAGTTCCAGTTGAGCTGGTTAGTGAACGTGAAGGAGAGAGTTTCCCCGGAAAGATTGAAAGCGCTAAAGTTGTTCGAAGCGAAGTTGCTACCGTTGATCACGGTACCGGATCCAGGGGGAGCAGCCCCCGGCGAAGTAATCGAAAAGGGCGATGCCACACTCAACGTCATACCACCGGGGCCGTCGTCGATCGAGATGATGCCCGCTTGGGCTACAGGCGCAGCCAAGCACAACAGGGCGCAGGCCAGAACCGTTCTTGCGAGTTTCTTCACGGTGCATCCGCCTTTCTGCACGAGGGGTTTTCGCTGGGGATAGAGGCAGGCGGCCTTTAGTGTGCCCCATTTCTTCGGGGAAGCAAGTTACGTTTTCTCCATTTTCTCCAGTTTATCCATTTTAAGCACCGCCGGTCCCAGCCTTCCGCTTCCACGGTGACCTGCCCGACCAGAGTCTGCGCCGTGGTAACGAAAAGCTTGCGGCCAACCTCGGGCAAATCGGGTCACGATCCACCTTCGGCAATCACACTCCACGCCTGACGAAAATACGCTCCGCATTCCCACGCAGCAGCAGCCGCGCAGGTCCGTTCAGGCCGGCCTCTGGATAGCGCCGTCACCGTCTCATTTTTGCCTCATCCGGTTTTCGCGTGTTGTTTTCGTCGGTCGCCTCGCGCAGTCCCGTTACGGGTTCCTCTTCTCTGTTCGCTTGTGCAGCCAGGGAACCTCTCGATGCAGACGAGCGCACAATTCAAGGGCGGCTTCATGGACCGGCTTCCTGGCCGCTTTCGCCCAAAGGTCGAGCTGGTTTCCGGCGGCTCCGCACTTGAAGCAGCGGAAGGCATGCTTGATGAGAATGGCGGAAAACACGCGGTTGCCGCCTTCTTCGCCATGCAGGGGGCACGGTCCCCGAACCTGGCTTCCGGCGGATCGGGCAGCCTCAAAACCGAGTAGCCCAAGGACATCCGCCATGGAAACCGCCTCTCGAACTTTGCGAAAGTCGATGGCCGGCATGCCTTGCTGCTCACGCGAACAGAGAAGAGGAACCCGTAACAGGATACCGGCAAATGACTCCACCCGGAATCCAAAACGCGCGTGTCCGCGTGTCCCGGATGAGCCTCATTTTTCCGTGAGTGCAATGTCAATGTCCCAGAGACGCACGGTTCCCTCGGCGCCACAGGAGGCGCACAGGCGGCCATCCGGCGAAAACGTCAAGGCGAGTGGGCTTCCTTCGTGGCCGGAGAGGAGGGCGAGGCGGCGCCCCGCGCTCCAGTTCCAGACGGCGACGTCGCCCCGGGAGAAGATGTCGGGCGCCGCGGTGGTCTTGCTCGGCGTCGCCTTGCCGCCGCCACCGGCGAGGATGGCGCCCTTGGGGGAGAAGGCCAGGCAGGCGACGCGGTCCAAACGCTCCTCGGTCCACGTCGCGACGATCTTCGCCTTGTCGAGGTCCCAGACGGAGACCACGCCCCTGGGCGCAGCATCCTTGGCGCCCTTCGAGACGGGATCCTTGGCGGCCTTTACGGCGGCGGGTTTGGACACGGGGCCGCCGCCGGCGGCGAGCCGTTGCCCGTCAGGGCTGAAAGTCGCGCATGCGAGGGAATGCGCCGCCTCGAAGGAGTGAAGCAACTTGACAGCGCCAACATGCCAGACTTCAAGCCGGTTCTCCGGCCCGGCGCAGGCGATGAGCCGGCCGTCCGGTGAGAAGACCAGCGGACCGTCCGCACTGAAGGTGGTGGGCAGGCGCGCCAGCCTTTTCTGATCGGCGACGCGCCACACCAGCACCGGGCCCCCGCTGCTCCCCGTGGCTACCAGGCTCCCATCGGCGGCCAGGGCGATTCTGGCGCCGGAGGCGGGATGGTCGGCGGAGATCTTGCATTCCTTGGCGGCTTCGCGGTCGATGACATGCAGGACGGTGGCGTCAGGGGCGGCATCGGGCTCGAGCCAGGCCTGGACTTTGCCGTTGGCGGCGACTGCCAGGGCGGCGATAATCCTGCCCTTGGCGGCGCGAGTTTCTCCGGTGTGCCCGGCGCGCGGCTCCCAGACGCGCCAGTCGGCGCCATCGTTTTCCAGGTCTTTCACTCCGCGGCGCACGTAGGCGCGGCCTACGATCAGCGTATCGGCGACGAAGGTCGCGACCGCGGCGCCCGTGGGCCGAGCGCCGTCACGCACGACGGCATACTCCATGGGCGGTTGCGCGCTCCAGATCTTGAGCTCGTACGGAGGAAGCTTGAGGCGATCAACGCTAGGCGCGGCGCCGTGGCTGAGGAGAGCCTGGTCGTCCGCGGCGAAGGCCAGCCACGGGAAGTCGCCGTGGTGAGCGGGGAGAGTAACGCGCTCGCGCCAATCCGAAACGCTCCAAAGCTTCAGCGAGCCGTCTTTTGCCGCGCCGGTCTCCAGGGTCTGATTGTCGCGCGAGAACGCCAGGGCGGTGGCGCCGCCCGGGGTTCCCTGCAGGGTCGCCTGCACGAGCCCGGAACTCGTGTCCCAGATGCGAATCCATCCCTTACCGTAACTTGCCAAGGCCAGCCATTTGCCATCGCTGGAGAGCGTTCCCTTTTCCATGAACGGTTCCTCGGAGTCTTCGAGGGAGCAGACCTTTTCGCCCGTGAGAGGATGGAACAGGCTCATGGAAGGGGGCTTGCCCGAGGCGGACTTGCGCACCAGCGCCCTGGGCAGCTTTTCGCTGTCACAGGGGAGCAGAAACAGGGCGCCGCCGAGCGCGGGGCCTCGCGCCACCTCTTCCCCCGTCCCGACGTCGCGGCACAGAATCCGCCCCTTGTCGTCCAGGTTCAGCACGTGCGGCGCATCGCGGTCCCATGCGAAGAGGTTCCCATAAGAGTCGATCTCCAGCGTGCGCAGGAGTTCGCCCTTGGCGACGTCGAACACGACAATGCCGCGCTTCCGCGCGGACGCGCTTTTCGGCAAGGTCGCCATGAAGCCCAGGAACTTGCCGTCGCCGCTGAAGAGCAGCGGCGATAACGGAGTCATCGGTTCCGTGCAGGGGAGTCTCTGCGTCACCTTTCCAGCAGCCACGTCCCAGAGCAAGATCGGATCATCCGGTTTGAAGGACCCGGTGGCGAGGGTCTTGCCGTCGCGACTCAGGGCGCAGTGGAGCCGGTCGGTCGGTCCGGGGAAGAGGCGGCGCTGCGGGCCCTCCTCGATCGCCCAGGTGGTGACGCCCCCATCGTCGCTGGTGATCAGCTCCTTGCCGTCCGCGGACCAGAGCATTCCTCTCGCCTTGCCGCCGGGCATGAGAAGTTGTCGCCGCTCGCGCCCGGTGGCGGCCTCCCACAAGCGGATGTCCTCGCCCCGGCTCGCCAGGATGGTCCCCTTCGGCGAGAACGCCAGGTCGCGCGCGGCGTGGCTCACGACGCTGACGAGCACGTCGCCGCTCTCGATGTCCCAGATCTTGATCGACGCGTCCAGGCCGCTCGTCGCGAGCTTTTTTCCGTCGGGACTGAAGGCGAGGGCGCTGATCTCCGCCGTGTGAGCGAGCAGACTTCGAACCTCCTTGTGCTCGACCAGGTCCCAGATCCTGGCCGTCCGCTTGTCGCAGGCCACGGCGAGCGTCTCGCCGTTCGGCGCGAACGCGGCCAGGGCGCATCCCGTCGCAGGCAATGTATGCCGCAGCTTCCTGTCCTCGACCGTCCAGAGTTGCACGCCGTCCGTCGCGCACACCGCGAGCGTTTTGCCGTCGCTGCTGAAAGTCAGGGCACGCGCCTCCACGGGGCCCAGCGGGACGGAGGCGCCCGTCATGCAGTCCTGCAAGGTCACCTCCGTCGAGCTAGCCAGCGCCAGGGTGCTCCCGTCCGGAGCAAGCGCCATCGCCCGCACGCCCCCCTTGGGTTGTTCCAGCCGGCGCCAGTCCGCCCCGGCCTCCTTGCGGAAGCGCAGCGTCAGGCCGACGCGCGGCGGCACGTAGCTGTCGAAGACCGAGCCGCTGGAGAACGGACCGCCGAAACCACTGAAGCCGCCAAGACCCGGCCCGCCGAAGCCCCCACCGAGGCTCGGACCGCCGAAGGAGCCGCGCCCGCCGAGGGAGCCGATGGGCGGCGAATCACGGCCGCCGAAGCCGGGATGCGAGAAATAGGTGAGAGTATCGAAGCCGCCGCCGCTGCTGACGGGGGAGAGAAGGGCCAGGCTCTTGCCGTCGCGGGACCCGGTCAGGCCGACGGTGTCGCTGCCGCCCGAGCCGGCCGAGCCCGGGATGTTGTCGCGGACGGCGGCGCCCGCGGCTGTACTGGGCCAGCAGGCGCCAGGTGAAGTCACGCAGATTGGGCGGACAGGCCTTGAAGTCCTGGAGCAAGTCGTCGGCGAGGTGCGGCGCCTTTTCCAGCAACGGCGTGGCACGCAATATCTGCGTCGTCAACAGCGTCTGCCGGGTCAGCTCGTACTGCTCCTGGAACTTTTTCTTCGCCCTGGCCTCCTCCTCCCGCGCCATCGCTTCGCTGCCGGCGCGCTCGCGTTCCTTCTTCTCGGCGGCGCGGGCATTCAAGGCTTCCTGCTTGGCCTTCCCTTCCGCGATCCCCTTCAGGGACGCTTCGTTCTCGGCCGACTCTTTCTGCGTCAGCGCGTCGTTGGCGTAGTTCAGCACCACGAGGAAACCGATCAGGGTGATGAAAACGACCGACGCCGCCAACGCCGCGACGACCCTGTTGCGCTTGATCCACAGATGCGCTCGCTCGAGGCGGCCGACGGGCCGGGCCGCGATGGGTTCCCCCTTGAGCCAGCGTTCCAGGTCATCGGCGAGCGCTTCGGCGCTGCCGTAGCGGCGGTCCGGGTTCTTGTGCAGGCATTTTAGGCAGATCACTTCCAGGTCGCGGTTCACCTGCGGGTTGTGAACGCGGGGGGCGCTGGGCTCGGCTTCCACCGTCAAACGCAAGGTCTCCAGGATGTGCGCGCCGCGGAACGGCGGCCGGCCCGTCAACAGGGCGTACAGGATCGCGCCGAGGGCATAGACATCGGCCGCCGTCGACAACGCTTTCTCCCCGCGCGCCTGTTCGGGAGCCATGTATTCAGGCGTGCCGACGATGGCGCCCGACTGGGTGAGGGCGCCGTCGCCCTCGATGCGCTTGGCCAGTCCGAAATCGGTCACATGGGGCTGCCCGGCGCCGTCCAGGAGAATGTTGCCCGGCTTGAGATCGCGATGCAGGATGCGGCGCTGATGCGCGTGATGGACCGCGCGAGCCACGGTGGCCAGCAGCCCGGCGGCCCCGCGCGGGTCGGAGCGGTAGCGCTCCAGGTTCATCGCCAGGCTGCCGCCCGCGACAAAACGCATGGAGAAGAAGTGCTGCTGGCCGACGGCGCCCACCTCGTAGATGGGGACGATGTTCGGGTGGTCGAGTTGGGCGGCCGCTTCCGCCTCGGCGCGAAACCGCCGCACCTCGTCTTCGCCGGCGAATTGGCCGGCCAGGATCATCTTGAGGGCGACGGGCCGATCCAGGCTCACCTGCCGGGCGCGATAGACCACTCCCATGCCGCCGCGGGCGATTTCGCCGAGCAACTCGTAATCCCCGAACGGGCCCAGCGCCGGCGGACCAACGGGCCTGGACCGCGCCGGCGCCGTCGAGCCTTTCGGAACATCCACCGTGCTCTGGGCCACCGCGGAGTCCCCGGCCGGCGGCCTGCCTGGATAATCCGTCGTCAGGGTTTGGGGCGTTGGCGGCGGCGGAGCGTGCAGCGGCCTCGCCATCCGGGACAGCTGGTCCTGGGTGGCGAAGAACGCGGAGAGCTCGCCAGCGAGGTGCGGGAACTGGGTGAGCAACTTCTGGCGGTCGGGCTTCCTGCCGGCGTCGACGGCACGGAGATAGGCGGCGATGACGACGCTGAGCGGAGTCGGTTCGGGCATCACTCAGCCTCCTGAAGCTGTTTTCGCAACTGAGTCAAACCGCGATGCAAGAGTCCCGCGACCGAGGCCTCGGTCCGGCCCATCTGCCTGGCGATGGCGTCGAGATCCTTGCCGTGCAGGTAGCGCAACTCCACGGCTTCCCGCTGAGGCGGGATGAGTGTGTTCAGCGCCGACGCGAGCCGAAGCAACTGCTCCTGGCGCTGCGCCCTGGCGTCGGGCGCCTCCTGCTCGGAGGCGAGCCAACGCTCCAACCGGGCCGACGCGGTTTCGATACCTTGTTCGAGAGAACTCTCACGGCGCGGATCGCGTTTTTTCCGGCTCAGATCGCGCACCGCGTTGGCGAGATTGTGAGCCAGGATCTTCCGCAACCACGCCGCCAGTTCGGCGCCGCCGGAGCCGCGAAACTGCGCCATGCTGGCGTGCGCTTCCAGCAAGGTCTGTTGCACAATGTCCGATGGGTCGAGCTTCGCCTGCCAGCGCGGATCAAGCTGCGCTCGGGCGAGCATCAATAGATACGCGCGATAGCGCTGGATGTGCGGCTCAGCCCCAGCGGGCCCTTTCATTGGTATCAGGCACTTTTCGGAGTCCATGGGAGCGCGACTGGGCGTTTTTTTTTCGCGCCGCAGGGAAAGGACCGTTGCAGCAAACACGGCTCGTCCACGCCACTATCACAGCAGCCCGTGCTGTTCGCAAGCGGATTCTTAGGGATTCGCAAGGTTGCGGTGGGAACGCGAACATGATGGCGGTCGAGGAGATTGGAGCAACAGAGCTAGAGTCGCCGGGCAAGAGAATCCGCGCCAGCTCGATCGACACTTTCCCAAATCCAAATTGCCCTCATCGCTGGAGAAACACCCGCTCCGCATTGCCCCGCAGCAGTAGCCGCGCCAGCTCGAGCGCCCCCTTCTCCGAGTACACCCCGGGCCGCACGAAGTCGTCCGCCAGCGTCTGCGCCAGGATGCGGCGGTACATGTTGAACTTTGGCAGCACGAACTCCAGCTTGTAGGCGTCCGAGTAGTAGCCGATCTGCTTGACCTTGGGGACCGCCTGCAGCCGGGCACGCAGGTCGTGGCTGATGTAGGCGGGGATGTTCGAGTACCACCAGTGGCCGTGGGTGACGACGTTGGGGAAGATCCAGCTGTAGCTGACCAGTTCCTGGTTCTGCACGCTCGTGAGTACCGAGATCGGGAACGTGACGGTGGGAAAGCTGTTGAACAGCTCGGCGTACTGGATGAGGCTGGTGCGCTGATCGAACAGGTCCTGCCCCTGGTAGACGCCGAAACGATAGACGCGGCGGTTGACGCCGATCATCAGGTCGAAGGGGAGCTTGTGCTCGCGGCACTGCTCGGCGAGGCGCCAGAAGACGCCGCGCGACACCGTGCTCAGGTTGACGACATCGCCCGGGTTGGCGCGGACGGCGGCGAGGGCGCGGGTGAAATCGGCGTCGGCGACCGGGGTTGGGGCAAAGTTGGGGGGCAACGAGATGGCGCAGGCGCCCGCCCGCTTGCCGGTGAAGCGCTGGAACAGGACGCGCAGGGCGCGCTGCAGCGTGTCGGCGTCGACGCCCTCGATGCCCGTGCTCTGGGCCAGGCGCTGGCGGACGTCGGGCTTGTTGAGGTGGAAGACGAGGTCGTCGGTCCGCAGGCAGGGGACGTAGCGGCGCGTGTCGAAACCTTCGAGGTCATCGTCGAAGTCGTTGGTCAGGAAGATCATCTCGACGTTGGAGCGGCGCAGCACCTCGTCTTCCCAACCGGAAGTTTGAAACGTCTTCGCCGCGGCGTCCCAGAGCCAGTCGCAATCGGCGGGGTCAACGCGGTCCTTCTTGTAACCAAGGAAGGCGCGGGCGATGTCGAGGAACCAGGAGTATTGAACGGTGTTGTCGAGACGTTCGAGGTGCTCGAGGATGGCACGGACGCGCTGGCGGGGCGAAAAGGACTCGGCAAGGGGCGCCTGATCCATGCCGGCGGAATGGGCCAGCTCCGTGTAGTAGTGATAACCGAGGATGTCGTCGAGCGTGCGGGCGGCGGGCTGGCGCGGGTCGATGTGGGAATGCGGGTCGATGAGGGGGATGCGGCAAATCTCGGTATGGAGATCGCGCGTGAGGCGGTCGGTCATGGCGGACCTCGGGGTTGGTTTTTCCCGCGTGTTTTCCCTTTCTTACAACGGCTGGTTGTAAAAAGCACCCGCACGGCAAAGTTTTCCGGGCCGGAAAAGCCGGACCTGTCGCGGAGCGCCGATCCCAAAAAAGATTTAAGTGCTGGCCCGTCAACGATGTGGGTCGGAGGAGCCCGGCCACTCGCTCTTGCTGGCACGCCCGTTGCTTTATGATCCAGCGGCAAGGACAACGACGGACCCCGGAAACGGAAGGCCTTCCCCCAGGCCTGTGTTCGTCGGAAGGAGTTGCCACTGGTTCCCGCTACCAAGGCCCAACCCCGTGGGCGGGTTTGACCCCGGAGCCGGACCTGACCCTACCCCCACTCCCGTCAAAACTCCCCTCCAAACCCCGCTCCCCCGCAACCCTCCTTCCCCCGAGGAGGGTTGCGTCTTTTTATCTGCCGCTTTTGCACCGATAGCATCGGCGCGTTCATGCACTCGGCGGCTCGCTCCGTCGCAAAGCGTCTCAGCGAATCCGCGTCACCCGGCCGTCGATTCTGATTCGCCCGGCGGCGAACAGGCGGATCGCTTCGGGATACGCCTCGGACTCCGCCTCGAAGATGCGCTGCGTCAGTGTCTCCAGGGTGTCGTCGTCCAGCACCGGGACAACGCGTTGCAGGATGATCGGACCGTGATCGTATTCGTTGTCGGCGAAGTGGACGGTGCAGCCGGAGACTTTCACTCCGTACGCCAGCACCGCCTCGTGGACATGATGCCCGTAGTAACCTTTGCCGCAAAAGGCGGGGATCAGGGCCGGATGGATGTTCATGACCCGACCGGCGAAGTCAGCAGGCACCTCGATGAGCTGGAGGAAACCGGCCATGCACACCAGTTCGGCGCCGGCTGAGCGACAGGCGTCGAAAATGCGGCGGCTGAACTCTGCGCGGGAGCCCGCCTCTTTGCGGTTGACAACAAGGGTGGGAATGCCCGCCCGCCTGGCCCGCTCCAGGCCGTAGGCCTCGGCATTGTTGGAAACGACAAGGCTCACGCGCGCCGCGAGCCGGCCGTCGGCGCTGCGGTCGATCAGGTTCTGCAGCGTCGAGCCGCCGGCGCTCAGGAGCACGGCGATGGGGATGGGCGTCATGAGGATAGTCTATGCCGATGCGCGCGCGTCGCGCAGCCGATTCATTGTGCGGCGCTTGTCCGTTCCGCGCCCTTCATGACACAGTTCCTCGAAAAACCGGAAAATACTGTCGGGTTCGCGATGCGGTTGGGAATGAACAGGATGTGCGGGCGGCACGCCGCCCGGAGGAAACTGAAACCCCTGACCATGAGGTTCCCATGATCGCGTTGCTGACCCGCCTGTTCGCCGCCGGCGCCCCCGTGACCACGCAACCCGCGCGCCGCGCGCGCCTCGGCATCGAAACGCTCGAAACGCGCCAGACCCCGTCGGGCTTTGGCTCCATCGGTCACGCTCTCCAATCGGTCATGCATCAGATCTCCCACATCCAGGCGTCGCTGGCCTCCCAGCTGGCGATCGACCACATCAGCCTCGGACATGCCCCGGTGAACGGCCAAGCGATCCACGGGAACATCCCGCAGTCGGTGATCGACCATTTGTTCTCGTGAGATCTCTCTGCCCTGCGCGACACAGACTCCGCCGCAAGACACGCGGACACGCCAAGCCGCTCACGATTTGGGCGCCGCCGGCGCTTTGCCGGCGGCCCAATCCGTGCCGAAATACCCGACCCAGGCCAGGTCGAGCACCTCGGGGCTCAGCTCCAGCGGATGACCTTGAAAGCGGCAAATGTCGGCGGCACGCTCGATCAGGTCGCGCGGCTCGCACGCCCGCAGGTCGCGCTTCTCGGCGCGGTAACGTTCCAACAAGCCGCTGAGCATCTCGGTGGTGACGCTCAGCCCCTTGCGCTGGGCGTACTGCTGGAAAATCCGGGCGTATTCCGTCGGCGTGGGCGCTCCCAGATAGACCCGATAGCCCATGCGGCGTAAGAACGCCGGATCGGTGACGTCGTCCGGGCTCAGGTTGGTGGCGATGATCAACACGTGACGCAGCGGCAGCTGAATCTTCTGGCCGGTGCGCAGCGTGAAATAGTCGAACTGGTGCTCCATCGGCGTGATCAGGCGGTTCAGCAATTGCTCGGGCGATATTCGCTCGCGGCCGAAGTCGTCGATCAGGAACACGCCTCCGTTGGCCTTGAGGTGCGGCGGCGCCTCGTAATAGCGCTGCGAAGGAATATAGATCAGATCGAGCAGATCGATGGTCAGCTCGCCGCCGACGATGACGAGGGGCCGCCGCACCCGGATCCAGCGCTGATCGATCGTCCCCGGCCGCTCATTGGACAGGTCGACCCGATGATGGCATTGCTCATCGAAGAGGCGAACGATGGTGTCGCCCACGCTGATGGAATAAGGGATCCAGTAGTCGCCGGGCAGCGCGGCGTGGATGGCCCGGCCCAGGCTGCTCTTGCCGTTCCCCGACGGGCCATAGACGAACAAGCTGCGTCCGGAGGAGACGGCCAAACCCGCCAGTTGCGCGGCCCTGGGGGCGAGGACCAGCCCGGCGAGGGCGGCCTTGACCTGCGCCTCCTGCACAGGCGGTGTATTGGTGAATTGCCAGCGCAGCATCGCCGCGTAGGCCTCCTGCCGGACCGGCGCCGGACCGATGTAGCCGCAGATCTCGAGCAGCCGCGCCGCGTGTTCGCGGCCGTTGTCGGTGATCTTGTAGTGGGAACTGGCCTGCGAGGTCTGCCAGAGTTGCTCGATCATCCCCTCGAAGCAGAGCTTTTCGAGGAGCTTGTTCATGAGCGCCTGCGAGAGGTGCAAGTCCCTAGCGGCCGACTCGGTCGTGAAGCGGGCGACTGTGTACGCCAGCTTGAGGAGCAGACCGGAAAGCGTGGCCTCGTCGAGGCCGGCGGAGGCGAGATCTTGCGGCGCGGTGGGGGCGATCAAATCGCCCGAGCGATGCAAAGCCGGCAGGTGGGGGTCCCTGGCAGGGGCGCCGGAGCTGGCAACGCCTACAGCCATCGAGCGGGCCTCGTTGTTTCGCATGCGGCCATGGAAGAGTCGCTGGCGAGGGGAGATGCTGGAAAGGAAGTGCCTCCTATAGGACTCGAACCTATAACCCGCTGATTAAGAGTCAGCTGCTCTGCCAGTTGAGCTAAGGAGGCGGAAGACTTTATTATTTGAAAACGGCCCCCAGGCAGCAAGGGCAAGCGCGGCATTTTCCGGCGCCTGGGCTGGAGGACACGGTTTCGGGTCGACCGGTTCGCGCCCACGGCCGGGGGACACGGCCGGCGCGGTCGTTATAATGACATCAGCGCCGGAGGACCGCACCGATGCCGATGCCGCCGTACCCGCTCTATTGCTACACGAAGAACTGCAAGAACCTCGCACAGTACAAGATCGCCGCACGCTGGAGCGACGGCGTGCAGCGCGAGCTCAAGACGTACGGTCTGTGCTGCGAGCAATGCCTGCCGCAGTGGTTCCTGCGCGCGTTGGAGAAGCAGCGGGCCTGCGCCCTCGTGCCGGGCGAAACGCTCGACGTCCCGGGTGTCTTTCGCATGGAACGCGGCCTGCGCGACCAGCAACTCCACCGGCTGGAAGACGTCGAAAAGAAACTGGCGCCGAGCCAAACCGGTTAGACGCTGTTTCAAAACGGGACCGTCCCTTTACCATCGGCCGGAAAGAGCAGGGACAGTCCCCGTCATAAACGGCCGCCTGGCCGGTCAGCCGCGTCCTTTCGTCCGCTCGGACGGCTCGCTGGTCTCCATCATCTCCTTGAAGCGCGCCATGTCCTCGCGGATTTCTTGCTCGGGGTCGGAGCCGAAGAGAGAGGCGAGCGCGGCGCCGAGTTTGCCGCCGGGCGGATCGTACTTGAGGACGACGCGCACCTCGGAAGCGCCGGCGTTGAGACGGGCCGGCTTGAAATGGACTGAGCCGGCGGTGTCGACCTGCGAGCCTTCCAGGGAACGCCAGGCGATCATCTCGTTGGGACGCTCCTGGTGGATCTCCGCCTCCCAGGAGACGCCGGCCCCGAGTGGACCCCGGGCGACCCAGTGGGAGCGCTTGCCGTCGACGGCGCGAACTTCTTTCAGATGGCGCATGATGCGCGGCAGGTTCTCCACGTTGCGCCAGAAGGCGTACAACTTGCTCGCCGGCGCGTTCACATTGATGGAATACTCGAGCTTGTAGCCGACGCCGGCCGGGACGCTCGTGGCCGGGCCCGGTTTGCCGGCGGTGTTGACGCCGAGCGCCTGATAAAGGGCGCAATGGCCACTCACGCCGCGCTGCAACAGCAAGCCGCCGGCCGCCGCGACCGCGACGCCGATGAGGTCGCGCCGCGCCAGGCCGTAGACCGCCAGGGCCCCCCCGCCGATGAGAGAGGCGAGACGCTCGACGTCCCCGACGTTGGTGGCGGAAGCGGCGGCGCTGGGGCGAGCCATGGAACCCGGTCCAACCAGTGACATCGTCATGGTGCACTCCTCGAATGGGCGCAAACGCGGGCTTCGCCGCTCCCGCATGGATAGACTTTCATCTCTTGGCGAAGAAGAAGAAGAAATACGGCAAACGGCGTGCCCGCTGGAGGGCGCCGCCACATTACTCGCGCGGGGCGCTGGACGCGTTAGCGCATATGGCGCCGTGCTGATAGCACGTGAAGCAGGCCGGCTGATCCAGGGGAATGGGACGACACGCCTCGGCCAGGCTCTGACCAAGGAGGGCGCCCGGGCTTTCCAGCAAGATGGGGCAGACCATGACGCCGCGATCGGTGACGATGCGGCTGTGGTGGCAGAGGAGGTTGGACGCGTCGTAGTTTGCCATCATGTCTTCCGTGACGCGCTCCTCGGGCAGATAGCCGCGCCGGCGTTCAACCTCGGCGCCAAGGCGCAGCGTGGGCAGAATCTTGACGCGTGGCCGGGCGTAGCCGATGCCGCGCAGCAGCCGGGCCATTTGCTCGAAGACGTTTGCCTCGTCTTGATCGTCTTTAGTCTGGGCGAGGACGACGATGGGGAGAAAGTCGTGCGCCAGCAATTGGCCGATGCCGGCGAGGATGCGTGCGAATGTGCCGTGGCCGCGGACCGGGTCGTTCTCCGCGGGCGTGGCGCCGTCGAGGGAGACGCGGAATTCGAGGCTGTAGAGGGAGTTCTCCTCGGCGATGCGCAGGCGGCGGAGCGATTCGTCATGGAAAACCGTGCCGTTGGTGAGGACGGTGGCGGGGCCAAAGCGGAGCGTGGTTTCGAGGATCTCGGTCATGTGCGGATGCAGGAACGGCTCGCCGCCGGTGAAGTAATACTCCTTGACGCCGAGGCGGGCCGACTCCTCGAGATAGCGTTCGATGACCGGGAGGTCGAGAAAACCGAAGGCGTGGTTGGTCGGGCTGCAACTGATGAAGCAATGGCGGCAGCGCAGATTGCAAAGCGTGCCGGTGACCTGGAACCAGAGGTCGTCGAGGTGGGCGAGGGGTTGAAGTGGGGACATGGCGTTGGCTCGGGGACCGGCGGCTCCGGCTCTGTGAACGGGGCTAGACTAAACGATCGTTACTGTAGCGTTTTTTTGGGTTTGACTCCTTCAGTTTTCGACGGTACTTTACGATACAAAGCAAGAGGAAACACCCATGGACCTGCGCGAAGCCCTGGCACAGATCTCGGAGATTCGACAGCAGGTGGCGCGCGGTGAGACGTTCCGCGGCTTCAAGGCGCTGCCGGTCGCCTTCTCCGGGTTGCTGGCCGGGGCGGCGGCCCTGTATCAGGCGCTGGCACTGCCGGAGCCACAACTCGATCTGGCGGCCTACTTCCGGATCTGGCTGGGCGCCGCGCTCATCGCGCTCGTGGTCACGGGACTCGCGGTGTACCTCCATTGCCGGCAGCCGGCGGCCGCGTTGCGGCGGCAGCTGGCCATGCTGGTTCTGGGGCAGTTCTTGCCGTGCCTGATCGTGGGCGGACTGGTCCTCTTCGTCCTCTGGCATCAAGCGCCGCAGTGCCTGTGGATTTTGCCGGGACTCTGGTCGATCCTGTTTGGCCTGGGGATCTTCGCGACCTGGCGTTTGTTGCCCGGAGCGATCTTCTGGGTCGGCGTATTTTACGTGACCGCCGGCTGTTTCACGCTGGCATGGGCCCAGGGCGAACACGCCCTCTCTCCCTGGGCGATGGGTCTTCCCTTCGGCGTGGGCCAACTGTTGACCGCCGCCATTCTCTACTGGACTCTGGAACGTTCCGATGTCGAAGAAACGCGATAAGGACCTGGGTCGCTTCGCCTACGAAGGACTGGACCGCGTGCTGCACGAGAAGGCCCGCCTGGGCATCGTCACCAGCCTCGCCAGCCGGCCTCAGGGGCTCGTCTTCACCGACCTCAAGGAGCTTTGCTCCCTGACCGACGGCAACCTGAGCCGGCACCTGGCGATCCTGAGCGAAGCCGGAGTGATCGAGATACTCAAGGGCTACAAGGACAACCGGCCGCAGACGCTGTGCCGGCTGACCAAGGAGGGACGCAAGAAGTTCTTGGACTATATCGCGGTCCTTGAGAGCGTTGTGAGCGACGCGCTCACCGCGGAGAAGGAGGCGGCGGGGCCGATGCGCGAGGGGCTATCGCCGACCTAGGCGAACGTTTTTTTGGGCCGGAAACTCTACGCGCCAAAGCTATTGGCTTTGAAAAGGAGAATGAGCGATCTCGACTTTGCCCTGTTTCGGTACTTGACGGGTGCGGCGGCGCTTTCGGGCGTGGTTCTCCTCGTCATCCGTCAGTGGCGAAGAGGGTTTTGGGAAAACGAAGATGGAGCCCCAGCCCCTCACGGGCGGTTAGTCGCGGCGCTTTGGTGGCTGTTCTATTTCGTGTTTTTCAGCGCCTTGGTTCTGTCGGTTTGCTTGGGGGCCTGCTTGTTTGGGGGGTGGCCGGGATTCTAGGCAACGGGAGACACGTTGCTGTGACTTTGCCGGTGCGCGGTCAATTGCTTCGTCCTGTCCGTCGTTAAGGTGCGTCCGATCGGCCGGTTGATGAATCGGGCCTGGTTTTGAAGCGGGAGCTTTTCATGCGTATTCTCATGGCCGACGTTCTGGGCATGTGCTTCGGCGTTCGCGACGCTCTCTCCCTCATCGAGAACGTCGCACAGCCTGAGCGCGTCACCATTCACGGCGAGTTGGTCCACAACGAGAAGGTGCTCGATCGACTGGCACAGCGTGGGTTTCACCAGGCGGAGGAGAAGGGCCGGCGCTCGTTGCCGCTGACGGAGACGGTGCTCATCACGGCGCATGGCATCAGCGACCGGGAGCGGCGGCGGCTGACGGAAGCGGGGAAGGAATTGATCGACTCGACCTGTCCGCTCGTGCGCCGCGCGCATGACGCGGCGCAGAAGCTGCGGCGCGACGGCTATTTCGTCCTCGTGATCGGCAAGCGCGGCCATGTCGAGGTGCAGGGCATCATCGAGGACCTCGAGGCGTTCGAGGTGATTGAGGCGGTCGACGAGGTCCGCTGCTATCACCGGCCGCGCCTGGGGGTGATGTGCCAGACGACGACCACCGTCAAGCACGCCCAGGCCGTCCTCGCCGCGATCCGCGCCTGCAATCCGGGTTCCGAGGTGCGCTTCGCCGACACGATCTGCCATCCGACCAAGGACCATCAGCAGGCGCTCGAGGACTTGCTGGACGAGGTCGACGCCCTGGTCGTCGTCGGCGGCCGGAAGTCGAACAACACCCGGCAACTGGCCCAGCGCTGCCGGGAGCGCGGCAAGACGGCGTACCACGTGCAGGACGCGCGTGATCTGCGGGCGGAGTGGTTCGACGGCGTCGACACCGTCGGGCTGACGGCGGGGACATCGACCCTGGACGAGACCATCGAGGAAGTGCGGCACGCGTTGCTACGGATGGCCAAGCACGATCTGCTGGCCACGGCACTCGACGGTGAGCGCGGAGCTACAATTGCTGCGATGGCCGACGATCAATTGCATTTGCCGCCGTTCCCACCGCTGGACTGGGACGAGTACGTGTGGACGGGCGAAGTCGTCCTGTCCACCTGGGCCGGCTTTCAGGCCCGCTCCGGCCCCCATGCCCGGCTTTGCTCGACGGTACCTTCAGGCGGGCTGGTGCGCCTCGTCGTTAACTCGGAAGACGCCGAGGAACGCGCCCCGCCCACCGCCGCGCAGACGGCGGCCTTCCAGTGGCTGCTCGACCGGGAGCTGCCCATCTCCAAACGCGTGCTCGACGCTCTCTTTCTGGTCTATCCCAAGATGAAGGAGCGTTTCAGGAAAAAGCGCAAGCGGATGCCGGAGCTGGCCCGGCCGGATGATCTCAAGGCGCTCCTGGGGTTGGCGACGCTCCACCTGCTCGAAATCGAACGCGCCGGCTTCGCTTACCTCGGCTTCGAATTCGGCTGCTCCTGGGACGAGCAGCGCGGCTTGGGCCTCATGCTGCACAAGGACCGCATCATCGGCGTCGGCGAGGCGCGACTCGCGTCTCTCGAATGGCTCGCGGAGGAGGACGCGGAACGCGAGCCGGACGAGGGATGGTGATACGAGGCGCGTTTCAAGTGTCCATGTCGTAGGCTTTGCGCAGCCACCTCTTTACTTCATTGTCGATATCACTTAACGCCGTGATCGCGATGCGATGGGTGATGCGATCCTTCTTCTTGAGGCCGCCGGTGTCCAGAAGGCGTTTGGTGAAAGGCGTGTCCTTCAGGGCGAAACCGAGGTCGACGCGTGTATTGGTTGCGGGCTTGATCTGGGCAAAGACGTGGTTGCGGTAAAAGGGGACGATGGTCTGACACGGGCAGGCCTTCACGTCCGGAGCCATGCCCAGGCCGAGTTCGAGTAACGCTTCGTAGATCGGGCGCAGACCGGCCCGTTTCCCCTCGAACATCGCGTCGACATAGCGCTCCGCGGCCTGCAAGTAGAGATCGGGATCCGAATCCTCTTCCCCCTTGCCGACCGAGCGCTCGGCGAGCCACCAGGCCGAGTTCGTTCCCATGCCGTGCTCGGCCTTGAGCCAGTCGCGCCGGGCGGCTTCGTCGGCCGGGCCCTCTTTCTCGATGAAGGCGAGCCATTGCTCGAACGACTTGCCCGTCTTGGCGGGCAGTTCAGCGATCCACTTCTGCACCATGACGACGCCGGGATGGACGCTGTAGCGAGAGGTGTTTTTCTTCTTGGACATTGGACCCCCGGATTACAGTCCGAGCCAATGAGGGCGAAAGGCGGCGACGACGACAAGCACAATGACGACGCCGGCCAGCGCGCAAGAAAGACCGAGCGCCGCCTTCGCCAACGAGCGTTCGCGCGAGGCGATGCCGCGCGTGCGGCGCAGGCCCGCCGCCGCCCCGAAGGCGCCGACGAGCCAGAGCACAACGCTCACGAGCGCGAGCCCGATGGCGAGCAGGACGCCGGCGCCCGGACTGCCGTCCGTTCCCGTCATCTCGACCGTCGCGAACACCAGGATAAGAAGGACGGTCCCGATCCAGCTCAGGATGCTGCAGGCGAGGCAGGCCATGCGGAGATTATAGAAATGCGGTTCGGGCACGCTCCTGCGCGGGGCTGTCTTTTGCCCGTTTCGCGGCGCGCGTTTACTTCGGCGGGATGATGTGCTTGCCGGCGACTTCGCTACGCAGCGGCACCAGGATTTTTCCCGGCGGCAGGCCGAGGAACTGGCCGCCGTCGAAGACCATGTAATCGTTGTAACGCACGGAGGAGACGGCGTCGTCGGCGTCGAGGACGATCGCGCCCCCCGCGGGGTCCGTGCCGGGGCCGTGAACGACGATGTCCTTGACGTGGATGGCGTCCTTCTCCGCGCCCTGGGCGTTGACGAAGTAAATCGCGCTGCGGCCGTACTCCTCGAAGCGGGCGTTTTCCATGATCAGGCCGTCGCACTTGAGCTGGACGGAAACGAGATCGCGCACCTTGGCGCCGCCGGGAAGGGAGCCGTCGAAGGTGATGCCTCGGCCGCTCAACGTGAAGCCCGCGGCGTGGGAGATGCGCAGGATCGGCTGGGTGGGATCCTTACTGTCGGACTTCCAGACCACGGTCTTGCCGGCGGGGGCGGTGATGGTGAGCTTGGCCGCGATGCGATCGCCGTCGACCAGGACGCACTCGGTCAGAACGTCATCCTGAATCTCGATGGTTTCGCCGCGGCGGGCCTCCTCGAGGGCCGCCTTGAGCGTGGGGAAGGTCCCGAAGGACCTGGCGGCACCCTTGCGGACGATGAGGCGGTCGCGTTTCTTTTCTTCCTTCTCGTCCTCCGGCTTCTGGGGCGGAGGTCCCTGGTTCGCCAGGAAGATCACGGCGAGGACGCCGACGATGAGAACAAACGGCACGCCGAACAGCAGCACGACGAGCCAGACGCGCCGCTTCTGGTGCGTGAAGACTTCTTGCGTGAGGTTACGGCGGCCACGCTTGCTGTCGGGCGTGGTGTCGCGGGCGGTGGGGACGTGGGTATCGAGGTCTTCCCAGCGGACTTCCTCGCCCGGCGGCGCGGCGGCGACCGCGGCGGTGGGAAGCGGTTGGGCCATCGGGGGACCGGCGCGGAGCGGCGCAGTCCCGCGCGGCGCCGAGGCGGGCGGCGTTGAAGCGGGCGGCATCCCGGGCCGGACCGGCGAGGGCGTGGCGGTGCGCACCATGGTCTCCGGCGTCGAGTCGACGGGGACGGCGCCGACGGCGGCCGGGCTCAGGTGGGGCATCTCGTTTTCCGGAGGCGGCGCGATCGGCGTGACGATGAAGGGGGCGAGCGCCTGGGCCACCTCGCCCGGAGTCTGGTAGCGCTGGGCCGGGTCCTTGGCCATCATGCGGTTGACGACGGCGACGACGCCGGGGGCCACGTCCGGCCTGATCTCCTGGATCGGCTTGGGATGGCGCGTCTGGTGCCAGATCAATTTCTGTGCGACCGTCCCTTCGCCGAAAGGAGTCTTGGCGGTCAGCATGAAGTAGAAGGTGGCGCCGAGGCTATAGATATCGGCCCGGATATCGACGCCATGGCTGTCGAGGGCCTGCTCCGGAGCGAGGTAGTCGGCGGTACCCAGGACGTTCTCGTCGTACTTCTTGGTGAGGATGTCGTCCTCGTCGTTGAAGAAGCGGGCCAGGCCCATGTCGAGGACCTTCACGACGCCGGAGCGATCGACGAGGATGTTGCCCGGCTTGATGTCGCGGTGCACGAGGCTCGCCTGGCTCGCGTGCTCGAGGCCCTGCGCCGCCTGCGCCACGTAATGGCAGGCGCGGAGCACGTTCATCGGCCCCGCCTTCTTCACGATGTCCTGCAGGCTGCTGCCGTCCACGTACTCCATGACCAGGAAATGCAGCGATTCGTCCTGGTCGATGTCGTAGGCGTGGACGATGTTGGGATGATCGAGGGCGGCGACGGCCCGCGCCTCGCGGTAGAATCGCTCCAGGGCGGAAGGATCCGCCGCCTTGGCCGTGGGCAGCACCTTGACGGCGACCCGGCGCCGCATCAACTTGTGCTCGCACAGGTAGACGGCGCCCATGCCGCCCGAGCCGAGGCGCTCGAGCACCTTGTACTTGCCGATGGTGAAGCGGCGCCACTTGCCCTGAAGGATCTGCTCGGCCTGGAACTGGGTGAGGAAACCGTCGCGGACGAGGATGCCGGCCATCTTGCCGGCGTCGGGAGGGATACCGCCGGCCTGCCGCAGCCGGTTGAGGTGCGGGTCGAGGCGTTTTTCATCGGAAACGCCGCTTTTCTTCACCAGGTCGAGGAACTCCTCGACATTCGCGGGCGCGGCCATCAACTCCCTCGCCGATATGCGCGGACCATCGGTAACGGTCGGGCGATCCGCCTCCGGTAGTATACGTCACGCCGGAGAACGCTACCGGGAAAAATTCGTGCGCACTCGCCGCGCCGCCGCCCGGTCGCGTCCGTCAGAAACGATCCCGGCGGAAATCGGAGAAACTGTTGGCTTTTGCCGCAGCGGAGGGTACAACCCAGGAAGCCTTTCCTCTCCCCGCATCCTCTCCCCGCGAGGCTGTCATGCTCATCCACTTCCCGTGCCCGTCGTGTCACGACCAGATCCGCGTCAGTGAGCATCTCTCCGGCCTGAGCCACCCGTGTCCCGTCTGCCGCGCCAGCGTCCTTGTGCCGGCCGGCTCCGTCGGCGAGTGGGCGCCGGAACCGGAGCGGCTGCCGGATGTCTACGAGGCGCCGACCAGCCGCGTCAACTACGACTATCATCCCGGCGCGGACGAGCCGATCTGGAACCGGACACGCGTCGCGCTGGGCTTCGAGCTTGCCCTCGCGGCCACGGCGCTTCTCTGGCAAATCCTCCTGGCGATCTTTCAGGGATTTGCCCTCCTGATCCTCCTCGGCGCTCTTCGGCCGGCTCCCTGAGTGGGCTCGGTTCTGAGCTACTCGTCGATCGCGCTCGTCGGCGCCGGCATCCTCGCGCTCCTTCTGGCGCTTGGGAGTCGCTCGTTACTGATGGGCATTCCGCGCGATTCCGGCGCCCGGGGCCTGGCGCTTGCCTCGGGTCTCCTGTCGATCCTGGGTGTCGCCGCATGCGCCGTGCTGTTTTTTCTGGTGCTGCGCCAGAACTCGCCGCTGGGAGAGGCGGACGTTCCCGGCTGGCTCCTTCTTCTCAGCGCGCTCGTGGGCCTCGCGGCGCAGATCACCTACTTGCTCTGCCTGCGCCGCATCGCCCTGCGCTTTTTCAACGCCGATCTCGCCGGCCGTATCGTCGCGCTGCTGCTATTCACAGTCCTCGCGGTCGGCCTTGCCATCGGCTTGCGCATCGCTCTTCTGAGCTTCGGCCTCGATGCGGCCAGGGTCGGCAGCGTACACATCGTCATGTCGCTGCTGGTCCTCGTCTATCTCGGGGACACCCTGCTCGGCCTGATCGGCGCCGTCTGGCACCTGCGCATCGTGGCGAAGACGCGATCCGTCTTCATGCGCTGAGGCGCTGAGGTCAGACGGTTGCAGGATCGACTACCGTTACTCCGCGTCCGAAGGAGGCCATGCGGAGGAAGTGGGCTACGTTGAACGTAAGGTGGGTTGTTGCGTGCGCGTGGCAAACGGCGACGAGGCGAGCGTCGTGGACTTGTTTGCCGATGATTCCGAGGGCGGCCACCAGCGCTTTCCATGCGGTGTAGATGTCCGGCGTGTCCGGGAGTAAAGGGACCTGTGTCTCGAAGGTCGCCGCATGCGTTTCGGCGTGCACGATTGAAAGGCCGGCGCCGTTTGCCGCCTTGGGCCGGGTGGCCACGTTGCGGAACTCGATCAGGACCTGTGGCGTAATGTGGAGGGTTTCATTACGCCGATGCAAAACCAACACGGCCTGCGTCGCCACGGGATGCTGCACGTCCGTGGTGTTGGCCAGTCGCACGAGAACGCTTTATCGAGGAGGAAGGCCATCAGTCATAGAGCCCTGCTGCTCAAAGCGGTATCGGGGAAAGAGACTCCCCAGGGCCGCGCGGCTTCGAACAGGGCGCGTTCCCATTCGTCGCGCGGCTGCGGCAGATTAGCGGCGCACATACGCTCGCGCAACACTTTGAGGACCAACTCCTCCGGGGCGATGCCGTGGCGACTGGCCTCTGCTTTCAAAGCGGCTTCGAGTGTGGGGTCGACGTTGACGACCATTCTTTTCCTCCGTCGTCGAATGAGCGCTTCTGTGAGCGCACAGCCAATGCCATGATCTGCGATCGCGTTAGCGCTTCCCCCTGGCTCCTTCAAATCAGACCGCTAGCGGCGTTCCATTTCCTGTCAGATGCCTCGCAAGAAGACCGAGGAAGAACGCGAGCGGGACCTCGTGTGTTGCAGTCAAAGTCATGATACCGTACGAGCAAGAGCCATTTGTTGTCCTTCAACATGGATAGCGTCAGAAAATGCTCCGCCCCATGCGTATTTGCATGTGCTTCTCCGTCTTGCGTATCCCCGCACTTTACCCCGTCTGCGCCCACCCGCGCGTCTCCCGGCTCCGCAGGATCGCGTCACACAACACGATCTCACGATGCCCGTCCGCGAACGTCGGAAACGATCGCGGCGCGGTCTGGGCGCCGTCGATCGCCTGGTAGATCGCCCGGAATAGTTGCTTGAAGGTGTCCGGAAAGCCTTCGTTGTGTCCGCCCGGATAGTTCGCGAATGGCCGAACGCTAGGATGCAGCAGGGCGGGATCGCGGACGAGGAGTTCATTGGCCCGATCGCGTCGGCCGAGCCAGAGCTCGTTGGGTCGCTCGCTATCGAAAGCGAGCGCGCCTTTGGAGCCGGCGATCTCGAAGCGCAGGCAGTTCTTGCGCCCCGCGGTCACCTGCGACACCGTGCAGACGCCGCGCGCGCCGTTGGCGAGGCCGAGCAGGATCGAGCCGTAGTCCTCCGTACGGATCGCGACCGGCTCCGTCTGGGGCGGGGCGCCCAGCTTGCTCTGAAAGGTCTCCACCGAACCCTGCGGCCGGCGCCGCACCGGGAGCATCGTCTTGAGGTCGGCGCAGACCTCGGTGACGTCGAGGCCGGTGACGTGCTGGACGAGGTCGAGCCAGTGCGTGCCGATATCGGCGACGGCGCGCAGCTCGCCGCCTTCCTCGGCCAGGACGCGCCAGTTGAAGTCGGTGTCGAAAAGGAGCCAGTCCTGGACGTAGGCGCCGCTGACGTGATAGATCTCGCCGAGCTCGCCGGAGAGGATGCGCTCGCGGATCTCCATGCAAAGGGGATAGAAGCGGCAGTTGTAGCAGACGGCGGCGATCCGGCTCGGATGGACCTGGCTCAGGCGGACTAGCTCGGCCGATTCGATCGGGTCCATGGCGAGCGGCTTTTCGACCACGACGTGTTTGCCCGCTTCGAGCGCCTGCGCCGCCTGATCGAAGTGATGGCGGTTGGGGGAGGTGATGTGGATCGTGTCGACGCTCGCATCCTCCAGGATCTCCTGAAATGAAGCGTAGCCGCGCCGCAGGCGGAGGCTCGCGGCCGCGGCGCGGCTCTTGTCGGGGCTGGAGCCGAGGATGCCGGCGACGGGTCGGCCGAGGCGGCGCAGGGCTTCGAGGTGGACGGGGCCAATGGTGCCGGTTCCGATGAGGGCGGTGCATCTCGGGTGACCTTGAGGTGTGCATGCGCCGGGTTATTTGACTCCGAGCACCGAGCGGATCGCCGCGCAGGATCGCTTCGCTGCGTGGGCCGGCGAGGGCGAACGGCTGAACTGTAGCCGCCTTGCAAGTAGGCGTCGGCGGTGGGGATGTAGTCAGCGTCGCCGTCGCCGTAGCCGGCGACGGCGATGGGGCTTCGAGCGGCGCTGCTCCTGAGCGAAGAGCTGGCAATCGATGAACGGCTCGCCCGGCAGGTGGACGACCTTGATGGAGCCCAGATCGAGGCACGACATCGATGCTTGAGGCGCTCCAGCCAGGCGAGTTGGAAGGCGGCGTTGCGCCGCGCCCGCGTTTGTTTGGGGTCGCTCAGGATAGCCCGGCTCTGCTCGGCGCCGAATGTCTTCTCGCCGCGCGGCGGCAGCGTGACCGGCTCGATGCGCCAGGCGAAATCCTTCACCGCTTGCCGCGTCGTCACGCGCCAGGCGGCGGTCATCGCGTCGTAGATGCGGTCGCGCAGCACGGGTCGGGTCTCGTGGGCGCCGTCGTTGTATTTGCCGGCCGTGATATTGCCGGAGCAGCCGGTGAAGTAGATCTGGAAGACGTCCGGCTCCTCGTCCTGCCGGCGCTTGCGGGCGAGGCCGCAGAAGTCGCTGCTGACGCGGCCGTCGCCATAGTAGCTCATGGGATGGGTGGCGTAGTAGCTGAGGGCGACGAGCGGGGTGGCGCCGTTCCAGAAGCTGACGGTTCGCAGCCAGGGATCGATGAGCCCTTCCGGCTCAGCGCGGACCTTGGGGTCGCGGGTGGCGCTGGTGCGGGTGAAGCGGACGCGGCCGTCGTCGCCGAGAATGCGCCGGTTGGAGGCGACGGCGTGGACGCGGCCATGGCCGAAGCCGGCATGGGTCCATTCGCGCGTCCGTTTGAGGGATTCCTGGGCGGCGGCGGCGACGCGGTCGACGCAGCCCTGGAAAAACTTCAGATCCAGAGAGGTGGCCGGCATCGGCTGCTTCTGGATGAGTCGCTCGGCCGCGGGGTCCGCGAAGGGGGCGTTGTGCTGGTGTACGCAATGGACCGCGACTTTCTCCGGCACGGTGTGGACGGCGCGGGCTATGGCGCGGCGGAAGGCCTCGTTCCCCTCGTTACGCAGTCCGGTCCAATCGACCGCGCACAGGACGACCGGCTGTCCGTGGCCAAGCAGGACGACGCCGAGGGCGAAGAGGGGATCGTCAACACCGCGGACAGCCTCGATCCAGCCGCCGCAAAGCGGATGGCCCTCGGGCGGCGTGACGTCGCAACGAAATGTGGCCAGGTGCAAGGGCATGACATTGTTCCTCAACGGACACGCGCTTGAAGCTGTTCAAAACAGGGACCGTCCCTCTGCTTTGCCAAATCACCCAGTTTTCCGGGTGGTGGGGACAGGCCGGCTTTGGAACAAGCGGTCCGCCTCGTCCGTCTTTTCCACCCTTATCTTTAGCCAAAACATTAAAAAATGTGGAAACCGACTAGCGAAAGGGGGTGGCTTTTGCCGATGATAAGGGATAAGCGTCCCGAGAACCATCCTTCAGGCGACGGAAAATGAAAAGTAATCGCAGGCTTCAGGCGCGTCTGTTCGGCGCTGCGCTGGCGGCGGCGGCGCTCTTCGGCGCTCCGAGCTGGCTTTACGCCCAGGCTGGCGGCACCGCGGGAACCACCACCGGTACCACGAGCGGCCCGACGGCCGGCACCACGACGACGACCAGCGCGGGCTTCACGGGCGGCTCCGGCAGCGGCAGCACATCGACGGCGACCAGTACGAGCTTCGCCGGCAGCACGGCCACCCAGTTCTCGGGTGGACAGGGACTCTCCTTCAGCGGCGGGTCGGGAGGAACGACCAGCACGGGCATTCTCGGCGGCGCGGCGCGCGGCGGCACGTCGTACACCGCTCCCTCTCCGACCAGCTACAATCCGTTCACGGCGACCTATATCAGTCCTCTGGCGGCCGGAGCCACCGCCCTGAGCAGCACGACCTCCATGGGCAAGCGCCACCACCATCGCCAGCGGCGCTCGCACAGGACCGGGCGCGGCGACCTCCACCGCCGCCATTGCCCGCGCCCTTTACTCACTGGAGCTGACCACGACCACGGGCCGCACCGGTAGCGGCGGCTTCGGACCTGCCGGCTTCGGCAGCGTGGCGGGGGCGGGCGTAACGACCTATCGCGGCCCAAGCTCGAGCTTCACGACTTACGGGACCTATCGCAATCCTTCCTACATCACCACGCTCGACGAATCCATACCCATCGTGGCGCACGCGGCCCCCGAGTTGCAACGCAACCTACAAACCATGCTGGACAATTCCGCCGCCTTGAGAAAGCTGCGCGGCCTCGATGTGGCCGTCGACTCAGGGACCGTCGTCTTGCGCGGCGCCGTCACCTCCGAGCGCGAGCGCAAGCTCGTCGAAGGGATGGTGCGGCTCACGCCGGGGGTGCGCGATGTTCGAAATGAGCTGTCAGTAGTGAAATAGACGGGGCTGCTTTCAACAGTTCCTACGAGGGGCAGGTTGCCTGGCGTGCCGGTCGGCAGGCCAGGCGGCCTGCCCCACGCTGTTAGCGGCCTGTCCCCACTCAATCTCCCGTGCCCAGCTCCGTCTCGGCCTCGATTTTTCCTTCCGGCTGGTAGGCGGCGCCGGCGAGCAGCCAGGTCCGCACCCAGGGGAGCGCCTCTTCCAGGCGTTTCTTGCCCGCCTCACTCAGCTCGGTGGAGAAGCCGAAACGGTCGCCGGGGATCGTCAGCAGCCAGGCGGGCGGATGATTGCGGCTCAGCGCCTGGGCGAGACCGAGCAGTCCTTCGGGATTCAGGATGTGCGGATCCCGGTTTTCCGTCGCGGGCTGCAGCCGACGCATGCGGATGCCCGGCTGCTTGCGCACCGCATCGATGAAGAGAACCGCTTCCGCCGCGACGATGCGTTCGGCCAACTCCGGCGTGAGTTGGTGGGCATCGACAATTTCCAGGTCCGGCGCTTTCCAGCCGGCGACAGCCCGCACGAGCCGGGGCCCCAGACCGTCGTCGCCGCGCATCTCATTACCGAATCCAATCAACAGCTTCATCGCTCGCTGACCTCCGACCTCTCGACCTCGACAGGAAGTATACAGGCTCAGGAGCGCGAGCAAAGGGCGCCAACCTGTTCAAAGGACGCCGCATCCGTATCTTCTGGCAGGCGGACTGGGCGCTCCCGAGGACACGCTGCGATGGCCAATCCCGACACCGGCGGCACGCGGAGGCGCCTCCTCTGTTCGCTCGGCGCAAGCGTTTTCGGCGCTCTCGTCTTGCTTCTCCTTCCCGAACGCGCCGAGGCCGCGAACCCGCTTCATTTGCCCCTCTGGAGCGTCGCACCGTTCGCGCTTTTGCTCCTGGGCATCGCCCTCTTGCCGCTCGTCGCCCGGCATTTCTGGGAAAGCAATCGCAACAAGGGGCTTGTCTCGCTCGGCCTTGCCCTGCCGACGTCCGTGCTGCTCTTCGTTCATCAGTGGACGACCGGGGAAGACACGCTGCATCCGCTCGGACACGCCCTGGGCGATTATGCCTCCTTCATCCTCCTTGTCGGCGCGCTCTACACGGTTTCGGGCGGCATCCTGGTGCGCGGCGACATCCTGCCGCGACCCACCGTCAACGCGGCCTTCCTCGGCCTCGGCTGCGTCCTGGCCAACTTCCTCGGCACCACGGGCGCCAGCGTCCTGCTCATCCGGCCGCTGCTCCGCATCAACCGGCATCGGCGCCACGTCAAGCACATCCCCGTTTTCTTTATCTTCACCGTCTCCAACCTCGGCGGACTGCTCACGCCGCTCGGCGATCCGCCTCTTTTCCTCGGCTTTCTCCAGGGCGTGCCGTTCGCCTGGACGCTCCGCCTGTGGCCGCAATGGCTGCTGGCCAACGGCCTGGCGCTCGCGATGTTCCTGGTGTGGGATGGCGTTGCATTCAAGCGCGAGGGGCCCGAGGCGCGTGACGCGGAGCTGATGGGGAAGGACGTGCTGCGCCTGAGCGGCAAGCGGAACCTCGTTTTCCTTGCCGGGATCATCGCGGCGGTGCTGGTTCAGCGTGCCCTGGACCCGCCTTGGGGACAGATCGCGAGCGGGGCGGCGCTATTCGTGCTGGCGTTGCTGTCCTGGATCTTCACGCGTCCCTCGCTACGTTTGGCCAACGCCTTCCACTGGGCGCCGATCATCGAGGTCGCCGTCGTTTTCGCGGGCATCTTCGTGACGATGGTTCCGGCGCTCGCCATTCTTCAAGAGAGCCGCGCGGCATTGGGCGTCGACCGACCCTGGCAATACTTCTGGCTCACCGGCGGCCTCTCCAGCTTCCTCGACAACGCCCCGACTTACAGCGCCTTCGCGACCATGGCGGCGGGGGGAGTCGATTTCGGCCGCCTCGCCGCCGATCAGGTTCCGGGCCTGGACGGTCCGCTCGTTCTCGCGGCGATCAGCTGCGGGGCGGTCTTCATGGGCGCGAACACCTACATCGGCAACGGGCCGAACTTCATGGTGAAAGCCATCGCGGAGGAGGCGGGGTATCCGACACCGAGCTTTATGGGGTACTTGGCCTATTCGGTGGGGATCTTGCTGCCGATCTTCGTGTTGATAACGCTCGTCTTCTTCCGGCCGATGTAATTCCTGCTCCTGTTCCTAATCATAATCTTAATCCTAATCCTAATCCTAATCCGAATCTGCTGACAGGACGACATTGGATCAGGCGAGACAAAGGAGGATTAAGATTAAGATTAGGATTAAGATTAGGATCGGTTCTTGACTTTACTTGGTCTTCGGTCTTTTCGCGATGTACCCCTTGATCATATTGGTCGCATGGGCGGTGGCGCCTTCGCGCGGGTCGCCGCCCATCCAGTAGCCGGAGCCGCCGGTGCGTTTGCCGTTGCGGAGCGGAGGCTCGCCGAGTTGCGTCGTCGTGAGCGCCGGCATGGGAAATGAGTCGTTCTTGCGCATGGCATTGCCCCACTCTTCCAGCGTGACCGGATGGCCCAGCATCGTCGGGTCGAAGACGAGCCATTGCACCTTGTCGCCGACGCGGACAGGCACAAGCGGGGCGACGTGGAAGTCCCAGCTCATCGTCCCTTTCGGCGTCTTGGCGAAGAGGCGGTTCTTGCCCGAGAAGGCCCAGGCGCGGCGCAGCTCGACGCCCATCTGTCGGAGTTGCAGGGTCATCAAATGGCACCGGGCGTAGCAGCCATCGGCCGGGAAATCGTACGCGAGGTCCTGATGACGGAGCATGGAGAAGAGGACGAACGCCTTCTGCTGATCGAGCGCGTTGACCTCGGCCGGATCCTCGGGCAGGCCGAAGGCGCCGGCGGCTGCCGAGGTGGCGACGGCGAAGCAGAGGACGAAAGCAGGACAAAAGCGGCGAAGCATGGGTGTGGTTTCAGTGGCGGCGACTACACCAGGATAGCGTCGCGGCGGACGGCGCCGGACCATCTTTCCGACGATTGAGCGATTGTAACCGATGCGGGGCCGGGCCGAAAGAAATCCGGTTTTTTCTCGTTCCTTTTGCCGCGGCGGCGCTTAGAGTAACAACCACAACCATCCGCCCGGGCCCGTCGTTGCCCGCCTTTGGCCCGGCCGTTCCGCAACCGGGAGTCCATCCGATGCGCATCCTTGCTCTCATGGTGTCCGCGCTGGTTCTCGTCCTTCAGCCCGCCGCGAGCGACGCGGGAAAGGACAAGGGCGTCAAGAAAGAGACGAAGAAGAAAGAAGTCTGGACCGATCCCGAAGACGCCTCGATCCCCATCGATTTCTACCTGCAGGGGGAGTACCTCGGCAAGTCGAAGGAGGGCACGGTCGGCGCCCAGGTCATCGCCCTGGGGAACGGCGAGTTCCAGGCGGTGATCTACCCCGGCGGCCTGCCCGGCTCCGGCTGGGACGGCAAGAACCGCAGCCTGATGCAAGGGTGCCTCGGAGACGACGGGGTTGTCTTCAGCCCCGCGACCGGAAAACGCAGGTACATCGCCCAGAAGCCGGAGGAGTTCTCCGCCACCGCGAAGTTTCCTCCGGTCGGGCAGCAGGATCACTCGGGCAAACTCACGAAGGGGGTGCTCGTCATCAAGGGGAAGGACGGCGCTAGCGTCAAGCTTGCATCGATCGCTCGCAAGAGCAACACGATGGGTCTGAAGGCGCCGCCGGGCGCGGTCGTTCTCTTCGACGGCAAAGACGCCAGCGCGTGGAACCGCGGCCGGGTCGACAAGGGCGTCCTCAACACCGACGGCTCGGACATCGTCACCAAGAAAAAGTTCAACAACTACACGGCCCACGTCGAGTTCCTGCTCCCCTTCCGGCCCGACGCGCGCGGCCAGGGACGCGGCAACAGCGGCTTCTACCAGGTCGATCACTACGAGGTGCAGATCCTCGACAGCTTCGGCCTGGAGGGGAAAGACAACGAATGCGGCGGCATCTACACGAAGAAGACGCCGATTCTCAACATGTGCCTCCCGCCCTTGCAATGGCAGACCTATGACGTGGACTTCACGAACGCCGTCGCTGACGCCTCCGGCAAGAAGGTGAAGAACGCCCGCGTGACGGTCCGGCTCAACGGCGAAGTGATCCACGACAACGTCGAGATCACCGGCCCGACCGGCGGCGGCCGCTCCGAGCCGGAAGCCACGCCCGGCCCCATCAAGCTCCAGGGGCACGGCAACCCGCTGCAATTCCGCAACATCTGGATCGTCGAGAAAAAGTAACGGGAAACGTCCGGTCAGAGCCGGAAGCGTGGGCGACGGTGTTGAGCGCCGTCGCTTACGCTTCCGGCTCTGACATTCGCGGAGAAAAGGTCATGCGCGAATGTTACGCCGCCTTCGTCGCCTTCTGGGGCATCGCCTTCGCCCCGGCACGGGACATTGTTCAGCGCCCCGTTTTCGAATCCGGCAAGGAAGGCTATCACACCTTCCGCATTCCCTCGCTACTCGTCACGCCGAAAGGAACGCTGCTCGCGTTTTGCGAGGGGCGCAAGAACAGCTCGAGCGATACCGGCGACATCGACCTGGTCCTCAAGCGCTCGACGGACGGCGGCAAGACCTGGGGGCCGATGCAGATCGTCTGGGACGACGGCGCCAACACCTGCGGCAACCCGTGCCCCGTTGTCGACCGCAAGACCGGCGTCATCTGGCTGCTCCTGACCCACAACTTCGGCGCCGACACCGAGGCGAAGATCGTCGCCGGTACGAGCAAAGGGAAGCGCACGGTGTGGGTCGCCCAGAGCGAGGACGACGGCTTGACGTGGTCCAGGCCGGTGGAGATCACCAAGGACGTGAGCCGGCCGGACTGGACCTGGTACGCCACGGGGCCGGGCGTCGGCATCCAGACGAAGAGCGGCCGGCTGGTTGTTCCGTGCGACAACAAGCTGGCGGGGACGAAGGCGAAACAGGCCCACGTCATCTACAGCGACGACGCGGGCAACACCTGGAAGCTGGGCGGGGTCGTCGGACCGGGTTGCAACGAGTCGCAGATCGTCGAGCTGTCGGACGGTGCTCTGAATCTCAACATTCGAAGCTACCGTGGCGGCCGTTGCCGTCTGGTCGCGCTCAGCAATGACGGGGGCGCGTCGTTCGGCGAACCGGTGGAGGACAAGGCCCTCGTCGAACCGGTGTGCCAGGCGAGCATTCTTGGCCATCCCGGAAAGCCGGGATTCGTCCTCTTCTCCAACCCGGCGAGCCGCAAGCGCGAGAACATGACGGTCCGGCTCAGCACCGACGACGCCCGAACCTGGAGCGGCTCGCTCGTATTGCATGCCGGTCCGGCCGCCTATTCGTGCCTGGCGGTCCTGAGCGACGGCTCGATCGCGTGTCTCTACGAGCGCGGCGTCAAGAATGCGTACGAGACGATCACGCTGGCGACTTTTCCGCTCGCCGCGCTGAAAGCCGCCGGCGCCCTGCCTCCGGCCGACGAAAAGACGCCGTACCGCCTTTTCGCCATGGACACCGGTTTACGCGGGCCGGACATGAAGACCGTCGAGGACCGCGTCCTCCTGCTCAAAAAGCTCGGCTACTCAGGCATCGGCTACACCTTCAATCCCGCAGAATTGCACAAACTGCTCGAGCTGCTCGACAAGCATGGCCTCGAGTTGAGCGCCCTCTACACGTCGCCGGCGCTGAGCGACAAGGCCGACCCGGCGCTGGTCAAGGCGCTGCCTCTGCTGAAAGGACGCAAGACGCGCATCGAGCTGGCGATCCGCCGTGGGGCGACGAAAGGGGAGGACGGGGACAAGCAGGCGATCGCGATGCTGAAGGAACTCTCCGATCTCGTCGGCGACTCGGGACCTATCATCTCGATCTATCCGCACATCGGGTTTTTCACGTCGACTGAGACTCACGGTCTTCGTCTGGTACTGAAGGTCGACCGCAAGAACGTGAAGACTCACTTCAACCTCTATCACTCACCGGCGCGGCGCGAGCGGGAGGCAATGGAGGGGTTCCTCAAGGATGCGCTGCCCTACATCGGTTGCGTCACCATCAACGGACTCGATGGCAAAGACCGCATCGTTCCGCTCGATCAAGGAGACTACGACGTGGAAGCGTTCGTGCGCATGCTGAACCGCGTCGGCTACCGCGGCCCCATCGGCTTGCAGGCGTACGCCGTGCCGGGGCCGTCCGCGGAGCATCTCGCCCGATCGAAGAAACGCTGGGATGAGATCGTCGGCAAGCTCGCGAAGTGACCTACAACCGACATCGAAAACCGACCCGGAATAGGCAAGGATGGAGATGGGACCGTCCGGGCGCCCGGTCCGCGCATCGGGACGGCAGACGACAAAGGGCGTAAACGGCGTCGGGCCGATGACAAACGGTGGAAACGGCTTGTCACGACCGAGGGGGAATGGGTTCCGAATATTCGCCTACGCCGCCCGCCTCGCCTGCTGAAGGGCGATTTCCGCGGTACCGCGCACACAGATCAACGGCAGCGTCGCGCCAGGTTGGGAAGTCGAAGCGGAAGCCTGCTTCGAGCAGCCGGCCGGGGATGACGCGGCGGCTTTTCAGGATCAGCTCGGTTTCGGTCCGCATGAAGAAGGCGCCGATTTCGAGGAGCCAGCGCGGGGCCGGAACACCGAGACGGACGCCCCAGGCCTGGCGGAGCGTCCGCATGAACTCGGCGTTGGGGAGCGGATTGGGGGCGGCGATGTTCACCGGACCGGCGAGATCATGCTCGATCAGCCAGGAGACGGCCCGGATGAAGTCGCGGTCGTGGATCCAGGAGACGAACTGCCGGCCATTCCCCTGTTTGCCGCCGAATCGCTTGCGGACGAGGCCGAGGAAGGCGTCGAAGACTCCGCCGCGGTCGGGGCTCATGACCATGGCGGAGCGGAGCAGGATCTTGCGCGTCCGCGGCGTCGCCGCTTCCAGGCACGCCTCCTCCCAGGAGCGGGCGACGTCGATGCTGAAACGCCAGGTGTCCGGGACGTTGCCCTCCGTGCCGCCGAGAAGCCCGGTCTGTTCGTGGTTGGGCGCGTCGTAGCGATGGGCGTAGATCGTGGCGGTGCTCGCCTGGAGCCAGACACGCGGCGGATGGTCGACCCTGGCGATCGCCGCGCCGACAGCCCGCGTGGCGCTCACGCGCGAGTCCTTGATGGCGGCGCGGTTCGCGGCGTTGTAACGGCAGTTGACGCTGCGGCCGGCGAGGTTAATGACAACGTCGGCGTCCTCGAAGACGTCGACCCAGGGGCCGAGCGTCGCGCCGTCCCAGGGCGCCACGCGCCACGGGGCCGGCGTCGAGTGGCGGCTGAGGACGATCACTTCATGATCGGGCCTGAAGGCGCGGGCGAGCAGGGTTCCGATCTGGCCGCTGCCGCCGGGAATGACGATTCGCATGACAAGCGAACCGCAAGAGCGGCGACGCCACAACTGAGTTCGGCCTATCCGTTCGCGCCGCCCCATTGGATGACGCGCAGCAGGTTCGAAAAGCGGTCCGTCCATGCCGGGTAGCCGCTCGGGCGGGGGATGCGCCATTCGGCCTTGGCGGCGCGCAGGCGATCGGCGAGTGGTTGGCGGCCGGTCGCTTTCTGGTCGAAGTCTTTTCTTTGCAGGACGACCCAGTCGGAGGGGTACTTGTTCGGCGTGTCGTCGCCGGAGTTGCCGTACCAGAAGCAGTTGAGGCGCCGGTCGTGAGCGATGTCGGCGAGGACCGAGGTCAGGTCGACGTAGCGGTTGGTGGCGTTGAAGATCAGGATGCCGCCGGGGACGAGCTTTTCGAGGTAAAGGTCGATGGCGTCGGCCGTCAGGAGGTGGACGGGGATGGCGTCAGAGCTGAAGGCGTCGAGGACGATGACGTGGTAAAAGCTTGCGGGCGCCTGCTTCTCGATCAGGAGCCGGCCGTCCCCCATGACGATGTCGACGCGGGCGCCGCGGTCCTTGGCGTCCTTGACGTAGAAGAAGAGCTCCTGTTGGTCCGCATGGTCGGGGACGGAGAGGCGGCGGATCAGGGGGTCGATCTCGTAGAAGTCGACGTGCTGCAAGGGGCGGGCGTGGGCGGCGAGGGTGCCGATGCCGAGGCCGACGACGGCGTAGGGCGGCTCGGAGTGGAGATTGACGAGGCTGCTGAAGGGATCGGTGGCGAGGGCGACGGCGGCGGCCGGCAGGCGCGCGTCGGACTCGCGGATGAGATCGCCGAAGGGACTCATGTCCTGGAACATCTGGCCGATGCCGCTGTCGGGATGGAAATAGGTGATGGGAAGGCGGCGCCGGTCCGGATCCATGCTCTGCATGCCGTGGTTGATGCCGCCATGGACGAGGGTGTGGTACTTTTCGCGCTTGGTTTCCTCGCCTTCGCTGTTGCGATAGATGGCGTAGTCTTCGCGGACCTTGACGAAGCCGAAGAAGCCGCGGTCCATGAAGATGAACGGGCTATCGGCCTGATCGTAGAGAGCGACGGTGCTGAGGAGAGCTGCAAGGCTCAGGCCGAGGCGGAGCGGCCGGCACAGGAGGGCGAGCGTCAGCATGACGGGAAGAGCGAGGGCGATGCGGCGGGTGTTCATGTTGTGGGCCCAGAAGAGCCCGGCGAGGGCGATCAGGCCGATGGCGACGGGGACGAGGAAATCGAGCAGCTTGCCGAGCGAGGTCTTTTCGAAGTCGTTGCTGTCGCCGGGGAAAAGGGTCTCCTTGCCGACGAGGGTGGGGCGCAGGAGGAAAGCGAGGACAAAGGCGGCGGGATACTCGATGGCGCCGGTCTTGAAGACGAGAGGGGCGAAGAGGGCGTTGAAGAGACCGCCGAGGACGCCGCCGACGGAGAGCCAGAGGTAGAACTCGGTGAGGTGGCGCGGGTCGGGGCGGTCGCGGGCCAGCTCGCCGTGGCAGAGGAGGGCGGTGAAGAAAAAGGCGGCGCCATGGATGAGGAACCAGATGCTGATGGGAAAAGTGAACGCGCCGATCATGCTGACGAAGAGGAACATCACGAAGCAGGGTTGGGCGTAAACGATGACGGGATGGACGGTTTCGGTCCAGACCACGGGCCAGCGGGCGAAGACGAGGATGAAGGTGAGCAGGTAGAGGGCGAGCGGGATGACCCAGAAAAAGGGGATGGCGGCGATGTCGGTGGTCAGGTAGCTGGTCATGCCGAGCATGAGGCTGGAGGGGACGGCGGCCAGGCCGATCCAGCGCAGGCGGCGCAGCGGCGTGATCCGGTCCCGGGGGGTTGGACGTTCGGCGGGCGCCTCGAGCGTCTTCGGCTGGGCGAAGACGAGCAGGCGGCGCGGCTTGGTCTGGATGGCGGCGCTCGACTGTTCGGTGGGCTGGGGAGGCGCAAGGGGCGGGGGAGCGCTCGCGAGCGCGAGTCGGGGCTCGCCCCGGGAGCGAGCGACGACACCGGCGCAGACGACGACGAGGAGGACGAAGACACCGTAGCCGATGGTCCAGACCCAGGTTTGCTCGGTGATGGCGAAGAGGGGCTCGACGGCGAGCGGGTACAGCATCAGGGCGAGGAGGCTGCCGAGGTTGCTGGCGCCATAGAGGAAGTAGGGGTCCTTGGCGGCGGGGTGGTCGGTCGTGGCGAACCAGCGCTGCAGGAGCGGAGCGCTGGTGGAGACGACGAAGAAGGGAAGCCCGACCAGGCCGAGCAGGAGCCAGAGGACGGAGAGGACCGGGTTCTGCTCGGCGGGCGGCGTCCAGGCCCCGAGGGCGAAGGGGAGGACGAGGAACGGGCAGGCGAGGAGGAGAAGCTGCACGACGACTTGCCGGCGGCGCGGAAACGAGTTGAGCGTGTGCGTGTAGGCGTAGCCGGCGAGCAGGACGGCCTGGAAGAAGACCATGCAGGTGTTCCACACGGCCGGCGTCCCACCGAGGCGCGGCAGGATCATCTTGCCGATCATGGGCTGGACGAGGAAAAGGAGCGTGGCGCTGACGAAGAGCGTGGCGGCGAAGAGGGGCAGCACGGCTAATGGTCCTCCGGTTCTCGCACGAGTGGCAGGCGACGGACACGAATGCGATCGACCTGGACGGTCGCCATCGCCCCCGCTTCCAAATCCGGCAGGCACTGCTTCAGACTATCCTCCAGCAGCGAGCACAGCGCGGGCGCCTTCAATCCCTCAATACGAATACGAACAACCGACGGGCCGGCGGCTTGCGTGAGGGCAAGCATGGTGTGAAAGTCGGCGTCGATAGTGATGACGATTTGCTCGTTCGCGCGTGCGTAATCAAGGATTTCGTCGTCCGAGCGGTCGCCCAGATTCACCGTTGTGACGTGGACGGTGTCGAAGCCTCTTTCTTGAAGAAGTGGAGCAAGACCACGCGGAAGGCCCTGGTCAAGCAGCAGTTTCATGTCCGCCGTTCCGTTCGATCACCCGATCGTCCAACGAAGAGGCCGCAAAGACCAGAGCCTGAGCGATATCTTGGTCATCCAGTTCGGGGAACTCCTTGCGTAGCTCCGCCCGATCCGGATAAAGAGCGAGGGCCTGAAGGACACGGCGAACCGTCAAGCGCAGGCCCCGAATGCAAGGCTGCCCATTCATTTTCTTCGCGTCAACCGTAATTCGATCCAGCGCCATGACGCCTCCTCACAGAAGCACAATACCAAAGGGAAGCTTGAAAATAAAGAGGCTCGACTCGCCTCCGGTCCATTCACGCGCCGGCCCAGCGGCGGGTGATTTCGCCATAGGCGTCGATGCGGCGGTCGCGCAGGAAGGGCCAGTTGCGGCGGACGTCCTCCATACGCGCCGGATCGCATTTGCCGAGTACGATTTCTTCCTTCTCGTGCGCGCCGCGCGCCAGGACGACGCCAAAGGGATCGCTGATGAAGGAGGCGCCCCAGAAGTCGAGGCCTGCCTCGGGCGGTCCTTCGTGGCCGACGCGATTGATGGCGGCGACGTAGACGCCGTTGGCGATGGCGTGGCTGCGCTGGATCGTCTCCCAGGCGGAGTGCTGCTGGACGCCGAACTCCGCCCGCTCACGCGGGTGCCAGCCGATCGCCGTCGGATAGATGAGCGCATCGGCTCCTTGCAGGGCGGTGAGGCGGGCGCCTTCGGGAAACCACTGGTCCCAGCAGACGAGGACGCCGAGCCGGGCGAACTTCGTCTGGAAGACGCGGAAGCCGATGTCGCCCGGCGTGAAGTAATATTTCTCGTAGTAGAGCGGATCGTCCGGGATGTGCATCTTGCGGTAGAGGCCGAGGAAGGCGCCGTCGGCGTCGAGCACGGCCGCGGTGTTGTGGTACAGGCCGGCGGCGCGGCGTTCGAAGAGGCTGGCGACGATCACCTTGCCGAGGGAGCGGGCGACCTGGCCGAGCTTCTCGGTGGTCGGGCCGGGGACGGGCTCGGCGAGATCGAACAGGGCAGGGTCGGTCCGCTGGCAGAAGTATTGCGAGAGGAAGAGCTCCGGCAGGCAGATGACGTCGGCCCCGGCCTTGGCGGCGTCCTCGATGTGCGCGATGGCGCGATCGAGATTGAGCTGCGGTTGCGCGTCGCAGCGCATCTGCACCAGGCCGAGCGTGAAGGGTTTGGTAGTCATAAGGAGCAAAACTGAGCAGCAAGGGTGGGTGCGCAAAAGTCGCAAGCGCCGCACAATCAATAATCGCGCCCGGCGACAATGCGCTTATTCTACGTCCTCTGACGCCTACTTCCCGATGCAGAAGCGGCTGAAGATGCGGTCGAGCAGGTCCTCCGTGAAGACGGCGCCGGCCATGGCGCCGACTTCCTCCAGGGCGGTCCGAAGTTCGAGGGCGAGAAGCTCGCGCGGATCGTCTTCGAGGACGACGGCGTGGGCGCGGCGCAGGCAGGCGAGGCAGGCGTCGACGTGATGCCGGCAGCGCGTCAGGCTCGGCGCGAGGCCGCCGGGCGTGCGCTGCTTGGCCCGTTCGAGCAACGTCGCTTTCAATTCCTCCAAGCCGAGGCCGGTGACCGCGCTGGTGACCAGACCCGTCCCCCGAGAAGCCGCGAGGTCCGCCTTGGTCCAAACGACGATGCCGTCTGTTGACTGCTGACTGCTGACTGCTGACTCCTGTCCCCTGACTCCTGACTCCTGACACCACAGCACGAGGTCGGCACGCTGCTGCTGCTCGCGTCCAAGGCTTTGGGCCGCCGCTTCGATCGCGCTATCGCTCTCGCGCAGTCCGGCGGTGTCGACGAGCAGGACCTTGACGCCGCCGATCTCGAGCGGCGCTTCCAGGTAGTCGCGTGTCGTTCCGGGAGTTGGGCTGACGAGGGCGGCTTGCTTGCCGAGCAGGGCGTTGAAGAGGCTGCTCTTCCCGGCGTTCGGCGGTCCGGCCAGGACGACGCGAAACGGCCGCTCGGCGAGGCCGCGCTGGTCGATTTGCCGCCGCAGGTTGATCACGCGGGCCAGCAGGGCGGCGACCCGGCCCAGGAGCGTGGTTTGCGATTGGCGGTCGATCTCCTCATCGGCGAAGTCCAGCTCGGCCTCGACGTCGGCGAGGAGGTCGAGGAGGTCGTCGCGGAGAGTCTGGAGCGGCGTCGCCATGCCGCCGGCTAGCTGGCCGAGGGCCTGCTTGAGCTCGTCGCGGCTCTCGGCGTCGATGACGGCGAGGACGGCCTCGGCCCGCGTCAGGTCGAGCTTGCCGGCCCGGAAGGCGCGAAGCGTGAACTCGCCGGGCTGGGCAAGGCGGGCGCCGGCGGCGAGGCAGGCATGGAGGAGGCGATCAACGAGCGGCGGGCTGCCGAGCGTGTGCAATTCGACGACGTCTTCGCCTGTATACGAGCGGGGAGCGGGGAAGACATAGGCGTCACAGGGTAGCGGGGCCCAGACGTCGGGGAGAAGGACGGCGCCGGCGATCAGCGCGCGGGTCGCATCGGCTTCTATGCCGAAGCCGCGGGTGATGGGGATGGCGTTCTTGCCACTCAGGCGGATGATGGCGCGGCCGCCGGGCCCAGGGGCGGTGGCGAGGGCGACGATGGTGTCTTTGGGGTCGAGCATCGTTGCAGGACAAGTGGCGGGCGCTACTTTTTCTTCTTTGCCTCCTCGAGCACTTCCTGCCACCATTTCTTGATGCCGGCGAGGATGCCGGTCGGCTCGGGCTTGGGCGGCTCCTTTTTCGTCTTCGCGCCTTTGTAGGTGGGAAACTTGCCCGGCGCCGGAGGCTGCCCTGGCTGGGGGAGCGCGGTGTCGGTCTTCTTCGGTAACAGCTTCCGCTCGGCGACGCCCCAAAGGCTGCTGGCGATGAAATAAAGCGCGAGACCCGCGGCCACCTTGTAGAAGATGATGCCCATGAAGATCATCATGAACTTCATGATCTTCATCTGCATCGCCTGCTGCTCGTCCATGGCGGGAGGCGCCATCATCTTCTGCTGCACGACCATCAGGGCGACCGCGCAGAGGGGGAGCAGGTTGAAGTACGGGCCGAGGTAGAAGAAACCGCCGACGTTGTCCGGGTCGCTGATCCAGGGGAGGGACTGGGTCCAGTACAAGAGCATGTCCGGAGCGGCGAGGTTCTCGATCCACAGGAAGCCGGCCAGGCGGAAATGGATGCTCTCCTGCAAGGCGAAATAGAGCCCGAGGAAGATCGGCATCTGGAGCAAGAGGGGCAGGCAGCTCGCGAACGGGTTGATCTTGTGCTTGCGGTAGAACTCCATCGTCGCCTGAGTCTTGGCTCGCGGGTCGGCCTTGTATTTCTCCTGGAGCTTTTTCAACTCCGGCGCGAGCGCCTGCATCTTGATGCTGAACTGCGCCTGGCGCCGGCTGATCGGGAACATCATGCCGCGGACGAGGACGGTGAGGAGGATGATGGCGAGGCCATAGCTGCCGACGAGGAAGTGGAGCCAGTAGAGCAGCGTGTGCATCAGATTGGTGACGCCGATCAGAAGATTGGTGAACATGATCTTCTGCGACAAGGCGCCGAAGAACCCCTGCGAGCGATAGTCGGTGAGGGTGTACAGCTCCAGCTTGTCCGTGTATTTCTCGACCAATTCCGGCGGCACGGCCTCGTCGCCCGAGAACTGACCGAGCAGTCGCGTCTTGACGGGGCCGTGGTAGAGGACGAAGCGGTGCTTGACCGACTTACCGGGCGGAACTTCGACCTTCTCGCTGTTGACGCGGACGGTGATGTCGTTGAACTGATCGCGCGGCGTGTTGCCGGGACGGATCCAGGTCGCGATCTTGCGGCCGTCGGGCGCCTGGTAGTAGCTGAGGACGGCCTTGTCCCCCTTGTTGAGGTTCGCTTCCTTGAGATGTTTGACGGTGCGGGGCAACATCGAGAACCCCTCGAGCACGCCCTTGTCCCCTTTCTTGACGGCGAACTCCAGGTGGTGTTCCTCCACTTCGACGATGACGCCGGCCACCTCGTGGGACTCGAGCGTCGGACGCGCCCAGGCGAGGACGCCGCGGCCGTCGTCGTCGTCGACGGCGATGGTTGACGCGAAGAACTGGATGGCCACGCCGGCGTAGCGGAGGAAGTACTCGCTGCTGAGGCCGCCGGGGATGGAGGGGACGGCGTCGCCGCCGTCGCGGAAGGTGATGGTGCGGACGTCCTGCTTGTCGCGGTCGACGTTGTGGCGGTCGTCGACGAGGCCGATGAGAGCGTCGCGTTGCGTGGGGGCGTACCACTCGCCTTCGAGGGGCATGCCGTGACTTCCGGCGAGCTGGTAGCGGAAGGCACGCGGCTTGGCGGTCTTGTCTTTGTCGGGGGGGCCGCGGTTGGCGATGTCGATGACGAGGCCGAGGTGATAGGCCTTGGGGGAGAGCTCGTAGGTCTTGGTGATGACGTAGTCGGGATAGTTCGGGTCGCCCAGCGGAGTGGCGAAGGTGACCCGCTGCGTGCCGCCCGAGTCCTTCTTGTTGTCGACGAGCTGCCAGTTGGCCAGGCCGAGGTTGAGGACGGGCGCCTTCGCGGGAGCGTCGCTCGGCTTCACGTCCGCATCGGGATAGTGATACATGAGGAAGGAGGCGACGTACGGATCGTCCTGAATCAGCTCGAGCTTCTCCCCCTTGACGCGTTTGCCGAGGTAGTTGGCGGCCTCGAACTGCGTGAGCGTGAGTTGCCGCACGCCGGCGCCGCGGCTGGTGAGCTTCGCCTCGATGAAGTAGCCGGCGCCGCCCAGCGTCACCTCGGTCACCGGCGGCTCGAGGTAGTTGAGGGAGGAAGCGAGCCCGGGAAAGAAAGCGTAAGGGGAGGCGGCGGGGGCGACCGAGAGCAGAAAGGCCGCTTGCCTTTCCGGAGGTAGGTAGCGCCATTCGATGGGCCGGGGATCGGCCGGGAGCGGCTTGAGGTCCTTGCCCTCGAGCGTCAGCCAGCATAGCCACGACAGCGGATCGCGTGTGACGCCGCCGCCCGCGAGGTCGAGCGCCAGGTAACGGATGGCGTCGCGCTCGACCGGCTTGCCCTTCTTTTCTTCCTTTTTGGAGATGTCGTCCTTCTTGTCGTCCTTCTCCTTCGGAGGCCAGATCGCGCGCTGGATCAGCGACGAGGCGAACAGGATGCCGATGGCGACCACGGCGAGGACGATCCAGCGACCGATCGACTGCTGCATGAAACGGGGCCTCGGGGACGAAGAAGCGACTCCTTTAGGATACGGAGAAGGCGCGGAGGGGACGAGGGAGACGCGCGCCGCCCCGGTTCGGTATGATTTGGGGAAGGGCCCAAGCCAAGGGAAACGAGCCCGATCATGGGGACCTACCAGACGAAGCCACCGCCGCTGGTCGAGGGGGAGCGACTGGATCAGAAGACGTTCCACGAACGCTATGAAACGATGCCGCCCGAGACGCTGGCGGAGTTGATTGGCGGGATCGTCTACATCGCGCCCCCGCGAGTGACGGCGTTGCACGGCGGATGCCAGGGGTTTCTGAGTCATTGGCTAGGAGAATACGAGACGGCGACGCTGGGCGTGGAGGGCCTGGTCGGCGTCACCGACATCGTTGGTGATAACAGCGAGTTGCAGCCGGACGCCTCTCTTTTGGTCACGCCTAAATACGGAGGACAAACCCGGAGTAACGAGGACGACTACTTGTGTGGGGCGCCGGAGCTGGTTGGAGAAGTCGCGGACACGGCGGAAAGCGAGACGATCGATCTGACGGTCAAGAAGCTGGACTATGAACGCGCCGGTGTTCGCGAGTATATCGTCGTGGCGCTGCAACAGAAAAAGGTCTTCTGGTTCATCCACTGCCGCGGCAAGTTTCGGGAGTTGAAGGGGGGAGTTGATGGGGTTTTTCGATCGGAGGTTTTTCCGGGGCTATGGCTGGACGGGGAGGCGTTGTTGCGCAGGGAGAGGAAGCGGATGCTCGCAGTGCTGCGCGAGGGGTTGGCGTCGGCGGGGCACGCGGAGTTTGTGAAGAAGCTGAAGCGGCGACGAAAAAGCTGAACGGAGATCGCCTTGCGACGGTGGGCCCAATTCGAACGTACTGCAGCCTGTTTCGAGATACCGGAGTCTTGCGTGGGTGCTGCGCGTCTTTCGGGGAATCGGCAGTCCTCAGGAGGTGAAGTACCCCACGACGGCTGCTCCCGCGTCGTGAATTCGCACAAACACTGGGTACAAGCGGTCATTTAGCCGGAACTCGACAACCCAACCGTCTTCGCCGACAATCCGACGCAACGATTCGACAAAGTCGGGGTTACAAAAGTCCTTGTGATGGGTGACTCGCAGCGTCTTGTAGGAAATCAACTTGGCGCCGGGAGGTACACCAGTCGCCACCAGAGTCTTGAAATGTTCGCGCAGCTCCGCCGGCTCGTCGAGGACGCGAAGATCTCCCACGTGAAATGGCAAGTCGGAGCAGGCCACGAGGCCATCGATATCCTTCGCGGCTAAGGCCACGGCCCAGCGTCTGACAATCCGCTCCGCCTTCCTGCGGGACGGCTCCTCTTTCAACACGCGCGGCAGCGGAACAAACGCCCAGCCGAATCCGGCCGTCAGGACCAGGAGAGCCGCTGAGACTGTCCGCATGGAAATAGCTCCTGCAAGAGACGAAGCCTCACGCCGTCTGCGCCGTCGGCTGCGCGTTCTCGTCCACCCAGTCCTCGAAGCGCACCGCCACCTGCTTCGAAATGCCCGATTCCTGCATGGTGATGCCGTAGAGCACATCGGCCACGGCCATCGTTTTCTTCGAGTGGGTGACGATGATGAACTGGGACAGGTCGAGGAAGTCGCGCAGAACGGCGGTGAAGCGGCCGATGTTCGCTTCGTCGAGAGCGGCGTCGACCTCGTCCAGGAGGCAGAAGGGGCTCGGCTTGGAGCGGAAGATGGCGAGCAAGAGGGCGACGGCAGTGAGCGTCTTCTCGCCGCCGGACATGAGAGAGATGCTGCGCAGCTCCTTGCCGGGAGGGCGGGCGATGATCTCGATGCCGGATTCGAGGACGTCGGCTTCGTCTTCGAGGACGACGTCGGCCATGCCGCCGCCGAAGAGCTTGCGGAACAGCTCCTGAAAGTGGCCGCGGATGACGACGAACGTGTCCTGGAACAGCTTGCGGCTATCGACGTTGATCTTGCCGATGATCTCCTCGAGCGATTTCTTGGCGCTGATGAGGTCGTCGTACTGGGTCCTGAGCGACGCGGCGCGGCCCTCCAGTTCCTGCAACTCATCGAGCGCCGCCAGGTTGACGTTGCCCAGCCGGCTGAGCTTGCGACGCAGCTCCTCGATTTCCTCCTGGGCCGCGGCAGGGTCGATCTGAGGCGAGCCGGGCGGCGTAAGCCCCCGGAGGGCGGAGTCGGCAGAAGCATCCTCCAGATCAGGCGTCTTGGTCTCCGGCAGTTCGGCGTCCACACTCCCCTGAGGGTCGCGGTTAACCGCGTCTTCGTTTAGGTCAATCTGGTAGTCTTCCTTGATCCGGTCGACGAGCGTTTGCCGCTCATGGCGTAGATCGTTCGCGGCCAGCTCGCGTTGATGGTAGGCGTCCTGCTGCGTGCGCCACTCGGCGCGGACGGTTTGCGCCTGCTGGGCGAGCCGGCCGCGGTCCTGACGCCGCGTGTCGCGTTCATGGATGCGGCGGGCGATCTCCGCTTGCCGCGCTTCCTTGTCGAGATGGAGGTGCGCGAGAGCGGCCGAGGCCGAGAGCATCGTCATCTGGCATTCGGTCGAGCGCTGGTGGCAGGAGACGAGGGCCTGTTCCCCGGCGGCTAGCTCGGCCTGACGCTGCCTCAGGTCCCGTTCCTGTTGCTCATGCCGTGACTGCACGCCGGCCCGCCGCTCCTCGACCTTGGCCTGGCTGATCTGGGCCGCGGTGAAAGCCTGTGCCTTCTTTTGCCGCTCTTGATCGAGCTGGTGCAGCGTTTCTTCCGCCTTGTGTAGCTTGACGTGCAGCTCCTGCACCTTCTGCTCGGCGAGGGCCGCGTCGTTATGCGCCTGCCGCCAGCTCGCCTCGAGCGTTTGCGCTTCCTGGTCGAGCTTCTGCAATTCGTCGCGCTGGAGGGTGACTTCGTCGTGCAAGCCCTGGCGGCGGTCGCGGTACTGGGTGACGCGGGCCCGGAAATCGGCGGCCTGTTCGGCGAGGACGTCGATCTCCTGTTGCTTGTCTTCGAGCCAGCGGGCGTCGTCGTCCAGCTCGGTACGCGCCTGGCTCAGCCGCTGCTGCGCGGCATCCACCTCGAAATCGAGACGCGTGACCTGATCTTGAAGAGACGCCAGCTCGCTTTTGCGCGCCAGGAAGCCGGCCTCGACCTTCTGCGTTCCGACCGTGAGAGCGCCGTCCGCCTCCAGCAGCTCGCCCTGCAGAGTGAGGAAGCGGAAGCCGGGCGCTTCGGGCGCCAGGCGGCGGGCGGTGGACAGGTCACGCACGAGCAGGGTGCGGCCGAGCGTTTGCGCCGGCATCTCGCTCAGGTCGGGATGATCGCAGGAGACGAGCTGGTCCGCGGGGACGACGAGCGCCGCATGCTCGCCGCCATCCAGCTGCTTGAGGCGGCTGAGGACGGAGAACTCGAAGGCGGGGTTTTCTTTCAGATTGTCGCTCGATGCGACCTGCGTGGACGCGGGATGCGCGAGCCCTGGAGCGGACGCCACGGGGGCCGGCTTGTTGGGCAAGAAGCTTCACGCGACCGGGGAACGCCGCGCCACGCTCCGCCAGGGCTTGTTCCAGCGCCGCCGCGTCGCGAACGAGGAAACGCTGCGCCTGATCGCCGAGCGCCAGGTCGATCAGGTGGGCGTGCTCATGCTTCACCGTCAAGAAATCCGCGAGCATGCCGAGGACGCCGCCCCAGCCCGGATTCGTCTCCAGCAGGCGGAACACCTCGCGCGGGCCCGCCCCAAGTCCTTCGTGCGAGCGGATCAGGCCCTCGAGCACTTCGATACGGCTCGCGAGGCCGCTGCGTCGCTCCCGGAGCTGCGCGATCGACACCGTCTTTTGCTCGCAATCCTGCCGCAACCGCTCGCGCGACTCACGCTTGTCGATTAAGTCCTGCCGGGCCGTCGCCAATCGTTGGTGCAGCGCGCCGTCCGCGCTTTCCAGCTCCTGCAACTCGACGTCGATCGTCGCCAGGCTTTCCGCCGCCTGACTGGAACGGGCCTCCAGCCGTTGCCGTTCGCGCACGAGATTGTCCACATGGGCTCGCGTCGCGACCGCGTCGTTCTGCAAGTGGGCCGCTCGCCGCATCAGCTCGAGGTGCTCCGCCTTGTCTCGGCCCATCTCCTCCTGGAGCGACTGGACGTGCCCGAGCGTCTGCTGCAAGTCGGCCTCGAGTCCGGCGGCGACGGCGCCTTCCCGCTCGGCTTGCGCCGTGATGTCGGCCAGCTCGTGGGCCGTCTCGGCGACGGCGCCGACCAGCGTCCGTACCCGGCCAGTCAGCTCGTTCGTGCGGCGGCGGGTCGTGGCCCATTCGGTTTCGAGATCGGCGGCGAGCGCGTCCTCGTGCGTCAGGGTCGTCTCGCGCGCTTTGATGTCCTGCCGGATGCGGGCGAGCCGCGCTTCCTCCTCGCGCAGCTCGTCCTCCAGGTCGGCGAGCAGCATCTCCAGCCGCTCGGCCTCGGCTTCGCAGGCCCCGGCGCGGGCGGCGCGCTGGTCCAGCTCGAGGCGCATGGCTTCGAGGGCCGTCTCTTCCGCCGTGAGCCGCTCGCTCAGGCGCCGGTGATCCGTCCGCCCCATGGTCAGCCGTAGCTCCTTGAGGCGGTCCGAGTACTCCTGCCAGCGCTGCGCCTTGGAGGCCTGGAGCTTGACGCTGCGGTGCTGCTTCTCGACCTCCTCGATGATGTCCTTGACCCGCGACAGGTTCTGATCGACGCGTTCGAGCTTGCGCAGGGTTTCGATCTTCTTGGCCTTAAAGCGGCTGATGCCGGCCGCCTCCTCGAAGATGATGCGGCGGTCCTTGGTCGAGGCCTGGAGCAGCACATCGACCTTGCCTTGCTCGATGATGCAGTAGGCGTCGTTGCCGGCGCCGGAGCCGAGGAACAGCTCCTTGATGTCGCGCAGCCGGCACACCTGGCCGTTGATGAGGTACTCCCCTTCGCCGTCGCGGTGAACGCGGCGGGTGATCTGCACTTCTTCGAGCTCGGTGGCGAGCTGTTTCTTGGCGTTGTCGAAGATCATGCTGACTTCGGCGAGGCCGAAGCCCTTGCGGCTGGAGGAGCCGTTGAAGATGACGTCGGCCATTTCGCCGCCGCGCAGGGACTTGGCGGACTGCTCCCCCATGATCCAGCGGACGGCGTCGACGATGTTGCTTTTGCCGGAGCCGTTGGGCCCGACGATGGCGGTGATGCCGGGGTGGAAATCGAAGACGGTCTTGTCGGCAAAGCTTTTGAAGCCGACCAGCTCCAGCCGCTTGAGCATGCGCACTCCGCGTCCAGACCGGGCCCCGAGGCGTGCGGCGGCCCTCATCCTGCGTCTGATTAATGTACGCGGCCCGTGGGAAGGACGCAACGGAGGAGACAGGGCCCGGTCAGGCGTGGTCGTCCGGCGCTGCGCTTGCCGTACGGCGCGTCTCTTGCCATAATCTCGTCAGGCCAGAAGAATGCCTCCGGATCCGCGGGAAGGGTTCAACCCGTCTTCAATTCTCCGTGAACGCCAAGTGATTGCACGTTCTTCGTGCCGCCTGTTGCGGATCCAGGCGAATAGCATGGAGAACTTGCCGTGGCCAAGAAGCTCACCGCGCGTCCCAATCTCGACCATCTGCGGCGTCAGGCGAAAACGCTTTTGACCGCGCTCGAAGCGGGCGATCCCGAAGCCGTCGCCACGATGCGGAGCCATCTGCCCGCCCTGCGGGGCAAGACGGCCGCCCAGGTGAAACGCATGCGCTTTCGCCTGGCGGACGCCCAGTCGGCGATCGCGCGCAAGACCGGGTTTGCGGGCTGGCCCCAGCTGGCGCGGCACGTCGAGCAACTGCGCGCCCTCGAAGGGACATGGGCTTTCGCCCATCTCGAGGTCGACGGCGCCACCGTGCCGCCGGCCATGCTCGGCTCCAGTCGCATTCTGATCGACGGCGATCGCTTTCGCACCGAGTCCCCGGAGGCGACGTACGAAGGCGTCTTCAACATCGACGTCGAAGCGCAGCCGCATCGGATCGAGATCGAATTCGTCGCCGGCCCCGAGGCAGGGAATCGGAACTTCGGCATCTTTCGACTGGACGGCGACCAGCTCGAGTTCTGCCTCGACCTGAACGGCAAACCGGCCCCAGGCGAGTTCCGGGCCACGGCGGGAAGTGGGCGGGCCTACGAGCGGTTGACGCGCTCCGGGCGCGCGGCCCGACAATGTCACCGGGAACGCCCTCCGCGACGGCGCCGCCACCCGCTCAGCCGGCGCAGGACGGCGCCGGGTTCGAGTTCGTCGAGAGCGCGACCCTGACGCGACTCCAGGGGGAGTGGACCGCGGTGCGAATCGTTCGCGACGGGCAGGAGCTGCCTGTGTCGATGCTTGCCGCGGGCCGCCGCTCCGCCGCGAAGAACGAGGTGAAGGTCGTTTTCGGCGGACAATTGATGATCCACGCCCTGGTCCGGATCGACGAAAGCGCGAATCCGATCCACGTCGACTACTACAACCTGTGCGGAGCGAAGGGGACGGTGCAGCAGGGAATCATGCAGTGGCTCGGCGCGGACGTCTGCTTCAACATGTCCCCGCCCGGACAGCCCCGACCGGACGACTTCCGTTGCCCCGCGGGGAGCGGACGAACCTTGAGCCAGTGGCGGCCCAAGCGTTAACGGACGAGATTTGATCAGAGGCGGAAGCCTGAGCGACGCTTCGGCGGTCCGTCGCTGACGCTTCCGGCTCTGTTCCATTACTTCTTCTTCGGCGTCAGCTCGGCCAAGGGCGCTTTCGCGAACGCTTGCCAGACACCGTTGATAGCGTCGAGCGGCGGCGCCCCGGCATGGACATAGAGGCCGTAGCGCAGCCGCAGCGGGGCGCCCGGGATCAGCTCGCGCGCCGCGGCGAACGTCAACGACGTTCCCATCCAGCCGTCCTCGCGCACGTGAAAGACGCTCGGATGGTTCGGATTCGCGGGGTGGTCAAAAAGGGTGATTCCTTCGACCGTCTTGGGACCACTCGGACCTGAATAGTCGACCCACCTGGCCGGCTTCCAGAAGCACCCCTTCTCCCCCTTTTCGTTCACCTGTCCTTCCGAGTTACGGATGGCGCCGCCGCCGTCAGCGATGCCGATGGTTTTCGCCATGCGGACGCCGACCAGGCCGAACGGCGTCTTGCCGAGCGTGACCGGGCCACCCTTCGCTTCGAGGGTGAGGTCGAGGAGGAGGAGCGATTCTCCCTTATCCAGGGGATGCAGCGCGGTGCGGCGCCGCTCCACGAGCAACACCTTGTCGTCCGGCCCGATCCAGTGATTGAGGAGCGTGGCCGCCGCCTCGGCGCCGTCCTCCAGTTTTTCGAGACGCTGCGTCACGATGCGTCCGGCGTTCTTGCCGCGGTCGGCCCAGAAGCTGACCCCGTTGACATCGTTGTGGGAGATCCAAACGGAGTTGTGATGGCTGTGCCCCACCGGGTCGTGCGGATGCCCCATGCGCGTGAGGCCGGCGCCGGAAGGGCCGAGGATCGGATAGACGAAGGGCCGGCGCAATCCCGCGCCGAAGTGGAGGCGGGCCGCCGCTTTTCCGTCGCGCGTGAGCGCCACCTGATCGTAAGGCTCCGGGACGGCCTGAAGCGCCGGAAACGCCTTGGTTTGAGCGACGAGCGGCGTCGCGAAGAGCAAGGTCAGGGCAAGCGCCGAGTGTCTCATGTTGGCCTTACTCCCTCTTTCACTTCGCGATAAACTGAGGTGCAACGCTTTTTTCTGAGACGCCGATGTACAAGCTCCCCGCCGTCGACCTGCTGGAACAATCGCATACCTTTCCCGGCCCTTACACGTTCAAGGTGATTGGCAAGCAGGACAACGGCTTCCTCGCCCGCATCCTGGGCGCCGTGCGCGAAGCTCTGCAGCTGGACGCCGATCCGCCGTTCCGCGTCCGCGAAGCGGTTGGCGGCCGGCACATCGCGATCACGCTCGTGCCCCATGTCGAAACCGCGCAAAACGTCCTCGCCGTTTACGGCCGGCTGCAGACGATGAGCGGTTTGATGTTCCTCTGGTAGCCTGAATCAGGTGCGGTTCCGTAGGTTTTTTCTAGTCCGAAGGGCGCTAACAAGAAAGCCCAGGGCAACGCCCTGGGAAAGGAGGACGTTGGCAGCCCTGTAAGGGCGAGACACACTGGGCGTGTGTTTCGCCCTTACAGGGCTTCCTTGGCAACTCCCCGAGTTCCCAGGGCGAATTGTTTTGCCCCCTTTGGGGCTTCCCTCGCTTGACTATCCGATCTTGCTGCAGAAGCGAACACCGTCATTCGAAACGCAAATCGACGATCCGCAGGGCCCGCGGCAACAGCTCGACCTCGACCGCGCGGACGTCCTCGTCGGGCGTGCAGAAGAACTCGCCGTCCGCATGGATGATGAGGGGCGCCTCGGAGCGAAGCCGCAGCTTACGGCAGCGGCGCAGACTGATCTTGGGATGATCCCGCGGCGGGCCGAACAGCGCCACCCGCGGCAAGAACTTCACCACCTCCCAGCGCGACAGGTCGCGCGCGTGTACGATGTCGAATTGCCCGTCATCGAGGCGGGCCTCGGGCGCCAGGACGAAGCCCCCTTCGCGCCGGCCGACCATCACGCTGAAGAGGAGCGTCGGCGTCGTCTGTTCCGGCTCGTCGTCGAAGGCGATCGTCATGCGCGGCGTCTGGTAGCGGTACCAGAGGGCCTTGAGGGTGGCGAGGCCGTAGAGGGGGATGCCTTGCAAGCTGCGGATCTTCCGCGCTTCCGTCGTCACCATGCCGTTGAAGCCGATACCCAGGCAGCAGACGAAATACTTGTGCCGCCCGTCCGGTTCCCTCCCCCCTGAGTGGGGGAGGGTAAGGGTGGGGGCGGAACGGATGAGGCCGACGTCCACCAGGCGCGGCCCCTCGCGCTTGTCGTTGAGCTGCGCCTCGTAGTCGAGGCTGGCGAGATAGTCGTTGGCGGAGCCGAGCGGCAGGATGGCGAAGCCGACGGCGGGCCGGCCTGCTTCGAGGATGCCGTTGGCGACTTCGTGGACGGTGCCGTCGCCTCCCGCGGCGGCGACGACGCTGAAGCCCTCGAGCGCCGCCTGCCGCGCCAGCTCGACAGCGTGGCCGGCGGCGTCGGTCGGCCGCCAGGCGACGCTGGGCGCCGAGGCGATGAAGCGCAGCGGGAGCGTGAAAGCGCTTCGCCGCCTGGCCGCGGCCGGCGGCGGGGTTGAAGATGACGCAGATAGCGGAGGATGGGAGGGTCACTTTGGGCGCGGCAGCAGGGTCTTCAGCCAAGACTCGTCCTCCGGGCGAAACGCGGGCGGCGGAGCTGTTTCTTCCGCGTAGTTCACGCTGCCGGAAAAGGGGACGGCGGTGGGGTCCTCTTTGGCTCCGGTTATGATATCGCGGCGTGGCGGCGCCGCGAGCGCGACTTGAGACGGAGGCGTTCAACGGCAAGGACGGCAAGGCGGAGCGGATACGCGTCGTCGCCGACCCGGAGGTCAACGCGCTCCTGCTGCGGGCCCGGCCGCTCGACATGGTGACGATCCGGCGCCTGATCGAGACACTCGATGTGCCGGCGGACGGCGGGCGCTGATAGCATGCGCTGATAACATGTCTTCGATATGGACGAAGCCGTCTGGGAGGTGATCGTCGCGGGAGCGGGGGCCGCCGGGCTGATGGCGGGCCTGCGCGCCGCGGAGCGCGGCGAGCGCGTCCTTGTCGTGGAGAAGAACAAGCGGCCGGGCGTGAAGATCCTGATGTCGGGCGGCACGCGCTGCAACATCACGCAGGCGACGGACAATCGCGGCGTCGTCGAGGCGTACGGGCCGCCGGGGCGGTTCTTGCATTCGGCGCTGGCGGCGTTCGGCGTCAAGGAGGCGATCGACCTCTTCGAGGCGGAGGGTGTCGCGACCAAGGTGGAGGAGACGGGCAAGGTCTTCCCCGTCAGCGACAAGGCGGCGGACGTTCTCGCGGCCCTCGTTAATCGCCTAAATCGGAGCGGCGCGGCGCTGGCGCTGGCGGAACCGGTTCAGCAAGTGGAACGGAGCGGCGAGGGCTTTCGGGTGCTCACCTCGCGGCGATCGCTGTCTTGTCAAAAGTTCATTCTCACCGTCGGCGGCATGTCGTATCCGGGCAGCGGCACGACGGGGGACGGTTACGCGATCGCGCAGGCGTTCGGGCACACCATCGTCCCGCCCTATCCGGCGCTCGTGCCGCTCACCACTGCGGAGGCGTGGATCGCTTCCTTGCGCGGCGTCACCTTGCCGGATGCGCGTCTGGCGATCCTCGAAGGGGACAAGGCGCTGGCGCAGCGGCGCGGCTCGCTGCTGTTCGCCCACTTCGGCCTGACGGGTCCGGTAGCGCTCGATGTCAGCCGGGTGGTGAGCCGGCATCCGCGGCCCGGGTCGCTGCGTGTCCGCTTCGATTTCCTGCCCGATGTTCGCGAGGAGGAGTTGGCGGAGAAACTGCGCGAGCAGGCGTCGGCGGCAGGCAAGAAGCAATTGGCGGGCGTCCTGGCCTCGTTCGTGCCGAAGCGTCTGGCCGAGGAGTTGCTGCGGCTCTCGGGCATGGACGTGGAGCGCAAGGCGGCAGGTTTGACCAGGGAGGAGCGCGGCCGGCTCGTGGCGGCGTGCAAGCGGCTCGATGTACCGTTGACCGGGACGCTCGGTTTCAAGAAGGCGGAGGTGACGACGGGGGGCGTCGATCTGCGCGAGGTCGACTCACGGACGATGCAGAGCAAGCTGGTTCCTGGTCTATACTTCGCCGGCGAGGTGCTGGACCTGGATGGCCCGATCGGCGGCTACAACTTTCAGGCGGCGTGGAGCACGGGCTGGCTGGCGGGGAGCAGCGTGTGAGGTCAGCCGATTTCGTTGACGATGTATCTGGGATCGCGTGGGATTAGACGCTGTTCGCCGCAATCCACGAGCAAGTCGAGGTCCTCCAGGATGATGGCGCCGATGATCGCCGTATCACGCTTGGGTTCCAGGACGGCATTGAAGACGCCGCCGCGCCCGAGGAGGTTAACATGCACGCCTTCAACCTGAGGGCGGATAACGCTTTGGCCATGGCCGTAGGTAACCTTTACCTTGCCGCTTGCCTTCAGGCCAAGTTGTTTTGCGACGCCGGGTGGTAGGAGAAGCTTGTTGGAGCCCGTGTCGACCAGTCCTTGAATCACGACGCGCCGGACCTGATCCGGAGGCAAATCGCCTTGCTCGGCCTTTGCGAGGTCATGAAAGGTCGCGACCTCGATCGGCACGACGAGGCGACCCACCGGTTCCCCCTTTTTCCCTGACCCGTTCTTCGATGCGTGCGTTTTGTTCATCACGTGTTTCATTCTATAGCGTGCGCTTCAGCCCAGATGGCAGCATGTTGGCGGCGGGAAGTGGAGACCCGGAGTCGCCTCTCTTGAAACTGCGGCACAAGCGTCCTCGGAAGTGAGCCGATCGCTCGAAATGTCACGGCTCGCGGGGCGCGGGGACACGCGTCTTCTCGAGAAAATGCGGCGCCGCACCCGGGGTGACAGACGGGGACCGACGGCGGAAGGGGGCAAGCAGCACCGAGAATAGACCTTGGCCCAGGGCGCGT
>JAXMAR010000016.1:0-142905 GCA_046350295.1 Gemmataceae bacterium
GGCCGCGCCGCCCTGGGCGGGACCTGGGATCTCTTCCGCTACCCCGGCATCCGTTCCGACTCCGACATGTTCACGCTCGGCTACTCTTTCCGCCCCTGGACGGGCGAGAAGGCCATCGCCGACGGCCCCGCCATCCTCGACTATCTGCGCCAGACCGCCCACGCCTTCGGCATCGACCGCCGCATCCGTTTCCAGCACCGCGTCCGCTCCGCCTCCTGGTCCTCGCAAGAGTCGCGCTGGTCCATCGAAGTCGAAGTCGGCCCCGACAAGCGACCCACCCGCTACACCTGCGGCTTCCTCTTCCTCTGCAGCGGCTACTACGACTACGACGCAGGCCACGCTCCGCCCTTTCCCGGCAGCGAAGACTTCCAGGGCCTTCTGATTCATCCGCAGCACTGGCCCGGCGACCTGGACTACCGCGGCAAACGCATCGTCGTCGTCGGCAGCGGCGCCACGGCCATCACCCTGGTTCCGGCCCTGGCGCGGACCGCCGCCCACGTCACCATGCTGCAGCGCTCGCCTTCGTACATCCTCTCGCTCCCCGCCGTCGACCGCCTCGCCAACGCCTTGCGCAGGCTCCTGCCCGAGTGGCTCGCCGAGCCCGTCCTCCGCTGGAAAAATGTCCTGCTCGGCTCCTACTTCTACCGCATGTGCCGCCGCACGCCGGAACGGGCCAAGGGCCTGCTCCGCGCTCTGCTGAAAAGAGAGTTGCCGCCCGGCGTCGACCCGGACGTGCATTTCAAGCCCTCCTACAACCCCTGGGACCAGCGCCTCTGCGTTGTCCCCGACGCCGATCTCTTCCGCGCCATGCGCGCCGGCCGCGTCTCGGTCGTCACCGACCAGATCGACCGCTTTACCCCGCGCGGCATCCTGCTCTCTTCCGGCCAGGAAATCCCGGCCGATATCATCGTGACGGCGACGGGTCTGAAGCTCCTGGCGTGCGGTGGCATCCAGCTCAAGGTCGACGGCGCTCCCGTCGTTCCGGGGCAGACCGTCACGTACAAGGGTGTCCTGCTCAGCGGCGTCCCCAACTGCGCCATCTGCGTCGGCTACATCAACGCCTCCTGGACCCTGCGCGCGGAGCTGGCCTGCGCGTATGTCTGCCGCCTGCTCAACTACATGGACCGGTATGGTTGCACCCAGTGCGTCCCGCGCTGTCCGGATACCGTTGAAGCCAGACCGCTGCTCGCGCTGACGTCGGGGTACGTGCGCCGCGGCGCTGACCAGTTCCCCAAACAAGGGCCGGAAGCGCCATGGGTTCTCCCCCAGAACTACCTGCAAGACATGTTTAGCCTGCAATTCGCGAAGGTAGCCGACCCCAACCTGCTGTTCTCCAAGGGCGCCGGCGCGGGCGGTCGCTCACGCTCGCAACTCTGATGTCTACAATGACCGGATGAACTACGCGCAGCACGAGCACCACGACTTCACGGGCGCCACGGCCCAGGCGCTCGCCGATCCGGTCCTCCAGAAGGCCCTCACACGCCTCACCGACACCTTGATGGCCGGCAACCGCCGCGGCTATGCGGCGCTCGAGGACAGCGGCAAGCTGCGCGACCACGCCAAAGCGATCAAGGAGCACGCGCTCGCTCATCTCGACCGCTATCTGCAACAACTCGAAGAATCGATCTTGAAGCTCGGCGGCAAGGTCCACTTCGCGGCGACCGCCGAGGACGCGCGGCGCATCATCGCCCAAATCGCCAAGCACGCGAATTGCAAAACCGCGGTGAAGTCCAAGTCGATGACCTCCGAAGAGTCCACCTCAACCCGGCCCTCGAGCGTGAAGGGATTGAAGTCGTGGAAACCGACTTCGGCGAGTTCATCATCCAGCGCTCGCGGGGAGACGCCCGTCCCATCTCGTCGCCCCAGCCGTCCATCACACGCGCGAGAGCATCGCCCGCATCCTGTCGAAGCACTCCGGCGAGGCGTCGCGGACGACCCGACCGTCCTCGCCCTTGCCGGCCGGCGCCTGCTGCGAGAAGTTCTACCGGGCCGACATGGGGCATCACCGGGGCCAACTTCGCCGTCGCCGAGACCGGCAGCATCGTCCTCATCACCAACGAAGGCAACGGCCGGCTGACGACGACCTGCCCGCCGTCCACGTCGCCCTGATGGGGATCGAGAAAGTCATCCCGCGCTGGGCGCGACTTGCCGGTCTTCCCTCAAGCTCTCGCCCGCGGCTACCACCGGGCAGACTCTTTCTGTTTACACGACGATCATCACGGGGCCGCAGGCCGGGAGATGGACAGGCCGGAGGAGTTCCACCTCGTCCTTCTCGACAACGGCCGGTCGCGCGTGCTGGGAACCCCGTTTCGCGAGAGCCTCCAGTGCATCCGCTGCGGCGCCTGCCTCAACGCCTGCCCGGTCTATCGCCGCATCGGCGGCCACGCCTACGGCGGCGTCTATTCCGGCCCCATCGGCAGCATCCTGACGCCGCTTTATGACAGTATTTCCCAGAACCCGCACCTGCCCCATGCGTCATCTCTATGCGGCGCCTGCCAGGCGGCCTGCCCGGTGAAGATCAACATCCCGCGCATGCTCATCGGTTTGCGCGAGCTGCAACACCATGGAAAAGCGAACCGCTGGGAGGGTCTGGCCTATCGTCTCTGGAAGACGGTGCTCGAGCGGCCCTGGCTCTATCGCCTCGCCTTGCTCGGCGCCCGTCTCTTCGTTCGCCCCTTCGCCAAGGACGGCTGGTTCCGTCATCTGCCCGGTCCCGTCAGCAACTGGACGGCGGCCCGCGATTTTCCCGCGCCGGCCGCCAAGCCGTTCCGCGATCGGTGGAAGGAGATATCATGACGCCGCGTGAGGCTTTCTATCAGCGAGTGCGGCAGGCGGTGGTCGAGGGGAATCGGGCCGGACACGTCGCCGAGGCCCCGCGCCGCGGCGACATCGGCTACCAGGGAGCGGGCCTCGATCCGGTGGAGCGTTTCGCCCGCGAGTTGCAGACGGCCGGCGGTCATACGCACGTCGTCCGCCAGGCGGAGGAGGCGTGGCAGGCCGTCAAGAGCGTGCTCGAACGCCGCTCCGCCCGCAAGCTGCTGCTGGGACGCTGCCCCCTCTTCGATCGTCTTGGCCTGGGACCGCGATTGCGTCAGGGCTATGACGTTCACCTCGTCGATCCGACGCAGCCCGCCGGAGCGCGCGACGCCTTTTTCCAGGCGGACGCCGGCATCTCGGGGGTCGAATACCTCATTGCCGAGACGGGCTCCGTGGTGATGGCGACCAAGCCCGAGGAGCCCCGCTCGCTGAGCCTGTTGCCGCCGGTTCACATCGCCCTCGCCGAACGCCGCCAGATCCTGCCCGACCTCTTCGACCTCTTCGACCTTTTCGCTCCGGACGCGATTCCCGGCCGGCCTCCTTCTCCTCCTCCCTCCTGCCTGACGCTGATCACGGGCCCGAGCAAGACGGGCGACATCGAGCTGCGGCTGGTGACCGGCGTGCATGGGCCGGGGGAGTTGCATGTCGTGATCGTTGACTCGTGAGATGCTTCGATGCTTCCCGCAGTATCGCCTTTGCGGTATGATGCCCGCATGGCCCCCAGGAAAGTCTCCAATTCCGCTGCTGGCCGTCCGAAGAACGGCGAACGGCTTCCGCTCGCGGCGATACGAACCTTCGCGCGTCAGATCGCCGAGCGCTTTCACCCTGAGAAGATCGTCCTGTTCGGGTCGTACGCCTACGGGGAACCGAATGAGGATAGCGACGTGGACCTCCTGGTGGTCATGCCGGCGCGCAATCAGGTGAGCCAGGCAGTGAGAATCCGCATGGCGTTGCCCGATCCGCCGTTTCCGCTGGACCTGATCGTCCGCACTCCGGAAAGGCTGAAGAAACGCCTGGAAGATGGTGATTCGCTCATGCGCGAGATAATCGGCAGAGGGACAGTGCTCTATGAAAAGGGAGACGGCGGGATGGGTTCGCAAGGCCGAGGCCGACTTCCGCGCCGCTCGGCGTCTCGCCGGCACGGATCCTCCATTACATGACGCTGTCTGCTTTCATTGCCAGCAGGGGGTCGAGAAGTATTTGAAGGCGATGCTTGTCGAGCTTGGCCAGCCGGTCCCCAAAACGCACGACTTGGGGCGACTGCGAACGCTTCTGATTTCTCAATTCCCCGCCATTCGACCCTTGCGCCGCGGCCTCCTCTTCCTAACATCCTTTGCCGTCGAAACGCGCTACCCCGGCGAGAACGCGACCAAGCGGGATGCGGCCGCGGCGATGCGCTGGGCCAAAGTCAGTCGTCTTCAGATAAGAACCGACCTGGGGCTGCGAACGAAATCCTGATGGTCAACGCCGCGTCGTCCAGGGCTCGCCTCACGCGACTTCGGCATCGGGCCTGATTCCCGAGTTCCCACGAGCTAGCCCACCAAGCGCCACAGCAATGTCTCTCCGACGGCGTGCCGAGCAGCTAGTTCTTTTGCTTCGTCGATTGAGCCGCAATCCCAATCTTGAAGCACTCGCCAATCGTCGTCGCATTTGAACAAGTAAAACGTCGCGTCATCTGCGTAGCGCACGATTGCCATCCCCGTGACCATGATGGGGGGGTCAGAACCGGGCAATTCATAGAACCCGCTGCGCTGGCTTCTCACCCAACACAGGACATCGGCTCCATCGAGTCTTGAGGGCGGCCCATGCATGTAGCACACAGATCCGGACGCGACGTGGCCTTTGCCGTTACCCCACCAGCTGCCGCACCGGCCGCCCCGTCGGTACCAGTTCGATGGGCCGACCATCCTGCGCCCGATACCACGTGTTGAGCGGAATGCCCAGCGTGTGATAGATGGTCGCCGCGATGTCCTGCGGGCGGACTGGGGAGTCGACGACGACTTCGCCGTTCGCGTTGGTCGCCCCCACGACTTCGCCCAGACGCACTCCGCCGCCGCCCATGCAGGCGACGCCGGCGGTGGCCCAGTGGTCGCGGCCCGCGGAGGGGTTGACCTTCGGCGTGCGGCCGAAGTCGCCGAACCAAACGACGAGGGTATTGTCGAGCATGCCGCGCTGGTGCAGGTCCTGGAGAAGGGCGGAGTAGCCGCGGTCGAGGCGGGGCAGCAGGCGATCGGCCAGACTGCGGAAATTGTTCTGGTGCGTGTCCCAGCCACCATCCGTGATAGTCACGAAGTGGACGCCGGCTTCGATGAGACGGCGTGCCAGGAGGCAGGAGTGGCCAAGCGAATTGCGGCCATAGCGGTCGCGGACGTGGGCCGGCTCCTGGTTGAGATCGAAGGCGCGACGGGCGGCGGGCGAGGTGATCAGCGTGTGGGCGCGCTCGTAGAAGGCGTCGCGGGCGCGGACGGCGGGGGCCTCAGCGGCGGCGACGTCGCGGGCGTCGGCGTCCATCTCGGTAAGCATGGCGATGCGGCGATCGAGCCGGGCGCGGTCGGCCTCGGGCACGCTCAAGTCGCGGACGCGGAAGGCCGGGCTGCTCGGGTCGTCGTGGACTTCGAACGCGTTGTACTGGTCCCCCAGGAAGCCGGCGATGCCGCCGTTGAAGCGGCGATCGATGGCCCGGCCCAGCTGCACGAACGGGAACATGCCGTCCTTGTAGCCGCGCTCGCGGGCGACGACGGAGCCGTAACAGGGGAACGGCAGGGCGGCGTTGAAGCGGTGGCCCGACATCATCAGCGCGTCGGCGACGCCGTGACTGCCGTTCTGCGGATCGTGGCCGCGGATGAGGCTGAGCTTGTCGAACTGCTGCGCCAACAACGGCAGGTGTTCGCAGACGCGGATGCCGGGCAGGCGCGTTTGAGTGGTTCGAAAATCACCGCGGATTTCGGCGGGGGCGTCCGGCTTGGGATCGAGCGTGTCGACATGGCTGGGCCCGCCCTGCATCCACATGAGGATGCAGTTGACGTTGCTGCCGCGGCGCGCGGGCGAGCTTTCGGACGCCTGGGCCTTGAGCCGCAGGTAGCCCTCCAGGGAGAGGCCGAGGGTGGCGAGACCGCCGACGCGCAAGAAGTTGCGGCGGGACAAACCGGAGCAATCGCGGGAAGAGCCGTCCGGGACGAGATCGAACATGTCTGCCACTCCGAGGCGGGAAGGTAAAGGTGGGAGGGAAACCAGGCAGGATAATGGTACTTTCGGCGCAAATCGGCTTGAAGTCAACAGAAAAAACGGCGTGAGGGCGTTACGGCAGTCGTTTCGCCGCGACTTGGAGGCGAGCGCGGTCGCCAATCTCCTCTAGCGGGGACCGTACCACACGGTACGATGAGAAGGACGCCGCCCTCAAACCGGGTCCTCCCAGGAAGGAAGAGCCGCGTGGTCTTGGCCTTCCGCCTGTCCAAAGGAGCGACATGGAGCCGATCCAGCGCGAATCGATTCCCGCTCGCCTGGGCCTCTGGGATGCCGTCAGCATCATCCTCGGCATCATCATCGGCGTCGGTATCTTCGAGACGCCAACCCGCGTTTTTCAGCAGACCCCTTCCGCCGCGTGGGCCATCGGCATCTGGGTCGCGGCCGGCTTGTTGGCTCTCGCCGGGGCGCTCGTCTTTGCCGAGTTGTCGGCGGCCTACCCGCGCTCCGGTGGAGAGTATGTCTACCTGACGCGGGCCTTCGGCCCCTTGATGGGCTATGTGTTCGCCTGGGCCCAGCTCACGGTCATCCGACCCGGGAGCATCGGCGCCGTCGCCTTCGTGTTCGCCAGTTACGCGGCGCGGCTGATGGACATGGGACCGGACGCGATCGTCTGGCTCGCGGCCGGGGCGGTCCTCATCCTCACCCTGATCAACATCCTCGGCGTGACGCTGGGCAAGGGGGCGCAAAACCTGCTCACGCTGGCGAAGGTGCTCGGCCTCGTCGCGATCATCGTCTTTGGCTTCGGCTGGCGCACGCCGCCCCACCCCGACCCCGAAGGATCGTTGACGGCAGGAGTCTCCCGCCTGGCCCTCGAGCCCGGCTGGCTGGCCGCCTCGACGATTTATGTTCTCTGGACCTATGCCGGTTGGCAGGAAGCGGGCTACGTGGCGACCGAGATCCGCAACCCCGCCCGGAACATCCCCCGGGCGCTGATCATCGGCACGCTCGGCGTGACGCTGATCTACGTCCTCGTCAATCTGGCTCTTCTGAATTCCCTCGGCGCGGATGGGGCGAAGCGAACCTCCGCTGTCAGCGATGTCATCGCCAACGTGCTGCCGACGGGCGGCGGACAGTTCCTGCAGGTCCTGATCGTCATTTCGGCGCTCGGGGCCCTGAACGGCATGATCTTCACCACCGCCCGCATTTATCGGGAGTTTGGCGCCGATCACCGGCTCTTTCAGCCCCTGTCTCAATGGGATTGGCGCTTCGGCACCCCCCTCCGCGCCTTGCTCGTGCAAGGGGGAATCAGTCTTGGCCTGATCATCGGCATCGGCTCGATCTGGGACGGCAACAAGGCGTTCGACAAGGCGGTCGTCGCCACCGCCGCGGTCTTCTGGCTCTTCTTCGCATTGACGGGCGCCGCGCTCTTCGCCCTGCGCGCCAAGGACCGCGACATCCATCGGCCCTTCCGCACTCCGCTCTACCCGTGGCTGCCGACGGTATTCGTCGCCATGTGCGTGGGCATGATTGTGGGGGCGATTCTCGAGGAGGCGCTCCTATCCCTCTTCGGCGCTCTGTTGCTGGTCGCCGGTCTGCCGTTCTACTATTGGCCGCGCCGAAGTGGTGAGGCGCACGCTCAGCCCCAACCGCTAGAGCCTCAGCCGGTCGGCGAGCGCGAATCTTTGCTGTAGCGCCGCGTCACTTTTTCAACAGGCCTGCGCTCGAATCGAAATAGCGTTTCTGCCGCGTTTTCGCCGGCGTGGCCTCCGCTTGCTGTCCCTTCAGGTCGGCGAGATTGGCGAGGCAGAACGGGCAGGCAACCGTGTCGAGATGAAAGGCGGCGTAATCCTGAAGGCCGGCGTCGAGGACCTTGAGCAGATACGAGCCGAGTTGCTCGCGCGTCAGGCAGGTGAGCCGCTCCCGGCGCCAGATGGCGCCGACGGAATGCTCCCCCCGGTCACGCTCCTGATGCAGCGCAGCGAGTTGCTGCCGCAGCGTGTCCGATTGCCGCAGCGCCTGCTCGACGCGGTTGCTCTCCGCGTCGCTCAAGGCGTCGTCCAGGTAGGCGGCGAGCATTTCACGGGTGATGGACTTCATGGACTCTCTTCGTTTAGCCGCGGTTCGCAGAACCGGGGCGGACGTGACCTGTGACCGCGGCGCCGAAGTGTCGGACGGTTCGGCGCGAATATCGTCTACGGCGTCGCGCCCGCCCCTGTTCTCCGAATCGGGGCTAAACGTCGTCAAAGCTCTTGCCGACCACCTTCGCCAGCTCGCGCAATCGCGGCATCAAGTCGGCGAACAAGTGCGGCAACAGCGCCTGGGGCCCATCCGACAGCGCCTTCTCCGGGCAGCTATGCACTTCGATGTGGACGCCATCGGCTCCCGCGGCGATCGCGCCGCACGCCATCGACGGGATCAGGTCCGGCCGGCCGGTGGCGTGGCTCGGGTCGACGATGATCGGCAGGTGGCTCATCCCTTTGACGTTCGGCACCGCGCTCATGTCGAGCATGTTGCGCGTCGAATCCTCGAAAGAACGGACGCCACGCTCGCACAGGACCACATACTGATTCCCCTCCGACAGGATGTACTCGGCCGACATCAACATGTCCTTGACCGTGGCGCTCATGCCGCGCTTCATGAGCACGGGCTTGCGCGTCTGGCCGACCTCCTTCAAGAGATCGAAGTTCTGCATGTTGCGAGCGCCGATCTGGAACATGTCGGCGTACTTCTCGACCAGGGGGCCTTGCCGCGGGTCCATCACCTCGGTGACGACCGGCATATCGTGCTTCGTGCCGACGTCGCGCAGGATCTGCAAGCCCTCTTCCCCCAGGCCCTGGAAGCTGTATGGGCTGGTGCGCGGCTTGAACGCGCCGCCGCGCAGGATGTTCGCCCCGGCTTTCTTGACGTGTCCGCGATCTCGTCGAGGATGTAGCTCGACCGCGCATAAGCGCGATCATCGCCAGGTAGCCGCCGCCGACCTTGACCTTGCCCCGGGAATGACCGTGTCTTTCTTGTGAAACTCCCGGCTCGCCAGCAGGGCGGCTTCATCACGCCCAGCACCTGCTCGACGCCGAGGTCGCCTGCAGCAGCTCGGCCTGGATCTTGTTCTCATCGCCGATGACGCCGATGATCGATGTGATGCTCCCCTGGCTCACGTGCGGCTTGAAGCCAGGCTTTGCTGGATACGCTCCAGGACGTGCTCGAGCTGGGCGGAATTGTCGTTTCAGGTCTCAAGACGATGATCATGATGTCAACCGATGAGTTTGCCGCAGCCGCAGGCGAGCGCACCACGCGCGCCCGTGACCCTGAAGCCCCTGCGCATTGACTGATATTGTAACAGGGATTTCGGCGCTTGCTGGCGCCTTTCAGGCGCTACCCACTGATCGTGGCAATCGGGAATGAGCCGAGCACAGCCCCTGGCACCATGCTCCATGCTCGGCCAGGTATTGAGCCCCGCTTGACCTTCGGGATCTCTTGATGCCCCTCGAAATCAATGAAGAACATGTACTCCTGCTTCCCCGTCTTCGCCGGGAACGACTCGATCCATGTCAGGTTCAGCTTGTTTCCTTTGAACACGTCCAACGCCTGCACCAGCGACCCCGGAGTTGTGGGGCACGCGGATCGCGATCGCCGTCTTGTCGTTGCCGGTGCGGTCGCAGGCCTGATGGCCGATGACGGCGAAGCGTGTCTCGTCGGCGCAGGTAATCTTCGATGTCGGAGAAGAGGATGCGCAGGCCATGTTGACGGCAGCCTGCCGGCTGGCGACCGCCCCGGCAGCCGCGCCCGACTCCTGCTGGGCCAGCCCCAGGCGGCGACGGCCGTGCTCGATACGTCCTTCAAATCGGCGCAGGGCAGGTTCTTGCTCAGCCAATGCAGCATTGCGACAGCGGCGGCTTCGAGTAGACGCGGCGGATCATCTCCTGCTCGCAGTTCGCCAGCAGGTGATGGTGGATCCGCATGCGCCTCGGCCGCGATCGTGAGCTGCGGCAACCGCATGAACATGTCGAGGGTGTCAGGTGCCGCCGCCGTCCGTAGAATTCTCCAGGGGACGACGCCGAAGTCGACGTAGCCCCGGTTGACCTCCTCAGAAGACCGAGGCGATGCTGCCGACGCGGATGGCCTCGATCGCCTGGCCGAAGCGGCTCGACGGCGAGATGGCTGTAGCTGTACTCGGGGCGAGATAGGCGACCTTGAGCACTTCTGCAAGGCGCGGCGCGCTCATGACTTCGCGAAGAACCGCGCCGGATCGTTCCCTCGGGGAGGACCCTTGTTGGCGAGAACGTTTAGGGAAGACCTCTTCCTCATGGCGGAGCAAAGATCTCACGCGTAGTCCAGCTACGGTCTTCACTTTGCCGACTTCAGCGAGGGCAGCACGTTTGTTCACCAGATCTGGAGATCTGCAGTTTGTCGATGCTGGCCGAAGGGTCTTCGGCAACCAGAACCTTGGCCGGAATGACCTGGTCGGTGTCGTTTTTCGTGCCATAAGTGGTTGCTTCAGGGAACGTAGTCGCTGCGCAGGTTGATTTTCAATCTAGTTAGTGAGGAAAGCGCCCGTCAACCAACACCGCATGAGTTCGCCGGATTCTTTTAGGGTTTCTCTCGCACGGGCGTTGCTCCGGTTGCCGAACAGAGCGGCTAGATGCCAAAATGGCATGCCCGTCGCCGTGCGCACGCCTTTGTTTTTCTCTTATTCACGCATGTGGCGCCGTCAATTTAAAATGGCATTTTACGCCCAATAGTCCGCCACGGGTTTGTGAATCCGGCATATGACTTGCTCCATCCAACTTTCCAAGACCACTTGAGACAAAGCAGCAGCCTAAAATACGTGACTCGCGTTGCGTCCGCGGAATAGAGCCAGAAAGGAGCCTACAGACACATGGCTGAAGAGAAAATCATCGGTATCGACCTCGGCACCACCAACTCCGTCGTCGCCGTGATGGAAGGCGGCGAAGTGGTCATTCCCAACCAGGAAGGGCACCCGCCTCACCCCCAGCGTTGTCGCCTTCACGGACAAGGGCGAACGCCTGGTCGGCGACTTCGGCAAGCGCTTGAGCCGTCACCAACTCGCGCCGCACCATCTACTCGATCAAGCCAGCTAAAAGCAGGCCGGCATGCATCAGCGGAAAGTCGAATCCGAAGAGAGAAGATCGTTCCACACAAGATCATCGGCGGCCCCCCGGGAACTGGTGAAGGTCGACATCGACGGCAAGCAATACACCCCCCACGAGATTTCCGCGGCTCGTCCTCCGCAAGCTGAAGGAGGCGGCCGAGAACTACCTCGGGCATACCGTGCAAGGCGGTCATCACCGTCCCGCCTACTTCAACGACGCGCAGCGCGGGCGACCATCGACGCCGCCCAGATCGCCGGTTTCGACACCGAGTGGGAGATCGAAGGCAAGGACGGCAAGAAGTCAAGCAGCGGATGCGCATCATCAATGAGCCGACCGCCGCGTCCCTTGCGTATGGTCTCGACAAGGAAAAGAGAAGAACGAGAAGATCGCCGTCTTCGATCTCGGCGGCGGCACCTTCGATATCTCGATCCTCGACGTCGGCGACGGCGTCTTCGAGGTCAAGGCGACCAACAGCGACACCCACCTCGGCGGTGACGACTTCGACCAGGTGCTGATCGACTACGTGGCTGGCGAGTTCCAGAAACAGCACGGCATGGACCTGCGCAAGAACCGATGGCGGCATCAGCGTCTCAAGGCGTGCGAGCAGGCCAAGAAGGACCTGTCGCAGCAGACCACGACGCAACGATCAACCTGCCGTTCATCACGGCGGACGCGTCCGACCCCAAGCACCTGCAGATGGACATCACTCGCCAAGTTCGAGCAGCTCACGTCGAACCTGATCGAGCGCTTGCCGGGGTCAGTGCTGACCGCCCTCAAGGACGCCGGTTACAAGCAGGCGACATCGATGAAGTCGTGCTCGTCGGCGGCATGACGCGCATGCCGCGCGTGCAGCAAATGGTGAAGGGGATCTTCGGCAAGGAAGGACACAAGGGGTCAACCCGGATGAGGTGGTCGCGGTCGGGGGCCGCCATCCAGGGCGCCAGCCTCCTCGGCGCCAAATCCGACGTGCTGCTGCTCGACGTGACCCCGCTCTCCCTCGGCATCGAAACCCTGGGCGGCGTCTTCACGAAGCTGATCGAGAAGAACACGACGATTCCGACGACAAGGAAGGGCGTTCTCGACGGCCGACGACAACCAGACCCATGGTGACGATCCAGTCTACCAGGAGAGCGTCCCATGGCGGCCGACAACCGTCTGCTCGGCCGCTTCAACCTGGAAGGCATCCCGGCCGCCCCGCGCGGCATGCCGCAGATCGAGGTCGGCTTCGACATCGACGCCAACGGCATCCTCAACGTCACGGCCAAGGACGTGAAATCGGGCAAGGAAGTGCAGCGGCGCGTCGAACTCGAGCGGCCTCTCCAGGACGAGGTCGAACGCATGCGGCGCGACGCCGATTCGCACGCCGGCGAGGACAAGCCAGAAGCGCACGGCTGGCCGATATCCGCAACGAAGCCGATCAGACCATCTGGATGGTCGAGAAGGCGATGAAGGAAGCTGGAACCAGATGTCCGACGCCGACAAGGCGCCGGTGAACGCCGCCATCGAGAAGGTCAAGCAGGCGACCGGCGGCACGGACATCAACCTCATTCGGCAGGCCCTGAACAACCTGCAAACCGCCGCCCACGCCATGTCGCAGCACCTCGGCGCCCGCGGCGCGCGGGCCGACGCCGGAAAGCAACATGACCGAGCAACGACAGGTCGTCAAGAAGGACGACGTCATCGACGCGGAGTTCGAGGTGAAGAACTAAACCTGAATTGACGGGGAACCGGCGGCAGTTTGCCGCCGGTTTTGTAGGATGATGGCAAGCCGATCTTCAACCCCTGACAGGCGTCGACCATGATTCGCATCCAGGGCTATTCGATGGAACACACGTGGTCTGACGGATACTCCCCCTTCGTTGAAGCCCAACACCAAGGTGGAAGTCGTCGTCGCCGATCCCCAGGAAGCCGCGGTACGCAGATTCGACAATTCTTGGACGAGCTATGGAACCGGCCTCTTCCGGCGGGCCACCAACCGACAACGCGACGCTGGACGGGGAGGAGCTGCGTGAAAGACGTTGAAACGTTGTTCCTATATCAGCGTGCGGGATTCGGCGGCAAGTAGGCCCGCGAGCCGAGCGGGGCCGGACAGGAAGATGACGGTTTCGCGAGTGTTCACGCCCGGTCCGGCTCGGCTCGCCGGACCTACTGCCGAATCACGCACGCTGATCTAGATACCAACGTTCTCGTCTACGCACACGATCGCCACGAGCTCGCCAAAGGTCCGGTCGCCAGCAGTCTCTTGTCGCAGCTTCTTGGCGTAGCCGCCCACTCCAGTCTCAGGTTTTGAGCGAGTTCTAACTGGACGGTCACACGCAAAATCGCAACGCCCCTCTCGGTGGTGGACGCGACAGCCGAGTGCCGTCGCCTGGAGGCCGCCTGCACGCTCATGTCACCTGATTGGGTCATCCTCAATGATGCAGCAGAGCATCGTCTCCGCCACGGAACGCCGTTTTGGGATGCACTGATCATTTTTCGCCGCGAAGTCGCGCAGGGCAACAGTAAGCATCCTTTCCGAAGATTTTCAGCATCGCCATCGCGTTGAAGGTATCCTGCTTTCTGAACCCCTTCGCCCCGGATTTTTGCGGGGATCTCAAAGACCTGCCTCAATGACGCATTTTGAAAGCTGCGCATTCACCACGGAATCTTGCACTTCGCCGTCCGCCGAGATCGAGGGCTCACTACCGAGGATTGTCTTGGCTGTGCTGTCGGGAATCTTGCACTTGGGCAGACCGGCGCGGAGTTTGTCTCAACCGGCCGCGGAGATCTTGGTGTCGGCGACGTTCAGGGAACTCGACGCGGTCATCGTCAACAGCCGGGGGACAGCGGCGTCGATGACGGCGGTTGTCGAAAGGTCGCGGGCTTTTCAACGTCTTGTTACGCGAAAAGCGTCAGGCCGGCGTCAGTGCAGGATCCATTCAAGGTTGATCGCCTCCAGGCCGGGAAGCATGGCGAGCGCGGTCAACCCCTTCTCATCGATGGGGGTGGAGCGGGCGTCGATCGCGTACCTTCGTCAGCCCTTGAGGTCGGCAAAGGCATGACCGGCCACATTGGTGTTCAGGAAACCAGGATCACCAGGTCGGTCAGGGCGAGGTGAACAAGTCCGGCGTCGGTGAGATGGTCGAACTGGTAGCACAGGGCAAGTGCTTGAGGCCCGTCAAGCCGCGAAGATGGCACGACCGCGTCGTCGAGCCCAGCGGAGCATCGAGCATCGAGCAGGCGGAGGGCGGGCAACGTTTGCAGATGCTCGAGGCCCGGGCCGGCAATCTGCGTGAAGATCGAGTGCACCTCGCTGATGGCGGTGGCGTCGCGCAGGTGGAGCAGAGCGGCGTCGGTCAGCAGCGCCTTGGCGCTCACGGCGGCCAACTCGGTCAGAGCGGGGAGGCGCGCTTGCCGAAGGCCTCGTCCGTGGAGCCGGGCATTCGGAGAAAAGATTCGGCGGATGCCGGGAACGATCGCTCGGCAGCTTCCGTCCTTCTTGACCACAACGATTGGATCCGCGCCCACCCGCAAGGTCAGCTCGCCTCCCAGCTTGAGCACCATTTCGGCCGTTCCGATCCGGCCCGGCGACCGCCGCGGTCCTGCGCACCTCGACGTTGCGGAAGCCATCGACTTCCGCCGAAACTTCGAGCCCGACGGCCAGCCCGCTCATGTCCGGCGCCGCCAGTTCATCCCGCAGCGGCGGCACATCATCAGTAGCGACGCTCAGGACCATGGTCCCGTGGGCGACGATGCTGAGCGTCGGCCCTGCCAGCGTCAGTTCGAGCCGGTTCCATTCCCCGAAACTGGTCACGGTCGGCCGGTCGACCGGCTTGTGAACGTCCTTGGCATCCTCGCCGCGACAGGCTACCAGTGCTCTGCCGGCTTGGCCTTGTCGTCGAAGCCAGGTCGACTTCCACGGGCGGGCCCCGGGGGCTGGAGGTGGATGGCGCCATGGGCGTCGGCGTCGTCACCGGCGGGCTCCAGCCGCGCGATGAAGTCGCGCATCCGATTCTTGTAGTAGATGTTCGTTACCTTCGGGACGGCATTTCCGACCAGGTCTCCTTCTCAACCCGCCGCGACATCCGCCCCGGGCGAACGTGCCAGTCCGCCAGCTCCGAGCCGGTGAACAGGCCGACCCAGTCCTTTCTTCGGCGCCGCATCGCGCGGCGTGATCGCGCGTTCGCGCCGAAGTCCGGTGGGCCGCTCACGATCAACAAGAATTGCCGCACGATGACCGGCCCGCGGCTTCACCAGCGGCAGGTGCTCCCCGACGGTCAGCTCGATCTCGCTTCTGAGCTGCTCGGCCGGGACCGTCGCGCCCGTCGAGGACAAAGCTGAGGTCCTTGTCTGCGGGTCGAGATCGGAGGAGTTCGATCGTCACCTTGACGGTCGGCGTCCGCGTCAGCGGGACCACGGCCACGGCGACCAGGCCGCCCACGGATGTCAGGGCGAGCAGGGCGATCAGCCAGCGCGGCATGCGGTGCTTGGCGACGGCTTTGTCCAGGGCCGCGGCGGTATGGGCCCGTTCCTCGGCGATCGTCACGGCGAATGGCTCGGCCAGCTTCTGGGCGTCGCTCGCGGTCTCGACGGGCTGAACAGCAGGATCGGTGGCGGTCGCGGTGGTCGACGTAGACGGGCGCTGGGCCATCACCGCCGCCGCGAGGAATTCCTTCATCGGACGAAACAGGCGACCGGATCCTTCGCCAGCGGCGGGGCAGATCGCCTCGAGTCGGCGGTTGACGCTCGGATAAACCTTCGACAGCAGCGGCTCCGGCGCGACGTGGAGGATTTGCCGAGCACTTCGAAGTGGTCCGCGGAATGGCCGGAGACCCGTGAGCATCGTAGAGGATGACGCCGAGAGCGAGATGTCCGCGGCAGGACCGACGGCTTGGCGTCGCCGCGCGCCCTGCTCAGGCGCCATGTAGGCGGGCGTCCCCATCAACATGCCGCTCTGTGTGGCCTGGGCGTCGGCGGGACGGGGCGCCCGCGGCAGGCCGAAATCCATCACGACGATGTCCTTGCGCTCCCGGTCGTACATGATGTTGGCCGGTTTCAGATCGCGGTGGACGATGCCCTTGGCGTGGGCGGCGTCGAGGGCCAGGGCGATCTTGCGCTTTCGATGAGCGCGTCTGTCGCGCCCGGCAGCGGCGCACGCTGAAGCACGGCCGCCGGCGATTGGCCGGGGACCAGCGTCATGACGATGTAGGGAACGCCATTGTCTTCGCCGACCTCGTGGATCTGACAGACATTCGGGTGGCGGATCGCCGCGGCGGCTCGGGCTTCCTTGCAGGAAACGCTCGCGGTCAGCGGCTGCGGAGCGTCGACGAAGGCATCTTGAGGGCCACCTCCCGGCGGATTGAGGTCAAGGCGCGCCAAACGCGGCGAAGGCCCGCGCTGACCGCTGCGCGCACCCGAGCGCTTCGATCTTTTGTGGAGCCGCCTGCAGCGCCACCTTGGCCCTGGATGCGGCCTGGCTGCGGGTGCAGTCCGCAGACATATCGCCGATCCCGCTTTCGGCCGTCCGGAATGCTTCGGCCACCACCGCGGCGTGGGTGGGGAACCGTTTTCGGTACTCTTCCGCGTCAGGCCGCTCGCCGGACCGGCGCACCTCGATCTCGACGAGTAGCCGTGCCCGCAAAGCTCCGTGCGCGGCAGTTCGGGCGTCGGCTGGCCGAGAGAGTCGACATCTGCTCCAGACGCGGCCGGGGCGCGCTGGACCATTGTGACTCGAAGCGGTCGCGCACTTCATCCGCTTGACGTGCGACGGCCAGAGGAAGAACGGTGGAGGATGAGCGCATCGATGGCTCGAGGAGCCGGGACATCCTTCTTCGGCGGGTACATGCCGAAAGGGCGACGTCTCCCGACAGGTTCTTTTCCGATTTGCGAAGGCGGCATCAGTCCGGCTCTTCCCAGCAGCGGCGAATCGGCGCCCAGCTTGCATCCACTTTCCGCTCCATTGACAAGGCGACTCGGCGATCTCGCGATTCTTGTGGCCCAGAAGGCGAAGGACCGCGGCGTGCGCAGTCGTCGTCGAGGGCGGCGAGCAGGTCCTCGCAATGGAGATCGAAGTCGGCCGCCGAGGTGGCGGCGAGGGCGTCGAGTCCGGCGCGATCGTCAAGCCGCCGAGACCGGCTTCGTCGAACACGGCCGCCGCCGCCGTTGCCGCCGCTTCGCGCCCGCGTCTGCTTGCGCCTTGCGCGGCGATGACGCCGAGCAGGGCCCAGAGGGTCGTCGCGATCGAGGCCGAGCCGAACGCCCCTTGGCAGGCTCGATCGAAGAAGAAACTGGCGAGAGCCTTCTGCACGGCGTCATCGGCGTCGGCGACGCGCTGCGGCCGGCGACCGAGTGTCTTGCGCGCCAGGCCGACGAGGCGCGGGAAGAACCGCTCCCAAAGCCGCTGCGCCCCGGCGGCGTCCCCGGCTTGGAACTGTTGGAATGCGAAACTGATCAGGCCTATCCCATCGGCGTCGGGTGGGGTCATGCGAGGCGTTCCAGGGATGGAGAGCTTGATGATACACCGCTCCGTCCGGCGCCGCAAGGAAACCCGCCCGGCGGCTCGCAAAAAAACGCAAACCGGCCGTCGGTGATCATGACCCCAGCCATGACGCCGAGCACGTCCAGCCAAAGGACCTTTGCGGAACGCGTTCGTTCCGCTATATTTAAACCTTTCTTTGCGAACTGCATTTCCTCCGGGGACGACGCTCGCGGGTGGTACGTGCTGATCGATATCCGCAGCCTGCTCGCCGAACGCGAGGACTGCGACGCCGGCACCGTGCAGCAACTGCGCAACGCTCTCGCACAAGGCAAGACCCAGTATCGCAGCCTGCGCGAGGTCAACGATCTCCTCAAGAAGAAGCTCGAAACCGCCGCGCGCCGCAGGCCGAAGCTGCACCTCAAGCTCGGCATCGCCAACTTCTTCATCGGCCACCTGAACGACGCCATCGAGCTGTGCAGGCCGAGGAGCGCTCTCGCCTCCTTCTACCTCGGCAAGCAGCAGCGAGAAGCGCGACCTCGATGAAGGCCTCAAGGCCTTCGAGAAGCGGAAAATCGAGGGCTACACCAGCAGCCAGGTCAGCTGCAACGGGCCGGCATCCACCGCATGCGCGGCGAATTGAAAGAGGCCCGGCAAATCCTCAACAAGCTGGAAGATCAGGCGAGCCACAACGCCGAGTATCATTTCCAGATCGCTTCCCTCCAGGCGCAGGAAGGCGTGCGCGACCAGTCGATCCGCCACCTGGAGCGGGCCGTCGAGCTCGACCCGAGCCACACCGGCGCCCTGTTCCAGCTCGGCCACGCCAACGACCTTGCCGGCAACGACGACGACGCCATCTCCTTTTACGAGCGCTGCCTCAACCATCCGCCGGTCCACCTCGGCGTGTTGATGAACCTCGGCGTCCTCTATGAAGACACGGAAAAGTACGACAAGGCGGTCGACTGCTTCCGCCGCGTCCTGCACGCCGATCCCTTGAACGAGCAGGCCCGTCTCTTCCTGAAGGACTCGCAGGCCTCGCTGACGATGTACTACAACCCGGACGCCGAGGTCGCGAGCAGCCGCTTCAGCCAGGTGCTCGAGATCCCCGTCACCGATTTCGAGCTTTCGGTCCGCAGCCGGAATTGCCTCAAGAAGATGAACATCCGCACGCTCGGCGACCTCACCCGCGTCAGCGAGCAGCAGCTCCTCTCCAGCAAGAACTTCGGCGAAACGTCGCTTGGCGAGATCAAAGAGATCCTCGGCCAGAAGGGCCTGCGCCTCGGCCAGGCCCTCGAGGAAGGCTCGACGTTCGAACGCCGCTACCCAAGCCATCAGCCGCTGAGCGAGGCGGAGGCGGCCGTCCTCAACAAGCCGGTGAGCGACCTGAACCTGTCGGTCCGCGCCCGCAAGTGCATGAACCGCCTGGGTATCAACACCCTCGGCGAGCTGATCCAGCGCAGCGCCGACGAGCTTCTCGAGGCCAAGAACTTCGGCATGACCTCCCTCAACGAGGTCCGCGAGAAGCTGCGGCAGAATGGGCTGACCCTGCGCGGCGATTGAAACCGCGCCAGGCCACGGCTGGATTCATTCGAGGGGGCGACGCTCTTGCCCGGTGCACGGCTCGGCAGGAGCCTCGCCCTCCCTCATTGAGACTACTTCGCATGTGTACCTGAGTCGCTGAGCGTCTCATGCGTCCTCCCGCCGTCTTTCATTCCACGTCTCACCCTTACCGCTTCTTTGGACGTGCCGCCGAGCTTGCCCTGCTCGACGATGCGTTGAGCGGCGGCCCTGTCAGCCTCGTCGCCTTCGTCGGGCCCGGCGGGCAGGGGAAGACGGCCATCGTGCAGCACTGGCTCGAACGAGCGCAGCTCGCCCGCCTCGACGGCCTCTTCTTCTGGAGCTTCTATCGCGGCAAGGACAGCGACCTTTGCCTTCGTGAGTTGTACGCTTACGCCGAGGGACTGGAAGTTTCTCCGCAGGTCTCAGCCAGCTTCTGCGTCGATCGCCTCCTGCCGCGGCTGCGCCGCGAGCGCTGGGCCCTGGTCCTCGACGGGACCGAGGTGGTCCAGCATGAACTGGGCGGCTGGCGCGGGCGGTTTCTCCACCCGGAGCTGGGCCGGCTGCTGGAAGAGCTGGCCGCGGCGCCGCTGCCGGGAGTCGTTGTCCTCACCACGCGCTTCGAGCTGCCGACGCTGGAGCGCCGGCGCCATGCCCGGCTCCTTTCCCTCAGCGCTCTGGACCTGGACAGCGCCTGTCGCCTGCTGGAAACGCTGGGCGTGCAGGGGACCGCGCAAGAACTGAGCGAGGCGGCACGTGCCTGCGGGTTGCACGCCAAGGCCGTCGAGCTGCTCGGTACGCTGCTACGGCGCTGGCATGGCGGGCGGGCGAAGGAACATCCCATTCTGGAGACGGCGGCGCCTTCTTCACCGAGCGGCGCGGCAACGGAGGAGTGGCAGGTCGGCCGCGTCGTCAACGCGTTTCAGCAGGCGCTCAGCGCTGAGGAGAAAGACATCCTCGCTCTCGCCACCGCGTTTCGGGCGCCGCCGACAGAGGCTCAGTTGCTCGCGTATCTTCGAAGCGGTCCCGTCGGTCATCTCTTGCACCAATTGTGGGGCCGGGCGTACCAGCCGTTTCAGGATCGTCCCCTTAGCTGGCTGCAACAGCAAGTGCAGGGACTGGTCGATTTGCGGCTCCTCGAACGCGTCAGCCTGGCTCTAGCCGGCCCCGACGACGCGCGGATGCTGGACGCCCATCCGCTGGTCCGGCGCGGCTTCGAGCAGGCGCTCGGCGCTGAGGGGCAAAAGCATGGCGCCGCGAGTCGGGCCGGTTTTCTGCGCGGCCGGCCGGACCGCCGTCCACCGCAATCGCTCGAAGCGGCGCGCGAGGAAGTGGAGTTGTTCCACGCCTACTGCGACGCCGGCCTCTGGAACGAGGCGGACGGCGCCTTTGTCGCCCTCGACAACCCCAAGCACCGCTTCCTTGCCCCGGCCTTCGAACGCGACCTGCTCACGCGATTCTTCCCTGCCGGCGATTGGCGGCAAAAACCCCTCTGGCCCGGCTTCGGCCGCTATCGCAGCCTGGCGATCGCGCTGGAGATGCTCGGCCAATTCGAGGAGGCGCTCGACGCCTATCCGCCGCAGGATGCTCCCCTCCGCGGCGACGCGCTCCTCGCCCTTGGCCGAGTAGAGCCTGTGCTGGCGCAGATTCAGGCGCCGGCCCCGTGGCAAACACTCTGGCAAGCCTATCGGGTCCACGCGCTCGCTCTTGCCGCCCGGGATACCGAGGCGGTGCGCCAGGCAGGGACGTTGATTCCCACCGACATCTATGAATGGATCCACGTTTTCGAAGGCTTGCTTCGCCTCGGACGTCTGGATTTGCTCGACGCCGCGGCCCTGCAGTTCGGCCCGCACGGCGAGCACGCCTGGGCCGGCCTGGCCCGGCGGCGCTTGCTTGCGGACTATCGCCGCTTGGGACTTTCCGAACCTTCGACCGCCATCGACGCGCCGAAGCCCGAGCTCGAGCGTGAGTTCCGCGACCTCATGGAGGCCTACGACCGCGGCGGCTTGCCCTGGGAACGCGGCCTCGTCCGGCTCAGCCTGGCGCGCGTGCTCCAAAGAAAGGACGCCCGCGCAGAGGCCGCCGCCGTTGCGCGTGTCGCTTTGGAATTGGCGCAACGTCACGGCATGGCGATGGTCGCCATCGACGCCACGGAGACGCTCGCCGAGTTGGGAGAAATGGGCGAGTCGGAGGGCGCTCGACAACTTCGCGAGCGCTTCGGGCTTCGGGCGCGGACGCGTCCCTGACAAGCGGTCGAAGGTCGGAGCGTGGAGTCCATATGGGCGTGCGTGAATCGGCAACGAGGCGTGGCGGAAACCGCCAGAGTTCCGGGCGCCGTCGGAAGTCTGGCGACTTCCGCTGCAGCGACGCCCCAGCGCTCATTCACCGCGCCAGATCGACGTCCTGCCCCCACTGGAACTGCAAAAAGTCCGCGAAGTTCGTGCTCGAGCGGTCGATGAACCACATCCCGCTCCGCGGCCGGTACACCGTCAACTCCGCCTTGCCGTCTCCGTCCCAGTCGCCGTTCAGGGGAATGTCGCCGTCCTGCCCAAACTGCTTCGTGAACGTTGTCGTGTAGTTGGTGGTGGATTGAGCAACGATCCACTGGCCGGCGCTCGGCCGCCACACGGCGAGATCGGCCTTGGCGTCGCCGTCGAAGCGGCCAACGACCGGAATGTCGCCCGCCGTCCCAAGGTTCACCGTCTGGTTGGTCGTGAAGTTGGCGCCCGACTTGTCGATGAACCATTGCCCCGTGCCGGGCCGGAAGGCGATGAGGTCCGACTTGCCGTCGCCGTCGACATCGGCGAGCCTTGGAATGTCCCCCGCGGCGCCCCAGGTGATTGTCTGGACGGAGGCGTAGTTGTTCGACGATTTCTCGATAAGCCACTGGGCGGCGCTCGCCCGCCACAGGACGAGGTCCGGCTTGCCGTCGCCGTCAAAATTGCCGATCAACGGGACATCGCCGCTCTGCCCGAACTGCACGCTGAACGACGAGGCGAAGCTGTAGTTGGAAGCGGACTTGGCGGCGAGCCACTGTCCGGTTCCCGGGCGGTAGATGGTCAGGTCCGCTTTGCCGTCGCTGTCGAAATCAGCGATCAGCGGAATGTCGCCGTTCTGACCCCAGTAGAGGCCGACGTTGGACCTGAAGCCCGTGCTCGACTGGTTGATGAGCCAGCCGCCGGTCACGGGCCGGAAGACGGCGATGTCGTTCTTGCCGTCGCCATCGAAATCGGCGGCGAGCGGCACGTCGGCTGGAGTCCCGAGGGCCTGCGTGAGCGCCGAGCCGGCGCTGTAGCTGGTGCTCGACGTGAGGACGTAGAAGTTCCCTGTCCCTGGGCGAAAGACGCCGAGGTCCGCTTTGCCGTCGGCATCGTAGTCGTTCAGCAGCGGCGTGTCTCCCTGCTGGCCGAAGGCGACCGTCAGGTTGCCGCCGGAGGATTGACGCACGAGGAACTGTCCGCTCCCCGGCCGCCAGACCGTGAGGTCGGTTGTGCCGTCGCCGTCGACGTCTCCGGTCAACGGCACGTCCCCCGCTTGTCCCCACTGATAGGTGACGTTCGCCGTGTAGTTTGCGCTGGACTTGTCGATGATCCAGTTCCCCGAGCCGGGGCGCCACACGACGATGTCCGGCTTGCCGTCGCCGTCGAAGTCGCCCAGGAGGGGCACGTCGCCGGCCTGGCCGAACTGGAACGTCCGGGTGGAGTAGTTGGCGCTCGATTGCCCGATGATCCACTGCCCCGTGCCGGGGCGGAAGACGACGAGGTCGGCCTTGCCGTCGTTGTCGAAATCGGCGGCGAGCGGAATGTCGTTGAATTGGCCGAAGAAGCGGACCATGATCGAGCTGAAGTTGCTCGAAGAGGTGGCGATGGTCCATTTGCCGTTGTCCGGCTCGAACACGGCGAGGTCGGCCTTGCCGTCGCCGTCGAAGTCGGCGCGAACCGGCACGTCGCCGTCGCCGCCGAGGGGAATGGAGAGTTTTGACGAGTTGCTCGTCGAGGACTTGAGCACGTACCAGGCAGCGGGGACCGGCCGCCAGATGGCGAAGTCGTCCTTGCCGTCGCCGTCGCCGTCGGCCTTGGCCTTGGGGACCAGTGTGAACAGGTCGGCGGAGGAAGTCGCCGATATCCCGTAACCGAAGATCGGCGCCTTGACGTTGTCGCTCGGATTGTTCGGGTCCGTCGCATTCACCCCCGACTGCACGCGAACGTGCACCTGCCCCGAGCCGTTCGGCACGATGGCCGTGATATGCGCATCGTCGACGACGTTGACGGAGGTGGCGGCGCTATTGCCGAACAGCACCGAGAGATGTCCCGCGGCGCCGGAGAAGTTCTGGCCGGTGATGGTGATCGTGCTCCCGGCGGAACCGCTCGATGCGCTCAGTCCCGTGACGGTGGGCGTCAGGTCGATCACGTCGAAATTGGCGGCGGTGAGCGCGTGCAATCCCAGCACGTCATTCATGTCCCAGGTCAGGCTGATCTGATTGTTGGCGTTCTGGGCGGCCGACGTCCCGGTGACATACATGGCGCTGCCGATGTCGGCGAGGACCAGGCCGTATTGCTGCATGGCGTGCGCGATGATCTGCGCCTCGGGCCCCATCGAGTTGATCAGCGCGTTGACGGCGGACGTATTCTTGAGGCGCAGCCGCGCTCCGAACGGCAGTTTCGTCGAACTCGAGGAGGCGCTGACGACGTGCGAGGCGGGGTAAATGTACTGCGGATTCACGTCCCCGGAAGGCAAGGTGAAGCGCAGCGCGTGATTGATCGCTCCCTGGCCCCCCTGATTGCTCGGCAATCCCTCGTCCGGCCGGGCCAGGCCGGCCAGGATCGACAGGCCTGCCGCGTCGGCCGAAGTGTCCCCCAGCGTGCGGAAGCTGTTCGTGTTCATGTTCCACACCGACTCCTGAGCGGCGTGCCAGGCGCCGTCGGTATGGTTGGCCTCGAAGCCGTTGGTGTCCGGGAACAGCTTGGGATCGGAGGGGCGGGTCACGCCGAAAAGCTCATAGGCGATGTTGTTGTCCGCGTCCCAGACGATGAGGTGCGAGTCGCCGCGCTGTCCGGTGTTGTAGCCGCCGCCGTTCGGATTCGGCCCGTTCTGGTAGTCCCCTTCAATCACGGCGCCCGCCGGGATGGGAATGTTGACGAGGTCGCTTTCGCCGGGATAGTTATCAATGACGACGTGTACCTTTGCCACGCTATTGCCGTTCACGACGTTGTACGGGATGCCGTAGATCGGGCTGGCGCCGTTGCTTGCGCTATCCGTGCCCCAATCCGGATGGATGCCGATCGAGGCGCCGATGTGGGTGATGACGGCGGCGGAGTTGGACGCGACCGGCGCGTTGCTGATGTTCTGGTTCCACGGATAGTCGGCGGGGAAGAGCTGCTGACCGAGGAGTGTGGGGACCGTCCGATCCTCCAACTCCTCCAGCGCAAGAGCCGGGCGCCCACGGCAGGGCCGTGGTTTGCGCCGCGGCCGGTGCGCCGTGCCGCGCAACCAGCGCGTGATCGCGTTCTTCCAATCCAGCAGACGCGCCAGATCCAACATCATCGGCCCCTCGTAATGAAACTGCCGGCGGACCACCGCCGGAGGGGCGTCGATGGGCTAGTACAGGGAAACGGGATGAGCGACGGGATTGAGCAATTGTAGGCCACGATCCGAGGAGGCGCCAGTTTCCTGCGCCACCGAATCCCTCACGGCCGGCGTCTTCATAAAAAAACCTCGTTCGTCTGTCGATCCTGTCGCTCTCCGTTCGACCGGACGGTAAAGGATGGGCTCCGCGCCCCGCCGGTGGCGGCCGCTCAATTCCCGGAGGAGTCCCGACATGCGCTTCATGATGATCGTCAAGGCGAACAAGGAGTCGGAAGGCGGTTGCAGACCGGACGAACAGATGCTGGCTGCGATGGCGAAATACAACGAGGAAATGATGAAGGCGGGCGTCTTGCTCGACCTCTCCGGCCTGCACCCCAGCGCGAAGGGCTTCCGCGTCCGCTTCTCCGCCGGAGACGGGCGAACCGTCATCGACGGGCCTTTCCCCGAGACCAAAGAGCTAATCGGCGGCTTCTGGCTGATCCAGGTGAAATCCCGGGAAGAGGCGGTCGCGTGGGCCAAGCGCATCCCCTTCCAGCCCGACGCCAGCGGCGTCGAGCCGGAGGTCGAGGTGCGCCAGCTGTTCGAGCTGGAGGACTTCGCTCCGAGCGCGGCCATCGAGCGCGCCCGCGAGCTGGGCCGGCAGATGGAGCTGAAGAAACACACGTAACCCGAGAGGACAAATCATGAAACTGCAACCCTACCTGTTCTTCGATGGCCGCTGCGAAGAGGCGGCCGAGTTCTATCGCAAGGCGGTCGGCGCGGAGGTCGAGATGCTGATGCGCCATAGGGACGCCCCGGACAAGCCGCCGCCCGGCACGATTCCGGCCGGCGCCGAGAACAAGGTGATGCACATGCAACTCCGCATCGGCGAATCGACGGTCCTCGCCTCCGACGGTCGCTGCCACGGGACAACCGTGTTTCAGGGCTTCGCCCTGTCGCTCACGGTGAAGAGCGAGGCCGAAGCGGACCGCGTCTTCTCCGCCCTCTCCGAAGGCGGTCAGGTGCAGATGCCGCTGACGAAGACCTTCTTCTCGCCCCGCTTCGGCATGGCGGCCGACAAGTTCGGCGTCTCGTGGATGGTGTACGTTGCGCCCTGAATCCGGACCGACATGCGCTTATTTGGGGCTCATCCGGGAAACGCGCGTTTCCCGGATGAGCCCAATTTTTCTCGCGGCGGGCCGAGGCAAGGCGGCGGATTCAATCGAACAGGCGCGGCGCCAAGGACGCGTCAAGGCGGCGTTGCAACGCAAAAGGGGACTGTCCGTCTCGAAAAGGGACCGTCCCCTTTTGCGTTGCAACGCCCGTCAAGGGCGGCGGCGGGCGGCGCCGCGTCGGTCTAAGGTCGGCGAAATCTCGGACAGCGACAATCTTCTCGATCTGGACGCGCGCTGACCAGTTTGCGGAGCAGGACCCGAAGCGCGCCGAACTCGTCACAACTCCCCAATGCCGCCAATAGGTGAAGGTAAGGCAAGACGAGGGTGACAAAGGGTCACCGCTTCGCGCCCTACGTCACCACTTTCAAGGAACCACACGCCATGCGTAAGATCTTCGCCATCGCTCTGCTCTGCGGTCTTGGCTTCATCCCGGCCACCTCCGAAGCCAGAAATCACGGCTCCTCCCGTCCTTCCTTCTTCCATATGCACCATGAAAACCGCAGCTTCCGCTTCGATAGCTGCCAGGTACACGGCCGCGACTGCTACCGCTTCTGGTTCGAGGCCCGCCGCTGCTATCTCTACTGGTACCCCGGCGCCACCTCCTACGCGATCCTGACCCCGACCGGCCTGGTTCCGCTGACGGCCGCCGTACTCCCCGGCGCCACCGTTCTGCCGACGGCCGCCCTGCTGCCGACCGGCGCCGTTCTGCCGACGGTCCTGCCAACGGCCACGGCCTTTCGCAGCATCGCTGTTCTGCCCGGCTTTGGCTCGTTCGTCCGCATGACCGCCCCGACCTTCCCGCTCGCCGGCCCGATCACCGGTCTTCCGCCGCTCCCGACCGGCATCCCCGTCGGCGGTGTCCTTCCCATGAGCGTCATCCCGCTGGTTCGGTAGTATCCGCGCGAAAACCAACAATGGAACAAGCCTGGCGACCACGCCAGGCTTTTTTCTGCGCCTGGGCCTCCGCTCGATGCGGCTTGACGCCGCCATGCCGCAACTTGACGCCGTTTCGCTATTTCCGCTATAAAGAGGAGTCTGTTCCTCTTCGCTCCGCCACCCGCAAGGACCCATGATGGCCACTCCCGACAAGGGAACGTTCGCTTTCGTCAGTCTCGGCTGCCCCAAGAACCTGGTCGATTCCGAACGCATGTTGGGCAAGCTGGCCCAGGAGGGCTACAGCCTCGTCCCCAGCGCCGAGGACGCCGACGTCGTCGTCGTCAACACCTGCGGCTTCATCGAGCCGGCGCGGCAAGAATCGCTTTCCGTCATCCGCGATATGCTTGCGCTCAAGGAGCAGGGGAAGGTTCGCTCGGTCGTCGTCGCCGGCTGCCTCGCCGAACGAAAGAAGGACAGTTTGCTCGAAGACGTGCCGGGCGTCGACGCCCTCGTCGGCGTCTTCGGCCGCGATGACGTGGCGCAGGTCGTCGACCGGACCCTGCAAACCGAGCCGGCCCTCAGCACGCTTTCCCTCGACCGCCTCAAGAAGCCCGGCCGCGCCCGGAGCCGACAGCTCGTCGTCCAGGAGCAGGAAACCCTCTTTCGTCCCGCTCCCGCCCGCGCTCAGGAGGACACGGCCCGCCTGCGGATCACGCCGCGGCACTACGCCTACCTCAAGATCTCCGAAGGCTGCGATCGCACCTGCACCTTCTGCGCCATCCCGGGCATGCGCGGCAAGCACGTGACCAAGCCGATGGAGGAAGTCGTCCGCGAAGCCAAAGAACTCGCGGCGGACGGCGTGCGCGAGCTGATCCTCGTCGCGCAAGACACCACTTATTACGGCCTCGACCTCTACGGCGAGGTCCGCCTGGCGCCGTTGTTGCGCGAGCTGCAGGAAGTCGAAGGGATCGAATGGATCCGCCTGCTCTACACCTATCCGATCTTCTTCACCGATGAGCTGATCGAGACGCTGGCCGCGACCCCGAAGATCCTCCCGTATCTCGATCTGCCGCTCCAGCACATCAGCGACCGCGTTTTAAGGCGGATGCAGCGCAAAGTGCGGCGCCAGGACATCGAAGAGTTGCTCGCCAAGCTGCGCGGCCGGATTCCGGGACTGACGTTGCGGACAACGTTCATTGTCGGCTTCCCTGGCGAGACGGAGGAGGAGTTCGCCGAGTTGACCGAGTTCGTCACCGCGACGCGCTTCGAACGGGCCGGCGTCTTCCCTTACTCGTTCGAGCCGGGAACACCGGCGACGCGCCTGACCGATCACCTGGACGAAGATGTGAAGCAGAGCCGGCGCGATGGCCTGATGCTGGCGCAGCAGGCCATCGCCCTCCAGTGGAGCGCGGCGCAAGTTGGACAGAAGCGCGAAGTCATCATCGACGCGGCCGATCCGGAGGCGCCCGGGCACTTCCTGGCCCGCAGCCACGCCGACGCGCCGGACATCGATTGTGTCGTCCGCGTGAAAGGGAAGAACCTGAAAACGGGCGACATTGTCGACGTTAAGATTGCCGCCGCGGACGGCTATGATCTGATCGGACGCGGCGGTCGGCTGCTCCGCGTACGAGCATCCGCGCCGGGCTGAAGGACCGCAAACGATGGCCACCGTCACCCCCTCGCCGAAAGAGCCGCCGGTTGTGAATGTGCCGAACATTCTCACCGCCAGCCGCCTCGGCATGGCCGTCGTCCTGTTCGTCTTCATCGAATTGAACCTGTGGCTCGCCTGCCTCATCACCTTCGCCCTCGCCGCCTTCACCGACTGGCTCGATGGCTACCTGGCCCGCAAGCTTCAGATGGGCAGCACCCTCGGCCGCAATCTCGATCCCCTCGTCGATAAGGTCCTCGTGTGCGGCGCCTACATCTTCCTCCTCCGACCGGGCACGGGACTCTACGCCTGGATGGTGACGGTCGTCGTCGGCCGCGAGCTGATCATCACCGGACTGCGCAGCTTCCTGGAGAACAAGGGAGCGACATTCGGCGCCGACTGGCTCGGAAAAATCAAGATGGTCTTGCAATGCGGCGCGTTGATCGCCATCTTCTGGGCCATGAGCGACCCGCAAGACTGGCTTGTGCTGACGCGCGACATCTTCATCTGGGGCATGCTGGTCTCGACGGCGTTCAGCGGCTTGCAGTATCTTTGGAAGGCGTTTTCGCTGCTCAAGTCGGAGTAGAGATCTTGTCCGCCGGGAAAGACTTCCATCGCATCGGCGGAGCGGCAATTGAGAACCTGCGTCTGAAGCCGCGCGAACGGCGCTTGGGAAAGCCTGGCATTTCCGTATTGAAGGCCGATACGCCCGCTAGCCATGGCTTTCGTGACGACGACGGGGCATTGACCATGAGAAAGAGAACCGTCAAACTGAGCGGGCGAAACGGGCAAAGTGTCGCCATGGCCGAGGTAACTCCCGAGTCCGATCGCTACGAGGGAACCGCCGACCTGCGCGATACTCCGCAAGAGGTCCTTTCCTTGTTTCAGGAGTTCGAGGAGATTGTGAACGGCCAAATGTTCAGTTTCCTCGATGAGATTCAGGGAAAGATCGCTGCCCTAGGGACGCAGGCAGTTTTCGACGACGGGGAACGAATCGACGTGAGGAATCTGCAGGTGTTTCCCGGCACGGGCGGTGTCTCGTTCGAGGCTGTGCCGGTATCGGGACAGACTGAATCTGTTAATGGCTCGGTTCGAGGATAGTCGGGTCCATCGGAGCAACTTTGTCATGCTAGGTTTCGCCATCGTCGGCTGTGGCATGATCGCGCGCTTTCACGCGCGGGCCTTGGCGGATGTTCCAAACGCCAAGCTTGTCGCGCTGGTCAGCCGGTCCGCGGCAAGCGCCAAGAAGCTGGCGACGGAGCTGGGCCAGGACGTGTTTCTCGCCACCGAGCTAGCGCAGGTCCTCGAACGGCCGGACGTCCATGTCGTCATCATCACCACGCCGTCCGGCGCCCACATGGAGCCGGCAGTGGCGGCGGCGAGCGCGGGCAAGCATGTCGTCGTCGAGAAGCCGCTGGAAATCGCGCTCGAGCGCTGCGATCGCATCATCGACGCGTGCGACAGGAACAAGGTGAAGCTCTGCACGATCTTCCCCAGTCGCTTCGGGGACGCGAACGTCGAGCTCAAGAAGGCGGTCACGGCCGGGCGCTTCGGCCGGCTCACCCTGGGGGAGACGACGTGCAAGTGGTGGCGGCCGCAATCGTACTACGACGAAGGGGGCTGGAAGGGAACGCAGGCGCTCGACGGCGGCGGGGCGCTGATGAACCAGGCGATCCACAACGTCGACCTGCTCCTCTGGATGATGGGACCGGTGAAGACGATCGCCGGCTTCACCGCCATGCTGGCCCACGAGCGCATCGAGGTCGAGGACTCGGCGGTCGCGGCGCTGCGGTTCGCGAGCGGCGCTCTCGGCGTCATCCAGGCGACGACCAGCGTCTGGCCGGGGCTTCCCAAGACGATCGCGGTTCACGGGGACAAGGGCTCCGCCGTCATCGAGCAAGACGACCTCGTGCGCTGGGAGTTCAATCCGCCGACACCCGACGACGAGGCATTACGCCAGCGCTTCGCCGTCAAGACGGGCGCCTCCGGCGGTTCCAGCAATCCCGCCGCCATCTCCCACGTCGGCCACGCCCGGCAGCTTGCCGATTTCGTGCAAGCCATCGAGGCGGGCCGGGCGCCGCTGGTGGACGGCCGCGAGGGACGGCGGGCGGTTGAAGTGATCCTGGGTGTTTACGAGTCGATGCGGAAGCGCAGTATTGTCGACCTCTAGACGGCATCGGCCAATGGAGTGGCCCTCATGTCCGAGAAAAAACGCTCTCCGGCTCTCGATTACGTCGTCTACGCGGTCATCCGCCTCGTTGTCTGCGTGTTGCAGGCCCTCTCCTTTCGCGCCGCGTGCCGCTTCGCCGACCTCCTCGCCTGGCTCGCGTATCAGGTCGACAAGCGGCATCGCGAGGTCGCGAAGGAGAACCTGCGGCACGCCTTCCCCGGTGTTTACAACGAACAGGAGCTGGATCACCTTGTCCGTCACGTCTATCGACATTTCTGTCTACTCCTGGTCGAGATCGTTCACTTGCCGCGGCGGCTGCATCAGGAGAACTGGACAAAACACGTCGACTATCGCACCCCCGAGGAAGGCCGCCGTCTGGTCGTCACGCTGATCTCCGGCCGGCCCGTCCTGCTCGCCACGGGGCATTTCGGCAACTGGGAGCTTTCGAGCTATCTGCTCGGCCTGCTCGGCTTCCGCATCGCCGCCATCGCCCGGCCCATCGACAACCCGTACCTCGACGCCTACCTGCGCCGCTTCCGCGAGGCGCACGGGCAGACGATCCTCAACAAGAACGGCGACTTCGACAGGATCCAGAAGGTGCTCGATGAAGCGGGCATCCTGGGGACGCTGGCCGATCAGGACGCCGGCGCCAAGGGCCTGTTCGTCGACTTCTTCAATCGCCCGGCATCGACGCACAAGGCGCTGGCGCTGCTCGCGCTCGAGCATGAGGTGATGATCGTGGTAGTCGCGGCCGCGCGGATTGGCGAGCCGCTGAAATACCAGGTGATGGTCGAGGACGTGATCGACCCGCGCGAGTACGCGGGCCGGCCGGACGCGGTCAAGGCGCTGACGCAGCGCTACATGCACGCCATCGAGCGCATGGTGCGGCAGCATCCGGAACAGTATTTCTGGCTGCACCGCCGCTGGAAGCACCAGCCGGCGGCGAAGAAGAAGCGGGCGGCTTGAGGGATGACAAGGTGAGCGGGTGAAAAGGTGAGTGGCTGAAAGGCGTGGAATGCTCCACGCTCGAATATGCCCGTCGTCTCATTTCAGCAGCAGCTCTTGGCGTCGCAATTCCTGGAGTCGCGGCAGCCCGCCGCAGACGTTCAAGTACTCGTCGAAGTCTCTCACGCCGAAGATATGGCGATCGAGAAACTCCAGATAGCGCTGCGGGTCGCGTTCCACGTCCAGCCAGTGTCTCAGGTGGTCCTCATCCGAGAAATACTCGTACGGCATGTTGCCGGGATAACTGCCGTAAGGGACTTCGCAAACCGCATCGACGCAATAGAAGGGGATGATCGTCTGCGTCGGATCGCGGCGAATCTCGTCGGCGGGAATGAGGCGCTCGCAGGTGATGATGAGCTTGCGGGCGGCGCGGGCGATGTCGAAGTCGGCGACGCTCGTGCCGCGGATGCGGCAGTTGCCGTAGCAATCGGCCTCGTGGACGTGGATGGCGGCGATGTCGGGGTAGAGCGCGGGCAGCGCGGCGAGCTTTTCGCCGGTGTACGGGCATTCGATCACCTTGGCCGCGCTCTGGCGGAAGGTGTCCGTGCCGAGCATCGAGCGCGTGGGCAGGAACGGCAGCCCCATGGCGGCGGCCTTGAAGCGGACGGCCAGAGCGTAGTTGCTCCATTCGCACAACTCGATCTCGCCCGATTCGACGATGCGCCGCGCGTGGGGCGAGAGACCGCGCGCTTCCAGGCCGATGATGTAGGCGATGTCGACGCGGCGCAGCGTGCGGCCGCGGCCGGTCTGGTTGCCGGCGCAGAGGATCTGGAAATCGTGCGTGGCCGTATGTCCGGCGAGGGTAAGGTCCTGTTTCTTCTGGCGGAGGATTTCGTGGCAGATGGCGGACGGCAAACGGTCGGCGCCGAAGCCGCCGATGGCGAGGTAGTCGCGGTCGCTGACAAGGCGAGCGACGGCGTCGGCGACGGTCGTGACCTTGTTGCTTTGAGCGCGGGGCTTGTCGTGAAAGAACTCCCGCGCGTGATTCGCGGAGGGGTCCGTGAAGAGAGGGCGCTCGCCGGAAGGGAAAGGGGAATGCATGGCGACGGTCGAGAGGGCTCCTGCCAAGCCGGTTGCGTCGGCGGCGGTGGCGCCCGGCTCGGCAGGAGCCTCGCCCTCCCGGGCCATCCACGTTCGCTCAGCGGCTGTCGAACTCGCGCAGGATTTGCTTGAAGCGGGGGTCGTTGCGGATGAAATCGAGGTCGCGGTCCTCGCGCATGTAGCGAAAGTCGCGGTAGCCGAGCTCGATGGCGCGTCGCAACGTCTTGATGGCCGGGTCGGTTTTCTTGAGAAGAGCGAAGCTACAGGCGAGATTGTAATGAGCCAGCGGGTCTAGCGGACGGAGTTGCACGAGGCGTTTGTCGATATGCAGGCTCTCGGCGAAGCGGCCTTTCAACGTGAGGTTGTTCCCCTGAACCCGCAGCACGTCGAGGTATTCGGGACAGCGTTTCAAAATGCCATCGAAGAACTCAATCTCGAAGTCGAGCTGCGATTGCTCGGGCGAGCGCACCAGGGCGCCCTTGGTAGCCGTCGATTCTTCCCCGGAATGCTTGCCTTTGCCGGTCATTGGTGGCGCCTCGGGTGATGCTTGCAAGTCGAGTCGATCCTGTCGTCGCGTTTTCAATATAGCCAAGGCGCCGACCGGACGCAATCGGCGCGAGCAAGAAAGAACGCGACATTTCTCGCCGGCCGCGAAGCGAGAGAGGACGGGGCAAACTCTCCCGATTGCTTGGTCTGGTTGGGGGTGCGAGGGCAGATACGGAGGAGCGGGTGGATCGTCGCGACTCAGGCGTGGCGGAGGGTGAAGACGGCGATCTCGGGACGAACGCCGTAACGCAGCTTGAGGCCGAAGCCGACACCTTTGTTGACGTAGACCGTGCTCTTGCCATGGCGGTAAAAGCCCGCGGCGAAGCGGCGTCCCTTCGGGCCCAGCGCGACCGGGCCGACCAAGGGGAGCTTGACCTGACCGCCATGAGTGTGGCCGCTCAGCATCAGGTCGCAGCGGTGCTCGCCGAGGCGCTCGATGGTGCATGGGTTGTGGGCCAGGACAATGCGCGGCGTGTTGGGGCAGAGGCCGGCGAGCGCGAGGTGCGGATCGCACACGCGACTCCAGAGGTCGGCGACGCCGGAGAGGAAGATGTGACGGTCGCCGCGGGTCAACGGCAGCGTCTCGTTGTGCAGGACGCGAATGCCGCGGTTGGAGAGAGCGTCGGCGACGGTTTGGTGGAGCGTCTTGTAACGGCGGTAGCCGAGAGAGTTGCGCACCGAGTAGTCGTGATTGCCCAGGACGGCGTAGACGCCCAGTGGGGCGTGCAAGCGGCCGAGAACGCGCGCCACGTCGTCGACATGGCGGCCGCCCTTGTGGATGTAATCGCCGGTGAGTACGACGGCGTCGGCGGCCTCGGCCATGGCGGCGTCGACCGCTTCATTCAAATACTTGGGCGTGACGTGCTTGCCGGCATGGAAGTCGGTCATCTGCACGAGACGCAGGCCGTGATGACTATCGGGGAGGGAAGCGATGGGGATGTCGTGGCGGTTGACTTCGAGCCAGGTGGGTTCAACGTGAACGGCATAGGTCCAGCGGGCCCAGTTGCGTCCGATCCAGCGCGCCAGCCGGCCGGCGCCGGCCGGTTGGGAGGCTTCGCGGCGAAGCCAGGCGAAGACGTTCTGTAGCATGAGCCCTTCGTCGTTGGCGGAGCAGTTTCTCCAGGCGGACTCTTTATTATAGCAGAGCGTAAGCGCGTGTGAGCGCTTTGCGTAGGATCGGAGCGCGAAGCGAGCGCAACAAGAAGGCGCCGGGTCAGCGGCGCCTGAGTGGATCAATCAATCCTCGTCCTCTTCGTCCTCCTCGTCTTCGTCCTCATCCTCGTCATCGTCGTCAAGATCCTCGTCATCATCGAATTCCTCGTCGTCAAAATCCTCGTCGTCGAAATCCTCGTCCTCTTCGAAGTCCTCGTCCTCTTCGAACTCTTCGTCTTCAAAGTCTTCGTCTTCTTCGTCGAAATCCTCATCGAAGTCTTCGTCTTCGAAGTCCTTGTCTTCGTCTGTGTCGCCTTCCTCCTCTTCGTCCTCTTCCTCCTCTTCGCTCTCCTCCCCTTCATCGCCTTCGTCATCGTCGTCTTTCGACGCCTTCTTCGCGGCAAAAAGATCGAACGACGGCTCCGGGAGCCACGTGAGGCCGTTTCCCGTCAACTCCCCCTGCAGCGTTTCCAACAATGTACCGCCAAGCATCACTGGCTCCTCGTGAAAGAGCTTCCTGGTGTATCGTCGTACCCGTATATCGGCCAACTTTGCTCGGAGGCCGCTCCAAAACAGGGCCGAATCCCCGTTTTGAGCCCCCCAACCATGATGATTCCGCCAAGGGCGGACGCGCCATGCGCAAGGTTGATTCAGTTGCGTTCGAGTCTAGCTACAAAAGCGTTTGCGGCTCGTCAAGCAAGCCCGTTCCGCTCTTTTTTTCAGGCCTTTTTTGAGCATAGGACAATCGGGCAGGGCGGCCAGATTCCCGTTCGGAAGAGCGCTTCGCGCGCATCCAGGACCGATGTCCGACCAGAGCGGCTCAGTTCAATTCCACCGCTTCCTCCCAGTGCTCATAAAGCTGCTGGAGCCTCGTCTTCGTTTCCTCGAAGCCGTCCATCGTCTCCTTGACCTTGGCAGCATCACGGTAGAGGTCGCCGGAAGCCAGGAGGGCCTCCAGCTCGCGCAGCCGGGTCTCCGCGGCGGCGATATCGGCTTCCAGGTCCTCCACCTTCCGATACGGAAAACGTCGCTTGGGCTTGCCGCGGGTCGATTTCGCCTCGACCCGAGCCGCCGCCGCCGGCTTGGTCTCCCGCGGCTGCGCCGGCTTCTCCTCTTCCTGAAGGGCCCGCATGCGTTCATAGGTATCGTAGTTGCCATGGATGACCTGGACCTGCCCCGTGCCATCCAGAACCAGGAGCAGATCGACGACCCGGTTGAGAAAATAACGGTCGTGGCTGACGACGATCGCCGTTCCCTCGTATTCGAGCAGCGCCTGCTCGAGCGCGTCGCAGGCCCAGAGGTCCAGATGGTTCGTCGGCTCATCCAGGACCAGGACGTTGACCCCCTGCGCGACCAACCGCGCCAGCGCCGCCCGGCTTTTCTCCCCCCCCGATAATTCGCCGACGGGCTGATACACCTGGTCGCCGGTCAGTCCAAAGCGGCCCAGCAGGTCGCGCATCGCCTGCTCGGTGGCGTCCGCGTCCTCGTGCGGCCAGACGGCGCGAATAACCGGCTTCTCCGCCGGGAGCATTTGCAGCTGTTGATCGTAGTAACCGACCTCGACGAGATGGCCGCGTTCGATCTTGCCTTCGTCCGGCTCGATCTCGCCCAAGAGGATCTTGAGGAGGGTGGTCTTGCCGCTGCCGTTGGGCCCCATGATGCCGAGGCGTTTGCCGCGCGGCAGGGCGAAGTTGAGGCCGCGGAAGAGGGGCCGGTCGTAGCTTTTGCCGAGGTTCTCCGCGCGGAAGATGATGTCGCCGGTGCGGCGCACCGCGCCGAAGCGCATGTGGGGCGCCTCGATCATGGTCGGGCGCTCGACGCGCTCGATCCGGTCAATCGCCTTCTGGCGCGAGGCCGCCTGCTTGTGCAGCGTGCCGTAATGAACGCGGCGGATGTATTCTTCCTGCTTCTCGATGTACTCCTTTTGCGCCTCCCAGGCTTTGAGGTCCTGTTCGTAGCGCTCGCGCCTGAGCCGCCAGTATTGCTGGTAGTTCCCCGGGTAGGCGTTGATTCGCCGGCGGTTCATCTCGAAGATCTTGGTGACGACGCGATCGAGGAAATAGCGGTCGTGGCTTACGATCAGCATCGCTTCGGGCTGCTTGACGAGGTAGTCCTCGAGCCAGCGCAGGCCGGCGATGTCGAGGTGGTTGCTCGGCTCGTCCAGGAGCATCACGTCGGGCGCCGAGAGCAGCAGCTTGGCGAGCATGAGCCGGCTCTGCTGGCCGCCGCTGAAGGTGTCGACGGAGCGGTCGTAGTCTTCGCGGCGAAAGCCGAGGCCGTCGAGCACTTCCTCGACGCGGTGGTCGACGTTGTAGGCGTCGTGCCAGCGCAGCATCTCGTTGAGGCGGTCGTAGCGCGCCACCAGGCTCTTGCGTTCCGCCTCGTCGGTCGCGGCCGCCAGCTTCTCGGCCGTGTGCACCATGTCCTCATGAGCGGCGATCAGGCCGTCGAGGGCGTGGCGTGTTTCGAGGAACAGGGACCGTCCCGGGGCGAAGTCGGGCTGCTGCCGCAAGAGGACCGCGCGGGCGCCGGCGTGGAGACGCACCTCGCCGGTGTCCGGCTGATCGAGGCCGGCGAGGATGCGCATGAGCGTCGTCTTTCCCACCCCGTTGGGTCCGACGAGGCCGACGCGCTGGCCATGGTAAAGCTCGAAGCCCAAGTCCTCGAAGAGAGGCTCGGCGTCGAAGCCGCGCGAGAGGCCGGAGCAGCTGAGGAGGAGCATGGGGTCTTTGTAACGAAGGGCGAACCGGTAAGCTAGACGAGACGGGAGGCGGCGATGAAAGGCGACGGCTCACTTGCTGACGCGCAACAGCTCCTGCACCGACGTGTTCCCCTCCACCACCTGCCGCAGCCCGTCCTCGAACAGGAAGCGCATTCCCTGTTTCACGGCCTCTTGCCGGATCGCGTTCAGGTTGGGGTTTTCGCGGATCAGCTCGCGCACCTTGTCGTTGAGGACGAGCAGCTCGAAGATGCCGGTCCGGCCGAAGTAGCCGGTCCCTCCGCAATTCTCGCAACTTCCGGTGGCTTCCTCGTCTTCCTCATCGCCGCCGTTCTTGCTCGGGGGCTTGTAGAAGTACTTGATCTTCTCGGCGGGAAGGTTGATTTTGCGCAGCACGTCCGGGTTCGGCTTGTAGCGGACCTTGCACTCGGGGCACAGTAACCGCACCAGGCGCTGTCCAAGGATGGCGGCCAGTGCCGACGCGATCATGAAAGGCTGCACGCCCAGGTCGAGAAGGCGGCCCAGCGCCGTCACCGTGTCGTTGGCGTGCAGCGTCGTGAAGACCATGTGTCCGGTATTCGCGGCCTGGCAGGCGATCTCGGCCGTTTCCTGATCGCGGATCTCGCCGATCATGATGACGTCGGGGTCCTGGCGCAGGATGCTGCGCAGCTCGGAGGCGAACGTCTTGCCCGCCTTCGGGTTCACCTCGATCTGGGTCACGCCCTCGAGCTGGTACTCGACCGGGTTCTCGATGGTGATGATGTTTTGCTGCGCCCGGTCGATTTCATGGAGGGAGGCGTAAAGCGTCGTGCTTTTGCCGGCGCCGGTCGGGCCGCACACGACGAACATGCCGTGCGGCTGGGTGACGACGGAGCGGACCTGATCGAAGAGCTTGTCGCGCATGCCGAGCTGCGTCAGGCTGGTGATCTGCTTGGAGTTATCCAGGATGCGCATGACCATCTTCTCGCCCGCCACGCTGCCGGCGGTCGCGACGCGGAAATCGACGAAGTAGTCCTCGACCTGGGCCGAGAAGCTGCCGTCCTGCGGCTTGCGCTTCTCGGTGATGTCCATGTTGCACAGCACCTTGAAGATATTGATGACGGCGTCCCCCATCGGCCGGGTGAACGGTGTCACCGTCTTGAGCATGCCGTCGACGCGGAAGCGGACGGACATCTCCTCCTTGGTCGGCTCGAGGTGGATGTCGGTAACGCGGCTCTTCACCGCTTCGTAAATCATCTCCAGCGCGACCTTGAAACCCTTCGATTCCTGGGCCCGCGCCACGCGGTTGGGGTCCTCCGACTTCTGCGCGAAGCTGCGGCCGATGAGCCGGACGGGGACGCCTTTGGGCTTCTCTTTCACGGCGGCGGCCCTGAACTTCATCTTGAGATAGCGTTTGGCCAGGCCGCGCAGGTGGCGCTTGGTCAAGACGCGCTTTTCCGGCTCGACTTTCTCGTTGCGGACGGTGACGTACCAGAAGGCGGCGCCGAAGACGCCGACGATGGCGAGGAAGTAGGCGACCCAGAAGGTGGGCATCAGCCAGACCAGGAGGACGGCGGCCGCGCCGCTGGCGAGCATCACGCTGTTCCAGAAGGTCGTGGGGAGCTTGAGTTCTTCCGCGTCCTCGTCGACCCAGTTGCAGGCGGCGACAAAACCGAGGTAGGCGAAAAGGAAGGCGACGAGCTTCGGGATGCTGAAGTAGAAGCCGGGGCCGCGCGGGAAAGCCGCGGCGTGGGCGTGGTCAGCCCAGGCAAAGAAAACCAAGATGGCTCCCACCGTATTCAACCGGGGGGTGGCGCGTAGAACTCGGAACGGCATGGCCAAGGTCGATATGGGTTCATTATCGAAGGGCATGAATAAGCAGTTGGCTCAGAAGCGCCAGAATGGCCCCGACAAAGCCTCCAACGAGAGGAGGAAGCAACGACCAGCTGCGACTGCTCCAATCGTCCCACTTGCGCCGCAACTAGGCCACCTTTTCTTCCAAGACGGCGACTCTTGCACTGAGGTCTGGAACGGTGTCAGCATCCTCGCGTACGTTGTCGACGCGTTCGATGAGTGTGGCGACGATTCTCTCGAGTTCATCGATCTTCTCCCCATCGCTTCGTCGGGGCATGGCTGGCTCTCAGGTGTTCTTCTGCAACAGTTCCTCAAGCTGCTTGTGCGAGCGAATCTGAAGCAAGTCACCCCAAAGCCGGTTGAATCGCATCCGCAGCTGACTTGTTTGTTTGAGTTCCGCAGGGGCAAACACGCCAGTAACAGCGCCGGACCAATCGGATAGCTGTAAAGTGTAAACGGGCCGCCCCTTGGCATCTTCCTTTCGGTCCCATTTGCCGCTAACCAAATCGGCCGAGGCGCCAAGCACATCCTCCAGCATACTTGTCGTCTTTGACAGCTCGGCATAGTCCTCGGGCGCCTGCCTTGCCGCGTCGCTAAAGGAAATCTTCATGACCACTCCTCGTTACAGAATGCCCGGCGCCGAGACCTTGATGCCCTTGAGGGCCATCTTGAGCTGGTCCGGATTGGGGGAGACTTCGAGGGCGACCATCTTGTCGACGTCGCCGCGCTCGACGAGCTGGCGCAGGTTCTCGTTGAAGTCGACCATGCCTTCGAGCATGCCGATGCGGATGGCGTCGGGGATCTTCTTGTCTTCTCCCTTGGAGATCAGCTCGCGGATGGTCGGGTTGACCATCATGATCTCGTTGGTCGGCACGCGCCCTTTCTTGATGCCCTTGATCAGCTTCTGGGCCACGACCGCGCGCAGGTTGTTCGCCAGCGCCTGGCGGATGGCCACGTGCTTGTTGGGCGGAAACAGGTCGAGAATACGGTTGATGGTCGTGCCCGAGCTCGCGGCATGGATGGTGCCGAACACGAGGTGGCCGGTCTCCGCCGCATGAACCGCGGCCTCGAACGTCTCGACGTCGCGAAGCTCGCCGATCAGGATGACGTCCGGGTCTTGGCGTACCGCATCCTTGAGCGCCTTGTGCCAGTCGCGCGAGTCCAGACCGATCTCGCGCTGGTTGATGTAGCTCTTCCTGTCGGTGAACACGAACTCGATCGGGTCCTCGACGGTGAGGATGTGCAGCGGCTCGCGCTCGTTGATGTAGTCCAGCATCGAGGCGATGGTCGTGCTCTTGCCCGAGCCGGTGACGCCTGCCAGGATCACCAGGCCTTCGGGATAGTTGCACAGCTTCTCGATGGATTCCGGCAAACCCAGGTCCTTGAAGCTGGGGATCACATTGTTGACGCGTCGCGCCACCAGCGACAGCCGGCCGCGCTGCTTGAACAAGCTGACGCGGAAGCGGCACTCATCGGCCCCGATGACGTAGGAGAAGTCGACGCCTCCCTCGTCCTCGAGGATTTTGCGGTGCTTGGGTTTCAGGATGGGGTCAAAAAGCCGCTCCATGTCCTCCTGCGTCAAGGGCCGCATCTCCATGCGGCGGATGTCGCCGCGCAGGCGCATCATGGGGGGCTGGCCGACCTTGAGGTGCAAATCGCTCGCCTCGAACTTCATGACCATGCGGAAGAGCTTGTTGACCTCCGGCTCCTTGCCGACCGCCGAGGGCGCCGGGGTCGCGGCCATGGTGGGAGGAGCGGAGACGATTTCTTCAATGGCCGGGCTGGACATGGCGGTCTCCTTGGCGGGGGCTGCGGTAACCGGAGCGCTCTGGGCGCCGTTGCCGTGCGGTCTGGCAGGCGCGCTCTGAGCGCGTGGGGCGCTGGTGATCGCTTGCGACGAGGCCGCGCCCATGGCGCGGGACGGCGTGGCCGTGATCGCCTGGGAAGTGTCGGCGGTGCTCGCCTGGGAGGGAGACGCAGGCGCCGGCGCGGACGCCTTCACATGGCCGTCGCCCCGCGGATCGAGAGCGCGTCGTGCCGCGAGTTCCTTGAGGCGTTCCGCCTCGTGAATTGGTTGCTGTTCCACGTGAGCCTTCCTTCCAAGTACGTCCCAATCATCCACGTGCGAGCGGATCAACGATCAAATCAACCGCACCGCGACGCCGCGCTCCGCCAGATACTGCTTGGTAACCGGTATCGGGTATTCATTGTAATGGAAAATACTGGCGGCGAGGGCGGCATCCGCCTTGCCTTCGGTCAGCGCCAGCCGCAGGTGCTCCGGAGATCCGGCGCCGCCGCTCGCCACCACCGGGATCGTCACTGCCTCGGAAACCGCCCTTGTCATTTCCAAATCATACCCGGCCTTGGTCCCGTCCGCATCCATGGAAGTGAGAACAATTTCCCCGGCCCCCAACTCTTCCACCTTCCGCGCCCAGGCCACCGCCTCCAGCCCCGTCGGGATGCGCCCGCCGTTGATGTGGACCTCCCACACGACGCGGCCATCCTGCCGCACGCGCCGCGGATCGATGTTGACCACCGTGGCACAGCGGCCGAACTTGCCGGACACCTCGGTGATAAGGCCGGGATCCTTGACGGCGGCCGAATTGATACTTACCTTTTCCGCGCCGGCCTGGATAAGGCGCGTGGCGTCCTCGAGGGAACGAATGCCGCCGCCGACGGTGAAGGGCATGAAGATCTGCTCAGAGACGCGCCGCACCACGTCGAGCATGATGTCGCGCCCTTCATGGCTGGCGGTGATGTCGAGGAAGACCAACTCGTCGGCGCCCTCGGCCTCATAGCGGCGGGCGACTTCGACCGGATCGCCGGCATCCCGGAGATTCAGGAAATTGACTCCTTTCACGACCCGGCCACAGTTGACATCCAGACAGGGAATGATGCGTTTCGTAAGCAACGGCGCACTCGCGAAAACAGGAGATGACTCACAGATGAGCTTAGCGGGACGCAAGACGAGGTCAAGCGAGCCGCAGTCCTGAGCGTCGGCACGGTTGAGAGGCCGTTTCAAACGGGGACGCGACTCCTAAAACCCCGAAAGACAAGGAGTCGCGTCCCCGTTTGAAACAGCCTCTAGACTAATCTTACCCATCTTTCGCAACCGGCGCTCCCGGCACGACCGCCACAACACGTTTTCCAGGCGCATCCCGAACGCCGGCGGCCCTTCCTTTCGCTACGACCGGCCTCCTCCTTCAACCCGGTGCAACCCGGATTTCGATACTGTTGCGTAGAAACGGAACAGACAGCAGGCGCCCGCGGGCGTCTTCGCGGAAGCGTCCCTTTACATCACACTCCGGCTGGGTTGTCACGGCACGCGGAGTGTGCCTACTACGGAGCAGGACCATGCGTCGTCGCTTCATGCTCACCGTCGCCCTCTGGCTCGGCGCCGTCGGCCTCGCTCAGGCGCAGCCGCCCGGCGTCGTCGCCCGGCCGCTCGACATGCCGGAGACGGGCGTCAGCTTCATCGATAGCGCCCTGCCCATGAGCCAGATCCGTGTGCGCTGGGACGAGGCGCGGGGCATGAACCGGCCCAACCGTGACGATTTCTTCTGGCCCGAGCGCGGGCCCGGCAACCGCCCGTTCGCCGACCTCAACGTGAACTACGGCGAACTCAATAGTTACGTGGAATGGGCGCCGACCGAGTGCTTTTCCGTCTTCTTCGAGGCCCCGGTTCGCTTCGTCGACCCGACCATCAACGCTTACGACGCCGGCTTCGGCGACTTCAACGCCGGCGGCAAGTTCGCCTTCTGTCAGAACGAATGCTCCGTCGTGAGCGGTCAGTTCCGCGTCTATATCCCGATGGGCGTCGGCGAGCGCGGCCTGGGGAACGACCACGTCACCCTCGAGCCGGCTCTGCTCTGGAACCAGACCATTTGCTCCTGGTTGCGGGCCGAATCGGAGCTGCGCTACTGGCTGCCCATCAATGGCTCCGCCAACCGCGGCGACATCCTCCGCTACGGGGCCGGCCTCGTCTTCGGCTGCCAGGACCCGGACGGCTTCTGGATCACGCCCGTCGCCGAGTTCGTCGGCTGGATGCCCCTGAGCGGCCGGGAGACCTACCTTACGGACACCGGCCTGGTCGTCGATGAGAAGGCGCGCGGTCACAACATCATCAACGGATACTTCGGCGCCCGCTTCGGTATCTGCGACCGGATCGACGCTTATGCGGGCTATGGTTTGAGCTTGTCGTCGGATCGGTGGTACGAAGAGGTATGGCGGCTGGAACTGCGGCTGAAGTTCTAGAGATCGCCGCGCGACCAAAGGGGGCATGGGCCCCCTTTTTTCGTTGGTGCGAAGTCGATTGCGGGCGGCGGTGTGAACGCTGCGCTTCGCTCAAGGCCTCGCGTTTTTTCCTGTCGTTCCCTTCCACTCGGTCCAGTCCGCTTCCAGCGCCTTGGCCATGTCGCGCGCCGCCGTCTCCAGCCAGCCGGCGGGGCGGTGGTCGAGATCGGCGAGGATCGTGCGGGCGGCGTGGGGCGTGCCGAGGTGGATGTTGGCGATCTCGGCGCCCATGCTTTCCAGGAGCAAGAGCTGGTCCTTCACACTTCCCAGTTGTGTCAGCTCGATGCGCGAACAGCGCGGCGCGAGACGGCGGATGATCCAGCGCGGGCCGGGCCGATAGAAAGGGTCGGGACAGCGGACAGCGTTCGCCACGCATTCGGCCATGCGCGAACCGGGCTTATCGAGGTTCTCGTTCTTTTCGGCGTAGCGAACCCAAGTGCTGGCGGGAGGCGTGACCACCTTGGCCTCGCGCGCCACCCAGCCGCCCTGACAATCGGCGAGGGCGACGAAACGCGGCTTGCCGAGGCTGCCCATGCCCACCTTGGGACGGAAGCGGAAGGCGCAGGTGACGCCGGGGATGAGCATGTCGTCGCGCAGCGCGGCACAGACGTCTTCCGGAGGGCTGGCTTCGGGGTTGGCGAGCAGCCGCGTCATCTTTTTCCAGAAGCGAACGGGGTCGCGCTCCACCGCCATCGCCATGGCGCGCAGCTCGGGATGCCGCTCTTCGAGAACGAACGGCAGACCGCCGGCGGCGAGGTTGTCGCGGTAGCCCTTGAGGACCGCGGCGGCGGCGCGAGGAATCTTCAGGTCGAACACGCCCGCCTGGCGCGCGAAGCGGACGCTGGCGGTGAGGCGAACGAGGTCGTTGACGTACGGCGCCTCCGCGGCCTCGTCGAAATCGTTGACGCCCCAGACGAGCCGGCCATCCGAGTCGCGCCAGGAGCCGAAGTTCTCGACGTGCAAGTCGCCGACGGCCAAAATGCGCGGCGTGTCTTGCAGGTGCGGGCAAACGACCGGCCAGTGCTGGAGCCAGCGGTAGTACGTGCCGCGGAAGAAGGGGAAGGCGCTGGCCGGGTTGGCGAGTTGCTCGTGCTTGTAGGCGAGGTCGTCCTGGTTGAGGGCGCAGAAACGGGCGAGCCAGGATTCGTAGCTTTGCGTGGCGGACTGGATGTCCATGAGACGCCTCTCGGGCTGGTTGCTTCCAAGTGTATGCGGCCGGCGTAGGGATTTCATCGAGGAAACCAGAGCGCGACGCTGGCGCGGGAAGCACGCGAAGCCGCGGCATGGAAAAGGAAGGGACAAGGCGCCAGAATAGAGGAGTGGAGGAGATTTCGTATGGGCGCGATTCTTTTGCCGGAGCGGCCGGAGGCGCAGGAGTCGGATGGCGGCGGATTGCTACGCGTGCCACGCGCCGCGCACAACCTGGCCGGATTCCGTCGCTGGGCGCTGGCCGCCGGTTTTCCCGAGAAACTTCCTGTCGCTTTCATTCGAGGCGAGGTGTTCATCGACATGAGCAAGGAAGAAATCCGCACGCATGCGTTGACCAAGACGGGATTGGCCGGCGGATTGTTCCTCTTGAACGAAGAGATCGACTTTGGCCATCTCTTCATCAACGGGGTTTTGGTCACGAATGAAGAGGCCGACCTGTCTACCAACCCGGACCTGCTAGCCATTTCCTACCGCTCCCTGAAGACCGGCAGGGTCCGCTATCTGGAGAACCGTGGCCGCATCGTCGAGATTCAGGGCTCCCCCGACATGGTGGCGGAGATTGTCAGCGAGAGCTCCGTCTTCAAGGACACGGAGTTGTTACGCGCCGCATATCACACAGCGGAGATTCCGGAGTACTGGCTCATCGACGCGCGCGGACAGGAGATTGTTTTTCAGATCCTGCGTTGGCGGAAATCCGGGTACGTCGCGACCGAGGCGACCGACGGTTGGCTGCGCTCGCGCGTCTGGAAGCGGCTCATGCGCTTGACGCGGCGCCGTGATCGGGCCGGGGAGTGGAAGTATCGACTGGAGGCTCGGGCGGAGGATTGACGATCGCGGGGTTCACCACCATACCAGGACAGCATGCCTCAAGGCCCGCCAACGCCGCACACCTTGCTGGGGCTCACGCCGGACGGCCGGCTGCTCTTCTTGACGCGCTGTCTGCGTATGTTTGCCTACGGCTTCCTTTCCGTCGTGCTCGTTCTCTATCTCAAGGCGGTGGGGCTCGAGGAAGGACAGATCGGCCTCCTGCTCACGCTGACTCTGCTGGGGGACACCGCCGTCTCGCTCTGGATCACCACCTCGGCCGATCGCGTCAGCCGGCGCGGCATCGCTAATAGCCGGGGCAGCGCAATGCTTGCCGGCGGCCTGGCGCTCGCCCTGACGACCGATTTCCTCATCCTCCTGCTCGCGGCGACCGTCGCCGTCATCAGCCCGAGTGGCAACGAGGTCGGGCCGTTCCTTTCCATCGAGCAGGCGGCGCTGGCGCAGACAGTTTCGGACGAGGAACGGACGCGCGTCTTCGCCTGGTACAACGTCGTCGGCCAGATCGCGGCGGCGCTCGGCGCTCTTGCCGGCGGCTTCGTGAGCGAGACCTTGCTACGCGAGGGCTACGCCGGCGCCGATATCTACCGGCCGCTCGCCTGGGCCTACGGCGCGGTCGGCCTGATCCTGGCGCTCGGCTTCACGCGCCTTTCGCCCGCGGCGGAAGCGCCGCCCGGCGCTGCCCCGGCGTCACACAGGTGGCTCGGCCTGCACCGCTCCCATGGCGTCGTCTTCAGGCTCGCCGGCCTGTTCGCGCTCGACGCTTTCGGCGGCGGCTTCGTCGTGCAGAGCTTCGTCGCCTACTGGTTCCATGTCCGCTTCGGCGCCAACCCGGCGACGCTGGGCGCCATCTTCTTCGGCGCCAACATCCTGGCCGCTGTCTCGTCCCTTGCCGCCGCCTCCCTGGCGCGGCGTTTCGGCCTCATCAACACCATGGTCTTCACGCACCTGCCGTCCAACGTCCTCTTGCTCCTCGTGCCCCTCATGCCGACTCTGCCGCTCGCCATCCTCGTGCTCCTGTTGCGCTTCAGCATTTCGCAGATGGACGTGCCGACGCGGCAATCGTACACGATGGCCGTGGTCGCGCCGGACGAGCGCTCGGCGGCGGCCGGGATCACGGGGGTGGCGCGCTCGATCGGCGCCGGGCTGGCGCCGTTCCTGGTGGGATTGATGTTCCGTGATGAAGCGTGGCTGAGCGTGCCGTTTTTTGTCGCCGGGGGGACAAAGATCCTTTATGACGTGCTGCTCTGGCGCGCCTTCGCCGCGAGCGACCGATGACGAAGCACGAGCACTTCGGCTTTGCGTCAAACGACCTGCCGGCGGTCGCGGACTGGCTAAATCGCCCGAGACGCGCGGCAAACCGTGAAGCTCACAGCCTTGGAGAAAACCTTGCAGGGCGGCTTGCGGCGCATCCGCCAGTCCCCGATGATGGAGCGGAGGGATCGAGGCAGTCCTCACGCCATCGCGGCGAGCCTGACTGCCACGCCCAGGGAGAAGGAACTTGACCCGCGAACAAGCGAGAGACTACCGGCGCCGCTGGCGGCTTGTCAATGTGGCTCAGCGCGCCGAAGTGCGGCGCATGACGATCGAGGACAAGTTCCGCGAATTGGCCGACCTGATGGCGGCCGCCAGGGCCTGGGGTTGGACAACGAGCCTTTCTCGGGACGCGGCGCTCGGCCGCAACTCTTGGCTGCGACTATATCGAGCCTATGGCGTCATCAAGTAAGCCGCTCGATCCGCTGCGTCGGGCGCTCAAGGACATCGTCGGCTGGTTCAAGGCGACGAAAACACTCGGCATGATTATCGGCGGCGTCGCCGCATCGCTTTTGGGACGCGCTCGGGCGACGCGTGATGTCGACGCGCTGGTCTGGCTCGCCGAAGAGGGCTGGGCGCACTTCTTGAAGGAAGGCGAAAAGGCCGGTCTGGCGCCGCGGATTCCCGATCCGTTGGCCTTCGCTTTCCGGTCGCGCGTTCTCCTCTTGAAGCACACGCCAACGCGGACGCCGGTCGACATTTCCCTCGCCGCGCTGGACTTCGAGCGCGCCGCCCTGGAGCGATCGGTTTCGCGCCGGGTTTTCGGAATCCGAATCCCTCTGCCAACTCCCGAGGACTTGATCGTGCTGAAGGCAATTCCCCTCCGGCCGCAGGACGTCGTCGACATCGACTTTCTGCTTCAAACGAATCCCGATCTGGATCTCGACCAAATCCGGCGACATGTCCAGGAATTGAGCGATATGCTCGAGACGCCCGAGGTCTATCAACGCTTGGACGAACTCCTGGCCAGAGCGGTCAAGGAGGGAAAAAAACGCCGCAAGAAGAGTTCGTAGCCGGGAAACCATTACGCCGCGGCGCGCTGAGAGATCGCCTTGATGGGCCGCAGCACGTAGCGGATGCTCTCGGCCGGCAAGAAGCGGCACAGGCGGCGCTCGTACCAGTCGAGCAGGCCCAGGCCGCGGTTGACAAGGTAATTGACCGCCTTGACGAGGGGCTTGGTGACGATGCTGCCGGTCAACAGCCGCAGGCCCACTTCCTCGACGCGGAAGCGGATCGGCAGGTAGAAATTCGGCACCTTGCGGCGCGGCTGGTCCCCCTCATCAGCGAAGTAGAAGAAGCTGTAAAGGCCGAAGGTGCGAACGTGGGTCGGGTCTGAGTAGTGGTACGGGTTGGAAAAATGGGGGACGACGATCTCGATCAGGCCGTCGGGCTGGGTGATGCGGTGGATCTCGGACAACAATCCCAGGAAATTGGGGACGTGCTCGAGCACGTGGTTGGAGAAGACGGCGCCGGCGCAGTTGTCGGGCAGGGCGGAGAGGGGGGCGCCGAGGTCGGCGACGACGTCGATGCCGGGCAGCTCCAGGTGATCGACGGAGTAGTCCCCGGGCCGCGCGCGCAGGCCGGCGCCCAGGTTGAGCGCCAGAGGCCGGCCCTGGCGCAGGTCGTCCGTGACGGCGGGGTTCAAGATCTTCATGCCGCTCCCTTGATACCGCTTGCTGGCAAACGGGGCAAGGCGTGTCCGAGAAGGCGAACCGGGCGTCGTCAGCGCCCGGAGCCACGATGCGGTCAGGCTGGAGAGCCTGAGCTACCCACGCCGCAAATGGTCATTTCGTACTGGCGGGATAGCTCTTGACGGTCGGCACGATTTCCTTGGTTTCGATCGGAATATGGCTCGGCGGATGGACATGGATGATGGAAGGCTGGCCATAGATCGGGTCGCCGGCCTTCGGATAGAAGACGACGCGCATCTGGGCCTGGGTGACCTCGGCGTTGTAAGCGGGCCAGGGCAGGAAGAGCGTGTAGCCCTCGCCGATGAAATCCTTGCGGGCGAGGCGCTGGAGCGTCTTCGGGTCGATCTCCCAGCGCTCGATGAGCCGCCACTTGCTGTCGGGCGCGGGAATCAGCATATCGGCGACGACCTTGCCTTCGGCGAGAAGCGGCGTCGCCGCGTCCATTCCGACCAGGTAGAGCCGCCCCGCGAAGCCGGGGAGCGGATCCCCCTTGTTCGCGGAGTCCTGCGTCACCGTCAGGCCGGTCCAGATCATGTTGATCTGGCTGACGCCCGACGCGGGGACGGGACTCTTGAACACCCAACTCTCGGTCTGAACGCAGCCGGAAACCGTCACCAGGGCGAACAACACGGGTATGGAGACGCTCCTCAGCCCGATTCTCCAAACCGGGATCGAAGTGATAATTCGCATAGACGCCACTCCCTTCCATGGGATGAAACAGGACAACGACTGACCGGCTCTAACGGACAAAACGAGGGCCGGCCGGATAGGCGGCGGTCGAACCGGTCGGGCCCGGAACATCGATCACGGAGACGGGGCCGGGGCCACCGACCGGCGTCGGCGCCACACCGGGCGCCGGCGCCTCGACCTTCGCGGCCGGCGGAGTCAGGGCGGGCGGCGCGACAGGGCTCGCGGCCGGAATGACGATCACGTGCTCGGGCACAGCAGGCAATCCCTTCGCGGCCGCCGGGAGCGTGCTGGCCGGGACAACGGCCGCCGGGGACAGCGGCGCCGGCGCGGTGGCGGCAGCCGGAGCCGCCCCCGCCTTCGCCAGGGGCGGCGGTCCACTGCCGGGCAGCGCCGAGATCGGCGTGTCGCCGGGCACGGGCCGTGGCGCCGGGGCGATCGTGCCGGGCAGCGGGATGGTCTTCAGGTCGGGATTCAGGCCGAACGCCGGGCCCGAGGTGTGAAGCCGATGCACGTCGCGCAGGATCCAGTCGACGCGGCGCGATTCCTCGGCCAGGATACGGTCGGCGTCGGCTTTGCAACGGACGATGTGCGGCGTCATGATCACGATGAGCTCGGTCTTCTTCTTCTGATAGGTGCGGTAGCGGAACAGGGCGCCGACGCCAGGCAGGTCGCCGACCCACGGCACCTTGTTCTCGTTCTTCTGGGACAGCCGCGTGATCAGGCCGCCCAGGGCCACCGTCTCACCGTCCCAGGCCGACACGGTCGTCTCGATGCGCTGCACGTTGAAGACCGTGCCCAGGATGCCGTTGCCGAGGTTGATCGGCGTCGGGTTGACGTTGGACACCTCGGGGATGACGCGCATCAGCACGCTGCCGTCCGGGTTGATCTTGGGCTGCACCTGAAGCAGGACGCCCACCGTGCGGCGGTCGATGTTCTGCGTCGCGACGCCGGTGCCGGTCACCGAGGACGACGACAGGTACGGCACGTCCTGGCCGACGGCCACGCTCGCGGCTTGCCCGTCGAGCGTCATGACCTGCGGCCGGCTCAGGATGTCGATGCGGCCCTGCACCTTGAGGGCGCGGATCAGCAGGTTGAACGAATCGCTGGCCGCGGAGAAGACCAGGCCGCCCACGCCGCTGGCGGAGCTGAGCCGGCCGACGCCGAGGTTCTGCAGACCCTGCCAGCCGACCGTGCCGGGGCTGGCGGCGGCGTTGAGGTTGGGCAATGGGTTGGTGGTGTTGAAGTTGAAGCCGGGCTGGGACCCCGCCGCCGTGCCGCCCGCGAGGGCGGTGTCGAACGTGGACGTGGAGGTCGCGGCGCCGCCGTTGTTGCCGCGGTTGAAGAAGACCGGGCTCTGGAGGCCGATCTCGACGCCGAACTCCTGGTTATCGTTGAGGTCGACCTCGGCCAGCAGCACCTGGATCATGACCTGGGGCGGCAGGGCGTCGAGCTGCTCGATGAGCTTGACCACGTCGTCGAAGCGCTCGGGCGAGGTGTTGATCAACAGCGTGTTGCTGATCGGGTCGGGCGTGACCACCACTTCGCGCTGCAACTGCTCGAACGGCCCAAGGAACGTGTTCTTGTTGTACACGGTGAGCGACTTGGTCTCGAAGTCGTTGAGCGCGGCGGCCACGTCGGCGGCCTGGGCGTTGCGCAGCTTGTAAGCGAAGTTGCGCCGCACCGCCGAGTTCGCGTCCTCGAGCTTGTTGATGATGGCCTCGATGATGTCGAGGTCGTTGCGGCTGCCCGCCGCGATGATGCTGCTGGTGCGCTCGTCGACGGTCAGGAGCGCAGATCGATGATCGGGCGCTCCTTCCGGCGTGAGGCCCGAGAGCGTGAGCGTCAGGCCGAGGCGTGCCGAGGCCCGCCGCGGTCCCGAGGCCGGGCGTCGTGCCCGGTAGGCCGGGGACGCCGGGGTGGTGCGGCCGGCCGTCGTGCCGAGGCCGCCCGTGCCGAGGAAGAGCTTGCTGCAAGCTGAGAGCGACTTGGATGGCGTCGCCGGCTTGAGCGTGAAGACGTTGATCTCGGAGCGCGTTGGGGACGGTGTCCAGTTCCTTGATCAGGACAGGAGCAGGGCCATCGTCTTTTTCCGGCGCCGCGACGATGAGGCTGTTCGTGCGCGGATCGGAGGTGATGCGGATATCCTCCAGCACGCCGCTCTCGATCGCCTTGGCCAGCTTGTCCTTGCCGATGAGACGCAGCGAGCTGACCTTCCATTGCCGGGTCGTGCCCAGGCCGCCGGCTGTGCCCAGGCCGAGCGACGCGCCGAGCGGGCCGCCGCCGCCGGGGAAGGTCGCCGTGGTCGGCCGCCGCCGGGAAGGCCCAGAGCCCCGCCGATGCCGGTACCGCCGGGCTGGTCGTACCGAAGAAGGTGTCCGAGATGCGCGGGGTGATGATGCTCGCCAGGTCATCGGAGACGGCGTTCCGCAGCGGCACGACGCGCAGCTCGCTCACCGCCGGCGACACCGTGTTGTCGATGTGCTCGATGAGAGACTTGATGTCCGCCATGTCCGCCGGGGACGCCTGCACGAAGACCGTGTTCGTGGCGTCGTCCGAGGTGACGCGGACGATGTTCTGCGTCCGCGCCTCCGTGGGGAAACGGTCGGCGTAGAAGCTGGAGATCATCGCCGCCACGCGGTTGGCCGGCTGCCGCTTCAGGGCGAAGGGCATGGTCTTCGACTCGAGCGCCGTCGGCTGGTCGAGCGCCTGGACCTGCTTCATGACGTCGTCCATGCGCGCCTTGGGTGCGGCGATCCAGAGGGCGTGCTGCCGTACCAGGGGTATGAACACGAGGTTGGTCGCGACCGTCGCCGCCGCCCCGGAGCTGATCGTGGCTCCTCCCGGCGCGGCCCCGCCGGCTCCCAGCGTGATGCTGGTGGTGGGGCGCAGGCCGGAGACGATGCTGGTCGCCGTCGGCGTGATGAGGACGCGCTGGTAGAACTCGTTCAGACGCACCGAGACGCTGACCGGGTCCGCCTGGCGCAGCGGCACGATGCGGATCTCGACGTCCGCCCCGGCCGCCTTGTCCTGGATGAGCTTGATGATCTTGAGCGCCGCCTCGAGGTCGGCGGGGTTCGCCGCCCGGATGACGACGATGTTGAGTTCGGGGAGCGCCTCGATGGTGACCGGCAGACGCGGGAAGACGATCGTGTCCCCCTTGCCCGCCACCAGCTTGCCGGGCAGGCCGTCCTTGCCCGGGAAAATGACGCCCTTGTCCTTGCCGTCCTTGTCGCCGGCCTCCTGGAACACGGCGGAGCGAACCGGCTCAATAACGTCTTCCTCTTCGTGAGAGACGTAGCTGAAGGTGTTCAATTCGGCCGCGGCGATGCGCTCGACGCGAGGATCGTAGAGGATGGAAGTCCGCTCAGGGTCATCCGTGACCCGCGAGACGAAAAAATCGCGCCCTCCAGGGGGATCGGCCATGCTGACGCGGCCTCCCGGCCCGCGGCCTCCGCCGCCTGGGCCACGGAAACCTCCTCCGCCAGGGCCGCCCGTGCCGAAGCCGCCCATACCGGGGCCGCCGAAGCCCGTGCCGCCGAAGCCCGTGCCGCCGAAGCGTGGGAAGACGCCAACGCCCGGAAAGACGCCGGTCCCTCCAGGATTGAAGCCGCCCGGACCGAAGCCGCCGCCGGGGTTGAAGCCGCCACCGCCCGGGTTGAAGCCGCCGCCCGGACCGAAGCCGCCGGTCCCGGTGGTCGTGCGGCGGAACGTGTTGCGGCCTTGCAGCGCGTCCATGGCTTGTTGCACGACGTACGGATCCATGCCCTTGACGCCGACGACCTGCACGACCGTCTGGGCGTCCTCGGCACGTTTCTCGAGCTCATCGATCAGCGTCTTGATGTCCTTGAACAGGCCGTCCGGCGCGTGCACGACCAGGCTGTTGGTCTTGTCGTCCACGCCGACCGCCAGGATCGGCGCCTTGCGAGCGGCGCCGCCGCCCCCCGCTGCCGCGCCGCCGATCGGGAAGGCGAAGCCGGGGAAGCCGCCCACGCGCGCCTCGCTCGGGCCGCCGTCGATCGCTTGCTTGTACACATCACGGATGATCGTCGCCACCTCCGATGCCGCCGCGCTCTTGAGCGGGCCGACCACGTGGGTGCGGCCGACGCCCGCGTCGTCCGAGGGACCCGAGTCGATCTTGGCGACCAGGGCCCGGATGGTGAGCATGTCGAGCGGGTTGGCCTTGACCAGGAGGCTGTTGATGGACGGGTCGGCGACGACACGGACACGTTCGGCCGGCGTCTCGCCTCCGCCGCCTCCCAGGCCGATGGCGCTCATCATGAGCCCTCCCAGGCCGCCGCCGAGGGGACCGCCGGGACGGCCGCCGCCGCCGCGCGGGGCCGGCTTGCCGTTGAAAGCCTCATCGAGGATGCGGGCGGCGTCCGTGGCGTTGGCGTTCTTAAGCGGAATGAGCTGGAAATCGCCTTCGCCCGGCGCCGTGGTCAGCAGGCGCACCAGCTCCGTGACGAGGGCAAGGGCGTCCTTGTCGTCGCTGGTGACGATCAGCTTGCTGCCGAAGGCGGTGATGGTGACCGGCGGAAGATCCTTCTTCCGTTTCTTGGCCGGGTCGACGATCGGCCCCTTATCCCCCGCCTCGAAAAAAATGGGGGACAGCTTCGGCTTGAGCTCCTTGACCGGCGGCTCCTCCTTGGCGGGCGCCTTCTTGGGGATGTAGTCGCCCGAGCCGGGCAGGATCAGCTTGAACGGATTGTCGCGCATCTGCGGGAAGAGCTGCTCGATGGCGGTGCCCAGCGTGGCGGCGCTCCCCTTGTCCAGGCCGATGATGCGCATGCTGCCGGAGATGGCGGCCGGGTTTTCACCGATGGCCCGGATGGCGTCCTTCACCTCTTTGACCTGGTCGGGGTTGCCCTTGATGATGATGGCGTTGCGCAGCGGGTCCGCCTCGATGTACGGGGCGCCCGATTTGGTGTCGCCGAACATCTTGATGAGCGTCTCCGCCAGGCGCGTGGAATCCAGCAGGGCGAGGCCCACCACTTCCGTCTTGGTGGTCGCACGCGGGCCGCGGATGATGTCGGAGATCTTTTCCTGTTCCACCGGGCTGGCAAAGACGGACACCGTCGAGGCGCTCGTCGCCCAGAAACGCAAGCTCGCGCCCGGCTTGTACAGGTCGCTCAGCATCTTGATCGTCGCGTCGGCGTTGCCGGAAACCGGGTAGTGAACCAGCACCGGCCGGTTGACCGGCGACTCCGGCACGTCGATCTCCGACAGGATCGCCTTCGCCTGCCCGATCTTGTCCGCCTTGGCGTTGATGATGACCGTGTTGGTGCGGTCGTCGCTCGTGATGTGAACGACCCGAACCTTGGTGGTCGTCGTCGGCCGCGACGATTCGCGATCGCCCCCCTTGCCGAAAAAGAAGCCCTTTCCTTCCGGCCGCTCCCCCTTGCCCTCAGGCGAGGGCGTGGAGACGGCGGCCGGTCCCTTGGTCGACTCGATGATGGTCTTGCCTTCGCCCAGCGCGTCCTTGAGGATGCGCTCGGCGTCGCTCGCCCGGATGTTCTTGCAGCGATAGGTGAAGGTCTCCGTCAGCGGCTCGTCGTTCTCGATCCGATCGAGATCGGCCAGGATGCGCCGGAGATTGCCGGCCGTGTCCTGCATCCACAGCTCGTTGGCCGCGTCGAGCGCGGCGATGTCGCCGAACGGGCCCATCCTCCGCTTGACTTCGCCCTTGATATCATCCGCGACGAGCCTCTTGAACCGCTTCACCACCTGCACGACCTCGGTCGAGCCGAAGTCGCTGCGCAGCTCCTCGGGGCTGACCTGCTGAATCATGTACGGCGGGATCTTCTCGTCGGCCGGCCACAACGTGAACGAGGTCTTGCGCCGCAAGAGCGTGTGCTTCTTGGCGAGCAGCGCCTCGTTGATGATGTCGATCACGTCGGGGACCGTGTAGAGCCGTGGCTTGCCGTCGGCCGTGCGCGGCGCGATGAACGTGAACGAGCCGGTCGGGGCCTTGTATTCCGAGACGTAGTGCAGGCCCGTCTGGTCCGCGAGCCATTCGAAGACCTGCTCCCAGGGCTTGCCGCGCATCTCGAAGAGCAGCAGCTTGCCCTTCACCGGGACGGTCGGTTCGTCGACCTTGTCCTTGCCGGGCTCGGTGGCCTTGTCCTTGACGGGCTCGCCTACCTTGGCTTTGGTCTCCGGCTCTTTCTTGTCCTTATCCTGGCCGGTAACGCCTCGCGTCGCGAGGAGCCCCAGGCCCAGAGCCAGAACGCCGACCAGAATCGATTTCGAACGCATGGTGACCCCCGAAACGGTCTACCCCTTGGAACGCCGCCCAAAGGCGGACGGCGGCTTTCCCTTTTCCCCATTTGTCGCTGAGAGGGACGGGCCCATAGGACATTTTCAAGAAAAAATAAAGCCCAGCTTTCCCCCGGCCGACACGATTTAATCCTTTCCCCATCCCTTACGATCCCTTTGGAGAGCGAGGTTTTCGGGCCACTCCCCCGAAAGCCCGCTGCCCTGGTCGCAAGCCGTCATCCTCCCCCCTTCTTTTCCGCTTCCTTGCTTGCCTCTTTTTCCTTGGTTTCCGTCCGCGCCGCAAGGCCCACCTTCTCCAGCTCCGCGCGCGTGAGAGGACCGGCCGTGACGATGGCGTCGAAGATCGAATGGCCGATGTGCCAGCGGTAGGTCTTCTCGTCCACGCGGAAGTACATGTCGCGCTGATCGACGCGCAGCACCTTGCCGTTGACGAGCAGGCGTTTCTTGTCCTCGTTCCACACCTTGAACGTCTCGAAGCCCTTCTTGGGCCCCACGCGCTGCGGCGGGCCGGGGATCATGCGGTTGCGCAGGAACGCCTCCTCGGCGGTGGGGACGGTATGGTCGAGCCAGACGAACTTCCGCATGTCGAACGGGTCGGGCGGCGGCGGGGGCGTCTTGTCCCTGGCGATGATGGGCGGCGGCGGGATGTAGCCCACGAAGAAGTTGCGCTTGCCGGCGTCGGCGTACGACCGTGCCGGATTGGTGCCGGGCGGGTCGATCTTGGCGCTCGGCGTCAGCTTCGGCTCATGGTTGGGCTGGATCTCCTGATAGATCAGCGCCTCGGTCTCCATGGCGATGGCGAGTTTGCCCGTCATGTCCTTCGGGTCCGCCCGGTCGAGCGTCAGCTTCTTCACGCGGTGCATCACCGGCGTGTTCTGCATCCGCGTGAGCAGGTCCATCACCCTGGGCAGCGTGCCGTTCGCCTTCACCTGGAAGGTGAGGATCGTCTGCGTCGCCGTCTTCTTTCCCTTGGCGACGCCGGCCTTGCCGTCCAAATTGGTCGGGCCCGTGAAGTTGACGCTCGTCAAACCCGCGTCCTGCACGACGCCGACGAGATAGCGCTCGTACTCGATGGCCGCGTGGTGCGGCTCCAGAGGCAGGCTGCGCTCCTTCGCGACCTTGATGAGCTGGCGCTCCTTGAGCATCGTCTGGATCTGCGATTCCTTCTTGGCGATGGAGGCCTCGACCTGGTCTTGCTCCTCCCCGAGGTCCAGCAGCGGCCGCAGGAGGATCGAGTAGAACAGGAACAGCGCGACGACGAGGCCGACGGCGCTCAGCAGGATATACAGGAGTTTTTGCTCGCGTTGCGTCATGGGATGAAGTCCTCCAGCGCGTCGGGCTCCTCCGCCTTGGGCACGGGCGTCATTTCGGCCTTCGTCGGCACGCGCAGCGGCGGCAGCGCGGCGTGGTATTGCGGCGGCGCCTGCCGTTCCACCTCGATCTTGATGCTGTACTCGTCCCCCTGGTCCGCGCCGAGCGGCCGGTAGCGCTCCAGGGTCGCGCGCACGGGGAGGGAGTCCTTCTTGACCTTCCCCTTGGTGTCGCCGCGCGGGCTCTTCGTGATCGAATCGATGAACTGGTCCACCAGCTTCCGTTTCCCCGCCGGCGCCACCACGCGAAGCGTGATACGGCCGGAGATCTTGTCGGTCACGCTCTTGCGTGGCAGCGTCTGGGCGCTGAGCTGCATGACGCGCAGGCCCTTTTCCTGGGGAAAGGCGGCGGCGATGTCGAACAGCTCGTCGTCCCAGGACACCTCGCCGAACTGCCAATCTTTCAGAGAGTCCACGGCAGGCTTGTCGACGCTGAGCTTCTTGATCTTCTCGTCCAGCTCGGCTTCCTGCCCGCGCAGGTCGCTCACCTCGCCGCGGCGCCACGATAGGTAGATGATGCCGAGGACGAGCAGGAGCAGGGCCGCCCCGGCCGCGATGGCGCCATAAAGGACGCGCTCGCGCCGGCCTTTCTTGGGGGCCGGGCCGCCTTCCTTGGGCCGGGCGAAGTTGACGGGCCATTTCGGGAATGACGCGGCGAGCTGCGCCACGCCGGCGGCGGCGAAGTAGGCGCCGCGCTCCCCCGGGGGCAGCGCCTTGTCGGTCGGCCCGAACGGGTCGAGGGCCTCGACCTTCAATCCCAGCGCGGCGCGCCAGGCCTCGCGCACGTCCGGCGTCGGCGTGCCGGCCAGGTAGAGCGCCTGCGGCGCCCCTGCCTCACCCGCCTGCGCCGCGTAGAGCGTCAGGCTGCGCTTCACGTCCGGGATCACGCCGGCGCTGTTCACGAGCGACCGGGCGAAACGCGGCTTGCCGTCCTGCAGGACGCAAGCTTCCGCCCAGCGCTCGCCTTCAGGTTCAGGACCGCGATCGCCGCCCGGCTCGGCCCGCCGCTGACGCGCTCGAAGGCCGCCTCCATCGCCAGGGCCGCGGCACGATGCCCATCACCTTCTGGCCCAGGCCGCGGCCCAAGCGCGTTGAGCCGCCTGGACCAGCGCGCCGGAGCACCATCGCCATCGCCAGCGCGGCGGCGGCGCGGCCGGCTCGCTCAGCACCAGGTAGTCGATGACCACCTCGGAGACCGGCTCGGTCAGCTCCTTGCTCGCCTGGAAACGGACCAGCGCCGGCTCCTCGTGGGGCGCGACCGCCGGGAAGCGAACCTCCTTGAAGATGACCCGGTCGCGGCCGACGCTGGCCAGGATCGGCGCGGGGGCGATGCCCGCCTGACGCAGCGCCTCGCGCAGCACCTTCCCGAGCGCCTCGCCGGAGGACGGGGTCAAGTCTTCCGCGAACGTGAATGAAAAGGCCTGGTCGATCGGGCTGCCGCCGCGCCCGGCGCTGACGCCGAGGAGGCGGACCTGCCTTTGCTCCAAGTCCAAAGCCAAGAACCGCGCCAAAGCAAGCTCCTTGTTGAAAAATCGACGCGCGGGATATATCGCGTTCCTCAGAGCCTCACGGGCTCACACTCTGGATCGTTCGCCCCAGGTCGGACAGGTCGCGCCAGGCGAGGATGCGCGGCCGGCCCGCGTTCGTGTCGATGACCGCCTCGACCCGGGCGGCGATCCCCTTGGTGTCCGGGTTACCGTCCTTGTCCGCGAGGTAGGCCAGCACCTGCACCCGGTAGACCTGAGAACGGGCGGTGAGCAGCTTCTCCAGCTGGATCAAGGTCTGAGCCGAGATTCCGGCCTTCGTCAGCAGCCAGGCGATGTTCTGCGCGTCCGCCCCGGCGGCGCCTCCACCGGTGAAAGAGGGCCGGTTGTCGAGGATCTTTTGCACGTCCCCATCCTGAAGCTCCGGCAAAGAGCTGAGCACCGCGCGCGACGCCGTGGTGACGTTGATGCGGCCCGGGATCTCCGTCTCCTCGAACACGGTGGCCGCCTCGAACAGGAGCGGCAACAGCGTCTGCTGCGCTCCCGGGTCGTTGAGCGGACAGGTATAGATGACGGCCGGCTGGTCCTTGCCCTTGCTGGGGATCGTTACCTGCGTATTGATCAGCTCGAAGAGGGACTTGATGGTCGTCGTGCCCGGCTTGGCGATGTCGATCTGGAGATCGCTCAGGGCGCCGTTCACCGTCTGGGACGACGCGCTGCTGCCGCTCGTGCTCCCCGTGGTCTTCGTCGCGCTCGGCAGGACCAGGGAAACGATGGAGCGGCCCAGCGACTGCTTCTGCCCCGTCGTCGACGACGGCCCGTATTGGCGGTAGATGAGGACGTACTTGGCCAGATCGTCGCTGTCGGTGTAGCCGCCGACCTGCTCGTACACCTTCTCGAGATCGTCGTCGTTGATGTAGACGAGGGGCTGGCCCTGGCTATTGATCGCCTGCTCGCGGCTATGGATGGTGAGGTAGGCGGACCAACCGCGGTCGAACCGGCCGTCGGAGCCCGTGGCGGGCTCGTTCGCGTCCTGTACCCCGTTGTGGTTCAGATCGTCGCCGAAGAGGAGCTGCTCGGTGACCCCCTTGATGAGCAGCATTTCCTCGATGCTGTCGAGGGCGGCGTTCTTGGCGCGGTAAGGGGGATTGAGGCCACCGTAATAGTCGTCCTCGGCGCCCAGGCCGTTGTTGAACGGCTCCTTGTCGTTGTCGATCCAGTCGACGATGGCGGCGGCGACGTCGTCGGTCATGTTCGGCAGCTTCTGAAGCATCTGGAAGAGCGTCTGGCCCGTCGGGTCCTTGCGCATGATGGCGTTGGGGTTGATCTTGGCCGTCTCGTCCATGACGCCGTTGCGGTAGGCGGCGCTGTTGTTCTCGTCGATGTCGTTCGCCGGGGCGACGAGCGTGAAGAAGCCCATGGGCTTGCCGTCGTCACCGGGGACTGGAATGTGGCTGAATGCCCCTTGGTTATCGAAAGGGTTGCCACCCAGGACGTTTTGGAGGTTGTCCGGGTTGGAGAGAAGGGCCGCGGCGTAGTGAACCCCGGAGTCGGCAATCGCCTTCACGCGGGCGCTCTTGTGGTAGTTGTCGGAAGCCTGCGTCTCGGCGACCATCAGGTCGGAGTATTGCCAGGCGGCGAGCGACAAGAGGACGAGGACGACGAGAACGGCAAGCAGCACCACGCCGCGCCGCTCGAGGTTCGCCCGGTTCTGGGCACGCAGCCGCATCAGGAGCCCTCCTGCGTGAAAGCGTTGCCGGTCGGGATGGCGATGACCTGCTGATACTGCACGGTGTCGTCCGCGGACATGGAGCCGGCCGGGGCGCCGCGCTTCCGCAGCGTCAGTGTGACCCGAATAGCGGAGGGGGGGCCGGTCGGTTGACTGATGTCGCCTACCGGGTTGGCGCCGTCCCAGGTCGAGTTGAAGCTGGACCCGTCGAAATACTCGAAGGCGACGCTGATGACTTCAGGAGCGATGACGCAGGTTTCCGGGCTATCCACGGTATCGGGCGTCACGCTCATCTCGGCGCCGGTCGCGTTCTTGATCTCCTTGCGGGCCAGCCCTCCCTTGTCGCCGGGGACCATCCAGTAGAGAATGCGGCGCAGGCCCGCCGCTTCATTGAGGTCCGGATTGCCCGGTCGGACGGCGCGGCCGATGGTGAGGATCAGATAGTCCTGACCACCCTGCACGCCGACGTTGAAGTAGGCGACATTGCTGGGATCGCTCGTCGTGCCGCTGGAGGAGGAAGACGAGGAGCTTTTCGTCGCGCTGGCGCTGCCCGTCGCGGTCCCTGAGCTGGAGTCGGTTGCCGCGCTGGGGTCGGAATAGGGAGTCGAGTAGTCAGGGACGATCCGCACATCGACAGGCCCCAGAGTACCCTGGGCGTCGCTGATCATCTTCGTGAAGACGGCGCGGACGACCGTGCCTTCCTCGAGCACGTCCCGGCCCTTCTGCGTCAGATTGATCTGGCCGCTGAGCAGGAAGTAGAGCGCGCCGAGAATGACGAGGCCGATGGAGAGCGAGAGCGTCATCTCCAGCAGGGTGAACGCGAACCGTTTACGCCGTTTGCCAACCGTGCGACGGGCGATCATCCTTTGCCTCCGCCTTTCGTGGACGGTGTGGTAGCGGGGGCCGCGGGCGTTGTCGGAGTCGTGGCGGGAGCGGTCCTTCCGGCGCCGGTCGCGCCTCCAGTGGCGCCTCCCGTGGAGCCTCCGGTTCGAGGTGTCGTGGTCCCTCCGGTCTTGCCCGCGCCGCCGCCGGCCGCGCCGCCTCCCGTTGTCCCCCCGGTAGCGCCGCCGGAGGCGCCGGAGGACCCCGACGACCCGGTGCTACCCGAGCTGCCGGACATCCCGGAGGAGGAATCGGAGCCGCTCTTGCTGGCGGCCGAGGGCGCCGTGCCGGTATCAAAGGAGGAGCCGCGGCTGCTCGGGGGCATGACAAGCTGCGCGATGCCGCTCTTGACCATGTCCGCACCGGGGAGATCGCGTTTGACCTCGATAAAGACCTGGTACAGGCCCGTGAATTGCTCGGTCGCCTGCATGCGCCACTGCCAGGCGGCGTTATCGGGAAACGCCTGGAAATCGGTGGAGTCGAGCGAAACCGCGCCGACCAGGACCTCGGCCAGCTTGCTCTGGCAGCGGAGGCTGGCCTGCGCCTTGAAGTTGATCCGCGCCGCCCGCAGAGACGAGTCCTGAATCAACTGGTAGAGGGCCGCCATGCCGCCCAGGAAGATGAAGAGGGCGACCACGACCTCGAACAGCGTGAGGCCGCGGCGACGCGAGCAAAGCCGCCGGTCGAGCGGGACAACGTGTCCGGTGGCGCGCGGCATCAGATCCCTCCCGTCGCGTTCAGGTCGATGGCATAGACAGCGCCCGTCAGCGCACGCACGCCGACGGCCTTGGCCCCCTGGCCGGGGATGCCGATGATGATCTGCGCGTCGTCCTTGGCGCTGCCGTCCGGCTGGAAGGTGACCACGGTCTCATAGCTCCCGCCGCCGCCGGGCGCCGACGCGTTCTTGAGCACGTCCGCCTGCTTGACGAAGATCACCTTGGCTTCGAGCTGCTCTTCCTTGACCGTCGGCGTCATTGAGCCGTCGTTCGCGGTGCTCTCCGTGGAATCGTCCGGTTCGATGCGGAAGTTACCGGTGTTCTCCATGAACTTGAAGGTGTAGACGCGCCCCTCGGCCATCGCCAGGTTGCGGACCTGCACCAGCCGCGCCCGCACCTTGTCCGCCTCGGAGCGCAGCCGGCCCGACGCCAGCCAGCTCTCCATGCGCGGCAGCGCCATCGCGGCGACCGCGAGGATCAGCACGATGACGAGCATCAGCTCGAGCAGGGTGTAGCCGCTGCGACGGACCATCGCTTGCACCGTCCCGGTGAGGAAAAGACCTTACTTCGGCATCTTCTTGTAGTTGGTGAAGTTGCCGATGATGAAGTTCTGGTGATCGCACCAGATGTCAGGCTTGCCGGGAGAACCGGCGGCGGTACTTTTCTGGCCGGTCGGATCATAGCCATAGGGGTTGCCCCAGGGATCGTTCAGGTACTTGGGTTCGAGCAACACCTTGCCGAAGGCGTTCGGCGTGGAGAGCTGCTGCAACTGCTGCGGCCAGTCGTTGTACTCGAGGTAGTACTCGCCGATCGCGGTGTCGATGGCGCGCAGGTCGGCGCTGATCCGCGCCTCGTTGCCGCGATCGCTGAAGGACGTGTAGGCGACGACGGCGATGCCGCCGAGAACGACGATGATCGCGACCACCACCATCATTTCCATGAGGGTAAAGGCGGCGCGGCGGGTGAGGCGGGAAGCGTGTTGACGAACGATCATGGGAAGGTCCTCAGGAGATATTCATCGGTTCAGGCTACGCCTGTCGCGATTAAAGAGCAATTAGTTCAATCCTCTTTTCGTCTTACGTCAATCGGCCCTCGTCGCAAGACCCGGCCGTCGGACCGAAGTCTCGATACTTCGGCTCCAAAAAAATCACACGGCGGCGCTCATCTTGAACACCGGCAACAACAGGCCGGCTACCACAAAAAGCGTGAAGCCGGCCATCACCAGGAGCATCATCGGCTCGAGCAGGCGAACGAACAGCTCCAGCTGGCGCGCCGTTCGCTTTTCCAGCGAGTTCGCGATATCGAGCAACACCTTCTCCAGCTGGTTGCTTTCCTCGCCGACGGAGACCATTTCGACGATATCGGATGGAAAATAGGGCAGCCTCGCAACGGCTTGGCCAGTGAGTTGCCTCGGCGGTCACGTTCTCGGCGGCCTCGTCGATCGCCTGGGCGAGCACTTTGTTGCCTGGTCGAATCCTTGGCGATCTTGAGCGCCTGGAGGATCGGAATGCCGTTGCGCAGGAGCGTGCCCAGGATGCGCGTGAAACGGGACAGGGCCAGCGCCAGGTAGATTTTCCCCACCAGCGGCATGCGCAGGCGGAAGCGGTCGATGGCGAAGCGTCCTCCTTCCGTACGCGCCCATTGCCGTAGCCCCCAGACGCCGCCAATGATGCCGAGCACGACGAGCCAGCCGTAGCTGCGCATGACGCCGCTCAGGGCCAGGAGCCAGGTCGTGATGACCGGCATCTCGTTGCGTTCCTGGAGCCGCTTGAAGATCGGCTCGAACTTGGGGACGAAGAAGATGACGAGGACGTTGAGCACGACGAGGCCGAACGCGAGCAGGAAGATCGGATACGCCATGGCGCCGACGACCTTCGATTTGAGGTCTTCCTGGTGCTCGGTGAAGACGGCGATGCGCTCGAGCACGTCTTCGAGGAAGCCGCCTTCTTGCCCGGCCCGCACCATGGACACCGCCAGCTCGTTGAACGTGCGCGGATAGCCGGACATGGCTTCGGCGAGACTGGAGCCGTCGGCGACCTTGACGTGGATTTCCTTGAGGATCTCGGACAGGGCCGGCTGCGACGCCTGCCGCTCCAGGATTTCCAGGCTGCGCAACAGGGGCACGCCGGCGCGCAACAGGTCCGCGAGCTGGCTGTAGAAGGTCGTCATGTGCTTGCTTTTGACCTTCTTGCCCGAATCGCCCCCGACCGCGGCGTTCTTCACCATCGCGATCTCGAGGGGGAACAGCCCGCGTGCGTCGAGGATGCTCATGACCTCGCGCTCGCTGTTGGCGGTGAGCGTGCCGTCGCTACGCTGGCCGCCGTCGGGAGACATCGCCTTGAACGCAAAATCCGGCATGAAACGCAACCTTCGAGTCCGAATTGACAATTAGCAATTGCAAATTAGCAATTTCCAATTTGGGGTAGTTGCAGGGGCGCCATTGGTTGCCCAAAGACCCGCATCCTCAAGACCATAAGCCTGGTGGCGTCAACTCCCCCAATTTGAAATTGCTAATTGTCAATTGTCACTTGTCAATTTCCCGCCTTCCTCAACTAAAATCCATCGCCGTGGCCCGCGCCACCTCATCGATGGTCGTCGTCCCCCGCAGCACCTTGCGCCAGCCGTCCTGCCGCAGCGTGATCATGCCGCGCTTGATGGCCTCGTTGCGGATGACGTGTGAATTGGTCCGCTGCATGACCATGTCCTTGATCTCGTCGCCCGTCACCATCAGCTCGAAGATGCCCATTCGGCCCTTGTAGCCGGACTGGTGACACTTGCGACAGCCCTTGCCGCGCCACAGCTTCTTCGGGGCCTTCCCCTCCGCCATGCCCGGGAAATCGTCGGGTATGTCGGGATGGTGCGGCTCGTACTCCTCCTTGCACTCCTTGCAGATGATGCGCACCAGCCGCTGCGCCATCACGCCTTCCACCGTGCTGGAGACCAGGAACGGCTCGACCCCCATGTCGATGAGGCGGGTGAAGGCGCTGGGCGCGTCGTTGGTGTGCAGCGTGCTGAAGACCAGGTGGCCCGTCAGCGACGCCTGGATGGCGTTCTCCGCCGTCTCCAGGTCGCGGATTTCGCCGATGAGCACCACGTCCGGGTCGTGACGCAGGATGCTGCGCAGCGAGTGGCCGAACGTCAGGCCGATCTTCGGATGGACCTGGATCTGGCTGATGCCTTCCTGGTTGTACTCGACCGGGTCCTCGACGGTGATGATCTTGAGCGTGTCGTCCTTGATCTCGTTCAAGGCGCTGTAGAGGGTGGTGCTCTTGCCGGAGCCGGTGGGGCCGGTGACCAGGACGATGCCGTGGGGCCGGTCGATCAGTCCCTTGAACGTCTTGTACGTGTCCTCGAGCATGCCGACGTTGGCGAGGTTGAAGACCATGCGTGTCTTGTCGAGCAGACGCATGACGATGCCTTCGCCGTGGATCATCGGGATGATCGAGACGCGGACGTCGATCTCGCTGTTGTTGACGCGCATCTTGATGCGGCCGTCCTGCGGCAGTCGCTTCTCGGCGATGTTGAGCCGGGCCATGATCTTGATGCGGCTGATGATGGCGTTCTGGAAGCGGTTGATCTCCTGGGGCAGCGATTGCGATTGCAGGATGCCGTCGATGCGGTAGCGGATGCGCAGCCCTCTCTCCTCCTGCTCGATGTGAATGTCGCTGGCGTGCTCGGTGGCGGCCTCGATGAGGATCTCGTTCACCAGCTTGACGACGGACGCCTCCTGAGCCTGCTTGGCGATCTCACTGTCGTCCGCCTCGATCTCTTCGAGCAGTTCGACCTGGTCCTTCTGCCGCTCCTGCACCATGGCGGTGACGGTTTCGCCGCCGACGCCGAAGTGGGTCTTGATGAGGCGGGCGATCTCGCGCGGGCTGGCCAGGACGGCTTGGATATGGAGCCCGGTGATGGTTTGCAGCTCGTCGATGGCGTAAACGTCGAAGGGATCGCCGGTGGCGACGACGAGCGTGCCGTTCTCGCGCGAGATGGGGAGCAGGCTGCGGCGGTGCACCAGGCGCACCGGCAGATTGCGCATCGTCTCGGGCGCGATGTTGATCTTGTTCAGGTCGACCAGCTCCATGCCGAGCTCTTGAGCGAGGACCGGCAGCACGTCCTCCTCCTTGGCGAAGCCCTGATCGATCAGGATGGAGTGCAACGGCCGCTGCGGGCTGGCCTTTTGCGCTTGCTGGATCGAGGCGAGGTCTTCGCCACGGATGACGTTCTTCTGCTGTAAGGTCTGAAGGAGCATGCACGCCTCTGTGGCAGGCCGGGCGCATCGGGCCCGGGCCATTGCCCGGTAGCAGGCGCCTCCTTGCGCCGTCGCTTAGTAGCAGGCGCTCTCCATGCGCCATCGCTCGGAAACCGGCGTCCTCGGGGGCGGGCGCCAACCTGCGCTCGTTTCGCTGGGTAGAAACGGACTCGTCGCGCGAGCCGGTTTCATTGTCTTGCACGCGAATTAAGGCAGTATGAGAACGAGTCTCGCAGGTTATCCAGACTAACGCAAGCGCAGCGGCTTGTCCATGCCCTTGCGACGGAAGCCGGGGAAAGAAATTCCGGTCGTGCGGATTGTGCGGCTGACCCCCAGGGCCGGGCGCCGGAGCCGCTCGCGGGGGCGCCTCAGCGTTTCTCCAGCTTCGGCGGCAGGTACGTTGTCAGGTAGCTCAAGAGGTCGGCCATCTCGTTGAGGGTGATGTCTTTCTCGAGGCCCTCCGGCATGGCGGATTTCCCGGTGCAGGTCAGCTCCTCCAGGTCGGAGCGCAGGACGTCGTGCCTCTTGCCGTCGACGGCGAGCAGCGTGACGCTGGTGCTCGTCTCCGCGGCAAGGATGCCGGTGAGCGTGACGCCGGCCTTCGTCTGGGCCACGTAGTTGAGGTAGCGCGACTCGACGGCCCGATTCGGATCGAGGATGGCCGTCAAGAGGCCGTTGGGGGAGCGGTCGCCGACCGAGGTCAGCTGCGGCCCGACATCCTGGCCGACGTCGCCGAGCTTGTGGCACGAGGCGCACACGCGCTTGAAGACGGCGCCCCCCTTCTTCGCATCTCCGTCCATGACGAGGACGCGCTCGTAGCTCTTGACCGCCTTGGCCCGGTCGGCGCTGGTGGCGGCGCCGAAGAGCTTGGCGGCGCGCTCGCGCACGCCCGGATCGAGGTCCTCCAGCAAGCGGCGGCGCCGCGCGGCGTCCAGTTCGCCGGGGAGGATCTTGTTCGATTCGACGCTGAGCAGGACGTGATAGACCCAGTTCTTGCGCGCGCTCAGCGTGTCGAAGGCTTGAGCGCGCAACGCGGGCGTGAAGGATTTCCAGGCGACGATCAACCGCGCCGGTGTTTTCTCGTCGCCGATCTTGATCAGTTGATTGAGGATGGCCTGCTGCAATTCGTCCGGCGTCTCCGGCTTCAGCATCCGTTCGAGCCGGCGCACGTCGTCGGCTTGCTCGGTCCTGCCCCGGCCCATGACCCGCACCGCGGCGAGGCGCTCCACCAGCGAGCGTTTGGGGTTGTCCACCGCGGCTCGCGCGGCGGCGAACATGCGTTCGAACGCGTCCGTCACGCCGCCACCAAGCTTGATCTTCTCGCCTGACAGGTAGCTCGACAGTGGCGTCTTCTTCGATGCCAGCGCGTCGCACAGCGCGTTGAGCGCGTGCAGATTCTCCGCCGTCACCTCCTTGCCGACGGTCCGGGCCAGAAGGTTCGGATCGATCAGCTTGCCGTCCCGGGCGCCGAGGCGGATGAGCGCATCGAGTACCGCGGGTTCCAGCTCGAACGGCGTCGCGTCAGGGGGCCCGTCGCCGCGCAGCACCTCAAGGAAGAATGGATAGGTTTGCGGGTTGACGGAGCTGAGCACGGCCGTGGACAGGCGCCGGTCCTTCCGCGCGCGTTTCGCCTGCACGGTGAGCAGCCGTGCGGCGCTCCAGTGCCGCGCTTCCCCGAGCGTGTAGGCGACCTGAAGTTGCACCAGCGGCTCGGGATCGTCGAGAAGTCTCTTCGCCTCGGCGACGATCATGGCGTTCGGGTGCTGCTCCAGACAGAACACCGCATGCTTCCGCACGCCCGGATGCTTGTCGCGCAACGCCTCCTCGATCAGGAGGGCCGAATCTGCCGCATCCCGTGCAAGCGCCGCCAGGCGTGCAACGCGCTTGCCCAAGCTTCCCTTCGCGATCATCCACTCCAAAGGCTGTCGTGGCTTCGTCGTCGCGCTCCACGATGAGCCGGTGGGCCGTGCTCTGCCAGCCGCTCGACCGTCGAGCCGCCGCCACCAACTCCTTCGTGCGCAGCTTCGCCAGGTTCGGGATCGGCCGCGGCTTTTTATCTTCCGGGTAAATGCGGTAGATGCGGCCAAGGAAACGCCGGCAGGAGATCGAGCTTCGCTTGCCATTCCTTCGGGATCCATTCGGGGTGCTCGATGACGTAGCGGTACATGTCGTACCCAGATCGCCCCGTCCGGGCCGGTCTGATCATCGTCGGCCGGAACCAGTTGTCGCTCGAAGCGAGGAACTCCGATTTCTTCTCGTCGTCGGCCCGCTTGCTGCGGAACGTCAGGCCGTCGGGGCGCATGATCTCGCGATGGATGAGGTTGTGGACCGGCTCGCAGACGAAGCTGTTCCCGTCGAAGGCGCTGAACAGGTCGTCGCGGTAGATCATCACGCCACGCCGAGGTGAAGTGGTTGAGGGCCGTCGGCGTGTTGCGCCGCGGCAGCGGCTTGCTGATCGGAAATACCTCCGCGGCGCCCGGCGTGTCCGAGACGTTGGAGCCGCACGTCGGTGAAGAGAAGGGTGGGGCGCTGCGCTTCAGGTAGCGGTCCTCCAGCACGAAGTGATACATCGGGTTCGAGTTGTTGCAGCCGAACCAGTTCCCCCAGTCGTCGCGACAACGGCCGAACTGGGTTTGGCCGCTGACTGCTTCGATCGTTCCTGATTCTGGATGAATGCGGAAATCCCGGCCGTTGATGTTGACCGGAACGGGAATCTCGGACGACGTGATCGATCCCGAAATCGCCGTTGGCGCCCGTAAATCCAGTTGTCGAGGCCCCAGGTGAGGCCGTTGACGCGGTGCTGCTGGTTGCCTTCCGGAAAGCCGCTGAAGAGCCTTGTGGACCTGGACCTTTCCCGTCTTTGTCGGGCGCCGGGTGTACAGGATGTCCGGGGGCGCAGGTGATGAGGACGCCGTCCTTCCACGGGAAGACGCCGGTGGGGAAGGCGAGGTTGTCGACGAAGACGGTCGCCTTGTCGTACAGACCGTCGGGCCTGGTCTTCTCCAGGACCTTGACGCGACCGCCTCCTTCTTGCCGGGCGTGCCGAGTGGATAGTCTCCCATCTCGACGACCCAGAGCTTGCCGTCTCCCCGAAGGCGAAGGCGATCGGCGACTGCACCGTTGGCTCGCACGCCATCAGCTCGACCTTGAAGCCCGGCCGGGTCTTGATGCACTTGAGCGATTCTTCCGGCGCCCTGGGCCCCGGCTCCATGACGAACTTCTTGTCCTGGGCGGCGGCGAGGGAAGGGATGAGCGAGACGGCGAGGAGGAGACGGCGCATGGGGAACCTCCATCAAGAAAGGAGACGGGCTTGATGGTAGCGGACGGGACGCCGGCGGTAAAGCGCCGAACGCCGGATAGAAGGACGCCCGTAAAGGCCACACCGTCGGCGCATCCCGAAATGTCGGCGCGCCGAGGCGGCGCCACCCTCCCTTTCCCGGCGAAAGTCGCAAGCGTTCCGCGGCCCCACGCCGATTCCGTGAGAGGAGAAACCTCGCGCCCAGGAGCGCGCCGCGAGTCATCTGCGAAAGACGCCATGGTTGTTCTCGTCGGCTGCGTCGTCGTCATCGTCGCCGTCCTCACCGGCTTCACCATGGCCGGCGGGCACGTCGCCGCTCTCATGCACATCTCCGAGGTCATCACCATCTGCGGCTCCTCGCTCGGCGCCCTCATCATCATGTCCCCGCCGAAGGTCATGCGCGACCTGGCCCGCGGCCTCGGGCAGGTGATCAAAGGTTCCCCCTACAATAAGCAAACCTACCTGGAGCTGTTCGAGGTCCTTTACGCTTTCGCCCGCATTGTCCGGCGCGACGGCATCCTCGCCCTCGATTCGCACATCAACAATCCGAAGGAAAGCGCGATCTTCCAGAAATACCCGCGCATCGCCAACAACCACCACGCCCTCGAATTCATCTGCAACGCCCTGGCGCTGCTCCTCGACGGCAAGGCCGACCCGGCCGACCTCACCGCCACGCTCGAGGAAGAGATCAACGTGATCGACCGCGAGCACCACGCCGCCATCGGCGCCCTCACCAAGACCGCCGACGCCCTACCCGGCTTCGGCATCGTCGCCGCCGTCTTGGGCATCGTCGTCACCATGCAGGCGATCGACGGCCCGGCCAGCGAGATCGGGCACAAGGTCGGCGCCGCTCTCGTCGGCACCTTCCTCGGCATCCTTCTCTCCTACGGCTTCTTCGCGCCGATGGCGGGCCGCATGGAGAACCTCGGCGAGGGGGAAAAGGTGTTCTTCCGCGCCGTGTCCTGCGCCGTCGTGGCGATCGCCGCCGGCGAGAACGCGCGTGAAGTGATCATCCGGGCCCGCCGCATCGTCGGCACCGACTGCTGCTCGGCCGACAACGGCGATGACCCAGGTTCTGCGCGCGGCGGTTAAAGGCAACGCGCGGGACAGAGACCCAGAGAAAGGTGGGACAGACGGCAACGATTACGATTAGGATTAAGATTGAGATTAGTAGCAGCTTCGGGATCGGATGTGGTCAACGATTGACCTCCTAATCCTAATCGTAATCTTAATCTCATGTTCAAGCTTGTTCTTATCTCACGGCTCGGTGGTTCAGAAGGAGCTGACTCGTGGCGGGAAAGGGTGGAGGAGGAGCCTGGAAGGTCGCGTATGCCGACTTCGTGACGGCGATGATGGCCTTCTTTCTCGTCATGTGGATCAGCGGTCAGGATCAGCAGATCAAGCGCGCCGTCTCCTATTACTTCAAGGACCCGGTCGGCGCCAGCGAATCGAGCGGTTCGAGCAAGCCGACCAAGACGGGGGCCCTCATCGAAACGACCCCGACCGGAAGCGTGCCCAAGTCCGAGAGCGTGTCGCTCGGCAAGGGGAGAAAATCGTACACCTCGCGCGGCGAGCGCAGCCCCTCGACCAAGCTGATCCGTGACTGGCTTTCCAACGACAAGGGAGCCCACGATCTAGCAGGAGCAGGCCTGGGGCTTGCTCGACCTGGGCCTCGCCAAAAACCAAGGAGGGACGCGACAGCCTCAGCTTCGCCGAGCAGGCCGCCAAGCAACTCGCCCGCAAGCGGCCGATGAGATCACGCGGCATCCCGACAGCAATCCCCTCTACCAGGACATGCTCTTCGAGGCCATCGCCGGCGTCAACTGGGCGGAATTGGCCGAGGACTCGTCTCCCAGTAGCGGCGGCCTGGCAGCCGCGGCACGGGATACGCCAGGAAGCCGGTCGCGTTCAGCTGCATGGGGTACACCGAGGTCCCGCGGTCAATGTACAGCGTTTTCAGGTCTTTATCTTGACGGAATAGGCGACGAGTGGGGGCCGTTAGCCGGAACTGGGAAAAGATCAAGCAACCTGTCTTGACGGCCTCCGTGCCACTCGCCCTCGTGGCTCCGCGTTCCTCGCGTTTCGCGCGGCGAGGAATCGTCTGCTTCGGAACACCAACCAGCCAATCGCCGGGCCGGGCGGCCGCGACGGCGATCCAGGAGCGGATGTCGCCCATGGCCGAGGCCGCCTTCTTGACGGTTCGATGCTCTTGCCATTCAGGGCCTTCAGGTCGAGGGCTTCGCAGACGGCCGCCGCCTGGCCTTCACCTCGGGGTCCGCCGTCCACCAACCGAGGGAGGGAACTCATCGGGTCGCGGGATGGGGATGAGAGGCCCGCGACAACGAGATCGGCTTCCGCCTTCAGCTCGACCTTCAGGATCATGGCCGCCTTGTCGATCTCCTGAACCAGTCGTAGCTACCGGCGATCTGAGTCCAGATCGCTCCGCTCGGCGCCGAGAGCCAGGCACAGGGCCTCGTAAGCGTAGCTGTAGACGGGTGAAGCCGCCGGTGACAAGTAAGTTGGCCGTTGATCCGCTGGCGCTGCCGGCGCACTTTGGCGCCGCTCCTCCTCCTCGAAGTTTTCGGCGATCTCGTCGATGGTATTGCGAAGAAGCCCTCGAGCTTGCGGGGTGGCGGCGAGCAGTTTCGTCCTTGAGCCAGCGCGCGCGGAGGGCGCTCGACAGGACGGAACACGTAGACGGCGGTGCTCGCGGTGTTCGAGGGCGCGGCCAATCGAATATCCTCGTGAAGTGCTCGCCACTTGCGATTGTTGAACCGCACCGTCAGCGTATGATGGCCCGCGCCTGTTCCCGCGATGACGGAGACGGCACGCGCCATTCTCCGGTGGCGCAAAAACAGACGCGGGTTTCGACGCAGTCCCGGTTTCGACAACGCGCGTTCCTTTGCTTCCTCCAACATGAGACGCGCTCTGAAAAACTGCTTCCCAGGTCGACGCACTGAAGCCGGCTTGGAGTTCGAGTTGATGCCACTTTTGTTTTTCCGGAATGGTCAGACGCCGCCGAGGTTTGTTTATACAGGCGCACTGACCGACCGGCTCACCACGCCCGCATATGCCCAAAGCCGGCGCCATTCCGCTCCTCTTCGCCGGCATTTCCTCGATGGCCTTGAGGTCGCGAATTTTCTGCCAGTCGCGTTTCGCCGACCAGCGCCTGCCAGCTTCTGTTCCAGGTCGAGCAGTTCCAGCGGAGCGCGACCTTGGCGCCCGAGAGAACGGCCAACTCCGCTTCGAGCATGGCTGCCGCCTGTTTGCGAAGACGCGCTCCCCATCTGCTCGTCTCGTCCGCGGCGGCCATCGCGGCCGCCTGGGCGGACAGGTAAGCGCCATACGGAACGCGGCCCTTCGAAAAGCTTGCCGCGGCGGTTCGGGCCCGGGCGTGCGGCAAGGCGATCCGCGGGTGCTGCCGCTCAAAGCGGAAACAACACGGCCAGTCAGGGTTTCACCGTCGGCATCTTCTCCTCTTCAGGATCTCCGGCAGTTGCCGGTCCGTAGCCGCCTGCTGCTGCTTCAGGTCCGCCAGTAGCTGGGCGCGGCGCCTTGTCCGTGTCCTTCAGCTTCAGGTCGCCGTGCCGCACCCCTGTCATTCAATGGCCTTGTCGAACTGTACTCGATTGCGATAGGCCAGCGCAAGATCCCGGTGCGTTTCGGCCTTGCGGGGGTCGAGCCGCCAAGCGCGTTCGAGGGCCGCCGGGCCTCGCCGGGGTCCAACTCCAGCAAGAGGTTTCCGAGCCAGTACCAGCTCTCGGTATCTTTGGCATTGAGCTGACCGCGTGGCGATAAGCGTCGATCGCCCCGCCCCACGTTGCTCGCGCAATGCATCGCCGAGGTTCCCATAAGCGTCCGCAGATGCGGCATCTCCACGCGCACGGCTTCCGGTAGGCCGTCACCGCGCTCGGGAGGTTGCGCCATGGTCGAAGCACGATGCCGAGATTGTTCCAGGCCCCAGCGTAGTCCGGGTCGATCTCGAGAGCCGTGCGGTAGGCGTCGGCAAGCGTGCCTTCCATCGTTCGTACGCGTTAACAGCCATCCCAAGTTGAACCAGGCATGTTCGCCGCGAGGGCGAATGGCCGCCGGCGCCGCGAGCGACGCCGAGCCGCATCCCGGAAGTTCTTTGCTCAACTACGCGACGACCACTTCGATTGACGCCGTAGTTGTCCGGCATGAAGGGTGCTCCGCGCTGCTCACCTGTCGCGCAAGGCCGGCTCCTCCAAGAGACGGCCCGCCGTACCGATCACGGCCGACATTCCTTCGATGCTCGGCGAGCAGCCTGGCGGCGATCCCGGTGAGCGATTTGATGTCCGCTTTGCGAATGAGCTGGTGGAGGGATTGGCATCGGCCAGGGCGGCGATTTCCTGGAAGAGCTCATGCTCCTTGGGCCCGACCCGGTAGGTCAAGATCGCCAAGATCGTCCACCGCCTGGAGAAGCGCTCGCCACCGGCGAGGCCCCGATGGTGCGCGACGTCCTCTTTTTCCGCTCCGAGCGTCAACTTGAGCCTCCGCGTCGCGCAGGGCGGCTTCGCCGGCCGCGAGCCGCTTCACGAGTGGTCCGGGCGCCGAGGCTGACGTGTGATCGAGGTGGATTTTTCCAGGGCGCAGGGCCATTCTCATGTCCGCGTCGTCGGCGCTCAGCGCCGCGTGGTCGCCCGGAAATTCCCCGGACCGCTGGATCGAGCGCTCACTACCCGCCGCCAGGTCTTTGGCCCGCCGTGCGCCGCTCCTGCCTCCTTCAGGCGAAGCTGCCATTCGGCCGTTCTGTTCAGCGAAGACTCCCCGTTTTGTTCGAGCCGTTTGCGAAGGCTGATCGTCTGCGTCGCGAGCGTCGCGTCGATACCGCGAATTCTCTTCTCGCGCGCCAGATGTCGCTCGCTTTTCCACCGCGCGCTCTTTTCCAAAAGTCATGCGCTCGAGTTCGTCGCGGCTCTGTCGGGCCTTCCATCCGCCTGGTGTTCACCAGTGCCTGCCGCCAGGCCCGCCACCAGCGTCAACAGCCGCCACGCTGCGCCAGTGTGACCTGGTGGCGGTTGCTCCTCCCATGCTCCTCCTGCTTCTTCGACGCGCGACGCTTGATCTCCTCCGCCTTGGTCTGCGCCTGGGCGCTCGATTTCCGCGTCGCGTAGCCTCTCCCGCACCTGGCGTTGATAGAGGCCAACGCCTCCGCCACGACCCCGCATGGGCGGGACGGTCCCTTTGCGAGCCAGGCAACGCCGCGCCAGGGCGACCAGGTCGACGTCCGCGCCGCACGCGTCGAGCCGGGCAAACGCGTCGCCCAGGCCGCCGGCGTGCGCCGCCCGCAGCACCTCGGGGAAGGCCGCGCCGGAATAAGGAGGCCGGCCCGTGAGGAGAATACCCGGACAGCGCCGAGGGCGAACACGTCGCAGCGCTCGTCGAGTTCCCCTGTCGCCCCCACCGCCTGCTCCGGCGGCATGAACGCTGGCGTGCCCATCGCCTGACCGCCTCCGTCTCGAAGCGTCCGAATCGGTCCCAGCCGCGGTAGCTTGTCTCCGCGGTGCTTGCCTGGAGCGGACGCCGGCGTCCACGCCCGCCTCGCTGCCGCCCGCGTCCGCGGGTCGAGACCGCGGGCGGCCTCCTTCAGGACCTTGCCAGGCCTTCAGTCCATCACTTGCACTTTACCGAAGGCGCCGACCATGATGTTCGATGGTTTCCAGGTCGCGGTGCAGGATGCGCCGATCAGGCGCATAGGCCATCGTCTGGCAAACCTGCTCGAAATGCCGAGAAAATGTGCTAGATGGCGGCGCCCAGAAACGCCCCGGAAGTCCCTTGGCCGGGCGCTCGCCGTCTCCCACAATCGTCGCGGCGGCCGCATGCGTGTCCCGTGCTTCGCGCGGCAGAAGCTCCGCCAGCGTCTTTCCCTGGATCAACTTCATCGAGTAGTAGGGACGGCCATCGGGTAGCTCGCCGCGGTGGTGCACCGGTGGAATACCGGGGTGCTGGAGTTGGGCCATCACCTGCGCCTCTTCGAGGAAGCGGCGCTTGAGGTCGGCATCGTGAACGAAGGCCAGAGGCAGCACCTTGACCGCGAGGACACGGCTGAAGTCCGAGTCGCGCGCCCGCAGCACGACGCCCATGCCCCCCTGCCCGATCTTGTCGAGTAACGCCACGTTCTCGATCGCCGAGGCCACCCGCTCGCCGGCGGATCCTGGTCAGTGTGCGCCTGGGCACGTCGTGCGCACGAGCGCGATCCGTCGCGCAGATCCGGCGTCTCCACAGGCTCGGGGAACGATTCATCGGTCATGGGGCGACCCCCCGCAAGACAGCAGGCACGCGGTCGATTCCAGGTAGATTATCGCTTAGCTCGGCTTCATCAACATGTGCGGCCGATGCGTAGTTGGGGCACGCCGCCGTACTGCCAAGTCTTTTCGAGTCGGCGCAGGGCGGCACGGCAAGCGCGGTTGCCGCTCGACAGGACGGAGTAGACGGCGCTTGCGCCGTTCGGCGCTGCCGCCAATCGGAACATGACAACCTCACGCCTTCCAGCAGGGCGCTGTGCAAAAGACACCATCTCCGGCTACGCCAATGGATATCTCGCCCATTGGAACATCTGCTTGCCGATCGCGCTTTAGCGCGCAGCGGAAAGGGGGGGACCGTGCCGTTCGGCATCAGGGGCTCATTGAACGGAGGAACATCGCCGCGTTGAAACTCCAGTGCCAGGCTGATGCGCGGCTGGGGGGCGCGGGGGGTGCTATGGCTGCCCCAGTGGATGACCTCGCTGTTCCAGCACAGCACCGATCCCGCGGCGGCCGGCAGCGCGCGGATATCGACCTGTTGAAAACGCCAGAAGTCCCGGGACGCAGTCCCATAGGTGGGATCGCGGTCGGCCGGCACGACGTACATGCAGCCGTTCAAAGGAGTGGCATCGGTGAGCGGGATCCAGATCGTCAGGGTCTTGGGCCGTCCGTCCGGAAACAGGCCGTCGAGGTCCCAATCACGATGGGGTGGCCAACCGCTCTCCCCCTTGCTCGGATTGACGTGCCACGCCCAGAAATCGGGGCGGATCTTGAACTCCTCGCCCAGTACAGCCGCCACAACGTCCTTCAACCGGTGATACAACAGCCAGTATTCGTCGTAGAGAAACGCGAACACGGACAGCCAGCCGTGCTGCTCGAGAGTGAGAATAGCCTGCGCCATCGCCCGTAGCGGCAATCCCCAATTCGGCGGGTCGATCTGAAAATACCCCTCGCGTACGATCAGCTCATTCAACGTCCGGCCGAGCGACTGCTGAACCTCAAAGGCGGAAGCGTGCAGCAGGAGTTGGTCGTCCTGGATGTGCAGTTGCGGCGCCAGTTGCAACCAGTATTCAGGAGTCAGCCAGGTGTCGGACATTGGCCATGCCTGCCCTGGTAGTAAGGGACGACGCGCGCGTCACGAAGCGCGCACGCCGACCTGAGCTCTTCCTCGGCTCGACTATTGCTCGTAGCGCTTCGTCCGGATGCTGCCGGTCAAGGGGTCGATCACGTAGTGGGCGCCGCCGCCTTGTGCCTGGCGATTCCTCAACTCGTATTCCACATGCCAGCCGTCTGCTTCCAATGCAACGAGCGCCCGGTATGGGCTCAAATCGCGATACGCCTTTTCGGCATCGAGACGAGCGATTCTGAGTGCCTCATCGCTGGTGATATGCTTTTCGGCTTTCTCGGTCACGGCCGATGGCATGTGTTTCTCGTGCTACTTCCCCGGAAGGTAATTCAGCGTGTAATACGCCTCCTTGTGCAGCAGCGGCGATCCCTCGGCGGACGTCACGCCATTCGCGTGCAGCTCGTGGATATGGCCTTCGACCAGGCCATCCGTGTAGAGCCGCACGCTCTTCTTGTCCTTGCCCACTTCGATCTTGGTGATGGCGGGCTTGGTGTGGTCGACCTCGGGACTGCCGTACGCCGCTTGCATGATGTAGGTGTAGGTCACCATCGAGTAGGACTTGAGATCGCCGGCCGTCGTCGCGTCGATGTCCTTCGTGAAGGTCAGCTCGAACCCGTCCGGCTTGACGCGCATCTCGTGGATTTCGAAGGGGACCTTGCCGGTCCAGGCGAGGCGTTCGATGGCGAAGGGCTTGGAGCCGCGGGCGCCCCAGCCGCGGCTGGTGCCGCCGGCGATCAAGGAGCCGTCGGGGGCGAAGCGGGTGGGGACGTTGCCCGAGCCGAAGCCGGCCCGGAACGGGAACAGGGCGCCCTGGTAGCGGCCGTTGGGCGCCTTTTCGAGGAAGACGCGCATGACGGTCGAGTGAGTCTGATCGCCGACGAAGAGCTGCTTCTCGAACGGGCCGAACTTGCCGCCGGAGAGATCGCAATCGAAGCCGGAGGCGGACTGGCCCATCTTGTTGTAAGGGAAGAGGATCACCGGCATGACGAACTCGGGGATCTTCTTCGCCTCGACCGCCCAGCGGCTGCCGCTCTTGGGGACGGTCGGCGTCGGGCCGAGGGTCGGGTTGAGCTTGCGGGCCTCGGGGTACCACTTGAAGCTGTCGGGATGGCCGACGAAGCCGCCGTTGACGAGTTGCTTGAGGCCGCACGTGCCGTTCCAGGGGCCCTGGTTGTCGGTGTAGAAGACGTCCCCCTCCGCGTTGAAGCCGACGCCGCCGGGGGAGCGAACACCGCTGGTCGTCGGGACCCACTTGCCTTCGGGCGTGACCTTGCCGCCCCAGCCGCGGAACTTGCTGTTGGAGTTGAACGAGCCGGTGAGGCAGAGGGTGATCCAGATATTGCCGTCTTTATCGAAGCGGCTGCCAAAGGCGTATTCGTGGTAGTCGCCGTTGATCTCCCAGCCGTCGGAGACGGTCTCGAAGACATCGGCCTTGCCGTCGCCGTCGGAGTCCTTGATGCGGGAGACCTCGGGGCGCTGCGTGACGTAGAGCCAGCCGTCCTTGCGCCAGGCGAGGCCGAGGATCTCGTGCATGCCGGAGGCGAAGCGGCTGAACTTGGCCTCCTTGGGGTTGTCGGTCAGGCCGTTGTCGATGATCCAGATTTCGCCGCGGCGGGTGCCGACGGCGATCTTGTTTCCGGGAAGCATCTCGATGGCGCCGGCTTCGAGGACCTCGCCGAAGGGGACCTCGTAGCGGAGGAGCTTGTAATAGTCGTCCTCGTCCGCGGGGGCGGCGGGGCCCTTCTTTTTCTTCTGGGCGTCCGCGGTCGTGGGGAGGGCGAGGAGGGCTAGGACGAGGAGGGAAAACCAGCGTTTCATGGCGGTTCCTGATAGCTTTGCTTTCCGGAGCATTGACAAGTTCAGCACGTGGCTACTCGAATGCGCTTCGACTGATTCACGGGTAAACATATGCCTTGTCCATGCTTGTGTCCCCTCATCGCCTTGACGGAGGCTTGCGGGCTCTTCGGGACGCATTGACCTATCCACCCTCTTGACTTAAAGTCAATAGACACGCATGCTCCGCAGGAAACGCCCGTGGACGAACGCCGGCTGCAATGCGAGTTCTTCATTCCGATCGTGCGCGATTCCGACAAGAAGCCGCACCAAGCCGTCGCCTGCAATTTACTGGTGAATGAGATTCGCCGTGTGTTTCCGGCCGGCCACAGTGGACCGGAGACGTTCTATCGAGGCGACAGTCTTGTTCCCGGCGAGTATGAGCCCGCGCCTGGCGTTCCACCGATCGCGGACACGAGCCGGCGGTACATCCTGGCCGTCGCTGACTCGAAGGTCAGCGACCTGCGTTCAATGCTGAGGATGGCCGCCCACACGTTCGATCAGCAGGCGATCTACCTTTCCGTCGCCGGCGCTGTTGAGTTTATCGTGCCGACGGAAGAAGACGGTTTCCTGTGAGGGAGATTGGAGCGAGCGATGGGAAAGCGACCGAAGAAGACATACGACACCATCACGGGACGACGCATCACTCTGTCGAGGCTCAGCAAGGCAGAGCAGGCGTTGCTGAAGCGCGTGCGGCGCGAATACAACGCCCAAGCGGAGTGGACACGTTTCGCCGCCTGGTGGAATGGCGAGTTCAGCGAGAGCGGGCTGGGAACCGACTCGCCGGTGTACCGTATCTGCCAGGATTTGGAAGCGCGCCTCTGTATTCAACAAGGGACCGTGTCGCCGCCTGACTATCGAGACTCCCTCGCTGATCTCATCGACTCCCGCTTCGGCTCCCGGCAGGAGTTCTGCCGGGCGACCGGAGTCGACCCGGGTCAACTGAGCCGCGTGTTCGCGGGCCGGTCCGATTTATCGCTGCGCGCTTTGCAGAAGGTGCTGGAGGTTCTTGATGCCCGCCTGGTCCTTCAAACCGACGAGCAGACGCGCGAGGAGACGAGCGTGGCGCGGGCGGAGGAGGCGTTGGCGCTGGCGACACGGTGAGACAAAGACGGCAGGCCGATTTTGCTGGCAGCCCGAGCGGCACTTCGGTAACTTCAGCTAAACGTCGAAACTCCCTCCCTGAGGAGTAAAGACATGCAAACCGATTACAAATGTCTTTCGCTTCAGCAGCCACATGCTTGGTTGGCCATCATCGGCCTGAAGAAGGTCGAAAACAGGAGCAAGCCGTCAAAGCATCGCGGGCGTGTTTTCATTCACGCCTCAAAGGTGAAGAAGCATGTAAAGCCGTTTCTGGAGGAGCATAAAGGACTGCACCTCAAGGAGGAATGGCTCAGTCTCGGGGCGGTGATCGGACATGCCGAATTGAGGGATGTCGTCCCGATCAACAAAGAACTGGAGAGTGACCCCTTCGCCGCCGGCCCGTTCTGCTATCTCCTGGAGAACGCCTTTTGCTTTCAACAGCCGGTAAGATGCGATGGCCAGGTGGGTATCTTCAATCTGCCCCACGACGTCAAAGAGCAACTCGACCATCAGTGCACATTGCCCCCGCGCGACTGGAGCTTCCTACGGCGGTCGTTTGACACTCTCAAGCCCAGCCCCGAAGATCGCCAGCTTGGAATCGTTCTTTCCTACTGGGACAATCAAGAGCAGGGTAAGGCTCTTGAACTCCTCGGAGAGATGATCAAACGGAAGAAGGACGCAGAGCTCTACGAGATGCGATCACGGATGCTCGCTGAACTCGACCTTTTTCAAGACGCGATGACGGATCTCAACCATGCGATCGCGATTGATCGCTCGAATCCGGATTTGTTTGCCGCAAGAGGGAAACTCTATCAGCATCTGGGCTACTCCAGGGAGGCGATAGTCAACCTGAGCGCCGCCATCGACCTGGATTCTGAGCGCGGCGAGTTCTTTTTTTATCGGGCTATCGCCCACGTCGCCGAAAAAGAGAACGAGAAGGCCCTTTCTGATTTCTCGCGGGCTATTGAACTCGACCCTCAGATGGCTCAACCCTATTCCTACCGGTCCTTCCTTTACTCGAAAATGCGGCAGCCCGACAAGGCAAACGCCGATCTGGCGAGAGCGAGGAAACTTTTGTCGCTTTGATCGGCGCGCCGCGCTGATCCGTCCACGTCCAGGTTCTCTTTCTTGACCGCCGGCAGGTGGCCACTACCACTCGATGTCTTGCACGATCTCCGCCTTGCCCTCCTTGAGGACGACCGGGACGATCAACTCCATCTTCCCGCCCGGGGCCGCTCGGACTCTCGGCTCGGCGCCGCTGATGCGCATGCGATAGGTTCCCACGCTGAACCAGCCGTCCTTCTGCGCCTCGATCTTGCTGTCCGCGGCGGCACGGAAGTAGAGGTCGGTTGGCGCCTTCTCTCCTGATACGGTCAGGACGCGGTGGAAGGTCGGCAGTCCGCTCTTGCCCAGGACAGGGTTGGGGAAGTCCGTCACCTTCAAGCCATCCACTTCGTAATGGAACGTCGGCCGGCTGTCCTTGCTCAGGTGGTAGCCCTTGAAGCGCTGGCCCATTTCCTTGGCGGACTTGCCGGGCCAGGGGCTGTCGGCTTTTTCCAGGCGGGCGAAGCTGGCGCCGGGGGGCATGTGGAGGATGTTTTCGCCGAGGGGCGGCTCGTAGCCGACGCCGCGGTCGGTCCAGTGGCGGGCGGCGTCGATGAAGGCGCCTTGCCAGATCATGGCGAGGCGGATGTCGTTGGCGTCGAAGGCGAGGCTGGCGTGCTCGGGATAGCCGACGCCGATGGCGCGCGGCCCGGCGCCCTGGATGAAGTTGCGGTAGATGATCGCTTCGGTCTCGGGGATCAGCGGGATGAACTGCTTCTTGAGACCGAGCGGCATCTGGGCGAGCTTGCCGTCCGCGAGGTAGACGTAGATCGCCTCGATCTGCTTGTCGGTGTCGCCGCCGAGGACCTTGGGCAGAAGGGTTTTGCCCTTGGGCCACATCTCGGGCATGCGCGTGCCGGGCCGCAGCTTCATCGGATGGAGCATGTAGGCGTGGAACCATTCGCGCGTGACGCGCTTGGGCATGATGGTCATGTCGATGCCCTGCACACCCTCGGCTTTCGTGCCGTTGAACGTGTGGCACTTGATGCACCCGAGCATGAGACTGCCGACCATCTTCCGCGCCTCGGCTTTCACCTGCACGGGGGCGAGGCCGAACGAGACGGCGGGGACCGGCTCGAGCTTGTCCAGCTCGGCGAAGGCCTCCATGAGATGGCCGACGTTTTCCAGGCCGTACTTCGGCATGTGCGTGTTCATGTAGGGGCGGTCGTGGGCGCCGTCGGCGAGGATCTGCTTGAGGTACGCGGTCTGGAGCTTGGCGCCGACACCGGTGAGGGGGGGCGGGATGCGGGCTTCGTCCCCCATCTCGGGCTGCGTGGTGGTGAAGGTGGCGTTCCAGGTTTCCTCGGGGCCGCCGACTTTGTTGCGCTCGTGGCAGGCGTAGCAGTTGAAGGTGACCATCGTGCGGTGGATTTTTTCGGCGGCGCTGAGCTTGGTCTCGCCGGGCTTAGTCGCGATGGCCGCGGCGATGTCGCTCTTCGCCTTGGCGGGCAGGTTATAGTGGGGCGATTTTGCGGGCGCGACCGCGAGGCAGCCTTCGCCGGCACGCAGCTTATCGAACGCTGTCGCGGTCAACTTCGATTCGATCGCCTTGCCGCCTTCCTTCATCTGATGACAGCTCGCGCAGCCGAGGGAGGCGAAGAGGTCGCGTCCTTTCGTGACAAGGGCGGCGTCGATCTCGAAATCCCCCTTCTCTTTTTCCTTGGTCTTGACGACCTCCGTCTTCTCGGTCGCCTGGATGTGGCCGTTCACGCTCTGCTTGGGCACCCCGGGCCCCTGGAACTCGACCCTCAGTTCGGCGCCGCCGCCGGCGTTGAAAAACGTGACGACGATCGGGTGCAGGCCGGCTTTGAGCGCGACGGAGCCGCTTGTCGTTTGCGGGGCATGGACGCCGTCGTTGTTGACGACGAGCTTGCCGTCGACGAAGACCTTGCTGCCGTCGTCGCTGGTGCTCCAGAACTGGTAGTCGCCGTCCTTGTTCACCTTGAGGATGCCCTCGAACTTGAAGCCCATGTCGTTGAGGCGGAGGGCGAGGCTGATGTCGAGGGCGGGGCCGATGCCCGAGATCTTCGGCTTGAGCTTGTCGAAATTGGGGAGCTTGTTCCAGGCGCCTTCGTAATAGCTGAACTTCATGTTCGCGGAGGCGAGGTTGAGGCCGATGGACTGGAGGAGATAGCCGGCGACCTCGCGCGCCTCCTTGGAGTTCAAAAGGCCCGGCATACGGGCGGAGGGGCGGACGCCGTGCGGGTTCTCGAGGAAGTCGGTGAGACTGGCGAGGGTGTACTTGGCGGCGAGATCGCCCAAGTCGATGGAGGTCTCGCTGATCTTCTGCTGGGCGCCCTTGTCGTCGCGCGTGCCGTGGCAGGCGACGCAGCCGATCGTCTGGTAGACCATCTTGCCGGTCGCCACGTCCTTGGGCGTGGGCCGGTCGACGCGTGGCTTGCCGGTGGAGGCGAGGAAGTGGGCGAGCGCCTCGGCGGCGGCTTCACGCTCGGCGGCGGGGAGGGCGGCGAGGACGTTGGGCATCAGCGAATGCGGCTTCGCGGCCTGCGGATCGAGGAGGAATCTCTTGAAGTAGCCGCGCTTGACGCGCGTGCCGACGGCGTCGAGGATCGGGGCCTGCTTGATGGAGAGGGACGCGGTGACATCGGGCGAGGCGGCGTGGCATTTGACGCACCCAAGCTCGCCAAGGAGCATTTGCCCGGCGCGGACGGCGTCCGCGGGGTCCTTCGAATCGAGATAGAAGCGGTTGTAGCCGGGGAGGAACGGCGGCGCGGACTTTTCACCGGCGGACAGGGCATGGGGCAAGAAGAGAAGCGCGAGGGCGGGCGAGAGACGCGAAAGAGCCATCGACCGAATCTCCAGGCGAAAGACGAGGCGGACGAAGCGCCTGCGATGGAAAAGTCAGCGAGGTAGGAACAAAGTCGAATGATAGAGGGGAGAGGCGGTGGTCGCAAGGGCTTCCCTCCGACGCAGAACCGCGGATGGATTGCGCGGCGCGCTTTCCAGTCTTGCCCCCCCAGGCTTGACGCCCCGGATTCGTTGCGCGGCGCTTGCGAGGTTCTGTGGGTTCTGTGCCCCCACCTCAGGAATCGATGGCTCGCGTCGCCCCAAAACTCCCTTGCTCCGGATGGTAAACCACCGACAGACCGTGTTCCGCTTCGATGCCGAAGATGGTGTCGAAGTGAAAGGCGATATTGGCGTAGGCGTCAACAGGCCGCGCCCGACCTCGAAGCAGGAGCAGCGCACCGCCGGCTTGAGGTCCTCCGGCGTTTTGTACTCCGGCCCGACCAGTCGCGCCAGCCAGCCCCAGAGGCGAGACCCGCGGCGTTCGTTGAGCCAGCGTAGTATACCGCCTTTCTGGCCGCAGGCGTCGACGAGCGCGGTCATGACCGCGCGGCAAACGTCCGCTTCGTGCTCCAGCAAGTGACGAAAGGCGTTGGCCTGCTGCTCTGTCGGGCCTGCATGCTCGCTGTCATGAACGGTGAACGCGAATTGGCCGCGTGCGAACTCCGGAGGCGGATCATCCAAGGCGGCGAGGTCGGGCCCCGGCTTGCCGTATTCGGCGAAAACGGGCAGAGAACACGTGCCGGTCCAGGCTTCGTCTTCCTCGCTGTAGGCGATCTCGCCGAAGACGTCGTGACGCATGGCGTTTGCACCCATTGGTCTTTTCAAGCCCCGAAATCCAGACGCCAGGACCTCATTTCTTCCAGGCGCTCGGCATGGGTCAGGTTGAACTGAAGCGGCGTGATCGTGATGTAACCTTCGGCGAGCAGCGTGACATCGGTGTCCGGATGGGGATCCGGGCAGTGATAATCGATCCCGCTCCAGAAGTAGACGCGGCCGCGCGGGTCGACACGGCGGTCGTAACCTTCCTGATAGGGAGCGATGTTCTGCGGGGCGACGCGGATGCCGCGCACCGGGCCTTTCTCCAGGCTTGGAATGTTGATGTTGAAGAGGGAGCCGGGCGCGATCGTCTGCCGCAGCAGTTGCTCGATCGCCTGCCGGGCGTAGGCGGCGGCGCGGGGATAGTCGAGCGGCTTTGGCTTCGTGTACTCCAGCGAGATCGCGATGCTGGTCTTCTGGAAGAACGCCGCCTCGATGGCGGCCGCCACCGTCCCCGAATAGAGCACGTTGATCCCCGCGTTCGAGCCGGCGTTGAGCCCGCTGACCACCAGGTCGGGCGGATCGTCCCTGAGCAATTCGAGGAGAGCGAGCTTGACGCAATCCGCCGGCCGACCTTCGACGGCCCAGCCGATGGGGTTCTGCTGCTCGTCGACGACTTCCTGAGTGACGAGCGGGTGCAGCAGCGTGATGGAGTGACCGACGCCGCTCTGCTCCGCGGCGGGCGCGACGACGATCACCTGCCCGAGTTTGAGTAACTCCTTGCGCAGCGCTTGCAGGCCGGGGGCATAAACGCCATCGTCGTTGGTCAGGAGAATCCGCATCGCCATCGTCCTCGTGGGCACAGGTTACCCTTATGGAAGGACGAAACGGCGACGACCCGCCCGCGGGTCGGCGGGACGTCGGGTGCGGGTCGTCTTTGACCCTTGATTCCCACCCGGCGTCCTTGCATACTGAAGAAAGCACGCGCCGGAGTGGCGGAATTGGCAGACGCGCCAGGTTGAGGGCCTGGTTTCCTTTATTGGAAGTGCAGGTTCGATCCCTGTCTCCGGCACTGTTCAGCACAAGGGTTTACGTCGAAGCGACGTAAACCCTTCTTTTGTTTCAAGACCTCCTTTGGGAAGGTCCCGGGTTTAGTCCTGGTTTTGCACCGCTGGATTACGAGCCGCTCCTCACCAACCATGCTGGGAGGGGCTCTATGGCAACTCGCCGTCCATCCGGCATAACCTCTCCCTACACGCCGCTGGCTTGCTCATCTCGAAATCGGACACGCCCCTCATGGCGGCATCCGAGATGCGCCAGGGCAAGGCGTGTAGGCTTGAACCCTTCCGCAAGGAGGTGGACAAAGCAAACGTGCCGCCGGGCGTGAAGGACAAGAGAGCCGGTCACTCCCGCGCCACCAGCGAGAGCCGTGACCGGCCTGGAGGTCGCGTCTAGCGCGAAGAGGGGTTGGAGACGTTATCGGAAAATGAGAAATCCGACAAAACCGGCCAAAAAACCGATAACGAAATCCGACAAATCGAGGGGTTTGGCGAACGCGCCGGAAATGAACATCGACGCAAAATTAACGGAAAAGGCCGGTTAAGACGAATCCTAGCCGGCCTTCAAGCGGAGAGGGAGGGATTCGAACCCTCGGTACGGTTGCCCGCACACCGGTTTTCGAGACCGGCCCGATCGGCCGCTCTGGCACCTCTCCGAATCATCCATATTAGAGGCGCGGGTTGGAATGGTCCAGGGACTTCGGCGGGCGCGAACGTGCGAGCGTGCAGGGTGAGCCCCCTGATGACTCCCCACCAGCGACTCCCTCCTGGAATGGGGCTCACCCTTCACGCTCGGCGTCAGGTTGGACGCCCGAATCTTGTTCCTGCCGGAACAGCGATAACACCAACAAGGGGCTTTCATTCGACCATCAGTGTTGCCTGAGCGCGTGTTCGGCGCGTTGCACGGCGTCGCGGACGCGGAGGCGGCGCTGGCCCAGATGGATCTCGCCGTCCTCCTCGAGCCATTGCCGCACCTTCTTCTCGCCGGCGACGGCGGTGCTGTGGTTGCGGCCGCCGAAGCGTTCGCCGATATCGGTGTACGTCGCGCCGGTGTGCTTGCGGGCCAGGTACATGGCGAGCATGCGCGGATGACTGATCTTCCAGCCGCGTTGCTTGCTTTGCAAGGCGCCCTTCTCCAGGCCGAGGACATGGCAGACGGCGCGGTCGACGTCGTCAAGCTGCACGAGGCGGACGTTGTGCCGCAGCACCTCGCCGAGCATCTCGTGCGCCAGGGCGGCGTCGATGGGCCGGCCCGTGACGCGGCTGATGTGGAAGAGGCTGAAGAGCGCCCCTTCCAGTTCGCGGACGTTGCCGCGCAGGCGCTCGGCCAGAAGCTGGATGACGGGGGCCGGCAAGGGCTGGCGGCCGGGCTGGCACGCTTTCGTTTCGATGAGCAGGCGTCGGGTGTCGGCGTCGGGGGCCTGCAAGCCGAAGACGGCGCCGCCGTGGAGGCGGTCGAGCAGCTCGGGCATGAGGCGGTCGGCGAGGCGCGGGTGACAATCCGTTGTCACGACGACCTGGGCGCCCTCGGCGAGGAGGGCGTCGAACGTGTGCAGGAACTCCTCCTGGGTGGCGGCCTTCTTCGCCAGGAAGTGGAGGTCGTCGAGCAGCAGCGCGTCGCAGTCGCGGAACTGGCGGCGGAACGAGGAGAGCTTCCCCTGGTGCATGGAAGCGAGGAAACGGTTCGTGAACTCCTCGGCCGAGAGGAACAGCACGCGCAGCTGCGGATGCTGTTCGCGCAGGGCCGTGTGAACGCCTTCGAGCAAATGAGTCTTGCCCGTGCCGACGGGGCCGTGCAGGACCAGAGGATTGGCTTCCCGCGCGGGCTGAGCGGCGACGGCCTGGGCCGAGGCGTGGGCCACCTGGATTGCAGGGGCCGACGACGAACTCCTCCAGGCGCCGCCACCGGCGTGCGGCGGCGTGCGCGGCGGCGGGCGGAACGAACCGCGGCGGCCGCGGGGCGGCGTTCCGCGCGCGACTGCCGCTTCTCCTCTTCCTGCTTTTGCCGGGCCTTCTGAAACAGCTCCGGTCGATGACCCAGCGGAGCGCGGTGGGCCGGCCGAGGAGCGGCGGCGGCCTCGCTGCAGCGGGCCGGCATACTGTTTTTTCAGAATAATCCTGGTACATCAGTTGGGCACGCCGACCACGAGTTGATCGTCCTGCCAGGTGAACTTGGTTTTTCCGTCAAACCAAAGCTGATAGCTGCGGCGAGCCGATCGCTTGGGCACAGGGCTTTCCAGCGCCGCTTACCGCCTTCGTCCGTGAACGTCGTCAAGTCAACCCTACGCGCAGTCTTGCGCTTGCCCCAGCACGGCCAAGAGAGTACGGCCAACCCGCATGCCGAGCGGCCAATCACATTGGATGAGGGGCAATTCTAGAAGCGGCGCCCCGCCGGCGCCAAGCGTTTTCTTGTCCGCGCTGGCCACACATTTTTTTCACCGGTTCCTCGCTCGACTTTTACCGGGGTTTTGCCCGCACAGGAAAGAATCCTCCTGAAAACTTTTCCCGGCCCTTGGTGGATAACGTGTCGATGGAGCGGAACCCGCGCCAGCTGCGAGGGGGCTCTTCAGCTGAACGATGGAAACCGGGCGGAACGCCGAAGAGCCAAGGGGCCAAAGGAGTAAGCGGACGGCGCCCGCGGCGGAAGAGCGGCAACTGAACGGGAGCGAGGGTTCCGCGCTGACCGGAAAATCCAGTTGGGAGTTTGCGCGCCGCGCCGCTAAAATACTGCTTTGCTCCTACCCGATCGATTGAGGCCCCGCAGGAGATCCCACCGTGATCGAGCCAACCTCTCCCAGGAAGCCGGGGACCAGCCGGCGTCGTTTCCTCCAGACCAGCGCCGCCGCCACGGGCGCGGCCCTCGCCCTGTCCCAGGTCCCCTTTGTCCATGCCAAGGGTGGGACCGAAATCCTCCGCATCGGCCTCGTCGGCTGCGGCGGCCGCGGCACCGGCGCCGCGGAGCAGGCCCTCCGCGCCGATCCCAACGTCCACCTCGTTGCCGTGGCTGATACCTTCCGCGACCGTCTCGACTCCAGCCTGCGCACGCTGACGGCAAACCGCGCCATCGCCGACCGGATCCGCGTGCCGGACGAACGCAAGCACGTCGGCTTCAACGGCGCCCGCGACCTGATCGCCAGCGACGTCAATGTCGTGCTCCTGTGCACGCCGCCCCATTTCCGGCCGGCCCATATCCGGCTGGCCGTCGAGAACCGCAAGCACATCTTCGCCGAGAAGCCGTGCGCCGTGGATGCTCCCGGCGTCCGCAGCGTGCTGGAAAGCTGCCGGACAGCGCGTGAGCGGCGTCTCGCCGTCGTCTCCGGCCTGTGCTGGCGCTACCACGGCGGCATGCGCGACACCTTCCGCCACATCCACGACGGGGCCGTCGGCGAAATCCAGACCATGCAGTGCAACTACCTCACCGGCGGCCTGTGGAACCACCCGCGCCAGCCCGCCTGGAGCGACATGGAGTTCCAGGTCCGCAACTGGCTCTACTTCACCTGGCTCTCCGGCGACTTCAACGTCGAGCAGCACGTCCACAGCCTCGACAAGATGGCCTGGGCCATGCGCGACGTCTACCCCGTCCGCTGCTACGGCCTCGGCGGGCGCCAGGTCCGCACCGGTCCCGAATACGGCCACATCTACGACCACATGTCCTGCGTCTACGAGTGGGAAAACGGCGTCAAATGCTTCTCGCTCTGCCGGCAGATGCCGAGCTGTTACAACGAGGTGAAGGACTACGTCTGGGGCAGCGAAGGCAAGGTGGACGTGATGGGGCACAACATCACCGGCCGCCGCCCCTGGCGCTACAGCGCCGCCGCCGCCCGCCGCGACGACATGTACCAGCAGGAGCACAACGAGCTCTTCGCCAGCATCCGCCGCGGCGAGCCGATCAACAACGGCGAGTACATGGCCAAGAGCAGCCTCATGGGCATCATGGGCCGCATGGCCTGCTACACCGGCCAGACGATCACCTGGGACCAGGCCATGAACTCGCGGCAAGACCTGTCGCCGCCGCGCTACGAGTGGATGGAGCTGCCGACGCCGCCCGTGGCGCGGCCGGGCGTGACGACGTTTTCATGACTTTGAAGAAGATGTCAGAGGCAAGCGCAGACGGAGCCGACGCTTGCGCGTCGGCTCTGGTCTTGATGTTCCATTCGCCTCTGTTTGATGATCCACGATGATTTACCTCGATAATGCCGCGACGAGCTTTCCCAAGCCGGAGGCTGTCTATCGCGCGATGGACGCTTTCGCCCGCTCCCACCTCGCCAATCCCGGGCGGGCCGGGCACAAGATGGCGCTCGCGGCCGAGCGCCCTCGACGATTGCCGCCATCTGCTCAACCAGCTTTTCCACGGCGAGGCCGAGCCGCCGCCACCCTCAACTGCACCGACGCGCTCAACATGGCCTTCAAGGGCGTGCTCCGCGAGGGGGACCACGTCGTCACGACCGACCTCGAGCACAACAGCGTCAGCCGGCCGCTGCGGGCGATGGAATTGGCCGGCAAGATCGGCTCGACGGCCAAGGCGTGGACGGCGGCACCATCGATCCCGCCGCCATCAAGAAGGCGCTCACGCCCAAGACGCGCATGATCGCCCTCACGCATGCCAGCAACGTCCTCGGCACCATCCAGCCGGTCGCCGAAGCCGGCCGCATCGCCCGCCAGCACGACGCCCTCCTCCTCGTCGACGCCGCCCAGACCGCCGGCGCCGTCCCCATCGACATCGAGGCGATGCACATCGACCTTCTCGCCTTCCCCGGCCACAAGTCGCTGTTCGGCCCGACCGGCACCGGCGCCCTCTACGTCGGCAGCCGCGCCAAGGTCGGCCCGTGGCGCGAAGGCGGCACCGGCGGCGACTCCGCCAGCGAAACCCAGCCCAAGGAGTTCCCGTACTTCCTCGAAGGCGGGACCCCCAACGTCCTCGGCGTCGCCGGCCTCACCGCCGGCATTCGTTACGTGGTGGATGAAGGCGTCGACAACATCCGCCGCCACGAAGTCGAGCTGACCGAGCGGCTCTGGGAAAAGCTCCTCGAGCTGGAAGACATCCACATCCTCGGCCACCGCGACATGAACCGCCGCGTCGGCACCCTCAGCTTCCACACCCCGACCCTCGCCGCCGCCGAGCTGGGCGGCATCCTCGACCAGGCCTTCGACATCGCGATACGGCCGGGGCTGCACTGTGCTCCGTACATTCACAAGAGCGTCGGCTCGTTTCCGGACGGGGCGGTGCGCGTGAGCACGGGGCCGTTCAATACGGCGGCGGATATCGACACGCTGGCGCAGGCGTTGGGGGATATTTTGGAGATGTAGAGGGCCGGCTTCCGATCACGCGCTGATGGGACAGTGGAAGACCACTACGCGGCTCCATCACGTATTGCAAGATACTGGTCCAAGACGGGTTCCATCGGCAGTGGATGGCGCGCGACATTGCAGGCGACGTCGAACGGTTCATTGTGAAAGAAGAGCTCGATCTCCTCAATCGGGGATGCGTCAATCGCGGCTCGCAACTCATGCAATCTCTCGAGCACAGAGCTGGTAGCGTGATGGAACTTCCGTAGGCACTCTCTGACGACGCGCCAGAAATGCTCCTGGGCTTCCCGAGAAATGACGTTCGAGGTCTTCATGTTACTTGCCTCTTCCTGGCGCCCGCGAGGACGTCGAGAACATAGACCGCCCGATCGGTGTGAAAGGAAATCTGGTCTCCATCGGGTATGGCAGTCTGTTTCTTCCAATCGCCTGTCACAGGACCAACGACAAGATCATACATGATTGCGTGCCGTCGATCGTGTCTTCCGGTATTTCGACAGTTCTGCACAAAGCTCCAATAGTCTGTCGCGGCAGGGGATGAACGGACGAAGCAGAGACTGTCCAATTGTGCCAGAGTGTTTCGCTCGACGGCAAAGGCGATGACCGCGGGGACATCCCCCAACTGTTTCGCTCGTTCTCTCGCGCGCAACTCCGCTTGCAGCTGGTTGGTCGTCGTGTAGAAACCTTTGCCAAAATCGCGCAGAGGCTGGGACAGACTCAAGTCGATCCGCTGCAAAATCGAGGCCACGTAGATGCCCACCGTGCCGTGGTACAGCATGATGTCGGCATCATTCCAGGTAGGGATCCCGGCCAAAAAGAACGCCACGCAGCATCTCCCGGTAGGCGCCGGGAAGCCCCGGGCTGCTCTTTCGCTAATCTACCTTTCGAGATCGTCTTTCACAAGAGGAAGACGCTCGAGGGTACGTCGTGGGGCGAAGTGGACATAGCTGAACGCGGCAGAGTGCTTACGGAAACCGCGCTGAAGCTCTGGCCGGGGCCACGTGCTTGAAAAGCCTTGCGGTCTCGAACACAGCCGCAGCCACGCCGACCTTTGCTCGTTTTCCAATGTGTCGTCAACAGCTCGTCGTGCTTTCTTCAGAGATTTTGTAGCGGTAGGCGTCCCGTTTGGTTCCGGCGCCGGTTCGGGTGAGGAGGCGGAGGGTGGTGGCGCGGGAGAGCCAGCGCCAGAGGGTGGAGGGGTCTGGGGGTTGGATGGGCCAGGCGGCGAGGAGTTGTTGGCGGGTCATGGGGGCGGGGGCGCGGCACAGGAGCAGGGTGATGAGGCGGAGGGCGGCGCGGAAGGGTTCGTCGTCCTGGGCGTCGGCGCAGACGGCGTAGTCGGTGGCGTCGGGCGTCAGCTCGATGGAGAGGCGGCGCGGGGTTTCGGCGTAGCGGGAGAAGCCGAAGAGGCGGCGGCGGCGCGTGGCGGGGTCGCCGGGGGGGACGCGGAGCTCGAGGAGGATGTCGGCGCAGGCGGAGAGGGCGCCGGTGCCGCGGGCGGCCTGGCCGAGTGTGGGCTCCCCCTTGGCGGGATGGTGGAGGAGGAGGACGGCGAGGCCGGCGTGCGTGAGGCGGTGGAGGTCGTCTAGGGCGGCGAGGAGCGAGGAGGGGTTGTTCTCGTTGCCGGGGAGGAACATGGCGAGGGGGTCGATGACGACGAGATCGACGCGGCGCGTCTGGTGGACGTGGAGCAATTCGTCGATGAGAGCTTTCCAGGCGCGGGGTGTGGGGCGGCCGGCGAAGGGTCGGCGCCAGAAGCCGACGTCGGGGCCGAAGTCGAGGCGGCGCTGGCGCATGAGCCAGAGGGATTCGTCTTCCTCGGAGACGACGACGGTGGCGCCGGGGCGGACCGCGCGGTTGAGGAGCATGGGGAGGGCGTCGTCTTCAGTCCCGTCGTCGCGCGAGGTGGCGGTTTGGCGCTTGCGAGGCGTCGGGGCCTCCTGCTCGGGTTCACGCCGCCGCCTCACCCCGGCCCTCTCCCCCGCGGCGGGGGAGAGGGGGCAAGAGCCTTTCTCGCTTCTCTGTCTGATGCTGGGCGTCTCGAGGTGGTGGTCTTCGGGGCTCCGCGTCGTTGTCTCACGCGCGTTGCGGCGGTCGAGGAGGAGAGAGACGAGGGTGGTCTTTCCGGATTTCCAGCCGCCGGTGAGGAGGGTGAGGTTGCGGCGGGCGAGGAGGCCGGGCCAGAGCCAGTCGATGTTGGCACGGACGTGGGCGAGATGGCGGTTCCAGGAGAGGGGTTTGAGGAGCGGCGACATGAGATGTGGACCGTGAAATGGGTTGCAGATCGGGCGCCACGAAACAAGCGGCGTCCGGGTAGGGGCTTGCGTCGAGGCGGGGGAAATGCGTTGCAGAGCAGGTGTCTGGGTGTGAATGCAATCCATTATCGGGCGGGGCGCCCTTAGGATGCACTGTAGCATGGGTAGGCGTGGTTGCAATGTAGGTAGCGGGCCGGCGTTGATCCGAGAACGTCTATTCGTGACGCAGCGCCTCGATTGGGTCGAGCCGCGCCGCCTTCCAGGCGGGATAATACCCTGAGATCACGCCGACAGCCGCCGAAACCGCGACTGCCGTTAACGCCGCCGCCAAGGACGGGACGGTCGGCCAGCGCAGCCAGGCTCGCACCGCCTCCGAAACGCCCCGGCCCAGCGCGATCCCGGCAAGTCCGCCGCACAAGCACAGCAGCACGGCCTCCGTCAGAAACTGCCGCAAAACGTCGCGCGGTCGCGCGCCGACCGCCATCCGCAAACCGATCTCCCGGGTCCGTTCCGTCACGGAGACCAGCATGATGTTCATGACCCCGACGCCTCCGACAATGAGCGCGATCAAGCCAACCCAGAACAGCGACCGCGCCATCATCTTGGTCGTCGAGCCGAGAGCCTCCGAAGCTTCGACCCAGTTGCGGATCCCGAAATCGTCCGGCTCGCCGGCGCGAATACGGTGCCGTTGCCGCAGCAACTGCGTGACCTCCTCGACCGCCTGCGGGATTTCGTCCAGCGAGTTGACCGACAGGAAGATGTCGTCGAGAGCCGCAAAGCGCACCACTTGGGGTGTGTCCGCCGCCTGGAGCGCCGAGCGCGACGCGTAAATCGACGGTTGCAGGCTCGGATAGAGCGCGCTCAACGTGTTCACCTGCGTGAGGGAGGGAGCCGCCCTGTCCGCGGCCTCCTGCGCGAACGTCAGCTTCGAGCCGTTGATCTGGAACTTCACGGTGGTCCAGGGGGCGACCACGAGATCATCCTGATCCATCCCCATCATGTTGGCGCCCTTGCGCGTCAGGACGCCCACCACCTTCAGCCGGACGGTGCGTACCCGAACTTCCTTGCCGAGGGGCGACTCGTCCCCGAAAAGCTCGCGCGCCGGCGTCTGCCCCAGCAGGCACACGCGCGCCCCGCTGCGGACGTCGCTCTCCGTGAACGGCTCGCCTTCTTCCAGCTCCGTCCAGTTCCGCACGGCCAGGTAGTCGGGGCTCGTGCCCAGGATCTTCCAGGGCTGCCAGTTCCGGTTGCCGTAGATGACCTGCATGCGGCAATCGACGCCCGGCGCGGCAAAGCGGATGGTCGGACACTCGCGCAGAATGGCCTCGCAGTCCTGCACCGCGAGCGTCAGGCACGTCCCGGCGCCCGAATGGACGCCGCTCGACAGGCTCGCCCCGCCTCCACCTGGATGAAGTTCGCCCCCAGGCTGGCGATCGTTTGCCGCGCACGGCCTCGGTGGTCCCCTGGCCGACCTCCCAGAAGCACGATCACCGCCGCGACGCCGATGACGATTCCCGTACAGGCGAGCCGCGGCGCAGGAAGTTGCGGCGCAACGCCTGCAGTGCCGTTCGCAGGGTCTCGTGAAGAACGCATTCCCACCCTCACCCCGCCGACGCCTAATGGTCCACTTTCTTCACCATGGCCTGTTCATCCAGGGCATGCTTCAGGCCGCGCGCCGCCCGCCGGCCCCTGCCCCAGTGGACGAAGAAGAACGCCGGCTCCTCGCCAATCATATGATTGTGCAGCGCGACGACGTGCAAGCCCCCCTTCCGCAGGCCGCCGCACCGGCTGGACTCGCCGCCGTCATGATGAAATCGCCCGCCACCGCCGCGTCGTCATCGCCGCCGGAGAAGGCGCCCAGGTCGTCAGACCCATGGAGCCGGCCACCTTGACGCCGTGCATCATGCCCGCTCGGCCGATGGTGACTTTCACCATGCCTGCCTGAGAATCGGCCTTCTGTCCCAGCAGCTTTTCGATGGCGGCGGTGGTCACCTTCCCGTCTTGGGGCGATGCCGAGCTCTTCGCCGGGCTGGGATGCTTGGCGCGAACCTCCTTGATGGAATCCCACGGCCTTGACGCCTTTGGCCAGCTCCGCATCGCCGCTGCCGCCGATGTGCATGAAGAAGACGCGCGGTTCATCGAAGAAGAAGTGGTTGTGCAGGCCCGTCACTTCCAGGCCGTTGGCGAAGGCGGCGTCGATGGCGGCGTCGACTTCGTCCTGAAAAACCACAGTGTCCCCCATCACCATGGCGCCGTGCTTGGCGGACGTGAACGCGGCCCAGGAGCCGAGGCCCGCGAAGGGCTTGAAAGCCAGGCCGTCGACGCGGACATCGACGTCGCTCCTCGGCCAGGAAAGGCGAACCACGCCATCGGGCGCGATGGTCGCCTTCGCGCCGGAAGCGGCCGAAATTCTTTCCGGATCCACCTTCGCTGTTTTGTCGCCGGCGTGCAGGCGCGCCGGCAGGACAAGGGTGAGCAGCGAGATCAGAAGAACAAGAATCGCTTTCATTGCCAATCTCCCCTGGGCGAAACCCATGAAGTTGTAGCCGCTTTCATTGTTCGCGCAGAAGAATTCAGGGCAAGTGCCGATAGTCGGCGAACTGTTTCCCGTCGCCCGAGGATCAGCGTCGTCGTCCGGAAAGGAAGTCGGACTCGCGAATTAGCTTTGCCTTGGAAATCGCTAATCTGATCTGCGCAAGTGCAGGATACCAGAGCCACGACGAGCAATCATTAACACCCTTGCAGGAGTGAGCCATGAAGCGAAGTGTCGACACTCGGCTGAGTATCCTCGGGCTGATTTGTTGCCTCGCGTTGACAACCGGCGCGAATCGAGCGAGCGCGGGCGACGCCAAAACGCTTGAACTGCTCCAGACCATCCAGCTCAAAGGCGCTCCAGGCCGGCTCGACCACCTGGCCATCGACAACAAGAACTCCCGGTTGTTCGTGGCCAACCTCTCCAACAACAGCCTGGACATCGTCGATCTCAAGGCCGGCAAACTCATCAAGCAGATTCCCGACCAGAAGAAGATTCAGGACATCGCCTATGCCCCCGATCTGGATCGCATTTTCGTGGGTAACGGCAGCGGCGACCAGTGCAACGTCTTCGACGGAAAGGACTACAAGCTCCTCAAGTCGATTTCCTTCCCCGGCGCCGACAATGTTCGCTACCGGCCCGCCCGGCAGCTCGTCTACGTCGGTCATGCGGAGAAAATGTTGAGCACCATCGATGCGAAGACCTACGAGCTGAAAGCGAAAATCGAGTTGCCGGGCCGGCCCGAAGGATTTCAGCTCGAATCGAAACGCCCACGGCTCTACATGAACACCGTCGATCCGACGCGTCTGGTCGTCGTGGATACCGATAAGCACGAGGTCCTCCACCGTTACCCCATCAAGGGAGCGGACCGCGCCTATCCCATGGCGCTGGATGAGGCGAACAAGCGTATCTTCATCGGTTGCCGGGAAAAGCCCTCGATCGTGGTGATGGACAGTGAAACGGGCAAGGAAGTGGCCTGCGTGGATATTCCGAAGGACATAGACGATCTGTTCTTCGACGCGAAGAACAAACGCCTCTACGCCTCATGCGGCGTCGGCTCCCTGGCGGTTGTTCGGCAGCTGGACGGGGACCGTTACGAGACGCTGGAGACGATTCCGACCGTCAAGCTCGCCCGCACCTGCTTCTTCGACCGAGTCGGCGAGCGGCTCTATCTCATCGTTCCCCGGCAAGAGGGGGAGGAAGGTCCGACCATCCGGGTCTACAGGCCACGTCCCTGAGGCCTTTGGAGGCGGCTTCAGAACCGTAGTTGGCAGGCGTCCGACCGCTCAGCCCTTCATCCAGTTCCTCTCGATAAACGTCGTATCCACGTGCCCCTCGATGAAGGCGGAATGCCCGAAGATCTCGCGGTGGATCGGAATCGTCGTCTTCACCCCCTCAACCACGAACTCATCCAGGGCCCGGCGCATGGTCGCGATCGCTTCGGCGCGCGTCGGCTGATGCACCAGCAGCTTGGCGACCATCGAGTCGTAGTTCGGCGGCACGCGATAGCCCGCCACCACGTGGGTATCGAGCCGGACGCCCGGTCCTCCCGGTGGCTGCCATTTCTGAATCACGCCAGGGGAGGGACGGAAGCCGGCGGCCGGGTCCTCGGCGTTGATGCGGCACTCGATGGCGACGCCGCGATGATGGATCTGCTCCTGCCCGAAACGCAGCTTCTCGCCGGCGGCGATGCGGATTTGCTCGCGCACGAGATCGATGCCGGTCACCAGCTCGGTGACGGGATGTTCCACCTGGATGCGGGCGTTCAATTCGATGAAGTAGAACTTGTGGTCCTTGTCGAGGAGGAACTCGCAGGTGCCGGCGTTGTAGTAGCCGGCGTCTTTGACGAGGCGGACCGCGGCGGCGCAGATCGCCTCACGCACCGGGTGCGGCAGATTGGGCGCGGGCGATTCCTCGACGAGCTTTTGATGGCGCCGCTGCAGCGAGCAGTCGCGCTCCCAGAGATGCACCACGTTGCCGTGCTGGTCGCCGAGGATCTGCACCTCGATGTGGCGGGGCTGCTCGATGTACTTTTCGAGGTAGACGCTGCCGTCCTTGAAGGCAGCCTCGGCTTCCTGCTGTGCGGCCTTGAGGCCCGATTGCAGGCTGATGTCGTTGCGGGCGACGCGCATGCCGCGGCCGCCGCCTCCCGCCGCCGCCTTGATCAGCACGGGGAAGCCCATCTCATGGGCGAGGCGCAGGGCCTCCTTTTCGTCGGTGATCAGCCCCTCGCTGCCGGGGACGACGGGCACGCCGCACTTCTTGGCCATCTTCCGCGCTTCGTTCTTGTTGCCGAGAAGGCGCATGGCCTCGTGCGGAGGGCCGATGAACTCGATCTTGCAGGAGCGGCAGACTTCGGCGAAGTGGGCGTTTTCCGAGAGAAAGCCGTAGCCCGGATGGATGGCCTGGACGTTGGCGATCTCGGCGGCGCTGATGATCCGCGCCATGTTGAGGTAGCTCTGCGCGGGGACGGCCGGGCCGATGCAGATGCGGTCGTCGGCGAAATCGAGATAGGGGGCGGCGCGATCGGCCTCGCTGAAGACGGCGACGACCTCGATGCCGAGGTCCTTGCAGGCGCGGATGACCCGCAAGGCGATTTCCCCACGATTGGCGACCAGGATGCGTTGGAACATGTGCTTGGCTGCGGCGGTTTGGCCCAGGGGTTTGGCGCAGGGAGGGCGAGGCTCCTGCCGAGCCGAACAGTCAGCGGCGGCGCCCGGCTCGGCAGGAGCCTCGCCCTCCCAGGCGGCCCCTTCCAGGCGGCCTCGCCCTCCCGGGCGGCCAGACGGCGCTTACGAGGTGGGATCGACGCGGAACAGAACCTGACCGTATTCCACCGGCTGCTGGTTCTCCACCAGGACTTCGACGACGGTCCCCGAGCACTCGGCCTGGACCTCGTTGTAGAGCTTCATCGCCTCGATCAGGCAGACGACCGTCGCCGGGTTGACCTTGGAGCCAACCTTGACAAAAGGGGCCGAGTCGGGGTTCGGCTTGGCGTAGAAGGTGCCGACGGTCGGGCTCTTGATGTCGACCAGCGTCTTGGCGGGCGCCTGGGGCGCGGCCGCCGGGGCCTCCGGCTTGGAAGCGGGCGCCGAGGGGGCGGGGACGGCGTTGAGGGGCGGGGTGGCCGCCACCATCACCTGTCGCGAGCCACGTCGCAAGCGGAGGCGCGTCACGCCGTCGCGTAAATCGATCTCGCTCAGGTCGTGCTGGGTCATGAGCGAGACCAGCGATTTCACTGTCCGCACGTCAAACGGCCCCGCTGACTTGGGAGCTTCTTCGGGCACGGGAACTCCTTCATCTATATGCGACCCACGCGGGTGGGATTACCAGGGAACAATGCTTTCTTCGAACTCGCGCGGCACGTGCGTCAGGCGCTCGTGACCGTCCGGCGTGATCAGGAAGTCATCCTCGATGCGGATGCCGGCGAGGCCGGGAACGTAAATCCCCGGCTCGATCGTGACCACCATGCCGGCCTGAAGGACAACTTCCGACCCAGGGCGCATCATCGGCGCCTCGTGGATCATCAGGCCGAAGCCGTGGCCGATGCTGTGGTTGAAGTAGTCGCCGTAGCCGGCGTCGGCGATCAGGGTTCGGGCGGCGGCGTCCACGTCGCCGCCCTTGACGCCGGGCCGCAACTTCGCGCTCGCGGCGGCCTGGGCCCGCAAGACAACGTCGTAGATTTCTCGGATTGTCGCGAGATCGGCCGGCGAGCCTGAACCGCCCGGAATCGCTGAATTGTTATGGGTGATGAGAACACGCGTCAAGTCGCTTTTGTACAGTTCGCCCGTCGCTCCCCAGTCGACAAGAAGGAGAGGGGCCTCTTCCACCCGATGCCCGGACAGAGGGGCATGAGGCAGCGCGGCCCGGGCGCCCACCGCCACGATCGGCGGGAACGCCGTACACGCTCCCCCGGCGCGCCGCACGTACATCTCGATGGCGTCTCCCAGTTCCTTCTCGGTGTCGGTCGGCCTCAAGCAGGCGCGGAACATCGCGAACGCTTTCTCGGCGATGTGGATGGCCTGGCGGATCGCGGCGATTTCTCCCTCGTCCTTGGTCGCGCGCAGCCTCTCCACACGGTCGGCGCAGGGCTTGAACTCGACACCCGCCGCGTGCTCGCTCAGCCGGGCCAGATCGCCGATCGTCAGGTGTCCCGACTCGACGCCGACGCTCGCGAGCATGAGGCGGTTCAACACGCCACCCGCCGCTTCCTGCGTGGTTTGTGCCGGCGGGCGAATGTGCGTCTCCAGGCCGGGGCACTCCTCCGCGATTTGGACGGTGTACCGGCCATCGCTGATGAGGATGGCGCGTTTGCCGGACAGGAGGAGGTAGCTACTGTCTCCCGAGAAGCCGGTGAGATAGGTGACGTTGACCGGGTTGGTGATGAGGACGGCTTCGATCTCCTCGCCCGCGATTAGGCGGAGGAGGCGGTCGCGTCGTGCGGCATGCGGCATGATTTCCCCTTTCCCCGGAATTATCAGCACAACGATCAAGAAAGGCACAGGGAAATGCCGATTTTTTTCCAGAAACCCTGAATTGCCGCCGTCTCGGCGCGAAGGAGTCGACTGTGCGCAAGCTAATGCTCGCCGTCCTGGTCATGGTGGCCGGATGCTCCAAGGATGCGGAGGAGCCGGCGCCGGAGCCGACGTTGGACCTTGCGGCAGCGGCGCCTGACAGCGGAACGCCGAAAACACCGGAAGACCCGCTGGAGAAGATCGACGCCATCATCGCCAAGAACCCCGACGACGCCGAGGCGCTGCGCGAGAAGGGGAACATCTTCTTCACGCAGGACAAGTTCGAGCAGGCGATCGAGAGCTATTCGGCCGCCCTGGCCGCCAAGAGCGATGCGCGGACCTACTACAACCGGGGCGTCGCCTACACGACCATCGAGGCCTTCGACAAGGCGATCGCGGACTACGACGACGCGCTGCGCATCAACCCCAAGTATTCTTCCGCCTACTTCAACCGGGCCATCGCGCTGTACCGCAGCGGCAGGACGGCGCAGGCGATCGGCGACATGACCACGGCCATGGCGCTCGATCCAAAGGACGGTCAGGCCCCACTCAACCGCGGGTTGATGTACATGAGCATCAACTTGACCGACAAGGCGCTCGCCGATTTCGACCAGGCCGTGACGCTCAATCCAAAGCTGATCGAGGCGCTCATCAACCGCGGCTATCTGCACCACACCCTTAATGATTTCGACGCCGCCATCGCCGACTTCAGCGCCGCATTGAAGATCGACCCCGAAAACGTCCTGGCCCTAAGCAACCGCGCCAACGCCCGCAGCAAGCGCGGTCTGCACGATGCCGCTCTGGAGGACATCGACCTGGCCATCGCGCTGGACCCCGCCGATCCGACCTTCTACCTCAACCGCGGCGGCATCCGCGGGGCCAAGGGGGACCACGACAAGGCGATCGCCGATTTCAGCGCCGCCATCGGCATCAACCCGAAGCTCGCCGCCGCCTATCGCAACCGCGGCGGCGCCCATCACCATCTCAAGCACTACGAGGAAGCGCGGCGCGACTACGAAGAAGCCCAGCGCCTGGAGCCGGGCAACGTGGAAGCGATTCCGGACAAGTATCGCGCCGCGCCGTGAGCACAAAAGGATCGGATTCGAAAGGCAACCAGCGTCGTCGCGCAAGCGACGACGCGGCGGCTGCTTTCCCGGCGCCGATCCGGATCGCCACCTAAAACTTCTTGTACTGCAACCACTTCCCGTTCAAATTCAGCACCATCCGCGGCACGCCCGCCGGCTCCTCGACTTTCTTGATGTCGATCGACATGTCGATGGCGCTCATGATGCCGTCGCCGAACAGTTCGTGGGCCACGTCCTTGAGCACGGGGCCGTACAGCATCACCGCTTCGTAGAGCCGGTAGAGGAATGGATCGGTCGGCGGCCACGGTTGCGCCGGCGTGCGATGCGGCGCCTTCATCAGCGCGGCTTTCGCCTGCTCCGAGAGGCCGAGCGTCCGGGCCAGGCCGTCGGCTTCCTCGGCGGTGGCCTGGCCGTAGCCGTAGACGAGCATGGCGGCGTAGACGGGATTGCGGCCGATGGCGGCGCCGATCTTGGGCCAGGTCAGGCCGAGGCGGTCTTTGCCTTCGAGTCCGAGCGCGCGGACCTCTTCACGCGTAAGCATGGTGTCACCTTGAAGCGGTTGGGAGAGGTGGAGGTAGTCTAAGCGCCGGCCAACGGGTCGTCACGTGTCGTCGCCCGAAGGCCCGTACATCCCCGGAACGGGCACGTCGTTGAGGCGCAGGTAGACGCACAGCACGGCGCGGTGGTGGACCATGTGATTGAAGACGAAGGTGCGGAGCACGGCGGAGCGCGGCATGGTGAAGAGCGTCTGGCCGCCTTTCAGCAGCGACCAGCCGGCCGCCATCTGCTCGTCCGTGGCCGCGGCCAGGGCCTTTCGAGCGGCGGCGACGTTGCGATCGAAGGTGTCGAGGAGCGCTTGCCGTGTCGCCAGCTTCGGGGTTTGGTAGCGCGGTCCGTCGGTCGGGGCGATGTCGAGCGAGGTTCCGCTCAGTGTCCACGTGATCCAGCTCGGAATGTCGGCCAGGTGGTTGGCGTTCCAGCCGATGGTGTTGGACTTCGGATGAGGCCGCCAGTCGAGCTTGTCTTCGGGGACGCGCTCAAGGACCTTCCGCGTGTTGGCGGTTTCCTGGTCGAACTCGGGGAGAAGCGTCGCGGCGTGGGACATGGATCTTCAAGGGGTTCGGGTGAAGGGATGCTGTCCGCCCGGTTCTGCGAACCGGGGCTAAACAAGGACAATTAGTCTTTCGTCGTCCACTGCACGGGCTGCGGCTGGATGTCGTCCAGGGGCCGCTTGCCGGCGTCCGGCCGGCCGCTACCGGCGAGACGGCTGATGGCGCGGACGGTCATGTCGTGATCGCAGACGATCTGGCAGCTCAGGCGCACACCGCTCAGACCACGGGCCGCGAGCACCTGCTTCTCGGCGACCGTCATCCGGTCCGGCTCGCCGCTCGTGAATTCGACCCGGCATGTCGTGCAGCGGGCGTTGCCGCCACAGGCGTGCAGCTGGTCGATCTTCGCGTCGTCCTCGAGCGCGAGGACGAGACGCTTGCCGGCGGGAACCTCGAAATCCCCCACGCCTTCCACGGTCAGCTTCGGCATGACGTCTCCTTGTGCAAGCGGGCGAATATGGACTGACGAGAGAATTGTAGCGCGTCAACCCTCGAAAAGCTCCTTCCGGAGACCGCGCAACGTCCCCCAGTTCTTGAACGCCGCCCGCGCCGCCGCCCGCGCGTACGCCTCACACCGCGCTTCCGCCTGCTCCCCCGTGGCGCCGGGCCCAATGATGCCAATGCCGACCGGCTTCTGATACGTGAGCTGTAGCTGCACGAGAGCGGAATGGACCGCATGTCCCATCACCTCGCCGTGCAGCGTCTCGCCGCGCTCGATGTAGCCGAGGACGACGAGGGCGTCGATCGCCTCGTGGCTCAGCAGCAGATCGGCGATCACCGGGATCTCGTAAGAGCCGGGGACCTTCACGGTGCGCGACAGCGTCGCCCCCGCCAGGCGCAGCTCATCCGCGGCCGCCGCGATCATGCGGGCGACGAGCGGCTCGTTGAACTCCGCCGCGAGAATAGCGAGCGATGCCGTATCGGCCATGGTTGTCTCCCGTTCATCAGCGTAGGTGGAAGGCCACCGAAGTGGCAACCGGGCAAACCTTTCCTCCCCCCAAATCGTTCTGACAATGACTCTGTATCCTCTTTGCAAGGAGTCCCGCCATGCCACGCACCTTCCTGTTAACGGCCGTCGCCGCGCTCGTTCTCCATCCTGCCGCGTTTGCCCAGGATGACAAGGAAACCGCCGTCAAGAGCCGCATCGTTTCGCTCTCTCTCTTCAAGAACGGCCTCGCGGTCGTCAAGCGCGAAGTGAAGGTCGACGGCGCCGGCGTTTACCGCCTCGATCGCGTGCCGGAGGCGATCCACGGCACTTTCTGGATCGAAAGCAACGCCCCCGTCGAAGCGAGCGTGAAGACGCGCGACGTCGAGTTGGCGGACGATCAACTGCCCGAAGGCTCGCTCCAGGAGATCTTCGCGGGCAAGAAGGTGACGGTGTCCTTCACCGGCGCCAAATCGCCTCCCGCTACCGGAACCGTCGTCAAGGTGGCGCCGCGCAGCCGCGAAGATCGGCCGTCGGCCACAACCGACCGCTTCCTGGTGCTCAAGACCGCCAAGGGTCTGTTGTACGTCAGCGCCGGCGAGATCGCCGCCATCGAGACCGAAGAGGCGGGGGGCAAGGCGACCCGGCGGCAGGCGGCGCTCCTGTTGACCATCGGCAAGACCGAAAAGGCGCCGAGCGTCTTCATCTCCTACCTGGCCCACGGTCTCGCCTGGGCGCCGAGCTATCGCCTCGATGTCAGCGATCCGAAGACGATGGACATCGAGATGGCCGCCGTCCTGCGCAACGAGATGGCCGACTTCGCCGACGCGGAGGTCAGCCTGATCTCCGGCTATCCGAGCGTCGAGTTCGCCCAGGTCGCCTCGCCGCTCCAGGCCCACGCCACCTGGCAGCGCTTCTTCCAGGAGATCGCGGGCGGCGGCGACCGCTACGATCATTCGATCCTGACGCAAAAGCTGCTGGCGAACACCGTCGCCCCCATCCGCCGCCCGACCCTCGGCGCCGTGCCCGAAGGCGAAGGCGTCGACCTGCACTTCGAGCCGATCGGCAAGCGCTCGCTCAAGGACGGCGAGGCCCTGTCACTCACCGTCGGCAAGAACACGACCGACTATGAGCGGATCGTCGAATGGACGGTCAACCGCGCCGGCTTCGATTACGGATTGCGCGAGGCCGGCAAGGACGACATGTGGGACACGCTCGCCTTCAAGAACCCGTTCAAGTTTCCGCTGACGACGGCGCCTGCCATGATCGTCGAGAAAGGCCGCTTCAATGGCGAGCGCACCTGCTACTGGACCAACGTGGGGGAAGAGACACGCGTGAAGGTGACGCGCTCGCTCAGCATCCGCACGGCCAGCTCCGAGGAGCTCGACAAGTCCCGGCCCCTCGAACGCGTCGCCGTCGGCCGCCGCGACTACAGCCGCATTTACCTGAAGGGGGAGCTGACGCTCAACAACCACCGCAAGGAGACGGTGAAGGTCTGGATCAGCTACAACGTCCGCGGCCAGGTGCTCGACACGGAAGGCGATCCGCGCATCACCCTCCAGCCGGGCAGCCTGACGGACGTCAACCCCATGAACCAGGTGGTCTGGCTGGTGACGCTGAAGTCGGGCGAGGAAAAGCGAGTTCGCTACGGGTACAGCACGCTGGTGGATCGCTGAACGTCGACAAAGCATACGAAGGACCAGCGTCATCGCTTGCGCGACGACGCTGGTCCTTCGTGTTTTCAAGTCGCGCTTTCCGCCAACTCCATCTTGCGGATGTCCTGCGTGATGCGCATCGAGCAGAACTTCGGGCCGCACATCGAGCAGAACTTCGCCGACTTGAACACCTCCTGCGGCAAGGTCTCGTCGTGCATCGCCCGCGCCGTCTCCGGATCGAGCGACAGCTCGAACTGCCGGTTCCAGTCGAACTCGAAGCGCGCCTTCGACAACTCATCGTCGCGCTGCCGGGCGTTCTTGCGGCCGCGGGCGATGTCGCCGGCGTGGGCGGCGATCTTGTAGGCGATGACGCCCTGCCGCACGTCGTCCTTGTTCGGCAGGCCGAGGTGCTCCTTGGGCGTCACGTAGCAGAGCATCGCGGCCCCGGCCTCGGCGGCGAGGGCGGCGCCAATCGCGCTTGTGATGTGGTCGTAACCCGGGGCAATGTCGGTCACGAGCGGGCCGAGGACATAGAACGGGGCGTCGTGGCACAGCTCGCGTTCTTTCTCCACGTTCATCTTCACCAGGTGCATGGGAATATGCCCCGGGCCTTCGATCATCACCTGGCAGCCTCGCTCCCAGGCCTTGAGCGTCAATTCGCCCAGGGTCTTCAATTCCGCGAACTGAGCGGCGTCATTGGCGTCAGCCAGGCAGCCGGGGCGCAGGCCGTCGCCGAGACTGTAGGTGACGTCGTAGGCCCGCATGATGTCGCACAGATCGCCGAAATGGGTGTACCACGGGTTCTGCTCGCGCCGCGCGATCATCCACGCCCCCATGATCGAGCCGCCCCGGCTGACGATGCCGGTGATGCGGTTCGTCGTCAGCGGCAGATACTCGCGCAGCACGCCGGCGTGGATCGTCATGTAGTCGACGCCCTGCTTCGCCTGGTGCTCCACCATGTCGAGCAGCATCCGCGGCGTCAGGTCGGCGACCTCCTTGACATCCTGGATCACCTGGTAGATGGGCACCGTGCCGATCGGGACCGGCGAAGCGTCGATGATCGCCTGGCGGATGCCGTCGATATTGCCGCCGGTCGAGAGGTCCATGACGGTGTCCGAGCCGTAGTGCACGGCCAGGTGCAACTTCTCCAGTTCCTGGTCCGCCGTGCCGGTGACAGCCGAGTTGCCGATGTTGGCGTTGATCTTGCAGCGGGCCGCGACCCCGATCGCCATCGGCTCCAGGCGTTTCTTGAGGTGAACGACGTTGGCCGGAATCACCATGCGGCCGCGTGCGACCTCATCGCGCACCAGCGCCGCCTCCAACTCTTCGCGGCGGGCGACATATTCCATCTCGGGAGTGATAACGCCCTGGCGGGCGGATTCGAATTGCGTCATAGGTTCTCCTTGTCGCAGGCGAGCCGGGCGGCGTAAGCCCCGGAGGAAGTCTCGGGAACAGGTTTTGTTACTCCATGGCACTCCGGGGGCTTGCGCCGCCCGGCTCGCCGGCCCTCACACAGGCTCAATCGGTAAGACCACGCTGTACACCCAGGCGATGGGTCCCTTGCTCCAGAGGCCGGTGACGGCATCCACAAGGTAAAGGACGATCAGCGGCAGGGCGATGTAGAGAGTAAACGTGCTCAGGCCGTCGAGCAGGTCGCTGAAGCCGAAGTAGTACGTCATGATCCAGGCGCCGGCGGGGATGTAGCCGGCGACCATGACGAGATGAATGATGCCGGCGGGAAAGGCGAGACTGTCGACAAAGAACCAGTCGAGGAAGACGAAGCCAAGGGTAACGAGGCCGAACATGAAGGCGGCCCAGCCGGAGCGGATCCACATCTCGTCGCTATCGATTTCCAGCTCTTTAGGGCCGTTGCGCACCTTGTAAGCGAGGGCGGCGAAGACGACGTTGACGGGGAACAACAGCGCAACCGTCACCATCCAGGCGAACAGGCCCCGAAAAAAGGCGAACAATTCCATGGACGGCCGATCTACCTAGAAAACAAAAAGGGGACGCGACTCTTTTCTTGCCGCGAGTGCACGGGGACACGGTGTTGGGGAGAACGCGTCTGGATATCGACCGGAGGGTCGGAGTGGGCAAGAACGGATATCGCTTTCCCACGCCGGCATGACCCGGATCAGGTCCCAGGGTGTGTTCTCAGTCCGCCCGACAAGAGCGGACACCCCTAGCGATCACGGGGATTGTAGGCTGGGAAGGGGGCGCCAGCAAGGACGCTCTGCGCCCCGCCGGCCAACCTCAACTACCGTCACGGTCATGCGTGGCACGCCCCACCCAGAGCAGCGGGTCCGCCTCTTTCTGGCTTCCCCAGATATGCACATCCGAAAACTGCCCGGCCAGCAGCGTCGCCAACTCTTCCACGCCACACCGCTCCGTCGCATGATGGCCCGGCAGCACCAGGCAAAGGCCGTGCGCCTGCGCGTGCAGACAATCGTGAAAGCGCGCCTCGCCGGTGAGCAGCACGTCTGCCCTGCCGAAGGCCGCGCCGATCAACTCGCCGCCGGCGCCGCAAACGATCGCTACTTTGCGCACCAGACGCGTCGGGTCGCCGACGATATGGGCGCCCTCCGCCCCCAGTCGCGCCGCAACTACCTTCGCGAAAGCGTCCAACCGTTGCGCCGCAAGAAGCGCCCCCACCCGGCCGACTCCCAGGCGACCGGCGCTGGGCCGCAGCGGATACACTTCGAACGCCGGCTCCTCGTACGAATGGGCTCTGCGCATCGCCCGCACCGCTTCTTCCGACTTCGCCTCGGGACAGAGAACCTCCAGCCGCCACTCATCCACCTCCTCGCGTCGTCCTTTGACGCCGATGGTGGGGCTTGTCTCTTCCGAGCCGAAGAACGTCCCTTTGCCCGGCAGGCGGAAACTGCACTGCGTGTACTTGCCGATCACGCCGGCCCCGGCTCCAAACAGCGCGTCCGATACCCTGGCCAGGTCCTGGTCCGGCACGAACACGACGATCTTGCACTGCCGCGTCTCTTCCAGATGCTGCAGGGGCTGCACGTCCTCCAAACCCAGCCGGCGCGCCAGCATGTCATTGATACCGCCGGCCGTGTTGTCGAAGCTGGTGTGCGGCGAGTAGACGGCGACGCCCGCCCGCGCCAGCCGGTAGAGCATGCCCCCTTCCGGCGTGTCCGAGGTCAGACGCTTGGCGCCGCGAAAAAGAATGGGATGATGCGCGACGACGAGGTCGGCCTTTTCGGCGATCGCCTCGGCCGCGCTCTCCGGCGTTACCGTCAAACAGGTCATCACGCGTTCGACGTTCGCCTCCCGCTCGCCGAGCAAGAGGCCCACGTTGTCCCAGTCGGCCGCCAGACGGCTCGGGGCGAAGTCAGCCAAGAAACGGCAGAAATCGGCGACAGTCGGCATTGGTCACTCTCGCCCGTTCAGATTGTCAAAACGGGGACGCGACGCCTCGAACCGGCTAGCGGCTCTTGCGCGTCGGCGTACACAGGATCGTGAGGATGAGCGCCATCAGGCCGCCGGCCAACGCATACTGGAAGATCGGCGGCGCCGGACCTGTCGAGGATGGGGCCGCAGGGGCGGCCGGCGTGGTTGGCGGCGGCGTCGGCTGCGCATCGACCAACGCGGGCGCGGCAAGCGCCAGACACAGGAGCAGCACCAGGGCCGGAAGTCGCCCGCTCACCTCAGGTCCCTCCGCGCCTTGCCCATTCGAGCGTCCGCCCCAACCCGTCGGCAAACGAGATCCGCGGGTCATACCCCAGCTCGCGCCGCGCCTGCGTGATGTCCGCACAGGAGAAGCGGATGTCCCCCGCGCGCGGCGCGTCGTGTTTTGGAACCACCGCCGTCTTGAGCAGCGCGTTCAGTTGCGCGACGAGGTCGAGGATGGTGATACTCCGCCCCATGCCGATGTTGTAGACCTGTCCCACGGCCGCTTTCGCATCCGCTGCCAGCAGGAGCGCCTCGACGACGTTCTCCACGTAAACGAAGTCCCGCGCCTGCAACCCATCGCCGAAAATCGTCGGCGTCTTGCCTTGCAGGAGCGCCGTCAAGAACAACGCGATGACGCCCGAATAGGGGCTGCGCGCATCCTGGCGCGGGCCGAAGACGTTGAAGAAGCGCAGGCGCACCGTCTCCAGACCGTAGGCCGCGGTGCAACAACTGCAATAGTGTTCCCCCGCCAGCTTGGCTGCGGCGTAGGGCGAGAGGGGCAGCAGCGGATCGCTCTCCGTGCGGAACTCTCCAGGCTGGTCCCCATAGGCGCTGCTGCTGGCGGCGTAGACGACGCGCCGCACCCCGAGTCGGCGGGCGGCGTCCAGCACGCGCAGGGTCCCGGTCGCGCATATTTCATGGGACGCGACCGGATCTTCGACGCTCTTGACGACCGAAGGGAGGGCCGCCAGGTGGAACACGACCTCGCAGCCACGCGTAGCGCGCTCCACCGCCGCCGTGTCGGTGACGCTGGCCCGGCTCAGGTCGATCCGGCCGGAAACCGCGGCGAGGTTGTCGAAGTTGCCCGTGCTGCCGTCATCGAGCACGCGCACGCCCCAGCCGCGGGCCAGAAGACCATCGACCAGATGCGAGCCGATGAAGCCGGCCCCTCCCGTGACAAGGCATTGTCGCAAGGTTTTCCTCCCTCATTTCCCGTCGGCCCGGAAATGTACTATAGTTCTATGGATCATCCCCCCCGCGGCGTTGCCCTTGGCGCTTTCTTCGAACCCGGCCATGACTTTCGCCAAGAATGCTTTCTGCGCCGTGTACAAGTATTCGGGCCTGATGCGCCTCCAGGAACGCGTCTCTTCCTGGACCGGCAAGTCCTTCATGACTATCGTCCTGTTCCATCGCGTCACCGACGACATCCCCGAGGACGGCCTCACCGTAACCACCCGCTGGTTTCGCGGCTTCTGTCGCCTCGTCCGGGACCGTTTTCGCGCGGTCCCTTTGAGCGAGATCGTCCGCTATGTCCGCGGCCGCGAGCGTCCGCCCCGCCGTTTGGTCGCCATCACGTTTGACGATTGCTACCGCGATAACCTCTTCGCCGCCCGCGTCCTCGCCGAGCACGGCCTTCCTGCCACCTTTTTCCTCCCCACCCAGGCCGTGGGTACCGATCACGTCTTCCCCTGGGATGCCGGCTTGCCGCGCCTCGCGAACCTGACCTGGAACGACGTGCGCGAGATGGTCTCCCTGGGTCACGATATCGGTTCCCACACCGTGACTCATCCGAACATGAGTCAGCTCTCCGACGAGGCCGCCCGCCGCGAGCTCACCGAATCACGCCGCACCATCGAAGACCGTACGGGCCGGACGCCGCGCTTCTTCGCCTACCCTTTCGGCGATGGCGGCAGCTTCCTGCCGCGCCAGGTTTCGTTCGCGCAGGAGGCGGGATACGAAGCTTGTTTTTCCGGCTTTGGCGGCGTGTGCCATCCCAGCATGGCGGGACCGATCCTGCCGCGCGAGCCGGTCCCGTATTTCCGCAGCCTGCTCAACCTGGAGCTGCACATGACGGGCTGCCTCGACTGGATCTACGCCGTGAAACGCAAGGCCGGGATGCTCAACTGAACCCGCGCCAAGCCGCAGCGACGCAACGGACCTCAACCCAATGCCCTCCCTTGTCGGCGCATCGCCGCTCCCGGTCGCCTCCAGCGCCAGCGCCGCTCCGGCCGCGCCAGCCATCTCGGTTCGCGTCTGCACCACGCCCGCGGACCTCGTTCGGTTCCAGACCGCCTGGAGCGAGCTGGCCCGAACTGCCCTCGCGCCCAACAGCTTCTATGAGCCGTGGATGCTCATGCCGGCGCTGGAAGCGTTCGGCGCGGGGACGGCATTTCGCTTCGTTCTCGTCTTCCGAGGGGATCCGGGCAAACCCGCCGAGTCGCCTCCCCTCATCGGTTTCTTTCCGCTGCACGAGCGACGCCGCTTCAAGGGACTGCCCCTGCGGACCCTGGCGCTGTGGAAGCACCTGCACTGCTTCCTCTGTACACCGCTCTTGCACAGAGACCACGCCGGCGAGGCGCTCGACGCCTTCTTCAACTGGACGCGAACCGGCAAGAATCCCCGGCTGATCGAGTTCCCACTCGTCCAGGCCGACGGACCGTTTCAGGCCGCCCTGCACGGCGTGCTGCGCGAGCGCGGCCATCTCAGCTTCCTTGACGAGCTGTACCATCGCGCCCTGCTTCAATGCGGCGCCGCTGCGGAGTCGTACCTGGCCGAAACGTTCTCGACCGGCAACCGCAAGGAGCTGCGGCAGCGCGCCGCCGCCTGGGGAGCAAGGGACGCTGGAATTCCGCACCTGGGGACAAGAGCCGCACGACGATCTCGAACGCTGGATCGAAGACTTCCTCACCCTCGAAGCTGCCGGCTGGAAAGGCCGCGAAGGCACGGCCCTTGCGACGCAGCGCCGAACGCGTACTTTCGCCGCATCGCGCTCAGCCGCCGAACGTGAGCAGCTGTCCATGCTCGGCTTCTTTCTGAACAACCGCCCCATCGCCCTCAAGTGCAACTTCTTGAGCCCCCGGCGGCTTCGCTTTCAAGATCGCCTTCGACGAATCGCTCTCGCTTCTCCCCCGGCGTGCAACTCGAGCTGGAGAACGTCTGCCTCGCCCACGCACAGGGCCTGCGGTGGCTGGACTCTGCGCCATTCCGCGTCATTTCATGATCAACCGGCTCTGGCGCGTACGCCGCGCGTGCAAACGCTCTGGATCTCGACCGGCGGCATTGTCGCCGATCTGCTCGTCGGCCTCTGCCGTTCGTCCGCGCCCTGCGCGCCTCGGCAGGCGTCGAGCAAGCCAACCTTGACCTCACGCAAGGAACAGAACGATGATTCCCGTCACTCTCGTCAACGCACCGCGGCTTCGAGGCGCCGTGTGTCGACGCCACGCCTCTTCTGGACATCGACGCCGCCGAGTTCCGCATTGCTTCGACCGCCGCCCTTCCTTGTCCGCCACCGCCTCTGCGACCATCCGCTCTGGCTCTGCCGCGCTGCTCGAGCTGGCCCGCTCGCTGCCGCCGGAGAACGTCGAATACAACGCCGGGCGACTCCCGATCACCTGCGACCCAAAGCTGACGCCGCGCACCGGCCTCTCCATCGAAGAAACCGTCCGCCGCATCGCCGAATGCAAGTCGTGGATGGTCCTCAAGTACGTCGAGCATGATCCGGACTACCGCGCGTTGCTCGGACGCTGCCTCGACGAGGTGAAGGTCCACAGCGAGTCGCTTCGCCCCGGCATGGAGCTGCCGCAGGCCTTCATCTTCCTCACGTCTCCGGGCTCGATCACCCCCTATCACATGGACCCCGAACACAACTTCCTGCTGCAGATCCGGGGGACGAAAAAGATCCATCTCTTCGATCCACGCGACCCCTCCATCCTCTCCCAGGAGGAGTTGGAACGCTTTTACCGTGGCGCCCACCGCAACATGGTCTTCCGCGACGAGAACCGGACCAAGGCCTGGGTTTACGATCTCGAGCCCGGCTTCGGCCTTCACTTCCCGGTCACCGCTCCCCACTGGGTCGAGAACGGCTCCGAGGTTTCCATCTCCTTCAGCATCACCTTCCGCACCCCTGACCTCGAGCGCCGCAGCATTCTCCACAGCGTCAACGGCTATCTGCGCGAGCGCGGCTTCCGACCCGCCCCCGTCGGCCGCCATCCCTGGCGCGACCGCGTCAAGTGCGGACTCTTCCGCGCCGTCCGCAAGGTGCGCCGCCTCTTCGGGAGAGCGGTCTGATGCTCGCTTTCCACACCGGGGCGAGCCGCGCGACAGGCGCGAGCCCCAAAGGCGAAGCGACCGGTGGGGCGCCAGGAGCCTCGCTGGGGCTCCACGGTCCGCCCACGGCCGTCGCCGCGTCGGATCCCTCGCTGCGCTTCGAGCTGATCGCCGACCTGGACAGCCTCGAACGTCTCCTCCCCGCCTGGCGCACTCTCCACGAGCAGAGCGACCGCGCTGAGCCGATGCAGTCTCCCGACTGGCTGCTGCGTTGGTGGCGCATCTACGCCCCGGGCAGCGATCGCGCCCTGCGCGTCGCCATCTGGCGTCTCGGCGAACGCCTGGTCGGCCTCGCTCCGCTCTGCCGCCGCACCTGCTGGTATCGCGGCTTCCTCCCGTTCCGCCGCCTCGAGTTCCTCGGCTCGGACGTCGATGAGAACGACGGCGTCTGTTCCGAATACCTTGGCCTGCTCGCGGCCCCCGGCTTGGAGACCGGCGTCGCCTCCGCCCTGGTTGACCAGGCGGCGCGCGGCGGTCTGGGTCCGTGGGACGAAATCGTCCTTTCGCCTTTCGCCGGCGACGACGCGCAATGGGGTCGACTCGCCTGCCATTTCCGCGACCGTGACTTCAGGGTGCAGGAACAGGAGACCACCACGGCCCCTTACGTCACGCTTCCCAGATCCTGGGACGATTTCCTCCAAGGCCTCTCCAAATCCAAACGCTGGAACCTCAAAACGCAGCTCAAGGACTTCGACGCCTGGGCCGCCGGTCGGACCGCCTGGCACGAAGCAGCCACGGAAGAGGAGTTGGAGCGTGGCCGCGCCATTCTCGCGGCGCTGCATGAGGAACGCTGGCGCGAAGACGGCCGCGCGGGCGCCTTCGCCGCGCCCCGTTTCGCCGCGTTTCATGACGAGCACATGCGCTTTCTTCTGAAGGCGGGACGGCTCGAGCTGCTCTGGTTGACCGTGGGCGGCCGGCCGGTCGCGGCGCTCTATGCCTTCCGCGCGGCGGGGAAAGTCGCTTTCTACCAGTCCGGGCGGGCCACCGATCTGCCCGAGAAGGTGCGCGTCGGCTCCGTCATCGTCGCCCACGCCATCCGCCGCGCCATCGAGCGCGGCGACCGCGAGTTCGACTTCCTCGGTGGCCCGGCGCGCTACAAGCTGGCATTCACCACCACGACGCGGCGTCTCTTCTCTTTGCGCATTGCTCGGCCCGACATGAAAGAAGCCGTGCGCCGGGCAGCCGAAACAGTCGTCGCTGCGGCGCGCCAGCTCCGCGCTTGCCTGCGCCGTGCATGATACTTCCGTGACACGTCAATCCGGCTCGATCCGCCCTTCCACCTTCATGGCGCCGCGTTCCTGCCGCACCAGGTACGCCGGCCGGCGCAACGTCTGCTCCGGTGTGAATGAGTAATTGCCTGTCACGCCCGCGAAATGGTTAAGTTTGCGTAGCTCGGCGGAGGTGGAGGTGTCGGAGCTGACCGCGCGCTTCATCCCTTCGATCAGCAGCCGCAAGCCGTCGTAGGCGAGCGCGGCCTGAACGGTCGGCTCGCTCTTGTAAGCGTCGCGATACTTCCGGGCAAAAGCCTGCACCGACACGTCCTCGGCGTTCGCCGCGAACGCCGTCACGCGATAGACCGCCTGCCCCGCCGGCGCGTCGGCCAGCGAGCCATCCGCGCCTCCATAGATGACCAGAGCCGGTTTCGGCGTCAGGCGCTCCAAGAAGGCGCTGAAATCCTCCGCCTTGCCCGCGAAGACCAGGCAGCTGATCCCTCCCTTTTGCGCCTGCTCGGCGATCTCCTTCCACGGCTTCTCCTTGCCGAAGGTAAGAATCACCGGGCTGCCGAGCGGGACGTCCTCGTTCTTCTTCCGCGTCTCCCATTCGTCGCTAAAAGCCCGCGCGACGGCTTCGGCTTCCGCGCTCGTTTCGTCCTTGATGAGGACGACGTGCGGCGCTTCGAGAAAGAATGCGAGCGGATTGGGCGCCGCGCTGAGCAGCGAGACCACGCTCAGCCGCTCCATCGCGAACCGCGCCAGCGTCCGCCCTTGAAATGCGGGCGTCAATCCAAGCGAGAAGATGTCCTTGCTCAGCCCCGCCGGCCGGAAACCGCACGGCGTCAAGACCGGGACCCGGCTCCGGTCGAGCCGGAGGACCTCGGCCGGCGTGTCGCCACCATAGAGGAAAGCCGCCCTGCTCACGTAGACGAGCCGGACGGCCTGCGCGTCGTAAGCGTCGAGCGCGCCGCGCGTGTCGGTATGGCGAATCTGCAACGGCCGGCCCTCGATGTCAATGCCGCCCGCGTCGAGGAGCGCCAGCCGAAGCCCTTGCGCGGCGGCCACGTCGGCGCCCCGCTCCGGCCCGCTCAGGGCGCCAATGTGGCCGATGTTGATCGGCTCGATCGGCGTCGATCGGCCGCAGGCCGGGAGGAGCAGGACGAGCGCGAGAAGCGAGTGCCGTTTGTTCATGGTTGCCAATATTGTACGTTTACCCCATGGCCCGTTACTTCAAGTTTCATCGCCTGCCGGACATTGAGGCCGAAGTGGCGCGGCTCGGGCTGACGCTGCGTTTCGACGAAGATTTGCGGCCGCTGTTCGAGCCGACGTCGTTTGGTTCGTTGCGTGTCGGCAATCGATTTTGCGTGCAGCCGATGGAGGGCTGTGATGGAACGGCGGACGGAGCGCCGGACGAGTTGGTTTTTCGCCGCTACGAGCGCTTCGGCGGCGGCGGGGCGAAACTGATCTGGGGCGAGGCGGCGGCGGTGACCCCGGAAGGGCGGGCGACGCCACGTCAGCTCCTCGTCGCCGAGCACACGCTGCCGGGCCTGGCGCGGATGCTCGAAGGGTGCCGTGCGGCGCATCGGCGGGAGTGCGGCTCCGACGACGATCTCGTCGTCGGCTTGCAGCTCACGCATTCGGGCCGCTACAGCCATCCCCGGCCCCTGATCGCCGTTCACGATCCGATTCTCGACCCCCGGACCTTCGTCGAGCGCCGGACGGACCGCGTGGTCGACGCTTCCTATCCTCCGGTCGACGACGACTATCTCAAGGGGCTGGTCGATCGTTACGTGGAGGCGGCCCGGCGCGCCTACGCGATCGGATTTCAGTTCGTTGACGTGAAGCAGTGCCACCGTTATTTGTTGAGCGAGTTGCTCGCTGCCAAGGAGAGGCCGGGGCCGTATGGCGGCAGCTTCGAGAACCGGACGCGGCTGGCGCGGGACATCATCCAGGCGATCCGGGCGGAGGTTCCCGGGCTCACGATCGCGACGCGGATCAACGTCTATGATTGCATCCCGTATCGCAAGAGGGCGGAGGACGCCGAGGGAGAGCCGTGTCCCTGGCAGACGCCGCTGCGCTGCGCCTGGGGAACGAGCGAGGCGGATCCGCTGACGCCGGACCTGACGGAGCCGCTGCGCTGGATCGGCGAGATGCGTCGGCTGGGCGTGGCGTGCGTGAATGTGTCGATGGGAAGCCCGTATGCGACGCCCCACGTCATCCGGCCTTTCGAGTATCCGCCGCCGGACGGTTACGAGACGCCGGAGCATCCGCTTATCGGGGTCGACCGGCATTTCCGCCTGACGGCGACGATTCAAGAGGCGGTTCCCGACCTGCCGATCGTGGGGAGCGGCTACAGCTACCTGCAAGAGTTCTTGCCGCAAGCGGCGGCGGCGAACGTGCGCGATCGTCGGGTGACCTTCCCGGGGTTGGGCCGGGGAACGCTGGCACAACCGGATTTCGTGCGGCAGCTTGCGGCGCACGGCAAACTGGAGCGCAAGCGGATTTGCCGGACGTTCAGCTACTGCACGGCGCTGATGCGGTCCAAGCACAACGAGCTGGGGCAGTTCGCGACCGGCTGTCCCCCTTTTGACAAGGAAGTCTATGGGCCGATCTGGCGTGAGGCGAAAGGAGAGAACGGGCAAACCACGTGAAACGGTGGCCGGATCGGGTCTTGTTTTTGCCTTTTTCTGAAACCGATGTCTCGGCCCGCGAGTAGAATACGTCGCATTCCCGCAAATAGCGTTTCAAGGAGAGTACTGTATGTTCCGTTTTCGTCACGTCTGGCTCGCCGTCGCCCTTGCCGCCGGCCTGTTCGTCGCTCCCTCGGTCCGCGGCGCCGATACCAAGCTGCTGCCGAACCACACGGAGTGGATGTTCTCGATCAACCTGAAGCAGATCTTCGACTCGCCGTTGGTCAAGGCGAACAAGGAGAACGTCGACCAGCTGTTGGCGCTGGCCAAGAACGCCCTGCCGCCGGACGAGGGCGCCGAGAAGTTCCTCAAGGCGGCCGGCTTTGACCTCCTCAAGGACACGGTCAGCCTGTCGGTTTCGGGCCCGGCCGGCACCGACCCGGACAAGCTCGTCATCATGGTCGAAGGGCGGTTCCAGAAGGCCAAGTTCCTGGACGCGGCCGACCAGTTCGCCAAGGCGGCCGGAGACGTGGTCAAGGTCGGCAAGATCGGCGACACGAAGGTGTTCGAGATCAGCGTGCCGGGAGAGAAGGTCATCCACGCCGCGCTCGTGAACGAGAAGACACTGGTCGCGACGGCCAGCAAGGACATCCTGGCCGACGTCATCGCACGGGACTCGGGGACGAAGAAGAGCGCCCTCAAGAAGGAGATCCAGGGCCTGCTCGATACGGTCAGCGGCAAGCAGAGCCTGAACTTCGTCGCCACCGGCGCCGCCATCGCCCAGGGCATCAAGAACGCGCCGAACATTCCGAATCCCGACGCCGTCGCCGCGGCTCTGGGCCAGATCGACGGTCTTTCGGGCGCCATCACGCTCACGAAGGAAGTCCAGTTCCAGCTGGCGGTCAATACCAAGGACGCCGACACGGCCCAGAAGATGGCTCAGGGCGCGCAGCTCGCCTTGGGCGCCGTGAAGGCGATGGTGCAGGAGAAGGCGAAAACCGACGAGAAAGCCGCGATTGCCGCCGACGTGCTCAAGACACTGCGCGTCACGAATATGGGCCCGAACATTCTCTTCCGCGGCGAGATCACGCTCGACGCGTTGGAGAAGATCTTCAAGAATCTGCCGATGTAATCGGCCCCGCAGCGAACAAAAGCCCCGAGCAATGCTCGGGGCTTTTTTTTGTCGCCCTAAAAAACAAACCCGCGAGGGGGGTCGCGGGTTTGGAGCTCGGCAAGCGGCGCTTGCCGAGCCGAGGGTGGCTTGGCATCAGTTCATTTGCGGGTCGACAAGCTCGACGTCGCTGAGCGGCGGCCACTCCTTGTCGATGCCCTCTTCCTCGATCTGCCGCAGCTGACTCTCGCTGATCTCGAACTGATCGGTCACTTCTTCATACGATTGCCGCACGTTGTGGATTCGGTCTTGCACGTCCACAAGCGCGCGGAAGATCTCTTTGCGTTTTTCGAGGGGAAGTCGTTTGACCATGGCGGTCCTCCACGGCGATAGGCCCCGGGCCGAGGCCAACCACAAGTTCTTGCCAGAATGGGCCTGCCGAGAAGCAGGAACGCGACCGTTCCCAGCTCCGAGCAACCTACGCACTTGGCTTACTCATTCCGATATGATGTTCCGCATCGCATTTGCCACCTCTTTTTTTCGCGGCCGGCAAGGGCGGATGCGGCGGAACAACAGCTAAAAAACCCAGACAGGCAGAGCCGGATGGGTGATTTTCGCTCTACTTCAGTATACGGGGGCCGCCCGGATTTAGTTGCAAAAATCCCGGAAATTTCCATGCAGGCAAAGTTTACCCCGTGTACCTTGACGCTACAGTCGCAACCTTCGCACCATCCGGTCGTATCAATTTGAGGACGCCATGATGAGCCGCCAGGGCAGTGCCGTGATCTGCTTTCTCCTTCTCGCCGTCTTTGCCGGTTCCACGTCGGCGCAGGACCCCGCCACCGAGATCAAAAAACGCATCAGCGCTCACTACGCCGGCCTCGAAGGCCTCTACAAGCAGCTGCACACCCATCCGGAGCTGGCGTTTCAGGAGGAGCAGACCGCCGCGCGACTCGCCAAAGAACTCAAGTCCCTCGGCTTCGACGTCGCCACCAAGGTCGGCGCCACGGGCGTCGTCGGCGTCTACAAGAACGGCAAAGGCCCCACCGTTCTCGTCCGCACCGACATGGACGCCCTTCCCGTCACCGAGAAGACGGATCTGCCGTATGCGAGCAAGGTCCGCATCCGCGATAAGGAGGGACGCGACGTTGGCACGATGCACGCCTGCGGCCACGATATGCACATGACCTGCTGGGTGGGAACGGCCCGCGTCCTCACCGAAATGAAGGACAAGTGGCAGGGTACGCTCGTCTTCATCGGTCAGCCGGCCGAGGAGATCGGCGCCGGCGCTCGAGCCATGCTCGCGGACGGACTCTTCAAACGCTTCCCGCGCCCGGATTACTGCCTGGGACTGCACTGCGATTCGCGCGTGCCGCATGGCAGCGTGGCCTACTCGGAAGGCATGCTCCTTGCCAACGTCGATACCATCGATATCACCGTGCGCGGCCGCGGCGGCCATGGCTCGGCGCCCCATACCACGATCGATCCGATCGTCCTCGCCGCGCGCATCATCCTCGACCTGCAGACCCTCGTCAGCCGCGAGGTGAACCCGCTCGACGCCGCAGTCGTCACGGTCGGCTCCATCCACGGCGGGACCAAGCACAACATCATCCCTTCGGAAGTGAAACTGCAACTGACGGTGCGCAGCCTCAAAGCCTCCGTGCGCAAGCAGTTGATCGACGGCATCGTCCGCATCACCAAGGCCGCCGCCGTCGGCGCCGCCGCCCCGGAGCCGCTCCTCCAGCTCAATCTGGACGACTACACGCCGGCGCTCGAGAACAATCCGGTGCTGGCGAAGCGCATCGTCGGCCGCTTCCGGGACGTGCTCGGCAAGGACAAGGTGCGCGACATGGGGCCGGTGATGGGGGGCGAGGACTTCGCTCGCTACGGACTGGAGGGCGTGCCGATCTTCTTCTACTTCATCGGCACGCTGGCGCCGGAGCGGTTCGAGGCCGCCAAGAAGGGGGGGCCGCCGATCCCCTCGTTGCATTCGGACCTGTACGCGCCCGTGCCCGAGCCAAGCATCCGGATGGGGGTGCTGACGATGACCAGCGCCGTCCTGGAGTTGGTCGGGAAGAAATAGCAAGAAACAGGCGCGGCGCCATTCCTTCACCTGGAGATCAATCCATGAAAACGACTCGTCTGTTGCTGCCCGGATTCGCCCTGCTCGTCGTCATGGCGGGTTGCGGCCGCGACGTGGTTGTGCGCGGCAAGGTGAGCTACAAGGGACGCGACCTGAACACCGGTTTTCTCACGTTTTACCCGGCGGCCGGCGACGGCAAGACGTTCTCCATCAAGGGGGACGGGACCTATGAAGCGACGGGGTTGCAGCCGGGCAAGTACACGCTCGTCATCAACACGCCGAAATCCGCCCCGATCACGGTACCGCCGCCGGACGGTGGCAAGAAGGTCGTGAAGGCGGGTCCCGATCCTGTCGTTGTCGACGATTTTTACGGCAAGAAAGAGACATCGAAGCTGGAGTACGAGATTACGGCAGGCAGTCAGGAGTTGAACATCACGTTGCCGAAGTAGAAAAAGCCCGCGTCTCGAGGACGCGGGCTTTTTTATCAGCGGTTGAGAGCGGACCAATCAGTTGGGAAGCTGCGCGGGCTGACCGTCCATGCGGTTCGTCAGCAGGTTGAACGTGTTGAGGTCGATGCCATAGGTGACGCTGCGCGTCGAGGCGTCTCCCATGACGACGTTGAAGAAGCCGACGTGGGCGGAGCCGACGCGGTAGCCTTCCCAGCCCCCCTGGTTGTTGTACATGGTATCCGGGTTGGGCTGGAACCCGCCGTAGCGCACGGTGTCCGGGTCGAAACCGTCGCTCCAGCCGCGGTCGTCGTGCCAGTCGCCGCTGAAATAGAGCGCCGGGTTGAGTTGCTTCTCCGTGATCATGATCACATTGGAAGTCCCGTCGGGGATGGTCGCCAGGCTTGTTGTGCCGCAGAACTGCCGTACGATCATGCCCTTGTAGGGGGCGCCCGTGGGCACGCCCCAGATGTTGCCGTACCAGAATTGGTCCCACGAGCCTGGGGAATCGGCCGGCGTGACGACGCAGAAATCACCCAGGTAGTTGGTGCCGCCATAAATCGCGTTGGTGCGACGCGAGGGGCACCAGACCAACGGAATGCTGACCGTCCACGGGTTGGTCATCTTGTACACCGCCGCCTGCTCGATGAACGGAAGGATCTGATACACCCAGCCCGACTGCTGCTTGCGCGGTCCGTCCGGAATGTTGGACGTGAACGTTGGTCCGGCCCAGGGCGTTGTGCCGGCGGTGGGCAGGATCTTGTACACATCGTTGTGGGCGTGCATGCCGATCGCCAGCTGCCGCATGTTGTTGAGGCACTGCGTGCGCGCCGCCGCCTCGCGCACCTTCTGCACCGCCGGGACCAGGAGGGCGATGAGGATCGCGATGATCGCGATGACCACGAGCAATTCGATCAGGGTGAACGCCGGCCGGCCACGTGTCCGAAACATGAACCACCTCCGTCGCGAGAGCGAAAAGAAAGATGAGAGCGGCAAACGCGCCTGGGTCAGGCCGATCTGAAGGGGCCTGGAGCCAAAACGTTTGCGAGTCCGCTGAGACTCCCTTAAGCCTAACCGCCTTTCTTGCAAAGACAAGCGATTTTTTCACAGATTCCTCACGACCCGGCCCTTCCTGCGCGGCCTTGGCGCCGGGCTTTGCAACGCAAAAGGGGCCAATCCCTCTCGACCTGGCAAAAGACCCGGTTTTTCGCTCGAGCGAAAGGGACAGTCCCCTTTTGCGTTGCAAAGCCTTGGCGCCGCCGGAAAACGGTCCGTTTTTCGCGCGCGTATCGTCTTCTCTCTGTAACATAACCGGGACCTCATCTCGGCTTTGCGTTTTCCGCCTGGAGGCACTTCCAATGCGACATCTGTTGATCGGTTCCCTTGTGATCTTCGTCTGGCTCCATCCCGAGGACACAAGCGCTCAGGATAAGAAGACTGAAACGCTCCCCGCCCGCGCCCTCGAACGTTTCGGCTCTTCCAAGTTCCGGCAGGGCAGCCGCATCCTCTGCCTGGCGTACTCCCCCAATGGCCGCATTTTGGCCGCGGGTGGCGGCGATGATCCGGTCCGCCTCTGGGACGTCGACGAAGGCAAGCTGCTCCGCTCGCTGCCGGAGGCCTGGGTGCACACCGTCGCCTTCTCCCCCGGCGGCTCCGTGCTGGTGACGGGAAGCGCCTTCAAGACCCTGCGCGTCTGGGAAACGGCGACCGGCAAAGAGATCGGCAAGCTGGAGGGGCACAAGAGCGCCATCAAGGCCGTCGCCATCTCCCCTGACGGCAAGTTCATCGCCTCGGGTGACGCCGAAGGAAACGTTATCCTCTGGGAAGTCTTCCTGACCGCGCGCATCGTCACCACCTTCAAGGGACACTCGGACGAGATCACCGCCCTGGCCTTCTCGCCGGACAGCGCCACGCTCGCCTCCGGCAGCGCCGACCGCTCCATCCGCTTCTGGGACGTTGACAACGGCAAGTTCCTCCGCAACACCGATGCGGGCTGCATGGTTCAGTCTCTCGCTTTCACCGAGCCGAAGATCGCCGTCAGCGGCGGTGACGATCACCTTGTGCGGTTCTGGAACGTCGATAGCGCGAAGCAGACCGACGCCTGGAAAGGCCATGAAGGCGCCGTCGTCTCCCTCAACGTCCTGCGCGAGAAGAAGGACCAGAAGCCGCTCGTCCTCGTCTCCGGCGGCCAGGACGGCACGATTCGCCTCTGGAGCCTCAGCGACAAGGCGGCCCCGAAGATCATCCGCCGCTCCCTCGGCGACAGCGACGCGCTCGCCCTCACCCGCAACGGCGATTTCCTCGCCACCGGCGGCATCAACAACACCATCCGCATCTTCGAGACCGCCACGCTCAAGGAGGTCGATTTCGGGCCGGGCCACAAAGCCGGCATCCAGTCACTCGCCCTTTCCCGCGACGGCAAGATGCTCGCCTCGTGCGGCATGATGGGCGACCTGATCGTCTGGGAGCCGGGCACGACCAAAGTGCGCGCCGCTTGGAACTGCCCCAAGGGGGGCGAGACCGTCATGGCGTTCTCGCCGGACAACGTGACGCTCGCCACCGCCACCAGCGGCGATTCGATCCGCCTCTGGAACGCCGCCGATGGCGCGGAGAAGTTCCAACTCCCAAGTCCCGCGACCGATCCGACCCTCAGTGTCACCTTTGCCGCCGACGGTTCGAGCCTGATCGTGGGCCGCCGCAGCGGCAAGGTCGAGGTCTGGGACCTCAAAGAGAAGAGAATCGCACGTGAGGCGAAGTACGACGGCCCGGCCTACGGCGTCGCCGTCTCCGAGAACGGCAAGCTGCTCGCCGCCTCGGGCAGTAACAAGGTCACCGTCTGGGACATGGCTGACCTCAAGGAAGTGAAGACCTTCGGCACGCGCGACGAAGGCGCCCCCACGACCTGGCCCAACGTCGCTTCCCTGGCGTTCCATCCCAACGGCAAGATCATCGCCCTCTCCTGCTACGACGGCATCATCCGTCTCATGGACGTGACCACCGGTAAGGAGTTCAAGGCCTGCGAGGGACACACCAGCGTCGCCTACGGCATCGCCTTCTCACGCGACGGCTACCTGCTCGCGAGCGCCGGCTTCGACCGCACCGTCCGCCTCTGGGAAGCCTTCAGCGGCCACCCCGTCGCCGTCCTCAAAGGTCACAACGGCCCCGGGACCGCCGCCGCCTTCGCCAGGGACGGCCGCAGTTTCTACACCGGCTCGGCCGACACCACCATCCTCCGCTGGGACGCCACCGGCGTCGGGCCGACCTTGCCCAGCGCCAAGCTCAATCCAGGCGAATGGAACGACACCTGGAACACGCTGGCCACCGAAGACACGGCCAAGGGGCACGCCACCGTCTGGAAATGCGTCGGCGGCGGCGACGATTGCGTCGGCCTCATCGAGAAGAGCCTCTACCTCGTCGATCCCAAGCACGTCGATCAGCTCTTCGAGGACCTCAAGTCCGAAGTGTACAAGACGCGCGAATCGGCGACGGCCGAACTCGAGCGCTATGGCCGCTGGATGGAAGGCCGGCTTCAGGAAGCTGTCAAGGGCAAGAACACGCTCGAGGTGCAGCGGCGCCTGGAGCGCTTGCTCGGCAAACTCAATGTCCCCGGGTCGATCACGCTTAACCAAGAGCGGCTGCGCACGCGCCGCGTCATGATGATCCTCGAGCAAATCGGCGATGCTGGCGCCATCCGCGTCCTCGACAAGCTGGCGGGCGGCGCCGCCGAGCCGTCCCTGCAGGAAGAGGCGGCCTTCGCCTCGACCCGGCTCAAGCGCAGCAAGGGTTCGTGACGCTATTCGGTTTCCATCGGAGCCGGAAGCGTGAGCGACGGGATTCTGCCTGCCGTCGCTGACGCTTCCGGCTCTGACAATTCTTGTTTCCCCGGAGCGACACCCATGAAACGCCTCCTCCTCCTTGCTCTCCTCGCCCTCCCCTCCTTCACCCACGCCGGTGACACTCCCACGCGCAAGGAGGACGTCATCTACGGCCGCAAGTTCGGCACGGCGCTGACGCTCGATGTCTTCACCCCCAAGGAGAAGAACGGTTACGGCCTCATCTGGTGCGTCAGCGGCGGCTGGTTCTCCAGCCACGCCAGCATCAACAAGGCGTTCGTCGAGCCGTTCACGAAGCGTGGCTACACGGTCTTCGCCGTCGTCCACGGCAGCCAGCCGAAGTTCACGATCCCGGAGGTGCTGGAGGACATGCACCGGGCCGTCCGCTTCATCCGGCATCATGCCAAGGAGTACGGCGTCGACCCCGCAAGACTCGGCATCTACGGCGGCTCCGCCGGCGGCCATCTTTCCCTCATGCAAGGTGGCGGCGGCAAGGCGGGCAATCCGGAGGCGCCCGATCCGGTCGACCGCGAATCGAGCCGCATCGCCGCCGTCGCCTGCTTCTTCCCGCCCACCGATTTCCTGAACTACGGCAAGGCAGGCGAAGAAGCGATCGGCTCCGGTGTGCTCAAAGGCTTCCCCGCCCCCTTCGATTTCGAGAAGCTCGACAAAGGGCACTTCGTCCGCATCAGCGATCCCGACAAGCGGCGCGACATCGGCCGCTCCATCTCTCCGATCACCCACGTCACCAAGGAAACGCCACCGACCCTGATCCTGCATGGCGACGCCGACAAGCTCGTGCCGATCCAGCAGGCGGAAATTTACGTCGCCGCCATGCAAAAAGCGGGCGCCACCGCCAGGCTCGTTGTCCGCAAGGGACAAGGGCACGGCTGGAAAACGCTGGCCAAAGACCTCGACCTCTTCGCCGATTGGTTCGACCGCCACCTGCGCGGCATCGAGAAAAAGGTGGAAGGGGAGAAGGACTGAGGCCCGCTGATGCGGATATAGGGTCGGACGTGACGACGGCTCGCTTGGTCGTGGGTCCGACGGTGAAGCGCAATCATGGACCAAATATCGGAGCGGCAACCATGCGGCTCGGTCAGCCGGCTCATTCCCGGTCTACGGGAAGGGGACCGGCGGGCCATGCAGACGCTGTGGGAGCGGTATTTTCAGCCTCTGATTCGGCTGGCACGCTCCCGCATGTCGCGCGGACGCCGGGCCGCGGGCTCCGAGGACATCGCGCTTGAAGCGTTTCTGGATTTCTGCGCTCGCCTGGCTTCTCCCGAGGCCGAAGAGCGGTTCCCTCTCCTCCAAACGCGCGAGCATCTCTGGAAGCTGTTGACCTGTTTCACTATCCGGACGGCGTTTGACTTCAACCAAAAACAGCGGCGCCGCGAAAAAGTCGTGCGCGGCGAGTCGGCGCTCGGCCCCGCGGGGCTTGCCCCGTTTGCCGGCGCCGAGCCCGCGCTCGAGTTTTCGGCCGCCGTTGGCGAGTTGCTCGACCGCTTGCAGGACGAATCGCTGCGCGCGGTGGCGCTCTGGCGCATGGAGGGTTTCACCGTCGCGGAGATCGCCGGCAAGCTCGATTGCTCGCCAAGCACCGTCGAGCGCAAGCTCCGCGCGATCCGGTCGATCTGGAAATCGGTCGAGAAAAGGGGGCCATGAACCCGGCGCAATCGTTCGCCGATTTATCCGAGGCGCATGTCCGCTTGCTGGAAAAGCTGTGCGACGAGTTCGAACGCGCCTGGCGCGAGGCGCTGCGCGACGGCAAAGAGCGGCCACGCCTGGAAGCGGCGCTGGATCAACTGCCCGCGCAGGCGCGCACGCTGGGCCTGCGCGAGCTTCTCCGGGCCGAGGTCAGCCAGCGGCGCCGGCACGGCGAGAGACCGGCGGCGCCGGAATATGCGGAACGGTTTGCGGAGCTTGCGGACGACCTCGTCGCGCTTTGTGAAGCGGAAACCATCGCTGTCGCGCCGGCCCCCTTCGAAGGCGCTCTACCCTCCGAAGACCGGTGGGAGCCGGAACCGGAGATTCCCGGCTACCGCCTGGTGCGCCGGCTGGGGGGCGGCGGCATCGGCGACGTCTACCTGGCTCTCCAGCTCTTCTCCACTCCCGAGGACGCGCTGCGCAGCGTCGCCCTCAAGGCGATCCGGCCCGAGATGCTCGCCTCGCCGCGGCATCGCCTCATCATGGAGAACGACATCCGCATCGCCGCCCTTCTGGACCATCCGAACATCGTGCCGATCCTCCACGTCGGTCCCGCCGACGGCGCCCTCTATTACACGATGCCCTATTTCCCGGGCGGCAGCCTTGCCGAGCGCATCGACCGCAAGCCGCTCCCCTCGGATCAGGCCGCCCGGCTGCTGCTGCCGGTCGTCGAAGCGGTCGCCTACTTGCACGGGCAGGCGACGCCGATCATCCATCTGGACCTGAAGCCGGGGAACATTCTGCTGGGCGCGGAGGGCGCCCCTCACGTGGCCGACTTCGGCCTGGCCCGCTTTCTCCAGGCCACGGAGGACAAGCGGCTGACACAGCGCCCCGGCGGCACGCCCGAGTACATGGCGCCCGAGCAGTTCGACGGCTGGGTCAGTCCCGCTTGCGACATTTACGGCCTGGGAGCGATCCTCTACGAGATGCTGACCGGCCGGCCGCCGTTCGTCGGCGCGACCTGGGGCGACACGATGCGGCAGGCCCGGGAGCAGGAACCGGTCCCGCCGCGCGCGTTGAACGCAAACGTGGACCGCGGGCTCGAAGCCGTCTGTTTGAAGTGTCTGGAGAAAAAGCCGGAGCACCGCTATGCCAGCGCCACGGAGTTGGCGGACGATCTGGGTCGCGTGGTGGCGAACGAGACACCTCGTGCTCTCAAGGTCGGATGGCCCGAGTGGCTGCGCCGGCATCTGAGCCACGAGATCCGCTTCGAGGCGGCCGGACCGTTCAGCGTTTCACTCCTGTGGCAAGCGGCGCTGAGTCTGCCGGCGTACCTTAGTGTCTATGGTCTGCTCACCCTCGGTTGTCCGGCGCCGGTCTTCTGGCTCTGGCTGCTCGTGCTGATCCCGATGGCGGAATGGGGCCCGTACCTTGTGCCGCAGAAAGGCCGGCGCTACGATCCGCGCGAGCGTGAGGTCATGCTGCTCTGGGTCAGTGTCTGCATTGCGAAGGCCATTCTGTTCGGGCTGAACTGTCCGCTGGTCGGCTCGGTTCGGCCGGAGGACGTGTACCGCTTCTTTCCGGCGTCCATGGCCGTAAGCGGGCTGATGCTGTGTTTGGAAGGCCGGCTCTACCTGGGCCGGCTTTATATCTTCGGTCTGCTCGATTTCGTGGTCGCGATTCTGTGCGCCGCCTGGCTCGATCTGGCGCCGCTGTTCTTCGGCCTGTGGAACTCGGTGGTCTTGACGTGGATGGGGTTGCACATTCGGGGACGGGCGCTTGCTTTTTCCGAAAAAAAGTGACGGGAAAGAGGCCGTTCGCGCGGATATGGCCTTTGGAGAACAGACGAATGACCGATCAGGAAGCGGACGAACTGCGGCGGCGTCGGGCCCGACTGGAGGCGATCTGCGAGTCGGTCGCGTTTTCGCAAACCCTCTGGGGGCGCCTCTTGCGACTGATTTCCGTCGCGTGCATCGCCTTCGTGGTGATGTTGCTCGGTCTCCCCCTGGCAAGCGCCATCGTGCGTTCTTTTCGTTGACCTGGTAATCAAAAACCGAGGCCGAAAAATGTATCCCGTATGCCCGCGCCGCGGCACTATATGAGAACGCGCTTCCTCACCCACGAGACGCCGGATGATCGGGAAATCGGCCAGCCCACTCCTGGAGTTGATCCGCCGCGTCGGCCACGAGGGCGGCGGGGAGCCGCCGGACCATGAATTGCTCGGCCGCATTGGTTGCGGCAGGGACGACGCGGCCTTCCTGGCGCTCTTGCGCCGCCATGGCCGGATGGTGCTCGACGTTTGCCGCAGTGTGCTCGGCAACGAGGCGGATGCCGAGGACGCCTTCCAGGCCACCTTTCTCATCCTGGCGCGCAAGGCCGGCGCCATCCGGAAACGCGCTTCGGTCGGCAGCTGGCTGCACGGGGTGGCCTATCGGACGTCCCTCAAAGCCCGGGCGGCGCTGTGCACACGCCGCAAACACGAGTCCCGCGCCGAAAGAGCGGCGCCCGACCCGGCGGATCTCGCCTGGCGCGAGGTCCAGGAAGTGATCCATGCCGAGTTGAGCGCCTGCTCCGAGCGCTACCAGGCGCCGCTGGTGCTCTGTTACCTCGAAGGAAAAACCCAGGAGGAAGCGGCGGCCCTGCTCGGGGTATCGCGCGCGACCGTGAAAAAGCGGTTGGAACTCGGCCGCAGGCTGCTGCGTGACCGCCTGCTGCGACGCGGGCTGACCTCCGCCGTCGTGCTGGCCCTTTCGGCCTGGCCGGGCGCCGCCCGGGCCTGTGTGCCGCGCGCCCTGGAAGCAGCCGCCCTCAGGGCGGCGCTGACGAGTACGACGGGAACCGTGGCCGTGCCAGGAACGGTTTCCGTCAGGGTCGCGGTCCTCGCCGACGCCATGTTGAAAACCATGTCGATCGCCAGGCTCCGCATGATTGCGGCGGTGGCGGTGGTGGGCCTGCTGATCGGCGGCGCGGGCGTGCTCAGCTATCAGCGTCTGTCGGCCGGCGCCGGCCGGAATGACAAGGCGCCCGAAGCGGCCCGTCGAATAGAGGACCTGGGCCGGAGCGAGCCTGTGCAGTCGCTGCCAATCACGGCGCGGATCACCGGCTTCCTGGAGAACGTCGCTGTCGAGCCGGGCGCGACCGTCCAGCGCGGCGAGCTGCTTTTCCAGATCGACGCGCGGCCCGCTCGGGACGAGGTCGAGAAGGCGGAAGCGGAGGCGCCCCTCGCCGAGGCCAAGTTGAAGCTGGCGGAAGCGGATCTCGATCGTATGAGATCGCTCATCCTCCGCAGCCCGCCCATCACGCCGGAGGACCTCGCTCAGGCGGAGAAGGCCAGGGCGGAGGCGGCGGAGGCTCTCAACGCAGCCCGCGCCCGTCTTGCCAGCGCACAGGTCAGGCTGGAGCGTACCCGGATCACAGCGCCCGTCGACGGCAAGATTGGCCGGCTGAATGTGGAGGTGGGAAACCTGATTATCGCGGATAGCACCGTCCTGGCCACGATCGAGTCGACAGGCTCGGCGCGTGCCTCGCTCAAGGAGCCGTAGGACTTCCTTGCACATTCGTGTGATAGGCAGACTTCGCCAAACCCGAGTCGCCCTAACCTGCCGAAGGAACGACGATGGATGAGAAGCCCAAGGCCGGTTTTCCCGTGGTACATCTTGACGGTGATCGGCGTGACGCTGAGCATCACCGCCGCCCTGGTCAATCAGAGGATAGCGCAGCAGTCCCTCGAGAACACGCGGCGCATCCAGCAGGAGAACTACAGGCTGATGCAGCAGCAGATGAGGCTGCCTCGTTGAGTTACGCGAGTGGCCCATGGGGATCAAGCGATGCGGAGCGTGATGACATGCTGGCGCGGATGGAGTGGAACGCGGCGAGCCGTGGTCCTATTGGTCTTGGCGATCGGCATAGCCGGAATCCTCCTCGGCGTCGTTCTATTGCTACGGGGATGGGGTGAGCCCAAGCCGCCACCCGTCCTCGGCGAGGTCGACGACGACGCGCCGGCCGGCGTCGTCGTCCGCGCGTCCTACCCGGGCGCCAGCGCCATGGTGGTAGCGGAGAGTGTTGCCGCTCCGATCGAGCAGCACGTCAACGGCGTCGACGGCATGACGCGGATGACGTCGCGCTCCGGCAACGACGGGAGCTATGAGCTCACGGTGACCTTCAAGGCGGGCACGGACCTCGGGCGGGCCGAGAAGCTTGTGCAGGCCGGTGTCGCGCTGGCGCAGCCGATGCTGCCTGAGGCCGTGAAGATGGGCGGCGTCACGGTCAAGAAGAGCCTGGCGACATATGCCTTTTCGTCGTGCTGACCTCGGACGGCCGGCACGATACCCTCTTTCTGAGCAACTACGCGACGATCCGCGTGAAAGACAAGCTGGCGTGCCTCGCGGGGGTCGGCGAGGCGGCGTTTTCCGGCGCCCGCGACTACAGCATGCGCGTATTCCTCGACCCGGCCAAGCTGGCGGGGCGCGATCTGACGTCGGCGGATGTGGTCCGCGTGCTGCTCGAGGAGAAAAAAGGGGTGGCCGCGGGCGCGATCGGCAAACCGCCCGTGCCGGCGGGGGAGGGCTTCGAGCTCAAGGTTCTGGGCAGACTCGTGGATGCGGATTCCTTCGGGGACGTGATCGTGCGAGTGGACAAGGAAGGTCGAGTGATAAGGCTGCGCGATGTCGGCGAGGTCAAGCCTGGCCCGGCCGGTGAGGTGGGCTCGGTGCGGCATAGGGTAAGCCGGCGGTCGCGCTCCGGGTCGCTCCATCGGCGGGGGTGAAGCGGGGGCAGGCCAGCGCGGCGGTACGCGCCCTGGCTGGCGGAGGCCCGTGCGGATCTGCCACCGGGCGTTAGCATGGAAGTCGTCTTCGACGCCGCGGCGAAGGCGCCCGCCATCTCCGGTTGGACGTGACTCTTCCCGATGCGGCGTCTCGCGGAGCGCACGCAAGCCGTGCTGGAGAAATGCGAGCGGCTGCTGACCGGCATGGAGGGCGTTGCGGCTGTGATGACCATCTGCGGGCAGACCCTCGGCGGGCACGTGGCCCCAACCACGGCAGCCATTCTGGTGGGGCCGACGGCCGCGATGGAAGGGGTGCGCGCGCAGCGGCTGGCGGCGGCGATCCGCGCGAAGCTCAGCGACGAGATTCATGACGCCGTCGTACGGGTTGGCGACTTGCGCCCGACCGGGGCTGTCGGGGGAGGGCTATGGCATTGTCCTGGCGATCCACGGCGGCGACGACCGGCGCAACCTGGCGGCGACGGCGGAGAGCTTCGCCGACGAGCTACGCAAGAGCGGCAAGCTCAGCGACGTGGGACTCGGACCGGAGGGCCGAGTCGCGTGTCCGTCCCTGTTGGTGGACGTCAACCGGGAGAAGGCTCGTGCCCTGGGCATCGACATCGGCGACGTCTTCACGACGCTGCAGGTGTATCTCGGCTCGATGTACGTCAACGACTTCAATCGCTTCGGTCGGACCTGGCAGGTGATCGTGGGGGCGGAGGGGGCCGAGCGCCGCAACATCGAGACGCTCAAACGGATGACCGTCAAGAACGCCGCGGGGGAATTGGTTCCGCTCGGCGCGGTGGTCGTTGTTCGGGACACGCACGGGCCTGCGCTGGTGCGGCGTTTCAACGGGGCGCCGATGATCACGGTGGGCGCGAACCGGGGGCCTGGTGTGTTGGCCGACGAGGCGCGGGCCTTGTGTGAAGCGGCGGCGCGAAAGGTTCTGTCCAAGGGATACGAGATGGAGTGGCTGCACGCGCCATGAGTGGCAGCGCGGGCGAGCGAGGCTCCGATCCGCCAATTTCGGGTCGTCTTCTCCAGAAGCCGCATGTAGGCAAGGAATACGTGACGGGAAAGCAGGGGCTTGCGCGGATATTTGGGGTGATGGCGTCTTGATCCGGTCGCCGCGTGCATGCCGTTAGTCACGTCGCCTCCTGTCGCGCCAAGCTCGCCTGATCGCCTCGAGCCCGGGATCAGCAGGGGGAGGCGTATTTCGTCCGAAAAGAGGAAACGACGATGCCGATCGCCGCCAGGTGTCCGTGCGGTAAGAGGTTTGTCCTGGCGGGGTCCGTCTTTCCCCGCTCGGTGGCCTGCCACGCTTGCGGCGCCCGGACGGTGGTGAGCAGCCCCACCGAGTTTGTCAGCGCGGACGGCTGGCGCATGGAGCGGGAGACGAGCGTGCCGCTCGATGCTGCGGCGGATCCGCGCGCCGGCGTGTCTGAGACGTTGGGCGGCGTTCGCTGCTTCGTGTGCCGCGCGCCTTCGTTTGCGTCGTGCGCGCGGTGCGGCAGGTTCTACTGTGCGCGCCATGGGCGGGAGCGCTTCGGCGCCAATTCGATGTGCGTCGTCTGCTATGACCGCCGGCGAGCGGGGCATTTGCTGGCCGGCATTGCCGCCGGACTGTTCGCGCTGTTCTGTCTGTATGTCGCTCTGTTCGTTCCCGGACCAAAGGATCCCAAGGAACCATACCTTTTCACCTTTCTCCCCATGGCGGCGGGCGGATCGATCGCCAGTGTTGTTTCCATCTGGTTCTCCGCCCGAGCCTACCCATAATCAAGGAGCGGGACCCATCGCGCGGAGGCTTCACCCTTACCCAAAGGACGCCAACCGATGAAGCACACGAACACGACCCTCCGCGGCGTCTTGTTGATCGCCGCTGTCCTCACCATCTCGTCGCTGCCGGCGCAAGAGCCCCCTCGGGAACAACCGCTCCGGGCGGTCATCATCGAAGACAAGGGAGTGCTCGGCAATGAAGGCGCGATTGCCGTCGTCCTGGTCGAGGTCAGTGAATCGCTCAAGAAATCTGGAACAGACGCCTTTCGCAAGGGCGCCAGGCTCGTTGTGAACATCACGGCGGAGACCAAGCTCGAGCGCGTCATCGACACAAAGCGATCGGCGGCCCGGCCCGCCGACTTGAAGAAGGGCTGCCAGGTCGAGATGCGCGGCATCGGCGAGGTCTTGCTGTCCGACCCGGCCATCATCGCGCCTCGGGGTGTACTCGTCGTCGATGGTCCGAAAATCGATTCGGACAAGAAAGAACGGCCAACGGCGGAGGGAGACGCCGGCAAGAAATCGGCGCGGGAGCTTCTGAATGATGCCATGACCGCGGCAAAGAAAGACAATAAGAACGTCTTCCTCGTCATCGGCGGCCTCGGCTGCAACTTCACCGTCTTCCTCGACGCCTATCACAACGATCCCGTCGTCCGGAAGATCCTCAGCCCCCATTACGTATTCGTGCGCATCGAGTGGTACCAGGTCCCCGGCGGCAGGGAACTCTGGGAGAAGTACGCTGGGAAGAAAATGCGCTTGCCGGTCTGGGTGATTCTCGATCCGGCAGGGAAAACGCTCGCGATCTCCGGCGCCAATCTGGAAGCCGGCTACCCGAGCACCGCGGCGGATTTCACTCATTACAAGCGATCGCTCGAGCTCGGCAGCCCGAAGCTCTCAGCCCCGGAAATCGACACACTGCGCAAGAAGCTAAGAGAACATGGGCCGAACAAGTTCGAGGACGCTCGAAGCTTCTTCGGGATCCTGAGGGTCGACGACAGCGCCGCCCTATCTGCCGCTCCTTTGACGACCGATTGACGTGCGACCGGAGCTGAGGCGGTCAAAGTCGATCCCGAGCACGATCGAGTGGCGCAGACGGAGGTCAGCGTATGGTTGTCGCAACATGTCCCTGCGGTGAGCGTTTCGTGTTGGCCTCGGCCTCCTATCCCCGGATGGTTTGCTGCCACCACTGCGGCGCCCGCGCCGAGTTGAGCGGCCCGACGGAGGTCAGCCTGGGGAGAGGGTGGCGGGTCGGGGAAGAGGCCGAGCCGGCGCCGAGCGCGAGCGAGATGGCGGCCCGCCTGGAGCGAGTCGAGCGTGAGTGCCGGGCGCGACGGCACGAGACCGAGGACCTCAAGCGGTCGGTGCGCCGGTTGTGCTGGCTGGTCGCGATTCTCCTCCTGGCGTTCCTCGGGGACTTGATCGCCTCGCAGTACTGGGTGTTGCCGTGGCGGCGCACGGCCTTGCACGATCGCGTGGTCGCGGAGCGGTTCGAGGTCCGCAACCGGATGGCGCCGGATGCCGAGAGCGACGAAGGCCTGTCGGATCGCCCCGACGCGGTCTTCGGCTGGGGCAACGGCGAGGAGTTCAAGTTCGGCGGCTGGGGCGGCCGGCGCTGGGAGGAAAAGGAACGGGCGCGCCTCGAACCGGGACAAGGGCCCGGCCTCTACGTCCGCACACCGTGGCGAACGGATGGCGTAAAGGTCGACGAGGCGAAGCTCAAAAAGGGGGTGTTGCAGGGCGTCATCGGCTTGCCGCGCTAGCCGGGTCGCGCTGTAAGCGCAGACTCGGCGACGCGCTCTTCAATCGCCTTGCAGCGCTGCGCCGATCGCCAGGATGGTATTCCAGTTCCGCGTGGTCGCGGACATGCCGAAGCTCTTCTCGACGACCTCGTTCGGATAGATGAGCCTTCGCCCCTGGCGCCGATGCAGGCTCAAGACAAAGCGACCCGCTACCGTCACGACCTTCACCTGCCAGTCGGCGCCTTCGGGCCTGGCGATGGGAAGGGAAGGAGGCGCCGCGGCCCGCTTCGCCAGCACGCTTACATAGCGCGCGACGCCGGCGCCGGATGTAATGTCGCCGAACGGCTCTGTGTCCGCGAGGCGCAGGACATCTCGCGCCCGGCAGATCATGATCTCGGCCTGGACCGGCAGCTTTTCCAGAAGCGCGGCCCGCAGCGCCGCCTGACTGACCTTCTTGCGCACGACGAACGTCCCGGCGGCGCCGAGGTTGACCACGTCGAAATCGGCGAGATCCCTGGCAAGTGCGCTCGGTTGAAACGCCTTGTGGCCGCCGACGTTGACGCCGCGAAGGAAGACGACAAGGGGCATGGACATGCTCCAGGCCAGTTTGGGGGGGGGCAAGGCCCTTTTTCCCACTCTCCCATATTCCCACGAATCTCCGATGGGCATACAATACCTTGCAATACCCGGAGGAGGACTCGAGATGTCGACGGAAACCAGGACCACCGACGCCAAGGGCCGATTGACTTTGCCCAAGGGCTTCGCCAACGCGACGTTACTGCTGGAGCGCGTCAGCGACACCGAGATCAGAATCCGCAAGGCGAAGGTCGTGCCGGAGGATGAGGCGATCTTCACCGAGGAGAGACAGCCTGTCCTTTCGGACCGCGACCGCGATCGTTTTATCTCCCTGATAACGAATCCGCCCAAGCCAAACAAGGCGCTGAAGCGGGCGATGGCCAAGTATCGCAAGTCGCGCTCATGACGGAGTTCGTCATCGAACCTTGGGACGAGAAGCGGCACGTACGCGACGCATTCACGTGCGGCGAGCCATCGTTGGACCGTTTCCTGCACCAGTTCGTGAAGCAGTACGACAAGCGGAGGCTGGGCAAGACCTTCGTGGCGACCAAGTCGGGAGCAAACGACGTGCTTGCCTACTACACGTTGGCGGCCGGTTCGCTCGCTTACGCCGGCTTCCCGGCGTCGGTCGCGAAGAAGTTGCCGAAACATCCCGTCCCCGTGATCTTGCTCGGCCGGCTTGCGGTCGACACCAGCGTGCGCGGTGAAGGGTTGGGAACGAAACTGTTGATGGACGCTGCGTGGCGCGTGTGCGATCTTGCGAAGAGTCTTGGTGTCTATGCCCTGAAGGTCGAGGCCATCGATGCGGGAGCCAAGACCTTCTATGAAAGATTCGGCTTTGTGCCGTTGGAAGACAATCCCTTGCATCTGTTCCTGCCGGTCGCCACGATTAAAGCGAGCAAGATGGCTTGATTGCGGCCCAACGCGGTCGCAAGTGCCGGCCGCACTGCTTCACGGTGTCGCCATGACAGCAAGGCGCTGAGCCGCTACCAAGCCTCCAAGCCTCCAGGCGCCCGCCCTTTCCTCCTGCTACTTCCCGCGTACCAGCCGCGATATCCCCCGCCCCGACGCGCTCAGCGTCATGAAGTAGGCCTCCCCGCCCTCGTCCTCGCCCCAGGACATGATCGCGTTGCCGGCGAAGGGAAACGGCCGGTTCTCGGTGACGCGGCCTTTCTTCTCGTCATAACGCAGGGCCCAGATCGCGTTGCTGATGTAGTCGGCGTAGAGGTACATTCCATCTAGTTCCGGGAACATCTTGCCGCGATAGACCATGCCCCCCGTGATCGACTTGCCGATGTCGTGGTGGTATTCCCAGATCGGCTCGATCAGGTCTTTGCGCGGGCTACTTCCCTCGGCGGTGAAGGGGTGCAGGCCTTCGCGGATCTTCCAGCCGTAGTTGCCCCCCTTGGTGACGATGTTGATTTCCTCGAAGAGGTTCTGCCCCACGTCAGCGGCCCAGAGCTTGCCGGTTTTCTTATCGAAGGCCATGCGCCAGACGTTGCGCAGGCCGTAAGCCCAGATTTCCGGGCGGACATCCTTCTTGCCAGCGAAGGGGTTGTCCTTCGGGATGGCGTAGTTCCGGAGGTCCTCCTTGCGCTCCACGTCGATGCGCAGGATGTGACCGAGGAGCTGCTTGAGGTTCTGTCCGTTGTTGAGGGGGTCGTTGGCGGCGCCACCGTCGCCGAGGGCGATGTAGAGGAAGCCGTCCGGCCCGAACGTGATCGTGCCGCCATCGTGGTTCCAGAACGGGCGCTCCAGCCGCAGCAGTTCTTCCTCGGAGGCGGGGTCGGCCCGGTCCGGATCGTCCTTCGAGACGCGGAAGCGGCTCAGGATGTTGGTGTGCGGGTGCTTGGCTTTACGCGTGGTGTAGAAAACGAAAAACTCGCCATTTTCCTTGTATTTCGGATGGAAGGCGAGACCCAGAAAGCCCTCCTCATTTTCCTTGTCCTGGTACTGCACCTGCTTCTGGATATCGAGGAAGACCTTGGTCTTCGTCGCTTTCTGGTCGTTCGGGAAGACGTGGATGACGCCGTGCTGCGTCGGCACGAAGACACGGTTACTGCCGTCGCCGGCGTGGGTGAGGAGGATGGGGCGCAGCGGAATCGGCACACCCGCCGGGGTCTCCGCGCTCCAGCCGGTCCACTTGAGCTCGGGGAACGCCGGGGCCGCCTTGATCTTGAGCGGCGTCTCGTCGACTTCCCAGCCGGGGATCTCGATCTTGAGCGCCGTGACCGTGCCCGCCTTCATGTCCGGGATGAGGAGCGTCTTGCCGTCGACGCCGAGAGCGATGTCGGCGGCGCTCTCAAACCCCTTCCCGATCAAGATCGGTTTCTCGCCGGGGCGCGGGATGGCGTAGACCTTGCCCCCTTTGTTGTCGCTGATGAAGAGCCGGCCGAAATGGTCCCAGACGATGCCGTCGGCATGGCCGAAGCCATCGGCGACCTTTTCGTGCTTGCCGGTCGCGATGTGCACGCGGTGGAGTTCACCGGTGGCGGAGTCGACGAGGAGGAAGAAGCTCTGCCCGTCCATGGCGAGGCCGTTGGGCCGCTTCAATTCGGGCCAGCGTTTCTGATCGGTGACCGTGGTGATCTTGCCCTTGAACGGGATGCGGAAGACGGCGCCGCCGGCGTTGTCCTTGTCGCCGGAGTCGGAGACGTAGACGAGGCCGGTCTCGGGATCGACGACAACGTCGTTGAGCATCACCGGCTCGGAGGGGAACGCCTTGGCCGGGATCTCGGTCTTCTTGCCGGCGAGGTCGATGCGCCAGACGCGCTTGTTATCGGCGACGAAGAGCCACTTCTGAAAGGCGGCGATGCCGCGCGGGTCGTCGAGGCCGGTGACGAAGGGCTCGAGCTTGCCCTTGTTAAGGACGAGCACGGCGCCATCACCATCCTTGCCGCGCTCGCCGATCGAAGTGATGTAGATGCGCTTGTCGCCGCCGACCACGACGGATTCGGGGTTCTTGATCCCCTTGGCGATCGGCTCGGGAAGCTGGGCGTGGGCGGCGGCAGGGAACAGGGGCAAGATGACGAGAAGCAAAGCGCGCATGGTGATCCCTCCAGGTGGACGCATCCGTGGGCCGAGAACGGAACTTTCTTGTGTCTGAACAGTCTTATATGATGGGGGCGTGTGGCGAAAGTAAAGGGGAGAAAAAGAACATGCGATTCCTCGGCTCCTTGACCCTGTCGGTGTGTGCCGCGGCGCTCCTGTGCGCGGGGAGCTCGACGCCGCGGCGCGAAGACGTGCCCAAGTACATGAAGATGCTCACGTCCGGCATCGGCAAGGACCGGGCCAAGGCGGCGGAGATGCTCGGGCGGCGGGGCGCCATCAGCCGCAAGGACGTCGAGGACGCCATCGAGCCTCTCAAGAAGATGCTGCAGAACGACAAGGACTCCGGAGCCCGCTCGGCGGCCGCGCTGGCGCTGGGCGCGATCGCCCCGACGCCGGACGAGACGGTGCCGCTCCTGATCGACGCGCTCAAGGACAAGTCGGTCGACGTGAAGATCTCGGCCATCAGCGCGCTGGGCCTCTATGGTCCAGCGGCGAAGTCCGCGGTGACGCCGCTGCGGGAGATTCAAAAGGACAAGACCGACAAGAAGATGTCGCAGGCGGCCGGGATGGCGCTGAAGTCGATCTTCGCGAAGATGAAGTGACGCGGGCGGCTTGCAACGCAAGAAGGGGACTGTCGCTCTCCACGTTCAGAGAGATGGTCGCCTCTTTCGTTGCAAGCCCATCGTTGTTAGTTTCGCTAGATGGACCGCCCTATTCGTTTGACGACCCGCTCGACAACAGCTCCCATCGAGGCGAACCTGCCGGTCAAAGCAAAGGGTCCCGACACCTTTTTTCTAGCCGACGCTGGAGCCGACGAGGTAGCCGCGCAGGTCGCAGAAGACCTGGTTGCAGCGGTGGCGCCACTCCGCATTGAGGGCGGTCTTGCGGTCGGGGGCGTTCATGATGACGGTGATGTGCAAGGTGTTGTGATTGGCGACCGGGGCCCGCTCGAGGCGCAGCTCCATGTCGATGATGGCGGTCTTGCGGCGGAAGCCGAGCCAGCTCAGGCTGCTGCTGTCGCCGCCGAGGCGGACGCGGATGCAGCCGGGGACGCTCTCGATCACTTCGCCGCCGAAGTCCTGGACGAAGCCGCGCAGCTTGCGCGAGGCGATCGCGTCGGGCATCCAGGCCTCCATGTGGTGCACGATGGCGTCCGGGTCGTATGCGGGGGCGGGACGGAGCAGCTCGAGCGTGGGCGTCCCGGCCTCCGGCTCTTCCGCGCCGGGCGGCATGCTTTCCGCCTCGCCGTTGACCGCGAAGACGAGCGCGTTCTCGAACCGTTCGTAGAGCTCGCGGGCGCTGCCGGGGCGGTCGTTCGGCTGTTTCGCCAGGCAGCTCATGACGACGTTCTCGATCTCCGGGGCCACCCAGCCCGAAGCGCCGACCGCCGCAAACGTGGGGGGCGCCTCGGTCGCGTGGGCGAGCAAGACGTCCATGGTCTCCTCGCGCGAGAAGGGGAGCCGACCCGTCAGCAGTTCGAAGAGGATGACGCCGACGCTGTAGAGGTCGCTGCGATGATCGAGCTCCTCGCCGCGCACCTGCTCGGGGGAGATATAGCCCGGCGTGCCGACGGCGAAATCGGTTCCGGTGTCGGTGACCTTGCCGATGCGCGAGAGGCCTGCCGTATTCTCGACGAGCTTGGCCAGGCCGAAGTCCATGATCTTTATTTTTTCGTAAGGCGTATCCGGGTCGACAACCATCAGGTTGGCCGGCTTGAGGTCGCGATGGATGATCCCTTCGGTGTGGGCGGCCTGCAGGGCTTCGCACAGCTGGTTTAGGAGTCGAGCGATGCGGGCGGGGTTGAGCCGGCCGTTGCGATGGAGCAGGGTATCCACGGTCACGCCGCGGATGTACTCCATGATGATACAGGGGCCTTGCGGGTCATTCAGGGAGGCGTCGAAGAGCGTGACGACGTACGGGTGCTGAAAGCGGGCCATGAGGAGCGTTTCGCGTTGGAAACGGTCGCGAAACTTAGGCTCGGTGGCGACGTGGTCGTGCATAACCTTGACGACGACGTATCGCCCAAGGTCGATTTGCCGGGCCAGATAGACCCGGCCCATCCCCCTTCGCCCAGAAGGCGGATGGCTTCGTACCGGCCCAGAAATGTCGCCCGACCATGCGTGGAGCCCGCTGCCGTTCTTGGGTCGCTTCGTGCCTGCCGCAAGTCTAGGTCACAAAACGGGCGGGCGCCGCGGCGCCGTGTGATTCTTGAAGACGCCACGCCTGCACGGCTGTTTCAGAACAGGAGCGACTCTTCGTCTTTTGCGTTTCCCGGGAAGGTCTTGGTTCTTGAAACAACCTCTTGGCTAAGGAAGTCGTCGTAGAGATGCGCCCAACCTGCCGTATTTGTCGATTCCACCGCCTGAGAACCGAGACTTCGCGCCGTTTTCTTCCACGGACGCCGGGAACAGCCCGCCCGGGTTCCGAAAAGGTCAAAGCCGCCTCTCCACACCTTTTCTCAAACGGAGCAAAGCCATGGACGGCTTCGGCTGGGCCAGGAGGGCGAGCCTCGCCCTTCTGTTGACGACGAGCGCCGCTCGAGCGCAAGATCTAACGACGACGGCGCCCGCATCGCTCGGCGCCCCCATCGAACTTCCGGCCGCTGTCGATGCGCCCAAGGCCACGGAGACGGCGCCCAAGAGCGCCGCAGCGAGCGGCGAAGCCGCGCCGTGCTGCTGCGCCGGCTTCGACTGGAAAAAAGTTCCTCCCATCCATGCCTTCCCGCGCCCCGGCTTCTTCCCGAATCCCCCCAAGGGCTGCGGCTACTACTCGCTCTTCGACGAGGTGCTCGGCCGGCTGCGGCCCGATCGACCGAAATACGGCTACATGCCCCTGGCGCTTCAGCCGCCCCCGATGTTCGACATCGATTGGCGCTATCTCGACGACCCGAAGACGCCGCCGCAGGACTTCCTCGAGTCGCTGCACCGCGTCCACCTCGGCGACAACTGGCTCTTCAACACCGGCGGCGAATTCCGCTGGCGGCACATGCACGAGATCAACAGCCGCTTGACCGGCGTGACCAACGACTACGAGCTGCTCCGCACCCGTGTCTATGGCGACTTGTGGTATCGCGACGTCTTTCGCGTCTACGTCGAGGGACTCGACGCCCGCAGCTACAACCAGAACCTGGCCCCCAACCCGGTCGACGTCGACCGGACCGATCTGCTCGACGCCTTCGTCGAGTTCAAGGTCTTCGAGAATTGCAACGGCAAGGGGTATGTCCGCGTCGGCCGGCAGGAACTGCTTTACGGCTCGCAGCGGCTGATCTCCCCACCTGACTGGAACAACACGCGTCGCACCTTCCAGGGCGTGCGCGGCTACTACACCAGCGAGAAGTGGGACGTCGATCTCTTCTGGACGCAGCCGGTCGTTCCCAACCCGAGCCACTTCGATTCGGTCGACAACAACCAGAACTTCGCGGGCTTCTGGGCGACCTACCGTCCCGCCAAGGGGCAGTTCCGCGACTTCTATTACCTCTATCTCGACAACACCAACAGGCAGACCCAGCTGGGCATCGTCCGCGCGCCTTACAACGTCCATACGCTCGGCACGCGCTTCGCCGGGGACAAGAACGACTTCCTCTACGACGTCGAACTCATGGGCCAGGTGGGCCGCCGCGGCGACGAGGACATCTTCGCAGCCGCCGCCACCGCCGGCGTCGGCTACCACTTCGAGCACGCCCCCATGGACCCGACCTTCTGGCTCTACTACGACTTCGCCTCGGGCGATCAGAACCCCAACGGCGGCCAGTTCAACACCTTCAACCAGCTTTTCCCCTTCGGCCATTACTACTTCGGCTGGCTCGACTTCGTCGGCCGGCAGAACATTCATGACTTCAGCGCTCACATGTACCTGTACCCCACGAAGTGGCTTACCTTCAACGCCCAGTTCCACCACTTCGAGCTCGCGAGCGCCCGCGACGCTCTCTACAACGCAGCCGGCAATGCGATCCGCCGTGACCCGACCGGGGCGGCCGGCCGCGACGTGGGAGACGAGATCGATCTCATTTTCAACTTCCACCTGACGCGGCGCAGCGATTTCCTCATCGGCTACTCGCAGATGTGGGAAGGGAGTTTCCTCAAGCAGACCGGGCCTCGGCTCGACCCGAGCCTGTTCTACGCGATGTATAACTTCCGCTGGTAGGCGCGGCGCCGGGTGGCCCGCCTCCTCGACGTCTCCGCCGCGCCTCAGTCCGACGCCTTGGCGCGAAGCGCCCTGGCGAAAAGCGCCTCGGCGACACGCGCGTTGGCGGCGTGGTTGACGTGGCAGAAATCGAGATAAAACTCCGTGCCGTCCGGACGATCCGCGAGGACATCGGATAAATCGACGGAGACGAGGCCGTCCCGGCCCAGAGCCTCGAGCGCCGTGCGGAAGCGCGGATAGGCGGTGGCAAAGGCCCGTTCCAACCCGGGCGCCTCGCGTTCCTCCTTCTTCCGCAGACGTTTCTCGTAGGCGGTCGGCTGCTCGTGCGCGAAGAGGTGCGGCTGAAGAAAATGGACGAACCGCGCGCCCTTTGCTTCCGCCCGCGTTCGCGCCTCGGCCAATGCGTCTCGGTAGCCCGCCTCGGCGCGGCGGAGCGCTTGCGCCAGCGCCTCCGCGTCCACGCGGGCCGCGGACGCCTGCCGCTCCAGACGCCGCAGCATCAGCTTGGCGCAGGCGCTCCAACCCTGGTTGCGGACGCACCACGGGTAGAGTAACCGGTCGACCCCCTTGAGTCGCCGCGCCCCGGAGGCGTCGGGCTGGTCCGGTCGCCAGCCGCCGGTCTGGCCGTGGTAAACCGGATAGTAGACGTCGTTGACGCCGTCATAGAAGAGGACGATGTCCCCGTGGCGCAGCTCGGTTCGCGCCAGCCGCAGCGTCTGCTGCGCCGCGCTCATGGCCGGCACGCCGAGGTTTTCGACGCGGTAACTCAGGCCCGCCCCGTTGACGAGTCGCTGCAGACAGCTGGCGATCGTCCATTCATCCGGTACTTCCTGATCGAAGACGGTCGAGCCGCCAACCAGGTAAATCGTGTCGCTATAGGAGGTCGGCTGGTCCGTCGTGTGGCGGCGGCCGCCGCGGATGCGGATGCGGGTCCCCTCGAAGTCGTTCAGGAGGCAGAAGGCGCCGCCGGCGGCGGGCCGGATGCGGACGCAGCGCATCGATTCGTCGAGGAAGTCGGGGCCGAAGTAGGCGGCGTCGCGATAGGGCGTCGGCCGGGTCGCCCGGAACTCCCAGCGTCCGGGCGTGCGCTCGGGGGGCGTGAGCCAGAGCCAGCAATGGCACAGCCCCTCCAGCAAGCCCAGAGCGCCGAGAATCCCGCCGCCGACCGCGGCGCTCCTGAGGAGCAGACGCTGCCAGAGGCGGTTCCGGACACTTGTCTCCGAAGCCAAGGGCATGGTTCTCGTCCGAATGGGGAAACCCGGAGGAACTCGGAAGGACGATAGCCGCTCGTTTCGCGCGGAGTCAATGCCGCCAACCGGTAGCTGAACTCGTGAGAGTTCAGAGGGGCGGCCTCGAATAAGAAGCGTCCCATCGGAACAAAGCCTCCCAGCCCCCGATTCCGCCTATTTTCCTTTCCCTTCCGGGCGACCCTTTGCTATGCTTGGAACCTGGGAAAGTCTCTTCTGGGGGGATGAGTCATGCTGAGCTTCGAGAGCAACAAAGGCGCTCGCTTCTGTGACGGCCTGACGCGCCGCGATTTTCTCCGCGCGGGCGGTCTCGCCGCGGGCGCGATCGGCCTGTCGCTCGCAGATCTCAATCAGTTGAAAGCGGCCGGCGCGGCGCGGTCGAGCGACATCAACTGCATCGTCCTCTTCCTGGTCGGCGCCCCGAGCCACCTCGATACCTGGGACCTGAAGCCGGGCGCCCCCGATAACGTCCGCGGCCCGTTCCGCCCGATCAACACCAACGTCCCGGGCGTCCAGATCTGCGAGCACTTTCCGCAGATGGCCCGCATGGCGGACCGCTACGCGATCATCCGCTCCGTCTACCACCGCGCCGCTTCGATCCACGAGACCGGCCATCAGATGATGCAG
>JAXMAR010000017.1:0-142077 GCA_046350295.1 Gemmataceae bacterium
TTTTTTTGCGGCCCCTCCTCTATAATGGCTTCATTCGATGTCCCCGTAGCTCAATTGGATAGAGCGTTGGCCTCCGGAGCCAAAGGTTACAGGTTCGACTCCTGTCGGGGATACTGTCCTTGACCACGTCGACTCGGAAGGGGGCCCAACGGCTCCCTTCTTTGCTTGCGCGGAAACCAGTCCTCCTCTGACGAAGGAGAAGCCATGAACGGGACCGCTCCACTGTTCGTCGCCGCGCTCCTCGGCGGCCTGTGCGCGGCCGGGGACGGCGGATCGGCCGAACGCGCCGGAAAGGTGGCACAACCCTTCGCGGGCAAGACGAGCAAATGGAACGGCTTCGCCCGGCATGACTTTCAAGTCGACGGCGCCGACGTCATCGTCGTGGAGCCGGCGCGGCCGCTTCCGGGCCGACCGTGGGCCTGGCGTGGGGAGTTCTTCGGGGCGTTTCCCAACGCCGACATCGAGCTGGTGAAAGCCGGCTGGCATCTCGCTTACATGAGCGTTCCGAATCTGTTCGGGGCTCCCAAGGCGATGGCCCGCTGGGAAAAACTCTACGCGGCGCTGGTGCATGAACACGGCTTGCATCCGAAGCCCGGCCTCATCGGTTTGAGTCGCGGCGCCCTTTACTGCATGGCGTGGGCGGCGGCGCACCCGGACAAGACGCTGGCGGTCTACCTCGACAACGGGGTTTGCGACTTCAAGAGCTGGCCGGGCGGAAAGCTGAAGGGGCTCGGCGCCGGACCGGGCTCCGCGGCCGAGTGGCAGAACGTGCTCAAGGCGTTCGGATTCAAGAACGACGCCGAGGCGGTCGCGCACAAGGGCAACCCCGTGGACAACCTGGCCCCCCTCGCCGAGGCGAAGCTGCCTCTGCTGCTGGTGTACGGCGACAGCGACAAGGTTGTCCCACATCGCGAGAACTCGGAGATCGTCTTCGAGCGGTACAAGGCCCTCGGCGGACCTGTGGAACGCATCGTCAAGGCTGGGGGTGATCACCATCCGCATGGCTTGACGGACCCGAGGCCCATCCTGGACTTTTTTGAAAAGGCGTGGGCGGCGCGCAGGTAGTTGGCCTCGCCGGCGCTTCAGGATGCGTCAGCGAAAGCCATGCTCCGCGCCGGGAAACTCTCCCTTGCGAACCTCGTCGCAGTACTCCCGCGCCGCGTGGACGATCGCCTGTCCCAGCTCCGCATAGCGTTTCACGAAGCGCGGCTTCAAATCCTCGAACATCCCGAGCAGGTCGGGAGTGACCAGCACCTGGCCGTCGCAGCCCGGGCCGGCGCCGATGCCGATGGTGGGGATCTTGAGCGCCTCGGTGATCCGCGCCGCGGCGTCCGAGGGAACGCATTCGAGGACGACGGAAAACGCCCCCGCGTCCTGCACGGCCCGCGCGTCCTCCAGCAGACGGGCTTCGTCACGCTGTACCCGGAAGCCGCCGAAGCGATGGACCGATTGCGGCGTGAGTCCGACGTGGCCCATCACGGGGATGTCGGCGGCGACGATGGCTTCGATCGCACGCGCCATGCGCGCGCCGCCTTCCAGCTTCACCGCCTGCGTCTTCCCTTCCTTGACCAGCCGGCCCGCGTTCTCGAGCGCCTGCTGCGGGCTCACCTGATAGCTCATGAACGGCAGATCGGTGATGACCAGGGCGCGGCGGGCGCCGCGCGCCACCATCTTGCAGTGGTAAATCATCTGCTCCAGCGTGACGGCAAGCGAGTTCTCCTCGCCTTGCACCACCATGCCGAGCGAGTCGCCGACGAGCAAGGCGTCCACCCCGGCACGGTCCAGGAGCTGCGCCATCGTGTAGTCGTAGGCGGTCAATACGGTCAGCTTGACGCCGCGCGTCCGGGCCTGGAGGAAGTCCGGCACGGTGACCGGCTTTTCCGGATCGAGAGCGCCGTTGCGAGTTGGCGAAGAAGTTGGCATGCGTGCTCCGTTATGGAATTCGCCTCTCGTGGAATCTCCTCCGGGGGCAAACGCCGCCCGGCTCGCCCCTGTCAGCTTACTTCCTGCTGGGTCTCAACGCCTAGATCGGCGATGCGGCGATACAAGGACGACAGACCCACTCTCAGCCGCCGCGCCGCTTCTTTCTTGTCCGGGAAGCGGCGCAGCATGCGCTCGATGTGTAGCCGCTCGAAGCGCCGCACTGCCTCGTTCAGATCGTCGACCAAGGAAGGCTCGTTCTCCTCGGGCGCCAGGTCCGGCGGCAGATCGGCGGGAGTGACGAGCGGACCTTCTCCCAGGATCACCGCCCGCTGCAGGGCGTTCTCCAGCTCGCGCACGTTGCCTTTCCACGGGCAGGCCAGCAGGATGCGCATCGCCTCGAAGCTCACCCCGGCCATCGGCTTGCCCAGCTCGCGCGCGTGCTTGCGGAGCAGATGATCGACAAGGTCCGGTATGTCTTCACGCCGCTCGCGCAGCGGCGGCAATGCGATGGTCACGATGTTCAGCCGATAGAACAGGTCGGGCCGAAAGCGGCCTGCCTGCGTCTCGGCGCTGAGATCCTTGTTGGTCGCCGCCAGGATGCGGCACGACGCCGTGACCGGCTCGTTGGCCCCCACCGGCATCACTTCCTTTTGCTCAAGCGTTCGCAGCAGCTTCGCCTGGATGGAGTGCGCCAGCTCGCCGATCTCGTCGAGGAACACCGTGCCCGTCCCGGCGTGCAGGAAAACCCCCGCTTGATCCCGATCCGCCCCGGTGAAAGCGCCGCGGCGATGACCGAAGAGCTGGTTCTCCAAAAGATCGCTCGGGATCGCGGCGCAGTTGACCGCGAGGAAGCGGCCATCCGGGTTGCTGTGCCGGTGGATGGCGCGGGCGACGAGCTCCTTGCCCGTGCCGCTCTCGCCCGTGATGAGCACGGTGGAGCGCGTCGGCGCCACCTTGCCCGCGACGGCCAGCGCCCGCTGCAGCGCGGGGCTGGAGCCGATGAGCGTCGCGTCGTGCTCCCGGCTCAGCTCGCGGCGCAGCCATTGGTTGTCGAGGCGAAGATCCCGGTAGTCGAGCAGGCGGCGGATCTTGGCCAGCACCTCGTCCAAGCGAACCGGCTTGATGAGGTAGTCGTGGGCGCCGCGCTGGAAAGGCGGCGACGGCGCCATCGACCGCGCCCAAAGGCGGTAATGAGGAGGACGAGCGTCTCGGGGCTGATCTTGAGCAGGCGGTCGAGCAACTCGATGCCGTCGATGCCGGGAAGATTGACGTCGCACAGGGCGACATCGAAGCGCGCGTGGCGGCGACCTGCGCGACGCCGTCCTCACCGGAGCCGCAGACGGTGACGCGGAAGCCCTCGCCGCCGAGGAACTCGGCGAGGTTGTCACCGAATCGGCGGCCGTCGTCGACGACGAGGATGTGGACGGCGGACATCATGGATCACGGGTGTGGAACAGGCATCCCAGTTCAACGCTTGGCCAGCTCTTGTCTCAGGATGTTCCCTGCGGCGCCGTTTCATGGAGCGGCCCTCATGGCGCCGCCCGCGCTCGCCTCCGGCTCACGGCAAGACGGCGTCCGCACGTTTTCGATTCCCGGCCAGGCGGACACGGAACGTCGTACTGCGCCGGGCGTCGACTCAAGCGCGATGCTGCCGCCGTGCTCGCCGACGGTATTTCCGGGTAACGACAAGCCCCAACCCAGCGCCGTGCGGCTTCGTGGTGAAATAGGGCTGGAACAATCGTGCCGCGTCCTCGGCCGCGATCCCGGCGCCGTCGTCGCATACGGCGATGATCACGCCGCCTTCGCTCGCCCGTCCCTCGATGCGGATCAAGCCCCCCTTCTCCGTCGCGTCGATGGCGTTGAGGACCAGGTTGAGCATCGCCTGCACCAGCTGGTCGCGCACGCCGAGGACGGGGGGAAGGTCGGCCGGCATGTCGCTTTCGATGCGGCGGCCCTTGATCCGCTTGTAATACTTCGCGATGTTCAGCGCTTCCGCGACCACGTCCCCCAGCGCGACGCGCTGCCGGATGGCGCTTGCCGGCCGGCTGAACTGGATCAGCTCGCGCAGCGTCGTCTGGATGCGCAGCAACTGGCCGCTGACATGGCTGAGCTTCTCGCGCGTGTACTCGTCCTGGTCGCGGCGTTCCAGCATCTGCACCATCGAGCTGATCGACGTGAGCGGGTTGCCGACTTCGTGGGCGATCCCCGCCGCCAAGAGCCCGAAGGCCGCCATCTTTCCTGGTGCGGCACGTGCGCTGCGCGCTCTCAAGGCGCGTGTCCGCTCGGCGATGCCGTGCTCGAGCCGGCTGCGATGCGTCTCCAGCTCCTCGTTCAGCCGCCCGAGGTAATCGCCGACGCGGCTTGAGCAGGAGCGCGGAGCAGGCCCAGGTCACCCAGCCAAGCAGGACGAGGAGCAGCAACAGCGAGGAAGTTGCCGTCGCTCAGGGGCAAGGCGACGTAGGCATGACGAAGCCGGCGCTTGTGCAGCGCTGGAATCCAGGTTGGTCACCCGCGTCAGGCCAGCGTAGCGCTCGCGAACGAGGGAAAGGACGTAATAGTAGCGAAACGGACTGTCGAGCCCCGTGTGGTAGTAGCACAGAAGGCCGATGAACAGGGACTCCAGCCCCGCGATGACCAGGGAAACGATCCAGGAAAATGCGGCCGCGCCGAACTGTACGCCGTATCAACCCCCGCATAGACGACACCGAGCGCGAGGATGGCGCTCAAGATGTCGCGGTGCTCCTCGGCGCCGAAGCTGACGATCAGGTAGCCGAACAGGATGCCGAACCAGCGAATCTTGACCGCGATCGCCTCGGCGGCCAATTCCCAGCGCGACGGCAACGACGTGGGGGAGAGGGACATGCCGCCATTATAGCGGCCGCGCTCGCCCCTCGCGCAGCCCCTTGTGCGCCCACGCTGTCGGAAAAACAGAGTGCCGGCGCCTCGCGGCTCCCGCAAGTGCGCACCCCGCCCGCCCGCGCCCCCTCAAGACGCGTCTCACCCCTCTTCAAATCAGGCGCCGTCAAAGTCGCGCAAAGCCGCGCGAGCCGCCCTTCAGCCCCGCGCTCGCCCAACCGAGACCGCGAGGCGCCAGGGGCCGTTCACCGTTTACCCGCTTTGCCTTGCGCCCCTTCTTCCCCTTCTCCGCCGGGCGCCGCGGCGCCGCTCAGCACCGTCCGCAGCTTCTCCGGCGACGAGAACACGTCCATGGAACCCGTCCGCAGCACCTCGCTCATCAGCGCCGCCTTCCCCGCCGACGCCGCCGGGTCCGAGAGCGTCCGCACGATGTCGAGCGCGAGAACCCGGCTCCGGCGACTTCATGATCGGCCTCATCTCCTCCTCCATCCGCTGCTCCTGGCGATACCAGCCCACTCGTCCATGTTCACCCGATCCAGTTCGACCCCCTTCGGCAACACGTACGTGAACAACACGCGTGCCGCCGCCACATTCCCTTCCAGCGCGAGCTGCACGAGCTTCTTCCCGATCGCCACGATGTCTTCTTCGCTCACCGCCTCCAAGAGCATCCGCTTGAGCCGCGCACCCGCCGATTATAAGGATTCCCCGTCCGCAAGCCCGCGCGAGAGTCAAGCCGCAGGCGAGTCTTCGAGCCTGCGGGATGTTCTCCGCCCCTCCGCACGCGCCTCCCCTTCGCCCCCTGCCTCACCCGCCGCTTGCGGTTTCGCGCCCGCCGCGTTTTGCAGAGCCGCATCGGCCGACGGTTTCTCCGCATGCAGCACGCCATTCCCATTCCCGTTCGCCAGCAACGCATCCAGAGAAAAACGTGACAGGTCCATGACACACTCCAATCGAAGCGCGCAGAAGTGAAGTCGCCGCCAGGGCCGCGCGCAGCCCAGGCGCTCGAGGAGGAATCAACCTATCTGGAAGCCCAAAACAGCCGCCGCTGAATTGAGTAGCTACGTTGCAAATGGGCTGCGCGAGCGGGCTCCGGACAGGGGATGATGGTTTCGCGCTTGCGTTCACGCCAGGTCGGCTCGGCTCGCCGGACCTGCTGCCGGATCGCGGCACCAGTACCTTGTCGCGCACAGCGGCTCGCGGAAGCCGGCGATGTCCTTGTAGCGGTTGGCGGGATTGCGGCACGAGCACTTGTGGATGGCGGCGACCAGGGCGTCGGGCAACTCAGGCCGGCGGCGCCGGATATCGGCACGGGCTGCGTTTGCAGGAGCAGCGAGTATTGCGGAGTGGGCTTCGGTCGGAAAATCGTAGACCGGATGGCCCGTCAGCAGGAAATAGGCGTGGCGGCGGCGGCGTACTGGTCAGGCCTTTGCGGCACCTCGACGGGTGGTGATCAACCGGCGGCGGCGACGCTGGCGGTGAAATCGTCGCCGTGATGCTCGAAGCCGCTGAGCTGGGAATTATGATAGATGCAGGCCAGACCGAAGTCGGCGAAACCCGCGTCATCTCCTGGCCTTCTCTCCTTCGATGATGATGTTCGACGGCTTCAGGTCGCGATGGACCATGCCCTGCCCGTGAGCGTATGCGAGGGCGCTGAGCGCCTGATCGAGAACGCGCAGCGCGCGTCTCTCGCCGAACGGACCTTGACCGGTCAACAGCTTGGCGGCGTCCAGCCCGCGCTCCTGCTCGAAGACGAAGAAGAGGATGCCGTCCGCGTCCCCTCCTTCCACAAAGCGGACGATGCCCGGGTGCTCGAGCGTGCGCAGCGATTGCGCCTCGTAGAGGAAGGCGTCGACCTGGGCGCGGTTGCCGCTCATCGCCGGAACGAGAAGCCGGAGCGTGACCGGCAGGCCGTCGGCCATGCGCGTCGCTTCGTAGACGCTGCCGAGGCTGTCCTCGCGCCGCTTGCCCAGCAGATTGTAGCCGGGAATACGGTCCGGCGCGACGCTCATCTCGCCGCTCGGCGCGGGGGCGGGCACGATGGTGGCGGCCGTGTCGGTCGCTTCGGCTTCGAGCGTGACGCGAAACAGGCTGTGCCCGGCCCGCACCTGGTCTCCGTCCTTCAAGTCGACGGACAGGACGCGCTGGCTATTGACGAAGGTGCCGTTGTGGCTGCCCATGTCGACGAGTCGGCACTGGGGGGGGTTGATCTCCACCATGAAGTGAATGCGCGAGACGTACTTGTCCTTGAGCGGCAACTGGAAGTGGGCGTGGCGGGAGCGGCCGACCAGAAAGGTATCGTGCCGGGCGAAGCTGAAGTCCTGGCCCTGGTGCGGACCGTCGATGACCTGCAGATGGATGCGCATGTCTAACGCGAGCGGCGCCGGATCCGTTGGGTGACGCCCGGCTGAAAAAACATCGAAGCCGTCAAGAGAGGGTCGAGGGAACCTTGATCCCCGGAGCGATCCAGCAAAAGAAATCAGTCGCCGTAACGAGCGACGCGCACGGCGAGTCGGTGCGCCACTTTACGGTACGGCAACCCATAACACGAGGCGATGTCCAGCGCGGCCTCTTTGAGCGCCCGGTGCTCGACCACTTCGAGGGGCACCCCTTCCTCCTCGGCCTCGGCGCGCATGCCGGGCAGGCTGAGCACGAGGACGGCGGCATGGATGGCGACCGCGGCCTTGGCGGCGGAAACGCCGCGCCGCGACAGCCAGCGGTGGTGCCGCCGCAGGATGGCCTCGAAGTTCTCGGTGAACTGCGATTCGTCGAGCTTGCCGGATTGGAAACGTTCGAGCTGATGATAGAGAGGCCGGGCGAGCCGGGGCAGGACGACTTCCATCAGAGGCTTGTTCATGACGGCAACCTTCCAGGGGCATCGCCGGGTAGACCCGGGGCCAAGATTTCCGGCCGCGAGCTGAAGCCCGCCGCTATTCTCCCTTGGTCAAAAACCGCAAGCCGCTGGTCGAATCCCCACTTGATTGTATTCTTCGGCGTGCGCCTGGGCAAACAATTGTGACGGCTGTCAAGAAAAATCCTTGTCAATCGGGGCAGTCTGTAGCGTTCTCTTTTTCCGCCGGATGGGCCGTCGTCCTTTGCCCGTTTTTTCCGCTCCACTCAGCCCCTTGCGGCGCACACCCGCCCGGCCGATAATCGCCTGTACGCTCTTGAACATTCGGTATTCCCAAGCTCGTGCCGTTACCCTTTTTTGCGAGGACACTTGCTCATGCGGCGCCTTTCCAATCTCTCCTTCGTCGTGGCGGCCTGGATAAGCTTCGCGGCTGCGCCTGCGCCCGCCCACGCGCAAAAGACAACCCCGGTTCCCGCGTCGCACATCAAGTGGAAGAAGATCGTCGTCGACAAGACCTTCCGCTCCGAAGGCGTCGCCGTCGCCGACTTCAACAAGGACGGCAAGCTGGATATCTTCGTCGGCGATTGCTGGTACGAAGCCCCCGACTGGAAGCGCCACATCGTCCGCGTCGACAAGGCCTGGAACCCCGCCGGCTACTCCGAGTCCTTCGCCTGCTTCGTCGATGACTTCAACGGCGACGGTTATCCCGACGTCATCGTCATCCCCTTCCCCGGCAAGGAGTGCTTCTGGTATGAGAATCCGGGCAAGGCGGGAGGAAATGGAAGGAGCACCTCCTCACCGGCAGCGCTTCTGCAACGGGAACCCCCATCTTCGTCGACCTCTTCAAGACGGGCAAAAGTCCTCGTCATGGGCTGGCAACCCCCCGGCAAAGGCAACATGGGCGAAATGTGCTATTTCCTCCCCGGCAAGGACCCGACCCAGCCGTGGGAAAAGCATTCCATCAGCGGCCCCAGCGCCCCCGGCAAAGAGGTCCCCGGCACGCAGCGCTTCTCCCACGGCCTCGGGCACGGCGACGTCAACGGCGACGGCCGCGTCGACATCCTCTGCACCGGCGGCTGGTGGGAGCAGCCGGAAAAGTTGAGCGAGAAACCCTGGACCTTCCATCCTGCCAACCTCGGCCCCGCCTGTGCCGACATGTACGCCGTCGATGTCAACGGCGACGGCAAGGCCGACGTGATCAGCTCCTCCGCGCACGGTTACGGCTTCTGGTGGTATCAGCAGAAGGCGGGCAAGGGGGGCATCGGCTTCACGCAGAACAACCTCTTCTTGACGCCGCCCGACCATGCCAAGGAGAGCCTGAAGAAGCGGATGTTGAACCCGCAAGAAGTGGAGATCTTCGAGGCCCTGCGCAAGGCGCGCGACGACGAGCGCCGGGCGCAGCTCTCCTTGAGTGATGAGTACTGCATCCAGGCGATCGAGGCGGAGGGGGGCAAGGCGAAGCCGTCCAAGGGCGCCATCGTTGTCCGCGTCCCCCTCGCCGGCAAGAAGCCGCAAGACATCGCCAAGGAAATCCTCGAGGCGGCCAAGAAGAGCGGCGCCATCAAGCCCGGCTACGAAATCGGCTTCACCCGCGGCGGCGACAAGGGGAACACGCTGATCGCCGTCATCGGCCCCGGCCGCTTCTCGCTCCCCTCCGAGACCCACGCTCTCGTCCAGGCCGACATCAACGGCGACGGCCTCACCGACCTCGTCACCGGCCGCCGCTGGTGGGCCCACGGCGGCATGGGCGACCCCGGCGCCCAGGACCCGCCCTACGTCTACTGGTTCGAGGCCAAGAAGGGCAAGGACGGCAAGATCAGCTACATCCCGCACGAGATCGACGACGACTGCGGCATCGGCACCATGTTCGTCGTCATCGACATCAACGGCGACGGCCTCCTGGACGTCGTCATCTCGAACAAGCGCGGCGTCCACATCCTCCTTCAGGAGCGTGAAAACCCGGCGGTACGCTCGCCGGCGCCGGGCAGCAAGGATTGACGACACGCCTCCGTTTAGCCCCGGTTCGCAGAACCGGGGCGGACGGACTCTTTGACAGCACGGTAGAATGCACGCGGTGAAGTAGAGGAGAAAAGCCGTGTCCGTCACTCTTCAAGCTGAGCCTCCACCGTTGCGCGAAGACGCCGATGGCGCCCTGCGCGTCGGTTCCTCGCGCGTGCTTCTGGAACTCGTGATTCACGCCTTTCAGGACGGCGCGACCCCGAAACGATCGTGCAGCGATACGACACTCTCAATCTGCCCGACGTGTACGGCGTGATTGTCTATTTCCTCCGGCATCGGGCCGAAATCGAAGATCTCGCAAGACGCGACGAGAAGGCCGAAGAGGTGCGCGATCGTATTGAAAGCCGCCAGGGTGACCTTAACGAGATTCGCGCTCGGTTGATGGCCCGAAGACAAGGATGAGCATGGCGCATGCTCCGCTTCCTCGCCGACGAGAACTTCAACGGCGATATCGTGCGCGGGCTGCTCCTACGTCGCCCTGATCTCGGAGCCAATGCCAGGTGTGTTTGTCTCGGCGACCGGTTTCCAGTTGGACGGGCAATTGAGGAAACGCTCTTGGTCGTCGAATGCTCCGAAGCGCCGGATTGGCAAGGACGAGCCGTTCACCTGCCCCTCAACCATACGTAGCGAAAAAAACGGCCGGAGGCGCCACGCCCCCGGCCGTTGTTCATTTCAAGCGCCGTCTTACTCCTCCTCCTCGAGCGCCTTGAGAAACGTCAGCGTCTCGTTCTGGAGATAACCGGGTCCGGGCAAGGTCGCCCAGCGGCCGGTCAGGCGCGGGCCCGACTCGATCTTATAGACGTTCACGCCGCGGATGGTTCCCCTTTCGCCGGGCAGCATCCAGCTGGCGGAAAAGGTGTCTCCTTGCCGGATGGCGACGCCGGTGAACGTCGCGCCCCCCGTCACCATCCACTGGATGACGTAGATGTCTTTCTTCTTGGAGATGACGGCGACGCCCGAGTAGGCTTTGCCGCCGACCTCCTGTCCCTTGCAGGTGTAGAAACCGCTCAGGTCGCCGACCTCATCTTTCAGGGCGGCCTTTTCGCTACGGCTCGGCGCCACCTTGTCGGACGGATTGAACAGTCCGGTCGTGGCCAGGGCGAGAAGCATGTGTTGGAGCATGAGGGGGGAACTCCTTCCCCAAAAAAGTGAACTCGAAACGGGCCAGTCGAGCCCGCGCCGCCCTCGTGGCCGCGCTCGGCGTCGAACAAACTAGTTTATCTTAGCCAGGAAAGGGAACCTGGGAGAAGAGGAGTTTTGGGAAAGTCCCCCGCGCGCCGCAGCAATGTTCTCTCGTGCCATAAAAAAAACGCGGCGTGAACGCATCGCGCTCACGCCGCGGAAAGGCGTCGATCCGGTTCTCCGAAAGAGCGAGCTTCGGCCGGGAGGGCGGCCGGGAGGGCGAGGCTCCTGCCGAGCCCAATCGAGGTCTAATCATTCGCGCCGGCGTGCAGCGACCGCGCCACCTGGGCCGCCAGCCGGGCGTTGGCGATCACCAGCGCATGGTTGGCGCGCAGCGTCTGACCGTGCGTGATCTCGTGCAGCTTGGAGAGAAGGAACGGCGTCAACTCCTTGCCGCGCACGCCTTCGCCGACCGCGTCCCGTTCCGCCTCCGAGAGCGCGCTCATGAAGGTGTCCGGCGCCAGCGCCACCGTCCCCTCGATCGGCTGGGCCAGAACAACGCCGCAACCGCCCAGTTCCCAGTGAGCGCGGCAGATGTCGGCGGCCTGTCGCGCGGAATCGACGCGCGCCGTGAGACGTTGCCCGCTCGATTGCACGTAGAAGGCGGGAAACTCGTCGGTGCCGAAGCCGAGGACGGGAACGCCCGCGGTTTCGAGCAGTTCGAGAGTGCGCGGGATGTCGAGGATGCTCTTGGCCCCGGCGCAGACGACCGCGACGGGCGTACGCGACAACTCCGCGATGTCGGCCGAGATGTCCCAGGGATGCGTCGTATCGGGATGAGCGCCGCCGATGCCGCCGGTCGCGAGGATGCGGACACCCGCCTTCGCCGCCAGCGCCATGGTGGCGGCGACCGTGGTCGAGGCGGTGAAACGCATGGCGACCGCGGTGGCCAGATCGCGGCGGCTCGCCTTGACCACGTTCTTGCAGCGGGCCAGCCCTTCCAGCTCCGCCTCGCAAAGGCCGACCGTCGGCCGGCCGTCGAGCACGGCGATGGTCGCCGGCAGCGCCCCTTCGGCGCGGACGGCCGCTTCGGAATCGCGCGCCGTCTCGAGGTTCAGAGGCCAGGGAAGTCCATGCGCGATGAGGGTGGATTCGAGAGCGACAACGGGGCGGCGCTGCTGAATCGCCGCGGCCACATCGGCCCGGATCTGCAACCGCGAACGAGACATCCGATCCCTCCCTTCCTGGCAAGCCGCCCCGCTTTCTGGGCGACGGCTCGGGATTGCGGGTGTGCGAGTCGTTGAAGGATATGCGCTTACCAGGATGGGGCAGCGGCGCGGAAAACGCAAACGAAAAAAATCACGTTTGGTCTCCGCGCCGGAGCGAAGCCGTTCAGGCGAGGTCGCTCGATCGTCGCCGACCCGCTCAGGCGGCCGAACCGGCGCCGCCCTCCTTGCTGATGGAATGCCCGGTCTTCAACCCCGCCACGAACCAGACGAGGGCGATGGCGCCGAGAGCGAAGACGGTGTCCCCCGGCACGCGCAGCCAGCGCAGCACCTGCATGACCTCGGTGTGCGTGAACTCGGGGCTGCGCGCGTACCAGTAACCCTGGTCCACCGAGGCCCAGGTCTGCATCAGGCCGACCGGCAAGAGACTCAGCACGCACATCGCCATCAAGCCGATGTTCATCGACCAGAAGGCGAACTTGAGCGTCCCTTCCTTCCAGACGAGGCCCGGAATGAGCGCCCGCAGACACATGAGCATCAAACCGATGCCCAGCATCCCGTACACGCCGAACAGGGCCGCATGGCCGTGCACCGGCGTCGTGTTCAAGCCTTGCATGTAGTAAAGCGCGATCGGCGGGTTGATCATGAAGCCGAACAGCCCGGCCCCCACCATGTTCCAGAACGCCACCGCCACGAAGAAATAAATCGGCCATTTGTACTTGCGCACCCAGGCCGTCGCCTTCGACATGCGCAGGTCTTCCAGCGCCGGATACGCGACCATGATCAACGGCACAACCTCCAGGGCGCTGAACACCGAGCCCCAGGCGATAGCCACCGTGGGCGTGCCCGCAAAATAGAGATGGTGCAGCGTGCCGATGATCCCGCCGGCCAGGAAGATCGTGGCCGAGAGCAACGAGGCCTCCGCCGCCAGGCGCGGCGTCACGAGGTTGAGACGGGCGAAGAAGAACGCGATCACGGCCGTCGCAAAGACCTCGAAGAAACCCTCCACCCACAAATGGACCACCCACCAGCGCCAGTACTCGACCACGGAGAGGTGCGTGTGCTGGCCCCAGGCGAAGCCCGCGGCGTAGAAGAGGCCGATGGCGGTCGAGGCCATCAGGAAGATCAGCAAGAGGCTCTTCTGATCGCCGGGCCGCTGGAGGGCCGGGCGGACGACGCGGACGACGAGATACAGCCAGAGCAGCAGGCCGATGAAGAGGGCGATCTGCCAGACTCGGCCCAGGTCGATGTACTCGTACCCTTGATGGCCGGAAATAAAAGGAGGCCGTCTCCGAGAAGGTGGTTCTGCACGCTCAGCCATTGCCCGACCGACCCCGCGACCACGACGAGCAGGGCGACGAGCAGCAGTTCACCCCGAAGTTTCTGCCGCCAGAGCTCGGCCCCGCTGACGAGGCGGCCGATGAACAGGCCGGCCAGCCAGGTATTGGCGATCCACAGCACGCCGAGCTGCAAATGCCAGGTGCGGGTGACGCAGCAGGGCAGCCAGCTCGGCAGCGGGATGTAGAGCCGTCCCCTTCCCGCACGCCGTAATGGGCGGTGATGACGCCCAGCAGGATTTGCACCAGGATCATCGCCGCCACGACGAAATACTTGATCGTCGCTTGCTGCGACGGGGTCGCTTGCCAGCCGAGGATGGGATCGACCTGCAGCTCCTGGCCCTCCTCTTGCCTGGGACGCGTACCACCACCATGGCCGTCCCCGCGAGCAGCGTGATGACGCTGGTCCAGACAACGGCCTCCCCGGTCGGCCGGTTGCTATCCAGCGGCTCATGCGGCCAGTTGCTCGTGTAGGAGATGTCCCGGCCGGGGCGGTTCGTGGAAGCCGCCGAGGTCCAGAAGAAGGCGGCCGGCAACTGTAGCCCGGGTCACGCGCGTTCTTCGGGATGGCGTAATCGGCGTTTCCGTTGCCGAACACCTCCGCATAGTGCCGCATGTTGGACTCGAACGCCCGGGCCCGCACCGCGTCGACGGTGACAGTGTTCGACGCCGCGTCGAACGTGTTCGTCCGCAGCAACTGCTCCAGGCCTTCTGCAGCCGGGCCTGGTCCTCGCCCCCGATCCGGTCATAGTCTTTGCCGAACGCGGAGCGGGCCCATTCGTTCAGGATGAAAACGCATTCCCGGTGCAGCCAGTCCGCCGTCAGTCGGGGCGCCACGCAGCTCCCGTGCCCCCAGATCGAGCCGACCTCCATGCCGCCCATCGCCTGCCAGACGTTCTGGCCCCGGCCGATGTCCCCGTCCGGAATGACCGTCTTGCCATCCGTCGTGACGACCTTGTCCGGTATCGGGGGCGCCTCTTGATAGATGCGCGTGCCGACCCAGCCGAGGACAAAAAACGAAAACAGCAACACTGCGGCAAAAGCCAGCCAGAGCTTTTTCATGGTCCGCTTCCTCCGTTCGACATCCGGGACGCGGCCGACGAATGCACGACGCCCGGCCACGCCAGGGCTGCGGTGGGACGAGCGCGGAGCGGCGTGCGTCGGCCTTCAACAGGCCGATGAGCATGGTTCTATCATTGTTCGCGGGAAACCGGCGAACGGCGAGGGCATCCGACGCGCCCGAGTCGATTCGCGCACCGCCACGAGCGCCCAAAAAAAAAAAAGCCGGCGCCGGCTTGTCTATGAACAGACAGGTCTGTATACTTCAGGCATGGGACGCAAACGAGAAACCTCGGACGCTCGGCAACGCATCCTGGAAACCGCCGACCGCGTTCCTGCAGGACGGCGACGTGGGCGTCGACCGGATCATCGCCGAAGCCGGCGCCAAGATGAGCCTGTACAAGCGTTTCCCGTCCAAGGACGACTTGATCCCTGTACCCTGAAGCACCGGGAGGAAAGCGTGCTGGGTTCTTCAGGTAGCCCTGGAGCGTCATGGCAAGAAGATAAAGGACCCGCAGGCCTTCTTCGCCGCCTTGAAGGACCTCGTCGAAGCGGAGTTCCGCGGCTGCCCTTTTCGGGAACGCCACGCCGTCGAACTCGCCGATCCCGGCCACCCAGCGCCGAATTCGTCCGCAGGCACAAGCTTGGCCATTCCGGCGAGTTCTTGCGGCGATCGAAGACCGTTGGCAAGGCGGCAGGGTAGCCCGCCGTCACGCTCCTGGTCGGCGCCCTGATCACGCCGTGATCGGCGCCCCCGACGCCGCCGACGCGTGTGCGTGACGCCGCCTTGAAACTGCTCGCCGAAGAAGGGGCCCGTAGCCTTTTCTTGGTCGCGTTATAGACAGACCTGTCTGTATACACTGTTCAGTCGCCACCGCCCGCCATGGTGGTAGGCGGCGACCCGGCTGGCTGCGAGGAGTTCGACGGAACGTATCACCCCATCGCCCGCGCCGCTGGGGCCGGGCCAAGGGAGTTGCTCGATGCCGTGAAGGCCAGGCTCGGCATCGTCCCCAACATGGCCCGCGCGCGCCCCCGTCCTCGAAGCCTACTTGGGCTTCATCAGCGCCCCTGGGCGGGCAAGCTGCCGGGACGAGTGCGGGAGCAACTGGCCCTGGACGTGGGCGAGGCCAGCCACTGCGACTACTGCGTGTCCGCCCATTCTTTGCTGGGCAAGCAGACGGGTCTCAACGACCGGGATATCCTCGACAGCCGCCGAGCGGCCTCCCGCCAACGAGGCCGACGTGCTTGCTTCGCTTCGCCCGCACGGTGATCGAGAAGAAAAGGTGGTCAGGAACGCCGACGTTGCCGCCGTCCGTGCCGCCGGCTACGGGGACGCCGAGATCGCGGAGGTCGTGGCCCACGTCGGGTTGAACGTCTTCACGAACTACTTCAACAACGTGGCGCGAACCCCGCTCGACTTCCCCAAGGCCCCGGCCCTTGCCGCGTGAGTCCCCGGCGTGCGCGATTCTGCAGCGAGGCGTAGCGGAACTCGCCAGAGTTCCGAGTGCCAGGCGGAAGTCTGGCGACTTCCGCTACAGCAGATTCGCGCACGCCGTTTTAACAGACACGGCCTGCCCGAAAGGCAGGCCGTGTCCCTTGAAATGCGGACCGCCTGATGAAAGTGGAGGCGCCGGGAATTGAACCCGGGTCTCGGTGTACTTCAGCGCCGGCGTCTACGTGTGTAGCCTGTCATTTCCGGCGGGCGTTACCCGCCACGTTCATCGCGGCGGACCTGAGCAAGCAAGGGCCGTCCGCGACTAACCGGTTGTGGTTTTTGACCGAGGCCGCCCCCGGTAGCGGCCCACCTCGCGATGGACCCGGGCCCCGGCGATCCCGATTTGGCGACAGAAATCACGGCGTCTCGGGCGAACCCCATGAAATCCGGGTTGCGTTGTTACGCAGCCATGCTGAATTGAGGTTCAGCAATTAAAGTTTTGATCAGATTTTTACGTGGCCGTCTGATCAACCACGACACGCGACCAAACGCCTCCCATACCCGATCGAAACCAGATCGCCCCCAAGGTCGTCGACTCGCTCCGCGAGTTGACAGGCCGAAGGCCTTGCGGGAAGCCACGCCTCGCGGCGAAGAAGGCTTCCACGCGGTTCCTTGATTCTATCGGCTTGAATGCCATGCAGACAAGAATTTAGAGTCATCGAATGCCGAAGACGATTCGGCGGAAGGACCGACACTGTCTTGAAGCGGACTCTGGCACAGGACGAAAGTGAGAGCGGGGAGCCTTCCCATCACGAAAACCCCAATATCCCCATCCGGTCTCGCAATACAATGACGTATTGTTGGGCCTGGAGGGCGCCATGACTGCTCGCAATCAACTTGACCGAGAAGACGTCGCCTGTCGTGGGCGAGAGATCTTCGAACGACGCATTTTTCCCTTTCTCAAACCTGAGGACGAGGACAAGTTCGTCGCCATCGATGTCGAGTCCGCGCAATCGCTTCTCGACACAGGCTTCATGGGCGCCCTCACGACTGTCATGATCCCGGCGGCGAGCACAGCTCCACCACGTGCCCATCCGGGTCCATCACGAAAACCTGGATGTACCCGTCCGGCCGCGGCTTCGGCGGTCCCAGCACCGGGACCTTCAACTCCTCCAGTCGCGGCACGATCGCCCGCGCGTCGTCGACGAGAAACGCGAAGTGATGGGTCCGGCTCGTCCGCCGCTCCAGCGGCACGAGGTTCCCCGCCGGCCCAGAGCCGTCGTATTCAAGGATGAGGTGAATCTGCGTCACCCCCGCCTGGAACCACGAGCCCGCAAAAGAGAACGCCGGCCGTGGAACCTCGCGCATGCCGAGGACGTCGACATAGAAGCGGCGCGAACGCTCCAGGTCCTTGACGACCAGGGTAACGTGGTCGAGCGATTTGACGCGGATGGGGGCTGCGCTCATGGCATTTCCTTTGGGCGGGGTTATTCTAACAGGGGGCGCGGCGGTAGATCAGCGCTGCACCAGTTCGGCGCGCGGCGTCCGAAATCGCGCTCAAGGTCGACGCTAGCGTCGACCCTGGTAACAACGTGTTCAAGCATTTCTGCTATCAATGCCGCTTCCCAGCACCGGCCCTGATCGCCACCTTGTCGAGCCTTTGCGAATCGTCTTCAGATTGAACGCCTTCGGATCGAGCGGGGCCGACTTCCTTCGATCAGCGGCGTCGACACCTGGGCGCGCCCTCAACAGGTCGCAGCGAGTAGGCGGCCGCCATCTCGTCCAGCAGCGTTCGCAAATAGTCGAGGTAGATCTGGTGGCAGCGGGCCAGGTTACGATCATGGCGCCGTTGTCGCCGGCAATGCGCATTCACGATATGGGCCACGATCTCGCCAGTGCACGCTGGTCATAGTCGTACTGCGCGGCGAGCAGGACATAGAAGCGTACAGGCCGCGGCTTGCGGCGATCTTGCAGCCCAGCACGCGACTCCGCCGCGCACCGAACACCTTGCGCACCGTCTCTGCGCGCCCGCGCACAACCTCCGGAAACGGCACCTCCTGCGGGTCGAGGTCGATGACGAGGTAGTCCGGCCGATCGAACGTGGGCGTGCGCGAGTTCCACGGGTTCAGCTCGATGCAGCCGAGGTTCGCGATGTAGAGCAGCGTCTTCTCGTCCTGGCACATCAGGAAGCGGATGTGGCCGTGTCGCTCGGACGGAGGCGTCGACCTCCTGGATCAGTCCGGCAGCTTCTGCCATGCGGCGTTGGAAGAAGTTCTCGCCGTGGATGCCGTCGGATGGCGGTTCAGCGACATCGGCCGGTCGTGCAGGTAAGGCAGGATGAACAGCCACGTCGTGGTAGTAGGCGAGCAGGTCCCCCTTGGTGTAGCCGTCTCGAGCCCGGTAAATCTTGTCGAGGTTGTGAACTTGCCTTCAGGAAAGTTGACCAGCCCGCCGTGAGCGCGTCCATGGCCGCGGCCGAGCAGCATCGCCACGCCATCGTCAGGCGGATCATGGGTCCTGTTGTTCCTCCGCCGACCCTGGGAAGCGGCAGCGGCGTCTCCAGCTTCACGCTCCGCGGCTCCTTGTCCTCGCACGGGCCGACGAATATCGGCATCCGCACGTGCCCGTCCGACGTCCAGTTCTGAAAGACGATCTCGCACAGCTTCAGCTTCACCCACGTCGCCGGCTTGTCCATCTTCGGCTTCTTCTTGAACGGGCAGCACTCCTCTTGTACCAGCAGCGTCAAGCGGCTCAAAAACATCGGCCAGAGCTCTTCTCATTGAACCCGCCCCCGCCCGGCCGTGTAGCGCGCTCGCCGTCGTCGTAGACGCCGAGCACCAGCGATCCCATCTTCTCGCGCGAGCCGCGGCGGCGTGAAGCCGGCGATATTGACCGCCTCCTGCTGCTTGCGGACAGCCCTTGGCCGACGCTCTGGCTGCGCGAGCCCTCGCGATAGGCGCTTGTCCGCCTTCTTGGCGATGATCCCCTCCAGACCCATGCGCTCCGCCGCCTCGTAGCGATCCCCTTTTCCGGGACATGTTCACTCACCTTGATGTTGATGAAGCCGCGCACCATGCGGGCAGCAACTCCTTGCGCTCCTTGCAGCAGCGGTCGCGCAGGTCGTGCCGTCGAGCCAAGGAGAGGAGATCGAACACGTAGTAGATCAGCCAGCCCTGCCGCGTCTTCTGGTACTTCTGGAGCAGCTCGAACTGGGCCCGCCCTTCAGATCGAGCACGACGACCTCGCCGTCGAGCACCGCGTCGTGCCCAGCTGGGCCAGCGACGCCGACGATCAGCTCGTGCTGTCGAGCGAGCTGGCCGCGGTAGAGACGGACCTTCCCTTCTCGACCTCGGCGATGGCGCGGTAGCCGTCCCCTTGACCTCGAACACCCAGTTGAGTTGTCGAACGGCGTGTCGACAGGCAGGCCAGCATCGGCTTGACGTGGTGCGGCATCTTGGCCTCGGGCGATTTGGGCGGCGTGATCGTGATCGGCAGGCGCGCGTGCCGCTTCGGCGCGTTCGGTCTCGGTGGCCCCGCGGCCCGACGCCTCCGCCGCGATCTCCGCCATGCCGTCCGGTCGCCGCCGAGAGGATTCTCCTCGAGAATACGTCCTTGTCGCTGGAGAAGTCGTCCGCGTGAAGAGCAGCCATTCGTTCTTGCCGCGGCTTGGTCTTCACCAGCGAAAACGCTGACCGACTGGCCGTGCAGGACGAAGCGGAGATGGCCTTCCTCGATCCCCGCGAGCAGCTTCTTCTCGTTCTCCGCGCGCGTCGGCGGCTCGCGGCTCCACGGTCCCTTCGTCCCAGACCATCACCGTGCCGGCGCCGTAGTTCCCGCAGGGGATGATGCCTTCGAACGTGCGATACTCGAGCGGATGGTCCTCGACCGCTGACGGCCAGGCAACTGTCGTTCGGGTTGAGCGACGGCCTTTCGGAACTGGCCCAGCTCTTCATGACGCCGTCATCTCGAGGCGGAAGTCGCCGAGTATTCGCGCCGCGCCATGTGTTTCTGCACGACGAAGCGCAAAAGCGCGCCGCCAGCCTTCTTCTCGCCGTGCGGCTCAGGCGTCGCGGCGGAAAGCGGCGTTTCTTCTTGTATTCTTGGAGTGACACGCGGCCCCCGGGTGATGCTTCATTCTAACGCCGGGGCGCCGCGAGCGGGCCAAATGCCGGCCGTTCTCGCTGCGAACATTGCCGCCGCCGTCGCCAACCGGCGACACGGCCCGCACCAGCCACGATCGGCAGTCCAGCCAGCCGCTACGCCCGACCGATTGCCGAGGTTTTCTGAGCAGATCACGCGTTCTCTCACCCAAGCTCAGCAGTTACGAAAAACGACGTATTGTATTGGCATCCATCTATATATAGATGTTAATCTATCTACATGGCACAACTGGATGACACCTTTTGCTGCTGCCACCGATCCACCCGACGCGGAATTGTCGCGCGTCTCGCCCGTGGCGAGCATCGGTAATCGACCTCGTTGGCCGCTTCTCGCGAGCTGGCGATCTCCTCGCACTTGAAGGTGCTGGAATCTGCGGGGCTGATTGGCGTCGCCGAGTAGCTCAGTCGCGGCCCTGCATGCTGGTGCCCGAGCGACTAAAAGCGGTGACCGACTGGCTGGAACAGGTGCAGGAGATTTGAGCCGCTACAAGCGGCTCGATGCGTTACTGACCGAGTTGAAGCAAGCCGAAAGGAGCGAAGAGATCGAGAACCCGCGGAAGCAAGTCTGCCGTCGAATACCGAAGTGCTGGTGAAGCGCAGCTTCGATGCGCCCAATCAAACTGGTGTGGCGGGCCTGGCAGGAACCGGACCCTGCTGCGCGGTGGTGCTCAGGCGTCCCGGTTGGTCGATGCCTGTCTGCGAGATGGATATGCGCGTCGGCGGCAAGTATCGCTGGCGGCAACCGCGCGACGAACGGCCAGGAGTTCGGATTCACTGGAGAGGTTCTGGAGATCCGCTCGCACGCGAAAATCGTGCATGCACCGTCTTCGATGCCGGAGACCTGGGCGTTTCCATGGGGAGCGAGCCGTCGATCATCACCGTCACCTTCCAGGAGACCAGCGGCATCACCAACGTGACGACCACGATCCAGATACGCCTCGAAGGCGGACCGCGACGCCGCGTTCGCAACCGGCATGACCGACGGGATGGAGGTGAGCTACAAACAGCTCGACGGAGTGCTGGCCGAGGGTGAAAAACGTGAGTGGCGTTCTGCGTGCGGCCACGCCCATGCGTTCCACTTCGCCAGAACACTTGAGCTGAGCGTACGGCAGTGACGGGTGTTGATGTCGGGCGCGAAGCCTCCACTTCATTTTCTGCCCCATCTTTTGCGAATATGCTTGTCGCGGAAGAGTGGCGATGCCGTTGTCAGGGTCGGCCAGAGCCGCGCGGAAATCCTCGCACCGGGTCTCCGCCTCCTCGATACCCACGCTCAGCCGCACCAGCCCGTCATCAATGCCACGCGCCCTGCCGGATGTCCGCCGGAATCGAAGCGCGTGCGTCATCGTCGCCGGATGACGCACCAGCGATTCGACGCCCCCCCAGGCCTCTCCGCGAGGCTGAAGAGCTCGTCCGCGTCAGGAACGTGAGCGCGGCGTCTTTACCTCCTTGATGCTGACGCTGATCATGCCGCCGAAATCGCGTTGCTTCTTCGCCCGCTCGTGCCCGGATGCGCCCGTCGGTCGGGATAGCCAGATCTTCGCGATCGCCGGATGCTTCGCCAGCGCTCAGCCAGCCGCCGCGCTGCGGCAATGGCGGTCCAGCCGCCGCGATATCTTCCAGCCCGCCAACACCAGGTACGAATCGAACGGCCCCGGCACGCCGCCGGCCGCGTTCTGGTAGAAGGCGATGTTCTGAAGAAGATCCGTTTGCCGACAACGGCGCCGCCGACGACGTCGAGGTTGGCCGCCGAGGTACTTGGTCGTGCTATGGACGACGAGATCGAGCATCCAGGTCGATGGAGCCGCTGAAGGAATACGGCGAGGCGAAGGTGTTATCGACCACCAGGTAGCCCCCTTGTGCCGTTGCCGGCGATGGCAGCGATGTCGAGGATTTGCAAGAGCAGGGTTTGGTAGGCGTCGTCCAGACGAAGCTGGTCTTGGGCGTCATCAGCGCTGAAGCCGGCGGCCGGGGCGTCGTCGGTGTGGCATGACGGAGGGCCCAGGGCCAGGGCGGCTCGAGGAGGAGCTAGCGCTGCCCCCATAGAGATCGGCCGCGGCCACGACCTCGTCGCCGGGCCGCAGCGTCATGAGGACGGCGGAACTGGCGGCGAGGCCGGAGGCGAAGGCGAGGCCGCGCTCACCGTTCTCCAGCGCGGCGAGGCAGGCTTCGAGGGCGGCGCGCGTCGGGTTACCGGTGCGCGAGTATTCGTAGCCCTTGTGCTGACCAGGAGCCGCCTGGGTGTAGGTCGAGGTGGCGTAGATCGGCACGACGGTCGCGCCGGTGGTGGGATCGGCGTCCTGCCCCGCGTGAATGGCCTTGGTGGAAAAGCCCGGCATTGTGCGCTTCCTTTCGTCTTTGGTCGGTCTTCGTCTTCGTTTAGCCGCGGCTCGTAGAGCCGGGCGGACGGCGTCTTCAACCATGGTCCGGAACGCGTCCGGAACGCGTCGCGCGTCCGATCGAGATTCATTGTCCGCAGGGAACCGGAAACCGTCTACGCCGCGTCGGGCCCGCTTCCGCGCACCGGGGCCCGAAGGGGCTCATTTCATACGCCGCTGCCGCCGCCGCAGGATCTCGTCGACGATGACGCCCGCGAGCAAGATGCAGCCGATCATGATGCCTTCGAGGGACGAGGAGACGCGCCAGAAGGTCGTCATCATCCGCAGCATGACGAGGATGAGGGCGCCGACGACCATGCCGTAGACCGTGCCTTCGCCGCCGCGCAGCGAGCAGCCCCCCAGGACGGCGCTACCGATGGCGACCAGCTCGTCGTTGACGCCGGTGGCGGACGGCTCGACCGAAGGCGTCTTCGTCAGCGACAGGAAGGCGTAGACGACGGTGAGCAGCGCGGCCAGGACGTAGGCGAGGATCCGGTAGAAGTCGGTGTTGATGCCGGCGTAGCGGGCCGCCTGCTCGTTGCTGCCCAGGGCGACGAAGTAGCGGCCAAAGACGCTGAAGTGCAGGAAGACCGTGCAGACCAGGATCAGGACGGCGAGGACGCAGAAGTAGCGCGGCAGGCCGAACAGCTCGCCGTTGGTGAGGGCCATCGTCTCCTGCATGTTGTTGGCGAGCTGCTCGATGGTCTTGTCCCCGCAGATGTAGCGGGCGAGGCTGCGGTAGATGAACAGGCCGCACAGGGTGACCATGAAAGGCTGGAGCCCGACCTTGGCGACCAAGAGGCCGTGGGCCAGGCCGATGGCAAGGGCGACGAGGACCATGGCGCCCAGCGCGGGCCAGAAGCCGAGGGCCGTCTTGGTGAGGACGAGGCCGAAGACGGCGCTCGTGAGGACGACCTGCGAGCCGATGGAAAGGTCGATGCCGCCGGTGATGATGAGGAGGCCGGCGGCGAGAGCGAGGATGCCGTAGCGGCCGAGGCGCTCGAGGATGGCGAAGTGCGTGTCGAAGGTGAAGGCGTCCCGGTTGACGAGAAAAAGGGCCGCGTAGACCAGGACCAGGAAGACGGTGATGCCGATCAGCTTGTTCATGGCCTTCGAGGCAGTATGAGATCCATGTTGCGTGCCATGCGCTGCGTGCCATGCCCACGGCTTTGCGTGGGCATGGGCCTCGGACTGTCAGCAACATGTCCACGCAAGGCCGTGGGCATGGACGTTTGACTGTCACAACATGCCCACGCCTTTGCGCGGGCATGGACGTCTGACTGTCACCATGCCCACGCAAAGCCGTGGGCATGGCACGCAACGCGCATAACGAACTAGACGCTTTTCCGTTGCGAGCCTCCGGTCGCCAGCCGCATGATCGCTTCCTCGGACATTTCGTTCCGCTCCAGGCTGCCGGTCAAACGCCCCTCGTGCATCACCAGCACGCGGTCGCTCATGCCAAGGATCTCTTCGAGGTCGCTGGAGATCATCAGCACGGCGACACCCTGGCGGGCCAGCTCGTCCATCAGGGCGTAGATCTCGCTCTTGGCGCCGACGTCGATGCCGCGCGTCGGCTCGTCCAGGATGAGGACGCGCGGCGTGCGGTGCAGCCACTTGGCCAGGACGACCTTCTGCTGGTTGCCGCCGGACAAAAGGCCGACGAGTTGCCGGATCGTCGGCGTGCGCACCTTGAGCCGCTCCACCATCGACTGGGCCAGCGCATCCTCGCGCGAGCGGATGACGATGCCGGCCCGGCTGACCTCGTCCAGCGACGGCAGGCTGATATTGTCCTTGACGCTCGCCGACAGGATCAACCCCTGGACGCGGCGGTCTTCGGGGATCAGAAACAACCCGGCCTCGATGGCCTGCCCCGGCTGCCGCACGCGCACCTCCTTGCCGTCCAGCAGCACCTCCCCAGAAAAGCGGCGGCGAACACCGTAGAGCGTCTCGGCCAGCTCGGTCCGCCCGGCCCCCATCAGGCCGGCCATGCCGGTGATCGCCCCGGCTTTGAGCTCGAAGCTGACGCCTTCGTTCTGGAGCGGCGACCAGCGCAGGTCGCGCACGGCCAGGGCGGTCCCCTGCCCTTCCTGCCGCCTCTCGCTGCGGTGGAAGAACTGCTTGAGCTCGCGGCCCACCATGAGCCGGACGATCGCCTCGTGGTTGATCGCGCCGCGCAAGAGCTCCCCGGCGTTGCGGCCATCGCGCAACACGACGACACGGTCGGCGATGTCCATCACCTCCTTGAGGCGGTGCGAAATGTAGACGATGGCGATGCCGGCCCGCTTCAGGTCGCGGATGACGTTGAAGAGGTAGGCGGTCTCGCGCTCCGTGAGACTCGAGGTCGGCTCATCCAGCATCAGCACGCGCGACTGGAGCGACAGGGCCCGGCCGATCTCGACGAGCTGCTGCTTGCCGACCGGCAGATCGCCGACACGCGTCTTGGGGGAGCAATCGAGGCCGAGGCGGTCCATGATCGCGCGGGCCTGGCCGTAGATCGAGGACGAGATGAGCCGGAGGAAGCCGCCCGTGCGCGGCTCGCGACCGAGGAAGATGTTGCCGGCGACGTCGATCTCCTCGGCGAGATTCAGCTCCTGGTGAATGAGGACGATACCCAGGCGCTCGGCGTCGGGGACGTTGCGGAAAGAGACGGGCTGAGCGTCGAGGAGGATGGCGCCTTGCTCGGGGACGTAGACGCCGGCCAGGACCTTCATCAGCGTCGATTTGCCGGCGCCGTTCTCGCCGACAACGGCGAGGACTTCGCCGGCGTTGACTTCAATGGAGACATCGGCGAGCGCCTGTACGCCGGGGAAGGCTTTCGAGACGCCACGGGCGTGGAGGAGAGGGGGCATGGTCGGACCAAGAACCAAAGAATCCCATCATGCGCGTTACTTCCGCAACTCCTTCAGCCGTTCGTAGAACGCGTTCACGTTCGCCTTCGTCACCACCGTGTGCGGCACGTAGCAGCGGTTCTCGGCGTCCAAGGTGAGCTTCTCGCCTTCGATCATCTTCTTCAGGTCCTGGCCCTTGTGCAGCGTGTCGAGCGCCTTGATCGAGAGGTAACCGAACTTGAACGGATCCTGGGCGACGCTGCCGATGATCCGGTCCGCCTGGATCGCTTCCATGGTCTGAAAGTTCTCGTCGAAGGCGACGATCGCCGGCTTCGCGCCGCTCTTGACGACGGTGTCGACGGCCCGGAGCAGCGCCGGCGGGTTGTACTCCCAGAGGCCGACGAGACAGTCGATCTTCACGCCAGAGCGCAAGAGGTCTTCCGCCTTTTCCTGGCAAGCGGTCTCCTTGCCGCCGTCGGTGCGCGTCTCGACGAGGACGTAGGGGCCGAACGCCTCGTCCTTGGCGTCGGCAGGCGTCATCTCCCCCATCTCGGTTCGCTCGATGCCGGCGAGAACGTCCAGCACCCCCTGGCGCCGCTCCTTGGCGTTGGTGGCGACCATGTGCCCGACGAAGATGGCGATCCGGCCCCCTTTGGGCAACGCCTTCTTCACCAGCTCTCCCGCGGCGCGGCCGGCCCGGTAGTTGTGCGTCCCGATGTAGCACTTGCGGGCGGTGGGGTCGGGCAGGTCGTTGTCGGCGGCGATGACGGGGATCTTGGCGATCTTGGGATTGGTCTTGAGAAAGGCGACCATGTTGCTCGGGTCGTTGGGGCTGACGGCGAAGCCGTTGATGCCGCGGAGCAAGAGGTCCTCGATGATCTGCTGCTGGCGGGTCAGCGTGTCCGGATCGGGCCGCTCGAAATCGACCTCGACGCCCAGCTCCTTGCCGGCTTTCTCGGCGCCGCGCTGGGCGTAGGTCCAGAAACCATGGATGTTGTTGCTGAGGAAGGCGTACCTGGCCTTGTCGCCGTCCTTCTTGTCCCCTTCCTTGTTGGAGCGGCCGCAGCCGGCACAGAGGCCGAAGGCGACGGCAAGCGGAACGATGGCCCAGGCGAAGCGAGGAGGCATGGACAGTTTCCTGCATCGAGGTTGGAGAAGCGCCTTCTTCGGTTTCGTTCTTGAAGATACCGAAAAGAGGACGTGATGCAAGAGAGCAACGATTCGGCGACGCGACGCTGGCAGCCGCCCGCCGTCTCTCTTATCATGGCATCGTTCGCGCCTTCTGACTTTTTCGACACGCAAAGGAGAAGCAACCGTGACAAGGCGATCGTACCGACCCATTCTGGCCGGCTGCGCTTGCATCCTGGGCCTCGTCCTCGTCAGCCACGCTCAGGTTTCGGCGCCCCAGGCCGACGACGTGCTGCACAGCGAGATGAAATACATCAAGGCGGAGGCGGCCAAGGCGAAGCTCCTGCCGCGCGCCACCAAGAAGCTACGCGCCGCCCTCGTCGTCGCCGCCGCCGCCGCCCACGCCGCGGCGGACAACAAGGAAAGCCCGCTGGCCGGCGTCGCCACCAAGGCCCTGGAAGCGGCCAAGGCGCTGGACAAGGATCCGGCCGCGGCCAAGAAGATCATCGCCGAGATGGACGCCAAGCACCCGGCCGCCAAGCTGCCCGCCCTGAAATACCACGACGCCCTCGAGCTCAAGCTGGTGATGAACATCTTTTCGAACGAGAAAATCGGCGGCTTCGGCCTGGAGAAGGCGATCACCGACGACCTGGTCGATCACAAGGGCGCCTTCGACGCCGACGCGCTGAAGACGATCGCCGTGCTGGCCGCCAAGACGGCGCTGATCGGCGACATCATCCTCGATTACCCCCCCACGGAGGAATCGGGCATGAAGACGAAGAAGAACTGGGTCGCCTTTTCCCACGACATGAGCAAGGTGGCCACGGAACTGGCGAGCGCCGCGAAGAGCAAGAGCGGCGACATCGGCAAGATCGCCGACAAGCTGGGCAAGACCTGCGCGGCGTGCCACGACGTGTTTCGCTGAGCCGACAGGCTCGGTCTTTAGTCTAAAGTAGGTTCAGAGCCGGCAGCGCGCACGGCGAAAACCGTCGCTCACGCGTCCGGCTCTGATTTCTCGATGGTCAAGGCCGCTTCACCGCCGGCATTCGCTCCACGAACCCCGCCTCGCAGCGCCGCAGCTCGGCGATCGTCGCCGCCCGCATTCGCTCCAGCATCTTCCGGTTCTCGGGCCGCAGCGCCAGGTTGGTCATCTCGTCCGGGTCGGCGTCCAGGTCGTAAAGCTCCTCGATCTCGTTCTCGACCAGCGTGCGGATGTACTTCATCTTTCCTTGCCGCAGCGCGACCCACCAGGGAACGCCTTCGAGCACGTCCATCTTGGCCGGGTCGTCGGTGTCCTTGCCGAAGCTGCGGCCGGTGTGCGTGACCAGCATCGGCTGGTCCCATTTCATCCCGGGATTCTTGAGGAGCGGCGTCAGGTCGCGGCCGTGCATCTTCCAGGGGAGATCGAGGCCGGCGAAGCGGAAGAAGGTCGGGGCGAAGTCGACGCCGCTGACCGGCACGTCGCACGTCTTGCCCTTCGGGAGCGTGCCCGGCATGGCGAAGATCAAGGGGCCGCGGATGGTGGCGTCGTAGGGGCCGAGCTTGTGGCGGAAACCGTGCTGACCCCAGGCGTAGCCCTGATCGGCGGTGAAGACGATGAGCGTGTTCTCCAACTCGCCGCTTTCCTCCAGGGCTTGGAGCAGGCGGGCGACCGCTTCATCGAGGGCGAGGACGCACTGGTTGTAGGCGCGGACGCCGTCGGTGAGCGAGCGGCCCTTGGCCTTGTCGTAGTCGCCTTCGCCGACGTAGACCGGCTCGCCGTCCTTCCCCTTGGCCCAGACCTTGAGCGCGTTCACGTACGCCGGCTTGCCGAGGCGCGGGGCGAAGATGTCCTTGGGCGGATCGACCTTGATGTCCGCGTAGGCTTTCAGGTGGCGCTCGGCGGGAGTGAAGGGACCGTGGATCGCCCCGTAACAGAGCCAGAGGAACCAGGGCTTGTCCCGGTCGCGGGTCTTGCCCTTGATGAAGTCGACGGCCCAGTCGGTGTAGTTGTCGGTCGAGTAGCCCTTGACCATCTTGGGCGCGGCGCCATTGAAACTGATGAGCTGGTCGTAGTAATAGTTCGGGGCGTTGTCGGTGTGCTTCGGCCGGTTCCAGACGGCCTGATAATCCCAGTCCCGGCCGAAGCCGGCGTCGGCGCCGGTGTGCCATTTGCCGATCTGCCCGGTGAAGTAGCCGAGGCGACGAAAGACGGCGGGCCAGAAGGGGCACTGCTCGGGATCGTAGCTGCTCGAAGGGTAGGCGCCCTTGAACGTCATCGACTGGACGCCGAAGGGATGATGGCCGGTGAGGATCGAGGCACGCGACGGGGCGCACCAGGCGCCGTTGTAAGACGCGGCGAAGCGGATGCCCATTTTCGCGAGGCGATCGATGTTGGGCGTCTTCACCCAGGGATGGGCTTCGGGATAGCAGCTCAGCGTGCGGTAGGACTGGTCGTCGGTGAAGATGAAGAGGATGTTGGGGCGCTTGCGGGCCTTCCCTTCAGCACGAGCCTCGCCAAAAGAGAACGTCAAGCATACGGCGGCAATCAAGGGAAGCGTGACATTGCTCCATCGTCGCATTGCTTCTTTTGAACGCTCATGGGCTTCCCGAAGTTGTTCTTCGCGATTGCAAAGGCGCTTTTTCCAGGAATGGGACAAGATCAGTTCGACGACCAGGCCAAACGCCAGAAGAGACACCGCAACGAGCAGAGCCCAGTAGGATCCGCTGAACGCCGAAACCCAGGCAAGAGCCAGGGCCGGGACGTAAAGCATCTTCGTCCAAAATGTGCCGGTGCGACTCACGGCTAGTCACCTCGCCGCGCCTGACAACCGTTCGCCAATTACGTGAGCTCCGCGCCGCCCAGATGGGCGTCGTCGTCCACTTGAACATGTTCCAGGATGACGTCCTGGATATCCTCGTTGTTCGCCCGCAGCCGTTCCGCCAATTCGGCGATTGTCGCGGCGCAGGCCAACAGCCGTTGCCCGTCCGGGCTAAACGCCGCCCATTGACCGTTCGTTTCTGTCACTTTTTCGGCGCCTCCGGCAGCCGCGGAAACGTGACGATCAGCGGAGCCCCGTCCTCCGCCGGCGGGTCGCGCAGCTCGATGGTCCGGCGCAGCTCGAACGGGTCCGGCAAATTGATCGGCGCGAAGGGGACGGCGGTCGTGCGCGGCAGGAAGAAGGCTTGCATGGCGCGGGCGAGGCTCGCCTCCATGGTCGGGTCGGCGAGGCTGGCGCGGTCGCGCTGTGGCGTCGCCAGGACAGGGAGCGGCGGAATCCGGTCGACGGGAATGGACGGCCAGCGGGCCAGCGTTCCCTCCGGCAGCCGCAACGGCTCGGGAGGCGGCGGCGGGGCGAAGGAAGCGAGCAACGGCTCGGCGGGATCGCTCGGCTGCTTGAGCTTCACCTCGCGCAATTTCAGCTCCGGCGGCAAGGCGCGGAGAGCCGGCAGCGGCGCTTCGGGCTTCTCCAGGAAGCGCGGGGCGGGACGCGCTAACGGCGAGCCTTTCCGGCCCGTCGCAGCGACGGGATCGCCGGGGCGCAGCAGCGATTCCAGGCGCTTGCCCGCCTTGTCGGCGGGGAAGACGAAGGCCTTCCCGTCCTGGGCGCGGCCGGACGCCGTCAACGTCAGTACGATGCTGAGCGCCAAAAGCGACGCATGCCGTCCGGCCCTCCGGGGGCTTACGCCGCCCGGCTCGCCCAAGCGCGGCTCGGCCAGTCGCGGCTCGCTTAATCGATGATGCATCACTTGGCCACCTCGAGCACGAGTTTCACCGGCGTTCCTTCCGGCGGCAGGTTCTTCTTGTTCACTTCGAGCTTCAGGTACTTCTCTTCCTTCATCGTCAGGTTGGTCTGCATGACGATCTGGTTGGTCACCGGGAAGATGGTGATGAAGGCGCCGGAGATGTCGGCGCCGTAGGCCTTCTCGTCCTTCTCCGGGTCGGGCTGGATCATGGCGGAGCCGGTGAAGATGAACTTGACGGACTTGGGGAACGGAGCGCCGCTGCGGCTGTCGACGAGGACCTTGTCCATGGTGAGGCGTTTGGTTCCTTCGGGCCGGGTGACGTCGATGTAGACGTTGACTTGCGCGCCGGTCGCCTTGTCCTTGGTCTCCCCCATGATCGGGGCGCCGGCCTTGAGGCCGATGCTCTCGAGGGCCTTGTGCAAATCGCTCGGCTTGACGTCGAGAACGACGACGGTCTCATGGGCCTTCTTGCCCGCGGGGTGGGGCAGGCTGGCGATGACCTCGATAGGGTAGATTTCGCCCTTCAGGTATTCGAGCTTGCGCGGGGCGACCTTGGCGTCGACGGTGACGGTCTTCTTTTCCTTGTCGACGGTGATGCCGGCGGCTTTGGTCTCCTTGCCGCCGTTGGCGAAACGCGGCAGAGCGAGACAGACGCCGATCAGAGTCAATGCGAGAATGCGATACATGACGCCTCCTTTTGTCTTGATCTTCTTTCCTTCGCGCGGCGCGGGTGGCATGCTTTTGCGGATCCTGTCAAGGATCAAGGTAGCGACGGCCGGCGCCGCAAAAGCATGCTAGAAGTAATCCCACGTCAGGCGACGTCTTGCTGTCAGAGTTCACGCCGAGCATGCTTTTGCGGTGGGAGCCATCATCGTGACGAGCCCTGTCACGACCCGCAAAAGCATGCCACCCACCGCGCCCTGTCGCTCTTAATCCCCAACGCAGACAACCACGGTCGGCTGCCGCGCGAAGGGGCCTTCCAGGTTGCAGGTGGCCATGTAGATCTTGCCGCCGTCGACGATGGGGCCGCCGTAGACCATGCCGGGGCTTTTGCAGGCCGGGTCGGCGCCGATGTCGAGGACCCAGCGCGAGCCGCCGGTCTTGAGGTCGATGGCGTGCAGGCGGCCTTTCCAGTCGCCGGCGTAGACCGTGCCCGCGGCCACGGCGGGCGGGGCGAAGAACGGGATCTTCTCCTCGTGGACCCAGCGCCGCTCGCCGTCGGCGATGTTGAAGGCGCGGACCTTGCCGTCCGTGGCGGTGACGACCGCCGCGTCGTCCGCGAGGGCGGCGCAGCCGACGACGCCCGCCGGAACGTCCTTGAGCCAGAGCGGCTCCTTGCCCTTCTTGAGGTCGAAGCAGGCGATGAAGCCCTTGGCGCCCTTGATGGCGCCGGGGTAGTAGCCGATCGTACTGCCGGTGACGATGACCCTGTCCTTGAGGACGGAGGCGCCGCCCCAGGGGTTGTACTTGAGCGGGGCGCGCCAGCGGATGTCGCCGGTCTTGGCGTCGAGGCAGTAGAGGGCGCGGTCGCCCACTTTCTCCTTGTCCAGGAACGCGGTGGCGACGAGGACGTTATCGCCCGCGACGGTGACGGGGGCGTCGACGTGCCATTTTTCCTTGCCCTGCTGCCAGTGGCGGACCGGCGCGGCACGCGGCAACTTATCCTCCGACGGCGGGATGGCGAAATCGGGGTTGGTCTTCTTCTCCTTCTCGTACTCCGCCTGCAATTCCTTCCAGCGCTGGGCGATGATCTTGCGCACGTCGGCCAGCTCCATGCTCTTGCCGTCGAGCGTCACCTTTTCGAGATCGACGCAGAGGACGCCGGCCGCGCCGCCGCCGATGAAGACCTTGCCGGCCGAGATCGCGGGGGAACCCTCGAGATGGACGAGCGTGCCCGGGACAGGGAGGCGCCAGATGGGAGCGCCCGTGTCCAGCTCGACGCAGTGGAGCGTGGCTCCGTCGGTCTGGTGCATGCCGTCGCCAAAGACGATCTTCTCGCCGGCGCGGGCGGGGGCGCTCACGGTCGGCAGGCTCAGGTAAGGCGTCGTCTTGGTCCAGCGGGCGGCCGGCTTCTCCTTGAGGTTGACGCAGAAGAGCGTGCCGACGTTGAAGCCGCCCAGGCCGGAGAAGAGGAGCTTGTCGCCGGCGGGGACGGGGGAGGCGATGAAGTTGTCCTTGCTGTTCCAGACCCAGGCGATCTTGGGCTTGGCGGGGCCGGGCTTGCCGTCGGTGTTGGCGGTGCGCTGGTTGTTGCCGCGGTAGGTGGCCCAGGGGGCGGGATCCTGGGCGCGAGCGGCCGCGGTGATGGCGAGCAGGAGGAAGAGGTGCAAAGTCTTTTGCATTGCGTTTGTCCATGCATTGACAATTACCAATTGACAATTAGCAATTTCCAATTTGGGGTAGTCGCCTTTCGGCGTTTGCGGTCTGGTGGGCGCCGACGATAGGCAAACCGATATCCTGCGGCATGGTGATTGAACCTCGCAACTACCCCAATTTTCAATTGCTAATTTGCAATTGCTAATTGTCCATTTTCCATCACTCGTCGATCTTGGCGCGGACCGGCGTGTCCGCGACGGTGATGTCCGCGCTGCGCGCTTCGCCGCTCGTCAACAGGACGACGACACGGTAGGCGCCGGGGCTGAGGGTGAACCGCGCCAGCGGCGAGGACTGGCCGCCCCGGCCGTCGCCGCCGGAGATTTCACGGCTCGTCAGCTTCTTGCCGTCCTTGGTGTGGATCTCGACGCGGCTGCCCAGCGTGCCCCAGCGGCCGGGGACGCTGACCGTGACCGCCGTCTTCTTGCCGGGCTGCGTCGTGCTGCCGAGGAGGACGACCGAGTCCTGCCCTTCGTTGTTGAAGACGACGTCGAGGAAGCCGTCGTTGTTGAGGTCGACGAGGCTGATGGCCTGGGTGTTGAAGATCTTGCCGCTGAGGCCGACGGCATCCGTCGCGTCCTCGAACGTGCCGTCCCCCTTACCGCGGAAGAAGCGGTTCGCGCCCTTGAGGCAGCCGATGAAGAGGTCGAGGTGTCCGTCGTTGTCGAAGTCGCCCCAGGCGGCGCAGGTGCTCCACGCGTTGAGCTTGCCGAGATCGCCCGACTTGGCGGTCACGTCCTCGAACTTGCCCTTGCCGAGGTTCTTGAACAGCTTAACGGAGCCCTTTTGCGGCACGAGGAGGTCGGGCAGACCGTCGCCGTCGAAGTCGCCGAAGGCGGGGCCGATCTTGCCGGTCTCGTACTGGATGCCGCTCTCCTTGACGAGCTCGAAGCGAGATTCGCCCTTGTCGATCTTGCGGTTGAGGAACAGCATGCCCTGGCCGGAGCTGAAGAGGAAGTCGGGCCGGCCGTCGCCGTCGACATCGCACACCGTGATGGCGTCCCCCTTGGCGCCCGCGCCCGGTCCCTTCGGTCCGAGGCCCACGACGCTGGAGACCTCGGTGAAGGTCTGGCCGACGCGGTCGTCCGGCTTGGCGCCTTCGGGGCGGACAACGCGGCCGTTGTTGCGGAGGAGCCGCAGGCCGTCGTAGCCGGCGGCCACAAGCAGGTCGGGCAGGCCGTCACCGTCGTAATCGAGCCAGGCGGCGGCGGTGATCGGGGCGTGCAGGTCGGGAGGCAGGAGATAGCTGTCGTCGCGGAAGGTCCCCTTGCCGGTGTTGGTGAAGAGCTTGGGGCCGGCCGGGGTAGCGAGGAAGAGGTCGGGCAGTCCGTCGCAGTTGTAGTCGCCCCAGATGGCGACGGTGGCGCCGGAGCGGACGGGCAGGCTGATCTCGCTCATGGCGTCGCCGCCGTTTTGCAACAGCGACAGCTTGCCGCCGCCGATCAGGCACAGGTCGAGCTTGCCGTCGGCGTCGAAGTCGACGACGCTGATCGCCCGCGCCTCGGGGTCGGCCCGGCCGAGCGCCGAGATATGGCTGAAGCCCGGCATGCCGAGGACGCGGCGAAAGTCCTCGCCGCCCCAGCCGGCGAAGTCGCGCTTCGGGTTGTAGTCCTGGAGCTTGAGGCTCGCCTTGAGGCGCTGGATCTTGGCGCGGCGGTTGTGCAGGTCTTCCTTGTTGCCGTCGATCATGCAGGGCGCCAGCACCTCCTTGCCGTCCTGCATCGAGGCGATGAGGCCGGCCAGCTTGTCGGGCGAGCCGCAGTAGCTGCGGAGCAGGAAGGGCTCGCCGTGGCTGTGGTTCCACCACTCGCCGCCGGCGTAGGCCTGGTACCACCAGTTGCCGATGCAGGTCTCGCTGGCGCCGCCGTTGTGGAAAAAGATGGCCGTCTTGCCCACCTCGGCCCAGTCCATCTGCGGCTTCCATTCGTTGGGACGCAGGCCGCCCCGGCCGATGTTGTGCTTGATGACCTCGGTCGGATGCTTACCTTTGATGTCGCGGATCTTGCGATAGATGATGAGGTTCTTTTCCTTGTCGACCGCCTCGACGCGCATGAGGACGACGTTGGAGGACTGGGCGAGGACGGCGCCGAGGCTCATCGGGGCCTCGACGTAAGCGGTGGTGGCAGACGGAAATGTCAGCATCGCCAACGCCGCGGCGCCAAGGAACGTGAGTCTGGTAAGTCGTTTCAGGGAAGAGGGCATCGTCAGTGCTCCTTGCGGCATGGCAGGCATATTGACAATTAGCAATTGCAAATTAGCAATTTCCAATTTGGGATAATCTGCAATCTCCTCATTTGCGCAGCGTCTTCAGTCTCTCCAGGGCGGCTTCCGCCCACGGCGTATCGGCGTAATCGCGCCGGACGCGTTCCAGGATGCGGATGGCCTGCTCCGTCTTGCGGTCGTCGCTCAGGGCGCGCGCGGCTTCCAACAGAGCGGCGGCGCTCAGGTCCGGGTAGTCGTACGTGAACGGGACGACAAGAAACGCGGTGGCGGCGTCGCCGAAGCGCTTCTGCTCGAGCCGGCACAGGCCGATCTGGAGCTGGGCCTTGGCTGCGATCTCGGCAGCGCTGCGCGTCGTCACCTGCGTGTAGGCGTTGACCGCTTCGTCGAAGCGGTTCTGGTTTTGCAGCGCGAAACCGACCCCGTAGCGGGCCTCGTCGACCCATGGACTCGACGGGAAGGCGTTGACGACCCGCTCGTGCGCTTGCCGGCTCGCCTCCCAGTCGCGGACGAAGGCGAAGGCGTGGCCCAAGCGCAGGAACGCGCGATCCGACAGGCCGGGCACGTTGTGCAGGGCCCCGTTGTCGCGGAAGATCACCAGGCGCTTGACCGCCTCGGGATACTGGTTGTTCTTCAGCAGCGACTCGCCGGCGTGGTAGTGGGCCCAGCCGATGAGGTTGCTCTTGGGATTGGCGGCGACGGCGTCGAACTGCGCCAGCGCCCCCTTGAGGTTGCCCTTGGCGGCGTGCAGCGTGCCGAGGCGGAGGCGGATCTTCTCCGTCAATTCCTGGCCCGGCTCCTTGTCGAGCGCCTCGCCGAGCAGCTTGAGGGCGCCGTCCTGGTCGTTGCGCTGCGCCATCAGCTCGGCCAGCTCGAAGCGACCCTCGAGGGCCAGGGCAAGGTCGCCAAAATCGTTGATCAGCCGGCGATAGAGGTCCATCGCCTTCTTCTCGGAGGGCTGGAGGGGGATCTGGTCGAGGGTGATGGGGGGCAGCGGCGCCTTCTCGGCCATCGCGCCGAGCTTCTTGAGGATCTCTTCCTTCTTCGCCTTCCGGGCGGCGGCAATCTCCGGCTCGGCGAGGTTGCGCATGCTCCAGGCGGCCTCGTAGAGCATGCGGCCGCGCACCTCCGCTTTGCCCATGGCGGCCTTAATGCCCTCGGCCTGGCTCTCGAGATAGGCGACGGAATCGCGCAGGTTCTTGTAGCCGTCCGCTTCCAGCTTCGTGGCGGTGGCGAAGTCCTCGGCCTTCTTCGCTCCGGAGCGGAGCTTGACCGACATGTCCAGCTCGCGCTCGCCTTCTTCCTTCAGGCATTGACCGAAACGCAGCGCTGACTCCGCCGCTTCGACCCGCCCGGGGAACTGTTTCACGACCGAATCGAAGGCGTTGCGCGCCTCGGCCAGCTTGCCGGCCTCGCGCAAGGCGACGCCGTGGTGATAGCGCAGGATGGCGACCCAGGGCTGGCGCTCGGGGTCCTTTTGCAACTTGTCTTCATGCTCGGCCCGCGCCTTGGCGAGAACGTCGGCCGCTTCCCCCGCCTTGTTCTGGCCACGCAAATACGTGGCGAGCTGGACGAGGGCGATTGGGGCGGTCGCGCTCTGCTTGAGCGGATCGTTCTGGAACTTGCGCAGCTCGTTGATCGCCTGGCCGACGTCGGTCTGGCCGATGACCTTGGCCCGCTCCAGAACCGCCTGGGGGACGGCCGGTTGCCCCGTGAACTCCTTGGCGAAGAGACGCTCATAGGTCGCGCGGGCCGTGGCGAGCACCTTCGCCTTCTCCGCCGGCTGGTTGAGTAGACCGGCCAGGCGCTGCTGCACCAGGCCGAGTTTGAGGAGGGCGTCCCCCGTTTGGGGATTGATGGGGCCGGCGGTGAACGCCTCCAGATGAGTCGCGGCGTTCTTGAGCGACTCCTCCATCTTGCCGACGGCGAGGGCGTCGTCGAGCGGCGCCTCGGCCGGGGTGAGGCGCAGGGCGCAATCGGCGAGGAGATACGAGGTCAGATTCAGATCGCCGCCGCGCTCGGCTTGCGGGATGGCGTCGAGCGCTTGCTGCGCCTTCTCGAAATCCCCCTTGCGGTGATAGGTCAGGCCGAGGGTATAGCGGGCGACGTTGATCTTGGGGAACTCGGGGAAGCGCTCGATGACGCCTTCGAGCCGCTTGATCGCCTCGTCGTTCCAGCGGGCGACTTCCTTGGTCCGCTCGGCCGGGTTCGGGTTCTTCTCGGCGGCGAGACCGCGGAAATAGCTGTTCTCGGCCTGGAGGAAACCCACCTCGGGCGCCAGCGGGCTCTTGGGGAACGCAGCCAGGAACTTGGTCGCCTGGTTGTCCGATTCATTGAAATCTCCAGCGAGATGGAGGGCCTGGATCATCCGCTCCCACGTCTCCTCGACGCGGTCGGGCAGCAGCTTCTCGTTGAGGATCTGGCCGTAAGCGCCGGCCGCCTCGCGATGCTGCTTGAGGAGCTGCTGCGTGTCGGCGATCTCCAGCATGATTTGACCCTTGCGCAGCCTGGCCTCGGGGTCGGCGTCGATGATCTTCTGGGCGCGATCGGCGGCCTGACGGAACGTCGAGAGCGCCTGGCTCATCGCTTTTTGATAGTTGTCTTTCTGCGCGACCGGATCGGGGGCGCCGGCGACCTGACAGCGGCCGATCCACAGGAGCGCCTGGTCCGCCAGACGCGGGTCGCGATCCACCAGGGGAGAAAGCGTCTTCACCGCTTCGGGGAAGTTCTTGATCTGGTAAAGGCAGAAGCCGAGGCGTAGCTCGGCCTCGGAACGCAGCGGCGAGAAGAGGAACGTCTTCTGGAAGTCGACAAACCGAGCCTGCGCCTCGGCGAAGCGGCCCGCCTCGTACTGGAGCACGCCGAGATAGAAGGAGGCGCGGGCGAGATAGTCCGGCGTCTCCTTGAGGAACGCCTCGAGCTGGGCGCGGATGACCGGGTCGTTTTTGAACCTGGCCGGCTCCTTGAGGAGTTTGCTCGCCTCGTCGCGCCGCTTGGCGTGGTCGGTCAGGACCGCTTCATAGTGATGCGCCGCCTCGCCGCGCTCCTCGGCCAGGTGATGCGTGCGGCCGAGCAGGTAGTGGGCGTGAGGCCCGAAGGCGGGATCGTCGAAGGGCGCCAGGCGAGAGAGGGCCTTCTCGGCGGTCGGATAGTCTTTCAACAGGTGGCTGGCGAAGCCCAGGTAGTAGCGGCCTTCGCCTTTGATCTTGCTGCGCGAGAAGATGGGATCGTCCAGGAAGACGGCGACGGCGTCGCGTGCCTCCTTCGTCTTGTTCAGGCGCAGGTAGTTCTCGGCCTGATCGCAGCGGACCCGCGCCACCCATTCGAATTCGGGCGGCAGCTCCTTCTTGTCCGGCGCCTCGGCGGGCAGCTTCTTCTCGAAAGCAGCGCGGGCCACGAGCAACTGTTTCTCGGTTTCCTCGAAGCGGGCCTTCGCGTTGTTGCGGTGCGCGGCGACGTCCCCGCTCTTGGCGAGCGCGAGCTGCAGCGACTGCGTCCCCTGGCCGCGCAGCGCCAGCGCAAGTTGGTAGACCGCCCGGTCGTGGTCCGCGAAGTCCTTGACGCCGACAACTTGCTGGAGGAGATCGCGCGCCTCGTTGTAGTTCTTCTCCGGGCCTTCGATGAGGCAGAGGGCGAGGCCGAAGCGGGCGGCGGGGGCGTCCTTGTGGCCGCCGAACTTGCCGAGGAACTCGCGGAATTTATTGACGGCGAAGGGATGATTGCGCTCGTTGAAGGCCTTGCGGGCGCTCGAGAGCAGCATCTCGGCGGCCTGGTCCGGCGTGATCTGAGCGGCGACCGGACGAGGGGCGAGCAGAGCGGCAACGGGCAGAAGGAAGATCAAGAAGCGTTTCATGGATGAGCCGGGTTAGGTAGGCGGGCACAAGACAGCCAAACAGCGCAGCAAGCCGCAAAGGCCTTCGGAGGCAGATCGCTAATCAGAAGACGTCCCTGTCAGCGTTTTGGCTTGGACGAGGAAAGCCGGCGGATTGTTCCTTCGGTCGGCTTTGCAGCGGGGAGGCGTGCCGGTGTCCATCCGACAAAATCAGGGACGCTCAAGCCCGGAGGCTTGTTGGACCCATTTTTACGAGGCGCCTGTCAGGGGTCAACCAGTTTGTTGGAAATCTCATGCGGGCTTCATTACTTCGCCGCCATGCGCAGGGCGCCGTCGAGCCGCAGGACGCAGCCGTTGAGCATCTCGTTCTCGATGATCTGGCGGGCGAAGGCGGCAAACTCGGCCGGCTGGCCCAGGCGCGGCGGGAAGGGAACCTGCTGCCCCAGGGAGACGCGCGCCGGCTCGGGCAGGCCGGCGAGCAGCGGCGTGTCGAAGATGCCAGGAGCGATGGCGACGACGCGGATGCCTTGCCGGGCCAGCTCGCGCGCCGCCGGAAGCGTCATGCTGGCGACGCCCCCCTTCGACGCGGAATAGGCGATCTGACCGATTTGCCCTTCGAAGGCCGAGACCGACGCGGTGTTGATGATGACGCCGCGCTCGCCGCCGCCCGTCGGCGCGTTCTTCTCCATGGCGGCCGCGGCGAGACGCATCACGTTGAACGTGCCGACGAGGTTGATGGCGATGACGCGCTGAAAGCCGGCGAGCGTGTGCGGGCCGTTCTTGCCCAGGACTTTCTCGACATAGCCGATGCCGGCGCACTGGATCGAGCCGTGCAGGGCGCCGAAGCGTTCGACCGCTTTCTGGACGGCGGCCTGGACGGAGGCTTCGTCGGTGACGTCCGTGCGCTGGAAAACAACGTTCGAACCGATCTCTGCCGCCAGGGCGTTTCCGGTCGCCTCGTTGATGTCGGCAATGAGGACGCGTCCGCCGGCCGAGGCGAGGAGGCGGGTGCAGGCGCCGCCGAGGCCGGAGGCGCCACCGCTGGCGAGGAAGGTTTTGTTTTGAATTTGCATGAGCGGCTCGCGGTTGTTCGAGCCGGAAGCGTGAGCGACGGTTTCGCCGGGCGCACACGCTTCCGGCTCTGACGGGTCGTCGGTCGCTAAGATAAGGTATCCCGCTCCATCCACCGAGGCACGCATGAAACTCATCGCTCGCGTCCTGTCGTTCCTGCTTCTCGCTTCGCTGCTGCCGGCCACCAACGCCGCGGGCGACAAGGAGAAGAAGCACAAGTTCACCAATCGGTTGGCGAAGGAGACGAGCCCGTACCTTCTTCTGCACGCGCACAACCCGACCGACTGGTATCCGTGGGGGCCGGAGGCGTTCGCGAAGGCGAAGAAGGAGAAGAAGCTCATCTTCCTCTCCATCGGCTACAGCTCGTGCTTCTGGTGCCATGTGATGGAGCGCGAGTGCTTCAACGTCGAGGAAGTCGCGAAGATCCTCAACGAGCATTTCGTCTGCGTGAAAGTGGACCGGGAGGAGCGACCCGACATCGATCAGATCTACATGACCGCGCTCTCCAGCCAGGGGCAGAGCGGCGGCTGGCCCCTGTCGATGTTCCTGTTGCCGGACGCCCGGCCCGTCGTCGGCGGCACCTATTTCCCCCGCGAGGACCGGAAGGTCGAAGGCAAGACGTATCCCGGCTTCAAGTCCCTCTTGAAGATCATCAACGACGCCTGGAAGGAGACGCCCGACGCCATCGAGAAGCAGGCGGACAAGCTCTCCGCGGCGACCCTCGCCAACCTGAACGCCGGGCGACTCGGCGTGGCGCTCGTCGATTTGGACCGCAAGCTGACCGACAGCGTGCTCGAGGAGTTGAAGGGGGAGTTCGACCCGGATTACGGCGGCTTCGGCAGCCCGACGCGCCGCTTCCGCGGGCCCAAGTTCCCGGTGCCGTCGCGCCTTCAATTTGTCCTCACCCAGAGCGAGCGGCTCAAGGACAAGAAGCTGCTCGACATGGTGACGCTCAGCCTGGACCAGATGGCCCTGGGCGGCATCTACGACCACCTCGGCGGCGGCTTCCACCGCTACAGCACGGAGCGGACCTGGACCGTGCCCCACTTCGAGAAGATGCTCTACGACAACGCCCAGCTCATCGAGCTTTATGCGCGCGCTTACACGGTGACGAAGAACCCTCTCTACCGGCGCGTGGTCGAGGAGACGATCGCCTACCTCGAGCGCGAGATGGTGTCGCCGGAAGGGGCGTTCTACTCATCGCAGGACGCGGAGACGGAGGAGGAAGAGGGGCGATTCTATGTCTGGAGTCCGGAGGAGTTGAAGAAGGCGGTCCCGGACGCGGCCGCGCGGAAGCTGCTCGACAAGGTCTATGGCACGGGGGAAGCTCCCAACTTCGAGGAAAAGTACCACATCCTGCGGCTGGCGAAGCCGCTACCGGAGATCGCGAAGGACCTGAAGTTGGGCGAGGAGGAGCTGCGCAAACGGCTCGAGCCGATCAAGGCGAAGCTGCTGGAGGAACGCGGCAAGCGAGCCCGGCCGCTGCTCAACCGCATCGCGCTGACGGCATGGAGCGGCGAGATGATCGCCGGCCTGGCGGAAGCGGGGCGGGCGCTCAAGGAGCCGAAGTACACCAAGCTGGCCGAGCGAGCGGCCGATTTCGTGCTCGAGAAGCAGATGACGGACGGACGGCTGCTGCGGACTTATGGCGCGGCGCCCGGAGGCAAGCCAAAGGCGGCGGTGGCGGCGTACCTGGAGGATTACGCGTTTCTCGTGCACGGGCTGTTGACGCTGCACGAGGTGACCGGCGAGAAACGCTGGCTCGAGAGTGCGCGGAAGCTGACCGACGTGATGATCGCGCAGCACGGGGACAAGAAGCAGGGCGGCTACTACTTCACCGCCCAGGACAGCGAGAAGCTGTTCGCCCGCAGCAAGGATCAGTACGACGGGGCGCAGCCGTCGGGGAACAGCGTGGCGGCGCGCAACCTGGTGCGGCTGTGGAAGGCGACCGGCGAGGAGAAGTATCGCGCGGAGGCGGAGAAGACGTTCCGCTTCTTCACCGCGAGCTTGATGAACAACACGACCGGCATGACCGAGATGGCGAACGCGCTGGACGATTACCTGACGGAGCAGGAGCGGCGGGGGAAGAAGAAGTGAATTGTCAATCTGGACCCGAGGGATGTAGACTGAGTGCAAAGGAGCTGGGATGTTCACCTACGGCGATCTGCGAAATCTGCTCGATGCACGACCTTTCCAGCCGTTTCGGCTGTTTCTTTCTGACGGCGGCCACGTCGACATCTTGAGTCCGGAGGTCGTGCTTGCGGGTAAGCGCTTCGCGGTCGTCGGCATTCTGGACGCCGACACGAGGGACAAGGCGATCGATCGTTACACGACGGTCTGGTACCTGCACGTCACCCGGCACGAGATGTTGCGCCCCGGTCAGCCACCCCTGATGCCGCCTGGGCCAATGGGGGAGCCGGCGCCTACTTCGGTCTAGGCAAACGCTGAGGTCGCGAGATGTCTCGGCAATTGCCAATCGACGCGTTTCAGGTCCAAGCTACTTCCCCCTGAGATCTTCCAGGCTACGCGCCAGCCGGATGCGGTCGAACGCCGCCCCGCCGCCCAGCGCCGCGAGGCTGAGCGCCTGGATGCGCAGCGGCTTCTTGTGCATCTCCCAGAGATCGACGGTGACGATCTGCCAGTCGCTCGGCGGCGCGTCGGCGATCTTCTTCGACGCGACCACCCCTTCCTTCCAGTCATGCTCGCCGGCGAAGAGGTTGTAGCCGCCGCCGGGCCAGGCGCGGCCGAGCAGCAGCGACATGCCTTTCGTCTCCTTCGACAGCGCCTTCCACGCGAACTGTAAATAGCGATATTGCCCGGGCGCCGGCTTCTCGGCGATCTCGAAGTCCCAGTTGGGGATCGCGTGGCCGAACGGCGGCTGCCACGCCGGGCCGGTGTTTCCGGCCGCCTTGAGGGCGAGACATTTGCCGCCGGAGAAGGCGCCCTCGTAGAGGAACGCGAACGGCCGGCCGGGGTAGTTGAGGCTCTTGAGGTCGTCCTCCTTTTCGTCGAAGAGGATGGCGACCGGTTTCTTGGCGACGGCGTCCGGATGGGAGCAGCCGAGGACTTCGCCGTGGAAGACCAGCTCGCCGAGGCGGATGTTGCCGGCGGGCCAGGTCTTGGGCCCGGTGGTGACGAAGCGGAAGCGCGCCGCTTCGATCGGCTTCTTCAGCCAGTGCGTGTGCGTCGCCTGGTTGGAGAGGAACATCGGCCCATCGCGCCACTGCTCTTTCGCGGCGTCCCAGTATTGCAGCTTGAGGTCGCGCAGCCAGGACTCGGGATGCTTCGGGTCCTCGACGAAGGTGACGCCGGTGAGCCGGAGCTGCGTGCGGAAGGTGTCGACGTTGAGCTCGAGCGGACCGTACCAGCCGGAGTCGATGTAGTTGATCGTCGTCCAGTCGAGCCAGGGCTCGGGCGGCGCGTCCGGCTTGCCGTCGATCAGGAGGTCGATTTTGTTCTTCCACTCCTTGCGCTGGTTGCTCATCGTGACGTAGATGAGGGCCTTGGTGTCCCGGAGCAGGTTCTTGTCGAGCGGGGCGGGATCCTTGGCGGCGTTGCCGAAGGGGGGCAAGGGGGCGGTGGGGGTGGCGTCGGGGGCGAAGCGGGGTGGGCTGGGCCAACCCGGGATCCAGCAGGACGCATGATCGAGAGGCCGCTTAAAGGTGAGAGCGCCGGCAGGCCTGATGGATACCGGGACGACACCGTCCGGCGTGGCGAGGAGAATCCTGCCGCTCGATCGGGACAGAGCGAAGCGATTGAAGCCGATGTCACTCTGGCGTTCGATCACGCGTTTCCCGTCCGCCGCTTCCAACATCATGAACTCGGTATGCGTCGACAAAAAAACGACGCTCTTCCTTGCGTAGTCGCTGATCAGAACCTGTGTCACCGGCGCCGTGAAACGCTTATTCCATAGCAATCCGCGCGCGACGTCGTAATAGCGGAGCTCATTGCCTTGTGCGACGGCCAGCGTCTTGCCATCCGGGGCGAGCGCGAGCCGCTCAGCGGCCCCCGGAAAGACGGCGACCACTCCGCCGCGCTGGACGACAAACACGGCTCCCCCACCTGAGTCCGAGCGAACCGCGAGCGTGACGCCATCCTCGCTAACAGCGCCGCCCTGCAACGATCCGGTCCCTTCAAGCGTGTGCGACCAGAGGCTCTTGCCGGTCGCCGACGCGAGGGCGGAGACGGTCATGCCATCGAGAACGATCAGGGCGTCTCCCATGTTGAGCAGGATGGGGCTCTTCCGGCTCTCGCCCCACCACTCGCGCTTCCACAGCAACGCCGCGTCTTTGTCCCAGACGGCCATGCCCAGCGGGCCGGCGCTCGCGACCCACGAGGCGTCACGGGCGACGGCGAAGGCGGGCGGCGACTCGACGAACTGCGAGCCGTTGGCCCAGCTCGTGAGCCGGCCGGGCAAACCGAAGTGCGGGAAGCGTTTCAGGACGGCGCCCTTCTTGTTGACGAGATAGAGGTGATAGCCCGCCGCGGAATGGAGGTCGAAGCCGACGACCGCGAAACCATCGCCCGCCGGCTTGACGTCGAACACGAAGTGATGGCCGACGTGGGCGCTGCCCAAGAGAGCCGGACCGTCGTTGAACAGGAAAAGGTTCTGCGCCCAGCCTGCGCAAGCGACGGCGAACGTTCCCTCGTTCTCGACAATCTCCAACGGCGCCGACCGGCCCGGGTTCAGAATCGCCGGGAAGCCGCGGAACGGTTCTTTCTTCTTCGGGTCGCTGACCTCCAAGAGACGCGGCTTGCCCGCGTCCAGCGCTACCCGTCCGTCCGAAACCCTTACCCGGCTCATGGCGTCGATCAACGCCGCTCCTTTCGTGTCGATCTCGATCGTGGCCGTGACCGGCGCCCGCATGTTCTGAATCAGCCCCATCCGCCATGCCAGCCCCGGCTCCAGGTCGAGCGGCGTGTTGTTCACGACCCAGAAGAAGCGATTGCCCTTGTCGTCCACGCGCTCGGTCACCAGCACGTCCGGCTGGTCGATCTTGGCGACGGGCGGGACCCGGTCGCCGAGCGTCTTTTTCAAATTGGCAGCGTGCGCCTTGAAGTGGCGCGGGAAGCGATAATAGGCCGCATCGTCCTGCCACGCCGATGGGTCCCGCTCGACCTTGTCGAACGCCATCTTGAGCGGCTCGAAGTCGTTGACCAGCTCTGCCCGGCACGTGTCGTCGTGGAAAATCAACAAGCCGGCCTTCTTCGCCTCCGCCAGTGCCGTCGCCAGCGGCGGGTCCAGCTCGACGCGCTGGCCGACCACCAGGACGGCTTTGAAGTCCTTGAACGTGTCCGCCTTCAAGTCCTCGGCGAAGACGAACGACGCCGGCCGGTGGGCGTAGAGGCAGGCGTTGTAGGCTTCGTAGAGACGGTCGAAGTAGCGGCCGCCGATCTTGGACCAGTCGTCGATGCGCATCATGCGGGTCGAGACGACGATGGCGATGGGGTCGCGGCACTTGAGCGTCGTGTGCCAGGGGCCGATCTCGGCGAGGAACTTGTTGAGTTCGTGGTGGATGGAGGGGATGTGGGCGGCGAAGCTGCGCGGGTCGGCGCTCGGCTTGCGCCAGTCCATGGGGTCGCCGGAGAAGCCGATGCCGTCGGCGCCGCGCATGAACATCTGGAGGGTCGTCGGGATGATCTGGCCGCCGGAGCCGTCGTCGTTCCAGAGCTCGGGATGGCCCCAGGCGCGTTTGCCGGGGCGCTTGTAGAAGTCGACGTGGTGCGGCGTGACCTGCGGCGGCTGGATCTGCTCCGCCTGGTAGTGGAGGTCGATCTCATCGGCGTTCTCGAAGATACACGGCGGATGGGCGCCGACGGCGCGGTACGGAGCGGTCATGACGCTCAGGAGCTTTCGCGTGTAGATGAGGTCTTTGCTTGGGGCGTCGGGGCCGGCCGCTTTCTTCGAAAGCGGGCTAAACTTTTCGAGCGTTTTGCGGAACTCTTTCTCCGCGTTGACGGCGTGGCTGAACATGATGTCCGTCACCTCGTCGAGAACGGGATCCCACGCCCCGGTCTCGTTCGCCTTCTTCAGCGCCGCCAGATACTGCTTCTTCTTCTCCGGCGTCGGGGCCGCTTCCGCGCCGAGCTTGCCGAGCCACCAGTTGGCGGCCCAGCTCCAGCCGGTGAAGGCGGGGTAATCGGCCAGCTCCTGGCAGACGGTGGTGATGGCTTTCGCGAAATCCTCGGGCTTGCGGGCGTCGAAGCCCGTGCCGACCGGCAGCCCGGCGTCCATGTAGAGGAGGATGGCGCGCTGCTCCATGCCGTAGGCGCCGTAGCCCGCGATGGTGCGCTTGATGTTGTTTTCGAAGAGCGCCTTTTCCGGGACGGGGGAGAGCGGATCGGTCTTGAGGCGGTCGATGGGGCCAAGCGTCAGCTTCTGGGCGACGATGCTGACGGAGGGGCCGTGGCCGAGGCGGTCGACGAACATGTTGACGCCGAGATATCGGGCACGGGCCAGGTGGGCGTCGATCTTCTCGGGGAGATCGAAGAGCGTGCCGGTGGGGAAGCTCGTGTTATAGTCGCCGTGCTGGACGATGCTGAATTTTGCGTCCGGCGGCGCCTCCGGGTGCTCGAGAGGGCGGCTGCCCCATTTCCGCTTCTTGAAGGATCCGGGACCAATCTCGATTATCTGCTGGGCGACAGTGAATCTCGGCGCCTCGACGTCGATGGCGAACTGGCCTTCTAACGAGCCGAGGGCGTCTTTCGAGATAACGAAGGACGCAGCGCCCTCCTTGAGGTCTATGTCCTGCTCAAAGCGAATGGTTGGATCCTTCTTGAAGCCTTTCGCTGGCACGAACCGGGGGGTTTTCTTGGTCTCTTTCAGGAACACCTTTACGCGCGCGGGAAGATCCGTCGCCTCCTTAACGCGCACCCTGACGTGAACGGGGATGCTTTCGCCGCGGCCGAAGTAGTAGCGGTTGAGCGGCGTGAAGAGCGAGACGCAGCCTTTGGCGTCCGGTTGGCGGATCTCGACAACGCTCTCGACCATGTATTCGGAAGCGGCGCCGGAGACGTCAGGGCAGATGCGCAGGTGGTAGAGGCCGCCGGCGTCCTTGGGGATGGACAGTTCGAGGTCGCTGGTTGTGGCGTCCGGTCCAGCGCCTTTCTTCGAAAGGCGGCTAAACGAGGAGAAGTCGACGCTGCCGAGCGGGCGCAGCCAGGCGCGCCATTGCGGGTCGGCCTTGTGGGCGCCGGGGTCGAAATCGAAGCTTGAGGTCAAGATTGGCGCCGGCGGTCCAGATGTCGCTTGGGAAGACGACCGTCAACTGCTCGACGTCCGCGTTGACGACACGCTTCAGCTTGCCCGTCTTGCGGTCATAGACCTGGAACAACTCGACGCCATGCGGCCGACGGATTACCACGTCGTCGCCCCAGAGACGGAAATCAGAGATGCGGCCTTTGCGCGGCCCGAGGTCAAGCTTGAAGGAGCCGGCCGGCTTACCTTCGGCGTCGAAGACTCGCACCGTGTCAGCCGCGGTGGCGACCACGTAAAGCCGGCCCTCGTCATCGACGTCGAAGCCACCCGCCCAGCCGTCCCACGGATTGCCCAGCGGCCCGGCCTTGATGGACCAGGCGAGCTTGCCGTCGAAGCCGAGGGCAGAGATGTCGCCGGAGGGCGCCAGATGTAGAAGCGGCTGCCGGCTTCCCAGACGCGGAAGTGGGCGAGCTTGCGCGTCAGGTCGTCGCCGAGGCCGGCGAGCGAATAGGTGGTCACCAGTTGATCGGGGACGCCGACGCGGACGATGCGGTTGCGGTTCTGGTCGAGCGCGTAGAAGTCCTTCTCGCCCGCCTGAATGTCACAGGGCGCTTGCCATTCGACCTTGTCGTTGACGAGGAAGTCGCTGACCTTGCCGAACTCGTTGAAGTCGGCGCCGACCATGTGGACGCTGTGATCGAAATGGGCGTTGGCGGTGGCGATGGTCCCTTCCTTGTTGGCGGCGGCGCCCATCAGCGCGTAGGTCACCTTCGCGCCGCGCTTGCCGGAGCCGTCCCGGTCGATGCGGAGGACGTAGTCGCTGGAGAAGAGGTAGACCTTGCCGTCGCGGCCGATCGTGAGCTGGCATTTCTCGATGTTGAAGGCCGGATGCTCGCGCGAGATGACCTGCTTGAGCTCGACGGCGGGGGCGGCGCTGGCGAAAGCGAAAAGGAGAAGGAGTGAACGCATGGTTTTAGCCGAACAGGTCCAGGGGGCGGCCGGAGCAGAGGCGGTGGGTACGGCCTTCCGCGTCGTTGAGGATCGTCTGGGGGTCGATGCCGAGGGCGCGGAAAACGGTGGCGGCGAGGTCGGCGGGCGTGGCCGGGTGGTCGCGCGGGTAAGCGCCCTGGGCGTCGGAGGCGCCGTAAACGCGTCCGCCGCCGACGCCGCCGCCGGCGAGGAGCACGCTGAAGCAGTTGGACCAGTGGTCGCGGCCGCCCGGGCCGCCGGAGTTCTGAAAGGTGCGGCCGATCTGCGGGGCGCGGCCGAACTCCGTCACCAGGAGGACCAGAGTCCGTTCGAGGAGGCCGCGTTCGGCGAGATCGGCCAGGAGGGCGGAGAGGGCACGATCGGTGGGCGGGATGAGGTTGCGTCTCAAGCGCTGGAAGCCGTTGCTGTGCGTGTCCCAGTTGGCGCCGCCGCCGACGTTGGGCCAGTGGACGTTGACGAAACGGACGCCGGCTTCGACGAGCCGCCGCGCCAGCAGCATGCTCTGCCCGAACGTGGCGCGGCCATAGCGATCACGCAGCGCCGGGGATTCGGCGGCGAGGTCGAAAGCCGACCGGCTGCGGTCGCTGGTGAGGAGATCGAAGGCTCGCTCGTAGTAGGGGCCGACGGCGCGGTCGACGAGGGGGGGCAGGGGATCAGGGCGCGAGGTTTCGAGGCGCTGGAGGAGCCCGCGGCGTCCGGCGAGTCGGGCGGGGCCGACCTCGGAGGGGAGACTCAGAGCGGGGACGGAAAAGCCGGCGGCGCTGGGATCGCTGCGCAGGCAGAAGGCCTCGTAGCGATGGCCGAGCCAGCCGGCGAACTGGCCGGGGGTGAGGAAGACGTTCTCGATGAGGACATCGGGGACCATGACGTAAGCAGGGACGGTGGCGGCGGTGGGGCGTAGCCGGGCGGCGGCGGCGCCGAGAGACGGATGGTCCGTGGGTCGCGGCGGGGCGAGGACGGCGGCCTCCCCTTCAGGCTCGACGCCGGTGAGAAGGTAATAGCAGGCGGGGCTGTGGTTGCCGAGCCGGCCGTCGAAGCCGATGCTGCGGAGGATGGCGAGCTGGTGGGCTTGCCGCGCCAGCAGGGGCCACTGATCGCTGAAGAGCATTCCAGGAGCGGAGGTCCGCATGGCGCTGAACTCGCCGCGGATCTCGACCGGCTGGCCTGGCTTGGGATCGAAGGTATCGAGATGGCTCATCCCGCCGTTGAGGAAGATGAGGATGCAAGCGTCGGCCCGGCTCGGCGTGGCGGCGCCGGCGCGCAGCTCTTCCAGTCGGCCGAGGAAAAGGCTGGCCGCCGCGAGAGACGTCTGGCCGAGGAAGCGACGACGCGACATCGGCGTGGAGCGCAAACGGACGTCAGCGTTCGTGGCTCGATTTGCCGCGGCGTTCATTTGCTTGCCTCGCGGCCCAGCGCCTTTTCAATGGCGGCCGCGACCTGCTCGGCGAGCGCCTCCGAGCCCTTGGCCGTGAAGTGGACGTTGGCGGGAAGCTGGATCTCTTTGAGGCGCGGGGCGGCGAAGGCGTAGAGATCGTCGACGGCCACCATGTTGTCCTTCATCACCCGGGCCGCCGCTTCGTTGTAGCGGAGCACGTCGTCGTTCTTGCGCGGCGGGCTGACCTTGGCGTCGGGCACGGGGGTGGTGCTGGCCCAGATGAGCCTGGCGCCGGTCTTCTTCAGGCGGGTCACCAGCGTGCGCAGGTTCTTCTCGTAGTCGTCGAGCGCGACCTGGTGCTTGCCATCCTTGTCCATCCTGAGGTCGTGCAGGCCCCAGTTGAAATGGATGACGTCCCATTTGCCGGCGCCGAGCCAGGCGTCGAGGTTCTTGAGGCCGTTGGTGGTGGGACCGCCGTTGGTCGGGATGCGGTGGAGGTTGGCCTTGCCGCCGAGGAGCTTGCGGGTCGGGACGGTGTAGCCGATGGAGATGGAGTCGCCGATCAACAGGACGCGCGGCAGCTTGGGGTCGTCCTTGACGGGAGCGAAGGCGGGGTCCTTCTTGTCCTGGGCGGAAAGGCTGGAAGCGAAGGCGAGCACCGCCGGCAGCACGGCTCGAAGGTTCATGACGTCTCCTGGATCTCGATAAGAATCCGGTCCTCACAGCTTGAAAAGAAGCGACGGGGAAGTCAAGTTTCTTGCGAAACAACTGACATCGCAAGCGAAAGGGCGCGGATGGGACAATGAGGATGGAACGGTTGGCGGCGCGTGCTACCGGCCTCGGGGCCGGTGGCGCAAAGGGTGTAAACGGCGCGCGGCGCGGTCGACAAACGGGTGAAACGGCGGTCAATCGAGGCGCTCGTACTGGTTCTGGAAGTGGCGGATGGCTTCGTCGGGGCTCATGTTGAAGACGGCTTTGCCGACGGTGAGCCAGTGGCCGGCCTGGAAGAAGAACACGGCGGAGGCGGTGCGGAGGTTGTTGACGGCGGGGAGGCCCTCCATGTCGCCGCCGGGGACGGCTTCGAAGGCGATGGTGACGCCGACGAGGGCGGCGATCTGGCCGGTCTTGCGTTCGCGGACGTAGTGGGTGTCGTTCTGGAACTGGCAGTCTTTCCAGAGGAGGCCGCGCGGCTTGCCGGACTGGGAGGCGGCGCGGACGAAGTGGGCCTCGAGGCGTTCGCGCTGGAGGCGGAACATCTCCTTGGCGCGCTCGACCTGCACGACGCCGCCGAAGGTGCGGAGGCGCCGCAGCAGCCATACAACAAGGACGAGGCCGACGACGCCGCCCGCGATCCAGATCCAGGGATCCATGCGGCTATGATAGCTGATTCACCATGAAAGCGCGTCTTCTGGAACATGCCGCCGTGCTCTCGGATCGCGACCCAGCGGCCGCGGCGCTGGCGCGGCTGGAGCGGGGCGCGGAGGTTGAGGCCGGTGGGGTGAGCAAGCATGCAGGCCAGGAATGGCGCGAGGTGGCGCTTGCGGATGGGCGGAAGGGCTTCTTGGCGGCGAGCGCGCCTCTGATTGCGCTGGTGGAGGTTCGGCTCGATCAGGAGGGGGCGGACGTCTACGCGGAGGCGCGGCGGGACGCGAAGGTCAAAGGCCGACTGGCACGCAACGAGGTGCTGACGGTCCTGGAGCGTTTCCCCGACTGGTGTTTGATTCGAAGCGCTCGACTCGGCGACGGGTACGTCACGGGCCGGACGCGGGTGCGGCTGCGCGACGCGCCGGAGCTTTCTTATGCTCGCTCCTTCTGGACCGGGGCGACCATCATCGGGGCGCTGGCGGCCATCCCGGCCGCGTTCCTGTTCTTTCGCGGCGAGCAGGAGGGGGCCGGCGTCCTGCTCCTGTGCGCGGCGGTGGCGGGAGGGCTTGCCGGACTCGTGTTCTTCGCGACGCGTCTGTGGCGCGAGCGGGAGTTTGGCGCGCATCTTTCCTGGGGAGCCGTGACCGGGACCTACGTGCTCGGGGTCGGCTTGCTGCTCTATGGCTGTAGCGCGCTGATGGGAGGGTCGCTGGTTCAGGACGAGGCGCTGACGCATCCGGCCGGGCTATCGGCCCTGCTCGCCGTGGCGGTGGGGGCGGCGCTTTTCCTCGGGTATTACGAGCAGCGCCTGCGCCATCACGAGGAGGAGCGGCCCTGGCTCTGGTCGCAACCGCTCTTGCCCCTCCTGTGCGGCGTCGGCCTGCTGCTGGCCCTGGGGGGTGGCGTTTGGTGGTGGTCGGCCGAGAAGAAGCGGCCGCTCGCTCTGGAGGCGCGGACGCCGGCGGAGGCGATGACGCTGCGTCAACTCGTCGCCAACGGCTACGCCGCGAACCGGTACGTGTTCCTGAACGAGTTTCGCTACGCCGATCAGTGGATCGTCGAGACGGTGGAGCACGACCTGCCGTTTGTCAGCGGCTGGGCGATCCTGGTTCCGGGGAAGGGGGACGGCAAGAAGACACCGGTCTCGGGCGCGGCGGTCGCCGTGGTCGCGACGCGTGAGTTCAAGGACATCAAGAAGGCGCGGGAGCCGGGCGTTCGGCCGCTGGAGCGCTCGCTGCACACGCTGGACGAGATGACAGGGATGCGCGTGATGGTGATGAATGGCATGCGTGCGCTGCCGAGGCTGACGCGAGAGCGACTCGTCGAACTGGCGCCGGAGACCGACCTGAAGGCGGTGCTGCTGTTGTCTCCGGACGTCAAACCCATCGACGCCGATGAATGGGAAGACGAGCTTCTGCTGTGGATGTGCCTGACCGGCGCCGGGGCAGTGCTGATCCTTGTGGACGTGGCGTGGGCGGCGTTGCTGAGGCGGTCGGCGGCGTGATGCCGTTGCTCCAGGAGAAGGAAAAGCGCCGTCTCCATTTTGGCGGAGGCCGGCGCGTTTCCTAGCGCGATGCGCGACGCGCTAACGGACGTAGGTCTCGTATCCGTAGGACGTGTAGAGCCAGTCGGCGTAGCCACGCGCCGCAATCAGCGAATCGCAGGCGCGATAGTAAATCCACGGACAGTGGCAGTCGTGGCGGTAGTAAACGCGGTAGCGATAATAGTGCGAATGCGTTCGCCCAGTCACGTGCGCCTGCGCGCTCGGCAGGGCCGGAGCGAAAAGGGACACGCCGAGAAGGGAACAGACGACGATCTTTCGAAGCAAACGGGTCATGGACATCTCCTGAAGGGCTCTTCCCCCGGGCACGCGGCCCGTTGTGGCTCATAGCCTTGGGGGGAGGAGATGTGACAGGAAAAGTCGCGGACAGGCGCACACCAAACCGCAAGCGGATAGCGCGCCGCCGGATGTGGACATTGGCGGGGAAGGTTGCTTATGCGGATGGACTCGGGGCCCACGCGTCGCGCGCCTGGAGGATGGCGCGGCGGAAGTTCTCGGGCTCGCTCACGCCGGGGAGGACGAGGAGGGGGCGATCGGAGCCGGCGCCGTAGATCTCGAGGTTCCCGGCGCGGAAGAAGTCGCTGTTGTCATCGCTGACGGTCTTGACGTCGCGGATACGGCCGAGCTCGACCTCGCCGCTGACCTTGGCGCCCCAGCCGCGCAGAATGGCGACGCGGCGGTTGGTGAGAAGATAACGGCGGGCGGTGAAGGGCATCACCTTGCTGAAATAGACGCCGGACATCATCAGCCAGGCGAGGGGAGCGAGGAAGATGGTGTTCGTCAGCGCCCTGCCGAGCCGGGCAATGCCCCCGGAGGCGGCGACGCTGGGCCAGGCTTCCCGAATGCGGACCTCCGCGGTTTGGGGGGGAACGATACCGGTGACCGCGTGCTGCTGAATGGCAACCATGGCGACTCTTTCGGCCGAAGTCATGAGCGGCTGAAGTCGGAGGACTTCAGGGACACCTGCTGTCCCGGCTTCACGTCTATTGCTATGAACTGCCGCGGCTTCGCCAACGGCTCACTCCAGGCGAAGCAGCGTCTTGCCCGGCCGTCCGGGGCGATCGGCCTCGCGCATGGCGTCGGCGAAGCGGTCGAGCGGGAAAGTGGTTCCGGCCGGGCTGGTCAGCACGTTGGCTTGGATGAGGCGCTTCACCTGGCGGAAGAGCCGCAGCATCGTGAGGGGACCCTGTCCATGCACCCAGGGACCGAGCCAGAAGCCTTCGACGCTCTTGCCGTGCGTCATGAGCTCGCGCGGTTCGAGCGGGACGGGCTCGCCGGAGAGCGTGCCGTAGACGACGAGCTTGCCGCCGGGGGCGACGCAGCGGAGGGCGTCGAAGCTGGTTCGGCCGCCGACGCAATCGATGGCGCAATCGACGCCGTGGCCGCCGGAATACGCCATCGCGCTCTCCACCATGCTCTCGTCTTCGGTGCAGATGACTTTCCAGGCGCCTCCCGCCTCCAGTTCGTTCGCCTGGTCGCGGCGGCGCACGACGTTGATGACGCGGAAGCCCTGATGCCGGCTGAGGCGGTCGATCATGCGGCCCAGAGAGCTTCCGGCGGCGGTCTGCAAAAGGACGCTTCCCGGCCGGAGGCGCAGCACGTGGCGCGTGAGGACCAAGGCGGTGACGGGGTTGACAAAGAAGGAGGCGCCCTGCTCATCGGGGATGGCGTCGGGCAGCGGGATGACATTGCGCGCCGAGACCACGATCGATTCCTGCCAGGTGCCGCCTTCCCCGGACACGACCGCCACGCGGCGGCCCGGCTTCAGGCCGCGCAGCCAGGGAAGCATGCCGCCGCCGGAATGCTCCACGACGCCCATGCCTTCGAAGCCGGGCGTGGCGGGAAGCGTCGGTAGCTTGCCGTAGCGGCCGCGCACCACCATGAGGTCGGAGGGATTGACGGGGGCCAGGCGCATGCGGACCCGGACCTGATTCTTGTGGGGGTCGGCGACCGGAACCGTGGCGACGTGCAGCACGTCGGCGGGCTCGCCGAAACGTTCGAAACGAAGGGCGCGCATGGCACTCACGAGCAAGGAGAACGTCGGGTCAGGAATCAGCCTATGAAACGCCTCCGATTTGGGAATGCGACGCGGCGGGTCGCTACATGCCGGTACCGCGCGTTTCAGGCGCCCTCCTTTCCTGTATCGGCAAGGGAGCCTAAGGACACCGCCCGATTCATCCCGGCACGGCATTCGCTACTATGTGTTCCGTCGCCCTCCCACCCGCCCATTCAACTTTGTCCGAGCATGAAACGATCCCAGCTGCGTCTTTGCCTCGTCGATGATGACGAGGGCATCCGCGCCTCGCTCCGTCTCCTGACCAGCGACGCCGGCATCCCGTTCACGGCATTCGCCTCCGGTCCCGAGTTCCTCGCCGCCGACCTCAGCGACGTCGGCTGCATTCTGCTCAACGAGCGCATGCCGGGCATGCGCGGCTCCGAGGTGCAACAAGAGCTGCGCAAGCGTGGGGAAGTCATCCCGGTCATTTTCCTCACCGGCTCGGCGGACATCCCGTTTGTCGTTCGCGTCGTTCAGGCCGGGGCGTTCGACGTCATCGAAAAACCCTTCCACGAGAAGAGCCTGCTCGAGCGGGTCGACAGCGCCTTCGCGCGCTCCGAGCAACGGCGCCGCGTTCGGGCCGAGAAAGCAATCATCGCCGCACGCCTCGACCGCTTGACGCGGCGCGAGCTGGAGGTCCTCGATCTCATCGTGGCCGGCAAGAAGAACAAGGACATCGCCGACGAGCTGCAAATCAGCCCGAAGACGCTCGACATTCATCGCGCCAAGGTGATAGAGAAGATGGAGGCCCGCACCGTCGCCGACGCCGTGCGCTGGCGCCTTTTCTCCCAGTCGAGCGAAGAACACTGGCCGCGCGGCGTCGGTTATCTGGGGGAGCCGGCGTCGGGGGCGGGATGAGAAATCGCCGCCTCCGGACTTCTTCTTGCTCTCCTTCCCGCGCTCGCCTACGTTACCAGCAGGGCATTCAAGACATCCGAGCCTATCGAGGACTCTCCCATGAACCAAGGCAATCTGTCGCGACGTGGCTTTCTGGCGCGCACCCTGGGCGGACTCGCGGCCGCGGGACTACCCCTCTGGTACGCGAAGGAATTGACGCTGGACGCCCAGGAGAAGGCCGGAGCCGGCCGGGGCGTGGCGCCGAGCGACCGCATCGTCATGGCCGCCATCGGCACGGGTACCAACCGCACCCGCCGCACCGCCGCCCAGCCGCTCCACGGCGAACGCGGCTTCGCGATCATGCGCGACGCCATCGGCCGCCCGGGCGTGCAGATGGTCGCCGTCTGTGACGTTGACCGGCCCAACGCCGAGTTCGCGGCTCGGTCCGTCGGCATGGATTGCCGCATCTTCGCAGATTACCGCGAATTGCTGCGGACCATGACCGGCGTTGAGGCCGTCACGATCGGCACGCCCGACCACTGGCACGCCGCGGTCGCCATCGCGGCGATGCGGGCCGGCAAGGACGTCTACTGCGAGAAACCGTTGACGCTGACGATCCAGGAAGGCAAGGAGATGGTACGCGTGGCGCGCGAGACGGGCCGCGTGCTTCAGACCGGCAGCCAGCAGCGTTCCGACGCCCGCTTCCGCCTGGCCTGCGAGCTGGTGCGCAACAAACGGATCGGCGACGTGCGCCGCGTCACCACGCTCATCGGCGACAACCCGGTCGGCGGCCCGTTCACCTCCGAGCCGGCTCCCGAAGGCCTCAACTGGGATTTCTGGCAAGGGCCGACGCCGCGCGTCGACTACGTCAAGCAGCGCTGCCACTACGATTTCCGCTGGTGGTACGAGTACTCGGGCGGCAAGATGACCGACTGGGGCGCCCACCACAACGACATCGCCCAGTGGGGCCTCGGCATGGATGGCAGCGGCCCGGTGGCCGTACGCGGCACGGGCACGGCGCCGTCGACCGATCGCAACTCCTACAATTGCCATCCGCAGTTCACCGCCACCTACACCTACGCCAACGGCCCGCGCGGCCGCGACGGCACGACCCTCATCTGCCGCAGCAACACGCCGGAGGGCTGGGCCCATCCCAACAACGGCATCCTCTTCGAGGGGGACGAGGGGAAGTGGATCTTCGTCAACCGCGGCTCCATCAGCGCCAACGACCGCCGCATCATCGACGAGCCGCTCCCCGCCGGCGCGGAACGGCTGGAGGTGTCGACCAACCACATGCAGAACTTCGTCGACTGCGTCCGCTCCCGGCGGGCGCCGATCTGCAACGTGAACGTCGGCCACCGCTCGGTGACGGTGTGCCACATCGGCAACATCGCCATCCGCACCGGCCACAGCCTGCACTGGGACCCGCGCGGCGAACGCTTCACCGGCGAACACGCCGACGAGGCGAACGCGATGCTGCAACGGCCGCGAAGGGATCCGTATACGTTGCCGGGGTAATGGCGTCGACCCAACGCGCACGTACTGGCCAACTCGAAAAAAGCTGGCCAGTACGTGACAGCGACGCATCCTTTCACGGGACAGGGTTTGCGGCGCATCGTCGCCGCCTACTGGCCAAGAACGAGCGGGCCCCGCCTTCTTCAACCACGCCGTACCGAATTGATATTCGTTAAGGCCTACGTGCATGGCACTGCCCGGCGCCGGGATCATCACCCCTGAAAAATAACCTGAATCTTCACATGCCCCCGCCAGGGGTCATCCGCATTGCTATCGCGGCAGATGGCGTAGGCGGTCAGCTCTAAGGTACTTCCGATCAGCTTGATCCCGGCGCTCACACCAAGATAGGTGATGGGCCGCTCCCGTGGATAGAAGTCGAAGTCCCAGCCAGACACGGAAACCGACGCGCTCGTCCAGCCGGGCGGCGGCGTGATCGTCTTGGACCGTCCTACCCAGTTCGGGTTCGGCGGATTCTGACTCTCGCTGAAATCCAGAACGTGATACTCAATGCGGAGGATGCCCGCTCCCGCCAGAGCGGCAATGCCCTTGCCACTCGAGTCGATGGCCGATTCGAGCTCCGGTCGTATCGCCGTCGCGACTTGGTTCATGATCGCTCCTAGTCATGGTTACTATAAGTGGCCTAGTGGAGTTTGCTTTTCACTGCCCACGCGGTGAGCCACGAAATGAGAGGCCGAAGCTTCGTCGGCATGTCCCCATCGGAAGCGGACACCCTGTGCTCCTGCCCCTTGTCTTCGAAAACCAGTTCGTAATACATCTCATCCGGGCGCAGGTCTTCCGACGCCTTGCGCGAGGTCAGGGACGCGATATCGGCGGCTTGCACGAGTTCCAGGATCTTTGCTGCTTCGCTGCCCGGAAGCGTCTCCGTGTCGACGACGCAGCTACGTCTTCCCGCCGGTCCAGCCACCCCACCGCCGCTTACAAACTTGACTTGCATGGCGCCCTCGCGAAAAACAGGACACCCAGCAGACCCGAGCGTCGCCAGTCGGGCGTTCCCACCTTAGCTCACGCTAAGGGCCTCAATCGTCTTCTTCAACTCCGCCCCGAGACGCTCAAGTTGTCTCTTGAAAACGCCGTCCCCTTCCGGGAGCCGACTTTTGCCGCCTCGTCGCCGCGTTTCCGCGACGGCGCCGCTGACCGAAAGCCCGACTTGTGCCCAGGCGTCGAGCACGGCTCGGTGTTCCGTGCTGTTCGTGCCATAATCCGCGGCAGCAACCTGCGCGCTGATGTCGGCGCAATCCTGGAATTGCGACTGCTCGTGCAATTGTTGAAGGGTCTTGTACCAGATGTGGCCCGGCGCCTCCCACGCGTTGCCGCCGATCTTGGTCGCCACCAGAAAGAAGGCGTGATTGGGAATCCCCGAGTTGACGTGCACTCCGCCATTGTCCCCCATTCGAGTATCGGGAAGATCCACGTAGTCGTTCATGTGTTTGGGTTGCGGATCCTTGCCGCCGAGATTTGGGTCATCGTACGCTGATCCCGGATCGGACATCGAGCGCAGCGCCTTGCCATTGATTCCCGGAGCCATGATCTCGGCGCCGATGAGCCAATCCGCCTGTGCGGCGGTCTGCTTCAAATGGTGTTGCTTGACGAGGGAGCCGAACACGTCCGAGAACGATTCGTTCAACGCGCCGGGCTGTTTGTGGTAAACCAAGCCGGCCGTACTTTCTGTCACTCCATGTGCCAACTCATGCCCGATTACATCAATCGATTTGGTGAAGCGCACGAAAATGACGCCGTCGCCGTCCCCGAACACCATCTGCCACCCATCCCAGAAGGCGTTGTTGAAATTCTGCGCGAAATGGACATAGGCGTTGAGTGGCATGCCATGCCCGTCAATCGAGTCGCGCTCAAAAACCTCCGAGTAGAGCTGGTAGGTCGCTCCGAGCGCGTCATACGCTTCGTTCACCGCGGGATCGGAGGTGGCCGGACCTCCTTCCTTGCGCACTTGCACGCCATGAGGAGGCATCCCGTCATCCCCCTGGCAGTCAAAGATGGTGCGCTTCAGTCCCGCGGGATGAGCGGTGGCGAGGGCTGCTCGAACCGAGCCAAGAACAGACCGGCGTCCGCGAATGAAGGCGGAAAGGGAGAGGGTCTCCAGAGCAGCTTGCCGAACGCGTTCCTCTCGACTCTTGAGTAGCGCGTCAAGGATGTGGGGCGGTACGATGCAGTTGATGGGGTCGCGATACGAACACATGGTGAACCTCGATGGAGTTGGCCAAGGCAGGGTTGAGACGCTGAGAGGTCAGGCCCGGATCAAGAACGCGTATGGCACGGTCTTTGTCGAACCGTCATCGAAATAAACGTTGACATCGACGTGACATTCGCCGGGGGTCACGGGGCAAAGATAGATCGTGTAGCGCGTCGGGCTGCCGAGGAGGCACGGATTGACGACATGCTTGCTCCAGCCGTGGTAGCTCATGTGCCCCTTGCCCTTGACGTGAACCTCGATCTTGTCGACGGGAAACGGAGGGATGAGGTGAACATCGAATTGCGCCGCGACGCCGCGACCCACCGCCGCCTCGCGCAGCAAGGTCGGAAACGGGCCGTTCACATTGACAATGGGATAGGAGACGTAATAGCAGCAACAGTCGGCGCAGCAGGAACACCAACCGCACGACCGGCGCGAGCGGCACGCGTCTCCTTCAGAAGCGAATAGACTGCACAATGCGAGGATGGAGATTCCGAGGATGGTAGCTTTCTTCATCACGCTCTCCTTATGAAAGAAGCATTCTCGATGAGCGGCATCTCACTTGGATGCCGTTATCCGCGGCCCGAAGTCCAGGTCTAGGCGCACGGTTTCCCCGCCGCGGAATCGGATCCTCTCGACGGCCCTGAAAGTCTTCTCGCCGCGAACAACGGTTGCCGACACCGTAAAGCCGTAGACGCTGTCCGTGCGCACCAACGGCGTAACGTACTTTCGCTGCCCGCCCTTGGTTTCCGTCCGGTAGCCGTCGATAAAAAGCTCTGCGTCGGGTTCGACGGACACCAGGATGGTTGCGGCCTTTTCGCCTGGAGAGGCCTCCCCCGATCTGACTGTTCTCGCGCGAGCCTCGTCGGTCGCGTCTGCGTCGATCGGGACGGGCATGGGCGGGTAGTAGGAAACCGCGTCCTTCCCCCGTTCAAGAAATGGGGTGAATTGGAATTGGCTCTGGCGGCCGCACAGCGTAACAACCAGCGTGTAGGTCCTTCCCAACTCGAGTGGACCGCCCTCGTGCTTCATCCGCAGGCGAATCGCTTGGGGCAGATCGATCACCGAGACGCGAGGCGGTACATCGATGCGACGAAACAAGCGCGGCAGGCTGAGCGCGTTGGGGACAAAGCAGCCGTACTCATCGAAGACGTAAAGGCCGTAATCCGACTGAAGGTACGACCAAGCGTAATACTCGTAGTTGGTTACAATCACCTCGAACGGCAACGATTGAGAGGGGTCCACCTTGCCCGACGGGTTTGTCAGGCGGGCGCGAAGACTGAATGCGGGGCAACAGGGCGGCCAAGGCGGGCAAGGCACAAAACAGCCGGGACTGCAATAGCTGTAGTAGACGCATCCAGGAGCGTTGACGGGAAAAAGCAAGACGCACGCGAGGAATCCTGCGATCACGATAGGGCGTTTCATCTTCGATCTCCGCTGACATGACTTGTTTGCCGCCTCACCCCTTGCACTCCACCCACGGCCCATTCGCCTCTTGCCGCGCCGATAAGGCCACCTGCACGCGCTCCTCCTCCGCTCCGCGTCCCCCCAGCTGCCGCCGAAACTCCGTCTGAAACACCGGTAGCGCCGCGGTCGGCGTGGCGATGATCGTGGCGATGCCCGCGGCCACCCCCGCGCCGAGCGCCGCGCTCACGATCCTCGGCCAGTGTGCCGCGATGAGATCCGATGGGCCACAGATCTCCGCGTACGCCACCACCGCGCATTTGCGGATGAACAGCACCGGCTTGGGCGCCGTTTCACAGTTCCACTCAATTTTCCACTCGGGGCTCAATTCCCGGCGGCCCAGTTCAACGCGCTGGAAGACGTAGTCCACACACGGGCTTCCCGCAAAGGCAAGAGAACTGAAACGAACATTTCGTGATGCAGGTCAGCGCCGTTTCCTTGCGCGAGATTCTTCGGCATTCTGCTTTTCTTCTTCCACAACGCCGCGCCCGCGGCGCGGCCCAGCGCACCGCCGCCCACGCCGCGCCGAGCCCTTCCAGTTCGCGTCGCGCCCGGTGGTAGCGGTACCACACCTGTTCGACGTTGAGGCCCAGAGCGGCGGCGACCTCGGCGACGGGCCGGCCCTCCAGTCGCATGCGCAGCACCTCAAAATTCGGGCCGGACAAAAGATTGCGAACCTGTTCCCAGGCGACGCTCAAGAACTCGCGCTGCTCCAGCACGCGCGCCGGACAGGGGCGAGCGTCGATCAACTCTTGCAGCGTGGCGCCATTCTCCCGGCCGCGATGGCGCACTCGGCTACGGCGCAGGTCGGCGGCCTTGCCGCGGACGATTTGAAAGAGCCAGCTGTCGAAGGCGCCTCGCTTTGGGTCGAACTGAAAAGTGGGGAGGCGCAGAAGCAATTCGGCCCACACCTCCTGCACGCAATCGCCGAGGTCCTCGTCGGTGACACCGCACCGGCAGGCGAAGGCGCGAACTGGGCCGCAATAGGCGGCGTGAAACGCGTGCCACGCGGCGTGCCGATCCGCCTGGGGCGATTGGTAGGCGGCCAACAGGCGTGCCACAGCCTCACGGCGGCCATCGAAATGGGGCAGCTGCTCGCGCGGCTCGCGCAGCTTGGGCCTTGGACTGTTCATCGGCGCCCGGAAGGGAACAAGTAGCGCGGCGCGGCGAAGCCGCGCGCAGCGCTACGTGGGGGATCGTTCCACACGCTTCCGGGCGAGGATGCGTTTCGGAATGCGAAGGGACGGGACCAAGAAAATGGACCAGCCTTGCAGCGGAATCGCACGAAGTGATGGGAGATTACCTATGGCAGCGGCGAGTTGCAAACAAAAAAAGGAAGAAGTTTCCACTTTTCTACCGGCCATCCCCATAGCACGGCCTCGCGGCGTCCATGGCTACTTGGCGTCGCCCGAGCATGGCCATGTTCCCGCGCGTGAAGAAACGCGGCGGACGTTGACATATGATGACGCTAGCGGCGCCGGGCGAAAGTCCGGGCTCTTTCTTCCACGTCAGCCGCGTCCACCCCGTGACGACGATCCATCACGCTGTTGGACCGTTCGAGTTGAGGATTCGAGAGCGAAGGAGACAACGATGAACGAGCGTCTGAAGGTCTTCACGTTCGTCAGCGGCCACGGCGAAACCCTCGTCGAGTCGCGCCACGAGGACCACATTAACCAATGGTTGACGACGAACAAGGGCAAGATCGTCCGCACCACGCAGTCGGAGAGCACGCGCCCCGGCGGCGGCCATCACATCACGGTCTGCGTCTGGTACGTGCCTGAGGGAGCGTGACGGCGAAGCAGTTGTCACGATGATGCGGCTTTCCAAGCGAGAATACGTACCCGCAGCAACGACCATGGGCCTGTTTCGTCGCCACCCGTACGTCACACTGGTCACCGTGCTGCTCGCGGGGGGCGCCCTCTTCGTCGCCTGGTCGGTGCGCCGCAACGCCGCGCGGCGGTTGACGCCGGAGCGTCTCGAAGCGGCCCGGGCGCTCTGGGACAGGAAAGGTCCGAAGGATTATCGTCTGACCTACACCATCCTCCGCGGCGGCGCCGGCGAAGCCGATGAGTACCAGGTGCGCGTCAAGAACGGGGAAGCGGTCGAGGCGACGATCAACGGCCGGGACGCCGAGAAGGGCGCGCTGGGCGCCTATGGCATGGACCGTCTCTTCGATTTCATCGAACGCTTCTTCCGCGTCGACGCGGACCGCTCGAAAGAGAAGGCGCACTACGTCGCGGACTTCGACGACGAGGACGGACATCTGATCTGGTACTATCGCCACGTGCCGGGAACACGCGAGTCGGTGACCATTGAAGTGCGGAGCCTGGAATGAGTCACGTCGTCGCCGGCGGCAAACACTCCAAATCCCGGCCGGCCGTGGTATAGTAGAGGCGTACCCGCCTCACTCTCCCTTTGCCGGCCCACGATGAACGACGTCACGAGCCAGGCGACGCAGATGCTGCTCCGGCAAGCGCGGGGCGGAGACGCCCAGGCGCTCGACGCCCTCTTGCGGCACGCCGGCGACCGTCTCAGCGCCCTGGCCCATCGCATGCTCGGCGACTTCCCGCGCGTGCGGCGCTGGGCGGAGACGGGCGACGTCTTGCAGAACTCCCTGGTCCGCTTGATGAAAGCGCTGCGCGATGTGCAACCGGAGTCGCCGCGCGATTTCTTCGCCCTCGCCGCGGTGCAGATCCGCCGCGAGCTGATCGATCTGGTCCGGCATTTCCATGGCCCGAACGGGTCCGGCGCCAATCAGGAGAGCGTTTCACCGGAGCGGCGCGAGGCCATCGAGCCGGCGGACGGGCGGTCCCAGCCGCTGTCGCTGATCCAGTGGGGCGAGATGCACGAGCAGATCGCCGCGCTGCCGGAGGAGGAGAGGGCGGTCGTCGAGCTCGTCTTCTACCAGGGACTCGGGCAGGCGGAGGCGGCCGAGATCCTGGATGTCTCCCTGCGCACCTTGCAGCGGCGCTGGCACGCGGCGCTCCTGAAGCTGCACCGGACCTGGCACGGAGGAGACGATGTCGACCTCCGATAAGCTCGACGATCTCATGCTGGAATGGGAAGCGGCCCGGCAGCAGGGGCGCAGCTTGTCGGCGGAGGAGCTCTGCGCCGACTTTCCGTCGAGCCTGGACGAATTGCGGCGGCGGATGCAGGCGATCCTCGAGATGGAGGTCGCCCTCGGCCTGGAGCGCACGCCTGCCCGGCGCGGAGCGCAGACGCCCGAGCCGCTGCCCGCCATTCCCGGCTTCGATGTCCTGCGCGTTCTCGACGAAGGGGGCATGGGCATCGTCTACGAGGCGCGCCAGCGCGGCCTGGGGCGGCGCGTCGCTCTCAAGATGATGGCCGGTCCGCGCCTGGCGCCCAAGGCCGTCGCGCGTTTCAAGGCGGAGGCCGAGGCGGCGGCGCGGCTGCACCATCCCAACTTCGTCCAGGTCTTCGAGGTCGGCCACCTCCACGAGCGCCCCTTCTTCGCCATGGAGTACGTCGAAGGCGGCAGCCTCGCGGCAGCGCTCGACGGCAAGCCCTGCCGGCACGCCGCGCGCCGAATTGGCCGAGACGCTCGCCCGCGCCGTCCCGCCGCCCACGAGGCCGGCATCGTCCATCGCGACCTCAAGCCCGCGAACGTCCTGCTCGCCGCCGATGGCGCCCCAAGATCGGCGACTTCGGCCTGGCCAAACGCCTCGACGCGGAGACGGACCACGCGCACACGGGCGAAATCCTCGGCACGCCGAGCTACATGGCAGACAGGCCGAAGGGCACAAGCACCTGATCGGTCCTGCCACGGATGTCTATGCCCTCGGCGCCGTACTCTACAATCGCGACCCGGCAGGCCGCCCTTCAAAGGCGACAACGCCCCTCGAATCGATGCGGCCTGCTCCGCGCGCGCTCCGACCCGACGCCGCCGTCACCGCCTCGCCGGCGACGCCGCCGACCTCGAAGCCATCTGCCTCAAGTGCCTGGAGAAGGCGCCGGCGCGACGCGCTGTCTATCCGCTCTCGCTCTCGCCGACGATCTGCTGTTTTCTCGACGGCTTGACCGGTGACAGCAGCCGCGCCGAACCCCGCTGCCCGTAGCTGGAAATGGGCGCGGCGGCATCCTGCAACCTCCTGGCCTTCCAGCGGCTCTTGTTCGTGCACGGCGTTCTTCCCGGTCTGGAGCCCTCGTGCAGAAGGCGCGAAAGCGGAGCGTGTTGCGTCTCAAGGCCGAGCGGCAGGCGCCCTTCGCCCGCGAAATCCTCCGCCGCAACTGCTTCGCTTGCCATGGCGCCGACCCGAAATACGCAGCGCCCAACTGAACCCGATGCTCGATCACGGACTCCTCCTGGACAGCAAGCGCTTGCATCGTCGTCCCCGACGCGCCCGGACAATTCGCGCTGATCAAACGCATCACCGACGGCTCCATGCCTCGAGGAAGAGGAGGAGCGGCTGCCGCGTCTGACGCACGAGGCCGGCCATCCTGCGCGACTGGGTGGAGGGCGGCTCCCCGTTTCCGCCCGAGGACCCCAAGCAGCCCGTGGCATGATCGTCCCCTATTCCAAGCTCGCCGCCAGGTGAAGAAGATCTTCCACGACAATTGCTACGAGTGCCACAAGTACGACGTGGCCAAGAACGGCATCAAGATTCACTGCACCATCGCCTGCTGCTGGACCAGGAAGTGATCATTCCACGAGGAGCAGCGGCAGTTCGAGCTGTTCCAGTTGATCACATCCGCCGACGACAAGAAACGCATGCCGCCGCCTCCCATGTTTCCACTTTCCGACGCCGAGATCGACACAGTGCGGCGGCGGATCCTCGAAGGCGCTGGCGCCATTTCCGCGCACGCCTTGACCCACTTGGACGCGGCGCCGCCGGCTCGTAACCCGCCCATGTCTTTGCTATCCTAACCGCACAGCCAACGCCCGCAGGAGACCTTACGATGCCGACGCCGACGCCGCCGGCCACACCCACCGATTCGATCCCGCCGGCCAACCAGACGGCCCCCCTCCCCTCCTCCGCCGAGCCGGTGGACGGCGTTCCGTTCCTGTCCGGGCCGCAAGGGCCCGATGAGCTGGGCCGCCTCGGTCATTACATCGTCCGCAAAGAGCTGGGGCGCGGCGGCATGGGCGTGGTCTTCCTCGCCGAAGACTCGCGGTTGCTGCGTCCGGTCGCGCTCAAGGCGCTCCTGCCCGAGGCGATCAAGGACGCCAAGGCACGCGACCGGTTTCTGCGCGAAGCCCGCGCGGCCGCCAGGATAAGGCATGACAATGTCGTCACCATCTTCCAGGTCGAGGATCACGGGAGTGTCCCCTTCCTCGCCATGGAGTTGCTCCGGGGAATGTCGCTGGAACAGCGTCTCCAGCAAGGCGGCATCCCATTGGCGGAGGCGCTGCGCATCGGCCGCGAAACGGCCCTCGGCTTGCAAGCGGCCCATCGCGAGGGCCTGATCCACCGCGACATCAAGCCCGCCAACCTCTGGCTCGAGGCGCCCAGCGGCCGCGTCAAGATCCTCGATTTCGGTCTGGCCCGGCCCCAGGAGGAGCCGACGAAGTTGACGCGTCCCGGCACGGTCCTCGGCACGCCGAACTACATGTCCCCCGAGCAGGCGCGCGGCAAGGCGATCGACCAGCGGAGCGATCTCTTCAGCCTTGGCGTCGTCCTCTATGAAATGTGCGCGGGCGTGCAGCCGTTCGACGGCCCGTCGGTGATGGCGGTCCTAACGGCGCTTGCCGTCGAGACGCCGGCGCCCGTCCGTGCGCGGAACCCCCACGTTCCCGCGGCCGTCGAGAGCGTCATCCATCGTCTGCTCGAAAAAGACCCGGCGCGCCGCTATCAGAATTGCGCGGAGCTGCTTGCCGACCTCGACGCCGCGGCGCTGCCGGCGCGGGCCACGCCGGTCTCCACGCCGTCCTGGAGCATCGAGCCGAAACGAACGGAACAGATTTCCGGCGCCCACGTGTCGGCGCCACGTGGCGCCACCCAAGCGCTCGAGGGCCCATCGAAGCGTCGCTGGCTGCTCCCCCTGGCCGTCGCCGTCGCTCTGATGAGCGCCACGCTCCTGATCCTCTTCGTCGTTGTCCCGCGCTTGACCAAGGAGCCGATCAAGGAAGAAGGAGCCGGCGCCGACACGAAGAAGGAAAAGGACGCGGGCAAGCCGGGGCCGAAGGAAATCACCAACAGCATCGGCATGAGGCTCGTCCGTATCGAGCCGGGGCGGTTCTTCATGGGCTCGCCCGCGACCGAGCGTTTTCGCGGTGGCGCCGAGATTCTGCACGAGGTGGAGATCAGCAAGCCGTTTTACCTGGGGAAGTTCGAGGTGACGCAGGAGCAATACGAAGCCGTGACGGGGGAGAATCCGAGCGCCTACAGCGCCACGGGCGCCAAGCGCGACAAGATCGCCGGCAAGGATACGCGGCCATTCCCCGTGGAATCGGTGACGTGGGAGGAAGCGAAGGAGTTCTGCAAGAAGCTATCGCAAAAGGAGGGAAAGGAATACCGGCTGCCGACCGAGGCGGAATGGGAATACGCCTGCCGCGCCGGGACCCGGACGGCTTATTCGGTCGGCCACACCATCACGTCCGCGGAGGCGAACGTCGACTTCAAGTACGGCGGCCCGCTTCCCGTCGGCAGCTTCGCGCCCAACGCCTGGGGCATCCACGACATGCACGGCAACGTGCGCGAATGGTGCGAGGACTGGTTCGAGGAGTTCTATTACAAGAAGAGCCCGCCGCGCGACCCAACCGGCCCGCTCGAAGGAACGACACGCGTGATGCGCGGCGCAAGCTGGTGCAATGGCCTCGACGGGTGCCGGTCTGCGTTTCGCTTTGATTACCCCCCGGGCAATCGGTCCGAGGATTTCAGCTTTCGCGTGGTGCTGCCGGCGCCCTGAATCCCAAGGATGAAAGCACCCTCATGGCCTCTGCCGGCGCCGATCGCTATCTCGCGCTCATCCGCGGCGACCGCCGGGGACCGCTCGCCGCGCTGGCGCGTTTCGGTCTGCGGCTGCTCAGCGTTCCCTATGGCGCCGCCGTCCGTCTCCGCAACTGGGCGTTTTCGCGCGGCTGGAAGCGGTCCTTCGCCGCTCCCGTCCCCGTCATCAGCATCGGCAACCTCACCGTGGGCGGCACCGGAAAGACACCGTGCGTCGAATATGTCGCGCGCTTGTTCCGGCAGCGTGACGTGCAGGTCGCCATCCTCAGCCGCGGCTATGGCGCAAAGGACGGTCCCAACGACGAGGCGCTGGTCCTCGAGCAGAACTTGCCCGACGTGCCGCACTTACAAGGGAGGGATCGCGTCGAGCTGGCCCGGATCGCCGTCGAGGAGTTGGAGAGCGAGCTGCTCATCCTGGACGACGGTTTTCAGCATCGCCGGCTCAAGCGCGATCTCGACATCGTCCTCGTCGACGCGACCAATCCCTGGGGCCACGGCGCCCTGCTGCCGCGCGGCCTGTTGCGCGAGCCGGTGTCGTCGCTGCGGCGGGCCCATTTCGTCCTGATGACGCGCTGCGACCTCGTCGACGAAGCGGCGCGACAGGCCATCGAAGCGCGGATCCGACGCGTGGCGGCCGGCGTCCCGATCGCACAGAGCCGCCATCGCCCCGCGGTCTGGATCAACAGCGCCGGCGGGACACTGCCGCTTGGCGACACTGGCCCGCGCCCCGTGGCGGCGTTCTGCGGCCTCGGCAACCCCGACGGCTTCAAGAAAACGCTCGCCAGCCTTGGCCATGAGCCGATCGCCTGGCGCGTCTACCCCGATCATCACGCCTACACAGGCGCCGACATCGATGAGCTGCGCGCCTGGGCACGGGCGTTGCCGGCCGAAGCCCTCCTGGCGACAACGCAAAAGGACCTGGTGAAGATCGGCCTGGAGCGGCTCGGCGAGCGCGAGCTATGGGCGCTGCGGATCGAACTGGAGCTGACGAGCGCCGAGGACCGCTTGCGGGACACCCTGGCGAGCGCGCTCAAGGCGCCGACCGATTGAAGTCTGCGAGTCCTTCGTCCTCACCTGCGCGAGCGACGATTTTTCCGTCCCTGCCGCCTGTGCCGCGCCGCACGCGAAGAACGTGGGCGCCGGCGGGTCTATCCGTCTTTGCGCCGCGCCGGGGACGCCTTAACCTGTCTGTTTGACCGCGCGAACCGCGCCGCGTCGGCACGTTCGAGGACTCCGCCATGCGTATCCGCCTCCTGCTTCTACCCGTTCTTCTCCTCGTTCCGGCCGGCGCCTTTGTTCAGTCCGAGGAGGCGAAGAAACCCGTTCCGGCCGCCACTCTCTACATGGATGCCTCCGGCCGGTTGATCAGCCAGCTCGTCTCCCAGCCCGTCGACGATCAGGAGCCCTATGCCGATGTCATCGAAGGGACGCCGGTCTACGGCCGGCGGCGGACGCTCGGCTCGGTGCGGGCGGAGCTGGTTCCGGATGCGCATTCGGGCGCGGTCGACATCGTCGTCGACGGAACCGCCTACTCGAACGAGGTCGGCGTACGCCGGCAACGCCGTCTTCGACCACCACCGCACGTTCGAGGCGCGGCGGCGCTCGTTCGACGCCAAGGCCATCACCAGCGCGAGCGTCCCTTCGCGCACGCTTGTATCACGTTGCTCGGTGTCATCGATTTGTTCGGCGATTCGGATACGGCGCCCGCCATCCTCACCCGCCTCGGCTTCCGTGCCGATCGCCAGCATCTCGAGACCATCGTCGCCGGCAAGGCGATGGCGGAAGCGAGCGCGAAGCTGGAAAGCCGGATCAATCCGTTGCTGGAGAAAGCGAGCAAGGAGATCGGCCGCGGCATCGCGTTCGTGAAGGACCTGGGGGTCGAGTTGCCGCCGCCAGGCTTCGTGACGACGAACCGGTGGCTCGGCTTTCGCCTGGCCGTTGGCGCGTCGGACGCGTCGGCCCTGCCGGCGCTGCCGGAGAACGCCGATCTCGCGGCGCGGCTGCACGAGAATGCCGTCAACGCCGCGGCCCAAACCGCCCTCGGTGGGAACACGTTCCGATTCAGCGAGGTCCTGAGGACCGTCAATCAGCTGACCGAACCGCTGCTGCGCGACCCGCGCGATGAGGCGGAGCGGCTCAAGGGAGTCAAGGGCATCGAGACCCTGCTGAAGATGGTGAAGGGCGCGGCGCCCGAGCTCACGCTCGCCATGGACGATCCGGTGACGCTCCGCTTCACGGACGCCGGCTTTCGTGTCGAGGCGCACCTCGCCTCGGTGAAGGGCGCCGGCAAGGTGGTCCCGAATCTCCGCATCCGCGCGGCCTATCGCATCGAGAACAGCCCCGCGGGGGTGCGCGGTGTACGCACCGGCCCGGTGTCTCTCCTCATCGACAAGAAAGCCGAGCCGGCGCCGGAGCCCGTTCGGGACGTCCTCATGGCGATCGCCAACGAGGTCTTCCTCGAGCGCGTGGCCCTGGCCGACATCGCCTTCCCGCGGGAACTCGGCGTCACGGCGCCGCTCAGCGCGCTGCGGGCCGAGACGACGGAGCGCTGGATCCTGCTGTCCTGGCGCCTGGGCCCGAAGAAGAAATCATAGAGTCCATCCGGGCGGCATTGCTCGCCTATCCGATTGGAATTGTTGGGCGGCCATCGCCTGCGATAATATCGTCATGTCTTCGTTCCTCGTCCTCGGCACGGACACCGACGTCGGCAAAACGGCGTTCAGCGCCCTCTGGCTCGCCGCCTTCGCCGAACACTACGCCTATTGGAAGCCGATCGAGACGGGACCTTCCGACAGCGGCCGCATTCGCGCCCTGGTCCCCGCGGCGCAGGTCTTTCCCGCGCTGTGCTCCCTCGCGGAACCGGTGGCGCCCCCCCTGGCCGCGCGGCGGGCGGGCGTGTCCCTGCCGCGGATCGAGGAAATCGCCGCCCGGCTACCCCGGCCCGCCGAGCACCGGCATTTGCTTGTCGAGACCTTCGGCGGCCCCTGGTCGCCGCTCGATGAAAGCACGCTGCAACTCGAGCTGATCCGCCGCCTCGAGATGCCGCGCGTGCTCGTTTCGTCAACCCGTCTTGGCGCTGTCGGCCGAACGCTGCAATGCCTCAAGGCGCTCGAAGCCGCGGGAGCGCCGGCGCGGGCGGTAGCGCTGTTCGGGCCTGACGACGATTACGCACGAACCGAGATCGCACGACATGCTGATGCTGCGGTAGTTGCTTTGCAGCCGCCGCGCGAGTGGACGAGCGAAGGCGTTGCGACGGCGGCGCGAGAACAGATTGATGAATTGCGGCGCCTGTTTGCGCTTCTCGAGCAAACCGCCGCGGCGCCGCCGGCCGGCGCTCTGCTGCCACGCGATCGCGCCGCCGTCTGGCATCCGTACACGCCGCTGGCCAAGCCGCCGTCCCTGGTCTGCGCCGGCGCCGACCGTGAGTTCTTGATCCTGGACGATGGCCGCCGTTTGATCGACGCCATCTCCTCCTGGTGGACGATCCAGAATGGACACCGCGATCCCGCGCTGATGCGCGCCCTGCGCGACGCGACCCGGCACGTCGACCACGTCCTGTTCGCCGGCGTCACCCATCCCTGGGGCGTCGAGCTGGCCGAGATCCTGCTGCGCTCCTGCGGCTTCAGCGGCGGCCGGGTCTTCTATTCCGACAACGGCAGCACCGCCGTCGAGGTCGCCCTGAAGATGGCGTATCAATACTGGCGGCTTACGGGCCGGCCGGAGCGCGTCCGGTTCGTCGGCTTCGAGCACGGCTACCATGGGGACACGTTCGGCGCGATGGCGGTGAGCCGCGACCCGGTCTTCTTCGGGCACTTCGAGCCCCTCTTGTTCTCGGCCGATATCCTGCCGCTGGATCCCGGCGCGCTCGAGGCGCACCTGCGGCGCCATGCCCATGAGACGGCGGCCGTGATCCTCGAGCCGCTGGTGCAAGGCGCGGGCGGCATGCGGATGCACGCGCCGCAGACGCTGACGGACCTCTGTGCGGTGGCGCGAAGACACAATGTCCTTTTCATCGCGGACGAGGTGTTGACGGGGGGCGGGCGGACGGGAAGCGTCTGGGCCTTTCAACAAGCGGGCATCGAGCCGGACCTCATCTGCGCGGCGAAGACGCTGGCGGGGGGCATCATGCCATTGGCGGCAACCCTCGTGCACCCGCGCGTGGTCGAGCCGTTCAAGGACGCGCCGCCGCGCGACACCTTCTTCCACGGGCACTCGTTCACGGGACATCCGCTCGCGTGCGCCGTGGCGCTGGCGAACTGGCGGCAGGCGTCGAGTTGGACCGCGTCGGCCCTGCGCATCGAGGCGTTCTGGCGTGGGGCGCTGGCCCGGTTCGTGGGCGGCGCCGGCACGCGCGCTGTGCGGATTCGCGGCGCCATCGCCGCGCTGGAACTGAATTCACCGGGAGGTTACCTGAGCGAGATGAAGCAAAGGATTACTGACATTGCGGAACGGAAGGGAGTCTTCCTGCGGCCGCTTGGTTCCGTCGTTTACGCGCTGCCGCCCTATTGCATCTCGGAAGAGTCGCTGCAGGGCATTGTTGACGCTTTCGACGCGATTGTCGGGGACATGAGCCATTGACTTGCCCTCCGGGGGCTTACGCCGACCGGCTCGCCTTGGCCCGGTTCGCCTGTGGCATTGACGCCATTCACATCACGCGGTCTTGCGCCCAGGGATAGCGCCGGCCGGTGTCGAATTCCTTGTACGCCGCGGCGACCGGCTCGTGGATGGTCGTCGGATCGAAGGCGGTATTCACCGCGTTGAGCAAGGGGATGATGTCCGCGTCGCGATAGCCGACGCCGCGGACTTCGAACACGTCGCGGTTGATATCGATGACATGGAGCCAGTCCGGGCCGACACGAGCATGGCGCAGCGAGCGCAGCTCCGCCCGCGTTCGCTTCAGAAACTGAAGCGCCGCGTCGACGTTCTCATAAACATGGCTCGCCAGGACGCTCATGCAGTCGATTATATCGCGGACGCGGGCGATAAGTGTGGGCGCCGATAAGCCAAAATCCTATGCGCCTGCGTGATTCCGCTAGAAGCCGGAAACCCGTTTACGTTCAAAAACCTAGCCTTTTTCCGCGAATCCCGAAAAGCAGACCGATTAGTTTTTTTTTAGTGGTATCACGGCGGAGAATGTGGCAAAAGACTAGCTCGGAAGCCGCTACCATCCCGCCTCGTTCTCGACGGACCTTTCATGACCTCGCTCCACTCGCTCTTTCAACTCGACCGAAACGCCACAACCGAACAATGGTCCCGGCTCACGCCCCGCGAGCGCGAGGTTGCCGAGTTGCTGGCCCACGGCCTGCCTAACCGGTTGGTCGCGGAGCGTCTTGGCATCAGCCCCAAGACCCTTGACATCCACCGGGACAACGTGAAGAAAAAGCTCGAGGCCAAGACCCTCGCCGGCATCGCCAAAGCCTTCTTTTTCTTGCGGCTCGCGGACCTGCTCGACCGCCCGGAACCTGCGTAGCTGGTTGCAAAGCGCCTTTCCATTCTTCTCCCGCCGCATGCCGCGCTCGGATTCCTGAGCCCGCGGCCTGCCCTTTGCTCTCTAACGGTGAGACAGCGCTGTCTCCAAGCGGCAGCGGGGAGGATCTTCCATGCGTTGGTCAATCAGGCTGGGCCGTCTCTTCGGCATCGGCATCTACATGCACCTGACGTTCTTGCTTCTGCTGCTCTTCGTCGGCTACGCGGTCTGGACCGGGACGCATTCAGCCGAGGCGGTCGTCATCAATCTCAGCTTCATCCTGATGTTGTTCGCCATCGTCGTGCTCCATGAACTCGGGCACGCGCTGGCGGCGAAGTCGTTCGGCATCCAGACCAAGGACATCACGCTCCTGCCCATCGGCGGTGTCGCCCGCCTGGAGCGGATTCCGCGCGAGCCGGTCCAGGAGCTGATCATCGCCATCGCCGGGCCCGCGGTGAACGTCGTCCTGGCGGCGCTGTTCCTGCTCGCCGGCTGGGTGGCGTTCGGCACGCTGCCCTGGGCGGACCAGGCCTTTTTCGGCGGGGACGTCGTGAGCCGCCTGTTCTGGGTGAACGTCATGCTCGTCGCCTTCAATTTGATCCCGGCCTTCCCGATGGACGGCGGCCGCGTGCTGCGGGCGCTCCTGGCCTTCGGCATGGATCACGCCCGCGCGACGCGCATTGCCGCGGCGGTCGGGCAGACGCTGGCGCTCGTGTTTGGCTTCGTCGGCCTGTTCGGCATTCCCGGCTTGCTGCCGCCCAATTTCGTGCTGATGTTCATCGCCCTCTTCGTCTACCTGGGAGCGACTCAGGAGGCGAGCCTGGCGTTGACGCGACTGAACCTCGCCGACACGGCCGTCCGCCGCGCCATGATCACCCGCTTCGAGACGCTGACGCCCCACGATTCCCTCGGCTGGGTCCTCCAGGAAGTCATGGCCGGCGGGCAGAAAGAGTTCCCCGTCGTCGACGAAGGCCGGGTCGTCGGCATCCTCGGGCAGAACGAGTTGATGGCGGGCTTGCACGAGCACGGCGTGGACGGACTCGTCGGCTCGGCCATGGCGCCTGCGCCCAAGCCCCTGACACCGGACGACGTGCTGGCGGACGTGATGGATCGCATGCTGGAGCAACGCGAGCTCTGCCTGCCGGTGACCGAAGGAGAGCGGCTTGTCGGGCTGGTAACGATCGAGAACCTGCGCGAGTTCCTCACCGCGCGAGAAATGCTGCGCGAACGGCCCATGACGTGGCCGAGCGTGGCCGGGCAGTCGCATGCGGGGATGAGGGATAACGCCGCCGCTCCTTTCTCGGAGCGAAAAGAGACGCTCGCGTGATGGTCCTGCATAACCGCATTCATTAGACTGTCTCCCGACCGCAACCAACCACCCGCAACTAGCCACCACCCACCACCCACCACTCACCAGCCACCACTCACCCAGCCACCAGCCACCACCCACCCATGAGCCTTCGCTTCATCACGCTCCACCCCGGTCATTTTCACGCCGCCCTTGTTCACAAGGAGATGTACTCCGGCGTCGATCCGCGCGTGCATGTCTACGCGCCGCTGGGACCCGGTCTGCTCGCCCATCTGGAAAAGCTGGCGCAGTTCAACACGCGAGCGGACAATCCGACGCGCTGGGAGGTCGAGGTCCATGCCGACCCCGACTTCCTCCATCGGCTGGCGCGAGAGAAGCCGGGGGACATCGTCGTCCTCGCCGGGCACAACGCCACCAAGCTGCAAGCCATCGAAACCGCGGTCGGCGCCGGCCTACACGTCCTCGCCGACAAGCCATGGATCCTCAGACCGGAGCAACTGCCGCGGTTGGCGGAAGTCCTGGACGAGGCCGACCGCCAAGGCCTGATCGCCTACGACATCATGACCGAACGCTACGAGATCACGTCGATCCTGCAACGCGCGCTGGTCGCGGATGAGGAGATCTTCGGCGCCCCCCTGCCCGGCTCGGCGGCGAGCCCGTGCGTCACGATGGAGAGCGTGCATTTCCTCAAGAAGAACGTGGCCGGGGCGCCGCTGCGCCGCCCGGCCGTCTTCTTCGACGTCGAGCAACAGGGAGAAGGCCTCGGCGACGTCGGCACGCACCTGGTCGATCTCATTCCCTGGATGCTCTTTCCCGGCCGCGCGCTCGATGCCGAGAGCGCCATCCGCGTGCACTCGGCGCGGCGCTGGCCGACGCCCGTCGGCGTCGACGACTATCGCGCGATCACCGGCGAGAGAGACTTCCCCACCTGGCTTTTGCCGCAGGTGGCCCACGACCAGCTCGAGTACTACTGCAATACGCAGGTTGTCTATCAAGTGGGAAGCGTGTGGGCCCGGCTCGATGTCCTCTGGGGCATGGAGGCGCAGAAGGGGGGCGGGGACACGCATCACGCCGTCTTCCGCGGCAGCCAATCCAGCGTCGAGGTGCGGCAGGGCGCGGCGGAGAACTACCGGCCGGAGGTCTACGTAGTTCCGCAGGCTGGAACTCTGGAGGGGTTGAAAACCGCGCTGGCCCGGCGCCTCGAAGCGCTGGCGGGGGCGTATCCCGCGCTGGGGATCGAGAAACGGTACGACTCGCTGCGCGTGACGATCCCCGAGGCGTATCGCTCAGGTCACGAGGCGCACTTCGGCGCCGTGACGCGGCAGTTTCTCCGCTATGTCGCCGCCGAAGAGAAAATGCCGGCCTGGGAGAAAGCAAACATGCTGGCGAAGTACCGCGTCACCACCGACGGCGTGGCGCTGGCGCGGCGGCAGCCTCGATAAAGCTCGGCGCCGTTACGCGTAGCGCTCGGAGTCCGTGGCGCGGCGGAAGGAACGGCGGACGATGCCGATCAGGCTCCAGCCGCTCAGCATGCCGACGACGTAGGTCGCGATGGTCAGCAGGCCGACATCGGTCTCGACGCGCCAATCGAGAAAGGACACCGTGATCTCGCGCTGGTTCTGGTAGATGAAGATGCCGACGGCGGCAAGGAACGCGAGCAGGAACAGGAAAGCGATGGCACGCATGGCCGTCTCCTTGGTTCGGGTGAAGGAAAGAGAGGCAAACCGCGTGCCCGATGATGGGATGATGCGAAATCCGCCTTGACGCGAGTTTCACTCCTGTCGCGAAGACAAAGCCACTTCTCCATTCTGCTCGACGCCAACGGCGGGCGGCGCCTCGACACCCGCCTTTTTTGGCTCGAGGCCGGGCTTCTCGACGGCGGCCCGAAACCAGTGAATGCGGAACAGACCCAGCCAGCTGCCGCGCGGCGGCCGCGTCCATTCCACCTTTTGATACGTGCCGAAGACACGGTCCCAGATGTCGAAGGAGATGCCGAAGTTTTTCTTCCACATGTGCTTGTAGTGGTGCAGGTAGTGGACCGGCCGCACCATCCAGAAGCACAGCTCGGGCTTCTCGTGCTGAAGCTGATGGGAGTAGGCTGCGAAGGCCGCGTAGACGACGGCCCCCGCCGCGAAGCCGATGCCCGCCTCGACGGAATAAAGGAAGCCGACCGGCATGATGGGGAGGGTACCGACGGCGTAGTCGAAGAACTCGCCGAGCCAGCCCTGGCCCCAGCCGTCGCGATGGTGCTCGGCGTGCTTCTTCTTGAGCAGGCGCCAGTGCATGAGCCGATGGGCCCAGTACTCGACCAACGTGCCGACGGGCAAGGCGATGAGGAAGGCGATCAACCAGACGGGGATGTCGAGCCATTCGGGCATGGGTGTTGTTCCAGCGAGCGCCACTTCGATCTTGGGTTCATTGAAAGTAAAGGGGGCGCGGCGCGGTTGTCAAGCGTCTGGGTATGTCAATTCGGTTAAGGCAAAGCGCGGGCCGCCCGGCGCGCCGAAGAGTCGTCAAGCCTTTCGCATCTTCAAGCGAACCCGCTCTGGCGCGATGTTTCGGACTTGTTCAGTCCTGATCGCCTCTAGTAAGCACATTCGCTTACGCCTTTGTAACCAATAACAAGTGGACGGCGCTATGATGCCGGTTCAGAATAGGCCTTCGCCCTATTCTGACAAACCCATCGCCTCCTCAAAAGGGTTCCCAATGATCACGCCACTCGCACCTGGCCGAGTCCACGACGCCGCTACGCCCCGGCAAGGCGCCATGCCGCGCATGCTTGCAATCTGCGGATCTATCTCGTCGTCATCGTGCTGGGGAGTTGCGGCTGCTCTTCGGCCAAAACAACGAATCAGAACAACCAACAAGTCGCCGTTCAGCCGGACGTGAGTGGGACCTCGGCCCCCGACCTCGCTAACCCGGACCCGATGAACGTCACTTCGGTCGGATCGGCGACCGTGACAGTTCCAGCGGACGCCAAGCCCGGCGCTCCGGTCACGGTGGAACTCGTGGGGGGCGTGCCGGTGCAGGCTCCCAACGCGTTCGGATCACCCTTGGCAATACCCACTCTAGATCCGGGTGAGCATACAGCCGGGATCTTGCTCGATGCGGACATTTCCATCATCGCTTCGGGCCCGCAAAATGCGATCAAGATCGACAGCTTTTCCGCGACCACCGGAGTGTTTGACCTTCGGTCGTTGGATGCCACAGGAGCGCTGAAAGACTTTCCACCCCTCTCGTCGGCCGCCGGTTTCACGACAATAGGTTCCACAACTCCCATCTCTCTGGACGCGCCCGTCCATCTGGTCTCCAGCAACACAACCGCCTTCATGGTGAACAGGCCGCTCGGCCCGTCCGTGCTGTTGCAGGACGCCACAATAACGGTATCGGGGTTGAATCCTGGGGACATGATCAGCATTCAAGTCCCGATTGTCAGCACCCTGGATGCAACCCCGGCTGCCGTGACGCCGGAGCCGGCCAGCGTTATCGTTTTCGTCGCGATCCTGCTGCCGGCCGGTCTCTACTGGCGGCGAAGGCGCCGGCACAAGGATGCGGCGCCCGATCAAGTCCAGCTATCGTAGCGCCTCCTTCACCACCTGCGCCCCCTTTTCCACGAGCGGCATCTTCTCGCCGCCTTTGGGGCGAATCTCCTTCGCCGGGTCGACGCCGACGGCGCGGTAGATGGTCGCGATCAGATCTTCCGGCGCGATGGCCCCGTTTTTGACGCCGGCCCCGTCGGCGTTGGTCTCGCCGATGGCCTGGCCTCCCTTGACGCCGGCGCCGCCGAGGACGACGCTGAAGTTCAGCGGCCAGTGGTCGCGGCCAGTGCTCGCGTTGATGCGCGGCGTGCGGCCGAACTCTCCCATCCACACGATCAGCGTGCGGTCCAGCATTTTCTTGTCGCGCAGGTCGGTCAACAGGGTGGCGAAGCCGGCGTCCAGTTCGGCGCTCAGTCGCTTTACCGCCGCGAAGTTCTCGCCATGCGTGTCCCAGCCTCCCAATCCCACTTCGACGACCGGAACGCCGCGCTCCACCAGCCGCCGGGCCAACAAGCAGCCCTGACCGAAACGGGTGCGGCCGTAGGCGTCGCGCAGGGCATCCTTTTCCTCCTTGAGCTTGAACGCGTCCGCGATGGCGGCCCTCATCTTCTCGCTCTTGTCGCCGGCGATCGTCTTGAACGCCTCCAGGGCAGGCAACGGCAACGAAGCCCCGGCCATCGGCTCCAGGCCGCCCGACGCCGCGACCAGGAGCGGACCGAAGCGTGGCTCGAGGAAGCCGGGACCATACGTTTCCCGCGGCACAACCACCGTCGGAGCGATGCTGACCCAGCCGGGCAGGCCGGCGGCATCATCCCCCAGCTCTTTCGCGAGAACCGCGGCGAACGGCGGATACGAAATCTTGCCGCCGACGGCGCGGCCGGTGCGCATCAGGTACGCGCCGCGCATGTGGTCCCCTTCGCGATGGCTCACCGTGCGCAGCAGTGCGAGATGATTCGTCAGCTTGGCCAGGCGCGGCAGGTGCTCGCTGATCGTCACCCCCTTGGTCGCGGTCGGGATCGCCTTGAAAGGCCCGCCGGTGGCCATGCCGGGCTTGAGGTCGAACGTGTCCATCTGGCTCGGACCGCCGCTCATCCACAAGAGGATGCAGTGCCGCCGCGCCTCTCCCTTCGCGCCGCTCCCGGCCTTCTCGCCAGTGGGCGCATCTTTCTTCGCTTCGCCGCTGTCGGCCCCCGGAGGGGCGGGCGCATCGGCACGGATACCGCCGGCCGCGGCCAGCAAGCAACCAATCAGAAGCAGCAAACTGCCGAGGATCGTCTTCATGGGGGTCATGGCGCGCAGCGCTCCCTGGGCGAGGGTGACCACCCGTGCCGTAGCCGCGCTGACGGCCAGGTTCATGGCGAACTCGACGGCGGCCTGGGCGGTCGATGCGATCAGGGAAGGAGGCGCCGCGGGCGCTGCCGGGGACCAGGCGCTGGCGATGAGGCCGGCGCCGACGGCGAACCCGTGCCGTGACAGGCGGCGCCGCAATAGCTCGCGGGCGCGTTTGAGGCGGCTGTTGACGGCGTCGGGCGTCGTGGCGAGCAAACGGGCCGCTTCGAACTGACTGCGTCCCTCGAGGTAGCACAGGACGACGGCGGCCCGGTACTGGTCCGGCAGCCGCGTCAACTCCTCATCCAGGATCGCACGGACGCCGTCCCCGGTATCGCGCACGGACTGAATGGGCTCGGACGCCATCGCGCTGAGCGGCGCGGCCCGACGGCGCCGTTCCGCCGCGCGAAGACGCAGCGCGAGCCGATACGCCACCTGAAACAGCCAGCCGCCGACCGACTGGCCGTCCCGGATGGCCGCCCCCTTGCGCGCGAGCACCAGGAAGGTCGCCTGGAAGGCGTCTTCCGCGTCGTGATGATGGCGCAGCACGCGGCGGCACACCGCCAGGATCATCGGCCCATGCCGCTTGATCAGCTCGCCGTACGCCGTTTCATCGTGCTGGCGAAAGAATCGCTCCAGAAGCTGGCCATCGGTCTGACCGATCCCGGAGAGCCGCCTGACCGCCTGCGCCACCGCGTTGAGTGCAGCCGCGCTCATCGTTCCTCCTTCAAAGAGGAGATCGCTCCTCTCTATTGTGAATAGAGGCGGGCGGCGTGCAACAGACGGCGGGAAAAATCACGGGGCGCCTCATTCTTTCGAGAGGTCGCGCCGCTCCTCGTCCGTCAGCTCATCCGCGGTGACCGCGATTTCGAACCGGGTCTTGGGTATCTCGCGTCCTTTCCATGAAAAGTACTGCTTGTCGTCGGCGGCGATCTTGTGGCCGAACCCCGAGCCGAGGAACGAGTCGAAGCCCGCGTTCATCACGGAGATGGCGCCGCGCGGACTGTCCGGCCATCGGCGCCTCGGCCCCTCGATGACGCCCAGGTGAAAACCGCCGTATTCCTCGCGATCCCCGCCGTTCCAGGCGACCCCCTTGTCGCCGGCCGGCGCCCCTTCACGCTCCAGCTCGTCGCGGCGGACGGGCACAATCAGCGCCGCGCCGGTATCCGTCCTTTTCAGGCGCAGGTACTTGATCCGGCTGTGCGCCCGGTACAGGGGCACGGCGAAGTTCTCGCCCGGCGTGTCGCTGTTCCAGATGGACGGGTCGTCCGATCGGAAAAGCACCGTCCACCCGCGCGGCGGCGGTCCTTCGTCCGGGCCCGCAATCGCGAGGAATCGCTTCTCGGCGTCGGTGAGCGGATCGCAAGTGACGGCGATTTCGAACCTGGTCTTCGGGATCTCCCGGCCGTGCCAGCAATAGTACTGCCCGTCGTTGACGTGAATCTTATGCCCGAAGCCGGAGCCGGTGAAAAAGTCATGGTTTGAAACCCGGATCGGCCCGCGCTGGCCGGCCAGGGTTGGGGGAATCTGCACGATGCCGAGATGCCTGCCGCCCCAGGCGTTCTCCCCCGTGCCGTTCCACCAGTAGCCGATGGCCGGCTCCGGCTTGTTCTCCTGCAGAAGGGCATCGCGTCGCACGGGCGCAATGATCACCTGCTCGGTATCCAGACGTTTCAGGCGGAGGAAACGAGCCGCGCTGTGCGCCTTTCGCACCGGCATGGCGAATCGTTCCCCCGGACTGTCGGTATTCCAGATCGAGGGATCGTCGGACGAGAAGAGGACGATCCAGCCCTTGGGCGCCGGCCCCTCGGGGACCTCCGCCGCGCCGCCGACTGGATCAGGGAGCGGATCGTTCGAGCCCGATACCATCAGCCCCGCGATCAAGGCGACCACGGCGATCAGCGCGACGCCCCCCGCGCAGACGAACGGCGCCCAGATTGGCAGCCCCACGCGTTTCCCTTCGATCGTTGGCCCCCGAAGCGAACGGCGCGGCGGCGCCTCCCTTCTTGCTTCGATTGCAGCGACCGGCTCGCGACCCACCACGGGGACGCGCCCCCGGCGCCAGCGTATTTGAGCCTCGCGCAGGACGCCTGCACGCCGAACATGAAAAAACGCGAGAATCAGTTCGGTAACCCCGCCGGCCAGACCCAGCCAGGCGGCCACGTGCGCGCGGACAAGCTTGGAGATCTGCGGTCCGGACAGCTCCTCCTCGATTCCGAACGAGAGATTCAGAACAAAGATGACGCCCACCAGGCCAACCATGCTCAACGGAACGCCGATCCATAGATTCCATTTTCCCGCCGTCGCTTGTCCTCGAATCGCCTCCTCCAACGACTCTTCGACGTCGCGCCGCGCGGCTTCCGCATGAGAAAAAGGGGACATTCTACTTTTTCGCCTCCCGTGCCTGCAACGCAGCCGCACGCTCGCCAACCCGAGGTTGTCCGCCGTCTTCACCATCCGCTCGGCGCCGTCTTCGATGAGCTGGACGAACGGCTCGCAATCGCCGTCCTTGTGAAAGAACTCGCCGCGCGCGTTGCTGAGGTTGATGACATGGTAACAGAAGCCGTCGGCGCGAGCGGTGCGTGGCATGGGCGAGGGATAAGGCCGCCACGCGGCGACAGCAAGGTAAAAAGTAGAATGTCCCCTTTTTTCAGTCTCGCCTGCAACGCGGCCGCAGGCTCGCCAGCCCGAGGTTGTCCGCCGTCTTCACCATCCGCTCGGTACCGTCTTCGATGAGCTGGACGAACGGCTCGCAATCGCCGTCCTTGTGAAAGACCTCGCCGCGCGCGTTACCGAGGTTGATGACATGGTAACAAAAGCCGCCGGCGCGAGCGGTGCGTGGCACGGGCGAGGGATAAGGCCGCCACGCGGCGACAGCAAGGTAGAAAGTAGAATGTCCCCTTTTTTCAGTGCCTCGACGCCGACAACCTCGTTGCCGCTCTCGGCAAGGCAGGCGCTGGTGACGAGTCCGACGTATCCGGTACCGATGACGGCGATTTTCAAGATTTGGTCCTCAGCGCAAGGCGCCGCGCACTCGTTTCATTCAGCACACAGATACTGAAACGAATCCTCCGCGCGCTGTCATGCCGTCTTCATTGCGATTCCTTCTGGCTACGCCGTTGGAGGGACTCTAGGTTCTCGGTCGAGACCTCTTCCAACCGCCCTGCCTTCTCCACTTTCAGTATGCGGACATCCTCCGAGGAGACGCCCAGGGACTGCACGACATCGCTGAGCACCCCTTCCCCACTCCGCACTCCGGGAACTTCGGGAGTCTGCCCGCTCGCTGGTAGCCCAAGTCCTAACCGCCTGCGCGCTTCCTTTGCCACGTCCACTTGACTTATCTCATTCTTCTGCAATGCGCCGTAGTACTCATGAAGTAGAGGTTCCAGCATGCGGGAATACTCAAAAATGATATTCGCGGCTAGAAGCTCGCCCCGCATCTGCTCGACGTAGTTATTCTCAACCTCCCATTCCCAGAGCCCTGCTATCCATGGTCTGAGCAGACCGTGTTGCGGCGTCTTAATGTAGTCTCTGAGCGACCCGCCGCCCACGGTTCGGTCTAGATGAGCCGCGTTGAGTGCGTTCCAAGGATAGATGTCGCGAAGAAAACCAGCTTCGACAAAGCCGGTGGAAACTGCGCGCCACCAGTGTCCTGCCTGCATGGATTCGAAGTCTACTGGACCCCAGCCTTTGACAATTCCCATGGCGAAATATGTAGGACCCCTGTCGAACGGCCTCTTATACCCGATCCCATAACCTGGCGCAAGTATCTCTGCAACGTCTCGGGCAAACTGCCCCAGAGCCGCGTCGCAAACACGCTTTGACTCGAAATCGATGATTGCCAAGCCATGCGTGCGAAAGTCCACGTAGAGTTGCCCGGCGTACCCCTCGAGTTCATTGGCGTAGCACGGCGGGATCGAAAAAACAGAGAAAGAGAAATCCTCGGGCAAACCACGCTTTCGCAGTTTACGGTCTGAGTTCTCGACCTTCAGAAGCTTTCCATCGTACGAGGTGGACATGTGCGTTGGCGGCAAGGAGAGGTGCGAGAGCCAATCGAGAGCCGCTTTGTAGATGCGAGCTCGCTTGCTGGCATCATTGCGAAACCCATATAGGGCGATAACTGAATGATCCATATCCATGATCAGATTACCCTTGGAGGCGCGACCGTAACTCCTGGTGGGGGAATGAAGCTGACCGCTCCATTTAACATATGTTGAGTCAAGTAATTGGCGCTCTGACCTGGTGAGGCAACCTCTATTGGGTGGATTCGGAAAGTGTTGTTGCCGAGGTTTTCGACAACCAGGATATCCGGGCGCAATCGAACGTTCGGGTTGCCTGCCTGAAAACTTCCATACCCACCGCCCAGACTCGTTCTCCACGATCTATTAAGCACAATGTAGCTGTCAGGAGTGATGTAAGTCGGGTTAGCGGGGGCGGGCGTGACTCCGGTGACGACGCTGCCGGGATTGAAAGCGGCGAGAGCGTTCAGCTTGAGTTTTGTGTTCTCCGCAAGAGCGATGCTGCCGGAGTTTGCCATAATAGACCGCGTCGGCGAACGCCTCCGTGCCGGGCGCGGCGGCGTTTCGTTCCGCGTCGGCGGCCGCGATGGCTTGATCGTAGGCGTTCTCGGCGGCGTCGACCGAGGCCGCGTACTCGTCAGCGGCCAGGGCTTCAGCTCCGGCGCTCACGAAAAGCATGCCCTCGGCGCTCGTCACTTTTTTCTCCCGCTCTTCTTCACGCGCCGCACTTCCTCCGCCGACAATTCGCGCAGCTCGCCAGGCTTTTCGACCTTGAGGACGCGCACGTCTTCCGGTGATGCTCCCATCGAGCCCAGAACGTCGTGGAGGATTTCCTCGCCGCTGCGCGCGGGGGAGGAGAACCGGTCACAACCGTATTTGGCGCGGAACCATCGTTTCATTTCCTCGCGCGTTTTGCTGGCCCAGGCTTGGAAGAATTCTTTTTCCGCGGCTTTGTCGGGCAGGTCGCCTTTGACATTGAACGCCTCTAAAGCGCCTTGAATGTGTTTGTCGTAGTCGAAGATAACCTCCCCTTCAAACAGAGCCCTTCGTACACTCGGGATGTGCCTTTCCGCCACCGCCCAAAGATGAAGGTCGGGGGTCAATGCGGAAAGGCTACCTCGTGCCGTATCATTGCAGATCCACTCGTGGAAAGTCTGCTTCCCGAGCTTTCGGGAAAGTTGTGCGAGGGTTAGAAAGTTCCAAGGATATACGTCACGAATCAAACCGTAGGCAAACAACTCGTAACGAAGCGCCTCTCCCCAGTGCGAAATGCGCAGGCCCTCCTCTTCCCCAGCGTCACCTTCCTCTACTGCTAGCCCGTAAGCTACAGGTCCCAAGTCGAATGACCGATGAAATCCAATCCCATATGACGGCTTCAACGTCGCGCAGGCTTCTTGGGCAATCTCCAGGAGTTGGGTGCTCCCTATAGAAGCAAGTTCCGACAGATAATCGACAATAAGATAACTCCTCTTCTGGGCCGTTCTTCTTTGGAAGCAAATGTTGCACCGTGTGCCTTCGAGTCGGTTCCTGACTCCTGAAGCCAAGCTAATGAGCTGGAAGGAATCAACATCCGACGATCTGTCCCTTGCCTTTTTTTCCCCGGCCTTGAAGCGAATCAGGCCCCTGTTGAGGTTGGTCCCCAGCAAATCCGGCGCACATCCGACTTGCGCCATCCATTTTATTGCCAAATCGAGGATCTCGCCGATCGCCCCGGGCGCCACCTCCCTGCATCCGTAAAAGGCAAGGACCGAGTGGGAATCGTTCATGTGAGTTTGCTTCTTGTTTTGCAATCGCCCTGGCCCCAGTCCGCTTACGTGCGCTTTGTTTTTCCTCCAGCGTTTTTCGCCTCCCGGATTTCCTCGGCGGAGAGTTCGCGCGTTTCGCCCGGCGCTTCGACTTTGAGAACCCGGACGTGGTCCGCCGATGCGCCGTAGGAGCGCAGAACATCACCCAGCACTTCTTCGCCGCTCCGCGGAGCCGAAGAGAAGCGGTCACAGCCGTACTTGGCGCGAAACCAGCGCCTCATTTCTTCGGGTGTCTTGCTGGCCCAGGCCTGGAAGAACTCCTTTTCGGCGGCACGGTCGGAAAGCTCGGTTGCAACGTTGAACGTCTCGATAGCCGCCCTTATGTGTCTTTGGTAGTCAAAGAGAACATCCTCCTTCGCCAACTCGGTGCGGGCACGTAGCAATTCTTCGCCAGACAGTTCCCATAGCATTAGGTGGTCGCCTAGGGCAGACAGTGTGCCACGGCCAGTCTGATCCTTGATCCAATCTCGCAAAGCGTGATTTCCGACCCGCCGGCCCAGCTGCTCTCCCCCGAGTATGTTCCAAGGGTAAACGTCGCGAAGAAGACCAGAGTCATAAAGATCGTAACGAAGGGCCTCCCTCCAGTGCGAAGAGCGGGCCGATTCGTTCCAACTCTCGCTGCCAGGCGCCATCCCGATCGCGTAGGAGACCGGATTGGCGGCAAACGGGCGGCAGAACCCTATACCATATCTCGGATTCGCGATTCTGCACATCTCGCGAGCTACAGTCCTGAGCTCTTCTGAGGGAAGGTGAACCAAACTGGAGTCGAAATCTACAACAAAATGCGCATACTTCTCGCTGTAGCACATATGGCAGCACGTTCCGTCCATCTCATTCTGTGCGTCGTCAGAGAGGGACACTATCTCAAAATGAGAACTAGAGGAAAAGCCCTGATTTCTAAGTTTCCTCTCTGAGTTCCTAAAACGGATTAGTTTTCCTCCATCGAGATCCGTTCCCATCAGGTCCGGCTTACGCCCTAGCGAAGATAACCACTGAAGCGTCCATTCAAAAGCCGCCTGAAGGGACCCAGAGGTGTGACGTAGGCCATAGAAGGCCAATACAGAGTGGTTCACGGTAGCTGCACGAGTCATTGCCATTCTCAACGTAAGGCTCAAGCCAAAAAAGAAACCGCGCAGAGCGAGAAGCCTGCCTTGCTTGTTAGGGGAATTGACCGATCGCGAGAGCGAAAAAATCTCCCTTCTCGATATCCTTCTTCGTCACGGTATTCCAACCCTCGTCAAGCCGGTCAAGCATTTCCTCGACGGACTGTCGTCCCGATCTAACCTCGTACGCGCTAACCGCGAACTTACCGTTGCCGAGCGGTTGGACAAATATGATGTCGGGCTCACGCCCCTTAAGAGTCGACGGAACGGTCGTCCGCCCAAGCGCTGTTCGCCAAGAACGATTGAGCACAAAATAGCTTCCGGCTGGCGCGTCTTTGGCCAGGCGGTCGACGACGGCGTCAATGTGCGTCGCGTGGGGATCGTTTGCTCCGCCCGTAGTGTTTTGAGCCTTTCCGTAGACCGTTTTCCCCCGCACAGTTCGCGGTCCCCAGGTGCTGTCACCTCTCTGAACAGGCGCAACACAGGCGTTGTGCGCCCAGACCGCGAAGCTCCAATCGTCGCCACCCACGAAATATGTGTGGTGCTCGCCGACCCGGAAATTGTATACCGTCGCGCGTTCGCCAGTCGGGAAAACTTCCTCAACGGCGACCACCTGACCATCGTGGCTTACGAGCAGGTCACCGGGCTCTAGGTCGCGCGCGGCCGTCCAGCCCTTGCCGCGCACCCAGAACGGGTGCTCGTCCGTCGTGCCGATCACCTGGTCTTCCACGTGCACGTGGCAGATTTCCGCCTCGGTCTGGAAGCATTCCTCGATCTCGCGCAGCTGGAGCGGGGCGTCCGGGTCGTTTTCGTCGCGCGCCCAGACTTTCTCGCCTACCGCATATCGCTCAATGGCCTTGGAGCCATGCTCGCCCACGATGGGCGTTCCCGCCGCGAAGCAGTTGGAGAGGAAGTTGCGGACGCCGGCGGAGCCGCGGCCGACGGCGGTCATGAAGCGTCCGGTCTCGCGAAAGGCTCGGGCCGTGCTTGGAATCATGCCGCCGGTGCGGGCGAGCAGAACGGCGGCGCGGTCCAGGTCGCCGGCCGCGATGGCGGCACGCGCTTCGATGACGTTCTGGGCCATGGTGGCGCTGTTGGCATAGGCGACGTAGGGCTGAATCATCCGCTGCGCCGACGTGATGCGGCAGGCAATGGCGGAGGCGGCGCGGGTGACCGCGGCCTCCGCCCGAACGCCGCCGACCGCGCGCGCGACGAGGTTCAGTCCCGCCTGGCCGACGCGCCTTGCCGCGCCAAATGCTAGATTGGCGGCGCCGCCGGTCACCATGCCGACCAAAACTTCGCGGCCGATGACAGCAGTGAACTGGACGAACTGGAGCATCGGCTTGTCCCGGAGCAGTTGCGTCGTATGCGCATTGAGCGCCGGGATGGCGCCGAAGGTGAAAGTGTTGGCGACGACGGCGCCGGTGTCGACGATGGCTTGACCGACATCCTGGATGAAGCCGAGGGGATCCGTGACCAGGCGCGTGGCGGTGTTGGTGATGAAAGTGGTGGTGGCGTCCCAGGCGTTGGACAGGGCGTCCATGGCGCTGGTGAACGCGCCGCCGACCCAGGTGACGGCGTTGTCGACCCAGTTTTCGATCTGGTCCCAGAGGGAGGGCTGGGGCGGCGGGTCGGGTAGGCCGCGTAGTGCGGCGATGGCGCGATCGTACTGCGCTCGATTGAAGGCGTCGACAAGCGCGGAGATCGAGGGAGGGTAGGCGTCCGCGATGGCCTGGCCGAGCTCGACGCCGTAGCCCTGGCGGTACTGCACGACCAAGGAGGCGCGGACGTCGGCCGAGAGGAGACGGAGGAAGCTCGCGGGGCTGGGGGGCGGAACCTGCCCGGCCGGGAGCAGCTTGGCGGGCACGGCGCCGGCGAGCAGGTCGTGGATATCGTTGGCAAGCTGAGCGATGGTCCGCGTGCCGTCGAGGGGGCGGCTCATCCAGTAGGCGATCGAGTCGGACTGCGCGTAGGGGGCGGCGTCCCAAAGGGAGAGATGGAAGTTGCGCAGGGCTACGCGCAACGCCTCCTGGTAGTCGGCTTCGAAATGGGCCGGGTCGGCGGAATCGGAGACGAGGCGGACGTACTCGGCGTACGCATCGTCCTCGGCCTTGTAATAGGCCGCCCCGGCCTTAGCGATGGCCGTATCGCGCTGCTCCTCGGCTTGGGCCAGCTTGCCCGAGTAAACGGCCTCGGCCATGGCCTCCGTCCCGGCCGGGGGGTTGGCCCGCTGGCTCTCGGCCGCCTGGACCGCCTGATCGTAAGCGGTCTCGGCGGCATCGATGGCGGCGGCATAGGCGTCGGCGGCGCGGCCTTCGGCCCCTTGGTAACGTAGATCCGCCTGGCTTTCCTGCTGAGCGAGCGCGTCCTTCGCCTGCTGGATCGCGCTCATGTAGCCATTTCCAGCCGCTTGGGCGACGGCGTTGTAGTTGACGAAGTAGCCGGGGTCGTTTTCAAGCGGGCTCCAGGCGCCGCTGGGACCACGGACGAGCGTCTCGCGGGCGCCGGACCAGGCGACCTTACCCCAGTTGTCGATGACGCGGTCAACCAATCGGCCGGCCGTCTCGGCAGTGATGAAGAGGATTGCATCCGATCCGATAATGGTCCGGCCGGCGCCGCTCATGGAGCCGGCGCCCCAGGAGAGATAGTTGCCGATTCTCAAATCCTGGGGCCCGGTAAGCGTTCCATAAAGACGAAGATCGGCGATGCTGCTCGATGTTTGCACGTCGAGCGTGCCTTCGGCGAGCACGGTGACGGCGCCGATTTCCTGGCCGGGCTGCTCCTGGAAGCGGTAGCCCTGGGCGCCGAACTGGGTGGCGGGGCCGACGATGCTGCTGCCGGGGTCGAGGCGGAGGTAGCCGCCGACGAAGAGGTCGGTGTCCTTGCTCAGGATGATGGGGGCGGCGTTAAATGCGTTCTTGAGGTTCAGGGCGCCGGTCTGGACGCGGATCGAGCCCGTGTTCTGGAGCCAGACATCGAGCGTGGTCATCGGCGTGGCGCCGGCGGCGACCGGTCCGCCGTTCGTGTCGCCTTCCTTGCTCAGCACGCCCGTGTTGTAGAAGCGGCTGTTGGCGTCGCCCGAGAGGGTGTCGTTGCCGAGGATTTGCGTCATGCCGGCGTTGGTGAGAGAGGCGCCGCGCAGCTCGATGGTGCCGGTGTACCAGATGAGGCGGCCGGAGTTTTTGAGCTGGGATTGGAGGACGCGGCCCTGGCCGGCGGCGTCCTGATCGGGCTGAATGGTGAGAGTGGCGGCGGGGGCGATGAGGAGCAGGCCCGAACCGCGCACCGTACCGGCGGACCAGAGCATGCTATCGGCGATAGTGACGATGCCGCCGGTCTGCTCTTCGAGGACGCCGGCGCCGCTCAACAGAACATTCGAGAGGGAGACGCTGGACGCGAAGGAGGCGACGCCGCCGGTGATGGCGGTGGCTTGCGAGGCGTAGCTGCCGAGGATGTTGACCTGCCCAGAGCGGAAACTGACGGCGCCTGCCGACGAAATGGACCCTCCTTGAGCAATGGTGTGATCCGCCTGGAAGACCAACTGTCCGCGGTCGCTGGAGACGACGAAAGAGCCGGTCGAGGAGCCGGGGCCGGAAAGCGCGAAGGTTCCCTCGTGAACGTTCACCTCGCCAGGATTCTGGAAACTACCAGCGAGGACGACAAGGGTACCCTGCTCACAGACGACGTCGCCCGTATTGACGAAGCTGGTAACGTCGAGGGTCGCCTGGCCGAAGCTCTCATCGCGCGTCAAGGTTCCGCTGTTGGCGACGTTCAGAGCGCCTTGTATCGCTCCGTCGCCGTGAATGTAGAACTCGGCCTCATTGCGCAAGAGCGCGGGCGCATGCACGAGAATGGAGCCGTTGTCATACCAGTCGAGCCGCCCCTGGTTCGTGATCGTCTGATCCTTCAGGATGTGCGTGAGAGAATCGGTGGCGATGGTTGCGGCGGCGCTGGGTGCGATGATCGTCTCACCGACGGCCTCAACGGTCCCGCTCTCCCAGAGCCACGACTGCTCGATTTGCAGCGTCCCAATGGTATCGACGCTGCCGCCGCCTTGAGCGAAGCAATCGACGTGGGTTACGCCGGCGACGGTCAGCTGTCCATCGACGAGCCGGACTGTCCCAGGTCCGTGCACGACGGCGCTCGAGAACCAATTGACGCCGCGTAGCTCCAGGCCCGCCTGGTCGGCGAGGGTGAGCTGGCCCTGGTTCAGGTTGAAGACACCGTCGCTGGAGGAGGCGTCGTTCAAGGTGAGGGCGCCGCGGTCCTCGAAGCTGCCGTGGTTGGCGAGACTGTGGACGGTCTCGGTGGTGGTGAGGACGACGGAATAGGTTTGCGGGATGATGATGTCGTCGAAGGCGGTGGGGAGAGCGTTCGAGTCCCAGTTGAGAGGGTCTTGCCAGGAAAAGCCGTCGCCGCCCCCGTCGAAGTACACGGTGCGGACCACGCCGATGCGGACGGTGGCCGCGGCGCTCGGCTCGAGGCCGTCGCAGGCGGCGAAGGAGAAGGTCACTTCGCCGGTGAAGCCGTCCGCGGGTTGATAGACGAAGAAGCCGTTCGGATTCAGGGTGAGATCGCCCGTGCTGGGCGGCGCGAGCAGCTGGAAGGTAAGCGGATCGCCGTCGTCATCGGATCCGGTGACGCTGGCCTCCAGGCCTTGGTTGAGCGGCGTTCGGAAGATGGCCGGCGTCGCCTCGGGAAGCGTGTTGGCGACGGCGATGCTGACGGTTCCCGTCGTCTCGCTTTCGCCGTCGCTGAGCGTGTAGGCGAAGCCGTCGACTCCGACGTAGTCGGTTTCGGGCTGATAGATCAGATAGCCATCGGGCGCGACGGTGAGGGAACCGTGGCCGGCCGGCGTGTAGTTCGCGATGAAAAGCGTGTCCCCGTCCGGATCGCTATCGTTTTCCAGGAGCGATGGGAGACCCAGGTCGCCGGTATCGAGAAGGCCGTTGCGCGTGACCGAATAGGAATAATCGACGGCCGTGGGCGGAGTGTTCGGCCCTTCGACGGCGATCGTGACGGTGGCCGAGGCGGAGGCGACGCCGTCGCTGAGGGCGTAGGTGAAGCTGTCCTGACCGAGAAACTGCGGCGCGGGAGTGTAGGTGAACGTGCCGTCGTTGTTGAGGGCCAAGGAGGCGCCGGATGGGAGGGCGAGTGGGCCGCCGACAAAAAAAGGGGCGCCATTGATGGCTGTGATAGTCAGTGGGTCCGCGTCGGATTGATAGTCGTTGCTCAGAAGAGAAGTAGCGGCGCCGACGATCAACGTTAGATCGTGTTCCACGCTGTACGCGTCATTGGCCGCCACGGGCGTTTGATCGGTGACGTCGATCTTCGCAAGGGCGGTGGCGGAGGCGATGCCGTCGCTGACCGTGTAGGTGAAGGTGTCCGCGCCAACGAAGTGCGGCGCGGGCGTGTAGATGAATGTTCCATCCGCGTTGAGGGTAAGCAGCGCGCCCGAGGCGAGGGTCTGAGCGGCGCCGGGGATGAAGGCCTGGCCGTTGATGGCGGTGAGCGTGAGCGCGTCCTGATCGAAGTCGTAGTCGTTGCTCAGCAGGGGATACGGATCATACGGGGCGCCGCCGACCGTGAGAGTTTGGTCATGAGCGATGGCATAGCTATCGTCGGTCAGCCAAGGCGCCTCGTTGTTGACCTGGATCATCGCGATGGCCGTGCTGGACGCGACGCCGTCGCTGACCGTGTACACGAAGGTATCCTCGCCGACAAACTGGGGCGCCGGCGTGTAGGTGAAACTGCCGTCGGCGTTGATGGAGAGGGAAGCGCCTGATGGAAGGCCGAAGGGCTGTCCTGGGGTGAACACGGCGCCATTGATCGCCGTGATCGTCAGCGGGTCGCCCTCGAAGTCGTAGTCATTGCTCAGGAGGGAGTCGTAGGCGCCGCCCAGTGAGACGACGAGCGTTTGATCGTGGCGAATCTCGTAGGTGTCGCTGTCCGCCCAGGGGGCTTCGTCAACGACATCAATGCGGACGGTGGCCGTGCTCGAGGCGATGCCGTCGCTGATCGTGTAGGTGAATGTGTCCTGCCCGGTGAAGCCGGTGGCGGGGAGGTAGGCAAACGTGCCGTCGGCGTTGAGGATGAGGGAGGCGCCCGAGGGGAGGGGGATCGGTTGGCCGGATGTGAGCGGGGCGCCGTTGACGGCACTGATGCTGAGGGAGTCGAAGTTCGGGTCCGAGTCGTTGGCGAGCAGGCCGTTGGCGGGGACGGCGAGGGTTTGGCCGCGGCATGCGGAGTACGTGTCGTCGTTCGCCAGGGGCGGGGAGTTGGCGTCGTTGTCGAGGATGGTGACGAGGGCGGCGGCGTGGGCGGGGTCGATGCTCCAGCCGGGGCTCGGGTCGTGGAGGGCGAGAGTGAAGTAGCGGTCGGGCTGAGGCGTCCAGTTGTCGAGGATCGAGATGGCGAGGAACGCGGTCTGCTGGCCGTCCATGAACTGGAGCGGGACAGAGTTGAAGAAATAGTCGCTCGGGGTGGTTGTGCCATCGGTCAGCTGGACGGCGACGCTCGCCGAGCCGGCGGCGTTATCGCGCTGAACGGTGAGATTGACCATGCCGGCGTTTTCGGCGACTGAGAGATTGCCGTTGAGGAAGCCGAGGGTGCTCATGACCTCGCGGACTTCCAGCTGCTCTATTTGCAAGCGAGCGCGGGGGGCGGCGCCGCGGCGTGTGGAGCGGGACTCGCCCTGGAACCAGGCTGGGCGCCAGAGCTTGCGGCCGAGGTTGGTGAAGAGGCGGAACCAGCTGCGGAGCGAGAGGGGGCGCATGGCGTTCCTCGAAGAAATGGGGAAAAAACGACCGCGGCCTCGGAAAGAGGCTGACATCGATACGGTCGTACCGGCGCTTCCGGGCGGGATGCGCTTTCGGCAAACGCGAAATGCAAGAAGCACGGCGAAATTACCACGGCCCAGCGGCGCATGGCAAGCAAAAAGATGTGAATCTTTTTTTGTGCCGTGCTTCAGGCGCCAGTTTCCATCATGAGGGATGGGACACGAACAACAATGTCGGTTGAAGGTAGTTCGTCACGTGTTCGGCGACACGTGTCGGCTTCTCCACCTCGCCGGTCTTTCAGTGCGGGCGCGAATCGGTTTTTTCAAGCTGAGTTGTTGGGGTGGGTGGTGGCGTGCTGGCGCGGAGGGTGTCGTGTAGTCGTAACATGTTCGGCGCCTGAGGCTTTTTGACGGTAGGTCCGCGCCAAGTCACTTGGCGCGGCGCTGGCGCGGAGGGAGTGTCGTGGCGTCGTCGTCTGGTCAGGTCGAGAGGTGGTGGATTTCAGTAACTGTGGCGTGATGAAACGCAAGAAACGAAAACGCGCAATCACCCCTCTCACCCCGCGCTCTCCCACGCCGGGAAGAGGGAGAATCAATGGCGTATGTGCGTGCTGCCGCCGTCCAGCGCGACGCGTTCGGGGCCGTGTACGTAGGGCTCCTCGTCCTCCGGCTCGGGTTCGCGCGGCGGGCGGAGGTCGCTGAGCCACTGGATGACGTAGTAGAAGACGGGGGTGAGGAAGATGCCGAAGAGGGTGACGCCGAGCATGCCGGCGAAGACGGCGACGCCGAGGGTGCGGCGCATCTCGGCGCCGGCGCCTTCGGAGACCATGAGCGGGACGACGCCGAGGATGAAGGCGAAGGAGGTCATGATGATGGGGCGGAGACGGAGCCGGCAGGCGGCGAGCGTGGCCTCGGTGCGGCTCTTGCCTTCCTCGCGCTGGGCCTTGGCGAACTCGACGATCAGGATGGCGTTCTTGCAGGCGAGGCCGACGAGGACGAGAAAGCCGATCTGGGTGAAGATGTTGATGTCGGACCTGGAGACAATGACGCCGACGATGGCGCAGAGGAGGCACATGGGGACGACGAGGATGACGGCGAGGGGGAGCGACCAGCTTTCGTACTGGGCGGCGAGGACGAGGAAGACGAGGACAACGGCGAGCAGGAAGACCCACATGGCGGTGTTGCCGGTTTGCAGTTGCAGGAAGGCCAGCTCGGTCCACTCGGTGCGCATCGACACCGGGAGCTCTTCCTGGGCCGCGTCGTGCAGGGCGGCGATGGCCTGGCCGGAGCTGGTGTCGGGGCCGGCGTCGGCGTGGATGGCGGCGGCGGTGTACATGTTGTAGCGCATGATGAGGACGGGACCGCTGACGTCCTTGACCCTGGTGAAGACGCCGAAGGGGACGGGGGCGCCGTTGTTGTTGCGGACCTGGATCTTGTTGACGTCGCCGACGGTCTGGCGGAAGCTCTCCTGGGCCTGGACGTTGACCTGCCAGGTGCGGCCGAAGCGGTTGAAGTCGTTGATGTAGTAGGGGCCGAGGGTGGATTCGAGGGTGGTGCGGATATCGTCGATGGAGACGCCGCGGTCCTTGGCCTGGGCACGGTCGATGAGCAACTCGACCCAGGGGGTGTCGGCGCGGAAGCTGGTGAAGAGGTCTTCCAGATGCGGGTTCTTCTCGGCGTTGGCGACGACCTGCTCGGCGGCGAGCTGGAGCTCGCGCAGGCCGCTGTCGCCGGTGTCCTGGATGATGATCTTGAAGCCGCCGGCGGTGCCGAGACCCTCGACGGGCGGGGCGCCGAAGATGTTGATGTTGGCCTTGGGGACCTCCTTCTGGAGGCGTTCCTGGAGGGCGGTGGCGATGGCGTCGGCGGAGAGGCTGGCATCGCGGCGGTGCTCGAAGTCGTCGAGCATGAGGAAGAGGGAGCCGAAGTTGGAGGCGTTGGCGCCGAGGAGGATCGACTGCCCGGAGATGGCGACGGTGTGCCTGACGCCGGGGGTCTTCAGGGCGATGTCCTCGATCTGCTCGACGACGGCGTTGGTGCGGGTGACGGAGGCGGCGTCGGGCATCTGCACGTTGACGAGGAGGTAGCCCTTGTCTTGCTGGGGGATGAAACCGGTCGGCGTGGAGGTGAAGCTCCAGTAGGTGAGGGCGAGGAGGCCGCCGTAGATGGCGACGACGAAGAGCGAGACATAGAGGAGCTTGTGGACGCTCCGGGTGTAGGCGCCGGTGGTCAGGTCGAAGAGGCGGTTGAAGCCGCGGAAGGCGGCGCCGAGGAAGCCGTTGATCGGGTTGCTGAAGAGGACGCCGATGACGAGGGCGGCGACGGCGCCGAAGGCGATCGGCCCCCAGACGCGGAGGGATTGCAGCGTCGCGGCGGTGACATCGAGGTTGAGGGAAGCAAGGAGCGGCGCGGCGTAGTGGATGCCGATCTTGTGGCCGAGCCAGGCGCCGATGGGGATGAAGGCGAACCAGGGGAGCGGCTCGAAGACGCCCTTCTCGCGGCGCTTGAGGAGGAGGGCCGAGAGGGCGGGGCTCAAGGTGAGCGAGTTGAAGGCGGACAGGAGCGTCGAGACGGCGATCGTGAGGGCGAACTGGCGGAAGAACTGGCCGACGATGCCGGTGATGAAGGCGCAGGGGATGAAGACGGCGGAGAGGACGAGGCCGATGGCGATGACCGGGCCGGACACCTGCTCCATGGCGCGGAGGCTGGCCTCGCGCGGGGAGAGGCCGTGCTCGATGTGGTGCTCGACGGCTTCGACGACGACGATGGCGTCGTCGACGACGATGCCGATGGCGAGGACGAGGCCGAAGAGGGTGAGGTTATTGAGGCTGAAGCCGATGGCCGCCATGACGGCGAAGGTGCCGACGACGGCGACGGGGACGGCGACCAGCGGGATGAGCGTGGAGCGCCAGTTTTGCAGGAAGACGAGGACGACGAAGGCGACGAGGACGATGGCGTCGAAGAGGGTCTCGAAGACCTCGGTGATCGACTCGCGAATGAACGGCGTCGTGTCGTAGACGATGGCGTAATCGTAGCCGGGGGGAAAATGTTCCTTGAGCTCGCGCATGCGGGTGCGGACGCGCTTGGCGACGTCGAGCGCGTTGGATCCCGGTAGCTGGTAGACGGAGAGGGCGACCGAGGGGCGGCGGTCGAGGGTGCAGGTCGGGTCGTAGGACTGGGCGCCCATGGTGATGGTCGCCACGTCCTTGAGGTAGAGGAGCGTGCTGCCGTTGTTGCGCAGGACGATGTCGCCGAACTCCTTGGCGTTGTGCGGGCGGCCGAGCGTCGTGATGATGTACTGCGATACCTGGCCCTTGGCCGTGGGGGGCTGGCCGATCTGGCCGGCGGCGACCTGCACGTTCTGGGCCTGCACGGCGCCGATGACATCCTGAGCGTTGACGCCGTAGGAGGCCATTTTCTGCGGATCGAGCCAGAGGCGCATGCTGTAGTCGCGGCTTGGCCGAGGTAGGTGATGTCGCCGACGCCGGCGAGGCGGGACAGTTCATCGCGGATCTGGATGGTGGCGTAGTTGCTGAGTTCGAGGCTGTCGCGGTTGCTCCCTTCGGCGGCGAAGAGGTTCCACGATCATCAGCACGTTGGGCGACTTCTTCTTGACGATGCCGCGCGCTTGACGAGGTCGGGCAGCGTCGGCCGGCGAGCGAGACGCGGTTCTGCACCAGCACCTGGGAGATGTTGAGGTCGGAGCCGGGCTTGAAGGTGACGGTGAGGCGCAGCCCGTCGTTGGTGCACTGCGACGACATGTACATCATGCCCTCGACGCCGTTCACCTGCTGCTCGGACGGGCGGCGACGGTGTCGGCGACGACCTGGGCGTTGGCGCGCTGGATAGAGGCGAGACTTCGACGGTGGGCGTGATCTCCGGGTACTCGGGCGATCGGCAGCGTGAAGAGCGCGATCGAGCCGCGAGCACGGTGACGATGGAGAGCACCGAGGCGAAGATGGGCCGGTTGATGAAGAACTTCGAGAACACGGGATCGCTTTTCTTGTCGTGGGGTGGACCGCGGTTATGGCTGCGGTTTGGTTTCCTCGAGCGATTCGGCGCTCGCGCCGGCATGTCCGTTGGCGCCGGCGACGCCGACCGCTTGAGCGTGCGGCGTCCCGTCAGCGCCGGCGCCGTTCGGGGACGGTTCTTGCTTGCCGTCGCCGTTGCGGGCCGCTGCTACTGTTACACTCGCGCGTTTTTCCTTGGGCCTGGGCAGCCAACCGCCGGCGAGCCAGCCGAAACCGCGTTTCAGGCCGCGCAGGCGATTTCGCGTCCAGACGTTGGCGCGGCGCATGCGCTCGGACGAGAAGAGCGGCAGATCGGCGAAGCCGGCGATGACGTAGAAGAACACCGGCGTCAGGAAGATGCCGAAGATCGTGACGCCGAGCATGCCGCTGAACACGGCGGTACCGAGGGTGCGCCGCATCTCGGCGCCGGCGCCGGTCGTGATGAGGAGCGGAACGCAGCCGAGAATGAAGGCGAACGACGTCATCAGGATCGGCCGCAGACGCAGGCGGCAGGCTTCGAGCGTCGCTTCGCGGCGCGGCAAGCCCCCCTCCTCGTGCTTGTGCTTGGCGAACTCGACGATCAGGATCGCGTTCTTGCTCGCCAGGCCGACCAGGACGACGAAGCCGATCTGCGTGAAGATGTTGATGTCGCCATGGGTCACGACCACGCCGATCAGGGAGCCGAGGATGCACATCGGGACGACGAGGATGACCGCGAGGGGCAGCGCCCAGCTCTCGTATTGCGCGGCGAGCACCAGGAAGACAAAGGCCACGGCGAGTGGGAAAATCAGGTTGTTGCCGACGTTCTTGCTCGCGTCGATCTGCATGTAGTTGATCTCGGTCCATTCGTAGGCCATGCCCGGGGACAGGACCGCGTCACAGATCTTCTCCATCTCCTCGATGCCCTGACCCGAGGAGACGCCCGGTTCCGTGGCGCCGAGAATGGCCGCCGCGTGGTACATGTTGTAACGCCCGATGTTGATCGGCCCGCCCACCTCCTTCACCTTCAGCACGGCGCCGAGCGGCACCATGTCCCCGAGGGCATTGCGCACTTGCAAACGCTTGATCTTTTCCGGATCGTCGCGGTGGATGCTCCGGGCCTGCGCGATCACCTGCCACGTCCGGCCGAAGCGGTTGAAGTCGTTGACGTAGTAGGAGCCGAGGTAGACTTGCAGCGTGCTGAAGACTTCACGCGGATCGACGCTCATGGTGCGGCATTGGGCGCGGTCGATGTCGACGAAGAGCTGCGGCACGTTAGCCCGATAGATCGAGAACAGCTTGTTCACCACCTTGCGGTTCTCGGCGCTCTCGAGCACCTGCTTCGTAATGCGGCCGCGCTCCGCCTTGTCCTCGACGTCGGCCCGATCGAGGACGTCGGCCACGGCGTTGGCCATGAGCTGCTTCGTCAAATACTCCTGGTCGCGCAGTTCGTCGAGCTTGTCGAGGACCGGCTCGGGCACGGTCTCCTTCGTGCCGGACCTCAGCTTTTCCAGCGAACCGGCGGTGAGCTTGAAGCGGCCCGCGTTGCCGGCCGCGACGACGCGCTCGATGTTCTTCTGCAGCTCGACCGGGCCCAGGTCGCCGCGGTCCTCGATGATGATCTTGAAACCGCTGCCGGAGCCGAGACCGGAGACCGCGGGGGGCGTGAACAGGGCGACCTGCGCCTCCGGAATCTCCTCCGTCAGGATGTCCTTGACGCGGTCGGTGATTTCGAAAGCGTGCATCGACGGCCGGCGCCGCTCCGCGAACGGCGTCAGCGTGACGAAGAACTGACCGAAGTTGGAGCCGTTGGCGTTCAGCGTGAATGACTGCCCGGCGATGCCGGTGACGTGCGTGACGACGGCGTCTCCCGTCTCCGGGTCCACGAGCGGCTGGACGATCTTCTGCACCTGATCGACGACCTTCTGCGTTCGCTCCAGGGCCGAGGCGTCCGGGAGCTGCAAGGCGATGTAGAAACGCCCCTGGTCCTGATTGGGAATGTAGCCCGTCGGCAGGCGCGAAGAGGTGAACCAGGTTAACAGGAGAAGGCCGCCGTACAGGGTGAGGGCGATGGCGCTGCCGCGCAGCGCCAGCCCGACGAAACGGGTATAGATGGAAGTGGTCCTGCGAAAACCCCAGTTGAAGGCGCGGAAGAACCAGCCGAAGAGAAGATCGAACAGCCGGCCCAGCATGTCCTTGCGGGCGCCGCGCTTCGGCAGCAGCAGCGCGGCGAGAGCGGGACTGAGCGTCAACGAATTGAACGCCGAGATGATCGTGGAGACCGCGATCGTCAGAGCGAACTGGCGGAAGAACTGACCGGTGATGCCGCTGATGAAGGCGCAGGGAACGAACACCGCCGAGAGGACCAACGCTACCGCCACGATCGGGCCCGAGACCTCACGCATCGCCTGATGGGCCGCCCGCCGCGGGGACAATCCTTCCTCGATGTGCCGCTCCACCACCTCGACGACGACGATGGCGTCGTCCACCACGATGCCCACCGCCAGCACCAGGCCGAACAGGGTCAGCGTGTTGATGGAGAAGCCGATCGCCGCCATGGCCGCGAAGGTCCCGAGGATGGCCACCGGCACGGCCACCAGCGGAATCAGGGCCGAACGCCAGTTCTGCAGGAACACCATCACGACGATGGCGACCAGGATGATCGCTTCCAGAAGCGTGTGGATGACTTCGTCGATCGACTCCTGGATGAAGGGCGTCATGTCGAGCGACACGGTGTAATCCAGGTCGTCCGGGAACTGCTTCTTCAGCTCGTCCATCCGCTCGCGGACGCGCTGCGCCGTGGCGATCGAGTTGGCGTCGGGCGCGCCCAGACCGCGAGCGTGCCGGCCGGCCGCCGTTCACCCGGTCGTCGTGTCCTGGTTGCGCGCTCCCAGCTTGACCTTGCCCACGTCCTTGAGCCGCACCTGCCGGCCATACGCATCCGAGCGGATGACGATCTCCTCGAACTCTTCCGGGTGCGACAGGCGGCCGACCGTGGTGATGGTCAGCTCCGAGGCGGCGCCGGCGCTCGGCTGCTGGGCGATATGGCCGGCGGCGATCTGCTGGTTCTCCTGCCGCAGCGCCGTGACGACGTCCGAGGCGCTCAGGCTCAGGCTCGCCATGCGGTCGGCGTCGAGCCAGATGCGCATGCTGTAGTCCTGCTGGCCGAACTGCTGGCAATCGCCGACGCCTTCGACGCGCGAGATCTCGTCGCGCACGTGCAGCGTCGCGTAGTTGCTCAGATAGAGCTGGTCGTAACGCCCCTTCGGCGAATAGAGCGCGATCACCAGCAGGATGTCCGGGTTGCGCTTGCGCGTCGTCACGCCGGCCTGCTTGACCACGTCCGGCAGGAGCGGCATCGCCAGGTTGATGCGGTTCTGCACCAGCACCTGGGCGAAGTTGAGGTCGACCCCCGGCTTGAACGTCACCATCAGGTTGTAGGAGCCGTCGTTGTTCGAGAGCGAGATCATGTACAGCATGTCTTCCACGCCGTTGATCTGCTGCTCGATCGGCGCCGCCACCGAATCGGCGACGTCATGCGCGCTGGCGCCGGGATACACGCAAGCGACGTTGATGCTCGGCGGCGTGATGGGCGGATACTGGGCGACCGGCAAATTGAGAAGCGCGACCACCCCGGAAAGGGTGATGACGATCGACAGGACCGACGCGAAGATCGGCCGCTCGATAAAGAAGTGCGAGAACATGTCGCGTTGTCGTGCTCTTGCCGGCGCTCCGGTGTCCTGGGAAAACGCTACTTCTTGCCGCTCGCCTGGTGTTCCAGCCACAGGCGGACCAGCGACATCCGCGGCGGCTCGGGGGACTTCTGCATTTCCACGTCCACCTGGACACCCTTGCGGACGCGTTGCATGCCGGCGACCACGATCCGCTCTCCTTCGCTCAGGCCCTCCTTGCCCTCCTTGCCTTTCTCCGCCGGCAGGATGACGCGCAGATCACGGATCGATTGCCCGAGCGTGACCGAGCGGTACTCCACTTCGTTCTTGGGCGTGACGACCCAGACGTACTTGCGTTCCTGGTCGTTCTGCACCGCCTCGTCCGGAATCACGATCGCCTTGTAGGGCGCGCCGATCGGCAAGCGGATGCGGGCGAACAACCCCGGTTTCAGCAGGCCGTCCTTGTTTTCGAAGACGCCGCGCATGCGTACCGTGCCGGTCGTGCCGCTGATCCGATTGTCGATGAAGTCGATGGTCCCGACGCGGTCGAACTCCTTCTCCCCGGCGATGGCCATCATCACGGGCAGGCCCTTCAAGTGGTCCGGCGTCCGTTCCGACATGGGGATGTCGGAAAGCAGACTGGTGTAGGTTCGCTCGTCCACGTCGAAGTAGACGAAGAGCGCTTCCTCGCTGACGAGCGTGGTCAGTACCGTGTCGTCCGCCTTCACCAGATTGCCGGGATCGGCGCCCGGATAGCGGCGGCTGATGCGCCCCTTGATCGGCGCGATCACCTTGGTGAACGTGAGCGTCAATTTCGCCTGGTCGAGCGCCGCTCCTGTCTTGTCGAACGTCGCCTGCGCCTTCTTGAAAGCCGCGAGCGCCGCGTCGTATTCTTCAACCGAGATGGCCTTGTCCTTGAACAACTTGACGGCCCGGGTGTGTACTTTCTCTTGGTACTCGAGATCGGCTTTTGCCAGGTCGAGGTTCGCCTGCGCCTGGTTCACGTCCGCCTGGGCCGGGCGCGGGTCGATGCGGAAGAGGACTTTGTCCTTCTCCACCATGTCCCCTTCCTTGAAGGGCGCCTCGTCCACGTAACCGGTGACACGGGCGCGGATGTCGATCGTCTTCACCGCCTCCAGCCGGCCGGTGAAGTCCTGGGCAGCGATGACGGTATCGACAATCGGCTGGGTGGCGACGACGCGCGGGTTCTTGGGGCCTTTGGTGGGCGCCGCCTTGCTACAGCCGGCCAACAGGACCAAGAAAATGGGAAAGGAAAGGGCGAGGCGACAGGGAAGCCGCATGATCGACCTCACTTGGCGAGCGGACGCGGGCGAAGGCGGGCGGTGGAACCTTCCATGATTATAAGTAGACTGACCGGTCAGTCAATAAATGCAGTCTTACTTCCCGGTAAGCTGGGCTAGCCGGGTTCGCCTCCCGGTCTGTGCCGTTTGGGTAGAGTATAAGGCTTTTGGTTTACACTTGGCGCCCCAACAGCGACGCTGCACGCTGTCGCCGGAAGCGTGGAGGCCGTGAAGAACGCATTTCCGGCATCCCCGCCCGAATTGGACACCGGCGAATGCCGCGGGATTCGATTGTTCGTGAGGGGCGGGGCCTCTTTCGTAGCAACCTCTTCTGGGTCTCACTCCCATTCGATCGTGGCCGGCGGCTTGCTGCTGATGTCATACACCACGCGGTTGACCCCCTTCACCTGGTTGATGATCCGCGTCGAGATCTTCCCCAACAGCTCGTAGGGCAGGTGCGACCAGTCGGCGGTCATGTAGTCTTCCGTCTGAACCGCCCGGATCGCGACGACGTCTTCATAGGTCCGCCCGTCCCCCATCACGCCGACCGATTGAACGGGCAACAACACCGCGAACGCTTGCGCGGTCTTGCGATACCAGCCCGATTGCTTCAACTCCTCCAGCAGGATCGCGTCCGCCTCGCGCAGGACGTCGAGCCGTTGCCGGCTCACAGGGCCGAGGCAGCGCACCGCCAGGCCGGGACCCGGGAACGGATGCCGCCACACCGTTGTCTCCGGCAACCCCAGCTCCAGCCCGAGACGACGCACCTCGTCCTTGAACAGGTCCTTCAGCGGTTCGATCAGCTTGAAGCCCAGTTCCTTGGGCAAGCCCCCCACGTTGTGGTGCGTCTTGATGGTCGCCGCCGGACCGTCCGCCGCGGCCCCGCTTTCAATGACATCCGGATACAGCGTACCCTGCGCGAGAAATTCCGCGTTCTCGATCCGCAGCGCCTCGTCCTTGAAAACGTCGATGAAGATATGCCCGATGATGCGCCGCTTCTCCTGCGGATCGCTCACCCCCGCCAGCGCCGCCAGAAAACGCTCGGCGGCATCCACCATGTGCAGGTCGGCATTGAAGTTGCCACGGAACGTTTTGCGCACCGCATCCTGCTCTCCTTTCCGCAACAACCCGTTGTCGACGAAGATGCACGCCACCTGCGGCCCCACGGCCCGGATCAAGAGCGCCGCCGCCACCGACGAATCGACGCCGCCTGATAGTCCGCAGATCACCCGGCTCTTGCCGATCCGCTGACGCAGCTCCGCCACGGTCTTTTCGATGAACGATTGCAGCTCCCATTTCCCGGCGCAGCCGCAGACCTCGTAGAGGAAGTTCTTCAGGATCTGGCTGCCGCACGGCGTATGACTCACCTCGGGATGAAACTGCAGGCCGTAGACCGGCCGGCTGCGATGGCGCACCGCCGCCAGCGAACACGTCTCGGTCGACGCCAGCGGCACGAACGCCTCGTCGATGCTCTGCACCTGGTCCCCGTGGCTCATCCAGACAACGATCTCGCTGGGCACGCCGCGAAACAGCCCATCCGCCTCCTTGACATGACACTGCGCCCGTCCGAACTCGCGGCTCTGCGCCGAGCCGACTCTTCCGCCCATGATCTCACAGGCGAGCTGCATCCCGTAGCAGATGCCCAGGATCGGAATGCCGAGGTCGAAGATCGCGGGATCGCAGCGCGGCGCCCCGGGCTCATAGACGCTGGCCGGCCCCCCCGAGAAGATCAGCCCGGCCGGCTTCATCTCGGCCACGCGTGCCGCCGAGATGTCATGCCGGACGAGCTGGCAAAAGACTTTCTGCTCGCGCACGCGCCGGGCGATGAGCTGCGCGTACTGGGCGCCGAAGTCGAGGATGAGGACCTTTTCCTGGTCAGCGACTGTGGACATAGATCATCGTGGGAATAAATGCGGCGAGCGCCGCGGCGCCGACGTTTCCCCGATGGACACGTCGAGCCTCGATGCTCGCCTCGTCACTTTCTCAATGACTCAACCGGCGCCCAACTCCGTCGCACGCAATGTAGCCGCCTCAACGGCGTCCATCAGCGCCGCGCGCAGGCCGCCACGCTCCAATTCGCGCAAACCGGCAATCGTCGTCCCGCCCGGGCTGGCGACCATGTCCTTCAGGACGCCGGGGTGCTGGCCCGTCTCCAGCAGTAGCTTGGCCGCCCCGAAGACCGTCTGCGCCGCCAAGTGCGTCGCCACATCGCGCGGCAACCCCATACGCACACCGCCGTCGCTCAGCGCTTCAATCACCAGAAAGACATAGGCCGGCCCGCTGCCGGAAAGCCCCGTCACCGCGTCCAGCAAACGCTCCGGCACCGCAAACGCCCGGCCGACGCTGTGGAGCAGGCGATCAACGAGCGCTACATCCTCCGCCGTCGCTCCGGCCCCGGCCGCATACGCCGAGGCGCTGGCCCCGACCAGCGCCGCCGTGTTGGGCATCACGCGCACCACCCGCCGCGCCCCCAGGTCCTTGCCGAGCCGCGCCAACGTACAGCCCGCGACGATCGAGACCAGCAGACGCCGCTCGCCCAGCAACGGTTGAATGTCCGGACCGAGAGAGGCCACGCTCTGCGGCTTGACCGCGAGCACAACCGCCTCGGATCGCTCCACAACGTCGCGGTTCTCGGCAAAGCAAGGAGCCCCGGTCGCCTGCGAGAAATCGGAGCGGGCCTGCGGCAAGGGATCACTGGCGCACATCTGCTCCGGCGCCGCCAAGCCGGCCTGGATCCACCCGCGCGCCAGGGCCGTCGCCATCTTTCCGGCGCCGAGGAAACCGATCCGGGGGGACTGAGCGCCCATCACTCTTCCGGGAGTTGACAGCGTGGCAAAAGAATCATCTTAGGGAAAGGTAGCGCAGAAAAAAGTCGACGCTTGCGCTCGAGCGCGGAAGAGCAAGAAAGGTGAGGCGGACCCCCGGCGAACGACCGCGACAACATCGCCGGAAGTGCTGGACTTCGCTTTCTTTGAACGGAGAAACAGAAGGCGTTCGAGCCTTAATCGAGCGTTCTTCCCACCGGCGAGCCGAATATCGCTCCTCGCGGCGCCGCCGGCGTGAGGGACGTCGGTCCGGTGGCAGGCGCGGTCCTGCCAGGTATGGAGAGGGGCGGCGCCGCTTCCGGTACGCCGGTCGTCGGGATGGACGTCGTCCGCGAGACCGGAATCGTCACGCTCGGCGTCAGCGGCACGGCTCCCGTTTTCGGCGGCGTCGCAACGGACGCCGCACCGGTCGCCGCCGGCGCCTTGCCCGTCGGAACCCACGCTTCGGTGAGCAGTTCTTCCTGCAGAAGCTCGAGGGTCTCGCGCCGGCTCGGAATCAAGATGTGCCGATAGTCGAGACGGACGTTCCGCGCGCCCTCGAGGTCGGCGCCGTTGAACAGCAGGTCGCCGCCGGAGAAGATCAGTCCCCTGGCCCGAACATTGACGATGCGCCTGACGTTCGCCGGCCTGGCGTACGAATTGTCGCGCACGAAGTCACCGACCAGGTACACCAACAGGTCAACCTGCACACCGTCCCGCGCAAGGTCGTTGGCCACCGCTTCGACGTAGTTCGCCCCGAGGCTGAAGCCGACCAGGACGATCCGGGCGTCCGGATCAGTCCGGCGGATCTCGCGGATCTTGTCGCCGAACCAGTAGCTCGTGTACAGCTGCCCGAAGTAGGTGTGCTGGAAACCGATCTTCTTGCAGAACGAGCACAGGCCGTTGAAATTGCCGAGGCAAAGCGGGTTCAGCCCGTTGATGGCGAAGACGTGCACGCGCTCCTTGCAGCAGCGACACTCGCAGCTTTCGTAGCACGCTGGATAGCGCAGCGCCGGCTCCTCGATCGGATGGATGAACGTGCCGATGCCCATCTTGGTTACGAGCGGTTCGGCGTGGGCGCATCCGGATACGAACAGGAGAGCGGCGATAATGATGAGAACCGAGCGAGCGCGGGGCTTCACGGCGGCATCCTCCGAGGCGACGACTCCTTTCTTATCGGCCGGAGGAATCCGCTGCTTTCCGTCAACCACGCAAACTATCTCAAGTACCATGGCAAATCGGGCAGGAAAAGACGGTGACGCAAGCTGCGCGAGCCACCCTCCGTGCCGCTCGAACGTCAAAACGCCGAAAACCGGCAAGGCAGGCGCTCTTTTCGTCTTTCTTCCCAGGGCCGGGCATCATATATTTCCCGCAGGTTTTTTCCACACCTCTCGCGCCACGTCCGGGATAAGCGACGGTCCCGCTGGCCACGGAGATCAGGGATGAATGACCGCTACCCGCCCGGACCGCGCGACCACTTCTGGGGCATCACATTCTACGGCCCCATGCAAGCCGATCCTCTCACTTTCGCCCGCAGAGTCGCCGCCGAGCACGGCGACTTCGCCTCCATGCGCTGCGGCTGGGTCCGTCTCTATTTCGTCAACCGCCCCAGTCTCATCCGCGAGATTCTCACCACCAAAGTGAAGGTCTTCAAGAAGATGGGCCGGCAAATGCGGGCGCTGCGCAAGATCGAAGGCAATGGCCTGGTCGTCTCCGACGGCGCCGCCTGGGCCCGCCATCGCCCCGTCGTCCAGGGCAGCTTCCACGCCCGCAACATGGAGTATTACGCCCGCGTCTTTCTCGAGTTCGCCCGTCGCCGCGTCTCCCGCTGGGCGACCGGTCAAGCCCTCGACATGGTCGAGGAGATGAACGAGCTCATGATGGAGACGATCGCCAAGCAGGTCTTCGACGTCGACCTGGCCGAGGACACGGCCCGCCTCCGCGAGGCCGTCTCCGTCTTCCGCGGCATCATGCAACGCGAGATCACCGCCCCCTTCGTCCTGCCCGACTGGCTCCCCCTGCCCCACAAGATCCGCCAGCGCCGCGCCATCCGCGCCGTCGACGACCTCATCTGGCGCCTCATCCGCGAACGCCGCGAATCCGGCGTCGTCAAACACGACATGCTCGGCCAGATGTTCGCCGCCGCCGCCGCCCAAAACGTCCAGCCCCCCATCACCGACGCCGAGATCCGCGACGAGGCCATGACCCTCTTCGTCGCCGGCCACGACACCACCTCCGCCGCCCTCGCCTGGTTCTGGTATCTCCTCTCGCAGCATCCCGAGATCGAGCGCCGCGCCATGGCCGAGGTCGACGCGCTCGGCAACGTCGACGTCACCTTCGAGCACCTGCCGCGCCTCAAGTACGTCGAGATGGTCGTCAAGGAGTCGATGCGCCTCTACCCCGCCACCCCCTTCCTCTACGGCCGCGAGACGACGCAGGACGTCGAACTCGGCGGCTACACCCTGCCGCGCGGCGCCTGGGTCCTCATCTCCCCCTACATCGTGCAGCACGACCCGCGCTTCCATCCCGAGCCTGAGACGTTCGACCCCGAGCGCTTCTCGCCGCAGCGGATCGACGACATTCCCGCCTACTCCTACATCCCCTTCGGCGGCGGTCCGCGTGTCTGCATCGGCAACGCCATGGCCACCATGGAAGCCACCTTGCTCGCCGCCATCGTCCTCCAGCGCATGCGCGTGAAACTGGACCAGGCCCCCCCCGCCTACGAGCTCGAGATCACCCTCCGCCCCAAGGGCGGCCTGCGCATGCTCCCCAGCGCGCGCGAGAAGGCGGCGAAGCTCGCCGGCTGAAAAAAGGGGACATTCTACTTTTCCCTTGCTGTCTCCGCGTGCCGGCCTTATCCTTCACCCCATGCCACGCACCGCGCGCGCCGCCGCCGGCGACTTCTGTTACCACGTCATAAACCGCGGCAACGCACGCGGCGAGGTCTTTCACAAGGACGGCGATTATCAGGCGTTCGTCCAGCTCATCGGCGACGCCAACGAGCGTCTCCCGATCCGGCCGCTCGCCTATTGCCTCATGCCGAACCATTTCCACCTCGTCCTTTGGCCGCATGAGGATGGGGACCTCGGACGCTGGATGCAATGGCTGCTCACGGCCCACGTGCGGCGTTACCACAAGCACTACGGGTCGAGCGGTCACGTGTGGCAAGGGCGGTTCAAGGCGTTTCCCATCGAGCAGGACGACCATCTGCTGACGGTGCTGCGTTATGTGGAGCGAAACGCGCTTCGGGCCAAGCTGGTCAAGCGGGCGGAGAACTGGCGCTGGTGCAGTCTGGCGGGCCGGGCGACGGGTACGGCGCCCGCCTGGCTGGCGCGTGGCCCGTGTGATTTGCCGCGGAACTGGCTGGAGCAGGTGAACCAGGCGTTGACGCCTGGGGAACTGGAGCGATTACGGCAAAGCGTGAACCGCGGCACGCCTTATGGCGCGGCGGCCTGGATGGTGAAGACGGCGGAACACCTCGGGCTGGAGGCGAGCCTGCGGCCGCGTGGCAGGCCGCGGAAGGCGAAAAAGTAGAATGTCCCCTTTTTCGCTACGCCTCCTCCTCCGTCCACACCGCTTTCTCGATGGTGATGCCGAGCGCGCGAATCTTCGTGCGCAGGCTGCCGCGCGTGATGCCGAGGATCTTCGCCGCCTGGAGCTGATTCCCTCCCGTGCGCGTCAATACGCGGGTCAAAAGAATGGTCTCAACCATGTTCTGCACTTCGGCATGAAGGTCCTCCGAGCCCGCCGCCAGCCGTTGCTGCACGTAACTTTCCAGGTCGAAGCTCTCCCTCTCCTCCGCGGCCGCCTTCGCCATCGGCGTCGCCAGGTCCGGCAAGAACGCCGGAAGGAGAATTGGCCCGGTCGCCTTCAATAACGCTTGCTTCAGGACGCTCTGCAATTCCCGGAGGTTTCCCGGCCACGAATGGCGCTTGAGCGCCTCCAGCGTCTCGGGCGCCACGCGCTGCACCTCCTTGTTCAGCTCGCGATTGAAGCGCTTCACGAAATGCTCCACCAGCAGCGGCAGGTCCTCCAGGCGCTCCCGCAGCGGCGGCAGCTTGATCGTGAACGTGCTCAGCCGGTAGAACAGGTCGCTGCGGAACTCCCCCGCCGCCACGAGCTTGTCCAGGTCGCGATTGGTCGCCGCGATCAGCCGCACGTCGGTCTGGATCGTTTCGCCGCCACCGACGCGCTCGAAGCGCTGCTCCTGCAACACCCGCAACAGCTTCGTCTGCGTCAAGGGGGACATATCCCCCGTCTCATCGAGGAACAGCGTGCCCCCGTGGCATTGCTCGAACTTGCCGATGCGCTTGCGCTCGGCGCCGGTGAAGGCCCCCTTCTCGTGGCCGAACAGCTCGCTCTCCAGCAGCGTCTCCGGAATCGCCGCGCAATTGATGGCGAGGAATGGGGCTCGTGCCCGGTTGCTGTGCTGATAGATCGCCCGCGCCACCAGCTCCTTGCCCGTGCCGCTCTCCCCCAGGATGAGCACCGTCACGTTTTGCGGCGCCACCCGCCCGATCGCCTTGTACACCTCCTGCATCGCGGCGCAGCGGCCGAGCAGGACGTCGCCGCGCGCGGGCGCCGTCGTCTCCGGCTCTTCGGGCAGGGTCTCTTCCCGCATGAGCCGGCTGATCTCGAGCGCCTTGCCGACGATGCCGCGCAGCGGCCCGATCTCCAGCGGCTTGAGCAGGAAATCGAACGCGCCGAGCTTCATCGCCTCGATGGCCTGGTCGGTCGTGCCGTGGCCGGTGATGAAGATGACCGGCACGCGCGCGTCCTTTTCCCGGATCTGCTTGTAGAAGTCGAGCCCCGATTCGTCCGGCAGGTTGATGTCGAGGAGGACGACGTCCGGACTGTGCCGGCTAACCATTTCGAGGCCTTCGCGAGCCGTCGACGCGGCGCACACCTCGAAGTCCGGCTGCCGAAAGACGCGCCGGAACGCGTGCTGAATGGAGGCCTCGTCATCGATGAGCAGCAGCGTCGGCATGAGGATTCCAATGCGAAGGTCGCGGGCTCTACGCGGCAGCCGGCATCTTGAGGACGAAGCGAGCGCCGCCGCCCGGCAGGTTGACGCCGGTCAGCGTGCCGCCGTGAGCTTCGGCGATGCGCCGCGACAGGACCAGGCCCAGGCCCAGCCCGGTCTCCTTACCGCTCACGAACGGCTCGAAGAGCCGCGGCATCAGGGTCGGATCGATGCCCGGCCCCGTGTCTTGTACTTCCAGCTCGACCTGGCCGCTCGCGTCCTGGCTGAGCGACAGGAGGATCCGGCCGCCGCGCGGCATGACGTCGAAACCGTTCAGGATCAGGTTGACGACGAGCTGCCGCAGTTGGGCGGCGTCGGCGTGCAGGGTGATGGATCGTTCCGGGCGGCGAAAGTCGACGTTGACCTTCTGCAGGCGAGCCCGCCCGGCCGTCAGCGCCAGCGCCTCCTCCACGATGTCCTCGATCTTCGTGGCATGCCGCTCCATGCGCGGCGGCCGGGCGAAATCGAGGAACGTCTGCAGGCTCTGCTCGAGGCGGCGGATCTCCTTCTCGATGACTTGCAGGTCTTCCGCCGGCAGCCCGCGGATCTCCATGTCCTCACGGCTCGTCTGCACCAGCATCTTCACCGCCGTGAGCGGATTGCGCAGCTCATGCGCCACTCCGGCCGCCAGCTGCCCGACCGCCGCCATCTGTTCGGCGCGGAGCACCTCGCGCTCGCGCTGCTGCAAGCGCTGCACGGTCTCCTCCACCCCGCGCGTGAGCTGGCGCATCTGTTCGTGCAGGTAATCCATGCCGTCGCTCGACCTCAGGGTGACGGTCGGCAGGTCGTGCCGCAGCTTGTCGGTGGCGTCGGCCAGGCTGACGCTGAGCTTGTAAAAGGATTGCCGCAAGGCGCGGGCGACGCCGTAGCCCAGGATCAAACCAGCGAGGGAGCCGACGACGCCGACGCCGGCCAGGGTCCAGGCGATCCATTTGACGGTGCGGCGCAGCGCCGCCTCGGAAGCCTCGATCTGGAGCGCGTGATGCGCGCGGACGCGAGCGGCGACGGGCAGCGTCTCCTTGCGCAGATGATCCAGCGCCGGGTTGTCCTTGGCGCCGCTGCCATGCGCCAGCCAGAGATGTTGATAAGACTCGAAGCTCTCCTCGAGCTGCCGTTGCAACTCTTCCTCTTCATCGCTGTTGATGACCTCGCGCAGCTCCTCCAGACGCTGCTCGATCAGCTTGTGCAGACTGCTCAGATCTTCGTTGCTGCCCTCGCTGACGTACTTGACCAGCGTCCGCAGGTTGTTGTCGATCTCCCCCGAGAGCCGGCGGCTTTCGATGTCTTCCGTCAGATGCTCCGCCGTGCGGGCGTGCCAGCGGTAGAGCACCACCGCCGCGAACGTGCAGGCCCCGAACAGCAGCAGGCTCACCAGGATGGTCGGACCGGCTACCTGAACAACGGACAGCTTCTTGGACATGCCTGGCTCCCTCCCCGACCATCCTACACGATTCGTGCCGCGGCGCTCCAGTTCGCGTGACGCTTGCGAAAAATCGCGGATCCCTCTCAGACGTTGCTCACGTCTGTGGTCGCGCCCAAACCACCGTGGTCGCGCGTCGATCTCCCAACACCGGCTGCTCCGCCTGAGTTGAGCGCCGTCTTTTTTTCCTATCCCGATGCGGCCTTGTCTCTTCCGCTGTCGCCACGCCGACCGGCGCCCGACTTGCGATGAAGGCTCGCAAACCTCCGCAGAAAGGAACCGCAATGTCCCGCATCGGCATCTTTGGCGTCAGCAGTCAGTCAGGCGCGGCTTAGGAATCGCGCCAAAATAACTTGCTGAAGTGCCGTTGCGTGAGTTCAGCTGATTGTGCGATTGTCCTGGGATGCAGGATACAACGATTGTTAAAGCCATTGAAGGCAAGTATATCGAACTTTGGATGACCTCGACGAGCGTGGCAGGCGGCGTTGGGCAAAGCTGTCGAAGCGCGTGCCCTGGGGTATGGCGGAATTGCGGTCGTGGCGCGGGCGACAGGGTTGTCGGATCGGACCATTCGGACGGGATTGAAGGAGTTGGACGAGGCCGACCCGGTGGCGGGGCATCGACAGCGTCGGCCAGGGGGTGGTCGTAGATCGCATGCGATCACGCAGCCGGGATTGCAGCGGGCTGGACCGCTTGATCGAGCCGACGGCGCGGGTCGCCGATGCAACCCACTGCGGCTGGACGATCAAGAGCACCTACCGACTGGCGAAGGCGTTGCGGAAGCAAGGGTATCAGGTGGAGCGCGACGTCGGTGCGTCGACTGCTCGCGGCCATGGGCTATAGCCTGCAGGCCAACCGCAAGACGCGGGAAGGCGCAGCATCCCGATCCGCGACGGCCAGTTTCGCCACATCGCCGAACGGGTGGCGGCGCGCCCGGAAAAAGCGGCGCGGCGAACCAGCCCTGTCGGTGGACACAAAGAAGAAGGAAGTGCTGGGAAATCTCAAGAATGCGGGGCAAACCTATCGTCCCAAGGGCCAGCCGGAGAAAGTCAAGACCCACGATTTTCCGGATCCCAAGTTGGGCAAGGCGATCCCCTACGGCGTCTACGACATCCATGGCAACGAAGCAGGCGTGTCGGTTGGCATCAGCCACGATACGGCCGAATTCGCGGTGGCGGCGATTCGTCGTTGGTGGAAGAAGCTGGGTCGCGGCTACGGAGGCGCCAGAGCATATTGGTAACGGCCGACAGCGGCGGCAGCAACAGTTCGCGTTGCCGGTTGTGGAAGGTCGAATTGCAGAAGTGGGCCGACGAGACGGGCTGATTGTCGAGGTCTGTCACTATCCGCCGGGCACGAGCAAATGGAACAAGATCGAGCATCGCGTGTTCTGCCATACGCGCAATTGGCAGGGAGTTCCGTTAGAGACGTTGGAAGTCGTCGTCGAATCGATTGGCGCCACGACCACCGAAACCGGCCTGGAAGTTCATGCCTGGCTCGACGAGAGCACCTACGACAAAGGCCGAAAAGTGAGCGATGAGGAACTGGCTGACTGTAATATCACGCGTAACGAATATCACGGCGAATGGAACTACGAAATCCATCCACGCGTCAAGCGCGGAGATCGGTAAGTTATTTTGGCGCGACTCCTTACCTCGCCGACCTCGTCAGCGAAGGCGCCCTGGTATACGGCTATGCCCGGCCTTCCGAGCACGGCCGCTCGTTCGTCCGCGCCATCCGCGCCCAGGGAGGGATCCAGGTCGATCGCCCGGAGGAGTCGAACGAGCCGACTCGCTTCGTGCCGCTGCTCGGCTCGGACGTCGGCCACGACCTGGAGCGCCTGGTCCGCACGTCGGACCTCATCCTCCTGGCGCACCCTTCCATCTATCACGAAGAGGCGGCGCAGGCGATCGCCCAGGCCCTGCCGCGGTGTGACGTGCCGCTGGTCTTGTCGCCGTCGCGTACGCTGGGCGCCCCGTATTTGTGGCGGATTCTGGGGGAAGGCTATCCGATCGTCTCGTTCCAGACCTGCCCGTACGCGTGCAAGGTATTCGCAGCGGGCAGCGTGTACCTGAAGCGCCGCAAGCGCGCCTGGATCGCCAGCGCCGAGGGCCGGCTTGACCCGCGCTGCGTGACCCGGCTTCAGAACCTCCTTTCCCCGAGATCGTCTTCAGCCGGACGCCGGCCGCGACCTCGCTCGGCAACATCGGCGCGTGGTCTTCCATCCCGCGGCCTATGTCCTCAACCAGCCTGCCATCCAGGAGGCGCATGCCAGGACGCCGCTATTCCTTTTACCTCGAAGGCATCGCCCGCAACGCCGTCGTCGGACCGATCGTCGAGGAAATCGATCAGATTCGCCTGCGCGTCGCGGCGGCGCTCGGCTGTTCCGTCTTCGGCCTACGCCAGGCGCCGCGCGAGGACGAATGGCGCGACGTGATGCGGCGCATCGACCGGCTCGATGCTGAGGCCCCCGACGATCCCGCTGAGCGCGGCCGGCGCCGCGCGGAGTTGTTGCGACCCATCCACAACGCGGTCGTCTCGGGCCAGCACTGGCTCGCCTACACCTACGGTGTCCAGCGCATCCCCGGGGAGAGCCTGCCCGCCGCGATCGGCCGCACTCCCAACTTCATGAAGGACTCGTTCCCCCAAGCACGCTACGCGGACGAGGACATCGCCACCGGCCTCGTCCCCCTGGAAGCGCTGGCCCGGCGCCTCGGCATCGAATGCGCGCCAATTACACACGTCATCGACCTCTACGCGAAGCAGAGCGGCCGCGATGCCCGCGCCGACGGCCGCAACCTGCGCGCCTTCGACCTAGCCTACCTGCAACGTTACCTCCTGGGAGAAGTGGAATGTCTCGCGCTTGCGTCTTAGCCACGCTGGGGGACGACCCGCACACGCAGGGCCTCTTCCGCGTCGCCCGCATCGCCCCGGAAAGCGAGGCCTGGAGGCGCATGTGCTGCCGCCGGGCACGCTCGAGGCCGTGCTGTCCACGGTGCAGCGCGTCGACCCCGGCTGGCTCGGCTTCAGCTATCGCTTGAGTCCCGACGTCGCCGTGAAGCAATTCCGGACGTGCCTGGGACGCCTGGCGACCGAGGGGCTGTTGAGCGGCGCGCGCCGCGTCGCCGTCGCCGGCCTGCCGGACGCCATGCGCGCCATCGACAGCGTCCAGCATGAGCTGCCCTGCCCGGTCTGGACGATGCCCCAGGACCTCGATCCGCTTCGCGGCTGCGGCCGCGTCCTGCAATTCCTGGACGTTCCCGAGACGCGCCGGCCGCGCATCCTCGAGGAGCTGCGCCCGGAGCTGTTCCCCGCCCGCTTCCGAGAACTCGACGAGCTGGCGCGCGAGGTCGCGGGTAACGACGACTTTCGGAACGAGCCGCCGCTCCCCGTGCCGTCGGCCCGCGCCCGCGCCTCTTACGTCGAGCGCATCCGCGAAATGGATATGCCGCTCTTGCGGACGCACTTCGGCATCCCCGCTCCAGCCATCGCGCCGACCGTCGACGGGATCAAGGCGCTCGCCGACGCCGCGGTCGTCGACGAAATCTCCCTCGGCTCCTCCGACCTGTCGCAGCGCCATTTCGGCGACCCGGCCGCTTTCGCCGGCCGCAAGAACGACGGCGGCGTCCCCTACAGCGCCTTCGCCCATCTCGTGGAGCTGTTCGAGGCGTCGCGCCGCGGCAACTTCCCTGGCATGAAGCCATACGCCCACGTCGTCGATCTCGTCCCCTTCGTCGACACCTGCCTCCGCGCCGGCATGCTGACCGGTTCCCATCAGGCCGTGCCCCTCTTCTGGTTCAACGAGCTGGACGGACGCGGGCCGATGTCGGTGGGCGCGTCGATCCGCGAGCACCTGGCGGCGGTGCGGGCGCTGGCGCGGCGCGGCATCCCGGTCGAGATGAACGACCCGAACCACTTCTCGTCGCGCTGGGCCCACGACACGATCATCGCGGTCGACTACGCCTTGATCACCGCGGTGATGCTGGCGCAGGGCGTTAAGGACCTTGTCCTACAGCTTCAGTTCAACAAGCCGCGCGAGACGAGCGATCACGGCGACCTGGCCAAGATGCTCGCCGGCCTCGACCTGGCCGGGGAACTGGTGGAGGGCCGTGGCGCCAGTCTGTGGCGCGAGACGCGGACCGGAATCGACAGCTTCGATCCCGACCCGGACGCCGCCCGCCATCAACTGGCCCGCTCGACGTTCCTTCAACTCCTCGTCAACCCGCACGCGATCCACCTGGTGAGCTACTGCGAAGCGCTGCACGTCGCGGGCGTCGAGGACGTGATCGACAGCTCACGCCTCGTGCGCCGCTGCGTTCGCGTCTTCCGCCGCCACGCCGGAGATCTGCTCAAGCTCAGGCGCCATCCGCTCGTCGTCGAACGGCGGCGGCAGCTTGTCTCGCAAGCGAAGGTGACGCTCCGGCACATCGCCGCGCTCGATGGCAACCTCACCCCGACCCCTGAAGCGCCCCTCGCCACGCTTGCCCCCAGGCTCGCCAATCCCGACGTGCTTCTGAAAGCGCTGGAAACCGGCGTCATGGCGGCGCCCGGCATCTTCCACCCGGGCTACGCAGCCGCCCGCGACATCGTCACCGCGCCCGTCGCCGGCTTGATCGAATGCCTCGACCCCGAAACCGGCGCGGTGCGCCGCGAGGCGGATCGGCTGGCACGGCTGACACAAAGCCGGCCGTAGCCGCGGACTTTAGTCCGCGCAAGCGACGACAGGAGCCCGCATGCAAGGTTGGCGACGCAATCTCCGTGTCCTCTGGCTGGTCCAGTTCCTCACGACCCTGGCGATGAACCTGGGCCTGGTATTTGTCCCCTTTTTCCTCGCCGACGATCCGACGCTGCGCGTCGAGAGCGAATCCGCACGGCTCCTCTACACAGGATTGATCCTCGCCGGCCCGTTCTTCACGACGATCGTCTTCACGCCGCTCTGGGGCTGGGTCGCCGACCGCACCGGCCCGAAGCGACAAGTCATCCGCGCCTGCTTCGGTTTAGGAGCCACGCAACTGCTCATGGCGGTGGCGCAGTCCCCCGATCAGATGGTCGCCATCCGCATGCTCCAGGGGATGGTGTCGGGCGTCCTGGCCGCGAGCCTCGGCCTGGTCGCCGTCGGGACGCCGTTCGCTCATCAGGGACGCGCCATCGCGACCCTGCAATCGGCGACGCCGGCGGGACAAATCTTCGGCCCCGTCCTGGGTGGAATCCTCGCGAGCGCCTGCGGCTTTCGCGCTACCTATGCCTTGCTGGGATCGCTCATCGTCGCCGTCGGCCTCTTATCCTGGCTTCTGTTGCGACAGCACGGCTTCGTACCAATGCTCTCCGCCAATCCTTTCCGCAGCCTCTGGCACGCCGGCCGCCGCGCGCTCGCGCGGCCACCACTACGTCTGGCTCTCGCCGTGCTGGCCGGTGGGCAGTTCGCGTTCACGGCAGCGCAGGGCGTCTTCGCCCTCTACATCGTCAGGCTCACGGTGGACTGGACGGGAACGGCCGAAAAGGCCGGATGGTGGAACACGAGCATCGGCTTCACGGCGCTCGCCATGACCGTGACCGGGGTCGCCAGCGTCGCCAGTTCGATCGGTTGGGGCCGGCTCCACGACAAGGGGACACGCTTCCTGACGCCGGCCGGGGCGGGCGTCCTGGCCGCGTCCATGCTCCTGATGGTCGCCTGGCCCACATGGTGGGTGATCCTCGCGGCGCGAGTCGGCATCGGCGTGGGTCTCGGCGCGATCTCCACCCTGCAGTTCGCCGTCGTCGCCAGGAACGTCGCCCCCGAGGAACGCGGCCAGCTCATGGGCGTGGCCACGTCGATGACCCATATCGGCAACCTTGCCGGCTTCCTGCTAGGAGGCGCGCTCGCCTCGACCTGGTCCGAGCCAGTCGCCTTCGTCCTGGCCGCAGCCGCCTATGCCGTCGTCATGCTCGCGGCGCTGCGCCTGGAGCAAGGATCATCCAGCCTCGCCACCGACGCACTTGTGCCCCTCGCTTTGCCAGAACACCAGGCTCCCGGCAGTGGTAACGGGAGGCTTTGCAACGCAAAAGGGGACAGTCCCTCTCGACCTGACAAGAGACCCGGTTTTTCGCTCGAGCGAAAGGGACAGTCCCCTTTTGCGTTGCAAAGCCGTAACGGGACAGTCCCCGTTTTGAAACAGCCTTTAATCCTTTCAACGTCGAACGAGGTGGGTTCCGGTCTTGCGCCAAGGTTCTCCGTTTTCCCATGGCGTCGGATTGAGAACTGGCAAACGACCGGCAACCAGAATCTCTAGCCCGTAGGTGTCCCATGAAAAAGTCACTCGCCGGAATCCTGACGATCGCCCTGATCGCGTTCGTTTCCGGACTCTTCTTGTGGTTCCTGTTCTGGCTACAGCCCGGCCCCTTCGACCTGGACTGGACTCGTGACGAGGTTTCCGCCGGCTTTTGGGAAGCCCCATAGCGAGCAACGCAAAGATCAAACTCAGAAATCACTTGCAGGGGTCGAACCAGGTCAATATATAATTAACATGATTATTTTACTTTTATCGAAATGGGATACGGCGGGCGAAGGGGCGTCCCTTGATCTTTCCGTGGATCCCGCTATAAGCCCCGATGTAATTCCCTAGAGATAGTCCGCGCTGGGCTTTGCAACGCAAAAGGGGACTGTCCCCTTCCCTCGAGCGAAAGACTGGGCTTTTTGGCAGGTCGAAGGGGACTGTCCCCTTTTGCGTTGCAAAGCCGTCCGCGCTGTGACCGGAAGCGGCCTTTGCGGCTTGCTACGATTGGCGAGGATGGTGCATGGTTTATGGCCGCCGAGCTTCGAACGGTTTTGCCGCAGCGGCCCTTGCGACCCTATGGCTTTGCTCGAGCGCCGCCGTCGCCCAGGAAGCGCGCCTCGGTCTGCCTCGGGGGGGAAGCCCGCTGACGGAAGCGGCGCCGCGCGCGCTGCCGCCGTCCTGGATGGCAGGCGTTGCCGCCAAGTCGAAATCCGCCGAACCCGACATCGGCCCCTATCCGCGGCCACTGCCCGATGCGGCGCTGCCGTCTCCCTTCTCCGCCGACGAGCGAGAACGCATCTTTCCCATCGATCTGGCAACCGCCCTGCGCCTCACCGGCACGAACAACTGGGACATCGCCCGCGGCCGGGAGGTCGTCACCCAAGCGAGCATCGCCCTCGACCGCGCCCGCCTGCTTCTGGTACCGAACCTCAACATGGGCAGCACCTACACCAAGCACGACGGCCGCATTGCCAAGACCGAAGGCAACATCATCAAGGCCAACAAGGACGCGATCTTCGTGGGCGGCGGCCCGTCGCTGTCCGTGAACTTCGCCGACGCCATCTTCGTACCGCTGGTGGCGCGGCAGACGACCGCGGCCAGCCGTGCCGGGTTCGGCCGCGTGCAGAACGACACGCTGCTCCTGGTCGCCGAGAGCTACTTCGCGGTGTTGCGGGCGCGGCGCAAGCTGGCGCGCGTGGACGCGACCCTCGAGTTTCTCACGTCCGAAAGCCCATCGCCGGCGCGGGCCGGCTCCAAGGGACTGTTGCCCGTGGTCGACGCCATGCAGAAGGCGGGCGCCGCCGAGGCGCTCAAGGCCGAGGTCTACCGCGCCCAGGTCGAGACGATCCGCCGCCAGGAAGAACGTCGCGCCATCGTGCAAGAATTCCGCCTCGCCATGGCGGAGCTGGCCCGGCTGCTCCGTCTTCCCCCGGACGCCGTCCTCTGGCCCGTCGACGACTTCCGCTTCCCGCTCGATCTGCCCAACCTTTATGACAGCCCGAACGAGGACCTCTTCCAGCTGGCCTTGAGTTATCGCCCCGAAATGGCGGAGAATAGGGCATTGATCGAAGCCGCCCGCGAACGCGTCCGGACGGCGAAGTTCCGCCCTCTCCTGCCGAACTTCATCGTCAACTATGCCTGGGGCGATTTCGGCGGCGGTCCCGACCCCAACACCGTTCGCGTGAACGGCCGGGACACCACCGTCGCCGGCTTCGGCCCTTCCGGCCGCGTGCTGCACATGGGCACGCGCGACGACCTCGACGTCAGCCTTATCTGGCGCCTGCAAAACATGGGGTTTGGCAACCTGGCCGAGGTGCGCGAACAGGAATCGCTGTTTCGCCAGGCCAACCTGCGGCTTTTTCAGATTCAGGACCAGATCGTGACACAGATCGTGCAGACCAAGGAGCTGGCGCAGGGCTGGGGCGACCGCGTCGCCATCACCCGCTCCGCCCTCTTCGATCGGGAGGGCAAGCCCAAGGGTCCCGTCTTCGAGGCGCTGCGCCTCAACTTCCAGCGCATCCGCGAGGTCGAAAAAACGCGGCCGCTCGAAGTGCTCGACTCCATCCGCGGCCTCTCCGATCTGCTCGACGCCTACGGCCAGGCCGCGACCGACTATGACCGCGCCCGCTTCCGCCTCCTGATCGCGCTCGGCCTGCCGCCCGAGGAGATCGTCCGCCGGGTCGCCTATCCACCCACCTCCGTCCCGCCGGCCAAGTGAGACTGTCATGTGGCTCGTCAACTTCGCTCTGCGCCATCCGTACACCGTTTACGTCGGCATGCTACTCGTCACCGTCCTCGGCATCGCCGGCTACCAGCGCACGCCGACGGACATCCTGCCCAAGATCAAGACGCCGGTCGTCGTCGTCTTCGCCTCTTACCGCGGCATGCCGGCGCCCGACATGGAGAAGAGCGTCTCCTCCGTGCTCGAGCGCTCGCTCACCAAGTGCGACAACCTGCACCACATCGAGTCGAAATCGATCCTCGGCATCGCCATCATCAAGATCTTCTTCCGCGAGCAGGTCGACCCGGACGTCGCCGCCAGCCAGGTCATGTCGCTCGTGCAGAGCGAGATGCAGAACATGCCGCCCGGCATGCTGCCCCCGAGCATCCTCAAGTTCGACGCCAGCGCCGTCCCCATCGGCAACCTGATCGTCACCAGCCGCAGCCGCGACGACAAGGAGCTTCTCGACATCGCCGACCACCAGCTGCGCGACGCCCTGGCCGGCATCGAGGGGCTCGCCTCGGCGCCCGTCTTCGGCGGCGTCTTCCGCCAGGTGCAGATCTACGTCCATCCGCGCGCGCTCGAATCGCTCAAGCTCTCGCCGATGGACGTCGCCCGCATCGTCAACAGCCAGAGCCAGGTCATCCCCACCGGCGAGATCCGCATCGGCGAGCAGAACTATTACGTCATCTCCAACAGCATGGTCGGCACGCCGGCGGAGTTCGAGAAGATCCCGCTCTTCAACGACGGCCGCAAGATCGTCTATCTGGGCGACGTCGCCAGCGTCGTCGACGCGACGCGCTGGCGCACCAACACGGTCCACGTCGACGGCCGCCGCGCCGTTTACTTGCCGCTGCTGCGCCAGGGGGGCGCCAGCGCGATCGCCGTCGTCGACGCCGTCCAGGATTTTCTGCCTCAGCTGCACACCCGCGACATCATTCCCGACGACGTGCAGGTGGAGGTCGTCTTCGATCAATCGCAATACGTGCGCGACGCCTTGGGCAATCTGCGTCTCGAAGCGGTCATGGGGGCTCTGCTCGCTTCCGTCGTCGTCCTCCTCTTCCTCGGCAGCCTGCGCTCGACCGCCATCGTCGCCATCTCCATCCCCCTGTCGATCCTCGCCGCCTTCATGGGCCTTTATTTCACCGGCCACACCCTCAACATCATGACGCTGGGCGGCCTGGCCCTCATCCTCGGCCGCGTCGTGGACGACTCCATCGTCGACGTCGAGAACACGGTGCGCCACCTGAACCTCGGCCTGCCCCCGCTCGCCGCCGCGCGCGAAAGCGCCCGCGAAATCTCCCTGCCCGTCTTCATCGCCACGGTGACGACGGTCGTCGTGTTCTTCCCGCTCACCTTCATGTCGGGCATCGGCAAGTACCTGTTCACGCCGCTCGCCGTCAGCGCCAGCCTGGCGATGGCCGCGTCGTACTTCGTCTCGCGCACCGTCTCGCCGCTCGCCTGCTCCCTCTTCCTGCGCGCGGGGCAAGATCACGAGCAGCTTCCCCGCCGCTGGATCCGTCTCTCGCTCGTCGCCGCCCTCATCGGCCTGGGCCTGCCCGCCCTCGCCCACTGGGGCGGCATGCTGCTCGACGCCTTCGTTTCCCACGAAGCCGGCGACGCCATCGCCTGGCCGTATCGCGTCCTGCCCGGCATCGTCCGCCGCGGCCTCATCGTCGGCGGGGTGATCGGCGCCTTCTTCGTCGCCCTCGCCCTGATCGCGCGCGTCGCGCCCCCCTTCGAGCGCTTCTTCGAGCGCTTCACCCTTTCCTACGAACGCGGCCTGCGCTATTGCCTGCGCCGGCCGCTCCTCATCCTCGGCATGCTCGCCGCCGGCATCGTCGTGGCCGTCTTCGCTTCCTGCTCGGGCCAGGAGTTGTTTCCGGAGGTCGATTCCAGCGAATTCATCGTGCACCTGCGCGCCGCCGGCGGCCCCCGCGTCGAGACGACCGAGGAGAAGATCCGCGCCATCGACGCCATCATCCGCTCCATCGTCCCCAAGGAAGACTTGAAGATGACCCTGGCGAACATCGGCGTCTCCTCGCGCTGGTCCGCCATCTACACGCCGAACAACGGCCCGCACGCCGGGTTCATCCGCGTCCAGCTGCGGAGCGGCTTCGCCGGCCGGCACACCGGCGCGACCGATTACGTCGACCAGCTCCGCGAAAAGCTGGAAAAGGACTTTCCCAGCGACGACTTCTTCTTCGAGACGGGGGGCATGATCCGGCAAATCTTGAACGCCGGCGCCGTCGCCCCGGTCGAGGTGCAGATACATGGCCGGGACATGAACAGCCGCCGGGCCGTCGCCCACGCGCTCGATCGCCGCATCAGCCGCATCCCGCAGGTCAAGGAGACGTACCAGCCCCAGGCGATGGACCTGCCGCAGCTCGCCATCGAGGTCGACCGCACCGCCGCCGCCCGCCTCAAGCTGACGCAGACGGACGTCGTCCGCAACGTCATCACCGCCCTGATGTCGAGCGCCCAGCTCGCGCCGAACTTCTGGATCGATCCCAGCAGCGGCAACCCGTACATCATCGGCGTCCAGTATCCCGAGACCGTGGTCGAGAACGTACAGACCCTGGAGAACGTGCCGCTGACATCCGGCTCCGGGGACAAGAAACGGGCGCCGCTGCTGCGCGACGTGGCCACGATCACGCGCAAGCAGGGCCCCGTCGAAGTATTCCACTACGAGGCCGACCGCGTCAGTCAGCTGTTCGTCTCCGTCGGCAGCAACGACCTGGGCGCGGTCGCCGCCCAGATCGACCAGGTCGTCGACGAGCTGCCGCTGACCTACGCCATGACCGTCATCCCGCCCGAGGCGCTGCTCGATTACGCGTTCAAGGCGTTTGCCAAAAACAAGGGCAATCCGGCGGACGACTTCGAATTGAAGCACCTGCTCAGCACTTACTTCCACGACGAAGACCCGGAAGTCGCCGACGACCTGCGCGACAAATGCGAGCAATACGGCGTGACCTTCGATGACATCCACCTCGTCAGAAATCCCGACTTCCGGGAGAAGATCGACCGCTACATGTCCCTGACCAGGACCAAGGAGATCGCTCAGACCCGGGCCCTGATCCAGACAACCTACGGCGTCGATCCCGAGCCGCTGCGGCTGCCGCGCGGCGTCCGGGTCACGGTCCGCGGCGAGATCGCCAACATGCGCGACTCCTTCGGCGAGATGGGCTTCAACCTCCTCCTCGCCGTGCTTCTCGTCTATCTGGTGATGGTCGCGCAGTTTTCCTCCTGGCTCGATCCGTTCATCATCATCGTCGCGGCGCCCCTCGGCCTCATCGGCGTCGCCGTCATGCTCTGGGTCACCGGCACCTCGCTCAACATCCAGTCGGGCATGGGCGTCCTGCTCATGATCGGCATCTCGGTCTCCAACTCGGTGCTGCTGGTCGAGTTCGCCAATCGGCTGCGCGAGGAGGGGGTCCCGTCGTTCGAGGCCGTCGTCCAGGCGGCGCGGACGCGCTTGCGGCCGATCCTGATGACGACCATCGCCACGATCGTCGGCCTGGCGCCGATGGCCATCCACCTGCACCCCGGCGACGAGATGAATCTGCCGCTGGCCCGCACCGTCATCGGCGGGCTGGCGGGCTCGACGCTGCTGACGCTGTTTGTCGTCCCCGCGCTCTATCTGTTCCTCAAACCGGCTCACGCCGCGCACCCGGCGGAGCCCAGCGAGTTTTCCGCCTAGTAGGCCCCGCGAGCCGAGCGGGGCCTCGGACTCTGAAGCGACGTTCAAGCGTGCGGTCACGCAAGGTCCGGCTCGGCTCGCCGGACCTACTGGAACGCAACCATGAAACGCTTCCTCATCCCCACCCTCATCGTCGTCAGCACTCTCACCGGCTGCGGCCGACGCGGCGCCGGGAAACATCATCTGCCCGAGGTCGAGCGCCTGCCGCGCCTCGAGACCATCACGCTCGGCAAGCCGACCCGCCTCGAAGTCATCCACAGTTACACGGCCACCATCGAAGCGTTCGAGAAGGCCGACGTTTGCGTCATGGTCAAGGGCTACGTCAAGGAAATCGCGGCGGACATCGACATCGGCAAGGAAGTGAAGAAGGGGGACGAGCTGCTCCGGCTGCACGTGCCCGACCTGGTCACCGAGCGCGACAACAAGAAGGCGCTCCTGGAGCAAAGCCAGAAAGCCGAGGCGCTGGCCGAGCAGGCGATCGAGGTCGCGGCCGCCGAGGTCAAGGAAGCGCAGACCCTGCTCGAGCGCTATACAGCCGAATGGGAGTTTCGCAAGGCGCAGCACACGCGCGTCAGCCGGCTCGCGCTGGCCGATACGCTCAGCCAGCAGCAGCTCGACGAGGCGAAGCTCCAGATGAACGCCGCCGCCGCCGCGGTCAGCGCCGCCGGCGCCCAGATCGTCACCAAGCAAACCCGGCACGCCGCCGCCCAGAAGGACCGGCAAGTCGCCGCCGCCAAGACGAAGGTGGCCCAGGCTGAGCTGGAGCGGGCCGCCGTGAACGTCGACTTCGCCACCCTGCGTGCCCCTTTCAACGGCGTCATCACCAAACGCTGGGTCGACTCCGGCGCCACGATCAAGGACGCCGGCATGCCCCTCTTCACCATCCTTCGCACCGATAAGGTCCGCGTCCTTTTCGACGTCCCCGAACGGGACGTCCCCTACCTCAAGGCCGGCCCCGACGGCAGCAAGGCCGTCGTCACTATCCCCGTCCTGCGCGAGTTCCTCAACGGCGAGAAAATCGAGCACAACGTCACCCTCCTGGCCGCCGCCCTCGATCCGGTAACCCGGACCATGCGCACCGAGGTCCATCTCGTCAACGACATCGCCGGCCGCAAAGGGATTCTGAAGCCGCAGATGACCGGGACCGTTCACGTCCTCCTTGCCGCCCGCGAGGCGTATACCGTCCCCGCTTCCGCCCTCGTCGCTGCCGGCGGCAAGACCGAGATCTACATCGTCGCCGAGCCTGCCGGCGATCCCCCGCGCGGCGCCGTCAAGCGCGTCGAGGTCCAGGTCGGCCTCGACGACGGCCTGCGCGTCGAGATCAAGAGCGACCGCCTCACCGGCCGCGAGCTCGTCATCGCCAAGGGCGCCGGCATCCTGCGCCCCGGCGACGAGGTCATCGCCGTGGGCCGGTGAGGCTTGGTGAACTCCAGTGCCAAATCCCCTCGCGCCGCGCGCCGCTTGCGGTTTCGCGCCCGGCGCCTCGCTCCAGCGGCCCCTCCTCGAGCCCGTCACGTCCCTCTGTTCAAACGTCACGTTTTCCCGTAATTCTGGACCCAAGGGACAACGCAACGGCGCTCGACACGGTTTGGAAAAACCGCGGCGGCCGTCATCCCGTCTTCCTTGAGAAACGCGCCCCACACGGTATCGCGCATGAGCATGATCCAAGTCGACCGGCTCACCAAGCTTTTCGGCCCGGTCCTCGCCGTCGACGACATCTCCTTCACAGTCAACGAAGGCGAAATCGTCGGCTTCTTAGGCCCCAACGGCGCCGGCAAGACGACGACCATGCGCATCCTCACCACCTACCTCACCGCCACTAGCGGCACGGCCAGGGTCGCCGGCTTCGATGTCCTGAGTGAATCGATGCAGGTGCGGCAGAAAATCGGCTTCTTGCCGGAGAGCGTCCCGCTCTATCCGGAGATGCGCGTCGACGAATACCTGCTGTTCCGCGGCCAGCTGCGGGGCATCGCGCGCAAGGCCCGCGTCGAGCGCGTCGATTACTGCCTCGACCGTTGCCGCCTCAAGCAGGTGCGGCGCCGGCTGCTCGGCACGCTCTCCAAGGGCTACCGCCAGCGCGTCGGCCTTGCCGACACCATGCTGCACGAGCCGAAGATCCTGATCCTCGACGAGCCGACGAGCGGCCTCGATCCCTACCAGATCCGCGAGACGCTGGCCCTCATCAAGGAGCTGGGGGGCAAGCACACCATCCTGCTCTCGACCCACATCCTCACGGAGGTGGAAACGGTCTGCGAGCGGGCGATCATCATCAACGCGGGGCGGGTCAACTACAGCGAGAGCCTCGACACGCTCGAAGGCCAGGCCGTCATCCTGCTCGACGCGCGCGGGCCGGTCGAGGCGCTCACGCAAACCGTCGAGGGGGTAAGCGGCGTAAGTCAAGTAAAGGTCTTGAGCAAGCAAGACGGCCTGGTCTCGCTCGAAGTCCGCACGCAAGACAACGCCGATCAGCGCGAAGCCGTCGGTCAGGCTGTCACGGCGCGCGGCTGGCCCGTGCGCCGCCTGGAACGCAAACGCCGCAAGCTGGAGGACGCTTACTTCGACGTCCTCCGCGCCCAGGACCCGCTCAAGGAGACAGGCATCCAGGCGGCGCCCGCCGGGATCGCGAAGTGACTTTTATGCTCGCCGGGCGATTGCTGCGCGAGAGAATCTCGAAGAGGAGACGGAGACGACATGCCCTCCAAGGCGATCAAGCCGAAACCGGACGACCACCTGCTGGCGGGCTGGGAATCCCGCCCCGAGACCGCTCCGTCCATCGTCCGCGAAACGCCCGCCACTGTCGCGCGCTTCCTCGCCCTCATCGGTCTGATCCTCGCCGCGATCGGCTTCTTCGCCACGGTCATCGCTCCCCTGTCCGGCCGGGTCTACTTCATCGGCCCTTCGCTGGGCGTGTTTGCCCTCGCCGTCGGCCTCTTCCTCCTCGTCTTCCATGCCGTTTCCGATCAGGACATCCAGTATCGCCTGATGTACCTGGTCGTCGGCTACATCGGCATCGGCTTCGCCGTGGTTCTGCGCCTGCTGCCGCTGGGGGGCAAGGTCGGCGCCTATTTCCTGCCGGCCGGTCTCCCCTGCATGCTGCTCGGCCTGGTCTTTGCCCTCTGCGCCATCCGCCATGAATCCGACGCCAAGATGCGCTTCGGTCTCAGCCTGCCCTTCGGCGCCCTCGGTTTCCTGATGGTCCTCCTGGGCAGTTTCGCCGGCCACATCAACGCCGAGTATTTGCTCGCCGAGGGCGTGGTCACGTCCGTCGTCGGCCTCGTCTTCGTCGCCGCATTCATCGGCGTGCATGGCGCCGCGAGCGACGTCGGCTACGGTACGGCGCTGGGACTTGGGTTGATCGGGCTCGTGGGTGTCGTCGCCGCGCTGGGACGGAGCTACCTCGAGCCCGACTTCTTCGTACCGAGCGGCCTGCTTCTCGCCGCCATCGGCGCCCTCTACCTCATCGTCTCGCTCGTCCTTTGCACCGACTGGCCGGTTCTCGTCATCTACCGCCGCGAGTTGAAAGCGTCGTTTCTCTCCCCCATGGGTTTCCTCGTTCTTCTGGGCTCCATCGCCATCGGTTGGATCTGGTTCTACATCTTTCTCTTCAGCGAGACTGGCGGCCTCGTCGCCTACACCGACCCGCGCGTCGGCGGCATGCCGGAGCCCGTGGTCGGGCAATACCTCTTCAGCCTGATCCTCGTCTTCGCCCTCACCTTCCTCGTTCCCGTCCTGACGATGCGCGTCCTGAGCGAGGAGAGGAAGAGCGGCACGCTCGAGGTGCTCCTCACCGCCCCCGTCTCCGAAATGACCCTGGTCCTCGGCAAGTTCCTGTCCGCCCTGACCTTCTATCTGCTCATCTGGCTCCCCTGGTTCGGCTTCGTCCTGGCCCTGCGCGTCTACGGCGGCACGGTCTTCGACTATCGCCCGCTCCTCAGCTTCATCCCCGCCCTCATCGTCACCGGCATGGCCTTCGTCGCCATCGGCGTCATGTTCTCCTCCTTCACGAGCAACCAGATCGTCGCCGCCGTCTTCACCTTCGTGGCGATGTTCCTGATGTGGCTGCCCTACTTCCGTTTCCTGTTCAAGATCCGCGAGACCTCGATCTGGAACGACGTGTTGATTTACGTCTCCCCCCTGGACCTGTGGCAAACTTCGCTCTACGGCATTCTCGCCCCGCGCTATTTCCTTTACTTCGTCTCCGTCACCGTCTTCTGCCTGTTCTTGACCTGCAAGGCCCTCGAAGCCCGCAAGTGGAAATGAACCAACCCGTTCAGCGCTCGCGGCGCCGACACAGGACGCGACACGCCGAACGAGGTTCGAGGCGATACCCATGGCGACCGACAGCTTGCCCACGACACCGGCCGACGCCCCAGGCGGCGCCCCAAACGGCGCCGCCTCCCCTGCCCCGCTCATCGGCGGCCTCGTCTGGGCCGCCGCCATGACCGGCCTGCTCGCCCTCTGGCTGTCGCGCAAGTACGCGCTGCCCGCCTTCTACCCGATCATCCTCGTCATCCTCGCCCTCGGCTTTTTGGGCCTCGCCATCTGGCACGCCTTCACGCTCTTCAAAAGGGACACGACGACCCCCACGGCCCTGCGCGGCCAGCAAAGCCTGTTCGCCTCCGCCCTCGTCGGCGCCGGTATCTTCTTCGTCTTCTCCGGCGCCTACTTCCTCTTCTCGTTCGGCCTCACCGCCATCAGCGACGGCGTCGGCCTCATCCTCTTTGGACTCACCGCCATCGTCTGCAGCATCCTGCTCAATCGTCGCCTCAATCCGCGCACGCGCCCCGGGCTGCTCGAATGGATCGAAGCCAATCCCCTCCCTTGCGGCAAGTTCCTCGTCGGCCTCGGCATCATCCTCCTGCTCGTCTACTACTTCCTGTTCTGGAACGGCGTCGCCGGCGCTCATCTGCTGCCCGAGTTGCTCGGCCTCGTCTTGATCATCCTGGTCCTGGCCGGCGTCGGTGTGTTCTTGATCCGCTCCAGCGAAGACCTTTCGGCGACCACGGCCCGCATCCTTGTCCTCATCCTCGGCGGCGTGACCGGCCTGGCGGTCTTTGTCGCCGCCGTCGGCCGCACCATCGCCTGGCGCGACACCACGCTTTTCGGCGGCCTCTCCGCCTGGCAGGGGGAGAACGCCTGGCGCCTCTGGCTCTGCGCCTACCTCGGCATCCTGGCGCTCGGCCTCATGACCGCCAGCCTCCTCCTCGCCCGCGCCGACATCCGCAGCAACGCCCTCTTGCGCCGCGTCTTCTACGGCTTCAACACCGGCGTCACGGCCCTGCTCCTGTTCCTCGTCCTCGTCATCCTCAACATCGTCGTCTTCGCGCTGTTCCCGTATCAGTTCGACTGGACAGGCAATCGCGGCGTCTACTCTCTGGCCGAAAGCACCAAGGGCCTCCTCAACCGCCTGGAGAAGGACACGACCGTCTATGTGATCCTGCCGCGCAGCCGGGACGAGTTTCAGGACCTCTACACCTTCCTCGAGAACTGTGCCGCGCAAACCACCAAGTTCCACTTCAAGCACTGGTCCCCCGATTCCGATCCCATCGAGGTGGCGCGCCTCGCCAAGCACTTCCCCACCTTGTTCCAGAATGCGCCGGGCCACGGCCCCGTGCCGCGCCGCGGCGGCCTGCTCGTCGTCTACGGCGACCTGCCCGACGATCCGGACGTGCGCGTGCCCAACGCCTTCGTCCCCGCCAACGACCTCTACGACGTCGATCGCAAGAAGGAGGAACGCGCCGTCAGCAAGACGTTCAAGGGCGAGCTGGAGCTGATGAAGCAGATCAACGGCTTCGTCGCCGCCAAGAAAGGGAAGATCTACATCCTCCAGGGGAGCGGCGAGCTAGACATCTTCCAGCCCGAGGCGGAGGCCAAGGGTCGAAACGACCTCTTCTTCCGCGACATGTCCCAGTGCGGCGGCGCCAAGCTCAAAAAGTTCCTCGCCGGTGAAGGCTACGAGGTCCTCGGCCTCAGCTTCGGCGCCCCCGGCCCCAAGGCCGCGCCCGGCATCGTCTACGCTCAGGAAGACCCCGTCGCCAAATCCAAGAAGATCCCGGACGATGCCGCTTTCCTCCTTGTTCCAGGTCCCAGCCAGCCGATGTCCGCCGACACGCTCACCGCCCTCGACCGTTACCTGGAAAAAGGCGGCAAGCTGATGGCCTTCTTCGACATCGTCACCGAGCGCGACGCCCCCAAGCTCGTCCCTTCCGGGCTGGAAACGGTCCTGAAGCGCTACGGCGTCGATGTGAGCGATGAGTTCCTGATCGTCGCCGTGCCGGATGAGCCGCTCGCCGCGTTCGCCTCGGCGCCGCGCAAGACCGATTTCGAGCTGGCTCAGCTCCTCCAGAAAATGCAGGTCGTCTGCGAAACGGTCCGCGTCGTCCGCCCCGGCGGCGTGCCCGGCAAGTTCGAGGCCGAGCCATTGCTCCAAGTGTCGCGCGACGTGCCGCGCCGCGTCCCCGGCGGCCTCGTACCGCAGATGTTTATCCTCGAGTCCAACCCGGCGTTCCTGCGCAACCCCCTGCCCTACCTGCAATCCCTCGACAAGACCAAGCAGCTCGAAGCTCGCCTGGCACGCGACCCGGCCACCATCGGCCTGGCCGTCCGGCCCGCCGGCGGCAAGGACAAGAAGCCGCAGATCTACGTCTTCGGCGATACCGATTTCGTCTCCGACGCGTTGCTCAACCAGTTTCCGCCGGGCCGGGCCGAGATGCACTTCGACTTCGTCCGCAGCTGCCTCGAATACTCCAGCGAACGCCCCGGCCTCATCGGCCCAAGACCGCGAACCACCAAGAACTACCTGCCGCAGGCGGAGACCAACTACGGCTCACTGGCCGTCGTCCCCGGCTGGATCATGGCCCTGAGCCTGCTGGGCTTCGGCGGCGGCCTTTGGCTCATCCGAAGGCGCTGACGCCCGGGTGAGAGGGTGACAGGGTGAGGGGTCGCGGGCGGGGCCACGGCTAACGTTCTAACCAGCAGACGGCAGACAAAAAACATGAACCTTCGCAATACCGCCATCCTTTTCGCTCTCTTCTTCACCACGCTCTGGCTTTTCGGTGTGATGGTCGCCACCAAGCAGCCGGCCGCCGAGGAGGGTTTTCTCCTCCCGACGCTCAAGAGCGCCCCCGCCCCGGTCATCGACTCGATCACCGTCGAGCGCCACACCGACAAGGCCAAGGACTCCTTCGCGCTCAAGCGGCACGAGGACGTCTGGACGCTCGAAGTCGACAAGCTGGCCACGACCGTCGACACCTCGCGCGTCCGCAGCCTCATCGAGCGCTTCAGGAACGCCCGCAACAACCCGGACGCCGACAGCTCGGCGTCCCTCGCCAAGCTCGGCCTGGAGCCGCCGCGCCGGGTCATCACGCTCAAGGGCCGGACCGACGTGAAGAGCGGTAAGGATCAGACCTGGACGCTGCGGCTGGGCAATGAAAGCGCCGACAAGATCGTCGTCTACGCCCTCTCCGACGAGCGCCCCGGCAAGGTCTTCGCCATCAACTTCCGCGACATCGAGCCCTGGCTCATGGACAATCCCGTGAGCCTCAAGTCGCAGCTCTTCTTCAACTTCAACGTCGACGAGTCCTTCGTGCAGAAGATCAGCGTCGTCTCCCCGACCGCGAAGCTGGCGCTGTCGCGCACGCCGGAGGGCCTCTGGCACTTCGACGAGCCGAGGCTGGGTTACGCTCTGCTCGAAGCGCCGCCGCCGGCGGTCAAGGAGATCGTCCCCAAGGCAAAGCTGGCCGAGGTCGGCGTCAAGGCGCTGATCGCCGACATCCGTCGCCTGCGCGTCCGCGAGGAAGGGGACTTCTTGCCGCTCGGCAAGGAAAGCCTCGCCGCCTACGGCCTCGAGGACGGCAAAGAGTCCATGCGGATCACGGTGATCAGCAAAGAAGACGTCAAGAAGAAGGAAACGACGCGCGAGGAGATCCTCATCGGCAAGGCCGTCACGATCAAGGACAAGGACACCAAGCGGCCCATCGACATGGTCTATGTCCGCGTCGCCGGGGATTCGGCCGTCACGCTCGTCCCGGCCGAGCAGTTCAAGGCCATCCGCGCCATGATGCTCCAGCCGGAGGAGCTGCGCAGCCGGGCCCTTGCCTTCTTCCAGCCGGCCAAGGTCCACGAGGTGACGATCGAGGAAGGCAAGCGGACGCTGACCCTGCTGCACGACGAGAAGGAAGGCTGGCAGATGAAGCTGGGCGCCGGCAAGCCGCTCAAGGCGGGTGAGAAGTCGATTCTCGAGCTGGCGGAAACGCTCAAGGCCAAGCAGCTCATCGACGCTTTCCTGGACGAGCCCAAGGATGGGAAGAAGGCCGACGCCGAGCAAGGTTTTGACGCGCCGCAGTTGACCGTGACCATCACCGAGGAGGTCGAAGGGGACAAGAAGAAGTTCGAGACGACGCGGCTTCTCTTCGGCAAGACGGAGAAGGGTTCCGTTTTCGTAAAGCGGATCCTCCCATCCGGCGAGGTGAGCCGCTTTCAGGTCGCCGCCGCCGTCCTCAAGGAGATCACCGGGGACAATCTCGAAACCGCATTCCGCGACCCGGCGCTGCCGCCGCTGGGCCACGAAAGCCTGGTCACGCTCGCGATCCAGCGCGGCGGCTCGCCGGTCGAGCTGCAGCGCGACCCCAAAGCGTTTCCCGCCGACAAGTGGCTGCTCAAGGATCCGCGGGAACCCTCCGGTCACGTCGCCGCCAACCCGGCCGAGACGGCCAAATGGCTGCGCCGCTTGATCGAACTCAAGGCCCTGCGCTGGGTCAAGCCGCTCGCGCCGAAGGAGGATTTGAGCCCTTACGGCCTCGATAAGGCGCGCGCGACCGTGACGCTCACGGCCCGCGATTACTTCGCCCCTGCCAACCTCGCCGGCTTGCTCGGTTTCGCGACCACGCCGCTTCCCGACGCCGGCATTCGCGCCGCGGCGGCAGCCCTGGCTCAGAAAGAGCACGGACCGCCCTCGACCGTGGTCACCTTGCGGCTCGGCAAGGACACCGGGAAAGAAGGTGAAGGAGGCGTTTTCGCTTCGCGGAGCGACGTCGACGCCGTCTTCGTGCTCCCCGCCGCCATGCTCCGGGAACTGGAGACGGCCGACTTCCGTGACCAGTCCGGCATGTTCGCTCTGCAGCCTGCCGTCAATCTCGGCATCCTCGCCGGCACGGGCGCAGACCCGCACGGCGTCTTCCTGCTCGCCTCCCCCCTCGTGACCGGGCGGGTCCAAGCGTTCGAGCCGGCCCAGGTGAAGGAGGTGAAGCTGATCCTGCGTACCCCGGCCGAGGTGCGCCAGCTAACCTTCGCCCGCGCCGCCAAGGACAAGAGCTGGACCGACAAGTCCGGCCTCCTGGAGTTCAGCCTCGATAGCGACAAGGTCGAGCAGTTCGTCAAGGAACTCACGCATCTCGAGGCGCAGGGGCTCATCTCGATCACGGGTCCCGTGGCCGATCAGAAGCTGACGCCCAAGGACGCGACCTTGCGTGTCGAGGCGACTTTGGAAACGGGGGAAACGGTGACGCTGACGATCGGCGCCGGCATCCCCAAGGTGGGCTTCTTCGCCCAGACAAGCGCCCAGCCAGGCATGGTCTTCGTTTTGGCCCCGGCGCCCGCTCAGGCGTGGCTGCAGGGGCCGGCGTATTTCGCGAAGGAGCGCGTGGCGGGAAAGTGACCGGGACGGCACGCCCCTCGCGGGTGCGCTGGCACGACGGGTTTCGACGTATGCTGGCCCCGCTCCGGGACCGTTCGGCGGTTGAGGTGACGATGGCCGAACACGACTTAGCCGAAGCGCTGGTAAGGGCGGCGAGCAACACCAACCTGGCTCGCGTTCGGGAATTGCTCGCTCGTGGGGCGGAGCCAAACACGCCGGCGGAGTTTGGTCGCACGCCGCTTCCGGTGGCGGTCCGATACGCGCATAACAACGAAACAGATGCGATCCTGATCGTCGAGGCGCTGTTAGCCGCCGGCGCCGATATCAACGCATCTCCTGGGGATTGCCTCGCTCCAGTCCGATACGCCGCCATCCACGGCTACAAGGACCTTCTTCGCTTTTTGATTTCCAAGGGCGCCGATCCCAACGATCGCGACCCAAATGGGCAAACGGTGATCGCGATGATCGAGAGCACACCGTCCCTGAACGTCGGCAGCAAGCGTATTGTCAAGATTCTTGAGCAGGCCGGTGGGGTGCGCTCGTGAGAATCGTGACGGAGCTGGACCGCGCGCACGCGCTGTTCATAAACGCAGGGGCTCGAGCGGTGGCTGACAAGGCCCTGACCCCAGGACTTTTCCACAGGGGCGTGAATGGAGCCGTCGGAACGGATCATCACTGAGCTGCCACGAAACCGCCTTGGCCTCCGGGGCCTTACGCCGCCCGGCTCGCCTTTGTCGGAAGCCCTTCTTCAGAAGGCGCCGAACGCCCACGTCAGCCACAGCCCCAGGCCGAAGGCGAAGCGCAGCCCCGTCTGCATGAACATCCACCACAGCGAGCGGTTGAGGAGGTTGCTGGCGCCGACGAGCGATTTGCCGACCTCGTCGTGGACCATGCGGCGAGGGTTGACGAAGCCGAACGTGAAGACGCGGACGACGTGGGCCGTCTTGGATTTGAGCCAGTATTCCGCCTGGTCGAAGTTCTTCTCGAGGGCAGCCCGGTCGAGGTGGCCGATGTAGATGAGGGTGAAGACGTCGAGGGCGAGCATCGTCAGGCCGATAGGGGCGACGATGAGGAGCGCCGGCACATTGTGGCCAAGGCGGGTGAGCGTGAGGCCGTTGGGCGGGCGGCCGGCGTCGGGCCAGACGGCGCGGGAGGCGATGAGTTGAAGGAGCATGACGCCGCCGGCGAGCAGGGCGGGCGCGACCGTGGCCCAGGTCATGAAGATGGCGCGGTGTTTCTTGACCAGCTCCAGGAGATTGGGCCAGCGCCCCGGCATGAGCCAGATGAGCCGGGCGATGGCGCGGTATTGCCCGAGCCGGCGCAGCGTGCCCAAGACGAACATGGTCGTGAAGTAGAAGTCCAGGAAGTGGATCAGGTTGAGCTGGGCGATATCCACGCGATATTCACCTCAAGGCAAGCCCGCCCACTTGCGGCCAAGCCATTCGATCGTGAGCAGCGCGACCACGCCGCCCAGCAGCCACCAGACGAACGGCTCGTCCTGCCAGAGACGCTTCTCGTAGCGGTGCTCCTTTTTTTGCACGCGCCGCTCCAGGTCGCGCAACAGATCGTTAATCGTCGCCGGCGTGTATAGCTTGCCGCCGCTCTCCCGCGCCAGGGCCTGCAACAGATCGGGGTTGCCCGAGGGATCGAGCATCTCCGTGGAAAGGCCGGGCAGGATCGAGAAGGTCGGGTCTCCCGTCCGATCGGCGACCGCCTCCTTCACCTTGGCGGCGTGCTCCGCCACGACCGGCTCGACGCGATAGCGTCCCGGCGCCAGACCGCGCAGCTTCGCCTCGAAGAGGCGCGGCTGACCGGGATTCGCTTCGAGCGCCACGTCCTCCACAATCGCTTCCTTGTCCCCATCGAGCCGGACGACGCGCAACGAGACTTTCTCCTTTCCGGAGAGGACGACCTCGGGACCGATCCGCACCGCGGCGTCGACCTCCTGCCCCGGCGCATAAACCGGCTGGCGGCTGCCAAAGCGCACGTGCGTCGTCCCTGCAGGCAGGATGTCCTTGCTCGCGGCCCAGAGGACGAGTTGGCCCCAGAAGCGATGGTGATAGCGGTCCTCGGCGTGATAGCGCCAGCGCCACGTGCTCTCCAGGCCGAGCCAAAGGACGCGGCCCAGCCCGAAGTTCTGCTGCACGAAGATGCCGCGCTCGGCGTCCCCGTCCGTTTTCTTGCTTTCGTCCGTCGTTGGCACGGCAAGGACGACCGCCCCCGGCCTGGCCTTTCCCGTCAAACCCCAGAAGTGACCCGGCAGCTCGGCCCACGCGGTGTCGCTCTGCGGCCGCCCATCGGCGAGGCTCAGCCATCCCGCCAGCTTGCCGGTCTCGGTCGGCTTGACGCCGAAACCTTTATCTTTGGGTGTGATCGGCCTGATTTCAGTGACGGGGACGAGCCGGCCCAGCGGATCCTTACCGTCGGCGCGCGGGTCGTAGGCGAGCGGCAGATGGCGCTTGCCGGAGATGAGGATCAACGTGCCGCCGCGCTCGAAGACATAGCGGTGCAGACGGTCCCGGTCCTTGAGCGGAAGGTCATCGGGATCGACATCTCCCAGAAGGATGCAATCGTACGCGAAGAGCGGGTCGTCCTTCTCCTTGAGCACGGGCAGCGAGCGCCGGGCGAAGCGCTTTTCGAGCTTGTCCTCCGGGTGCAGCCCGAGGCGCGGCTGCTGGAAGAGGACGCGGTCGAGATCGAGATTGTCCGCGCGGCGGAGGAACTCGGCCAGGTAGTGGTATTCCCAGCGCGCTTCGCCGTCGACCAGGAGCACGCGCGGCTTGTCCTGCACGATGCGGACAACGGCGGGCAGCTCGTTGTTGAGTCGCGTCAGCTCCGCCACGTCCTTCACCGTTCGTGCCTTGACCTCGAGCGCGTGCGTCCCAGGCTCGTCGATCTTGAGCGGGATCTTGATGGAGTAGACGGCCGCCTTCGCGCCGGGACCATCGTTCCCCTTGTGCGCGATCGGCTTGGCCTCGGCAATCGGCTTGGCGGCGCCCTTCTTGAAGACCTCGACGCGCAGCTCCGTCGCCGGCAGATGGCTGGCGCGCAGCTCGACTTCGAGGGCCAGCTCCATGCCGCGCGGCGTCGCCGCCGGCGGCTTGACCGAGACGAGCGCTAGGTCCGGCGGCGCCTCGCGCGGCGTCAGGAGGATCGGCAGGATCGGCGTTCCCTGCTTGCCCAGCCGCCGCGCGGCGAGCAACGGCTCTTCCCCCTTGTTGTGGCGGCCGTCGGAAAGCAGGATCAGACCCACGGGCGCCGCTTCCTTGGCGGACGACACGGCCAAGGCATGCTCGAGCGGCGATCGCAGATCGGTTGCCGGGGCGGCGCTCGTCGCGGCCCCTTTCTTTCCGGCGCCCGCGTCCCCCGTCAACAGCACCTCGTCGGTGAAGGAAATGATCTTTACCTCGTGCGCGGCTTTGAGCGCCGCCAGCAGGTTGAGGCCGTCCTCGTCCATGATCCGCGCCGCCTGCGCGCTCCGGCGCAGCGCCGCCATGCGCTCGAGCAAAGCGCCCAGGTCTCTTTGCCGTTCGCGGCGCAGCGCCGCCTGCTCGGGCGCCGGTCGCTCCGTCTCCGCCTCCGTCAGGTAGGAGAAATCGCTTGGGCTGCCCCCTTTTTCCAGGTACTCGGCGCAGCGGTCCAGAACAGGATCGGAAAGGGATGCGGGCGCCAGCTTGAGCAGGCGGGCCAAGCGCAGAGCGGCCGCCGGCGAGCGCTGCGGATCCGGCAAGTCCATGCTGCCGGAGCCGTCGATGGCAATCAAAACGCGATTCGGGAGCGTCTCGCTGGATTCACTTATCAGCCTTGGCTCGAAACAGGCGACAAACCAGAGGGCCGCGATAACCAATAGGCGCAGCGTGACCAAAAACACGGCGGCCCGGCGGCGAACCAGCCGGGCCTCCCAGCGGAAGAGGTAAAGAAGAAGAGCGGCGAGCAGCAAAGGCGCCAGGACGAGGAGCGCGAACTGGAGCGGGTGGTCGGCGTCCCCCCAGCGCGGCGTGAGCGTCAGCGCCTCGTCGGAATCAGGCAGCGGGAAACGCATGCCGGCCACTCGCCAAAGAGGGCGGAGGGGTGGCGCGGTCTGAAGGACGCGCCACGCTCCAGTCTTCTACGTCACTCGCCCGCCACGGCGGCCGGCGCTTCTTCCTGCCGCGGCACGGCGACGCCCATGGCCTCGAGCGCCTGCGGGCTGATGCGGACCTCGGCTTCCTGGTGCATGAAGAAGCCGGTGCCGGCGGGGATCAAGTGTCCGAGGATCACGTTCTCCTTGAGGCCGACAAGGTAGTCGACCTTGCCCGCGAGCGCCGCCTCGGTGAGGACCTTCGTAGTCTCCTGGAAGCGAGCCGCGGAGATGAAGCTATCCGACTGCACCGCCGCCTTGGTGATACCCAGGAGCTGCACCGAGCAGGTGGCGGGGCGCGGCGGCTCGTGCGTCGGGGCGCTCTTGCCCTCGACCTCGAGCGCCGCCTTCACTTCCTCGTACGCCTCGCGGCTGACGATCTTGGCCGGCTCGAACTTCGAGTCCGCCGGGTCCTTGATCTTCACCGAGTCCTTGAGCTTGTCATTCACCTCGCGGAAGGCGAACTTGTCAATGACGGAGCCAGGCAAGAGGCCGGTGTCCCCCATCGTCTCCACCTTCACCTTGCGCAGCATTGAGGCGATGATGATCTCGATGTGCTTGTCGTCGATGTCGACGCGCTGGCTGCGATACACCGATTGCACCTCGCGCACCAGGTAGTTCTGCACCGCCTCGGCGCCCGAGATGCGCAGGATGTCGTGCGGCACCAGCGGCCCTTCGACCAGCGCGTCACCCGCCCGGACGTAGTCGCCGGTGTGCACGCGCAGGTGTTTGCCGTGCGGCACCAGGTGCTCCGCCTCGTGCCCGGTCGGCTTGCCGTTGTCGTCGACCGACTCCACGACGATCGAGCGCTTGCCCTTGCGCCGCTCACCCAGGCGGACGCGGCCGGTGATCTCGGCCATGACCGCCGGATCCTTGGGCCGCCGCGCCTCGAAGATCTCGGTGACACGTGGCAGACCGCCGGTGATGTCCTGCGTGCCGCCCACCTCGCGCGGCGTCTTCGCCAGGAGCGAGCCGGCGGTCACCATGTCCCCTTCGCGCACCTCGAGGTACGCCTTCTCGGGGATGTAATGGACTTCGAGGTCCTGCCCCTGCTGGTCCATGATGACGAGCTGCGGGTGCAGCTCGCCCTTGTGCTCCATGATGGCCCAGCGCTCGCCGCCGCCCAGCGTGTCGCGCTCCTTGCGGAGCGTCTCGCCTTCCTTGATGTCCTCGAAGCGGATCCGGCCGCCGCGCTCGGCGAGGATCGGGATGATATGCGGGTCCCACTTGCAGATCACCTGCGCCGGGTTGACCGCCTGGTCTTCCTTTACCGTGATCGTCGCCCCGTAGGGAATCGTGTACTCTTCGAGGATGCGGTCCTTGGGGCCGAGGATGTGTATCTGGCCGTTGCGCGACAGCGTCACCTGCTCGCCGTTGCCGATGGTGACGACGGTGAGACGGACGAAGCGAATCGTACCCTGGCGCTTGGCCTTGATGTCCGAGTCGACGACGACGCGCCGCACGGTGCCGCCGATGTGGAACGTGCGCATCGTCAACTGCGTGCCGGGCTCGCCGATCGACTGGGCGGCGATGATGCCGACCGCCATCCCCTCCTCGACCATGTTGCCCGTGGCCAGGTCCATGCCGTAGCAGCGACGGCACACGCCCAAGGCCGCCTCGCACGTCATCGGGCTGCGGACGATGATCTTGTCCAGCCCGAGCTGCTCGATCTTCCGCGCCTGACCCCAGGTGATCATCTCGTTCTCGCGGACAATCGGATCGCCCGCGATCGACGTGATCGTGTTCCGGCTCACCCGGCCGCGGATCGACTCGGAGAGAGGCCGCTCGATCTCCTCGCCCTTGTAGATCGCGCCCTTGGTGATGCCCTTGGTCGTGCCGCAATCCTCCATGGTGATGACCACGTTCTGGGCGACGTCGGCGAGCTTGCGCGTCAGGTAGCCGGAGTCGGCGGTCTTGAGGGCGGTGTCGGCCAGGCCCTTGCGGGCGCCGTGCGTCGAGGAGAAGTACTCGAGCACGGTAAGGCCTTCGCGGAAGTTGGCCTTGATGGGCGTCTCGATGATCTGGCCGGACGGCTTGGCCATCAAACCGCGCATGCCGGCCAGCTGGCGAATCTGCTCGATGCCGCCGCGGGCGCCGGAGTGGGCCATCAGGAAGATGGGGTTCAGGTAGGGGACGCCGTCGCGGACGTCGTTCTTGAGGTCCTCCATCATTTTGCGCGTGATCTTGTCGCGCGCGTCGGTCCAGAAGTCGATCACCTTGTTATAGCGCTCGTTGTCGGTGATGGCGCCGCGCATGAACGACTTCTGCACCTTCTCCACTTCCTTCTCGGCGTCGCGAATGATGCCTTCCTTGTCCGGCGGCGTGCGCAGGTCATAGGTCGAGAACGACAGGCCGGAGCGCGTCGATTCACGGAAGCCGGTGTCCTTCATGCGGTCGAGCAAGTCGATCGTTTCCCGCCGCCCCAGGATCTGGTAGCAGTCCGCGATGATGCGCGACAGGTGCTTGCTCGACAGCGCCAGATCGTAGAACGGCATCTGCGCCTTCAGGATATCGTTGAAGATAACCCGGCCGACCGTCGTCTGCACCAGGTACATGGGCCGCTTGTTGGTGTCGGGATCGCCGCGCCGGTCGAGCTCCTCGACGCGTGTCTTGTCCTTGTCGACGATGACCTCCGTGATGACGCGCTTCTCGATGGGCAGCCGCACCTTGATGCGCGCGTGGACGCCGACCTTCTTCTCCGAGAACGCGAGGAACGCCTCCTGCACGCTCGAAAAGACCATGCCCTCTCCCTTGAGGTTGTCGGGCGTGTTGCGGCGATAGTCCTTCACCCGCTCATCCAGCACACCGCCCGGCGTCTGGAACACCATGAGCGGATCGGCCGTCAAGTAGTAGCAGCCCATCACGATGTCCTGGCTCGGCGTGATGATGGGGTGCCCGTTGGCGGGGCTGAAGATGTTGTTGGTCGACATCATCAGCACGCTCGCCTCCACCTGCGCCTCGATCGAGAGCGGCAGGTGCACGGCCATCTGGTCGCCGTCGAAGTCGGCGTTGAAGCCCTTGCAGACAAGCGGGTGGATGCGGATGGCGTTGCCTTCGATCAGCACCGGCTCGAACGCCTGGATGCCCATGCGGTGCAGCGTCGGGGCGCGGTTGAGCAGCACCGGATGGTTCTTGATCACCTCCTCGAGGATGTCCCAGACCTCGTCCGCCTTCCGTTCGAGCATCTTTTTGGCGCTCTTGATCGTGTCGGCATGGCCCAGTTCCTTGAGCCGGCGGATGATGAACGGCTGGAACAGCTCGAGCGCGATCTTCTTGGGCAGGCCGCACTGGTGCAGCCGCAGTTCGGGGCCGACGACGATGACCGACCGAGCCGAGTAATCGACGCGCTTGCCGAGCAGGTTCTCGCGGAAGCGGCCCTGCTTGCCCTTGATCATGTCCGTCAGGGACTTGAGCGGGCGGTTGGAGGAGCCGAGCACCGGTCGCTTGCAGCGGTTGTTGTCGAAGAGGGCGTCGACCGACTGCTGCAGCATTCGCTTCTCGTTGCGGATGATGACCTCGGGCGCGTTGAGGTCGACCAGCTTCTTGAGGCGGTTGTTGCGATTGATGATGCGGCGATAGAGGTCGTTCAGGTCGCTGGTGGCGAAGTTGCCGCTATCGAGTAGGACGAGCGGGCGCAGGTCCGGCGGGATGACCGGGATGCACTCGAGCACCATCCATTCGGGCTTGTTGGCCGGACCGCCCAGGCCGCTGTCGCGCAGGGACTCGACGACCTTGAGCCGCTTGACCAGGTCGCGCTGCCGCTGCCGCGACGGCTTCTTGCCGTCTTCCGCCTTCTTGTTCTCCTCCCACAGCTTCTGGCGCAGGTCGCGGGACAGGTCGACGAGGTTCAGCTTTTCGAGCAGCTTCTTGATCGCCTCGGCGCCCATCCCGGCCTCGAAGCCATCGCCGTATTGCTCGCGTGCCTTGCGGTATTCCTCCTCGGTGAGGAGCTGTCGTTCCTTGAGGGGAGTTTCCCCCGGATTGATCACGGCGTAGTCCTGAAAATAGATGATCTTCTCCAGGGCGGTGGTCTTCATGTCGAGCAAGGTGCCCAGGCGGCTCGGCATCGCCTTGAAGAACCAGATGTGGACGACCGGCGCCGCCAGCTCGATGTGCCCCATGCGCTTGCGGCGCACGCGGCTGTGCGTCACCTTGACGCCGCAGCGGTCGCAGATCATGCCCTTGTATTTCATGCCCCGGTACTTGCCGCAGGCGCATTCCCAGTCCTTCTCCGGCCCGAAGATGCGTTCGCAGAACAGGCCGTCCTTTTCCGGGCGGTAGGTGCGATAGTTGATGGTCTCGGGCTTCTTGACCTCGCCGAAGGACCAGCTGCGGATCTCATGCGGACTGGCCAGGCTGATGCGGACCGAGCCATAGTCGTTGATGCGATCGTAGCTGGTTTCGCCCGTCGTCGTGGTGGTGGACATGAGAAGCGTCCTCCGTTATGAATCGCCGTCTCGAAGCGACGGCGGTGATGCACAGGTTATCTCTTCTTGATTGCGGCGCGATCCTTCGCGGTCGCTTCGCCACAAACGTCGCCGCACAAGCGCGCCGCTTGTCGCCTCAGATGCGCTTCTTCTCCAGCGTGAGATTCAGCGCCAAGCCCTTGATCTCATTCGTCAAGACGTCGAAGCTCGCCGGCGTTCCCGCTTCCAGCGTGTTCTCGCCCTTGACCATCGACTCGTAGATCTTGGTGCGACCCTCGACGTCGTCGCTCTTCACGGTGAGCAGTTCCTGAAGAACGTAGGCGGCCCCGTAGGCCTCCAGCGCCCACACTTCCATCTCGCCGAAGCGCTGGCCGCCGAAGCGGGCCTTGCCGCCCAGCGGTTGCTGCGTGATGAGCGAGTAGGGGCCGGTCGCCCGCGCGTGCACCTTGTCGTCGACCAGGTGGTGCAGCTTGAGCATGTAGATGTAGCCCACCGTCACCGGCTGCTCGAAGCGATCGCCCGTGCGGCCGTCGTAGAGGTAGACCTTGCCGCTGTCCGGCACGCCGGCTTCGCGCAGCGACTGGTGGATCTCATCCTCGCTCGCCCCGTCGAACACCGGCGTGATCGCCCGGAAACCGAGCCGCTGGGCCGCCCAGCCCAGGTGCGTCTCGAGGATCTGGCCCACGTTCATACGGCTCGGCACGCCCAGCGGGTTGAGGAGAATGTCGACCGGCGTGCCGTCGGCCAGGTAGGGCATGTCCTCCTCGGGCAGCACCTTGGAGATCACGCCCTTGTTGCCGTGACGTCCGGCCATCTTGTCGCCCACCGAGATGACGCGCTTGGTCGCGACGTAGACCTTCACCATCTGCTGGACGCCCGACGGCAGCTCGTCGCCGCGCTTGAGCGAGTTGAGCTTGCGCTCCTTGTCGTCGACCAGGAAGGTGAGCCGCTCCTTGTGCCGGTTGTAGACCTGGGTCGCCGCCTTGAGCTTGTCGGCGGCGCGGATGTCGAGATCGGCCAGCTTGAAGAGGGCCGCTCGGTCGGCGAGCGTCTTGTCCTCGTCCTTGTCGCTGCCGAGGATCTTGACGTCCTTCTTGTCGAGCACCTCCTCCAGGTCATTGAGGAGGGCCCGGTAGGTGTCGGCGATCAGC
>JAXMAR010000018.1:0-132662 GCA_046350295.1 Gemmataceae bacterium
AATTGATCGATCAAATCGTCGCTACTGACTGGAAAAACGTACAGGAGCGGTATTCGGCTCAGATCCTGGTCTCACGGCTGGAAAGGCTATCGAAGCGGTTCCACACGGTACCCGGTTGATCAGGGATGCCGAGTCTTCCAAGCTGTTGACCACTATCGAGATGCGCCTGGGATTACTTAATGGATCGTATATTCCACCTTCTTCCTTGCGGCGCCTCGAACTGCTGTTCTCCTTGCTTTTTAATCGGCCGTTCCGCACACTTACGGTGTTGAATTGATGAACACCGCTGTTTTCCATGTCTCTTTTTTCGCCCACGCAGTGTCGCGCGGCAGCAGGGAAGACAGGCGATGCCCAGCGCATTAACCCTGCGATTTCCTGATGATTCTTCCTCGCGTCGCCATTATCGGGGGGGGCCCCGGCGGGTTGATGACGGCTCACCTCCTCGAGAGAAGGTCGCCCACGCCGCTTGACATCACCCTGCTCGAAGCCAGTCCGCGACTCGGGGGCAAGGTCGTCACCGGCGCGTTTCGCAGCCACCCGGTCCCCTACGAGATCGGCGCCGCCGAGCTTTACGACTATTCGCAGCTCGGGCAGGATCCGCTCCGGGAGTTGATCGATGAGCTGGGCCTGCCGACGCGCCCCATGCGCGGCGGTACGGTCGTCTTCCGCGACCACATCCTGAAAAACCTCGACGATGTCTCCCGCGTGCTCGGCGCTCCGACGGCCAAGGCGCTGCGCGCGTTCAACCGCCGCGCCCGCTCCCTGATCTCCCGCGCCGAGTATTACGAGTCCGATTGGAAGGCGGACAACAACGACCCGACCTCGCGCCAATCCTTCCACGATTTCTTGAAGAGCGTGCCGGATGAGGAGGCGCGGCGCTTCATTCAGATCGCCGTTCACAGCGACCTGGCCACTGAACCGCACCTGACCAACGCCATGTACGGCCTGCAGAACTCCCTCATGGACGAGGAAGATTACATGCGGCTCTACACCATCGACGGCGGTCTGGAGCGGCTGCCTCGCGCCATCGCGGAGCGCATCTCCGCGCGCGTCTTGTTGCATTCTCCGGTGGTCAAGGTGGAGCGTCTCCCGAATGAGGCCTATCGCGTCTTCTTCAAGCGGGCAGGCGAGCTGGTGCAAGAAGACTTCGATTTTGTCGTCGTCGCCCTTCCCAACAACTGATCCCGGCCGTGGAATGGGCGGCGCCCAACTCGCGGCCGCGATGCACGACCACCATGCATTCGGCGACTACCCTGCCCACTACCTGCGCGTGAGCGTGCTCTTCAAGAGGCCATTCTGGCGTGAATGGATTGACGGCGGCTATTTCATGCTCGACGCCTTCGGCGGTTGCTGCGTCTACGACGAGAGCAGTTCGCCGACGGCGAGCTTGGCGTCCTCGGTTGGCTCCTCGGGGCGAAGCCGCCCTCACGCTCAGCAACTTCGACGACGAGACGCTGATCGAGCAGGCCCTCGACTCGCTTCCCACGGGCGCGCCCTGGCCGCGACCTGTTCCTCGAAGGGCGAGTGCAAGCGCTGGGTCGGCACGGTCAACGCCCGCCGGGCGGCTGGCCCGCGCGCGAGCCGGACTCGCGGTACGTTCCGAGCCGGAGAATCATCCCTGGTTGTTTGTCGTCGGCGATTACCTGTTCGATTCCACGCTCAACGGCGTGATGGACTCGGCCGACACCGTCGTCGAATGGATCCTCGAAGACCTCCCTGAGCTGCTCGCCCATCCGGCCATGAACGGCCAGGCCAATGGCGCCGTCCGTGGCGAGGCGTCTGCCCCCCTGAACGGGCATGCGCCGGCGCTCGCTCCTCCCACAATCATCAAGGCGAACGATGAAACGAGCCATGTCCCCGCAAGTTAGCAAGTCGCTGTCCAATGGCGGCCCGGCCGGCGCCGCCGTCGCGGTGCGCCGCATCCGCTTCAGCGCCGTCGCTGGGCCGGCGAAGGTCCGTCGCGCCTTCCAGCAGCCCAGGCCGTCCATCGCCGTCGAGGAGACGGGTCAGCTCGAAGACCTGCCTGCCGCCAAGGCCTGGCCCGAGCCGACCGACGCGCTGGACATCGTCCTCGTCCTCCCCGGCGCCGCGGCGAAGTGGCAGAGCTTCGCCGACGAATGGCTGGCCTGTCCGGACCAGCCCGGAGCCGAGCCGACCGCGGAGGTGACGTGGGGCAATGGCAAGGTCCGCTGGCGTGCGGGACGGGCGTTCGTCGAGGCGCACGCCGACCTGCACGATGCCATCGTGGCCACGCTGGTGGAGTTCGCGTTTTACGAGGCCGAGCTGCGAACGCTGGAAAACTCGCTGGAGGCGGTCGAGGCCGAAGCTCCCGCGGACGCCTCGCGCGCCCACACGATACGCTCGCGCGACCGCGCCCACTGGCGCCGCTTTCAGGAACGCATCGAGCACTGCACGCGGCTCCGTCTCACGTTCGCGCGCCTGGAGCCCAAACTGGCGAAAGGCTCGCGCCACCTGTCCCCCTTCGGCCGCCGCCTGATGGCACGCCTTCTCACGCGGACCGACATGGAAGAACGCCTGACCGCGTTTTCCGACCGCCTCGAAGCCTGCGAGGACCTCTACGAAGGGGCCAACGACCGCGTCGCCGATTACCGCTGGTACATCGGCGGCCACCGCCTCGAGCTGGCGATTGTCATCTTCCTTCTGATCGAGGTGGTCCTGCTCGGCGCCGACCTGTATTTCCGCTACCTGGAATACGAATCCGATCCCACACCACCGCCGGCACAGACCGCGCCCTTTGATCCGACCGACGTGGACTGAAATAGGAGTTTTGCCACAAGTGTAGCGGACTCTTCTTCCTCGCGTCCCGGCGGACCTAGAAAAGGCCGGGGATGACACGGCCTTCCGGCAGGACCGGATGTGGCCGGCGCTCGGTGTCTTCCAGCATCGCAGTCGTGTCGATGCCCAGCGCGTGATAGATGGAGGCGGCCACGTCTGCCGGGCCGTAGCCGATGCCGGTGGGCCGTGCCGCCTGCGCGTCGGTCTCGCCGATGATCTGGCCGGGCGCGAACGCCGCCCCCCGCGAAGAGAAGCGACCCCGCGGCGCCCCAGTGATCGCGGCCGCCGTTGGAGTTGATGGCGGCGTGCGGCCGAACTCGGTGAGTAGCACGACAAGTGTCCGCTCGAGCAGGCCGCGCTCGCTCATATCGTCTAGCAGTGCCGCACAGGCGCGGTCGACGCCGGCGACATGGTACGGCAGCTTGACCATGTCCATGATCGGCGGGTGGTTTTGCGTCGGCGCGTTGTGGTTGTCCCAGAGGTTGCGAATCCCGATCGTAGCCGTAATCGACCATCACGAGCGCGCCCCGGCCTCGACGAGCCGGCGTGCGAGCAACAGCCGCTGGCCGATCTTGGATCGTCCGTAGCGGTCGCGCAAGGGCGCCGCCCGCGCGTGAGATCGAAGGCCCTGCGATCCCCGGACTCTCCAGCATGGCAAAGGCGTCGCGAAACTGTCCGGCCAAGGCCGATGGCCGCCGCGTCGACGGGCGCGGCGGCCGGTTTCGATGCGATCGCGCAACGAGCGGCGCCCGGCGAGGGCGCGCGGCGGTCAGGTCGCCCGGCAGCGTCAACGCTTGCTGATTCGAACTCTTCCTCGCTCGCTTCGTGGACGTGGGCGGTGAAGTCCTCATCGCGCGGCTTGCCGCCGGTTGAGAACGGCGCGTACTGTCCGCCAAGCCAGCCTCCCGTGAAGAGATTGATGGGGGGCGGGCCGGGCCGCGTCGTGCCGGGGACGGCGATGTAGCCGGGCAAGCCGGAGCGCGCGCCGTGCAGCTTGGCGACGACCGACCCGATGTTCGGCTCGCTCGTGAGGCGAGCCATGGGGACTTTGCGCCCGGACAGAACATGAACCTGGCTGAGAAGGTGGTCGTTGCTGTCGTGGGAAAAGCTCCGCAAGACCGTCGCATGGCGGACTCCCCGCGCCATCCGCGGCATCACCTCGCTGAACAGGACGCCAGGCAGGATCGTGCGGGCTGCGCCGAGCGAGCCGCGGATTTCCGATGGGGCCGCAGGCTTGGGGTCGAACGAATCGATGTGCGTCATGCCGCCGGCCATGAACAGGAAGACGACCGAATCGGCCTTGGGACGGACAGCCGTGGCGCCCCGGACCGAGGGAAGAACGCTCCCCGCCAAACTGACCGCGCCAACGCGAAGCAGATCGCGCCGACTTAGCAGGCCTGTCCATGACGCCATTGAGATTTCCCCCCTGCGATGAGACCTTTAGCTTACCGTCAGGCTCATACCCATGTGAAGTGAAAAACGGATCGAATGGCGTCCCACCACGCGCATTGAGAATGTCATTTCCCAGAGAGCGGCGACCGGCTTCCCAAAGCTCCTTTGGTGGCCCCTCTTCGGCGCTCTGCGACCTCGCCTTCGACCGCGAAAAAACCGCAAAAGACGGTTTTCTTCACACGCTCTCCCTTTTGGCGCCCCCTTTGCTTTATCCAACCAACGAAACTGGCGCCTTCAGATGGATGTGCGGCTGAAGGGTCAGGTTCGATTAGGCCGCGGGTGTCGATTGGGCGACGACATCCGCGGTTTTTCTTTTCTTGCCGTTCACTTCCCCACTCCCACCAAACGTAGCGCAGCAGGCCCAGGCCAAAGTCGGCAAAAGCTTGCGGCGTCATTGGACGGTGGCGCTGCCGCCCGTTCTCCCTTCCTTGCGTTTTTCCGCCACTTTCCCTTCAGCGGCTTCTTTTGACCTTTCGACGGAGATAATGGAGTATCGCCGCGCCAAATGATGGGCCTCACATGAAGCGCTTCCTTTGGGTCTTGGGGACGCTCGTTGTCGTCCTCCTCGTCGCCGTGGCCGGCCTGCGCTGGTACCTCACTTCGCGCTATGTCGCCGACAAAGTCGTCACACAGCTCCAGAATGTCTATGGCGGCAAAGTCACGGTAGGTGGGGCCGATGTCTGGCTCGGCAGCTCCTCGGTCCGCCAGATCGCCCTCATGGAGGACTGCCCCGGCCAGGACATTCCCTGGCTCAGCATCGACGAGATCGACACCGACCTCTCTCTCTTTGATCTCCTCAAGGGCCGCTACACTCCGGGCGATGTCAGTCTCAAAGGGGCCAAGATCGTCCTCCGCTTTGACGCCAAGGGGAGATTGATCACGTGCCTGCCCGGCAAGCTGCGCGATTCCAACGGCGATACCGACCTTGCGTTCATCGAGTCCTTTCCACAGGTTCGCCTGACGAACAGCTCTATCATTCTCCGCAAGGAAGGCGCCCCCGATTTCGTTGCGGAAGACATCGACCTGGCCCTGAAACGAGAGCCGGGCCGGCTCGCCCTGTCCGGCTTCCTCCTCAGTCCCAAGTGGGGCAAGTGGCGTCTCGACGGCGTCATCTCCAGGGATCGTCCCGCTACTTTCACCTTCAAGAGCGAGGTCGCCGTCGAGGTCACCCGCGCGATGCTCCAACAGATCCCGTTCGTGCCCCGAAGTACCTGGGACGAGGTCGATATCCGACGCGGCAAGACCTCCGGCTCGGTGACCATCACCTACGACTTCAAGCGCGGCAAGATCGGCTACCGCGTCGAGGCCGCGCCGACGAACACCGACCTCAAGGTAACCGCCATCGATCTGGACGCCACGGGGGCGAGCGGCGCCGTCGCCATCGACAACGGGGTCGTCACGCTGGTGAACGTGACGGGCCACGCGTTCGGCGGCACGCTAGCGATGGACGCGGCGCTCGATTTCGCGCACGACCCGACACGCCTGGATTTCAAACGCATCGAGGCCAGGGGGCTCGATGTCGACAGGTTTCCGCCGAGCTGGAAGTTCCCCAGGCAGATCAGCGGCAAGCTCGTGGGCACGGCTTCCCTCCAGGTCGTCCTGACCGACACGTCCACGGGGACCAAGGCGCATACCAGCGGCAGCGGCACGGCAAAGATCATGGACGCCCGCGTCGCCGGACAGCCGGCCAGCGAGCCGATCACGCTCAGCCTCAAGCCCGCTGCCGGCGCTTTTCGTTTCGCGTCGGAGGAGGAGGCGAAGGCGGCGCTCGAGCAGCCCTGGCTGACCGCGCTCCTCGCCACGTCCCTCATGCCGCCGGGTCGGCTCCTGAGCGAGACCGCGCTTGCCGCCCAGGAAAAAGACAAGGCCAAGGACGATTCCGGGCTCGATGTCCACGTCAAGGAGTCTTACCTCAACATCAGCCTCAAGATGAAGGACATCGACCTGGGCAAGTTCGCCCGCGACCTCGACTTCAAGCTGCCGTTCGCGCTCGACGGCAAGGTCTCCTTTCAGGTCAAGGTCGCCATCCCCGTCGATGAGTCGAAAGACCTCAAGAAGTACAAGCTGGACGGCTGGGCCAAATTGACCAACCTCGTCGTCGGCGCGCTGAGGGTCGACGACCTCGAAGGGGACATCGCCTACCGCGACGGCGTGTTGACAATGCCGAAGCTCACCGGCCGGCTCCCTCCCGACTTTCCCGGGGCGCCGGCGGGAACCTTCACCGGCTCGGGCGTCTTTCAGGTTGAGCCGCTCGGCGACCTGAAGGTCGAAGTCGCCCTCCAGCGCGTCCCGGTCAGCCAGATCGCGAGCGCAAGCGGCGCCGGCACGGACATCAAAGGCGACCTCTCCGGGTCGCTCGCCGCGGTCATCCCCGGCAAGGAACTGGCCAACCCCAGCGCCTGGCAGGTGAAGGCTGCCTTGACCAGCGAGCGGCTCGAGGCGTTCAGGGTCGCCTTGAAAGATGCCGCCGCTCGCGCCGAGTTGAGCAAGGGCAAGCTCGTCGTCTCCTCCTTGACCGCGCACCTTTACGATGGACAAGCGAGCGGCGCCGCCGTGATCCCACTCTCCTCTGAGACGCCGGGACATGTGAATGTCCGTTTGAAGGGGGTTGACGCCGCCGCCCTCGCGCGCGACATCCCCAAAATGCCGGTGCGCATTCAGGGACGCATCAACGGCGAATTGAAAGGCACGCTGCCTGCCGCGGCGCCGGGCAAAGAGCGCACCTTCAACGTGCAGCTCGATGTCACCGCCCCCAAGCTCCGCGTGCAGAATATCCCCACCGAGCAACTCAAGGGCTCGGTCGACTACAAGAACGGCCTCCTCGACTATCGCCTCGAGGGCAAGACGTTGGGGGGCACGTTCGAGCTGGAAGGCCGGATCCCGCCCGAAAAGGTCGAGCCGAAGGAGAGCAGGAAAGGACGCCTGGAGATCCACAACATCGGCCTGGGTCGGCTGCTCGAGGCGCTCGGCGTCCAGGACGCCGCCGCCGTCTACCACGGACGGCTCAGCCTGGCGATCGCTTTCACGCATGCCGATTCCGGCTGGCCGACCGGCTCGGGCCGCCTCCGCGTCACCAACGTTCGCTACAAGGAGACGCCGCTCATCGGTGAGGCCGCCGGCGACATCGGTCTGAACGAGGGCAAGCTCCGCGTCAGCGACTTCAATACCACTTTCGGCGACGGCCTGCTGCGCGCCAAAGGCGCTTATGACTTCAAGAACCCGGACGCCGGCTGGTACGTCGTCGAGCTCGACCGCGTTCAGATCGGTCCCCTGCTCGGTCCCTGGCTCAACTCGACCGTGGAGGGAGACATGAACGCGCGCATCCGCGGCAAATTCGGCCGCGAGATTTCGGGCCGGGCCGAGGTCGACATCGGCCGGGCCAAGGTTGCGGGCGTCGAAGTGACCGACTGGCGCCTTCCCTTCACCTTTCGCTACGCGCCGACCGAAGGCCACGGCCAACTGCAAATGAACGACATCACCGCCCAGGTAGGCGCCGGCCGCATCAAGGGGAAGCTCGACCTCTCCTGGGAATACGCCATTCGCCTCGAAGGTAACCTGCAATTCACGCGCGTCGACCTCCAAAAACTCCTGAGGCCGTTCCTGGGCGCCACCAGCGTTGTCAGCGGCCGGCTCACCGGCCGCTTCGACTTCGCCGGCCGCGACGTGCGCTCCCTGAGCGACCTCAGCGGCCGGCTCGACGCCGCCTTCGAGCAGACGCAGGCCCTCAACCTGCCCGTGCTCAAGGAGATCAGCCCGTTCCTCCGGCTCAATCCTTCCGTCACGTTCCAGAAGGGAGACCTGCACGCTCGCCTCGCCGACGGTTTTTTCCGCGTCCAGCGCCTGGGCCTCGAAGGCGCCGTCGGCCAGCTCTACGCCGAGGGCACGATTTCCCTCGAAGGCCGGCTCAACCTCGATGTCACCGCCGGGACCGGCTCTTTCGGCATCGATCCGCGCCTGCGCTTCCTCGGCCTGCGCATTCCGGCCGCCGGTCCCGTCCCCCTCGTCGTCGCCCAGGAGGCGGCCACTCTCCTCTCCAACCGCGTCCTCCAGATGCGTGTCACCGGCACGGTCCGCACGCCCAGCATCCGCGTCCTGCCGCTCGCCACCCTCACGCAGGAGGCCGTCCGTTTTTTCCTCCGCAGCACAGTCGGCGATGTCCCCTTCAATCCTTGACCCGCCGCACCGCCGGTCCCCTTTCTTGAGCGTAACGCGAACAACAAGCAGAAAGCGATAGATTCACGCCGTTTTTCCTGTCCCCCGTCCGCCCTTTCTCAATGCCGTCTCCTTAATCAGCCGATGAAGACTCTGCGTGCCTTGTCTACCTTGCCAGTGACGATGCGCGAGACAGCCAAGCGACACACCAGGAAGCGCCGGACATTGTGATTGGTTCACCTGCACGTCGGGCTTGTCCCGACGCTCGACTTCGATTCCCGGCCCCGTCGGCGCTTGCCGTCTCCCGCGCGCGAAGAGCGGCGCCATGAAACTTCCACCGGGCCGTTGGGGCGCTTACCTTATTCCCCTCCTCGCTCTGTCCGCGGGCTGCTCCAGTCTCACCGGGGGCAAAGGCTCGCCGTTCGCTCCCAGCCACCATCTCACCGACGCCGCCAAGGACCTCCGTCTCGCCAACGCCGGCGCCCGCGCCGTGCCGCGCGAGCTGGAAAAACAGCCGCTCCCCTCGTACATCGTCGAGCCGGGCGATGTCCTGCTCGTGACGCCCGCCGACATCGACTCCCCCGTCCGCCTCCCCGGCGATCAACCCGTCCTGCCCGACGGCACGATCAACCTCGGCAAGTACGGTCACCTGCTCATCGCCGGCAAGACCGTTCCCGAGATCGAAGACATGGTGAAGGCGGCCGTCGAAGCCAAGACAAAAGACCCCGGCTTCATCAACGTCCGCCTCGTCTCGCGCCAGACCAAGGTCTACTACGTCATCGGCGAGGTCAACGCCCCCGGCGCCTTCCAGATGAGCGGCCGCGAAACCGTGCTCGACGCCATCCTGGCCGCCGGCGGCCTCACCGATCGCGCCTCCTCGAGCAACATCATCCTGAGCCGGCCCTCCAAGCCGAACGAATGCCGCACCGTCCTCCCGGTCTGCTGGAAAAACATCGTCCAGCTCGGCGACACGACGACGAATTACCAGATCGCCCCCGGCGACCGCATTTACGTGCCGGGCCAGTGCTGGCTGGAACAGCTGACGGGCGGCCACTGCGACAAATCCCCATGCAAAGGCGGCCACTGCCCGACCTCGCTGCCTCCGTACGCCGGAGCGGCCTGCGAACATGCGCCGGCGCTTCCGCCCCCGCTGGCCGCGCCGCCCGCCCTGCCTCTCATGCCCGAAGCGCTGCCGGAGCCGGCCGGCGCCAGATTCCGCACAACACGTCGCAGCGCCGAAAAGTAGCCGTTTAACCCCTTTGTCGTCGGCATCCAGGCCGGGGTGGCGTGCCTGGACGGCCTCATCCCCATCGTCGCTTCTTTTCGATGACTTTGCGATGTGCGTTGTGGCGCGATTCGTCTCACAGCGCATTATGCCGTTGCCGGGATGAAATGAACCGCATCGAACCGAGTCACGAAGATGCGGCAGCCGCACGCAAGCCCACGCCGCGGCCGGTCTCCACGATCTGCCCCCAGGTCGTGGCGTCGATCTCGATGCCGTCGCGCAGGCGCTTTTCTTTCGTCCGCTCCTCGATCTCGCCGGGCATCAGGATGTCGCCGTCGGCCGTCGTCTTGTCCGAGCTTTTGACCCAGGCGATGAAGCGCTTCAGCTCTGCCTGAAACGCGGCGTCCTCCTGGAAGAACTTTGGATCGAGGAAGATCGACAGCATGCCGTTGATGACGCGGGCGGCGTGGGCGGGGTTGCTGCAGCCGCCGCCAGTGAGCGCCCCGGCCATCACCTCGCACAGGATCGCCAGCCCGTAGCCCTTGTGTCCGGCGATCGGCAGGATGGCGCCGGGCGGATCGGCGTAAAACACCTTCGGGTCGGTCGTCGGTTTTCCCTTTGCGTCGAGGATGCAGTTCTCCGGAACCTGGGCGCCCTTGTTGAGGGCGACCCGGATCTTTCCCTCGGCGACCGTGCACGCGGAGATGTCGAGCAGGATCGGCTTGCCGCCCGCGATCGGGACACCGGCCGCGATCGGGTTGGCGGAGAGCCGGCGGTTGATCCCGCCGAAGGGCGCCACCAGGATGCCGGCCCCGGTCGTGTTCACGAAGTGCAGCGATAGCTTGCCCGCCTCCGCCGCCAGCAGCGGCCAATCGCCGATGCGGCCCAGATGCCCCGAGTTGCGCAGCGCGACGACCGCCACCCCATGCCGGCCGCATTTTTCGATCCCCAGCCGCATCGCCTGCTCGCCGATGGTCTGGCCGAAGCCGGCTTGGCCGTCGACGACCGCGATCGCCTCGTTCTCGAAGACGACCTGCAGCGATTTGCCGGCGCACACCTTACCCGCCTTCAGCCATTGCACGTAGGTCGGCACGCGGATGACGCCGTGCGAATCGTGGCCGACAAGATTGGCCTCCACCAGACGGGCGGCGATGCGGCTCGCTTCGTCGGTTTGACAGCCGGCGGCCTCGAAGATGGATTGGACGAGTTGGCGCAGGGGGACGGCTTGAATGTTCATCGGCGAGAGTCTGGACGCTTGAGGATCGGCAGCGGTTTTGAAGAAAGCAAGCGATAACCGTTTGCCGTGATGTCCAGTGTAGTGAGCCGAAGGGAACCGCGCAAATGCGAAGCCGGGAATCTGGTCCATTAGCGTGGCACCCAAGTTGGGCGTACCACCTATTCTGCGTCGGCTCACTTCTTGGTCTGCTCCACCAGCGCCATCACCAGCGCCTGCTCCAGTTCGCCCACACGGAAGCCGAACGGTCCGCGTCCGCTCTTGTAGGCGACCTTCCCCGCCGTGTCGATCACGTAAAAGCGTCCAGGCATGCCGCTGTAGGCGTGGCCGACGTTGTCGTCGACGTCGTCCACGACCACGGGCATGTTGGGCTTGAGACGCGAGCAGAACCTGCCGGCGACGACAGCGCGCTCGGCCAAGGTGGTGGGCTGCTTGACCGAGACGCCGACGCGCTCATTGACTTCCATCTTCCAGCCGTCGGTGGGGTGGGCCTCGCGGACGTAGACCATGAGGAAGTTCGCGTCCTTCTTGTAACGCGCATGCAGGCCGTCGACCTCGGCATAGGTGGCGCGGTAAGGGCTGCACGTGAAGTTGCCGAGGGCGAGAACCACCGGTTTCTTGCCGATGAGCGAAGCGAGCTCGATCGATTCCTTGCCGTCGGCTGTCTTGAGCGTGAAGTTCGGCGCCGGGTCGTTGAGGCGGGGCCCTTCGTAGACGGAGCCGAGTTCGCCGTTGAAGAGGCCGCGGATGAGGACTTCCCTGGTCGGGGCGTCGCCGGGCAGGAAGCCGCCGGAAAAGCCGGCGAGCAAGGTTTCGCGGAAGGCGTCCGGCGTGACATGGTCCTTGCCGGCCGCGGCCTTCTCGAAGAAGCGCAGCATCTCCTCGCGGGTGAGCCGGCCGTTGCCGCCGGCGTTCAGGAAGCGATAGATGCGGTTCACCATGGCGGCCATTTGCACATCGGGGTTCTTCTCGGACCAGTCGAGATCGGCCGGGCGGATGACGCCGTCCCGGTTTCGATCGAGACGAGCGAAGATCTCGTCGGGCCCGGAGAAGCGATCGCGCGCGATGCCGCCCTTGTCGGGATCGACGCCGCAGCGCTTGGCGAGCCAGACCCAGGTGTAGCGTGACTCGGCGGGGCCGAACCAGCCATAGTTCCCGCCGATCTTGTCGTGCACGATGTCGATGAGCATGCGGACCGCTTCCGGCGCCCGCCTGCCCTTGTACTTTTCCTCGAGCATGGCAGCCGTCTTCTCCGCGACCGCCGGATCCTCCAACGCTTTGGGATCGATGCCCGCCAGTGGATGCTTGGCCGGCCGCCGCTCCTGTCCCGGCGCCGCCCCGGCGAGCACGAGGACACAGACGGCGAGCGGAACGAGGCAAGCGCACGTTGACGGCCGGCTCATGATTCTCTCCTCGAAGGCGCCACGGCGCTATTTTTTCGCCAGGATTCTCTTCTGGTTGTCCAGGATCTTCTTTTGGTTCGCGATGACCTTGTCCAGCGCGGCCTGGTTCTTCAAGATGCGCTTCTGATTGTTCACGATGGCCGCCTGGTTGGCGAGGATCTTGTCCAGCTTGTCCTGGTTGGCCTCGATCTTCACCTGATTGGTCAGGATGTGCTCCTGGTTCGCGATGATGATCTTCTGGTTGGCGAGGAGGGCTTCGTCAGACATGGAAACCTCCGGAACAAAGATGAGGATGGAAACCGACGCCGTTAGATCATCGAAAGACATCTCCGCCGTCAAGAGCTTACTGTCGGACAAATTTCTGAAGTGTGTGGCACTCCCCCGGTACGCGCCCCGCCCGTCCGCCCGCCGACCAGGCGACCTCGGCCACATACACGCTCCCGTGCGAATCCACCCAGATCCCATGCGGCGCGTAGAAGTCGCCGGGCGCGGTCGGGTTGTCGCCGCCGCCCCAGCGGGCCAAAAGCGCCCCGCTCCTGTCGAAAACGCTGACCCGCCCGCCCGCCTGCCCGGGCGCCGCTTCCCCCGTTCCCGGCCAGCGTCCCGCACGGTGGCCCAGTTCGGCGACGAAAACCTGTTCAGCCGAGTCAATGAAGATCTGGCACGGTCGCGCCACGTCCCGCCATTCCCCTTGGTACTCGCCGTCGCGCGAGAACAACTGGATGCGGCTGTTCTCGCGATCGGCGACGTAGACGGTCCCGCCTCGATCGACGGCGATGCCATGCGGCACATGAAACTGTCCCGGACCATCCCCCGGCTCGCCCCAGGAGAGGAGAAGCCGGCCGTCGGGAGCGAAGCGGTGGACGCGGGCGTTGCCGTAGCCGTCCGCGACAAAGATGTCCCCTCGCGGGCCGAGGGCGACGTTGGTCGGGTAGTTGAAGGGCGAACCCGAATGCTCGATGGTGCGATAGTCGATGCTGGTCGCGCCGGTGTCGGACGGCTGCCCCGAAACGCCGAGCGTCAGGCGCGGGCGGCCGTCTTGTGAGAAGATGCGCACCGTGTGGTCAAAGTCGTCGGTACAGTAGACGTGGTCCTCGCCGTCAATGAAGATGCCGTGGGGCCGCACGAACAGGCCGCCGCCCCACGAAGCGACGGGTTTGCCGTCCGGCTCGAACACCTGGACCGGCTGCGGGCCGCGCAGAAAGACATGAACGCGGTCGCGCGAGTCGCATGCGACGGCGACCGCCTCGCCGGCCGGACCGTTGGCGGGGAACGAGGGCCACGTGGGATCGACACGATAGGTGATCATGGCCGCCAGCCTAGACGAAGGGACCGCTCTTGACAAGCGGCTGTGCGAAATGGTCGCGAACTGAGCGGCTTTGGCTCAGGCGGTTTTGGGTTCACGGTCTAGCCTCCTGCGAAATCTCCGTGATTCTCGCTCCAGTCCGGTCCGGCGCCCTGTTTGCTCTTCACGAGAAGGGCGCGCCCACGCGCGGCTGCGTCCGGAAAGGGAGGAGCACATGAAACTGAGCGATATCTATACCCGGCACGTCGTCACCGCTGAACCGGATGAGTCGCTCGCTACCGTCGCCCGGAAGATGGATGAGCACAATGTCGGCACGGTCGTCGTGCTGGATGACGGGCGGCCGGTCGGCATCATCACCGACCGTGATGTGGCGCTTGCCCTGGGCGCGCGGCGCCTTGGGAGCGATACCCCTGTCGAGAAGGTGATGAGCCGGCACGTGCTGGCCGTGCCGGAGGACGCGAGCGTGTTCAGCGCCACGCGTTACATCCGGGAGTGCGGCGTGCGCCGTTTGCCCATCGTCGACCGGGAAGACCGGGTCGTCGGCATGGTGAGCATGGACGATCTGCTCCGCACGTTCGCGGAAGAGCTGCACAATCTCGCCATGGGCATCGAGCCGGAGATGGCGGTACGCTAGGGAGGGAGGTGTGCCATGTCGCGCACGATGAATCACACGCTGATCTTCATCTTCGGGCTGCTGCTCCTGCTCATCCTGCTGCTGATGATCAATCCGCTGGCGGGGGCGTTCTGAAGCAAGCCCGGAGAGGTGGGGCGGGCGACAAGCAGCCCGCGCCACGTGCTGCATGTCGTCGTGTCGCCTCAAAGCTGAAGCGTCAGATCCCGATGTTGCTCAGCGCCTCGATCAGTCGCCGTCCCAGCCCCGCGAGGGTCGGGTAATGGCTCTCGACCTCGGCCGCCGCGAGCTGGAGGCGGTCGCGCAGGCCGGAGATGCGCTGGTGCTCCTCGTGGTGCACGGCTTCGACGAGATGCGCGGTCGCCTCCGTGAACTCCGCGAGCTTGGCCGGGGAGAGAGTGGGGTCGCTCAGCGCATCGCTCAGACCGGCGACGAGCGCGCCGATGAGATGCTGCGATTCGACGCTGAGCGGGTGGACGTCCTGAAGCAGCCGCGCGACGGACAGCAACTGGGCCTGAATCACCTCGACGGACGACGGCGCGGCCATGCAAACCTCCTTGCCAGGTCCAACGACTAGGCGTTCTGGCCCGACACCACCTGCCGGGCCCGCAGCATTTCTTCGATCTCTCTTACTTTACGCCCGAGGAACAGGACGTTGTGCATGTCGAAGTGATGGTGCTGCGCTCCCGACGTCTTCACGATCAGGTCCCCGGAGCCCAGGCCGAGGATCCAGTGGCGGAACAGGTCGCTCCGCTGCTTCATGATCGTCATCCCGGTCGTGTCGTAGGCCGTTTCGGCGTCACCGATCTCCAGGCGCACGCGCAGCTGGCCGGGCGTGAAGATCATGTAAATCTGCCGGTCGAAGAAAACGAAGACGATCAGCCAGAGACCGAACAGCACCGCCGAGATCAGGAAGTAGCCTCCGAGGTTGATGCGTATGTCCAGGAAGCTCAGCTTCTCGAAGATCGTCCCCCACCAATCGAGCACGGCGAAGATGGCGGAACCGAAGATGACGATCACGATGACGATCACCGACCAGAGGCCGCGCAGGGGAATGTTGGTGATGGTGATGACCAGAAGCAGGACGATACAGAAGGTGACGCCGAGGTTCTTGCTGGAGGCGATGCGCAGGTGGGGGTCGAGCAGGTTTCCCTCCTTGTCCCGTTCGAGCTTGCGGCCCTGCGGTACCACGAGGACGTCCACTTCCTTTAGGCCGATCACGTTCTGGCCCGCAACGGCTTTCGTCCCCTCCGGCACCACCGCCAGCCGATCGCCCGCGAACAGGGTGATCAAGGCGAGAATGAAGCCGACCGCCCAGACCGGCCACCAGTAGAAGAGGCTGGAATGGCTGACGATGACGATTTCCGATTTCGCGGTCAGCTCCGGCGCATGGGGCGCGGCCGGAGCGGGAGCGGGGCTCGTCGACATAACGTCTCCTAACCTTTGACGTGATCAGTGACCACGACCTTTTCCTTGATCATCTGCTCGATCGCTTTCACGACGCGGCCGGCGTGCAACACGTTGGTCAATTCCAGGGGCTCCGAGACGCCGACGGGGCGAATGATGAGGTCGCCGGAGCCGAAGCCGAGCACCCAGTGACGGAAGAGGTCGCCGCGCTGCTTTTGCACCACCATGCCGGTGGCGTCGTAGACCGTCTCGCCGCCGCCGATCTCCAGGCGCAGCCGCACCTGCCCGGGCGTGAAGATCATGTAGGTCTGGCGGTCGAAGATGAAGAGGTTGACGAGCCAGAACAACAACAACACGCTGGAGAGGAGGATGTAGCCGCCCATGTTGATGTGCACCGCCAGCCGGCCGGTCTGCGGAATGATGTTGTGCCACCAGCCGCCCGCCGTGATCAGGAGCGCCAGCATGACGAGGAAGATCAGCACCAGAAACGACCAGAGGCCGCGCATCGTGATGTTCGTGATGATGGTGACGAGCAGGAGGATCGCGACGAAAAAGGTGCCCCACATGCGGTGCTGCGCCATGTAGTAGGTGGGCTGCAGGATCGCCTCGTTGCCTTCCGCGTCCCTCTTGGTCGGCAGCGTCTTCCCTTCCGGCAGCACGAGCACGTCGCGCGTCACGCTCTTTCCGTCCTCCAGCACGACGGCCCGCTTGGATACCGCCTCGGTCCCGGCCGGCACGAGCGCCATGTGCATGTCGCCGAAGTAGCTGACCGCGGCCAAGATGTAACCGAAGAACCAGACGGGCCACCAGTAAAAGAGGGTGGAGTGATGGACGACCGTGAGCTCGTCCGCCTTGCTCTGCCCCAGCAGGATGTAGCGCCAGATGGACAGCTTGCGCGGCCCGGCCGGGCGGGCGGCAGGCGCGTGGGCGGCGGGCGCCGCGTGGGTCGGGCCGGGGGTCGGGGCGGCGGGGTCGGTGGACATGTTGCTCCGTTTTGCGGCAGGGCCGAGGCGAGCCTCCGGACTTGAGCCCCATGGGGTACGGCGCCGGCGTTCCCCTGGTTATTCGGCGTTGCGCGACCGTGCTTTTACAAATCTAGTAGGCGAATGGAGAGGGGACAACTGCGAGCCGGCGATACGCCGCCCACCTGACGTCGTCACGTCGCCGCTGCCGGCGCGAATCGGCGCCGGTATTCGCACAGATCGTCCGCCGCGACATTGCCGCCGCAGGCCAGCAGCACCACCTGGTCGTCCGGCGCGTGCTTCCGCCTGAGTGCCGCGGCCAGGCAGCAGGAGGCGGCCGGCTCGAGCAGGTACTTCGTCCGCTCCAGCAGCCAGAACAACGCGGCGACTGCTTCGGCGTCGCTGACGACCATCACCTCCCGCACAAGACTTTGCACATGCCTCAGCGTGAAAGCGCTGACGCGCGGCGCGCCCAGCGTCCGCGCGATCGAAGTGATGGCCGGCATCTCGACCGGCTCACCGGCCGCCATGGCGCGGGCCATGGCGTCGGCGCCCTCCGTCTCGACGCCGATGATCTCGACTCCCGGCTTGATCGCCTTGAGCGCCGCCGCGACGCCCGAGATCAGCCCGCCCCCGCCGATGCTGACGTAAACGTGCGTCACCCCCGGCGCGTCTTCCAGGATCTCCAGGCCGACGGTCCCCTGGCCCGCGGCGACGAGCGGGTCGTCGAACGGATGGACCAGCGTGCGCCCCGCCTGCCGCAAGCGTTCGGCCTCGGCGAAGGCGGCGTGGATGTCCGAAACCAGGGTGACCTCGGCCCCGTAGCCGCGCGTGGCGTCGAGGTAGTTGCGCGGGGTGGAGGCCGGCATGACGAGCACGGCGGAGACGCCGAGCTTTTCGGCGGCGTACGCGACGCCCTGGGCATGGTTGCCGCCGCTGACGGCGACGACGCCGGCGGCCCGCTCTTCCGGCGCCATGGTGAGGAGCTTGTTGAACGCCCCGCGCGGCTTGAAAGAGCCGGTCTTCTGCAAGCACTCGAGCTTCAGATAGGCGGCCGCCCCGAGGCGTTGGCTCAGCGAGGCGGAATGCGTCAGCGGCGTGCGGTGGACGAATCCCCGCAACCGATGTTGCGCCTGGCAGATGGAATCCAGTTGAAGCATGAGGTTTCTGTGGCGAGCGTGGGGTAGCTGGGATCAGCGCAGGCTTTGCAGAAACGCGAGCAGGTCGCGCAGCTCCGGTTGGCTGAGCTGCGCGTCGAGGCCCTGGGGCATGATGGAGACCCGGCCCGGTTGCAGGCTCTCGACATCGCTGCGCTGCAGGCGGATCTCCTGCCGGTCCGTCGTCACCAGGACGATGGCGTCGGCGGTCTCGCGCGCCAAAAGGCCGGTCAGCGTCACGCCGCTCTTGGTTTCGACGGTCCAGGGTTCGAAGCCGCGCGCGAAGCTGGCGCTGGGGAAGATGAGGGATTCGAGCAGGTCGCGGCCGGAGCGGATGGCGCCGATCTTGGAGAGGTCAGGTCCGATGGCGCCCCCCTTGCCCGCGACGCTATGGCAGGTGGCGCACAGGGCGCGTGGGTGGAAGAAGATGTTGCGGCCCTGCTCGACGTCGCCGCCGGCGAGGAGGGGAGCCAGCTCGTCCAGACGTTTTTTCTGGTCGGCGCCGCGTCTGTCCATGTCGTCCATGATGCGGCGTGCGCGGAGAAACACCGGCGCCGGATAACCCTCGAAAGTCTTCTTCAGCTCGCCGGTCGTCAGCGCGGACAGAGCCTTCGATTTTTCGAGGGCGTCGAGCAGGGCAGTCCCGACGGCCGTGTCGTCGCCGTGGGCGTAGGCGGGCAGGAAGAGGGGGGCCTCGAGGGGACCGAGCGCGGCGATGCGCTCGGCGAGGCGGGTCAGCTGCGGCGCGTCGAGCTTGCTCTTGCCGAGGGCGCGGGCGATCTTCACGCGCTGGAGGGCGTCGGTCTTCTCGTTGAGCAGATCGACGAGGAAGCGGAACAGGGACGCGTCGATCGTGTCGCGGCCATCGAGCGCGGCGAAGGCGGCGATGCGGATGGCGGGGGGACGGCCCGGGTCGCGCGCAAGCTTCGCCAGCGAATCATCGAACGACGTCAAGCTCCGTTGGTGGACGACGGCGATCGCCTGGCCGACGACATGAGGATCGGGGTCCGTGAACGCGAGACGCAGGCCGTTGAGCCAGCCTTCCGGGAGCTTGGCGAGCGGGACGCGCGCCATGCTCTCGAGGAGGACGAGGCGGGCGCCGGCGGGCGCCGTCCTGGCGGCCAGCGCTTCCGTGACGAGGGATTGAATCGCAGCGTCCGTGCTCAAGCCCTGGACCAGGTCGCGGACGCTGTCGCGGCGGCCGGGGTCGAGATCTTTCTCGCTGAGCCAGGATTGCAGCAGGGCGACGATGCTTTTGCCCCAGCCGGGGCGGCGGGCGATGACGTCGAGGGCGGCCTGGCGCAGAGCGGCGTCGTCGGTGGCGAGGAGCGGGGTCACCTGATCGCGTTCGAGCTTGCCCGAACGCATCTGGTCCAGAGCGATGAGGGCGGCGCGCTGTTGCCGGGGATCGGGCTGTTTCAGATAGGCGGTCAACTCCTCGGCCTGGTTGATCTCGATGAGGGCGTAGATGAGCGCGTGCTCGGCGAAGCGATCGTTCGCCTGCTTGAGGGCTTCCATGATTGGCGGGATTGCTTCGGCCTTTCGAAGACGGCCGAGGGCGGTGGCGGCCTGGCGGCGGATGGCGGCGTCCTTGTCCAGAACGAGCGTCTGCAGGATAAAGGCGGCCTTCTCGTCGCGGTGCAGCCCGGCGGCGTGGATGGCGGCGAGGCGGACGCCGCGTTCCGAGTCGGTCAGGGCGCGGCGGACCAGCGAGCGGGCGGCCGGTCCGTCCATGCGGCACAGCGTCCAGACGGCATTGCGCACGGCCTCGCCGGAGGCATGTTTCTTGAGGACGCTTTCGAGCACCGGGAGCGCGGCGTCGCCGCGCAGGGCCAGCTCGTCGATGGCCCGGTCACGCACGGCGAAGCGCGGGTCGGCGAGCCGGGCGGCGAGGTCGCGCGGCGTGGCCTTGGCCCAGGCGAGCTTGAGACCGCGCGGGTCATCGACCTTCGGGGCGTCGGTTCGGCGGATGCGGTAGACCGCGCCCTTGATCTCGGGTTGGGCGATCTTCGAGGTGGGGCAGCCGATGCGGAACCAGCCGCCGGTGTCAATGACGAGGAGGCTGCCGTCGGCGTCCTCGATCACGTCGGTCGGGTGGAAGTTCTTGTCGTCGGACGTCAGGAAGTCCTCGGTCTTGATCTTGAAGGAGGCGCCGTCGCGCTCGACGACGTGGCGCTGGATGCGATGGCGGTTGAACTGGGCGGAGAAGAGATTGCCGCGGTAGGGCGGACCGAAGACATCGCTGCGATAGCGGACGAGGCCGGCGGGGGCGACCCAGCCGAGGTTCTCGACGGCGGGGAGCAGGTCGCCCGTGCGCGGGAACTCGTTGTAGACCTCGTGCCAGGGATAGACCCCCCCTTCGATGGCGAAGATGATGCCGTCGTTGCGCGCGGGGCGAGCGTGCAGGATGTCGACCGTGACGAGCGGCTCACCTTCGTCGGTGAACGCGATCTTGACGGGGTTGTCCATGCCGCCGCCGCACACGACCTCGACCTCCGTGCCGTCCGGCCGGGCGCGGAAGATGCGCGCCGCCTTGCCCTTGAGGACCGTGCCGTCGGGTTGAGGAATGTCGTGCCCGTGCCGTCCATCGCACCAGTAGATACGGCCGTCGGGGCCGAGGTAGGGGCCGTGGATGTCGGCGGCGTTGCCGGTGAAGCCGAACTTGGTGACCAGGGGCGTGCGTATGTCAGCCACGCCGGCGCCCTTGGTATCCGTCAGCTTCCAGATGCTCGGCGGCGACGCGGTGAAGACGGACCCACGATACCAGAGGGCGCCCTGCGGGAAGCTCATCTTCGCGGCGAAAATCCGGCCTTTGCTGAAGACGCCTTTTTCGTCGGCCGCTTCGAGGACGCGTACGCGATTGGGGAACTCCTTGAGGAGCTGGGCGGCGGGGAGGTTAAGGCCGGCGCTATCGGCAAAGTAAAGACGCCCGTCGTCGTCGAAGCTGCCGATCATGGGGTGCTCGACGAGCGGGGGCACGGCGACGGCTTCGATGATGAAGCCGGGAGGAAGCTTGAAGCGCGGCGCGGGCTTGTCCTTGTCCTGGGCGAGGACCGGGGCCGACAACAAGACGATAGCGACGAGGGAACGGGGGATCATCGCCAGACCTCCGCGCGGATAAGGGAACACGTCGTCAAGTATATGCGGACAAATCAGAACCGCCCGTCATCCGACAGGTCCTGATTCGGGATGAGACCTCTCTTCCTCGCGCGTCAGGAACCCCCAGCGCAACGCCCGGTCCTGCACGTAGTTCTTGCCGAGCGTCAAGGCGGTCATCGCCTTGGCCATCTCGTAGCCGAGATAGAACGCGTGCGCGGGATCGATCGTCTCGCGCTCGAGCATCTCCCGGAACAGGGCGAAAGGATCATCGCCGCGCACGTTCATTTTGTCGTTGATGACATGGATCGCCCCGCCCTCGGTGAAAAGCCGGAAGTTGCGGTCCTTGATGGACGCCGCTAGCTCCGCCAGCGCCGTCGCCCCGTATTCACGCAGCTTCGGATCGCGCAGCAGGACCAGGTTCGGCTCGACGCGCTTGGGAGGAGTCTGGCGCCCGACGGCATGCCGCATCAGCCGCCGCGCCAGGTCCAGCTCGCGCACCGAGCTGCGCGCCCAGTTGATGACCTGGGTCGTCAGCACGCTGCGAATGCCCAGCTCCTGGCAAAATCCCGCGAGCAGCACGTTGATGCCGGCCGAGTCCACGTCCGTCAGCTCGGTCAGGTTCCCGACACCCATCATCAGCGCCGCGTTCGGGTAGCGGCGGCGTGTTTCAAGATAGCGGCCCAGGGAGGCAGCGAAGCCGAAGGCGATCGGTTCGAGGATGGGATCGAGGCGATAACGGACGCCGTCGGTCTCGAGCCGCTCGACCGTCTCGGCAAGCCCGCCCAGCGTGGCCGGCTCGTCCGGGATGGCGAGCGACCTCGCGGCCCCAGTCACGCGCCGTTCCCGGTTGCTCGCGTTGACGCTCAAGATCAGCTCGACGCCTGCCGCGCGCCCGCCGCCGCTTCGTCCGGGATGGAAGGTGTCGAGCGAGACGCGATGGCCTTCGCCGCGCGCCTGCACCGTCTCCGTCACGCCGCGCCACGGTCCGCCCGGGTCGCAGCCAATGTCGATGACGTCGGCTCCGTCCTCGCGTAGCCGACGCGGCTTGCCCGACAATATCGGCAAGGGTGAGGGCGAGGCGTGGTTGATCTCGGCGAGGATCTCGATGTCGTAGCCGTAGTCGGCTTTCTTCCCAGGGCGCCAAAGTGCTCGGGCAAATCGCGCAGGTCTTCCGGCCCGCGTTCGAAGGCGACGGCGGCGAAGCGTTCCATCAAGGGTTTCAGATCCCCCTGACACAATCCCGGCAGGACGACGCGCCGCGCCTCGGCCGGAAGCTGCAAATGACGGGCGATCCAGTCCGTGGTCGCGAGGGCGGCGACCGTGATCGGTAGCACGACGACGCTGACGTCGATCCCTTGCCCCTGGGCCACGCCGGCGGCGACGCGGCGCAGCGCCGGCTCCGCGAGCTTGCCGGTCACGAAAACGACATGCGGCCTGGTCATCGAAAATGCAATTTGAGGAATGCGCTTGCGGATATTGTATCGCGAGGGTAGCACTGAGCATCGTGGCCGACGCCCCATAATCCCCTTTCGCGCCGCGAAAGGCCGCCGGTTCGCATTGCATGGTTTCCGAGCGTCCCAGTTCCGCTCGCTATCTCGTCCTGGCGTGGTTCTGCGCCCTGGCCATGCTCGCCTACGTGCAGCGCAACTCCCTGGCCGTTCCCGCCAAGCAGGTCGCCCGGGACTTGGACATCGGCGTCGACGACATGGACGCCGTTCTCGGCATGTTCTTCTGGGGCTACGCGGCCTTGCAGGTGCCCGCCGGCTGGCTCGGCTGGCGCTTCGGCAGCCGCGCCGTCGTGCCGCTCGTGATCCTCGTCTGCTCGGCGGCGAACGCGCTGCAGGCGCTGGCGACCGACGTTTCCTCCCTCCTGACGCTGCGCTTCGTGATGGGAATGGCGCAGGCGGCGCTGTTTCCCTGCGCCGTGCAGTCCTTCGCCGCCTGGTTTCCCCCTGCCGAGCGGGCCATGCCGAGCGGCTGGCTCGCGGCGTTCATGTCCGTTGGCGGCGCCCTGGCCCTGGCGCTCACCGGCGGCCTGCTGGATCTGTTGTCCTGGCAGGCCCTCATGGTCGTCTACGCGGCGCCGGGACTCGTCTGCGCGGTGTGGTTCTACGTCTGGTTTCGGGATACGCCGGCGCAGCACGGCAACCTTCGGCACAGCGTGATTGTTTCAGCGCCCAGCCTGCAAGACGCGCGGACGAACGACGGCATTCAAAGGGCTCGAGGTGAGGCGCCAACATCGGGCGACGCGAATGGTCCCGTTTCCGTCGCGGACGCCGCTCCGCCTTCCATCGAGGTCGCCTGGTACCAGGTTCTTTTCACCCCGGACGCCCTTCTCGTTTACTTGCAACAATTCTGTCGCGCCGCGGCGTATATCTTTTACGCGACCATGTGGCCGCTCTTTTTGCAGGACGGTCGCGGTTTGCGCGTCGCCGAGTCCGGCTACGTCGGCAGTCTGCCGCTCCTGGGGGTCGTCTTCGGCTCGGCCTGCGGCGGCCAGGTGATGGACTGGGTCTACCGCCGCACCGGCAGCGTCGCCTGGAGCCGGCGCGGCGTCGCCCTCGCCAACCTGAGCGCCGCCGCCCTCTTCATGGTCCTCGGCTACCTCTGCGTCGATGTCTGGCTCACGGTCCTGTTCCTCACGATCAGCTCGGTCTGCGCCGGCGCATGCGGGCCCGCGGCGTACACCGCGACGATCGACCTGGGAGGCCGGCACGTGGCGACCGTCTTCAGCGTCATGAACATGTCGGGCAACATCGGCGCGGCGCTGTTGCCGACGGCGGTGATTGCGGTGAAGGACGTGCACGGCTGGAACAGCGTGCTGCTGCTGCTCGCCGGGCTTTACGTGGTGTCCGCCGTGTGCTGGCTTCTGGTGCGCCTGCCGGGCGCTCTCCCGGGGCGCCATGCCGGGAGGAATGCTTGACCCGAAACCCCAGGCCTCGTATCGTCCCGCCGCGAACGACCTGGTCCCGGAGGGAAAAGCATGTCCTGTCGTATTGCCGTCTTCAGTTTTGCCGTCGCCCTGCTTGCCCAGTCCGCCGCCCGCGCCCAGTCCTGCACGCTCAGCGAGGACGACCTGGCCGACCAGTGCTTCCGGATCCAGCTCACCATGGAGCTGAGCGGCAAGATGACCGTGCGTCAGGACGGCAAGCCGCTCTCGCTTTCCCAGACTGCCAGGGCGACGCACGACTTCCTCGAGCGCGTTCTGCTCAGCAAAGGAGGCGTCGCGTCCAAGACGGCACGCTTCTATGAAGAAGGCAAGGTCGTTCTCAAGCGCGGCGATCAACTCTTCAAGAGCGGCCTGGAACCGGGCCTCCTCGTCGCCCACCGGGTCAAGGACCATACCGTCGTCTACCATCCGCGCCGGCCTTTGACGCAGGAAGAGCTCGAGATCACCGAGCATTTCGATACCCTCCACCTGGGCGGCCTGTTGCCGGGCAAGGAGACGAAGGTCGGCGCCTCCTGGAAAGTCACCAGCGACATCGTCCAGGCCCTGTGCGCCTTCGACGGCCTTGTCGAGCACGATCTTACCGGCACGCTGGAGGATGCCAAAGGCGATATCGCCCATCTCCGCTTCGTCGGCAAGGCGCGCGGCATCGACGCCGGCGCGGAGGTGAACCTGGTCGTTGACGCCAGGGCGGATTTCGATCTCAAGCGAAAACGGCTCACGCGCCTGTCCTGGAAACAGAGCGATCAACGGGAGCAAGGCCCCGTCTCGCCTGCGCTTTCCGCTGACGTCCTCATCGAGCTGACGCGCACGCCGATCGAACAGCCCGCCAAGCTTAACAACATCGCGCTCGTGCCGGTCCCCGAAGGCCTGCCGCCGGACAACCTGACGGCGCTGCACTATCGCGACGCCAAGAAACGCTTCCGCTTCGCCCACGGCCGCGACTGGCGCGTCGTCGGCGTCAAGGACGAGCAGGTGGTGCTGCGCCTGCTGGATCGCGGCGATTTCGTGGCCCAGGCGACGTTGACGCCCTGGAAGAAAGCGGCGCCGGCGGACATGCTGACCCTCGAGGAGTTCGCCAAGCTCATGGCGAGCGCGCCGGGCTGGACGGAAGAGAAACGGATCGAAACCACGGACAAGGTCGAAGGCCCGAGCGGCGTCCGCGTTTTCCGCGTCTCGGCCGAAGGAACCTTGGACGGCGTCAACGCGGTGCAGTTCTTCTACCTGCTGGGCGGGCCGAAGGGGGAACAGATGATCGTCACCTTCACGATGACGCCGGGTCAGGTGAGCAAGCTGGACGCGCGCGACCTGACGCTCTTACGCTCGATCCGCCTGGAGTCGATGCTCAAGGACGACGAGACGGCGCGCGGCGAGTGACCGCTACGCGCGACTTTCCAGCTCCGTGACGAACTGCGCGGTCTGATCTCCCGTCGCTCGCTTCCCGTTCTTCGCCAGCGCCGCCCGAGAATACACGCGCGGCCGGTAAAGTCGGCCCTGAACGGCGCCGAAGTCGATGGTCATTCCCGGCAAAAGAGGGATGCTCTGCCCCGGCTCGACGGCCTGGCTCTTGCCGTCCGCGATGGGGACTTGCCAGGCCGTCTTCGAGCGGTTCCGCAGCCAGAGGCTCGTCGGGTCGTCGGCGTGAGGGCTGACCAGCGCGACCGTGCCGTCGGCGGCGGCGGTCGTCAGGCCCGGTAGCTCTTCCTTGGTCAGCGGCAGGCCCGAAGTCAGCGGGATGGCTTTGCCTGAGGACAGCTCGAGCACGATCCCGAGCTGCCCCGCGCTTTCCGGGCTGCACACGGTGATGGTCGTCTCCCCTACCTGCTGCGTCTCCCCGGCCTGGAGCTTGAAGACGCCGTGGTTGTCCTCGCAGACGACCCGGCCGCGGTCGAGATAGAAGCGGTACGCGATCGGCGGTCCGTCGGGCAGGACGATGGTCGCGCGCAAAGGATCGCTGCCGACGGCGACGCGCGAGGCGCCGAGCGTGACCGTCCGCACCTCGCCCGAGCCGAGGCGCACCTCCAGCCAGTAACGGCGAAACACCGACTCCACCAGCGCGACCATCATGCCGACGCAGAAGCCGAGGGCCAGGGCCCCGAGCCAGCGTCCGAGCCAGGCGCCGATGAGCGAGCTGAAGACGACGAAAAAAAGCGCCCCTGCGAAGCCCCCGAGCCCACCGCCGAGAAACCCCTTGAGCCCGGACAGGTTCGGCACGAAGAAGGCGAGCGCCAGGCCGACGAGGCTTCCCAGCACTGTCCAGCCCAGCACCGTCGCGAGCAGATCGAGCAGCATGCGCTGATCCCTTCGCTCGCATTCAAGATAAAAGCAGCACGAGTCCCTGCGCGATCAAGCCGCCGACGAGGCCGACCACCACGCTAAGGCTTCCTTGAGCAGCGTCCGGGCGGCTGAACGCCGATTGCCGCAGATACCAGCGGCTGGCGAAGATAAGGGCGAGCGTCAGGCCGAGCGCCAAGCCCGCCGTCCAGACGGTGACCACCACGATGAGCTGACCCGCGTCTCCCGCCTCGAACTCGCCTTCCACGGCCAGGCCGCTCACCGTCGCCTGCCGCCGCGCCTCGTCGGCGATCTCGGCGGTCGTCCCCTCCAGGACTTTCTCCAGGCCGCCGCGCTTCCCGGCGATGTCGTTGAGGTCGAACACCTTGCCGATGCGCGGATCGCCGCGGGCCGGACCCGCCGCCTTGCCCGGGTCGCGCGGCGCCGGCATGCCCGCCGCGCCCTTGCGGGCGCGGCCCATGATGCGCTGGATCTCGAGGTAGCGCTCCGGTTCGTCGCGCACGACCAGGTGCAGCTGCTGGATGTTGCGCTTGAGCAGCTTGGCCGCGACCTCTTTTTCGTCCTTGTTGTCCTTGTCGGGGATCTTGGGCGGCGCGTCGGTGATGAAGATCAACACCTTGGCCGCGTCGGCGCGGAACGGGAGCTTGGAGGCGTAGTCGAGCGCGTCGAGTCCGCTCTCCGGCGCGTCGCCGCCACCCATGGCCGTCAGCTTGCCGATCTCGCGCTTGAGGGCGAGCGGATCGCGCGTGAACGGCTTGCCGTCGAAGAGCAGTTCCTTGGAGTCCTCCGGCGGATCGCCGTCGCCGCCGATGCGGTCGCGGAAATAGACAAGGCCGATCTGGGCGTCGAGCTTCTCGCGCTTGAGGCCGCCGGCAAAACCCTCGATGGCGTTGCGCACGCCGTCGATCTCGGCGCTCATGCTGCCGGTGACGTCGAGCACGAAGACGACGTCGACCTTGATGATGTCGGGTACGACCTTGACCGGCTTGACCACCTTCTCGGCCCGCGCCGGCGTGAGCAGGTAGACGGGATATTCGAACAGGATCGCCGCCAGCAGGCAGCCGAGCGCGCCGAGCAGCCCGAAAAAGAGCGGCTTGGCCATCGTCAGCCGGCCCGGCTCATCGTTGAGCACCGGAACGAAGTGCAACAGCGCTCGTTCCGGCGTCGGCGCCCCCGGTCGGACGCCCTCTTTCGCTGGATTGCTGTAACGGGCCGTCGGCGCCACCTGAAACGCGCCGACAGGAGGAGGCGGCGCCGTCGCCGCGGGGATGATGAGCTTCTGCTCGCACTTCGGACAGCCGACCATCATCCCGTCGGATTGCTCCGGGATCTGCAGCGGCGAAGCACAACGCGGACAGGAGAAGATCGGCATAGGTTTCTCAGCGCCGTTCGCGTCCCACACGCACGAGCCGTCCTTGCACGCGGCCGAAATCGATGTCGATGCCCGGATCGAGCTGAACTCCTAGCCCCGGATCGATGGCGCGGCGGCCGTCCCGGTCGTGTACCGTCCAGCTCTGCTTGGAGCGATTGCGCAACAGGAGGATCGACGGATCGCTCGGCTTCTTGCCGACGATCGCCACCGTGCCGTCGGGGGAGTTCGCCTGCAGGCCGGGCAGCTCCTCCGCGGTCAGAGGCAGGCCGTCGGAGAGAGGCACTCTCTGCCCGTTGGAAAGCTCCAGGAACAGGCCGAGACGCTGCACCGTCTCCGGACTGCACACGGTGATGGTCACGTTGCCGATCTTGCGGCTGTCGCCGGCCTCCAGTTCGATGCGCCGGCCCGATTCGATGTCCTCGCACAGGACGCGGTCGTTGCTGAGCTGGTAGCGCATGACGAGGGCGGGGGCGTTGTTAACGACGACGGTGGCACGGCGTTCGTCGGAGCCCACGGTGACGGGGGCCGTGCCGAGGGTGACGGTGCGAGTCTCGCGGGCGCCGTAGCGGACCTCGAGCCACCAGCGGCGGAAGGCGACCTCGGCCAGGGCGACCATGACGCCGATGCAGAAGCCGATGACGATGGCGCCCAGAAGATCGCCGAGCAGCGTGCCGGCGACACCCGCGCCTTTCGTAATGAGACTGATAAGGTTGAACAGCAGGCCGCCGGCGAAGCCGCCGATGACGCCCCCCAGGATCCCCTTGTACCATTTGAGGTTGGGGACGAAGAACGCCATCGACAGACCGATAACGGCGCCGATAAAGGTCCAGAAGAGCGTGCGCAGGATGATCCCCACCGCCAGCGGCAGCGCCATCTGCGTGAACAACAGTTCGCTGAGAAAGCCGGCGACAAGCCCGGCGCCCAGCGGGACGAGGGACTTGATAAACGCCTCACCGGTGAACAAACTCTGGCGCATGTACAGCCGCTGCCCCGCGATGAGAGCCAGGGCGAGGCCGTAGGCGAGAAGCCCGAACAGCAAGCCGCTGCCGACCCAGAGGCGCCACGCCTGGCTCTTTTCGAACGTCCCGCCGCTCGTGATGCTCGCAACCCCTGCCGCCGCCTCTTTCCGGGCAATATCGGCAATGCTGCTCTTGAACTCGTTGAGGACTTTGTTGAAGTTGCCCCCCGCCACGACTTGAGTGAGGTCGAATTCCAGTCCGCTCATCTTCGGTGTCTTGGTTTTCGGGTCCTCGGTCTTGTCCCAGAGGGGCGTGTACATCGCGCGGAGGCCCAGGTAGTCTTCCGGCGGCGCGTTGCGCGAGCCGATGATGAAGTGAATCTGCCGCACGTTCTTGTCCAGCAAATAACGCTTGGTGGTGTTTAGGTCGGGCTGCGGCCGACGGGTTTCGCCGCCGCCGGCAAACCGGCCCGGCATGATGTAGGAGGCGTCGGTGATGAGGATCTGCACCTTGATCGCCCCCTCGCGCACCGGCTTGTCCGCCGCACGCATCATCGCCTCGAGGCTGTTCTCCGGCAGATCGCCGCCGCCGTCCGCCCGCAGAATCTGCACCTTGCCGCGAAACTCCTCGACGTCCGGCGTATAGGCCAGACCGTTGCGCCACGTGAAGACGAACGGATCATCCAGGATACCGGCGGCGCCGTCGTTGGGGAAACGGGCGTCCGTATCGCGGAAAACGCACAGCCCCAGGGTAACGTCCAGGTTGGACTTCTTCAGCTCATCCACGAAGGAGCCGATGCCGCGCGCCACGCCGTCGATCGACGTCTGCATGCTGCCGGTGATGTCGAGGACGAACATCACGTCCGCCTTCGGGGAAACCGGAACCGCCTCGTGTACCGAGAGCGCGGTTTTCGGATCCCGGTCCAGGAAATTCACCTGTACGATCTTCCCCGCCAGGTCGACGAGGCTGGTCCTCTTCGCGGTCTCACCCTTCTTGGCGGCCGTGAAAACCGTATCCGGGTCCTTGAGCGTGTAGCTGGACTCTTTCTTGTCTTCCGCGCCCGTGATCGTGAAATTCAATCCTTCCGATTTGACGAGAAGCCCGAGCCTGCTCTCCTCCGCCGCCGGCGGCGGGGGCTGCAGCAGGATGTGCGGCCCGCAGATCAGCAGTGCGGCGATGAAGCAGCCGAGCGCTCCCATCAGGCCGAACAGGAGCGGCTTGGACGAGGACGAGCTGCGGCTCGAGCCGTGGATCGAGCCGACCTCCTGCTCGCGCCGATCCTTGCGGCGCCGCGGCCGGTCGCGGTCATCGTAACGGTCGCGCGGCGGCGGGCCGCCCCGGTCGCGCGTCGGCTCGCGATCGCGCGTCGGCTCGCGATCGAGCGGTGGGGGCGTCCCGTAGGCCGGCGGCGCGGGGGCGCCCATCGGGGGCGCGGCAGTCGCTCCGGTAGCGACCGGCTGCGAGCTCGACGGGATCACCAGCTGCTGCTGGCAGCGCGGGCAGGCGAACATCTTGCCCGCCAGCTGATCGGGCAACTGCAGCGGCGTGTTGCACTTCGGACAGGCAAAAACCGGCATGGATGGTTTCCTCGCGGTTCGAACTCCCGCCGTTCACGTCCCACACGCACGAGCCGTCCTTGCACGCGGCCGAAATCGATGTCGATGCCCGGATCGAGCTGAACTCCTAGCCCCGGATCGATGGGCGCGGCGGCCGTCCCGGTCGTGTACCGTCCAGCTCTGCTTGGAGCGATGCGCAACAGGAGGATCGACGGATCGCTCGGCTTCTTGCCGACGATCGCCACCGTGCCGTCGGGGAGTTCGCCTGCAGGCCGGGCAGCTCCTCCGCGGTCAGAGGCAGGCCGTCGGAGAGAGGCACTCTCTGCCCGTTGGAAAGCCCAGGAACAGGCCGAGACGCTGCACCGTCTCCGGACTGCACACGGTGATGGTCACGTTGCCGATCTTGCGGCTGTCGCCGGCCTCCAGTTCGATGCGCCGGCCCGATTCGATGTCCTCGCACAGGACGCGGTCGTTGCTGAGCTGGTGCGCATGACGAGGGCGGGGCGTTGTTAACGACGACGGTGGCACGGCGTTCGTCGGAGCCCACGGTGACGGGGGCCGTGCCGAGGGTGACGGTGCGAGTCTCGCGGACGCCGTAGCGGACCTCGAGCCACCAGCGGCGGAAGGCGACCTCGGCCAGGGCGACCATGACGCCGATGCAGAAGCCGATGACGATGGCGCCCAGGAGGTCGCCGAGCAGCGTGCCGGCGACGACGCCCGCGGCGCCGGTGACAAGCGTGATGAGGTTGAAGAGCAAGCCGCCGGCGAAGCCGCCGATGACACCGCCCAGAAGTCCCTTGTACCACTTGAGGTTGGGCACGAAGAACGCCATCGACAGGCCGATGACGGCGCCGATGAGGGTCCAGCCGAGAGTGCGCAGAATGATGCCGACCGCCATCGGCATCTCGAATTGCGTGAACAACAGGTCGATCAGGAAGCCGGCGATGAGCCCCGCGCCGAGCGGCACGAGGGCCTTGACGAAGGCGCCGCCGGTCAACAGGCTTTGCCGCATGTAAATGCGTTGCCCCGCGATCAAGGCGAGGGCCAGGCCGAAGGCGAGGACGCCGAAAAGCAGGCCGCTCGCGACCCAGAGGCGCCACGACTGACTCTTCTCGAACGTGGCGCCGGCGCCGCCAGTGATGCTGGCCACGCCCGCTTCCTTGCGCGCCTCCTCGACGATGCTTTTTTTGAACTCGGTGAGGATTGAGTTCATCGCCGATGGATTGCGCGAGACCTCCCCGAGATCGTAGAACGCGCCTCCGAGTACGTCGGTTTCCTCGCCGGACTTCGTCTTGATCTTGGTCTTGTCCCACATCTTCCAGTACACCTCGTCCTGGAGATGCTTGTGCGTGATGATATGGACCAGGCGCACGTTCTTGGCCTTTAGCTCCGTCTTGGTCGCGTTCAGGTTTGGCTCGTAGAACGGCCACGGCTTGGGATGCGCGTCCGTGATCAGGATCTGCACCTTGATCGCGCTGCCGGCGCGGTCCGCCTGCTGCGGCTTGCCCGCCGCCAGGCGCATCGCCTCCAGGCAATTCTCCGGCTCGTCACCGCCGCCGCCGGCCCGGATCTTGCGCAGCACCTCCTTGTATTCGTCGATGTTGTTCGTGTAGGTCGAGCCGTCGCGCCAGGTGAAGGTCCAGGGGTCGCCACGCACTCCGGCGAACGTGTCGTCGGGGTTGTTGAGGAATTCGTCCCGGAAGATCGTCAGGCCGACCCGGCAGTCGATCTTGTCGGCCGCGAACTTGTCCACGAAGCTCTGGATGCCGGCGTTGACGCCGTTGATGGCCCAGTCCATGCTGCCCGTCACGTCCACGACGAACATCACGTCCGCCTTCGCCGAAACCTCGACCTTCGTTCCCGGCGCCGCCGCCGGCGCGCTTGGGATGAGCAGGATGTGCGGCCCGCAGATCAAGAGGGCGGCGACGAAGCAGCCGAGCGCCCCCAACAAACCGAACAAGAGCGGCTTGGACCAGGACGAGCTGCTGCTCGAACCGCCGATCGAGCCGACCTCCTGTTCCTGCCAGTCCTTGCGGCGCCGCGGCGCCCGGTCCCGGCCGTCGTAATCGTCGCGCGGCGGTGGACCGCCCCGGTCACGCGGCGCCTCACGCATCGCTTCGCGGTCGCGCTCTCGTTCACGCGGCGGCGGAGCGCCGTAACCCGGCGCCGGCGGCCCACCCATCGGCGGCGGCGGCGCGGGGGGAGCCCCGGCGGCGACCCCGGCCGGCTGCGAGCTCGACGGGATCACTCACAGCTGCCCGCAGCGCGGGCAGGCGAACATCTTACCGGCCAGTTGATCGGGGAGCTGTAGCGGCGTGTTGCACTTCGGACAGGCAAAAACGGGCATGTATTTTTCCTCGCGACGACCGCGCTGTTCCGCCCTTCTCTCATGGCGGAACGCGTCTCTCCTCTGTCGGAATCGGACGAAACCAGGCGTGATTGTACCCGCTTTTTTTGCCGGAGGCGAGAGACCAGCGCCCCATCCTCTCGAATCCATGCGCGGACAGAAGGGGTGTCACGGGCGGCGCGGCCGCCGCGCACGAGCGGGCAACCGCCTGAGGCGCCGCGGACCGCCCTCACCGCGCCAGCTCCAGCATCTTCGTCTTGATGTCGCGCATGGCGCCGGACAGGTTGGCCGGGAAACCCATGTTCAGCTCGGTCCAGCGACCGCTCAGGATGGGCCGGCCGCCCGGGCCGATGGCGGGATTCCACAGCTCCTCATAGACGTTCCGGTAGGCCGGCACGCCGATGATGTGCAACTGCCGGACGTTCTTGTCCTGCAGGAAGGTCTTGGTCACGCGCAGGTTGTCTTGATAGACCGGCCACGGCTTGGGAGCGTCATCCGTGATGAGAATCAGGACCTTCTGCGCGTCGAAACGGCCCGCCGCTTCCGCTCCCTTGCGCAGCCCTTCAAAGCTGTTCTCCGGCGCGTCGTCACCCCCCTCCGCCCGGATGCGGCTCAATGTCTCGCGCAGCTCATCGATGTTGTTGGTGTAGCTCGAGCCGTCGCGCCAGGTGAACGTCCACGGGTCGCCGTTGATGCCATCCCCGGCCATCGCCATGAAGCCATCGCGGAAGACCGTCAGCCCGAAGCGTGCGTCCGCCTTCTCTCCCGTCAGCAAACGCTGAAACTCGACGACGCCGTCCTGGATGCCGGGCAGATTCATGCTGCCGGTGACGTCGACGACGAACATGACGTCGAGCTTCGTCGTGTCGGCCGCGAATTTGGGCCGCATCACCTTGACCTTGGCGACCTCCACCCCGACCGGCGCGGCCGCCACCGGATCGTGCTGCGGCAAGTCCCCGGACCAGATCGCCTTGCCGACGAAGACGCCGACCACGCCGCCGAAGAGGACCCCGGCCACCGTGCCCACCAGTCCGCCCCAGAACCAGCCGGGCATGCCCCTCTGCTGGGGCCGGCTGTCAGGCCGACGAAAAGGAGACGAGTCCATCATGGCTATTTCTCCGCCTCCCGTTTCTCGCGATCGGCGATGGCGGTGAAGATGCGCGTCTCCAGGTTCTGGATCATCGTGCGGAACACGCCGGGTTTCCCACTCAGGTTGCGGATGTCGTGCCACTCGCCGCGCAGCTCCGCGCCCCCCATCTTGGTCCACAGCTTCTGGTAGATCGGCCGGTGCTGGTCCGTGGTGATCAGGAACAGCTCGCCCACCTTTTTCGTCAGCAGGTGGTTTTGCGTCTTCGCCAGGTTGTCCTCGTACATCGGCCACGGCTTGGGCTCCGCATCCGTGATCAAGATCTGCACCTTCGTCGCCCCCGGCCGGCAAATCGCGTCCGCCGCCAGCCGCAGCCCCTCGAAGCTGTTCTCCGGTCCGTCGCCGCCGCCGTTCGCCTTGAGCAGCGACAGCACGCGCTTGATCTCGGCGCCGTCCGTCGTGTACGGCCGGCCCTTGAAGTGAAACGTGAACGGATCATCGGTGATGCCCGCCCGCGCGTCATCCGGCGAGCGCATAAGCTCGTCGCGGAAGACGGTGATGCCGAACTGCACGTCTAGCTTGCCGTTCTTGACGTGATCGACAAGGAGCTGCACTTCCTGGTCGATGCTCTTGATCGCCCAGTCCATGCTTCCCGTGATGTCCAGGACGATCATCACGTCGACCGGCGGCGGTCCTTCTTGGGGAGCACGATCTCACGCTTGGCACGGCCGGGCGCAGTCGGCGGCCCGCACAAGAACAGGAGGGCGAAGGCGGCGCCCATCAGGCACAGACCGCGAACGATGCGAACCATCATCCACCCCTTTGCGAAAGGACAGGGCGTCTATCCGTGTGCAAGATTCGACTGCATTCTACAGTAATCCACGCGTGCGCGAGGGTCGCCAGCCTCCCTCGCTCACATGGCGGACTGGCGCCGCAAAACCATGCGCGTCCTCTAGATCTTTTCGCGCGCGGCGCGGCGCTGCAACTTTCGTTTCATTTTTTTTCACTCAAATACACCGAAATGAATCCGACTCTCTTCCCGGCCCGCTTACTTGAGGATACGTCCTAGCCTCCCGAGGCGGACAACACTCTCGCGTTTCCGGGTGGCGCCAACACATTGTAACCCACTTCCACCCGCTTTCCAGCAAATACCCCTACCCGCGGCGGCGAGTACGTTTCACCCTTTTTTCTCAAAGGAAGTCTCTCTCGACTCGGCTAGAATGGCGTCTCCGGCGGTAGACACGAGACGGCAGCTTGAAATCACGCAGGCCTGTCGACGTTGACTACGCTATCGGACGGATTCCGCTCCTGCAACTTATTCCTTGAGACGCCACATGCGCCAGCCTCTTCGGTTCATCTGTCTTCCCCTCCTTTTTGCCGCGCCTCTGTCCGCCGATGACTGGCCCGCCTGGCGCGGTCCGGAAGGGAGCGGCCATTCGAAGGAGAGCGCCCTGCCCGTGCACTGGAGCGCCAAGTCGATCGTCTGGCAGACGCCGCTGCCGGGAGAAGGGCAATCCTCCCCCGTCGTCTGGGGGGAGCGCATCTTCCTCACGACGGCCCTCGACAAGGGGGCGAAACGCGTCGTCCTCTGCGTCGATCGCAACAGCGGCAAGATTCTCTGGCAGGAAGTGGCCTGGTCCGGCAAGCCGGAAGCCACCCACAAGATGAACGGCTGGGCCACCGCCACCTGCGCCACCGACGGCGAACGCGTCGTCGCCTTCTTCGGCAAGGGCGGCCTGCATTGTTACAGCATGGACGGCAAAAAACTCTGGTCGCGCGACCTCGGCGCCTTTCCCGGCCCCTGGGGCACGGCCGCCTGCCCGGTCATCCTCGGCGACGTCGTTCTGCAGAATTGCGATTCCACCGCCGCCGCCTATTTCATCGCCGTCGACAAGAAGACCGGCGCCGATGTCTGGAAGACGCCGCGCCCGACGCCCCCCAAAGGCGGCTGGAGCACCCCCGTCCTGATCGACGCCGGTAAACGCAAGGAAATTGTCCTCAACGGCGAGACCGAGGTCACCGCCTATGACCCGGCCGACGGCCATGTCCTCTGGACCTGCAAGAGCTTCGCCGGCCGCGGCGAGCCGACCGTCGCGCCCGGCAAGGGCCTCGTCTACGTCATCAATGGCCTCGCCGGTGACATCTACGCCGTCAAGCTCGGCGGAGCCGGCAACGTCACCAGGTCCCACATCGCCTGGCACACGCCGCGCAAAGGGGGCCGTGATCAACCTTCGCCGATCCTCGTCGGCAATTACCTCGTCACGGCGGACATGACCGGCATCGCCACCTGTTACGACGCGACCAGCGGCAAGGTCCTGTGGAAGGACCGCCTCGAAGGCGCCTTCACATCGTCCCCGGTCGCGGCCGGCGGCCTCGTCTACTTCCAGAACGAAGCCGGCGAGACCTACGTCATCGAGCCGGGTCCGAAGCTGAAAGTGGTCGCGGAGAACCGCCTCGGCGCCACGACGGGGGAGATATTCCGAGCGTCCCTGACGCCGGCCTACGGGCGATTCTTCGCACGCTCGCAGCGGCGCTTGTATTGCGTGGCGGAGGGGAAGTGACTCTCTGCGAACTCAAGTCGCGGAGGCCGGATTCGAACCGGCGTCGAACGGCTCATGAGGCCGTGCTGGAGCCTCTCCAGTCCACTCCGCAGCTGTCCCGGCAGGACTCGAACCTGCAACCGTCTGCTTAACAGGCAGCCGCACTACCGTTTGTGCTACAGGACAATCGAGAGTGCCCGGTGGGAGTTGAACCCACCTGTTCTGCTTGGAAGGCAGACGCCTGGGCCGCTCGGCCACGGGCACGAAAGAAAGAGAAGCCGACCCGCGCCGAGGTTCGCGATTTTCAGCGTGGGGCACGCGGCCCGCTGAAGCGGATCATGGAAACACGTTGTCCAGGCCCTTATCCTGGTGATCGATACCGTGTTGATCGATCTTTCGCTCCCAGGCGTCGAGGTCCGCGGCCACGTCTTCGGCGATCTCCAACGGCTCCAACTCTCGCATTGCCGCCAGGACGCGCGCAATCTCTTCTGGCGACATCGGCGCATCGCCCTGATCCTTGTCCGTGCCAATGGTCAGCGTCACCTCGGCGCCATCGGGGAGGTCTTCCGGAGCAGGCACGTCAATACGCCGATTGCGAATCATTGTCTTGATTGTGGTCATGGCCCTCCTTTCCGATGGTCACTCGATGCCCGCAGTGAGCGCAAGCCCGGCGGTCCATTGCATACGGCGCTGTCGTATCGTGGTGGTGAACTCATCGACGCGCCGGCGCAACCCCGCCGGCACATCCGGATCGGCCTGCAACTGCTCCCCCAGGACGATGGCGGTGTGGAAATCGCCCGCGCGAGCCCAGCAACTCGCGGCGCTGAAGAGGTGGACCCAGCCTTTTTCGCGCAAGCCCTGCTCCGCACATAGATCGGCTAGACGCTCTTCGATCTCCGCGGCACGCGCGAAGCGATCAGCCGCCGCATCGGGTTGCCGCTGGGCGCTGAGCGACTGCGCCTCCAGAATCAGGTTGGATTTCAAGGTCTCGTCGGCGGCGTAGGAGTCGTCCAAGCCTGTGCGATCAAACGGACTCATGCGGCGTCTCCCTCACGCGTTTATCTTAACCCGCCGCCGCCCGCCATACAAAGCCGAAGGGGAGCATGGACCACATCCACGCTCCCCTTCGCTATTCGACAGATCATCGCGACCCAATCAAATCACCTCGCGAATCGGATCCACATCCTGATCGACAAGATACTGCGGCCGGCCGTTCGGGTCGAAGATGCGGACTTCGTTCGGATTGAGGCCGACGTTCTTGTACAGCGTCGCGAACACTTCCTGGAAGCGCACCGGACGCCGCGCCGGCAGGCCGCCCGTCCGATCCGTGGCGCCGATCACCTGACCCGTCCGCATGCCGCCGCCTGCCATCACCGCGCAAGACACCTGCGGCCAGTGGTCGCGGCTGTTGTCCTTGTTGATGCGCGGCGTGCGGCCGAACTCGCCCCAGCACACGACGGAGACGTCGTTCTCCAGTCCGCGGTCGTGCAGGTCCTGGACGAGGGCGGACAGGCCCTGGTCGAGCAGCGGATGGTTCTTGCGGCCTTCGGGGAAGTTCATGCCGTCCGGCCCGTGCCAGTCCCAGCGGCTGAAGTTCATCGTGACGACGCGGGCGCCGGCCTCGACCAGCCGCCGCGCCAGGCAGAAGTTGCGGACCATCCGCGGCGCCCCGTCCCGCTGGAAGGTGGGATCATCGACGCCGTAGCGGGCGACGACGCGCGGGTCTTCCTTGTTCAGGTCGAGCGCGTCGACCAGCCGTGACGACGTCAGGATGCCGAGGGCCTGGTCGCCGAACGAATCGATGCCCGCCATCGTGCCGTTGGTGTCGAGGTCGCGGCTGAGCGTGTCGAAGGCGCGGCGCAGGCCGACGCGGTCGCCGAGCCGCTCGAGCGTCACGCCCTGGAGCGTCATGCTGCTCGAGCCGGCGCCCATCCGCCCCTGGCCGCTCAAGAGGCCGAACGGATTGTGCCCCATGCCGAGGAAGCCGCCGGTGTAGGGGTTGCCCCAGTGCGATTCGCCGGTCGGATACATCAAGGAGAGGTTCGGCGGGATGGCCGGATTGGCCGGTCCCTGGAAACGGGAGACCCACGAGCCCATCATCGGCCAGAAATTCTGGGTGGCGGGCGTATTGCGGCGCCCGGTCATGCACTGGTAGGCGTCGTGGGCGCCCGCCGCGTCCGAGATCGAGCGGATGAAGATGAACTTGTCGGCCATCCGCGCCATGCGCGGAAAGTGCTCGCAGATGTGGATGCCGGGGACGTTGGTCTGGATCGCCTGGAACTCGCCGCGGATCTCGACCGGCGCCTCGGTCTTGATGTCCCACATGTCGAGGTGGGGCGGACCGCCGGGGAGATAAACGTTGATGATCGCCTTGTGCTGCGCGGTCGAGCGCGCGGCGCCGGGCGTCGCCTCGGCCCGGAGCACGTCGCTCAAGGCGAGGCCCCCCAGCAGCGTGCCGCCGATGGTGAGGAAATCGCGCCGGGTCTGCCCGTCGCAAAAGCCGCCGTTCTTCCGCGGCTTGCCGAAGATCGTGAGCATCGGAACCCCCCTCGAGAAGGCGAGCCGGGCGCCGTCAGCCCCCGGAAATCACGCCGGAACCACAATCCGCCTATCGGCAATCCGCGAACCAGGCATGAAACGGCAAGGCAGGAGAGATAGCGGAACCCGGCAGGCAGGGCGCATGGATTCACCACGCACCTGCATCCTAACCGCCGAAGGGACAATGGGCAACAAAAAAAAACGCGCTAACCGGCTCGCGTCTGCCCCCTCGCCCGCGACCGGCCCCCCGCCCGCCATTGTTCGTTCGTTCGTTCTTTTCTTTCATTTCGTCGCGGCCTAGTTACTGAAAGGCTGCGCACTCCTCCAAATGGAACGGGCAGACACGCTTAGCCGTGATGCTCCCAATAATCATCGCCCAAGAAATCCTTCTCCTTGGTGGAGTATGTGCCGTCGCTATGCTGAAGGTACTCGTCGCCCAAGAAATCCCTCTCCTTGGTGGAGTATGTGCCGTCGCTGTGCTGAAGGTACTCGTCGCCCAAGAAATCCCTCTGCTTGGTGGAGTATGTGCCGTCGCTGTGCTGAAGGTACTCGTCGCCCAAGAAATCCTTCTCCTTGGTGGAGTATTTGCCGTGGCCAAACATTCCTCCACATTTTTTCAGAGGAGCCGCGAAGTCCAGCTCAGAACCTAGAGCACGCGCCACGCCGCAAATAATCAGCCAATTGATGTAAAGCGAAATCGCCAACGCAAGTAGGAGGACGCAAATGCCACCGGCAAGAGGTGAGGCCGAATACCAGATCAGGGCAGGCCAGGGTCTGCCAGCTGACTGTGCCCGGACGCCGCAGGTCACGCAAAAACCTTGCCCGCAAACGATAGCGAGTGCAATGACAACGGTAAATACGTTGAATTCTTTCAATAACAGTAGCAAAATCCACGTGATTCCTCCGGCTACCGCGAGGAAGCCTACCGCTCCTGCAACGTAATGAGGCCATGGTAGCCGCGGTTCGTCAGCGTCCTGCGGGTCCTGCTGAGGTCCGGCATGGTGTGGTGTCGCCGGGGCAACTCGAGGTGCGGGTGCAATCGCCAGAGCGGGGGCAGGGACACGCGTGGATGGAGCGGGGCGAACTCCCCTGGCCGCTGCGTTGTGGGCGGGTTGCTGAGCAGTGTGGCCAACTGACCCACGCGCGCTGGGGGCGGGCGAGGCGTGGAGATGCTTGCCGAACAGGCCTTTCACTTTGGCGGCCGGAACCCAGCTGGCAAGGCCAGGTTTCCAGACCAGGTCGTTCGACGAGAATTTGCCCGTAGCAGCCAGCTGTTTGAGTGTGGCGCCCGACACCGGGCCGGCTTGCTTTCCGTCAAGCATGTAATGCCACTGGTCCGGGAGAGGCTCAGCAGCTTGAGTTTCAACGATTTCTTGTTGGTTGCATCCGTTGGTGTCGAATGCTTCAACTGAAGGCGCGAGGGGTTGGGCACGCTTGGGCACCCCGATCTGTAGCCAACGACCACACTTCTTGCAGTGGATTTTGCTGCCGGCTCGCTGGGTCCCGGCTTCCATGAGGGAGTTGCAGTTGGGGCAAACGAACCGAATAGCAATGTTTGCAGTGCCGGTGGCTTCTGCGTCCTCCTGGATACCCATCGAGGGAGCGAGGACCGTTTTGCTGTGCTCGGGAGAGGGAACTCGCACCGACCTTTGGCACCCTAGGCAAGGAATTGTCCGCCCACCTTGCGCGACTGGGGCGTCCATAACGGCCTTACACCAAGGGCACGCGAAGCGGATGGGAGTGTTCATGAGAGCTATCGGGTTGTATTGTCTTCATAGTTCTTCGGGAAAAGAACGGTGTCATTTGGGATATCGAAATCGTCGCGCCTTGCCCGCCGCGCGGAGGGCTCTGTCCGAGGGAACTTGCGTCTATTGATAGGGCCCACCGGCGCAATAGTCCGTTCAAGCGAAGCCGCCCCGTCGCCTTGCCTTCCGACCCGGCGACATGATCTCGCAGCTATTGGGCAACCTCCGGGTGTCAATCGTCCTCGTCGTCATCGTCCAGCTCGTCCGAGGCGCGTCTTTCCGCTTCTTCCTTGTCTGTGAAGCTCGAACCGCTCGCGACCTCGTTGCCGTTTTCGTCTCTAATGCGAGTCACCCAGGCTTTTGTGCCCGCGACAATGTCAACGACGTGCTCCTGCTTTGTTTCCGATGTCCGTTTGGGCATGTTGCACCATGTGGATGGGGAGGGAACGGGAAGCCCGCCCAAAATGGGCTAAGCCATGGTCATCATAAGCGGGCGCGGGCGCGAATCCAGTTCAAGTTTGGGTTCAACTTTGGAGGGCGTCAGCCGAAGGGGGTCAAGCATGGGCGGTACACAGAAGCGGGGGCGACAGACCGATCCAAAGAACGTGCGGCTCGCTCTTCGATGGAAATACGGTGACGAATCCTTCGCCCGTTTCGCCGACCTGATTGGTGCGAAGAAGCTTACCACGCGCGCTGGCGGCGAGAGGGTCAAGCTGCCAGCACGGGGAGCGGTCTTGCGTTTCTGCCGTGGCGACAAGACAGACGAGAGCACGTGGGGCACGTTGTGTGACGAACTCGGCGTACCGTTCTCCCTCCTCGAAAATGGGCACAAGCTATCGGAGTCGGACTTGGACAACGCTGAATTCAAGCGTCACTGGAGCTTCTGCCGTCACCCAGCGGCCTACTCAGGCCAAGTGTGGCTTCAGGTGGTGGCCAAATACCAGAACCGTGGTGTCGCCCACCAATATGTTATCCGCTGGGGACCGTGGAGATACACCGATGTGTTGAACTTCGGCCACCTCGAAAGCGTGAGCCTAAGCCACATGAAAGGGTCCGATGGCCTCGCGGTACCCATCATCTTCGATGTCTCGGCGCCCTGCTACGTGACCTGTGGCCAAGGTGAATCGCCCGGCGAGCTCGTCCATGATATCAACCACGGGTGGACTCGTGTCGATGGGGCCTGAGGCAGCGCCAAGGGCTGCTCACCACCCGTCAAGTCGAGCGCGACTCCCGGCGCGCAAATCCACCCCCGCCCCATATCCTCGGGAAAGCCGGCGTCCACGCGGAACTACAATATCCACGCCACGCCGGCCATGCTTTGGGCACCCTGAACCGGCGCCGCCGCGTGTCGCCCCTTCGTCGCCGCACCCGAAGCCGTAGCCGCGTTATCCCTTGCTCCCTTTCCCGGAGAATTCGCCATGAGACACGCCACACATGCACTCGCCGTCGCCGGAGTTTCGCTGAGCCTCATCCTGGCGGCGCCGCTGTTGGCCGAGCCGCCCGAAAAATTGCCCGCGGCGCCAAAGGGCTTCGACAAGAAGCGCGACGGCATTCCCCGCGGCAAGGTCGAGACGGTCGAGTACGACTCCAAGACCGCGGGGGCCAAGCGGAAGATGGTTATCTACACGGCGCCGGGAATGGCCGACGGCGCCAAGGTCCCCGTCCTCTATCTCCTGCACGGCGCCGGCGACGATGAAAACGGCTGGAAGGTGAAAGGCTCGGCCGACGTCATCCTCGACAATCTCTACGCCGACAAGAAACTGGTCCCGATGATCGTCGTCATGCCCAACGGCTTTGTCGGCGGCAAAGGCAAGGGGGGGTTCGGCAAGGGCGTCGAGGCTTTCCAGAACGACCTGCTCAAAGACATCATCCCCTACGTCGAATCCCACTACCCGGTCCAGGCGGATCGCGAAGGCCGGGCCATCTTCGGCCTATCCATGGGCGGCGGCCAGGCGCTGCGCATCGGCCTCAAAAACCTCGACCACTTCGCCTGGATCGGCGGCTTCTCGTCCGCGCTTTTCGGCAGCCCGGACCTCGTCAAGGACGGCCCCGACGCCGCCAAGAAGCTCCGCCTCCTCTGGGTCTCCTGCGGCGACACCGACAAGCTCATGAAAGGAAGCGAAGCGTTCCACCAGTCCCTCGAAAAGCTGAAAGTGCCGCACATCTGGCACATCGACTCCGGCGGCCACACCTGGCCCGTCTGGAAGAACGACCTCTACCTGATCTCGCAGAGGCTCTTCCGCGACACGAAGTAGCGGCGCCGTGTTCTACCACGGAAAACACGGAAGACACGGAAAAACCCCTCTTCTTCCGTGTCTTCCGTGTTTTCCGTGGTAGAAAGAACCGCCGCATCACCACCCATTCTTGACGATCCGTCCCCAAACCCCGTCAATCGCCGCCCGCAACTCCGGTCCTGCCTTGCCGCGCTGCTCCATCAGATACTCCCGCGCCGCCAGGCCCATGTAGATCAGGTCTGCTTCCGCCATCTTCCGCACGATCGGGTCGGCGTCGAGGAGCTTCGTCGCCTGGCAGATCGGTCGCGGGCCGGGGATGATCTTCGTCTTCTCCTCCATCTTGACGAAGCGGCCGGCCCGGAACGTCCCGGTCGCCGCGATCTCGCCGTTGCCGCCGCCGACCACGAGGGCGCGGCCGCGGGCCGTGAGGTCCTCGCCCGTCTTTTCCACGGCGATGTCCTTCTCCAGCACCTCGAACTTGAAGAAGCCGTCCTGGTGGAACTCCTGCGTCAGATGCAGCCAGGCGGCCAGGCCGTCGCGTACTTTCGGCTCGCTGACGAAGTCCTTGCCGTTGGCCGCGAAGAATTTCTCCAGCTCCTTGATATCGGGCACGAGTTGCACCTTGTCGTCCTTGGTGACGGCGAAGATGTTGGAGGGATGAAGCCCCTTGGGCAGGACGCGAGCGACCGGGTAGATGCGGTAGCGGGCGATGATGAAGACGTGCTCGGGGAAGGTCTGCGCCAGGGCGCCGGCCTCGTTCCAGAGCAGGGCGCCCTCAGGTCCGCCCAGCTTGCTCAGATGCTCCTTCACCGCTTTCATGGCCTTCTCGACGCGCGGCGGCGCCGGTTTCTTCACCTCGCCGGCGTTGACGGCGCCGAAGAGAAAAGGCGTGAGGACCAAAGCCGATACGTAACGTCTCATGGCCGACCTCCTGGAAATGAGTTGGGATTACGAGTCGGGGGCAAAAACCCCCCACCCCAACCCTCCCCCACAAGGGGGGAGGGGGTAGTCTTCCGGCTGGGGGTTAACTGTCATGCGCGACCATCGGTACAGGTGACAATAGTTATACCCGACAACTGTCATGCTCCGCGTCGTGCGGCAGTTGCTTGAGGCCGCTCGTAACGACGCGACCCCTTCCGCTTACATCCGAGCCGCCTCTCGCAACAACCCAGTCCTCCGCCCGAAACCTACCCCCTCCCCCCTTGTGGGGGAGGGTTGGGGTGGGGGGGCGGGGACTGTCCGCCGTCCAGTTCTAAACCAGCCGGGCGGGCAAGCACACGAAATCCACGACGTAGGGACCGATCGGCGCCTGTCTGCGGAACTTGAAATTCAAGAGCTGCCCGCAAGTGCTGCCACAAGCGACGCTCGGCGTCGGTCATGTTTGTCCGCAGATGCCGGGCGAAGTCGCGGGACAATGGTTGGTCTCCGTTGGCTGCGCCTCCTGTGGTCGGGCCGAGTCTGGGGTAGAGGTCGCTTTTGCTGACTTTGCCACGTCACCCCCACCCCAACCCTCCCCCACAAGGGGGAGGGTCGTCTCCCGGCAGAGGGACGACCGTTTTGCGCGAGCGACCCCCACTCCACCCAGCGCCGCCTCTGGCGGCCCTAATCCCTCCGCCCGAAACCTACCCCCTCCCCCTTGTGGGGAGGGTTGGAAGTGGGGGCGGGGACGTCGCCTCCTGCTACGAAGCGACCTTGTGCAAGTAAAGCCCAGATCACTTCCAGGATCGAGTCCAGCGACTCGAACACATCGTGATTCCAGAACGGCATTACCGCAAAGCCTTGCGATACCAGCCACGCCTCCGCTCTTCGTCCTTCTCCTTGTTCTCCTCCAGGTTGTGCTGTCCGCCGTCCAGCTCTAAACCAGCCGGGCGGACGCTGTTGGCTGCGCCTCCTCTGGTCGGGCCGAGTCTGGGGTAGAGGGTCGCTTTGCTGACTTTGCCACGTCACCCCCCACCCCAACCCTCCCCCACAAGGGGGAGGGGATAGTTTCAGACAGAGGGACGACCGTTATGCGCGCCGTCGGCGACTCGCTGTCTGAAGTCGTCCCAGGGAATAGCCCCCCATCGCCGACCTCTCTCACGCTCGCCCCTATCGGACGGGCGAGAATTGCCAGAGCGTCTTGTCGGAGGCGCCCCGCGGGGTTTCTGTTTGACCAGTGTTACCATGGGCCGATATGCTCAGTATTGTATCCGTAAGAGTAACGCCGAGGGTCAAGCCTTTCGCGAGTTTCACGCTGCGCCGAGGCGGCGCCCCATGAGGGTCGATCATGCTTCGTCTGGACGCCATCCGTCCCGCCCGCTTTTGCGACGGCCTCACGCGCCGCGATTTCCTCCACGCCGGCGCGATCTCCACGCTTGGCCTGTCCCTGCCCGCGTTCTTTACTCAGAAGGCCACTGGCGCCGATACCCCCTCCCCCTCGACAGGGGCGGGACGGACCTCTTCTCCCTCCCCCTCGATGGGGGAGGGACGGGGTGGGGGTGATGTCAACTGCATCATGCTCTTCCTCGTCGGCGGCCCCAGCCACATCGACACCTGGGACCCCAAGCCGGAAGCGCCTCCCGAGGTCCGCGGCCCGTTTCAACCGGCGGCGACACGCGTCCCCGGCATGCAGATCAGCGAGATCTTCCCGCGCATGGCTCAGCGTGCCGACAAGTTCTCCCTCATCCGCTCCGTCTACCACACCGCCACCGCCGTCCACGACACCGGTCACCAGATGATGCAGACCGGCCGGCTCTTCACCGGCGGCATCGAGCATCCGCACGTCGGCTGCGCCCTCGGATACGTCAAAGGCGCCCGCGGCGAGATGCCGCCCCATGTGCTCGTCCCCAAGCCAATCGGCCGCACCGGCGGCAACCTGCCCCATGGCCATTCCGCGGGCTACCTCGGCCGGCAACACGACCCGTTCATCCTGAACGCCGATCCCGCGGTCCCGAACTTTCAAGTGCCGGACCTCTTGCCGCCCGACTATATCTCGTCGATCCGGGCCGATCGCCGCCAGCGGATGCGCGACGCCGTCGACGGCGCCATCGCCTCCTTCGAAGCCAGCCCGGCGGCGCGCCAACTCGACGGCAGCTTCGCCCTCGCCTATCGCCTGATGTCCAGCCCGCGCGCCCGCTCCGCCTTCGATCTCGCCCAGGAGCCGCCGGCCGTCCGCGATCGCTATGGCCGCACGCGCTTCGGCCAGAGCTGCCTCCTGGCGCGTCGCCTCATCGAGCGCGGCGTTCGCTTCGTCACCGTCAACATGTTCGAGACCGTCTTCGACGAGGTGACCTGGGACATCCATGGCTCGCGACCGTTCACCGACATCGCCCAGATGTCGCGCGAGGTCGTCCCGAACTTCGACCAGGGTTACACCGCGCTCATCGACGACCTCGTCGACCGCGGCCTCTACTCGAACACGATCGTCACCGCGATGGGCGAGTTCGGCCGCACGCCAAAGATCAACCCGGCCGGTGGCCGTGACCATCACCCCGGCGCCTGGACCATCCTCATGGGCGGCGGCCCGATTCAGGGAGGCCGGGTCGTCGGCGAGACGGACGAGCTTGGTTATCGCCCCAAGGCCCGGCCGGTGACGCCCGGCGAAGTGGCGGCGACGCTCTACCGCGGCCTGGGGCTCGATCCCCACCGCGAGCTGCCGGGGCCGCAGAACCGGCCGATACCCATGGTGGATTACGGCGTGCAGGCGATACGGGAGCTGTTCTAGGTGAGGGAGGCAAATGTCTATTTCAACGGAGATCGCGCAGACTGACGTCGACTACTTCGAAGTAGTCAATGGTTTCCGCGTGGCGATTGCGCCCATGGGAGCGTTCGCCGGGACGGTGGCCTCATTGCTTGTTTCGTACCTCAATCAGTTTGCGTTGCCGCGAAAACTGGGTTGGGCCATCTCTGAGGTGCTCTTTGACCTGGGAGCCGGACGCAATCAGCGTCGGCCGGACCTTGCGTTTATCGGTCGGGAGCGATGGCAGCGGATGGAACGAAGGCCGGCCGTCGATCCGCCCGCATGGAGGGTGGTCCCGAACCTTGCCGGCGAAGTGGTGAGCCCGAGCAATACGGCCGCGGAAATCGAAACGAAACTTCTCGAGTACTTTGATGCCGGAGTCGAGATTGTGTGGGTCCTGCATCCCGTGCTTCGCCGCTTCTATGTCTATGACTCACCGACTTCCGCTCGTGTCTTGACCAGCGACGACGTGCTTGATGGCGGATGTGTGCTGCCCGGTTTCCAGCTTCGGCTGGCGGACTTTTTCGACGCCATGCCTCCCTTGTAATTGGACGCGCGCGAGCTTACTGAGTACGCGATTTCGATACCCCGACTTGAGACGCTTCCCATGCGATTTGCCTGTCCCGGTTGTAGCGCGACCCTGGAAGTGAGCGACGACCTCGGCGGTACCGCTTATCAATGCGAGCGCTGCGGTCAGCGTATGCGCGTGCCGGAACGCACCGCCCCTTCCGGCGGCGAGTTCCGCGAGCGAAGCGACTATCCCATCACGCGCTCTCCCGCCGGCGGCCGGGACGAGGAACGTGGCCGCGAACGCGGTTACGACGATCGCCGCGACGACCGCCGCGACGATCGTTACGACGATCGTTATGACCGGCGTGACGACCGCCGGGACGACTATGACGACTACGACCGCCCGCGCCGCCGTCGCACGGGGAGCGGACCGAGCGGCATGGCCATCGCCGGCATGGTGTGCGGCATCGTCGGCCTCGTGCTGTTCTGTATCCCCATCCTCGCCTGGATCCTCGGAGCGCTCGGCATCATCTTCGGCTCGATCGCGACCAGCTCTGCCAAGGACTCCTCCTCGCGCAGCATGGCCACCGCCGGCATCGTTTGCGGCGGCGCCGCCATCGTCATCGGCATCGTCATCTTCATCATCGCCCTGTCCCACCCGGTCTTCTGGTGGGGACGCCATTGACGTTCGCCCTGTTTGGACCCTGTTGCCCGAAGACCGATTTCACAACCGATGAAAAGCCTCCTCCTTCTCCTCGCTCTCCTGATCGTTTCCACCGCTCCAGCGCAGGACAAAAAAGAGCCGCGCGTGCCAAGCTTTCGCAATCAGGTCATTCCCGTCCTGACGCGGCTCGGCTGCAACTCCGGCGCCTGCCACGGCGCCCTCGCCGGCAAGGGGGGCTTCAAGCTCTCTCTGCGCGGCTATGCTCCTCAGGACGATTACTTCGTCCTCACCCGCCAGGCGCTCGGCCGCCGGGTCAACACGCGCGAGCCGGCGCACAGCCTCATGCTGCTCAAGCCGACGCTGGCGCTGAGCCACGGCGGCGGCCTCAAGCTCGAAATTGGTAGCCCGGAGTTCACTGTGCTTTCCGACTGGATCGCCGCCGGCGCTCCGGGCCCTTCGCCCAAGGACCCGCGCATCGAGCGTCTGGAGGTGACGCCGCCCAGTTCCGTCCTGAAGCCGAAGGCCGAGGTTCAGATCGCCGTGCGGGCGCACTACTCGGATGGCCGAACGGAGGACGTGACGCGCTGGGCCAAGTTCACGAGCACCGAGGACCTCGTCGCGGCCGTCGACGAGAACGGGAAGGTAACCGTGACCGGACACGGGGCGGCCGCGATCAGCGTCTGGTTCTCGAACCTCGTCGCTCTCGTTTCCATCACCTCGCCTCATCCGGGTAGCCTGCCGGACGGGGCCTTTGCGCGTTCGCCGAACAATAACTTCATCGATGACCTTGTTCTCAAGAAGCTGCAGGCGCTCAATATCCCCCCGTCGGCCCAGTGCGCCAACGGCGAGTTCATCCGCCGCGCCTATCTCGACGCCGCCGGTATCCTGCCCACGCCCGAGGAGGTGAAGGCGTTTCTGGATCACAAGGCGTCCGACAAGCGAGCGCAGCTTGTGGAGCGCCTCCTCGAACGTCCCGAGTTCGTCGACTACTGGGCGTACAAATGGTCCGATCTGCTCCTCATCTCCAGCCGCAAGATGGATCAGGCGCCGATGCGATCCTTTTATCAATTCGTGCGTCAGAGCGTCGCCGACAACAAGCCGTGGGACCGTTTCGCCCGCGAGATTCTCACCGCCAAGGGGAGCAACCTCGCCCACGGCGCGGCCAATTATTTTGTCCTGCACAAGGAGATCACCGACCTTACCGAGGCGACCAGCGTCACGTTCCTCGGCATGTCGCTGACCTGCGCCCGCTGCCACAACCATCCGATGGAGAAATGGACGCAGGACCAGTACTGGTCGCTCGCCAACCTCTTCAGCCAGGTCGGCATCAAGAACGGCGACAGGGCAGGCGAAGTCTTCATCCAGGACCTGCCCGGTAAGGACGTCCTGCATCCGCGCCGCGGCGTGGCGATGCCGGCCGCGCCGCTCGACGCTGCCGCGCTCGATCGCTCCGACAAGACGCGCCGCGCATACTTCGCCGACTGGCTCACCGCGCCCGAGAATCCCTACTTCGCACGCGCGGTCGTCAACCGCATCTGGCGCAACTTCATGGGCCGTGGTCTGGTCGAAGCCGAAGACGACCTGCGCCAGACCAATCCCCCCAGTAACGCGGAATTGCTTGACGCCCTGGCGCAAGACTTCATCAAGCAGGGCTACGACGCCAAACGCCTCATCCGCCTCATCATGACGTCGGCGGCGTATCAGCGCTCCAGCGTCGCGCTGAAAGAGAACAAGGACGACGACCGCTACTATTCGCGCTATCTGATCCGCCGCTTGCCCGCCGAAGTCGTTCTCGACGCTTACAGCCAGGTGACGAAGGTCGCGACGCCGTTCAACTCCGTCAACGTCGGCTCCAGCGGCGGCACGGCGGCGACGGGGGACTACCCCCTGGGTACGCGCGCCTTGCAGCTCCCCGATACGCAGCTCGTCTCTCTCTTCCTCGACGCCTTCGGACGCCCCGAGCGCGGCCAGACCTGCGCCTGCGAACGGCAAAGCGAATCGAGCGTCACGCAGGCGCTGCACCTCAACAACGGCAAGACCCTCAACGACAAGCTGCGCGACAAGAAGTCGCGCGTCGAGGACTGGCTCAAGGAGAAGATCGACGACGCGGCAGCGGTGCGCCGCATCTACCAGCTCGCCCTGTGCCGACCACCGACGCCGGAAGAAGCGGCCCGGCTGACGAAGTTAATGGCGGAGGCGAGCCGCGACTCCACGCGCCGCGAAGCGCTCGAGGACCTGTTCTGGTCGGTGCTGACCGGCAAAGAGTTCTTGTTCAATCATTGACGGCGCCGATCGGCAAGAGACGCCTGGCTAGCATGAGGGAACGACTCGCCTATGGGGATGAAACGCCGAAAGGCGTTCGAGCGTTTAACCTCGCTGGCTCGCGCGATCGAGGAGCATCTCCAAAAACTGCGTCTGGGGAACCGGCCCGACTCGGTCGCTCACCTCCGCCATGAAATTCGCGTATGGATCGCAACCATCGAGAGGGGGATGCGTCATGTTGGCGAAAAAACGGGCAAGGAATGGGAAGTCAGGCTCGCAGCTTGGAGGGAGCAGATCGAAGATGAAGGGGATCGATCTTCCGAAGGAGATTGATACCCTGCTTGGTCGAGTGTTCGACAACGCGCGTCGCGAGGACAAGAAGGAGTGGGGCAGGGAGGAGTATGCGCGCAGACGGCAGGACTTCATCTTTCACATGACGGACTGGCTCGGCGACCTCAAGCAACTGAACAACATCTTTCGGCGCCCTCAAGACTGCGACCCCAAGGAAACCACGATAACCGTCATGGGCGTCCTCTATCACGTTATTCCGCATTTGAAAGCGGCCGGACGTCTACTGCTCGATGAAATCCCGGACGCCTTCGAGGAAAACCTGTCCAGCGAGCTCTCATGTCATGAATAGCATCAAGACCTTTGCATCGTTCGCGTTCCTCTTGTCGTGTGCGCTCGGCGCCTGCGCCCAGGATGGTCCATCCTACGCCAAGCACGTCCGCCCCGTCTTCGCCAAGTACTGCGTCGAGTGTCACAACGCCAAGGATCTCAAGGGGGGCCTCAATCTCGAAACTTTCAAGGCCATCCTCGAAGGCGGTGACCGCGGCGACGTCCTCGTCCCCGGACAGCCGGACAAGAGCTGGATCGTCAACCTTGTCGAGGGGACCCAGAAACCGATCATGCCGCCCAAGACCGCGAAGCACAGGCCGACCAAGGAGGAGATCGCCCTCCTGCGCGCCTGGGTCAAAGCGGGGGCCAAGGACGATAGCGCCCTGATCAAGGTGGCGTTGCCCGACATCAAGCCGAGCGTCGGGGGGTTTGCGCCGGTGTCCGCCCTGTCCTTCGATCCGCTCGGCCGGTTCTTGATCATCGGCCGCAACCGCGATATCGAATTCCGTCCGCTTCGCGCCGACATGCCCAAGGTCGGGATTGCGCCGGCCGACCGGGTGACGGGATTCGCCCCGAGCGATGACGGAAGCCTGCTCGCCGTCGCCTACGGTTCTCCGGGGGTGGAAGGAAAGGTCTCACTCTTCCACAAGATGAATGCGTCCGAGGCGGAAATCCCGGAGCGTTTCCCCGGTTTGCACAAAGACGTGATCCTCGATCTCGCCATCAGTCCCGACAAGCGCTGGCTCGCCACGGCCGGGTACGACGCGCGCGTCCACCTGACCCCGCTCGGCGACAAGGCCGGCCGCTCCCCGGTCCTCCTCAAAGATCACAGCGACGCCGTGTACGCTCTCGCCTTCAGCCCCGACAGCCGCTCCATCGCCACCTGCTCGGCCGATCGCGCCGTCAAGATCTGGGACGTCGCCACCGGCAAGCTGCTGTTAACGTTGAGCGAGGCGAACGACTGGCTCTACGCCGTCGCCTGGAGCGCCGACGGCGTTCACCTCGCGGCGGGCGGTCTCGACAAGAGCATCCGCCTTTACGCCATCCGCGCCGGCGCCGCCAAGCTCCTGCACTCGGTCTTCGCTCACGAAGCGGGCGTGCAGAAGCTCATCTTCGGCCGCGATGGCACGACGCTGTATTCCCTCGGCCAAGAAGGGGTCGCGAAGGCCTGGAAGCTCGATCCCCTCCAGGAGCTGCGCATCTACGATCGTCAGCCGGGCTTCGTCCAAACGCTTGCCGTCGCGCCGGACCAGAAGCAGATCGCCCTCGGGCGGCACGACGGCATTGTCGTCGTTCTTGATGAGGCGACCGGCAAGGTCCGGGACGAGTTGAAACCGACGCCGCCGGCCAAGAAAGCAGCGCCGGCCAAGGAGGCGAAGGACGCCGCTCCCTTCCCCCTGCAAAAGGAGACCGCCGACAACGACTCCCCCGTCCGTGGAACGCCGATCACGCTGCCGGCAAGCGTACACGGTACGCTTGATCGCGCGGGAGATATCGATTTCTTCCGTTTCCACGCTGTCAAAGGCCAGCAGATCGGCGTCCAGGTCCGGAGCAAGGACATCGGCTCTAAAGTCGATCCTTATCTCCAGCTCGTCGACCTGCGCGGCGCTCTACTCGCCGAATCGAGCGACGGCCTCCTCGGCTATACGTTCACCGCGGATGGCGACTACGCTCTCGGCATCCGCGATCGGGAGTTGAAAGGTGGCGCCGGGATGAGCTACCGTCTCAACGTCGGCCCGATTCCGATCGTGACGTCGGTCTTCCCCCTGGGCCTCCAGAAGGGCCAGGAGCGCGAGTTTCGCCTCGAAGGCGTTTTTCTCGATAACGCCAAGGTTCGGCTCAAAGCGGCGGCCGATGCTGTTCCCGGCGCCCGCCTCAATCTTCCGGTCACGAGCAAGCATGGGCCGGTGCTCGGCAAGACGCAAGTGGTCGTCGGCGAGTTCCCGGAGGCGACGGCGGAGCCTTCGCCTTCACGCACGTCGTGCGGGCATGTTGCGACGCCAGGCGTTGGCAACGGCGCCCTCGCGAAGCCCGGCGCCGCCGATGTCTGGACCTTCACCGCCAGGAAAGGCGAGCGGCTCATCCTCGAAGTCGAAGCCAATCGCCTCGGCTCGCCTCTCGATCCGGTCATCGAAATCCTCGATAAGGCGGGGCAGCCGCTGGAACGCGCGGTCCTGCGGTGTCAGGCGAAGACGTACGTCACCTTCCGCGATCACAACGACGTGCAGCCGAATATCCGCATCGAGGCCTGGAGCGATCTATCCGTCAACGACTACGTCTATGTCGGCGGCCAGCTCCTGCGCATCGACGCGCTGCCGACCCATCCGGACGCCGACTGCAACTTCTTCGCCGCCGGCGGCCGCCGCACCGGCTTTCTCGACACCACCCCAGTTCATGTGGCGCTGAATGAGCCGATGTACAAGGTCTCCATCCATCCGCCGGGGTCGAAGTTCCCACCCAACGGCTTCCCCGTCTTCAGCATCCCCTATCGCAACGACGATGGCGGCGCCGGTTATGGCCGCGACTCCCGCCTCTTCTTCGATCCGCCCGCCGACGGCGCTTTCCAGATCCGCATCAGCGACGCCCGCGGCTCCGGCGGCCCAGGCTTCGCCTATCGCCTCATCGTCCGCCCGCCGCGCCCCGGCTTCAACGTCCGCTTCAGTCCGACCACCCCATCGATCGGCCGGGGGGCCTCGATACCAATCAGCGTCACGGCGGATCGCATCGACGGCTACCAGGGTCCGATTCAGGTCCGCCTGGAGAACCTGCCTCCCGGCTTTCATGCCCCCGCGACCGATATCGAGGCCGAACACACTTCGACGGCGTTTGCCCTCTTCGTCGACGAGAAAGCGACCATGCCCGCGAAGACGAGCCCGCTCAAGCTCAGCGCCGAGGCCGTAATCGACGGCAAGAAGATCACCCGTGAGGCGAGCGGCGAAACGCCCAAGGTCATCGATCCGGGCGACATCGTGACACGCACGGTAGAGAGCGAGGTCATGCTCAAGCCTGGCGGCATCACGCGCTTGACCGTCGTCATCGAGCGCAAGAACGGTTTCAGCGGCCGCATTCCACTCGAGGTAAGAGGCTTGCCGCACGGGGTCCGCGTGCTCGACATCGGCCTCAACGGCATTCTCATCAACGAAACGGAAACGCGGCGGACGATGCAGATCTACGCCGAGCCCTGGGTGACGCCGACCGACCATCCAATCGTCGTATTGTCGCGGCGCGAGGGGAAGAACACCGAACACGGGGCGAAGTCGGTGATGCTGAAGATCACGAAGTGATGAAACTCCCGCTCGATCCGACGCCGTATCTGCAAGACCCGTCGCCAAGGAGTGGTTCCAATGAGAATGAAAATAGTGGTGCTGGAAGACAACACGGACCGCCAGCGCGAGATGGAGTCGCTCCTTCGTGACCGCTTTTTCACATACGAACACCATTTTTTTTCCGATCCAGCCGAAAGCGCCCGTTTTCTCGAGGAGCACCTGGGCGAGACGATCCTCATCTCGCTCGATCACGACATGGAATTGATTCCGACGAGTGATGGACGCGTCCGCGATCCGGGCAGCGGGCGCCAAGTCGCCGAGATGCTGGCGACAAAACCCCCAACCTGTCCGATCGTGTTTCATTCGACCAATGCGAACGCCGTCGAGGCGATGAAGCTGATTCTGACGGACGCCGGTTGGGGCGCCTATTCCGTCACGCCGTTCGGCAACCTGGAATGGATCGGTAAGCAATGGCTGCCGACTGTTCGCAAGGCGATTCTTGACGCCGCTGTTCCGGTCGTTGACATCAACAAAAATGAGATTCTCACCTCGCTTGGCAAAGCCCCGCCCCTGCCCGAAGTCATTGAGTCGCTGCGCAGAAAGTGACCGTCTATTGCCCTTTCTTCTTGCCGAGGCTGAAGAGGCTGAAGGCAGCGATTCACAAAAAAAGAGCTCGGCCGCCTCCAGATGGAGACGGCCGAGGGAGAAACAAGCCGCAGAACAGGGGCCCGCGTCCTTACGGGTTGGGGATGACCGTAACCGGACCGGCCGACGGCAGCCCCGGAGCGAGGGCCGCGGGGACGGCGGGCAACGCCACGGGAGCGGCGGCAGGTGCGGCGGGCAGGGTCACCGCGACTGGAGCGCCGCCAATCGACACCGTGCCGGCGGGGGGCATGGTCTTCCCCTTCGGCGCCGGGATCGGCTCGCCGATCGGCCCCACCGGGGCGCCGCAGGGCGGAGCGCACGCGGGAACGCACGGCGGCCGTTCGGTGACGACGCACTTGAACGCATCCTCCTCGCAGGTGACAACGCGCTTGAGGAGGACGTGCTTGGTGCGAACGTGACCGCAGGAAGCGCAGGTGGGGCAAGACGGGGCGGGGCAGGCGCCCGACGCGCACGTGCCGCAGGTGTTGCACGAAGCGCAGCTGCCGCGATGCCGAAGGCTCTCGAAGAAGCCGGGGCACTTCGGCAGGCAGTAGTCGATGCACTTGGACGCGAACACCGTGTGGTTCACGATCTTCTTGTCCGGCACGGCGACGCAGGTCTTGCACGTCGTCGGGCAGGCGGGGGCGCAGCAGGCGCCGGCGCCGCAGCTCGTCTGCAGCACGCTGGCGATCGGCCCGCGCGTTTCCGTCGTCGGGATCACAGTCTCTTGTGCCCGGGCGCTGCCGGCCGAGTAGGCCAGGGCTAGACCGCCCAGGAAGAGAGCGAACATCCTTCTCATATCCAAAGACTCCTTTTCTCGGTTGGGTGTAAGGTCGCGGTACTCCACTGTGGCGGCACGTTTTCCAACGTGCCGGGGGCGCTAGCCGCCTGCACAGTTAGGAAACGTGTGCCCACGTCTTCCGGGCGGTTAGTACATGAACTGCATACGCATGCCGAAGCCGCTGGTGTAGCCGGGCAGAACCGCCGCCGGCAGCTCCTTGCGGCGATCGTAGACCCAGTCGAACTGGAACTTGAGGTTGTCGTTCAGGTACCAGTTGAGACCGACGGTGAAGCCATCCATGCGGCCGCCATTGATGGTGGTGGCGCCGGAGCCGTCGTTGAGGTCGAGGTAGGAGTAGCGGGCGGCGATTTCCCAGGCGCCGAGGCCCCACTGGAGGCTGCCGTCCTCGCCGCGCACGAAGTAGGCGTTCTCGTTGAGCCCCTTGCGGCCGAAGTAATAGCTGTCGAGGCGGCCGAGCCGCTTGTCGTAGCTGCGGTTTTCGCCGGTGAGCGTGTAGGCGAGTTGGACGTAGCCGCCGCTGAAGAGGTAGTTCTGCCTGGCGGCAAACGCGGGGTTGAGAACAAAGCCGGCGGGGTTGATGCCCTGCGCGCCGTCAATCCAGTTCCAACCGTACTCGGCCTGGAGCGAGAACGGACCATTGATATAGAGCAGTTCCAGGCCCGCCAGCCATTCGCGCTGAGCGACAATGACGCCGGTGTCAACCATGCGGTTGCTGTTGCCGTTGGCGCCGACGCCGCCGCTGAATGCGCCGGCCGGATCGTCGTCGCGCAGCTCGGGACGGGCGCGGAGCTGGAACTGGCGAAGGGTGGAGACGACGTTGTTGCTGACGCCGTTGCGCCAGCCGCCGGAGAGGCCCAGGTGCAAGAGGCAGCGGCCGTCGTTCGCGTAGATGGGCAGCGAGGTCAAGCGCCCCTGCCAGCCCCACTGGCCGTCGCCGAAGTAGGCGCCGGTCGAGGAGCCGGGGTCCTGGCGGAAAATAACACCCGACCAGGTGGCGCGCTGGTCGAAGTAGTTGTTGCCCAGCCAGAGGCCGGTGACGAAGTTCTCATTCTGCTCGATCGCCTCGGAGTAGGACGACCGTTCCATGAACGTCATCGTCCGGCTCGAGGCCGTCATATCGCCTTCGAGGCCGACGCAGTTCTTGACGTGGCCGATGCGGGCGGTGCCGATGATTGGAATATTGGTGGCGCCGACCCAGAACTCGTCAAGCCCGTTCGTGCTGAACGTGTCGTTTTCGAAGGCGAAGATCAGGGTGTACTCGAAGTTCTCCCAGAACTTGCCGTCGAGCATGATGCGTTCGCGACGGAAATACATGCCGTCCTGGAGATCGCCGATGCCGCCCACGGCGGGACCGGACGCCGCGGTGGGTCCAGGCGGGAGGGCGCCGCCCTTCGGGGTCAGCAAGGCTTTGGACTGCGTCCAGAACACGTTGTCGTACTGGATCCAGCCGCCGACGTGCAGGGAGAAGTCATCGTTCGGGGTGTTGACGACAAAGCCGTTCTTCCAGGTCGCCGACATCTTCAGGTTGGTGCCGACCTGGTACCAGGGGTCGGTGGCTTTCTTTTCTTCGACCTTCTTCTTCTCGACGCCGGTGAGGTACTCGTCGATGATCTTGTTGACGTCCTCGCGGTGCAGGACCGCGCCGGGGTCGGTGCTGACCGGCGCCGGGGAGGCGCTTAGGCGGTTCAACAGTTCGTCGTTCCTTTTCCGCAGCTCCTCGTTCTGCTTCTCGAGCCGCTCCAATCGGCTCTCGATGCTTTCCTGCGCGCGGGCTGCGGGGGCGATGCCCAGAATGGGCACGCCCGCGGCCAGGAGGAACAGTTTCCGAAACCAGGACTTCATGCCGACACTCCTTTGCTACTGGGACTTCCTGTCGCCGGGCGTCCAGCCCGTTGAATGCATGTGAGCAGCGAGGCGAACAGGCGGCTGTGCGCAAGCCCGGCAAGCCGGGGCGTCTGCTGCTGATAATGTTTTCGGATGGGTGGATAAAAGCGAATTATGAAGATCAAATGGGCGCTTTCCAGAAACGGGGAGAACCGCGATACAGATGTTATCCCATGTCTTTCGCGAGTTGGCGGCGGATAAGGCAAAGCGGGAAAAGGTGTTCCCTAACGGATAACCGTTGCGAAAGGCGGGCTGACGGTCGGAAGGCGAATCGGCCTGAGCCACTGCGGACGTAAGAACTTACGACGAACACATCAACGCTTCAGCGTCAGCGTGTATTCCCGCTGCTCGACCTTCACGTCGACCAAGAGCGGGGTCCGCACCAGATTGCCATAGACATCCGGAATCGGCCGGTTCTTCAGCTTGGCCCGGGATCGCTCAAGTCCCTCCTGGCTGCGGGCGTCCATGCCGCGGAACTCGGCCCGCGGCGGCGCTTCCTGCACGGCGACCTTGTGGCTTGCCACCGCCGCTCCCTCACGTCCTTTGTCGACGCCTTCCAGCCGGAACCGACCGTTCTCGTCAGTGATCGCCCGCGAGTTCATCTCCGCCCCCCACTCGCTCAGCTGCGGCGCGAATTCCACCAGCGCCTGAGGCAACGGTTTGCCGTCGAGCAGCACCACCCCTTCCACCGGCGTGAACTCCGGCGGCGCCTTGCGGCAACCCGATTGAAACAGAAGGAAAGCGATGGCGACAACGACTCTCTTCATCGTGGCAAGACCCGTAGCGGAAGTCGTGAGACTTCAGCGGCTTGATTGCGTCCTCAGCCGAAGTCTCGCGCCTTCGGCTACGTGTCGAAACTCCATGTACGTGTCAATTTGCCGAAGCGACTTCGCCGCCGGCACGCGTCGACAAAGCCTGCAGAACGGGCAGGTCGGAGTTGCTCGTGAGGGTAAGAAAACGCACCGAACCGTCCGCCAGTGCGAAGTTGGCTCCTCCCGAATGGCCGCTGCCGAAGGCGCAGACGCGGTCATCTTCGGGAAAGGCCGGCGAACCGATCTTCGTGCCCGCCGGCAGCTGGTAGTTCACCGGCACGGGCGTGCTGAAGAGGTAGTCCTGGCCGGCGCTGTAGTTGGCCCACGCCCAGCCGCCCAGCGTGGCGATGTTGGTATAAGCGGGGTCCTGATGGAAGCGCTCGCCGAAGAGGAGCGTGTTGCTCGTCCCGTCCGTGACGTCCCCCATGCGGACGCGGCTGTTGATCCAGAACATGCCGTCGTTTCTCATGCTGCTCACGTACCAGGAGCGCGTGCCGCCGTTGGCGCCGTAGCTGTTCATGCCGAAGTAGTAGGTGACGCCACCGGTGGTGTAAGTCGTGACATTGGAGGTCATCACGTCCGAGGGGCAAATCATGATCTGGATCACCTGGGCGCCGGTCGAGTTGGGCCCGTTGCAGTTGGCGTATTCCCGCTGCGTCAGGTCCAGCGATTTCTTGAGGTTGTCCTGCTCGATGAAGGGCAAGAGCGCCTCCGGCCAGGAGATGTACTGGCCGGGGATCGGCGGGTTGCCGATGATGCCGTTCTTGTACAGCGCGTTGCTCGGCGACACGGCCCCGGAGGTCGAGGCGATCGGGAGATTGATGCCCGAGGGGAATCGCTTGTAGGCGTCGTGGTAGGTGTGCGCGGCCAGTCCGACCTGCTTGAGGTTGTTGGCGCACTGCGTCCGTGCCGCCGCTTCGCGGACCTTCTGCACGGCCGGAACCAGGAGCGAAATCAAGATGGCGATGATGGCGATGACGACCAAGAGCTCGATGAGCGTGAAGGCGCGGCGTGACATTGCTGTCTCCGATGAGGGCGGGCGAGAACAATGGGCCGCATGCTAAACGCAAAAAGCCGGATTACAAGTGAAGAGGTGATTAACTCTTGACGAAGAACTCAGCCGTAAAAGAAACCATGACTTACGCCGCCGCGCGTCGGCGCAAACGCAGCGCATTGGTGATGACGGAGACCGAGCTGAGGCTCATGGCAGCTGCCGCGATCATCGGATTGAGCAGGAGGCCGAACAGCGGATAGAGGGCGCCGGCGGCGATGGGGACGCCGAGCAGGTTGTAGACGAAGGCGAAGAAGAGGTTTTGCCGGATGTTGCGGATGACCCTACGGCTCAGGACGATGGCCCGCACGAGCCCTTGCAGGTCGCCGCGCAGCAGCGTGATCCCGGCCGATTCGATGGCGACATCGGTCCCGGTCCCCATCGCGACGCCGACATCGGCGGCCGCGAGAGCAGGGGCGTCGTTGATGCCGTCCCCCGCCATCGCCACCATCCGCCCCTGCGCCTGCAGATCGTTGACGAAGCGCGCCTTGTCCTGGGGCGCCACCCGCGCACGGTACTCGGTGATGCCGAGCCGTTGCGCGATGGTGGCCGCCGTGCGCGGATCGTCCCCCGTCAGCATCACCGCGCGAATGCCTTGGCTTTTGAGCCAGGCGAGGGCTCCCGCCGTCGTCCCCTTGATCGGATCGGCCAGCGCGAGAGACCCCGCCGGCTTCCCATCCACCGCCAGGTGGATGATCGTCTTTCCCTGCTCGTGCAGTTCTTGAGCCGGCCACTCGTCCGTGACGCCTTGCTCGGCCAGAAACGGCCGGCTCCCCAGCAACACGCGTTTGCCTTCGACCTTGCCCTCGACTCCGCCCCCCGGATAGGCCCGGAACGACTCCGCCCTTGTTTCCCCCACCCCGCGCTCCGCCGCCAGACGCAGCACGGCAAAGGCCAGCGGATGCTCGCTGTTGCGCTCGACCGCGGCGGCGAACCGAAGCAGGTCCTCTTCCGTCCAGCCACCCAGCGGAACGATGTCCGTGACCTTCGGCTTCCCCTCCGTCAACGTCCCCGTCTTGTCGAAAACGATCGTGTGGACCTTTTGCAGCGCCTCCAGCGCCTCCGCATTCTTGAAAAGAATGCCCTCCGCAGCGCCTCGGCCAACCCCGACCATGATCGACATCGGCGTCGCCAGGCCGAGCGCACACGGGCAAGCGATGATGAGCACGGCCACCGCATTGACCAGCCCGTAGCTCAGCGCCTTGTCTTCGGGCCCAAAGCGAGCCCAGAGGAAGAACGTCAAAAGGCTGGCGAGAAGCACGAGTGGCACAAAAACCGCCCCGACGCGATCCGCCAACCGCTGAATCGGAACGCGGCTCCGCTGTGCCTGGCTGACCATCTGCACGATCTGCGACAGCACCGTGTCGCCGCCGATCTTCGTCACTCGCATCAGAAAAGCGCCCGTCTGATTCACCGTCCCGCCGATGACCAAGTCTCCCGGTCCCTTCTCGACCGGCAGCGCTTCGCCCGTGAGCATCGATTCATCGACGCCGCTGCGCCCCTCGGTCACCACGCCGTCCAGCGGGACCTTGTCGCCCGGCCGGACCCGAACAACATCGCCGACGCCAATCTGCTCCAGCGGCACATCGGCTTCGCCCGTCTCGCGCACAAGACGGGCCGTCGCCGGCGCGAGGGAAAGGAGATGGCGAATGGCCTGCGAGGTTTGCTGCCTTGCCTTCAGTTCCATCACCTGACCAAGGAGCACCAGTGTGACGATCACGCTCGCCGCCTCGAAGTAGACCTCGACCGCCCCGTGATGGCGCAGCGACAATGGAATGAGCGCGGGCCAGAGAACGGCGACGACGCTGTAGAGGAACGCCGCTCCGGTTCCCAGCGCGATCAGCGTAAACATGTTCGGGCTGAGGTTCCGCAGCGACGACCACGCTCGCGCGAAGAACGGCCATCCGGCCCAGAGCACGACAGGGAGCGCCAAGGCCAACTGCACCGCGTTGCTCCAACCAGACGAGAGCCAACGCTCGAGCGGCACGCCCAACATCGGGAGCATCGCCAGCAGGAAAACGGGCACGGTCAGCGCCAGCGCGATCCAGAAACGCCGCCGCATGTCGGCCAGCTCCGGATCGTCCCCGGCCTCTGTCGTGACCTCCGCCGGCTCCAGCGCCATCCCGCACTTCGGACAGACGCCCGGGCCCTTCTGCCGCACCTCCGGATGCATCGGGCAGGTGTAGATCGCATCACCCGATTGGCGAGCGCCCGGGTGCAAGGCCGGCGTGCCCGCCTTCAGATAACGCCCCGGCTCCGCATTGAGCTTGTCCAGGCAGGAGGTCGAGCAGAACCAGTACGTTTTGCCTTCGAAGCTCGCCGAGCCGGCCGCCGTCTTCGCATCGATCCGCATCCCGCACACAGGATCTTCGACAAGGTCCGCCGACTCCGGCGCCCGCTCCGGATAACCGATGCGATCGAGCATTGCGCCCAGCCTGCCGCGGTCAACGCCGGCGTTGTGCTCGACGCGGACGGTCTTGCCGCTGATATCCACGTCCACCCGGGAAACGCCCGGGACTTCGCCGAGCGAGCGGCGGATAGTCCCGGCGCAACCGTCGCAATGGATGCTCGGCGCTGTGAAGGTGGATGTCATACCTCTTCATTTTACGGCTGCCTTGCGTCATTCCCGCGCCCCGCGTAAACTTTGAGAAGCAGTCTTTCCCGCAAGGAGTCGACCATGGCCCGTTCCCGCTGGCTTCGTCTCGCGTTTTTCGGCCTCCTCCTCTTCTGGGCCTTTTCTCACCTCCAGGTCGGCTCCGCCCAGGATGAGGGCCCGGTGAAGGAACGCAAGGAAACCCCCGCCGAGAAGATCCGCAAGGCGCTCGATCAGAGCATGACCCTCGACTTCGCCGGCAATAGCCTCGAGGACGTGCTCAACCACCTCAAGGCCAAGACCGGCGTCAACTTCGTCCTCGATCGCGTCGTCGTCGGCAGCCTCTTCCCCATCGACGACGTGGGCGGCGGCATGGCGCCCGGCGCCGCGCAGGTCCACATCAAGTGCGATAAGGGAGGTAAGGTTCGCACCGCGTTGCAGCGCACCCTCAACGCCTACAACCTCACGTACGTCATCGTCGACGACTCCGTCCTCGTCACCACTGAGGAGATCGGCATCTACCGCCAGATGCGCCAGCGCATCAGCGTCAACGTCGACAATGAGTCCCTCAAGATCGCCCTCAAGGATCTGAGCCGGACAACGGGCCTCAACCTCGTCCTCGACCCGCGCCAGGCCAAGACCGCCGACACCAAGGTAACGCTCACCCTGGAAGACGCGACGCTCGAAACCGCGGTCAAGCTCCTCGCCGAGATGGGCAACCTCAAGGCCGTGCAGATGGGCAACGTCCTCTTCGTCACCGACGAGGACCGCGCCCGCAAGATCCGCAAGGACGAAGGCCCGATCCACCGCAGCCCCAATCCCCTCGATGGCATGCTGCCCCCCGGCGTCGCTGTCCCCGGCGTCGGCGGCATCGGTGGCATGGGCATGGGCCTGGGAGGCGTCATCGGCGGCCCCGCCGGCGTTCCTGCCCGGCCCGCTGTCGAGGCCGTTCCCGCTCCCCCGCCGATGGTCGTCCCCGACATGCCGCCCGAGAAGCGGCCTTGATCCCTTGTACGGTTTTGCCACGCCGATTTGCGTGAAATTGCGTCGCATCTCGTCGCACACACACCCACTCATCGCGACGTATTTCAGCGCCTTCGCCGCAACAGGAAGGCGCCCCACGGATTGCGGTAGAATCGCGATCCTCCCCGTACCACCTTCCGCCGGTTCGAATGCGACGAATCCGGGTCACGTGGAGCGGGAACAAACAAGCCGTTTGTTTCAAGCTCCGTTGTTCCGCGTCGTTGCCGCTCCCGCGGCCCGCGTCAGGATCTCCGCCGCCTGATCCACCTCCGCCTCCGTCGTGAACCGCCCCACGCTCAGCCGCACCGCCCCCTTGCCGATCTCCGGCGGCACCCGCATCGCGCACAAAACCGGCGATTGATCGATCCGCCCCTCGTGGCACGCCGAGCCCGTCGACGCCGCGATCTGGGGCACGCTCTTCAAGAAGTCCGCTCCCCCCTGGCCGATGAAGTTCACGTTCAAGGTGTTCGGCAATCGCTCCGTCGGATGCCCGTTCAACACGACCCGCTCCCCCAGCGCCTCCCGCAGCTTCGTCCACAGCCGATCGCGCAGCCCACGCAATCGCTCGGTCGCGCCCGGCAAACTCTCTCGGGCGATCGCGCACGCCTTGCCCAGACCGACGATATAAGGCACGTTCTCCGTCCCCGCCCGCCGTCCCCCTTCATGCCCCGCTCCATGAATCAGCGGCTCCAGCGTCACTCCCTTGCGAACATACAAGACGCCGATCCCTTTCGGCGCATAGAGCTTGTGCCCCGCCAGCGTCAAGAGATCGACGCCCAGCTCGTTGACATCGACCTCGATCTTGCCCAGCGATTGCGCCGCGTCCGTGTGCAGCAGCGCCCCGACCTTGTGCGCCATCTCCGCCAGTTCCCGGATCGGTTCCAGCGTCCCCACCTCGTTGTTCGCGTGCATGACGCTGACGATCGTCGTCCCCTTCGCGATCGCCTTCTTCGCCGCCGCGAGATCGACCACGCCATACTTGTCGACCGGTAGGACGGTGACCGAGGCGCCCATCCGCTTCAAAAACTCGCAAGGCTGCAACGTCGCCGGATGCTCGACCGACGTCGTGACGATATGCGCCCCGCGCACCCAGCGCCCGAACCAGCCGCGTAACTTCTGAAACACCGCCCCCTTCAGCGCCTGATTGCTCGCCTCCGACCCGCCACCGGTGAAGACGATCTCCTCCGACCGTGCGCCCATAAGCGCCGCGACCTGAGCGCGGGATTGATCGACGGCTTCATGAGCGCGAACGCCATACGCATGCGCGCTCGACGGGTTGCCGAAGTCCTCGCGCAGAAATGGCAGCATCGCCTCGACCACGGCGGGGTCGAGCGGCGTGGTGGCGTTGTAGTCGAGATAGATGGGTGGCATTGGCCGGTTCCTTTACTTCCGTCTTTCGCGGATGCCGAGGACGCCACGGGATTCTTTGCGCATGCGCTCGGCCCAGCGAAGGGCGGATGTCGCCTGTCGTTTGGTGGCGTCATGACCGGGGTAGCGCGTCTTCTACGGCAAAGACCGAAAGGAAGAGGCAGCCACGACGCAGAGAGCGCAACTCCGCGTGCTGAGATATCACAGCGGCAAGCAGCAGGTCGAGGTCATGGGTCTTGGGGACGGAAAGGCTGTGCTCCACCAGCAGTGCTTTCAGGTATTTTTCCGCGCATTGCTGGCAGTGAAAGCACACCGCGTCATGTAGAGGTGTTTCGCTTGCGGCGGCTTCGCGCGCGACGATGAAGTCCTTGTCCGCTTTTTTGACCCATTCCCTCGTCGCCTTCTTCATAGAGGAGTTTTCCGGTGGACACGATCGTTGTCGTGAATGATTCCTTCCGGGCAAGCCGCAATCCGACTTCTTTCGGCGTGCGGACAAGGAGGTCGACCGGAAACGGCGCAGCCAGGCGCCAGCGGATGCGCAGCGCCTCCTTCTGCTCGTCGCGCGTCGGCATCACGACGAGGAGGTCGACGTCGCTCCCCTCGTGCGGCGTCCCGCTGGCGTAAGAGCCGAAGAGAATGATGCGCTCGGGATGAAACTCGGCCGCGATGGCCTGCGCGTACCGGCGGATCAGCCGCATCGGGATGTCTCTCCCAAGGTAGAGACGCTTTGGAGGAAAAGGAAACGGACTCGGTTTCGTCCTTTGCATTGGTAGGTCTCAGGCGCGGTGGCGCGCCGGCTCCGTTTCCTGAGACCCCCGTTCAAACCGTACGTGCGGATTTCCCGCATACGGCTTACCGTTGGTCTTCTCAGACAGCATGCGCGACTCCCGGGTAACGGATCGTGCCCAACAACTGATACAGGCCATGCTCGGTCACGAAGCGGCGATGCGGCCAGGCGCTCGGCCGGAACGGACGCCCATCGGGTTGCCAGCGTCGTTGGCCGCCACGCCGAGCCAGCAGCCGAAGCAGCCGCTGACGCACGTAGCTGTCCACCGCGTTGAACTTTGCCGACGCGTTGCCAGTCCGGAAGTAACCGCCCCAGCCACGCAGGACCGGATTCAGCACCCGGATCACTTCCCGGATGTCCTTCATCCACGCCCAGCGCCGCGGTTCGGTGAGGTCGTGGATCTGGTGGTGATCGCTTTCATCGCTCGCGGAGACGGCCAGCGGAACAGATAGCGTCGCCCCTTGAAGTGCGAACGCACGATCCGCAGGTAACATCCCGGGAACGTGAAGCCCTCTTTCCCCAAGCCCAACTCCACCAATCGTGTCTTGGTCGGATGCAGTTGCAGTCGCAGCCGATCCAGAATCATCCTCACCTCAGCCAGCGCCTGCTCGGCTGAGCCCGCGTGCGGCACAAGATGACGAAGTCATCCGCGTAACGCACCAGTTGACCCAGGTGAACAAGTCGCCGTCCAGATGCGGTCCAGATCGTTCAGGTACACGTTCGCCAACAACGGTGAAATGACCCCGCCTTGCGGAGTCCCCGTCGCCGTCCGCACCCTGACCATCCTCCATGACGCCTGCTTGCAACCATTGCCGCAACAGCTTGAGCACCCGCCGATCCGAAATCCTCCGCGCCACTTGCTCCAGAAGGATGTCCTGGTTGATGGCATCGAAGAAGCCTTGAATGTCCGCGTCCACCACGTGATAGTGGCCGCGCCCACCCGTCAAACGGATGGCCTCCAAGGCCTGCGTCGCGCTGCGGCGCGGACGAAAGCCGTAACTGCACGGCTCGAAGTCCGCCTCAAAGATCGGCTCCAACACGATCTTTGCCGCCATCTGTACGACGCGATCCCGCACCGTCGGGATGCCCAGCGGCCGCTGCCGCCCATCCGCCTTGGGAATGTATCGCCGACGCACCGGTTGCGGCCGATACTTCCCCGCACGGAGTACGTCTTGCAGGTCCAACAGGAACCGCCCGACGCCTTGCTGCTCGATCATCGTCAGCGTCTCGCCGTCGATGCCCGCAGCCCCTTTGTTGCTGCGCACCCGCTGCCACGCCTCCAGCAGAACGTCAATCCGCCAGATCCGGTCGTACAAAGCGTGAAAGCGTCGCTCCCGATGCCGCTTGGCTGCCGTGAACAGACTGCGTTGGAGTTCTCGCACTTTGTCATGGGGTAGTTGGGTCTTTTGGACCATGCCCTCGCGCTTACCTCCGTGCGCCATCGTGACCAAAGCAGGGTCCCTTCCCTCCACCGACTTTCGCCGGCTTCGACGGTACTACGAACCCCTCGGACTCCCGCCCGACACGACTCCCCTTCGCCATCGGCTTATAGGAGCCGCCATCGCCCAACGTGGGCCGCCGGGACGGGTCTCTCCTGTTCCGCACCAAGCTGTGTTCACATGCCCTCCCCTCTACCCCGCGAGTGTCCTGCACCCCTCCGGACATTCTAACAGGTGCAGTCTCTTGCCTTCGCCGTGACATGAGCGGCTCGGCCACTCGACCTTTCGGGTTCTTATATCACGAGGCTGTAGGGTTCGCTAACGCTGGGCCTGCGAACTTGCTCCCCGCCATGAGGTCGTACGACTCCATACGGGCTCTTGACATCCCACTCAGACGCCAAGGTCTCCCTTGTGCGTCCGGGACCTGCTACGCGGCGCTCCGGCGCCTACCGCGACAGGACTTTCACCCGCAAGCTGAGTGCAGCATGAATCGGCTATCTCCGATTCGTCAGGACGTACCATGCCTTTTATTGTACGCCAGCGTCCCGGCGCGGATCTGTGCCATCTCCGCCGTCACCAACAGCTCGATGCTGGCGCCGGAGCGTAGCACGTCGCCTCCCTGCGCGCTGGCCTCGTTGACCGGAACGCGCGTGACACGGCCGCCGTTCCCGCATAGGATTTCGCTAGGCTGTTGCGGAGAGGACGGCTTCTTCGCGTCGAGAAACTTCTCCTCCGCATGTCGTCTTACTCAGGAGAGTGTCCAATGTTTTATCGCGGCGTGGGCGGACTGTTTGCCCTGTTGACCCTCGGCGGGCTGCTCCTCGCGGAGGAGACGCGCGGGACGATCACCAAGATCGAGAGCGGCGCCATCACCATTCGCACCGGCGGCGGCTTCGGCTTCGGCAAGAAGGACGAGAAGAAGGAGCCGATGGAGAAGACGTTCAAGGTGTCCGCCGACGTCAAGATCACCCGGACGGTCGGCAAGGACAAGGATGAGGTCAAGCTGACGCTCGACGAGCTCAAGACCGCGGTCAAGGTCACCAACGTCTTCGTGACCGTCGTCCACGAGGGGGACAACGGCTCCGAGATCAAGGTCGGCGGCCGGGGCTTCGGGACCGGCTTCGGCAAGAAAAAGAAGACCGAGGACAAGTAAGCCCTTTGAATTCGCGCAAATCCGCGCCGCTCATCTGTCGTTTAGCCCCGGTTCGCAGAACTGCGCGGACGACGCCCAAACGTCAAGCATTGTCCTCGTACTTCTTCCGCCTCAGGATGTGATGATAATGCTGCGCGAACCGGTGCGCCTCGTCGCGGACGTACTGCAACAGTCGCAGCGCCGCCGCGTGGCGGCTCAGCTTCAACGGCTCCGCGTCTCCCGGCCGGAAGATCTCCTCCTCGCGCTTCGCCAGTGAGATCAGGCAAGGTGGCTCTCGGCCGAGCACCCGAAATACCTCGAGCGCGGCGTTGAGTTGTCCCTTGCCGCCGTCGATCAGGAGGATGTCGGGGAAGATCTGCTCCTCCTCGTAGTCCCCCTTGCGCGCCGCGTGCCGGAAGCGGCGCGAGATGACCTCGCGGATCGAGGCGAAGTCGTCGATCTGGCTCACGCTGCGGATGCGGTAGCGGCGATAGCCGGGCTTGAACGGCAGGCCGTCGATGAACGAGACGAGCGACGCCACCATCTCCTGGCCGCTCAGGTGGGCGATGTCGACGCCTTCGATCGTCCGCGGCGTCTTCGGCAGGCCCAGCACCTTGCGCAGGCCGAGCATCCCCTTGCGCGGCTCGATCTGAAAAACCTCGGGCTGCACGTCCTTGTCGACGTCGCCGCGCAGGCTGAGGCTGCTCAGCGCCTTCAACTCGTCGCGCAGGCGCGCGGCTTTCTCGAACTCAAGCGCCTTGGCCGCCTCCGCCATCTCGGCCTCCATCTCGTGGAGCAGGCGTTTCTTCTTGCCTTCGAGGACCAGGCGGAGGCGGCGAATCTGCTTGCGGTAGTCCTCCTTGCTGACGCGGAAGTTGCAAGGCGCGGTGCACTGGCGGATCGAGTGGAGGATGCAGGGGCGGAACCAGCGCCAGCGCGGATCGTTTTCCTTGATGTCGAGCTGGCAGGTGCGGAACTGGAAGACGCGCTGGAGCACCTGCATCGCCGCACGCAGGTTCTTGGCGCTGGTGAACGGGCCGTAAAGCTTGACCCCCCGGCGGCGCGGCGTCCGCGTGAACTCGACGCGCGGGTACTCCTCGCGGATGCGGATTTGCAGATAAGGGAACGACTTGTTGTCCTTCAGGTCGATGTTGAAGCGCGGCTGGATGTCCTTGACGAGCCGCGCCTCCAGCAGAAGCGCGTCCACCTCGGTGTCCGCTTCGAGGTAGTCGATGTCGCGGATCTCCTTGACGAGGTCCGCCGTGCGCCGGTCGTCTGTAGCCGCCTTGGTGAAGTAGTGCGACGCGCGGTTGCGCAGGTTCTTGGCCTTGCCGACGTAGAGGACGCGCCCCTGGGCGTCCTTCATCAGATAGACGCCGGGCTTCGGCGGGAACGACTTCACCTTCTCGCACGGCGCCAGCGACTCGGGCAGTAGCGGCGGCATGACGCAGTCGGGCCGGTCTTCTTGCGGCGCGCCCGTGTCCTGTGTCGGTGGCACATTTTCCGCCGGTTGCTCAGTCATGAATCCTTCCGCGGTCCATCCGTGCTTCCCGACACGGCAGCCGTCCGGGACGTCGCCGACGCGCTCGCCGCGTCATCCGCTGGCGGTGTCGCGTGCGTCATCCCCGCCGCCTCGTCCCCTTTGCCGGTCTTCTTCAAGCCATCCTCGAACACACGCCCGCCCAACTGGCAGGACCCGCTGCTTCAGCCCCCGCCCTTGAGCCGAAGAATAATCAGCGCGAGCAAGCCCAAGCCGAGAATGGCGGGCACGATGTAGTCCCACATGATTGCCTCCTCGGTTCATTCTAACAAGAGACCGCCTGTAAGATGAACGCATGGCTCCGATCTACATGGACAACAACGCCACGACCCGCGTCGACCCCCGCGTGCTCGAGGCAATGCTCCCGTACTTCACCGAGCACTACGGCAACGCCGCCAGCCGCAACCACGCCTTCGGCTGGAAAGCGGAGGAAGCGGTCGAGACGGCGCGGCGGCAGGTCGCGGACCTGATGGGCGCCGACAAGCGCGAGATCGTCTTCACCAGCGGCGCCACCGAGAGCGACAACCTCGCCCTCAAAGGCGTCGCCCGCATGTATCGCGAGCAAGGCAACCACATCGTCACCGTCCAGACTGAGCACCACGCCGTCCTCGACCCCTGCCGCCGTCTGCAATCCGAAGGCTTCGAGGTCACGTTCCTTCCCGTCGACGCCGACGGCCTCCTCGACTTCGAACGCCTCGCCGCCGCCGTCACCGACCGGACCATCCTCGTCAGCGTCATGGCCGCCAACAACGAGATCGGCGTCCTCCAACCGATCGCCGACATCGGCCGGCTGTGCAAGGAACGCAAGGTCCTCTTCCATACCGACGCAACTCAGGCCCTCGGCAAGATAGCGCTCGATGTCGAAGCCATGGGCATCGATCTCCTGAGTTGCTCGGCCCACAAGATGTACGGCCCCAAGGGAATCGGCGCTCTTTACGTGCGAAGGCGGAATCCACACGTCCGCCTCCAGCCTCTAATCGATGGCGGCGGCCACGAACGGGGCATGCGCTCCGGAACGTTGCCCGTGCCGCTCATCGTCGGCTTCGGGGCCGCCTGCGCCCTGTGCAAGGAGGAGATGGCGGGGGAGACCGAGCGGCAACGGAGACTGCGGGAAAAATTGCGAGCGGCCTTGAGGGCCGAATTGCCCGACTGCCGCGTGAACGGCTCGCTGGAGCGTCGTCTTGCGGGCACCGGAACGTCAGTTTTCCGGACGTCGCGGCGAGGCGTTGTTGATGAGTCTCAAGGGTGTCGCCGTCAGCTCTGGCTCGGCCTGCACTTCCGCAAGCGTTGAGCCGAGCTATGTGCTGCGGGCCCTCGGCGTCCCGGACGACCTTGCCACGCCAGCATCCGCTTCGGCCTGGGCCGCTTCAACAGCGAGGAGGAGGTGGATGTCGTGATCCAGGAGGTAACGCAGGCGGTAAAGAAGCGCGCCCTAAATCCCCTGGCGAAAAATCGCGATTCCGTCTAAGATTTGTGTCAGAATCAAACGCCCGGAAGAGAAAGAGCCCGTCGTCCCTCAAGGAGACCTGATCCATGCCGATTACCCTGACCGAAAAGGCCGCCGGCGAAGTCAAGCGCATCATCACCGAGCAACAGGCCAGCCCCGGCGCCCCCGAGAAGATTTACCTCCGCATGCGCGTCGTCGGCGGCGGCTGCAGCGGCTTCCAGAACAAGCTCGACCTCGACCCGCAAGTGAACCCGAAGATCGATGAGATCTTCGAGCAACATGGCGTCCCCGTCGTCGTCGACAAGCGCAGCCTCATGTACCTCACCGACGTCACGGTGGATTACCACGACGACCTCAACCGCCGCGGCTTCTCGATCACCAACCCCAACGCCAAGACCACCTGCGGCTGCGGCAGCAGCTACTCGATGTGAGAAATGCGGAATGCGAAATGAAGAATGCAGAATGAGCCGGCCGGTTCATTCTGCATTCTTCATTCTGACTTCTGCATTCTGCATTCCGACTTCTGACTCTTGCATTTCCCAAGGGGCGCTTAGCTCAGCGGCTAGAGCACCTGGTTTACACCCAGGGGGTCGGGGGTTCGAAACCCTCAGCGCCCAATCGCACAAGTCGAAAAAGAAAGGCGACTTGCGGCGACAGCCAAAAATGACAGTGGGTGAAAAAGGGCAGTTTTGTAGCAGATTCTTGTAGCAGCCTCGGGGCTGCTGCAACCTTCCGGTTTACCGCGTGTGGTTTTCTGGAGGGTTCTGCGATGCCGAACAAGCCGTTTTTCCGCAAACACGACTCCTGGTGGGTCGTGCAGCTCCGCCAGGGCGCCAAGCGCTGGCAGCACAAGCTCGTCAAGGGATCACTTCCCAAGGGCAAGGACGCTGAGAAAGAGGCGTATCGGCTCTTCACCGAGCTGATGGCTCAAGGCGCGGACACCTTGCCCGCTCCCAACAAGATTCGCATGAGCGAGCTGCTCGCGGCGTTCCTTCAGCACGCGCGCGACAAAGTGAAAGAGCGCACCTTCGCGGAGCAAGGCTTCCCTCACCTCTTCCTCAACGATCACAAATAACCCAGGCATGAAGTCGGGCTCGTCGAGCATGCACGGGCAATGGGTCTGGACCCAGACGTGCAGGCGCTCGACGCAGTCACCTGTAAGCGGGATTCGCTCCTTCATCGCTCTCCCCCCTTTCCCGCTGGCTGCCCGTCAGTCTTCGGTGCCGGCGCCTTGGGTTTCGGTGTTCCGGCTTTGAGGTTCACGAGCTGCCCCAGCAACTCGCACTGCCGCCGCACGCTCAGCCACGCATGCTTCGGCTCGATCAACCCACGTCGGGCCTCAGCCGAAACACGCAGCTTTTTTTTTGATCCACTCCAGCTCCATCTTCAGCCGACCGATCTGCTCATAGAGTTCGGCCACCTCGCTGTCGTCACGCCGCTGACTCTCTCCCGGATTGGCGAACAACTCCTCGGCGCCATCCACAAGGCTCCGCGATCCGCTTTAGCTCCTGCCATTTAATCGGCATGGGCGAGGATACGACGTTCGGATCTAATGCCTGAATAAGAACGTCATCTAGAAGGCTGCCGAGCGTCTGCACGGCGGCGACTGCCATCGTAGAGGCTTCCTTCACTGTGGCCGGCATACGATTCGGATGGACGCTTGCCGTGGCCTCCCGGAGCGTGACGTAGAGGTCATTAAGAGACGTGTAAAACGCGGGCGTCTGGGAAAATGGTCTTTAACAGTCGTCAGAAGCAGCCCCACTACCTCCTCAATAACCTGCGTACGGTCAACATCTGTGAGATAGTCACTGCTGTCCATAATACGAGTAGAGCCCTCGCTCACAAATTGCTGGGCATCGGCTAGCTTTGATCGTTTTCTGCGGCTGTGAAGCGGGCGCATGGTCCAGGCTGGGGTTAGTGACTCAAAGGAGAAAGAGCGAATGCTCGGTCAAAATGTTTCAATTTCCTGAGGATCAACATTCAGGCAGTTCGCAATTTTTTGCAGCGTATCCCGGTGTGGCTTGCCTACCTCACCTCTTTCGATCCGCGCAATGGTCTTGGCGGGAATCGAGTTGAAATCGCTCTGCCTAAGCCCCTTTTGAATCCTAAGCCGGCGAAGACAGGCGCCGAAGGAGCGGTCCTCCTCTCGGCGCTTGGCATTGAGGCGGCGGCGAAACTCCGGGTCTACTTCGTAGAGTATTGCGTCACTTGCTGCCTCGTATTCGCCCAGGCATACAGTCTGACCGTAATCGGTGAGCGCGAGAGCGGATGGGTTCGGCTTCGCCGCTGTACCAGGCGATTTGAAAATGGAGGTCGGCACGGCAAGGCGGTCGAAATTGCCACGGTAGAGAATAAGTGTATCTGTCTTTCGGTCTGCAAATCCGCCGATGAAGAGGTCGTCGCGGTTCTTTGCAGCAAGGACCTCGGCCAACTCTTCGTAGGGCAGGAGTTTGAAGGACGCTGTTCCCCAGGCAATGGGAGCAAAAAGCTCTTCCAATGCCGGAAGAATCTCCAGTGACGGGGGAAACAGCAATAGCAGCCGGCCCAGCCGCGGCCGGATGCTCGTCTTGGACGAACCACCAAATGCCTCCTTGAGAAGTTCTTCGGTTGGAACGGACTGTGTCGCAATCCAAACAGAGTCTTGTTTCGGAGCCTGGCGAATCGCAGCGTGAAACTGGCTGCGTCTGCGGAGCTTCTCAACGGGCGCGGGAAAACGAAAACGCCTCGTCGGTTCGCTTCCGAGCAAATAGAATCGCTCATTCGTTTTTGTCGCCATTGTTCGCTTCTTCTTCAGAAGGCACGGGATTGTGAGGATACAGCGCGTCCCACTCCCTGCACAGTTGCCGCCAGTTCTCCTCGATAGTTGTCCGCAGGTCGTCGGGAAAGTCCTTCCATCGCCCCTCGTCCATGAATTCCCCGGTACGCAGTCCAAGGCGCCAGGAATCAGTCCCGCGGATGATCGTGGCGTGCGGCTGCTCCAGGCGCTCCTTGTCGCGAATCTTCACCTTCCAGCCTGCCTTGGCAAGCTGCTTCGACAGGGGCAGGTCAAACGCCATGAAAACTCCCCTTGCCTGAGTGGGAAGCGCATGGCGAACTCTCCCTGATATTATGTCCTATTTCTTGTAATTTGGAAAGGGACATTTTGAGGGCCTCGGTAAGAGAGCGGGAATACAGGTATGCTTTCGTTTTTTCCCCGCTCCGGCAAGCCTTGAATTACGGGAGTGCCATCGTCTGGGCCTGCTACAAATCTGCTGCAAGAATGCCTTCAAGCGCCGCCCACCTGGTCCGTCCCCAGGTGGTTGAATGTTGCAGCAGATTTGTAGCAGAGAAGGTCAGAAAGGGTGGAAAACAAGGGAGTCCGTGCGTACAATCGGATCACGGAAGTCGCGAAGGTGGCTGGATTTCCAGCGAATCGCGCTGCACTCTCTTCACTTTTACACCCAGGGGGTCGGGGGTTCGAAACCCTCAGCGCCCATTCTGTTACTCACGTCTCAATTGCTGCCCGATTCATTGCAGTCGCTCATGCCCGTCGGGCACGCGGGATGATGAACCGCGGGTGTGCGAAATGAAGCGGAATCAGCCGGCCTGCTCGAAGGGGGTGCGGGGCATGGAGAAGAAGACGCAGCGGTTGCGGCCGGTGGTTTTGGCTTCGGAAAGGGCGGCGGCGGCGGTGTGCTTCATGGATTCGTAGTCGACCTCGGCGCCGTCGTCGCAGACGGCGAAGCCGATGGAGACGCGGACGGGGATGATGGCGTCGCGGTAGGTAAAGAGGCCGCGCTCGACGGCGGAGCGGATGCGTTCGCCGACGGCCTTGGCGCCGTCCATGTCGGTTTCGGGGGCGATGACCATGAACTCCTCGCCGCCGATGCGACCGAGGAGGTCGACGGTGCGCAGGGAGGTGGTGAGGACCTTGGCGAGGTCGACGAGGACCTTGTCGCCGCCGGGGAGGAGGAAGCGGGCGTTGATGTCCTTGAAGTGGTCGACGTCGATGAGCCCGATGGAGAGCGGGCCGGGGTAGCGGTCGCGGCGGCGCAGCTCGCGTTCGGCGAGGCGGTCCATGGCGCGGCGGTTGGGGAGGCTGGTGAGCGGGTCGGTGAGAGCGAGCTTTTCGAGCATCTTGTTCTTTTGCTCGAGCTCGTGGTTGGTCTCTTCGAGCTCGCGGGTGCGCTGGGCGACGCGGCCCTCGAGTTCGAGGTTGAGCTGGCGAAGCTCCTCGACGAGGCGTTCATTGCTGCGCTCCAGCTCGAACGTATGAGCGGCGGAGCGGAGGGTGTCGGTCAGCTCGTCGGTGCGCCAGGGCTTGAAGAGGTAGCGGAAGACTTGGCCGCGGTTGATGGCGTCGACGGCCTCCTCGATCTCGGCGAAGCCGGTCATGAGGAGGCGGACAGTCTTGGGATGGTGTTGCTTGACCCACTCGAGAAGATGCACGCCGGACAGGCGCGGCATCTTCTGGTCGGTGAGAAGGATGTCGATGTCGCGGCGGGCGAAGACGTCCATGGCCGCGGCCGCGGAGTCCGCGGTGACCACGTCGTAATCGGCCTTCAGTAACGTGGCGAGGGTGGAGAGGATGTAGGGTTCATCATCCACCACCAAGAGAGAGCAGCGGTTATTGCTCACGATCCGCCTCGTAGGCGACCAAACCACCCGGACGGGGTTTTGGACGACAGAGTGATTTGTCAACTAGTAGCTTATTCTGATCCGGAAGGCCAATGAATGCGCGGTTTTGTGCTCAAAACGGCCCGGATACGATAAGCATGTTCAGTGCAAATGGCGTTTTCGTGCATCCATTCGCGAAAGTTAACAAAACAATAGCATTGTAACGGGCGGCGTGCGGGCGAAATTCACGATTTTTGCACCCAGCGGAGCTTGGCGGAGCGGGAGCGAGGGTTGGCCAGACGTTCCTCGGGGCCGGCGCGCAGGCAGTCGTCGGAGCCGGCGGAGTAGCGGCCGGCGCGGAACCCCTCCTGAAAGGAGCGTTTCACCAGGCGATCCTCGCCGCTGTGGAAGGAGATGACGGCGGCGCGACCGGAAGGCAGGAGACATTCGGGGATGAGGCGGAGGAGCTGAGTCAGACTGGCAAGCTCGCGGTTGAGGAGGATGCGGAGCGCCTGGAAGGAGCGGGCGGCGGGGTGCAGGTTCCATTTGCCGGCGCTGGGGTGGAGGCGCCATTTCTTTGACGCGCCGGCGGCGGCGCGGATGATGTCGCTCAGCTTGCGCGTGGTTTCGATCGGGCCTTGCGCGCGCGCCTGGACGATGGCGGCGGCGATCGCTTCCGCGTTGGGTTCGTCTCCAAGTTCGGCGAGAGCCCGGCTCAAATCGGACTCGTCGATGTTCTGAAGCAGGTCGGCGAGCGTCTTGCCCCGGCTGCGGTCCATGCGCATGTCGAGGACGCCGTCGCGGGCGTAGGAGAAGCCGCGGTCGGGATTGTCAACCTGCATGCTGGACATGCCGAGATCGGCGAGGATGGCGTGGACCTGGCGGCCGGCGAGGATGCGGTCCAGGCCGGCGAAGTTGGCGTGGTGTAACTCGAAGGGGTGGCCGACTTCTCCGAGGCGTTCGCGGGCGCGTGGCAGATTCTCCGGGTCCGTGTCGAGACCGATGAGCAGGCCGGTGGGGCCAAGGCGGCGTAGCAGCTCGACGGAATGGCCGGCGAAGCCGAGGGTGCAATCGACGACAATCCGCCCGGGCTGAGGGTCGAGGATTTCGAGCGCCTCGCGTAGGAGGACCGGGCGGTGCTCTCCGGCGGGGGTGCTGCGGCGCTTGGGTTTCATCTTGTTGATTTATTCGGGGATGGAGCGATGGTAGCCGAGGTGGGCGCTGAATAACCGCTTCGCAAGGCAAGGTTTCCCCGTTTTCCCACGCGCCGCGTGTCCGGCATCCTGGGTATCACTCCTTTCTTCGCTCGAACCCTTGTCCCGCGCTTTCTTCTTCAACTTCTCACGACCGTCATCCGATCTCACTTGCTGAGTGTCCGGCGCCCGCTGGAAGCTCGCCGCATTTGGAAGTCTCGCGACTTCCGCTACCTGCCACACCGTCCGCGGCACGGGGACCCGAGCGGAGTATCGATCATGCGCATGTTCTCCTTCTTCTCCGGATCGCCCAAACGCAAGCCAATCGCCAACAAGGCGCGCCCGACCATCGAGATGCTCGAAGACCGCTCGACCCCCAGCGTCACCACCATCAGCGGCTTCGTCTATGACGACGTCAACCACAACAACCTGTTCGACGCCGGCGAGAAGCCGATCGCCAACAGCTCCATCGTCCTCAAGAACGACCAGAACGTCGTCATCGGCAGCACGACGACCGACGCCAACGGCTATTACCAGTTCACGCACGACAACAGCGTGCCGCAGGCGCCGCAAACGCTGACCAAGGAGGTCGTCTTCCCACCGACGCAGACGAACTTCGACCTGCAGGGGGCGCTCGACCAGTTCGACCCCAACCTCGGCGATCTGCAGTCGGTGGAGATCACCTACGACGGCTCGATCACCAGCACGATCAAGGTGGAAAACACCAGCCCGACGAGCACGTCGAACATCCAGGGCAAGGTCGCGGGGACCATCCATTTCAGCGCCGCCAACGCGGATCAGACGCTGAACGTCCAGGACAACGCCGGCTCCTTCAGCGCCGGCATCTTCGACGGCGCCATCGACTTCGGCGGCGCCAGCGGCAGCAACTTCGGCCAGCAAACGGCGTCCGGCAGCCAATCGCTGACGCTCACCGGCGGCGACATGAACGCCTACATCGGCACGGGGACCGTAAACGTTACCGCGCATGCCGAGGCCAGCTCCTTCGCCCAGGGCGGCGGCAATCTCGACGCCGAGATCAGCAGCTCCGGCCAGGGGAAGATGACGGTCACGTACCATTACATCCCCACGCCCGCGATCAAGCCGGGCAATTACACCATCGTTCAGACCGTGCAGCCGGCAGGCTACACCGACGGCCATGAGTCGCAAAATGGCGTGGTGCTCAACACGGCCATCGGCGACGATTTCATCCCGGTCACGGTCACGGGCCCGGACCTGCCGAATAACAACTTCGGCGAGCTGGTGACGCCGGCCAGCCTGTCGGGCCATGTTTTCGAAGACGCGAACAACAACGGCACGTTCGATCCGGGCGAGGTTCCGATCGCCAACGCGAGCGTCATGCTCACCGGCACGGACGACCTCGGCGCCGCGGTGCTCCAGAACGGCACGACCGACGCCAACGGCTTTTATCACTTCGACGACCTGCGCCCGGGGACCTACGCGATCGCCGAATCGCAGCCGGCCAACTACCTCGACGGCAAGGACGCGGTCGGCACCAAGGGGGGCGACAACAGCGTCAACGACCAGGTGCAGAACATCGTCCTTGTCGGCGGCGACAACGGCCTCAACTACGATTTCGGCGAGATCAAGCCGGCCAGCCTGTCGGGCTTCGTCTACCACGACGCGAACGACAACGGCGTGAAGGACGCCGGCGAGAGCGGCATCGCGGGCACGACGGTCACGCTCAGCGGTCAGTCGCAAGGAGGCGCCGTCCAGGTCGTCGGCACGACCGACGCCAACGGCTTCTACCAGTTCGACAACCTCTACCCCGGCACATACGCCCTGAACGAGACGCAGCCGGCGGGCTGGAAGGACGGCAAGGACGCCGCGGGCAACCTTGGCGGCGCGGTCGCCAACGACGCGATCTCGTCGATCATCGTCGCCGCCGGCGCCGCCGGCACGGACTACGACTTCGGCGAGAAGGAGCCGCCCGTCGCCGACCTGGCCATCGTCAAGGAAGCGCACAGCCAGTCGGTGCTGGTCGGCAGTCTGCTGAGCTACACATTGACGGTCACCAACAACGGACCGGGGACCGGCGTCAACGTCGTCGTCACGGACCAGCTGCCGCCGGGCGTGACGCTGGTCGACGCGCATGGCGCCGGCTGGGCCATCACGAACGGGAACGGACAGTTCACGGCGACGCGGCCGACGATGGCGTCGGGAGAAGTCGACGTGATAGAGGTAACGATCCAGGCGCCCCTGGCGGCGGGGAGCCTGACGAACACCTCGTCGGTGACGAACGACACGCCGGACCCGAACCCGGGCAACAACACGAGCACGGTGACGACGCCGGTGGTCGACAATCCGGGCAATGTGTTCGCGAAGGACGTGTTGCCGCTGGGGACGCCGGTGATCCGCAGCAAGGTGGATCTGCTGGTCGGGCCGGGCGCACCGGGTCCGGATATCCAGGCGACCTTCGTCGATGGGACGGTCCGCACGTTGATGGGTCGGGCGGCGACGGTTGACGAGCTGGACACCTACATCGCGGACCTGAACAGCGGCGGCCTGACGCGGCAACAGCTGGTCGCGAACCTGGCGAGCAGCGACGAGGCGCTGGCGATCCAGGCGAACCGGCTCTACCAGGCGTACCTGGACCGCTTGCCGAACGCCGGTGAACAGGGCGCCCTGATCAACCAGCTCAAGACGGGCTCGCAGAACGACGCGATCATCGGGTTGCTGTCGAGTCAGGAATACCAGGACACGCACCCGGGCGAGACCGGGCTGGTGGCCGGCTTCTCCGCCGATATCCTCGGACACACGCCGAGCACGTCGGGGATGCTCCTCGGGGCCCAGGCGATGGCAAACGAGACGGTGCAGGACTACGCCCGCAATCTTCTCGCCACGTCCGAAGCCCTCGCGAATCAGATCGACACCGCCTATCACCTGGCGCTGCGGCGCGCCGCCAGCGCGAGCGAGATCGGTTACTGGACGACGCGCATGCAACAACAGAAAATGAGCGAGGCCGACCTGGTGACCACGCTGCTGGCGAGCGACGAGTTTTATCAACTGGCGCTGAGCGCGGCGCAACACGCGTAGGCGAAGACCTCCGCGCTTTGTTTAGCCCCGGTTCGCAGAACCGGGCGGACGCTACCCCGCAGCCGAAGCGGGATACGGTCCGCCCGGTTCTGCGAACCGGGGCTCAACGTTTTCAGAGCCGCCAAAATTCGTGTCCGCGACCTTGCGGCCTTTGCCGCGTCGAGCGCTCGTTTCGGTCTTGCGGATAAGAAGCGACGCGCCTGTCATGACGGTGGAGCCTGACGGCGAACCGTGGCAAGGGGCCGAAAGCGTTTCGTGTGGGAGGATGGGATAGCCGAAGATTAGCACTGAACCGTCCGGGAGCACTGCCGGACGGCGGGGCGCGGCCAAGCGCTCCAGGACCAGGGAGGGTAACGCGCATGAAGGCCTTATTGACGAGCGGTCTGGTGGCGTTGGGGCTGTTCGCGGCGAGCGCCCGGGCTGAGGAGATTCAATGGCGCTCGGCACGGCCGGCGGCGCCAGCGGCGGCGCCCGTGGGTCTTGGCAGGCCGCTGCCCGACGGCGACACCGGCTCAGGACGTGCGGTCACCCTGGGAAAGGTCCGGGCCCAGGCCGATGCGGAGGATCCGCGCCCGTTGCCGCTCGGTCCTTCTCTTGGCGGCGATCCGAAGATCGGGCCGCCCAAAGCGGGGGAACCGAAAGTCCTCGGGGAACCGCGGACGGGCGATCCCAAGGACAAGGTCAAGCCAAGAGCGGAGTACATTCCGACGCCGCCGACGATGATCAGCGGCGTGCCGCACGGCGTCGACGGCTGCGGCCCCGACGCGTGCTGCGACGACGCTTGCTGCGGGCCGGTCCGTTCCTGGCTACGCAACTGCTGGAACCACTGCTTCCGGCCGGTGATGGACTGCTGCGACGCCGGCCCCTGCGGCGCCGGGCCGTGCGCCGGGCCGTGCGACAACGGCCTGTGTCATGGCGGACTCTTCGGCGGTTGGCTCCGCGGCTGCAACGACGGCTGCTGCTGCAACCAGGAACGGTTCTGGGTCAACGCCGGCTACCTGGCGTGGGTCGTTTCCAAGCAGGAAACGCCGCCGCTCGTCACCGTGAACCCGACCGGCGCTCCGTTCCTCGGCAACCCCGGCACCACCGTGGCCCTGGGGGGCAAGGACCTCGATCGCGACTGGCGCTCCGGCGGCCGCATCCAGGCCGGCTGGTGGCTGCCGTGTCATCAATGCTGGGGCATCGACGCCGGCGCATTCTACATCGGCCATCAGAACGACCAGTTCATGCTTTCCTCGAACGGCACGCCGCAGATCGGCCGGCCGTTCATCAACGCCGACAACGGCCTGCCCTTCGCGGAGCTGGTCGCGGGCGGCGCGACGAGCGGCTCGATCTTCGTCGACCACCAGTTCAGCCTGTGGGGCGCCGACATGCACCTGCGGCATCGGGCGCGGGAATCGGAGTGCGGCTGGCTCGACTGGTTCATCGGCTACCGCTACCTGAACCTCGACGAGCGGCTGACCATCAACGAGAACCCGCGCACGGTCTCGACCGTGGCGCCCGTGACCCAGTTCTTCGTCATGGACCGCTTCGGCACGCAGAACATCTTCAACGGCGCCGACCTCGGCGTGCAGTGGGAACGCCGCCTCGGCCGGCGCTGGTTCTGGCAGGGCTCCGTCAAGGTGGCGCTCGGCTACATGGCGCAGAGCATCGACATCACCGGCATGACGACGCGCCTCGTCGGCGGCGTCTCCACCAGCGCCGTCGGCGGCTTCGCGGCCCTGCCCAGCAACATCGGCAACTTCTCCAGCGGCAAGTTCGCCGTGATCCCCGAGGTCGGCATCAAGGTCGGCTTCGACGTGACCGACCACCTGCGCCTCTTCGTCGGCTACGACTTCATGTGGATCAACAGCGTGGTCCGGCCCGGCGAGCAGATCGATCCGAACATCAACCTCGGCCAAGTGCCGTTCCGCGGCGGCGCGAACACGGGACAGAACCGGCCGGCGGTGCTGTTCCGCACGAGCGACTTCTGGGCTCAGGGCGTGAACTTCGGCCTGGAGTACCGGTATTGATCTTCGGCACAGGCCGGCGAAGCGACACCCACCATTCAGGCCCCGCGCGGCGCGCGGGGCCTGCTTGTTTGACTTCACGCCGGAATTAAGCTAGGTGTTTCCAAAGCAAACGCCGTCCCCGCGCCTTGGAAACTTCTCCCCGTGAATCGCCTCATCCGGGGCGGGCATCTGCCCGTTCTTGTGCTCAGCCCGAACCCAACCGATGGGACCGATGACCGCCTGCGCACGTTCCTGCGCGACGCGTTGGGCGCACCGGGCGCCGAGTTCGTGTCCTGGGACGCCTTCGCCCGGCAAGCGGGGCGCTCCGACGCCGGCGTGGTCATCGTCGTCCTGGGTGGCGACCGGTCAACGGACCGGGAACGTGGCCTGGAGATCCTCCGGCTGGCGCGGCGCAATCCCGGTACTCCCGTGCTGGCGCTTGGGCCCGTTTCCGATTCGAAGTTTATCCTGCGCGTTTTGCAACAGGGCGCCGCCACCTATATCGATGACGCCGAACTGGAGGCGGAACTGCCTGCGGCCCTGCAGCGTCTGGGCGCCAGCGAGGAGCCGGAAGCGGCGGGGAAGGTCATCGCCGTCCTGGGCGTCAGCGGCGGATCGGGCACGAGCACGCTGGCGGTCAACCTGGCGGCGGTCATGGCACGCGACTACGGCAAGGCGGCCCTCTTCGACCTCAAGCCCGGGCGCGGCGATCTGGCGACGTTGCTCGATCTGAAGCCGGCGTACACGCTGGCGGACATTTGCCTCAACGTCGCGCGCGTCGATCCCTCCATCTTCGAGAAAGTCCTGATAAAACACGCGAGCGATGTGCATCTACTCGCGGCCCCCCAGGTGTTCGAGGACGCCCGCATCATCACCGCCCAGGGGGTCAATCATGCCCTCAACCTGGCGCGGCGCGAGTTTCCCCTTGTCGTCATCGACCAGGAAGACGCATTCCACGAAGAGCAGCTCGTATCACTCAAGCAGGCGGATCGCGTGCTGCTGGTCGCCCGGCTCGACTTCACCTCGATCCGCAACATTCGCCGCACGCTGGACCAGCTCCAGGCGCGCGACATTCCGCGCGAATCCATCCGCCTGGTCATCAACCGGCAGGGGCAGCCGAACGAGCTGTCCGCCACCGACGCGGAAGAGGTCCTGGGGGGAAGACCCGCATCGTACATCCCCGACGATCCGAAGACGATCAACGGGGCGAACAACACGGGCGTGCCCGCCGTCGTGAAGAGCCCGCAGACGAGGATCGCTCAGGCCATCACGAAGCTGGCCCGCGACCTGAGCGGCTATGGCGACGTCGCGAACGCCGAGAAGCCCGCCAAAGGTCGATCCCTTTTCGGCCTGTTCGGCGCCGTGCGCCGTTGACTCTCGTGAATCGTTTGAAGCTGACAAGTGGCGGCAGGCGTTTGCTTGCTGCGCGACGCACTTGGAGCCGGCATGCCCCGTAGCCTTTTCGACACTGCCCCCGCCGCGCCTTTCCCTCCCCTATGGCAGGACGACGCGCCGCGTCCCGAGGGGCGCTCAGGGGATGAGCTGCGCCGCCTCAAGGCGCAACTCCATCAGCAGCTCATCCTCAACCTCGACCTGAACGCCCTGGGCGCCATGCCCCCCGAGCAGGTGCGCCTGGAGATCCGCCGCGTCGCCGACGAACTGTGCCAACGCAGCCCCAATCTCCTCAGCCGCTCCGAGCGCGAGCAGCTCGTCAAGGAAGTCCTCGACGAGGCGTTCGGCCTGGGGCCGCTCGAGCCTTTGCTACAGGACCCGTCCATCACCGACATCCTGATCAACGGCCCGCACACCGTCTACGTCGAGCGTCAGGGCCGGCTCGAAAAGGTCGACACCAATTTCTCCGACGGGCGGCACCTGCTCAACATCCTTCAGCGCGTGGTCGGCCAGGCAGGGCGGCGCGTCGACGAGACCAGCCCGATGGTGGACAGCCGCCTGCCGGACGGCAGCCGGGTGAACGCGATCATTCCACCCCTGGCGCTGGACGGGGCGCTCGTGTCGATTCGCCGCTTCGGCGCCAAGCCGATCGACATGGAGGACCTGATCGCCAAGAAAGCGTTGCCGGTCGACATGGCGGATTTTCTGGCCGCCTGCGTCCGCGCCCGGCTCAACGTCCTCATCTCGGGCGGCACCGGCAGCGGCAAGACGACGCTACTCAATGCCCTGTCCGCCTTTATCCCCAGCGACGAGCGCCTGATCACCATCGAGGACGCCGCCGAGCTACGCTTGCAACAGCCCCACGTCGGCAGGCTCGAGACGCGGCCCAACAACATCGAAGGCGTGGGCGAGGTGTCGACGCGCGACCTGGTGCGAAACGCAATGCGCATGCGGCCGGACCGGATCGTCATCGGCGAATGCCGCGGTCCGGAGGCGCTCGACATGCTGCAGGCGATGAACACGGGCCACGAGGGGAGCCTGACGACGATCCACGCCAACGACACGCGCGATGCGCTGAGCCGGCTGGAGATCATGGTCGGCATGGCGGGGTTCGATCTGCCGATCTGGGTGATCCGGCGACAAATCGCGTCGGCGATTCACTTGGTGGTGCAGGTGAGCCGGCTGTTGGGCGGGGCGCGCAAGGTTGTGAAGGTCTCCGAGGTCACGGGCATGGAGGGGGACAACATTACCATGCACGACATCTTCACGTTCAAGCAGACGGGGCTCGACCAGGAGCGGCGCGCTCAGGGTTACTTCCTCACGACCGGGATTCGTCCCTGCTGCCTGGAGCGGCTCGAAGCGCTGGGCGTGCCGCTGCCGGCCGACATGTTCGAGCGGCGGATGTTGAATGCGGGGCGGTAGGGCGGAGCGCGGATTGGAATGGCGGAACGTGTGGCTGATTCGACATGAGCACTATTTTGCTTTTTTCCCTGGTGTTCCTTTCCGTCTCGGCGGGATTGACGGCGAGTTATTACGCCGTTTCCAGTTTCTGGTCGCGGGAGTCGAGCCGGATTCGGCAGCGGATCGTCGAGGAGTTTGCGCGCGATGAGGAGAAGGCGCCGCGTTTCACGCTGTTCAAGAACCCGGAGCAAATGCAGCTCGAAGGTACGGCGGCCCCGGCCGAGGGAGCGGCCTTACCCGTGCCTGCCCGACAAAGTTGGTGGCGCCGGCTACGGGAAGAGATCGAGGTGGCGGGGCTCAAGGTGACGCTGCGCCAGCTGGTATTCATCGGCGTGGGGCTGGCATTGGCGGCAGGCGGCGGCGCTTTCTGGTGGGGCGGGCCGTGGCTCGGCTGCGTCGTGGCGGCGGCGGCGCCGGCGCTTCCTTTCGCGTGGGCGCGCCATTACGTCCAGCGCCGCAAGCTGCGGCTCTTCGCCCAGTTGCCCGAGGCGTTCGCCCTCATGGCGCGGGTCATTCGCGCCGGGCAATCCGTGCCGCAAGCCTTCCAATCGGTCGCCGAAACGAGCCCCAATCCGATCGCGGACGAATTCGCTCGTTGCCAGCGGCAGCAGAATCTGGGCTTGACGCCGGAAGACACGTACAAGGAGATGGCGCAGCGCTGCGCCATCGTCGAGATGCGCCTGTTCGTCATGGCCATGGTCATTCAGCGGCAGACGGGGGGCAATCTGGGCGACGTCCTCGATCGCCTTGCGGCGCTCCTGCGCGAGCGCTTCCGGTTACGGCGCCGCGTGCAGGCGCTCACCGCCGAGGGGCGGCTCCAAGGACTGACGCTGTTCGTCCTGCCGTTCGTGCTCTTCGGCGCCATGATGGTCATCAACCGGCCCTACGCGGAGCTCTTGCTGGAGCAGGTGGGCCTGTTGATCGCCACGGGGGTCTCCATGGTGATGGGACTGTTGTGGATGCGGAGCATCGCGAACTTCGAACCTTGAGCAAAGCATGCAAGCGACGCATCTGATCGTGGCGCTCGTCTTCGCCGCCGTGGCCGCCGGGGTCATCGGCCTGGCGACCTTCACGCTGGGCGGCTCGGCGGACCAGCGGCGGACGCGGAGCCGGCTCCAAGACCTGGCCCGCGGCGAGACGACCAAGGCACGCGTGGGAAGGCTGCTGGACCAGGAGAAGGCCGACGATCAGGTGCTGAAGGGCTTGGCCCAGGGCGAGCGGACGAGCTTGCAAGCGCGGCTGGCGAGCGCCGGCTTCACCAATCCGCGCGCGTTGAGCCGCTACGTGACCGCGCGCATGGCGCTCATGATCATCATCCCGCTGGTCGTGGGGCTGGGTTCGTACCTGCTCGGCTACTTGAGCGATCAGGCGGCGGCCATGGCGGCACTGAGCGGTGGGGGCGTCGCCTTTGTCGCTCCCGGGTTGTGGCTGGAACAGCGGATTCGCCGCCGCAAGGAGACGCTACGGCGCGCCCTGCCCGACGCGCTCGACATGCTCGTCCTGTGCCTGGAAGGCGGCCTGAGCCTGCGCGGCGGCTTGCAGCGCGTGACCGCGGAAATCGACACCGTCCATCCGCTCCTGGCCAGCGAGTTTCAGGTGCTGCAGAGCAAGATGCAGCTCGGTCTCGGCCTGGGGGAGGCGTTCAAGCAGTTCGCGGACGCCAATGACATCGAGGACGCGCGCCAGCTCGCCTCCGTGCTGCTACAGTCCGAACGCTTCGGGGCCAGCACCGCCAAGACGCTCCGCACCTACGCCGACGGCTTTCGCCAGGAACGGCAACACGTGGCCGAGGAAAAGGCGCAGAAGGCCGCCGTCAAGATCCTGTTCCCGACCCTGGTTTGCATCTTCCCGGCGATTTTCATCGTGATCCTCGGCCCGGCCGCCTTGCAGATCGCCCGCCTGTTCACGCGCTGACGCCCTGGAGCGCCGTAGCACGGCGCCGCTTTGGATGATACGCCATGAGGACGAGACAAGACCGCCGCGCCGCCGCCGCCACCGAACTGGCCATCCTGCTGCCGTTGCTCGGCTTCTTGTTCCTCGTTGTCCTCGACTATAGCCGGGTGTTCCGCAGCTCGCAGATTCTCGACAGCGCGGCCCATTCGGCGGCGCTCTATGCGAGCGGTCAGGCGCGGATGAAGAGCAGCACGACAACGCCGCCCGCGCCGGGAACGACCAACCCCGATCCCGAGGCGATCGACTGGGCCAGACAGGCGGCGGTGCGCGAGGGAGCGACGCTCGACCCGCCGCTCAAGAGCGAGAACGTGAGCGTCACCTACACGAGCGGCGTCGCGACCGTCACCGTGACCTACGACTTCAAGACGAGCTACCTCGGCGTGCCCACGCTGCTCACGGTGTCGCGGACCGTGCGAATGCCCGTGAGCCCGTGACCCGCTTGGCCGCGGTTCGCGGAGCCGGTCGTAGCGTGGACTTTTAGTCCACGCGGCCTGGAGAATCCGCGTGGACTGAAGTCCACGCTACGGTCGTGAAATGGAGCCCACCCCTAGCGCCGGTTCGCGGAACCGGGCGGACAGAATCTACCACCCCGACCGAGTGCAAAGAGCGAGCATGCGAGCCGCGCGAGCGCAACAGCACGGAGGCCGCCGCCCTGGAAGCCGCCATCGCTGCCGCATGCAGCGATGCCCTGCCCTGGCAGAGGATCGCCATCTTTCGCTCTGAACTAGGTGACAACGCAGGCAAGGCGAGGCCGTTTCCTCGTTACGGCTTCGGTCCATGGCGTATCGGGGCGGGAGATCAAGAAGACGTCCGACACAGGCCGAGATCAGAGCGCCGCCGTGATCGCTCCTGGCCCAATCGATGGACACGGCGAACCTGACCTGCACCATCGACCGGATCGAGGAAGACCGCAATGCGGTCGCCTGCATGCCGCCACGCACATGGCGAGCACGGACGCCGGCTACGAGCTGACCATGACCCTGACCGGGTGCGCGCCACCGTGACGTATCGTACCTGGTCTTTACTGCACGCCTACCTTTAAAAGCGTGAGCGAGCTGCCGATGTCGTTTTGAGGGGTGTCGCGTGGATCCGACGTGACAGAAAAGACGAGCGCGGTGCTGTGCTGGCTGGTGCTGATGCTGGCCGCGATCCTCGGCATCCTGCTGCTGACGATGGACGGCGGCCGCCTGATGGACGAGCGCCGCCCAGGCGAGCGCCGACGCCGCCGCCCTTCGCCGCCGCCACCAGCCTCTACGAGAACTACACGAGCGACCAGGGACTCGATCCGAGCTACGCGGCTACAGTTGCCCTCGACAGCGCCGCCGCCAACGGCTACGCCAACGACAAGGTCAACAGCGTCGTCACGGTGAACATCCCGCCGACGAGCGGCGAGTTCAAAGGCAAGGCGGAGTACGTCGAGGTCATCATTCAGTGGAACCTCCAGGGGGGCTTTTCCGCGGCCCTCAACCGGAAGAACATCGTCGCCAAGGCCCGTTCGCGGCGCGCGGCCGGCCCGACCTGGTCGGCATGGTCGTCCTCGCCCCGAGAGCGCCGGCACACTGGTCAACAAATCGACCGCCGCGCGCTCGTCGGCCTCTACGTCAACTCCAGCGACCCGGACGCCTTCGAGCAGAAGAGCCCCGGCATCCTGGTCGTCGACGGTCTCGAGATCACCGGCGGCTACAACAATTCCGGCGGCGCCCTGTCTTGGCCAGATCGATACCGGCGTGCGGGGCCTGTTCTCGGACATCCTGCGCAACATCGTCGCTCCCAACCCGGCCGCCTATCCGGTGCAGAGCAACGCACCGCTCAAGATCAACACCCTCTACCCGTGCCGTCCTCTCCCTGGCGTCTACAAGGGGGGCATCAGCATCTCGGGTCTGTCCGTCGTGACCATGCTGCCCGGCGTGTACATCATGGACGGCGGCGGCTTCAAGGCGTCTTTGCCGCGGCGAGCGTCGTCGGCGTCGGCACGGTCATCTACAACACGTCGGGCAGTTTCCCGGCCGGCTCGGTCAGCATCGCCTCTCTCGGCAAGGTCGCCTTGATCGCCCCCTGGAACGGGACGTACAAGGGCATCGGCATCTTTCAGGACCGCGCCCTCAACAACGCCATGACGATCACCGGCAACGGGCTGAGCACGATCGGCGTCATCTACGCCAGAGCCGCGTCCAGCTTGACCATGCCGCCGCCGTCGGCGTCGACACGCTGGGGGGCGCCTATGTCTGCGACACGCTCACGATCGGCGGCATCGGCACGGTCAACGTCGACCTCGGCTCCAACCGGCCGGCGGTCCCGCAAATCAACCTGGTGGAGTAGCAATCCCCATGCTCACGACCAAGAACCTGGGCGCGAATGTCCGGCTTCCTGTTCCGGCCCGAAGGACCGCGTCGTCGCGCGACCTGGTGGGACACGCTCGTCGCCCACCGCCTGATGACCGGCCAGGCGCGCGCTATCGCGCGTGCACGGCAGACGACGACGGCGTCGCTTCTCGAAAGCCTCGTGCGCGACAACGCCCTGACGACCTACCAGGCGAAACAGATCACCCTCGGAGCGGGCGCACCGCCTCGCGTCGGCCAATACCTGATCCTCGACGAACTGGGAAGGCAAGGGCTTCGGTCAGGTCTGGGCGCGCTGCACACGTCATGCGCGCGTCGTGCTCAAGGTCATCTCGCCGTACCTGATCGAGAACGAGCGCGTCCGCTCCTGGTTTCGCCGCGAGGTTCTCGCCGCGACGCCGCTAGCGCACTTAACGTCGTCATGGCCTACGACGCCAACGAGGTCGACGGCGTCCTCTTCCTCGTCATGGAATCTTCGTCGAGGGACTGACCTCGACAACGTCGTTCGCGCCCGCGGCCTGCTGCCTTCGATCTGGCGGCCGAAATCTTCCGCCAGGCGGCGCTCGGTCTGCAACACGCGCACGAGAAAGGGATGGTGCACAGGGACATCAAACCGGCGAACCTGCTCATCGTGCCGCGCGGGCTGGAGCAATTCGCCGCCGGCGCCGCCAAGGACCCGATCGTCAAGATCGTCGACTTCGGTCTGGCGCGTTTGCAGGCGGGAGGAAACGCGCAAACAATCGTGCTGCAGAACGAAAAGGGCTTCGCGGGGACGCCGGACTTCATCTCGCCGGAGCAGGCGGCGGACATTCATTCCGCCGACATCCGCTCGGACCTCTACAGCCTCGGCTGCAGCCTTTACTTCGCCCTGAGCGGCGCGAAGCCGTTCGCGAGCGAAACGGCGCTGGAGGTGATTGTCAAGCAGATGCAGAAGGAGGCGGCGCCGCTGGAAACCATCGTCCCCGGGATTCCGCCGGCGTTCGAGGCGATCACGGCTCGATTGATGGCGAAGGACCCGCACAAGCGGTTTCAGACGCCGCGCGAGCTGGTCGAGGAGATCGAACGCCATCAGGAGGAAATCGCCCGCGTCACGCGCGCCTGTCCGTCCGCGAAGGACTTCGTGCTGCCCACCGCCGAGGTTTCGTGGACGGCGGTATTGGCGGGACTCGCGTTCAACAGCGGCCTCGCCGGAGGACCCTGGGCACGGCCGTTTATCAGCCGGAAGTGGAGCCGGAGAAGCAATCAGGAGCTGCCACCCAAGGTCGTGACGCCGCATCCCGGAGTAATGCGACGCGTGGTAGAGCAAGATCGCTGCCGCGCCGAGCCTCGCGCCGCTTATCCAACAACGGCTAGACAAAGAAAGCTGCTTCCACTGTCGGACGTCGACTGGGCCGCCGCTCTGGAGAAGGTGAAGGACAAGGAGTGGGCGCGCGATGTCGTTCGCCGGCTCGCCAGGCAAGGCCCCCAAGGATGTCAGCGAATCGAGCGCGCCACACTCTACGCGAGCCTGCTCGCGGCTTGCCGCGTTTCCGGGGCGGCCGGAGGGCGCCCGGCTGAGCGTGCTGGATCGAATCCAGCGTCGAACCCTGGGTAAAAGCTGCGCATGCCGGCCGGCGCCGATGCGGAGGCGATGGAGACGCTGCTCGCCGCCTGCCTGGGCATCGATCGGCCTCGGCGAGCGCGCTCGGGGGGCTACTGGCTGTTTCTGTTCGCGTCGCCGAGCCGCGTGGCGGGCTGCGTTTTCTGGTCTCGCTGAGGTCCGAGGCGGAATCCAGCGGCTACCAACTGGCGTCCGGGCAATCCTGGAAAGGCCGTTTGCCCGCGATATCCCAGGACGCGCAGGCGGCGTCCACGTCCGGCAGAGGCGGCTCGCCGGCCTGCGTTTGCACGACAAGCAAACGCACCTGCAATCGTTTTCCATTGCGTGCCGCGATCACCGCAGCAGAACGTAACCACGCCCGGTTGGACGGCGAGCCACGCCTCGAGCGGTCGGTCATCCGTGGGAAGGAGACGAAGTCGGCTTCGACGCAATAGCTGTAGGAGAACTTTGCGGCGTGGTTGAACCAGTAGCGAATGCCCAGGACCACGGCGCCCAGGCAGATGAGTACGAGGGCGCTGATGCAAAGTCGTCGTGTCACGGCGCGTTCCCGTTCGAGCCGAATCCTTGCCAATTATAAGCGATTCTCCAAGGCCTCCCCTCCTTTGCAGGACGCCGTGGCAAATCGTATCTTGTCGGAAGTGATAACCCAACACCGCATCAGGAGGAGACCACTGTGGGACGTCATTACACCTTGCGCGGACTGCTGATCGTGGCCGCGGCGTTCGGCATTCTCGCCGCCGGCGGCCGGCTCTCGGCCCAGTTCCCGGAGCCCGGCCCCGAGCACGCCATGCTCAAGGCACAGGAAGGGGAATGGGACGCCATCGCGAAATCCCCCGCCGGCGACTCGAAGGGAAAGCTCAGCGTCAAGATGGCGCTCAACGGCCTCTGGATGCTGGAGCATTACGAGGGGGAGGCCGGCGGCGTGAAGTTCGAAGGCCGCGGAATGACGAGCTACGACCCGAAGACGAAGAAGTACGTGAACGTGTGGGTCGACTCGATGGTGACGCGGCCCATGGTCACCGAGGGGACCTTCGACAAGGCGAAGAAGACGCTGACATTCAAGGGGGAGATGCCGACGCCGGACGGCAAGATGGCGACGGCGACGATCGCCATCCAGTACAAGGACGCGAACACCAAGGTCCTCACCCTCAGCGCCGGCGCCGAGGGCAAGGACATGCAGATGGTGCAGATCACGTACACGCGGCGCAAGTAGCGCCCACGACCAAATGAACGGTGACAAGGTGAGGGGGTGACAAGGTGGCCAGCCAACACCTGGCTCACCTCTTCACCCTGTCACCCGGTCACCCTATCACCCTGTCACCCCCTCACCGTCACCCGCCCGGCTCTTCCTCATCCCAGCAAGCGCATATCGGCGCCTTGTGCTCCAGCAGCTTCTCACATTCGGTACACCACAGCTGGCCGCAGGCGAAGCAGCGGCCCACGAGCAGCTCGCCGATCTCCGGATCGTGCTCGCAATCGCCGGTCTCTTCGCTGCCGCACTTGGGACAGGCGCCGACGAAGATGCTGTTGACGAAGTCCTCGGCGCTGGCGCTGCCCTCGGCCAGCTGGCGCATCTCGGCCAGCACGTCGGGCGGCAGATTCTTGAGCACGTCGAGGGCGGCTTCGAACTCCTCCGGCTGCGGCGCATCGGTCAGATCCGCTTCGCAATGCGGACAGCGTTTCGCCTTCTTGGCGACCTTGCGATTGCAGTTCCAGCAGCGCATTTTCAAGCCCTCCCGATGGTCTGCGGACGCATTGTACCAAATACGTCTCACGGCTTTTCGCGGCGGCAATACCACGGCGTAAACGGGCGATAGACTCGTCCCTGTCCTGGCCGCAATTCCGAGCGGATCGGCCCCAGCGCCTGTGCGGGAACGGACCAACTCTCAAGGCGTCTTTCCTTGCCGGGCGCCGCGCGATCCGGCTTCTCTTCGGATTCTCCCGCGCTCCAAAACCCGCAAGTCGCGGCGAAATCAGAAGTAAAAGCGTCCGCCCCCGCACGTCCGATCCGTGGCGATTCCGGAGGGGCCGCGCGGTCCGCCGATTGCAACCCTTTCCACGAAGCGATCGTGCGCCGCGGCCAGCGCTTGTGGCGCGATGCTCAATGCCCGCCGAGAGATATCCCGGCATTACTCCGGCTGACCGAGGAGAGAGTCATGACCCACCACCAACATCGCCTGATCGGTCGCTTCACGCGCGCGGCCCTGGTGAGCGTGCTGGCCCTGCCGTTTTTCGCGGCCGCCGGTCACGCTCAGCTTCTGCCCAAGCCGCCCTGCACTTGGATCGACGCCGGCCCCTGGCGTCTGCAAAGCTCACCGGGATCGGTGACGGCCGGCCCGCTGCTGAATGCCGGCCCCCATGTCGTCTGGGTGGCGGAAAAACTCGAAAAGGGGCCGACCCCCTACACCCTGTGGCGGCCTTATGGCCCGTTCAACGTGCAGGCCGGCAAGAAGTACCTCGTGACCATTCAATATGGCGCTCCGCTCATGGTCGCCTGGCTGCCGGAAGACGTGCGGCTCAACGTCTACTCCAATCCGGCAAAGAGCGGGGCGGTCTACTTCTACAACCACGACGACAAGCGTTTCTTCGGCGTCGCCGTCTGCCCCGGCACGCCCGGGCTCATCACGCCGCCGCCCACGCCGGCCACGGCCAAGGTCGTCCTCAAGACGGCCGCCACGCTGGCCAAGGGGGATCCGCTGGACACCGTCCGCAAAACCTGTTTCCGCCGCATCCACGAGTTGCGGCTGGAGCAGAACCGCGCCTACACCATCGCGATGGCCAGCAAGGATTTTGACGCTTTTCTGCGCCTGGAAGACCCGAGCGGCAAGCAAGTCGCGCAGGACGACGACAGCGGACCGGGCCTCGACGCCGAAATTCGCGCCTTCAAGCCCGCCGTCAGCGGCGTCTACCGCATCATCGCGACCACGTTTCGCGACGGCGCCACGGGAAATTACGACCTCACCGTCGCGACCTGGACCAGTCAGGTCATCATGAAGCAGGAGGCGGATCTCACGTCTTCCTTGGTGATCGGGCCGGACAAGATCGGCGTCCCCTACGTCAAGGGCAAGTTCTACCGCAGCTTCGATGTCAGCCTGAAGGTCGGGGTCAACTACGTCATCGACCTGGAAAGCACGGCGTTCGACGCGTTCCTGGTGCTCGAAGACAGCGCCGGCCGCGTGCTCGGCTGGGACGACGACAGCGGCGGCGCTCGCAACTCGCGCCTGAACTTCCAGGTCCCCCTCGATGGGACGTATCGCATCGTCGTCACTTCGTTCAGCCCCGGCGGCACCGGCCGGTTTCAGATGACCGTGCGCGCGGAAGAGTGACGCAAGACGCAGCGATTGCCAAGGTGGCGCGAGGGCAAAAACGGGTCCCGCCTTGCAGGGATGGCCGGGGCTGGGGCTTTGCAACGAAACGGGACAGTCCCTAGAGATCTTGCAAGAGGGACAGTCCCCGTTTCGTTGCAAAGCCCCGGGGCTGGCGTCCCTTCAGCGAGCAGGGAACTGCCGGTTTCCAAGCCCCGGCCTGGAGCATCCCGTCTCGCTGCAGGCCGGGGCTTCTTCACTGATAGTTCCACTGGGCCGATCGTACGCCCCGGCCACCCGGCCGGCGATGAAAACGTCGCAACGGACCTGGCAAAGTCCGCGCGATCATGGGATGATGACGTTGGAGGGTTGCGCGCGGCTGCGGCAAGTGCGAGCGGCGGGCGCGAGGCGCAAACAGCGTAAACGGGCGATGGACGGGAGAGCAAACGGCGATAACGGTGAGAAGAGTAGCCGGAGGGACACCAACGTGATTCAAGGATTGCGCACCGCTATCTATCCGACGCCGGACCTTGCCAAGGGCAAAGATTGGTATCGCCAGGTCCTTGGTCGCGAGCCGTACTTCGACGAGCCGTTTTACGTCGGCTTCTCGGCCGGCGGCTTTGAGCTTGGCTTGATTCCGGATGGGGAGCCGGGAGCGGCGGGCGTACAGGTGTATTGGGGAGTCGCGGACGCGGCTGCCGAGCTGACGCGGCTCGAGACGCTGGGCGCGCGGGTCCACGAGCCGGTCAAGGACGTCGGCGGCGGGATCAAGGTCGCGTCGGTGCTGGACCCGTTCGGGAACGTCTTCGGCATCATCGAGAACCCGCACTTCAAGCTGGACGAGGTGCGATGACGAGTGGCGGCCGGGTTGCAACGACATGGAACTGACGGATTGCAAGCCCCGGCCTGAAGCGCCAGTTTCCCGGCACTCCCGGCCGGGGCTTCGCAAGCGAAAGTTCCACTCGCCCGACTGGACACCAGCCCGGCCACCCCTACCGCATCCGCGGCGCAAACGGCCTTAGTCGCCTGCAAGCCGCTACAATGAACAAACCCCCGGACTTCAATCTCCTTCAAGGATGAACATCCATGCCGGACCGTTCCTTCGTCCATCTCCATTGCCACACGCACTACAGCCTTCTCGACGGCGCCAACCGCGTGCCTGAGCTTGTCGCCCATGTCAAGAAGCTCGGCATGAACGCCGTCTCCATGACGGACCACGGCAACCTCTTCGGGGCCATCGAGTTCTACAAGGAGTGCACGGCCGCGGGCGTCAACCCGATCGTCGGCTACGAAGCGTACGTGGCGCCGGCGAAACGGGGCGAGCGCGAGGCGAAGCGGCGCGGCGAGGCGGGGTTTCATCTCACGCTGCTGGCCCAGAACGCGATCGGCTTCAAGAACCTCGTGAAGATGTCGTCCGTCGCCTACCTCGAGGGCTACCACTACGTCCCGCGCATCGACAAGGAGTTGCTCGAGGCCCACAAGGACGGCATCATCTGCCTCTCGGGCTGCGCCTCCAGCGAGTTCTCCGAGTTCATCCTCAAGGACCAGATGGACGAGGCGACAGAGCTGGCCGGCTGGTTCGCCAAGCTCTTCGGCAAGAACTTCTACGTCGAGATCCAGAACAACGGCCTCGATATTCAAAAGCGCTGCGCCGAGGGGGCGATCGACATTGCGAACCGGCTCGGCTTGCCGCTGGTGGCGACATCCGACGCGCATTACCTCAAGCAGGAGGACGCGTTTCCGCACGACGTGCTCCTCTGCATCAACACCGGCCGGACGCTGAAGGACGAGAACCGGATGCGCTACGGCAGCGACCAGTTCTACGTGCGGCCGCCGGAGGAGATGTACAAGCTGTTTCCGGGGCACGAGGCGGCGGTGCAGCGGTCGCAGGAGATCGCGAACGGCGTCGACATCAAGCTCGACTTCAAGGCGCGGCACTTCCCCGTCTTCACGCCCCCCAGGGGAAAGAAGCCGGAGACGTATCTGAAGGAGCTGTGCGAAGCGGGATTGGAGGAGCGTTACGGGGCGACGGCGCCGAAGGAGGCGCAGGCGCGGATGGCGGAGGCGCGGAAGCGGCTCGACCTTGAGCTGGGCGTCATCAACAAGATGGGCTTCGCCAGCTATTTCCTCATCGTCTGGGATTTCGTCCGCTTCGCCATCAGCAAGAACATCCCGGCCAGCGCCCGCGGCTCGGCGTGCGGCGCCATCGTCAGCTATGTACTCAAGCTGAGCCACGTCTGCCCGATCGAGTACGACCTGCTGTTCGAGCGCTTCCTCGACCCGAACCGCAGCGAGGCGCCCGATATCGACATCGACTTCTGCCAGGACCGTCGCGAGGAAGTCATCCAGTACGTCCGCGAGAAGTACGGCGAGAGCAGCGTCGCCCAGATCGGCACCTTCGGCACGCTCGCGGCCAAGGCGGCCATCAAGGACGTAGGCCGGGTCATGGACATCCCGCTCGACCGCGTCATCCGGCTGACGGCGATGGTGCCGGCCGTGCTCAACATCACGCTCGAAGAAGCGCTGCAGCAGTCGCCTGACCTGCGTCGCGAATACGACAACGACGCCGACATCCACAAGCTGATCGACACGGCGATGAAGCTGGAGGGGACCAATCGCCAGGCGGGAACGCACGCGGCGGGGGTCGTCATCGCCAACGGGCCGATCACGGATTACGTGCCGGTGCAGCGGGTGCTGCGCAAGGGGTACGACAACGGCAATCGCGGCGGCGAGGCGGTGCTGACCACGCAATGGGTGATGGGGGACCTCGAAAAGGTCGGCATGCTGAAGATGGACTTCCTCGGCCTGCGGACGCTGACCGTGGTCGAGAACACGTTCAAGTTGATCGTCAAGGATCGCGTTCTCGGTCGGAGCGGCACGCGGGGAACACCGGGAAACAAGCCGCTGAGCGAGTGGCGTGAGCCGGCTTTCCATGACGCCATCGAAGCGATCAAGGACAGTGACCCGCGCACCTATGACCTGCTCACGCGCGAGCTGAAGGGCATCCCGCTCGACGACAAGGCGACCTTCGCGCTGTTGCAAAAGGGAGACGCCAAGGGCGTGTTCCAGATGGAGTCCGACGGCATCCGCGAGCTCCTGAAGCGGATGAAGCCGGACAACGTGCGCGACCTGATCGCGACCAACGCCCTCTATCGCCCCGGACCCTTGGGCGGCGGCATGGTCGACGCCTACGTCAACCGCAAGCACGGCCGCGAGAAACCGGTCTACGAGCACGCGGTGATGGAGGAGGTGCTGGCGGAGACCTACGGCGTGCTCATCTATCAAGAGCAGGTGATGCGCGTCCTCAACCGGCTGGGCGGCATCGAGCTGGCCAGCGCGTACGCCTGCATCAAAGCGATCAGCAAGAAAAAGCAGGAGATCATCGACGAGCGGCGCGTGCAGTTCGTCAAGGGGGCGACGGCGCAGGGCCTCGACGAGGCGACGGCGGTCAAGATCTGGGACCTCATCGTCCAGTTCGCCGGCTATGGCTTCAACAAGTCGCATAGCGCCGCTTATGCCCTGCTCGGTTACCAGACGGGTTATCTGAAGACGCACTACACGCCCGAGTTCATGGCCGCCCTCCTTTCGAGCGAGATCGAGGACAGCAACAAGCGCGACCTGATGGTGCAGCACATCGAGGACGCCAAGAAGCTCGGCGTCGAGGTGCTGCCGCCGGACGCGCAGACGTGCGAGCCGGATTTCACCGTCGAAGGAGGCAAGATCCTGTTCGGCCTGTGCGCCGTCAAGGGGCTGGGGCGCGGGGCGGCGGAGGAGATTCGCCGCGTGCGCATCGCCGGGGGCCCGTTCAAGGACATCTTCGATTTCTGCGAGCGCATCGATCACAAGCAGGTCCCCAAGGCCGCGATCGAGAAGCTGATCAAGGCGGGCGGGCTCGACAGGCTGGGCGGGCATCGGGCCCAGCTCTACGAGGCGCTGGGACGGGCCATGGAGTCGGCCGGGCAAACGCAGGAGGACAAGCGGCACGGCCAGGGGAACCTGTTCGAGACGTTCGGCGAGACAACCACGGAAGCGGCCGCGACCGTCGACGGCCTGCGCGACATCCCCGCGTGGCCGCCGGCGGAGCAACTGAAGTACGAGAAGGAGGCGCTCGACTTCTACATCTCGAGCCATCCCTTGGCTCAGTTCCAGGACACGCTGGACCGCTTCGCCTCGACGAAGGTGAAGGACCTGTCCGGCATGGCGCCGAACCAGGAAATCTTCATGGGGGGCATGCTCACGCAGGTCCGCTTCATGAACACCAAGAAGGCGCGGAACGGCAACTCGCGCTACGTCCGCTGCAAGCTCGAAGACTTCACCGGGGCCGCCGAGTGCGTGATGTGGCCGGACGACTACATCAAGTACAAGGACCTGATCGACGAGGACAGGATCGTCTTCGTGCAGGGGACGGTGGAGAAGAACCGCGAGGAACCGGGCCTGGTGCTGACGCGCGTCATGACCATGGAGCAGGGGCAGAAGGAGCGGACGACGGGACTGGTCCTCTTGATGAGCTTGAGGCAGCATCAGCCGCAACAGCTCGAAGCGATCGCCCAGGTGCTGCGGCGTTCGCAGGGAAACGTGCCGGTGTTCTTGCATGTGCAGGACGCGGCGGGCAAGTGGCTGAAGTTGAAGGCGAGCGATTCGTATCGCATCAACCCGGCGACGCTGGCAAAGCAGGATTTGGAAGTCATCCTCGGGCCGGGGCGCGTCGAGTTCGCGCGGCAGGGGAGCTACAATGGGAATGGGCGGTGACCCGCTAGCCTACATGGTGAAGGTATCCGGCGCCCGGTCTTTGCGGCGGCACGTGAGCACCTGGAGACGAGGATGATTATTCAACTTCCAAGCGATCTAGAAGCGTTCGTGGACGCCCGCGCCCGAGCGAGCGGAGCGCGCCCGGAGGATTTCATCGTCGACTTGCTCCGGACGCTGAAGGAATCGCGCGCCGAGCTCGAGGCGAAACTGCTGGAAGGCGTGGACGATCTCGACCGGGGCGAAGGCAGAGCCATGCAAGCGAGCGATTGGGAGGCGCTGCGGCGTCGGGTGCGCGAGCGGTTCGGCGAGGATGAACAACCTTGAGCCGCATCATCGTCCGCTCTCCGCGAACCGAAGCGGATCTGGAGGAGATCCTCGACTATCTGGGGCGCCAGAGTGCCCAGCTCGCCTATCGTTTTCTGAGGATGGCTGAAACGACCTTCGCTTTCCTTGCGAAGTCTTCTGATCCTGGATCTCCGTTCGACGGCGCTGAGCCTCGGCTTGCCAATCTGCGTTACTGGCCTATCAAGAGATTCCCCAATCATCTTGTTTTCTTCCGGACGACGGAAACCGAACTACAGATCGTGCGCGTGCTGCATGGCGCCAGGAATCTGGAAGCGATCTTGTAGCGTTGTATCGCCGCCTCGGCGACGCGGCCCATGGCGAGGCAGGTGAAAAGGAACGTCTGGCGCGTCTTGTACGCCAATCCTTGCGACTACACTCGCATTTTTTCGCCACGGCCCTAATCCCGGCAAGGAACCGTGAAAAACGCCGCTCTTTTTTCTTGATCGGCCTTCGCTGGGGACCTCACAATGCAGCCTCTCGCCCGGGAGGCGCCCGCATGGATCCCTTGCAACCGCTGGTGATCACGGTACACGGCATCAATTCCGACGGCGAATGGCAGGACTTGGTGGAGCCGATTCTCGAGCCGCACTGTCATTGCGAGCCGATCCGCTATCGCGCGTACCGCTGCTTCGGGGCGTTGCGTCAGTTCGTCGGGCCGTGGAGCCTGCGCGTTTCGTTCTTTGCCCTGGGGGCGATGCTGGGGGACGCCGCGGCGCCGGCGACGCCGCTGGCGCTCTCTGTCCTCGGCGGCTTCGCGGCGTTGATGGCGGTCCTGTCGATCTGGCCGACGCCGCGGACCGCGAGTCAGGAGCTTCTGTATCTAAGCGTCGCGCTGGGCGCCGGTTTCTTGCTCCAGCGGTTGTGGCTGCGGGGACAGGCGTGTCCCTTTCGCCTGGAGTGGGCGCTCGTTCTCTGGACCGCGGCCCTGGCGCTGGGCGTGACCATGGAGATCGTCACCCACGCGTACGGGGCGAGCGCCTGGATCTGGCAGATCGTCGGTCTGTCGCTTTTCCTTCTGAGCTTGATCGTGCCGCTCTTGACGACCGCGTTCCGCGCCCCGTGGAGCTGGACGGCGGCCAGGGCCTACCTCCTGGTCCTCGCGCTGCTTGCCGCGCCGTGGGAGGCCGCCTGGACGCGGCGTTCACTGCTGCGGTGGTTCGAGGCGCAGGTGCTCGAGAAGATCGCCGACCACCGCGCCCTGGCGCCGGAACTCGATCCCCCGGCCCCGGTCCACATCATCGCCCACAGCTTCGGTACCTATCTGACGGGCATGACACTGCGGCGCCACGCCCACAACGGGCTGCGCGTGGGTCGGGTGATCCTGGTCGGCAGCGTCCTGGCGCGGGACTATCCCTGGCACGAGCTCGCGGACGGCGTCGAAATCTTCAAACAGGTGCGGAACGAAGCCGGCGGTCGCGACATCGTGGTGACACTCGCGGGCTGCGCCGCCTGGATTTCCTCGACCCTGGAGCTGGGCCGCGCGGGCCGGCACGGCTTTGTCGAGGAGCCGGAAGCGCCGGTCCACGGAGTGAGCCATCCCCTGGAGCACTGCGAGCAGTGCTTGGCGCCGTCGCAGGAGGGGCGGCGCCTGGTCCACAACGTGAAGCTGCCGACGTTCCGGCACAGCGACGCGTTTCTGGTGCTGGAGCGCGTGAGCGCGTTCTGGCTCCCCTGGCTGTGCGAGCGCGAGGCGGGGGAGTTCTGGGACTTTCGCCGCCTGTGCGTGCAGGCCACGATCTACGAAGCGCTGCTCGCCCAGGGTCTGATGCGGGACCGCGGGCGCGGCCAGAAGATGCTGCTGGCGCTGACCGATCAGCTGAAGGGGCGCGTGTGGACCTGGACGCAGGGCCGGCGCCCGGGCGTGACCTTCGGTCAATACGTGCTGCTCATGGCCCAGTCCGCGCTGGCGGCGCGGGTGGGGGGCAGGTTGGGGCGGCGACTGAGCGCGGTGGAAGAGGCGACGATCTTGAAGCGCGCGGCGGAGCGGTTGGACGCGATCCTGGCGAAGCTGCGGCGCCGGGTTTACGACGGGCACCTGTTGGCGCGGGAGATGATGCGCCACGGGCCGCGCGCGCTGTCGGTCGAAGAGAAACACCAGCTGCGCAGCCTCGAGCCGGTGACGGCGGTCTTGCAGGTAATCCAGGCCGGGTTTAACGTGAGGTAATGGCTGACGACGCCGAGGCCCTGAAGGACGTGCTGGAAAGGCTGGCGCGGGCGCCCCAGGAGCCGGCCGCCTGGCGCGAGCTGCACCGTCTGACGGCGCCACTCGTGATCGGCATGCTGTACCGCCGGCTGGGGGACGCGGCGCACTCCGAAGACGCGGCCCAGGAGGTGTTCCTGCGCCTGGCGCGCTACGCGCCGTTCAAGGACCTCAAGGCGCCGGAGACGTTCCGGCGCTATCTCTGGTCGGTCTGCCGCAACACGGCGCGCGACTACTGGCGGCGCCGGCTGCGCGACGCCCAGCGCGAAGTCCCGCTGAGCGAGGAGCCGCCGACCGGCGCGGGCTCGCCGGAGGAGGCGGCGCAGCTCGATGAGTCGCTCGAGGTCATTTGCGGCCGGCTCGACCCGACGGATCGCACGCTTCTGCTCCTGGTGCTGCGTGGGACCCGGCTGCCGGAAATCGCGTCCAAGCTGGGACTTAGCTACGCCAACGCGGGTGTGCGGCTGCACCGGCTGCGGCGCCGGATTCAGGCGTTTCTGGGAAAACCGTGATCGCGCGTTTCTTTCTGTAAAACCGCGGCCGCCGCGGAGGTATAGGAAGGTAGAGAACGAGGCTTCTCGATGGGGCAACCCTGAGGGCCTCAGAGCAGCCCCTGAGAGCGAGGCGATCATGGCGATCAAGCATACCAAGCCCGAGACTCTGGTTGGCCCGGAGACGGATACGATCGAAGTCGCCCCCCTCGTGCCCGAGCGGCCCGAGCCGCCGGAGATCGTCGCGGCGGAGCCGTATGCCGCCATGCCGGCCATGCCGGCCATGCCGGCGCCCTCGATCCCGCTGATGGACGTCGGGGCGACGCTCGACGAGATCGCCTTTGCCGACGCAAATGATCTTGCGTCCGTCTGCGAATTGCTGGCGCCTCCCGGCGGGACGGAGACCATGGCCGTCGCCGCGGAGGAGACCGTGGGCTTCGTGGAGGAAGTCATCGGCCCGACGCCCCGGCTGTGGGACCGCGGACTCGGCATCGCGCCTCCGAAGGCAGGGTTCGACACCGCGCTGGAGGAGACGCTGGGGGAGTTCGACTCCAGCCTCGCGATGGGTGAGGCGGGCTTGACAGCTGCGCGGGCGAAGATGATGGCCGCCATGCCGGGGGCCGCCTGTCTCTATCCGTATGAGATCGAGGAGTACGCGCGGACGGGCCGGTTGAGCGAGCCCAGGCAGCGTCATGTCGAAAGCTGCGCGGCGTGCGCCGGCGTGCTCGCGGTGCAGCGCCGCCTTCACCAGGAGGACGAGGTGAGCGACGCGCACTGGGAATTGCTGGCCGCCCTGGCCGGGCAGCGCCGCGGCGATGCGTCGGGTCTCCGCACATCCCGCTTCTAGCCCTTCGAACGTCCCTTCCCGCATCGCACTTCTTTGCCATTGACCCTGCAAGCGGACGAAAAGGCGCGGCCGGGGCCGCGCCTAAAATATGAAGATTTTGCGCTTGAAATTCACTTCCGCTCCGCAGAAGATAGCACCACTCGCGGCAGGTCTTTTTCTCGTAAGTCCGTTCGCCCAACGCCCTACATAGTCTTCCGTGTCGCTTTTCGGCCACGAGCCTTGGGTTGGATTCCACCTGTCTTTGTGAGAACGCCGATGTCACGTCTTCATTCTCTCTGGCGCTGGTTCCGTGGACTTGTTCGCCCGCTGGGTGGTCAAAAGAACAAGAAAGCCCGGTCGCGTAAGGCCGCCCCGACCTATCGCCTTCGCCTGGAGGCGCTCGAGGACCGCACGCTGTTCGCGGTCAACGTCCTCTCGGTGATCCCGGCCCTGACGCAGACGGGGAACGGACAGAGCGAGGCGGTGCCGACACACTCGGTGAGCGATGACGGACGCTTCGTAGTTTATTCGAGCCTGTCGACCGACCTCGTCACCGGCCAGAACGAGCCGGCGGCGACGGAGAACGTGTTTCTTTACGACAGTCTCGGCAACGGCGGGGCCGGTTCGACCGTCATGGTCAGCCATCAGGCGGGAACGACGGCGACTTCGGCGGACGGCACCTCGTTCAACCCAGTCGTCAGCGGCGACGGCTCGACGATCGCTTTCTTCAGTACGTCGACCAACTTGATCAGCGGCCAGACCATCCCGAACGGCACCGTTCAACTCTACGTTTACGACGTCGCATCCGGCGGCATCAAGCTCGCAACCCATGCGTTCGGGGCGCCGATCAGCGGCGCGTCGACCGGGGCGAATGGGGCGAACCCGGGTGTGCCCCCTGGCCCGAGCGTCCACTGGCAAAACACGCTGGGTTACAGCGTCCCGGCCTATCCGGGAACCTCGGGCCTGGGTGGCGGCTTCTTCCCCGGTGGCGTAGCCGGCGGTCTAGCCTTGCCGAGCTTGAGCCACGACGGCAAGTACATCGTCTACATTGACGACGCGACCAACCTGGGCGCCGCCAACACCGGCCTCGATCCATTTTCCGGTCTGCCGAACACCAACGTCTACCTCTACAACAACAACCCTGCCGATGGCACGTTCGGCTCAAATACCCTGATTAGCCACGCGGCCGGACAATCCACCACAACCGCGAACGGTTCGGCGGGCGGCGGCGGCGCCTATGCCTCCACGGCTGCCATCAGCGCCGATGGCAGCACGGTCGCCTTCACGGACCCCGGCGTCAACCTGGTCACGGGACAGAGCACCGACGGTGTCAGCGATCAACTCTACGTCTGGCATCGCACAGGCGCCCAGGCCGGAACGACGGTGCTCGCGAGCCACAAGCTGGGAGCGTCCCTCGTCGGTGGAACAATCGGCGGCTCCTTCCTGTTCGGCTTCACCGGCGACACCCCTCCTTCGCTGAGTGGCGACGGCTCCGTGGTCGCCTATTACTTCGCGGGCACGGACCTCGTCAACACTACCGCCGCGACGCAAGGGACGCCCAGCGTTCTCAACGTCTTCCGCTACGATGTCGCCTCGAACACAAACGACCTTGTGACGCACGTCTTCGGCGACAACACCAAGATGGGGGACAATCCGCAGAACCAGATCGCGTCGTTCGGCGTGGGCCCGTCTGAAGCGACCGGACCGCACATCAGCTCCGACGGCCACTACATCGCTTACGCCAACAACTCGAGCAACCTGCTTTCCACGCCGATCTCCGGGCAGAACGGCCGCGACAACGTCTACCTTTACGACTCGACCACGCACCTCAACACGCTCGTCAACAACGATGGAACGGGGTCCGGTCTCACGCCCAACGCCGGAGGCGCGACCGCGCCGGGCATGAGCGCCGACGGGCGGTTTGTCACGTTCATGGACCTCGCCGCCCCAGCCACCGGCAGCCTGACCGGCGTTGCCGGGACGGTCAACGTCCGCTTGTTTGACCGGCAGGCCGCGGCGGGAACTCAGCCGACGATCATCGGCCAATCGTACGACGCCACGCATCTGCCGCCCCTGACCGGGACCGGTTCGTTCGTGGCCGCGACGCTCATGTTCTACGCCAGCGCCCTGCAGCCGACGGTCATGAGCGCCGACGGCACGACCATCGTCTGGAGCGGTCCGGTCGACGCGCATTCGATGGTGTCGAGCGTCACCGACAACAACCTGAACTTCGACGTCTTCTCGGTCAAGAACTCCACCGGCGGCTCCGGTACGTCCAGCACCAGCACGTCGCTCACCATCACCAACACCAGCAACGTTGCCATCACCACTTCGACCTACGGCCAGAGCATCACGCTGACGGCGACCATCGTGCCGACGCCGGCGGTCGCCTCCGGCATCGTCGGTGACACGGTGACGTTCTTCAGCGGGTCGACGCAACTCGGGACGGGGACGGTCAGCGTCGTCAGCGGCCAATACCAGGCGAGCTACGTCACGAGCCTGGTCGGCGCCGGAAACTACACGCAGATCTATGCCAAGTACCCCGGCGATTCGACGACGCAGCCGAGCCAGTCGACCAACCATTCGCTCACCGTGACGCCGGCGACCCTCACCTACAACGCGAACACGCAGACCAAGGTCTACGGCGATCCCAACCCGAGCCTCACCGGCAACGTCACCGGCCTCGTCAACGGCGAGACGCTCGGCGGCGTCACCACCGGCACGCTCACGTTCACGACGACGGCCACGAACTCGAGCAACGTCGGCAATTACGCCATCAACGGCGGCGGCCTGACGCCCAACGGGAACTACGTGTTCGCCCAGGCCTCGGGCAACGCCACCGCCCTCAGCATCACGCCCAAGCAGTTGACTTACAACGCCACCAGCGTCAGCCGGCCGTATGGCAGCGCCAACCCCTCCCTGTCGGGGAGCGTCAGCGGTTTCGTCAACGGCGATACCCTGGGGAGCGCCACCACGGGCACGCTGGCTTTCGCCACGACCGCCACGACGGCGAGCAACGTCGGCAGCTACGCCATCACCGGCTCGGGCTTGACCGCCAACAACGGCAACTACACGTTCGCCCAGGCTTCGGGCAACGCGACCGCGCTGACGGTGACGGCTGCCACGCTCGCTTACGTCGCCAACAGCGCCACGAAGATCTACGGCGACGCCATCCCGACGCTCAGCGGCAGCGTCACGGGCCTCGTCAACGGCGATACGCTCTCCGGTGTCACGACCGGAACGGCGACGTTCAGCACGACCGCGACCGCGGCGAGCAACGTCGGCAATTACGCCATCACCGGCTCGGGCCTCACGCTGACCAGCTCCAATTACGTCTTCGGTCAGGCGGCCGGCAACGCGACCGCGCTCACCATCAACCCGGCGACCCTGACCTATAACGCGAACAGCGCCACCAAGGTCTATGGAGCCGGCGTTCCCGCGCTCAGCGGCAACGTCAGCGGCCTCGTCAACGGCGACACGCTGGCAGGCGCCACCACCGGCACGCTCGCGTTCTCGACGACGGCCACCCCGGCCAGCAACGTCGGCAATTACGCGATCACGGGCGGCGGATTGACCGCGAATAACGGCAATTACACGTTCGTGCAGGCCTCCGGCAACGCCACCGCCCTCAGCGTCACGCCGGCGACGCTGACCTACGTCGCGACCACGGCGACCAAAGCGTATGGCGCCAGCATCCCCACGCTCAACGGAAGCGTCACCGGCTTCGTCAACGGCGACACGCAGGCCAGCGCGACCACCGGAACGCTCGCGTTTTCGACGACGGCGACCTCCGCGAGCAATGTCGGCGGCTATGCCGTCACCGGCTCCGGCTTGACGGCGAACAACGGCAATTACACCTTCGTGCAGGCGGCGGGCAACGCGACCGCATTCTCCATCACCCCCGCGACTCTGGCCTACACCGCGACCCCGGCGAGCCGGCCCTACGGCTCGAGCAATCCGGCCCTGAGCGGCTCCGTCACCGGCCTGGTCAACGGCGACACCCTGAGCGGCGTCACCACCGGGACGGCGAGCTTCGGTACCACCGCGACGAGCGCCAGCGGCGCCGGCTCCTATGCGATCACGGGGACGGGCCTGACGCTGACGAGCTCCAACTACGTCCTGGCGCAGGCCACGGCGAACGCCACGGCGTTGACGATCAATCCCGTGACGCTTACTTACACGGCCACCGCGGCCTCGCGGGCCTACGGCGCCGCCAATCCGGCGCTCACGGGAAGCGTCACCGGCTTCGTCAACGGCGACACACTGGGAAGCGCGACGACCGGCACGCTCAGCTTCTCGACGCTCGCCAACAGCACGAGCGGCATCGGCAGCTACGCCGTCACCGGCTCCGGCCTCAGCGCGACCAATTACGTCTTCGCGCAGGCGGCCGCCAATGCGACGGCGTTCAGCGTCACGACCGCGCCGCTTTCGATCAAGGCCAACGACAAGAGCAAGAACTACGGCCAGACGATCAGCTTCGCCGGCACGGAGTTCAGCGCGACGGGTCTGAAGAACGGCGAGACGGTCGGCAGCGTCAGCCTCAGCAGCACCGGCGCCGCGGCAACCGCGTCCGTGGCGGGCAGCACGTACGCCATCCAGGCAAGCGCGGCGACCGGCGGCACGTTCAACGCGAGCAACTACGCCATCACTTACCAGGACGGAGCTCTGACGGTGAACCAGGCGGCGCTGACGGTCAAGGCCAACGACGCGACCAAGATCGTCGGCCAGACCGTCACCTTCACCGGGACCGAGTTCAGCGCCAGCGGCTTGCAGAACGGCGAGACGATCGGCTCGGCGACCATCACCAGCGCCGGGGCGGCTTCCGCCGCCTCGACCGCCGGCAGCCCCTACACGATCAACATCAGCGGGGCGACCGGCGGCACGTTCAATGCAGGCAATTACGCCATCAGTTATCAAACCGGCCTGCTGTTCGTGAGCGCGGCGGCGAACGACGTCTACGTCAGCACCGCCTTCAACCTGCCGTTCGGGACGCCGGTCAACAACGCCGACACCGACAATCAACCGGCGACGATCGGCGTCAACGCCTTCAGCAGCATCCAGCAAGCGATCAACGCCGTGGCCGCGGGCGGCACGGTCCACGTCGCCAGCGGCACGTACGCCGAGAGCCTGGTCATCAGCCAATCCTTGACGCTCCAGGGGACAGCGGCCGGGTTCGTGGTTTCCGGATCGGGCGCCGGCACGGGAATCACGGTGACCGGGCAGACTGTCGCCATCGCCCATGTGACGGTGCAAGGGTTCGGGACCGGGTTGGTCGCGGGCTCCACGGTCGCGGTCCTTACGCTGACCGACGTCCACTTCATCGGCAACACCGTCGGCGCGACCATCACCGGCGTCCCGACGTTTAACATCTACGGCACTGACACGGCGGAAGCGTACCTCGTCCAATCCACGCAGATCACAAAGGCCGGCGAGAACGCCATCGCCTACAGCGGCGTCGCCAACCTCAACCTGTACACGCTGGGGGGCAGCGACCAGGTGACGATCACCGGCGACGCCGCCGGCACGGCCCTCTCCGTCTTCGGCGGCGACGGCGCCGATGTCTTCGACATCACTACCGCGAGCGGACGGCTCGGGCAGGTCCTCGGCGCGCCGGTCACGCTCGACGGCGGGACGGGCAGCAATCAGTTGATCGTCGACGAGGCCGCTGCGACGGCCGGCGACGTGATCACCGTCCTGGCCAACAAGATCCTCGGCGAGGGACCGTTCCCGTTCACGATCAATTACACGGCGACCGGCGGCGATTTCGCGACCGGCGTGCAGATCATGACGGGCTCCAGCGACGATTGGGTTCGCGTCCGCGGCACGGCGGCCCAGGCCCCGGTGAGCGTCCTGAGCGGCGCCGGCAACGACGTGATCGACGTCCAGGCGCAAAGCAACCGCCTCGGCGATGTGCTGGCCGCGCCGGTCGCGCTGGACGCGGGCGCCGGGAACAATCAGCTCAGCGTGAGCGAGGCGAACAGCGCGGTGGCGGACACGGTCACCGTCCTCGCCAACCAGATCCTCGGCCAGGGCGCGGCGCCGTTCTCCCTCAGTTACAAGGCGACCGGCGGCAGCTTCACCAGCGTGAAGCTCACGACCGGTAGTGGCGCCGACGTGATCAATGTCACGGCTCCGAGCGGACGCTTCGGTGACGTCCCGACCGGCCCCATCTCGATCGATGCCGGCGCCGGCAGCAACGCCCTGAACTTCAGCGAGGCGAACAGTCCGTACGGGGACGTCTTCACGGTCCTGCCCACGCAGATCCGCGGCGATGGGCCGCTCCCCTTCGTCATCAACTACACCGCCACGGGCGGCAGCTTCGGCGCCGGCATCAGCGTCACCGGCGGTTCGAGCGACGACTGGGTCCGCGTCTACGGCCTGCCCGCGCAGACATCGCTGAACGTTTTCAGCAACGCCGGCAACGACGTGATCGACGTGGCGCCGCTCGCCAACCGGATCGGCGACACGCTGAAGAGTCCCGTCGCGATCGACGCCGGCCCCGGCGTCAATCAGCTCAACGTGAACGAAGCGGTCAGCACGGCCGGCGACCAGTTGATCCTCCAGGCCAACCAGGTGCTGGGGGTTGTTGGGGCGGTACCGTTCCAGGTGAACTACGGCGCCAGCGGCGGCACGTTCAGCGGCGTCAATGTGACGACAGGCGCCAGTGACGACTGGGTCCGGGTCTTCGGCTCGCCGGCGGCCCCGCTCAACGTGCAGACCCGGAACGGCAACGACGTGATCGAAGTGGCGGCGCAGGCCAACCGGCTCGGCGACGTGCTCGCCGGCGCGGTCTCGGTCGACGCCGGCGCGGGCGCTAACTCTTTGCGGGTGAGCGAAGCGGCGAGCGCCGCGGGGGACGTGTTCAACCTCACCACCAACCAGATCGTCGGCGCCGGACCGGTTCCGTTCGTGGTCAATTTTGCCGCCTCGGGCGGTAGCTTCTCCGGCATCGTGTTGACGACCGGCGTCAACGACGACTGGGTCCGCTTCTTCAGCAAGCCCGCGGCGCCCGTCACCATCCAGTCCGGCGCCGGCAACGACGTGATCGACCTCTCGGTGAGCAAGTCGGCGCCGTTCAACAACCTGACCGTCGACGGCGGCGCGGGGAACAACATCATCGAGGTCTTCGACCAGACGGGCGGCGCCCAGCTGCAGACCAGCCCGAGCTCGAGCACGAGCGGCGAGACACGCGTCCTCTATCTCGGCCTCTACGTGGACGACCTGTATTTCCAGAACGTGTCGACGACGAGCGGCATCAGGCTGTTCGCCAAGACGGTATCGCTCTGATCCGGCGCCCGCGCTTCTTCATTGCAAGGGGACTGTCCTCCACGGGACAGTCCCCTTTCTGCATCACCGAGCGCCTACTCGACCACGAACGGGGCCGGAGACACCGCGTCGCGCACGCGCAGGCTCGTCTTCCCGTCGAGGAACACTTCCAGGGCCGGCGTCACCTCTTGGGCACGCCAGCCGCGGGCCAGGGGGCTCTCGGGCGTCGGCGCCGTTTGCCGCAGCCGCCCTTTGACGAGCGCTTTCAGGTCGCCGGCGGACGCGGCCAGGGCCGGCGCCACGTGGCGCCGCGCGCACCAATCGGCGAGCACCAGGCCCAGGACGCTGCTCAAGAGGGCGACCTGCGGCGGGTCGGCTTCCCGGTCGTACGGGGCGGGCATCTCATCGGCGGGGAGCGCGCGGGCGGCCTCGATGACCGGCATCAGGGCGTCGGCGTGCTTCTTGGCGAGGCCGCGGACGACGTGGAGGTCCTTGGCCGAGCGCGGATTGCGGCGGGCGATTTCGACGAGCAGGTCATCGCGCAGGAGCGAGCGCGGCGGGCGGTTGGCCTTGTGGGCCAGCTCCTCGCGCCACTGGAAGATGGCGCGGAGGACGGCGAGGCGGCGGCGGTCGAGCGTGCCGGATCCCTTGAGCTTGCGCCACTTCTCGCCGGTCGGCGCCAGGCCCGCTTCATCCACCTGCGATTGCTCGCGCAGTCGGGCGAACTCCTCGCCGGCCCAGTCGAGGCGGCCCAGCTCTTCGAGACGCTTGTGCAGCTTGCGGTAGAGAGGGAGTAGGTGGCGGACGTCGTCGAACGCGTAGCCGATCTGCTCGCCCGTGAGGGGGCGGTGGCGCCATTCGGTGAGCGTCTCCCCCTTGGAGAGCCGCTTACCGAGAAGCGCTTCGACCAAGTTGCCATGGCTGATGGGATAGGTGAGGCCGATCAGGCCCGCGGCGATCTGGAGGTCGAAGACGTTCCCGGGCGCTTTGCCGCTGGCGAGGTGGCAGAGGCGAATCTCCTCGCGGCCGGCGTGGACGACAACCAGGTGATCGGGATGGACGACGACGTTCCAGAAGGCGTCGAGCGACTCGAAGGCGAACGGGTCGATGAGGTAGAGCGTGTCGTCCGTCGCGACCTGGATGAGGCACAGCTCCGGGTGATAGGAGGTCTCGCCGACGAACTCGGTGTCGAAGCCGAAGACCTTGCTATGGGCGAGGCGGGCACAGCAGTCGTCGAGCGCGTCGAGCGTCGTGACGACGAGTTCGTTGGGGCGGGTCATGCGTTCATCTTAACGGCGCGGCCAAAGGTAGTCGACTCGCTCGGCGCATCGACTGGCCGACAGCCTTTCAGCTTCGTCAGGGAAGCCTGTCGCAAACCGGCGTTCGATCGTGACGCGACCCTGTCGACGCGCGGAGCGATCGCCTACCTTGTCGACCAGCCGCCGTCGACAGGCAGAACGACGCCGGTGATGAGGCGGGATTCGTCGCTACAGAGGAAGACGGCGGCTTCCGCGACGTCGTCCGGACGCCCCGCTCCGGGGCCGAGGGGTTGCTTGGCTTCGAGGAAAGAGCGGATGGCGGGGTCGCCGATCGCGCGGCCGGCCATGGGCGTGTCGATGAGCCCGGGGGCCAGAGCGTTGACGCGGATGCCGTGCGCCGCGTAGCGTGCGGCGGCGAGGCGGGTGAGGGACAGGACGCCCCCCTTGGCGGCGGTGTAAGCGGCGGTGTCGAAATGCTCGGGAGCCGGGTGGAAGGCGAGCACGCTGGCCATGTTGAGGATGACCCCCCTGCCCTGTTCGAGAAACAGGCGCAGGGCGGCGCGGTTGCTGAGAAAGACGCTGGTCAGGTTGATGTCGATGGTACGGCGCCAGCCGGAGTCCGAGCATTCGTGCAACGAGCCGTCGCCGTCTGTGCGGCCGCTGGCGCCGGCGATGTGGAAGAGGATGTCGAGTCCGCCCAGGCGCTCGCGCGTCGCGGCGAAAAGGCGGTCGATGTCGGCGGGTTGAGTGGCGTCGCACTGGACGAACTGGACATCGCCGAGCGTCTGGAGAGAGACGAGCGTATCGGCGGGGATGGGCTCAAGACCGGCGAGGACGAGCCTGGCGCCTTCTTGGAGGAAGCGGCGGGCGGTGGCGAGGCCGATGCCGCCGGAGCCGCCGAGGAGGAGGGCGCGTTTGTTGTTGAGGCGAGGCATCCCTTCTTGGTACCAGAGCGCACGCCGGACAGTCAACACAAGGGCAGACGCCCGGTCACTTTCGAGCGCGCATCCTCTCCTGGAGAAGACGCTTGGCTTTCTCCAGCTCTTTTTTTCGCGTCGCCGAAAGATTCTTGCCGGCGCGATTGATGAAGAACTGGATCATGCGGACTCCGGAGCCGGGACCTTTGGGGCTGACTTTCTTGGTCGCCATGACGCGTGCAATGGTGGCCGCATCCTTGGTGAAGAGGCCTTGGGGCGGGAAGGTAGAAATGGTTTTCACCTTGCCGGACCAGCGTTTGGGTTTCTCGCGCGTCATGACTGTTCTCCTTTCGCCTACTGAAACCGGAATCAGAAGCGAAGGAGCAATCGGCGCGCCAAGCGTCAGGCGCACTCAGATGGCGCCACGCTCGAGGTTGAGCAGAAACTGCTTGCGGCGCAAGCCGCCACCGTAGCCGCCGAGATCGCCGCTCTTGCGGACGACGCGGTGGCAGGGAATTAGGATGGCGATGCGGTTGGAGCCGTTGGCGCGGCCGACGGCGCGGGGGGCTTTGGGGACGCCGACGGCGGCGGCGAGGTCGTCGTAGGACCGGGTCTCGCCGTAGGGGATGGCGAGGAGTGCGTCCCAGACGCGGCGCTGGAACGTCGTGGCCGGATAAACGAGGGGGACCGTGAAGGTCCGGAGCGAGCCGGCGAAATAGCGGGGCAGTTCATCGTGCAGTTGTTCGAGGTGTTGGTTCGTCCCAGGGAGGGCGGAGCCGAACAGCTTGCGCACGGTGGCGAGCTGGGTCTGGAGCATGCGGCGATCGGTGAACTCGAGGAGGCAGAGGCCCTCGGCGGTGGCGCCGGCGACCATGGGACCGAGCGGGGTGCGGACCCAGGAGAGGAGGACATTGTCGCGGTTGCGGCTGCCGGCGGGCGGGGCGCCGAGAAGGCGGGAGAAGGCGGTGCGGAAGCCGCTGTGGGATTCGTAGCCGCTGGCGAAGACCGCGTCGTCGATGGTGGCGCCTTCGCGGATGTGGCCCAGGGCGGTGGTGAGGCGGCGCGAGCGGGCGTAGGCCTGGAAGGTCATGCCATAGCGGCGGAGGAAGTAGCGGCGAACAGTGGCGGGGTCGATGCCGCGCGTGCGGAGGTCGCCTTCGGTGATGCGGGTCATGGGGGCGGCCTCAACTTCCTCGAGGAGATCGGTGACCCAGGCGGGCTGCTCATCGAGGTCGAGCGGACGGCAGCGTTTACACGGGCGATAACCGGCGCTCAGGGCGGTCTGAGCGGTGGGAAAGTATTCGACGTTGGCAGGGAGCGGCTTGCGTGCCGGGCAAGTCGGACGGCAGAAGATGCCGGTCGTGCGGACGCCGAGGAAGAAGAGGCCGTTGTACGCGGGGTCGCTGGCGAGGTAGGCTCGCTGCATCTCGGCGGTGGAGAAGGTGGCGTTCATGTGGGAAGTTTACGCGGCGAGGAGGCGCGAATTCCACCGATTATCGGGCGCGGATGTGAAAGTGGGTTACGCAGCCGCTGCTACTTTGTTCGAAACGCTGACATGGTAACGTACGGACCATTGGGCCAACTCATCCGCGCGGCTCTGCCTTTCCGTTCGGTATGGCCTTCAACTGTTCGATCAGTTCGTCGAACGTAGGACCTTCCTCGGCCGTGAATAGGTTCTTCAGGTCGTCCTCGATGGGTTCCTGCTTCGCCCTGTCATATTCCGCCTGAATCTCTTCCGGCGTCGCATCGAACTTCCAGAGCCGCGGATCGGGTGTGTCGGGCATGAAAAAAACCTCTAGCGTCTCACCGTAGTTTACAAGGCTGTCGATGCCGGCGGGAATGGGGAGCAACCGAGCTCCGCGCCTTGGGCGGTTCTGGGGAGAATGAAGATGCAGGGGTGCGCGGCGAGGGAAATGGAGAGAATTGCGCCGATGACAAGCGGTTGGATCGGTGGGCGATCTTGGGTGCCAGAGATGTTTTCAATGGATAGAGCGCCTGCTCTCTAGCCTGCGCAGCCGCGCTCCGTGTATGATGGCCAGAGTTTCCGGAAGCGAGAAAACCCATGTCAAGCGCGACTCGATTGGCCCAACTCGAAAGTCAGATGCAAACGCTGCCCTATGAGGAGCGGCTGTGGCTCATCGAGCGTCTCGCGCATGGTTTGCGGCGATCCGCGCGCAACGCTCGTTCGCTGGATCTAGCCTTGGCGGAGATGGCCGAGGATCCGGAGATACAACGCGAGCTGAGCGCGATCGCGGAGGAGTTCGGCCCTCTTCCCTGCGGATGACCAAACGGCATAATTCGGCTGTTGGGGCAAGCGGTCTTAGCCGCGAGGGAAGTGACCTTACGCGGCGCGCGAGCTACCGGGGATTTGCCGGCTCAAGGCGCGGGTCGCTTGTCCTTGCGCAGAAGTAGTCGGACGAGTCGGTCGCGCTCGTGCTCCTCGAACAGGTGCACGTTTCCGTTCATCTGGGCCGCGATGGCGACATGGCCGTGCTCTCGGCTGTGCCGCCGCCGACAGCGGGCACGGGGATTCCAGGCTCGATGCGGACGTCCGCTGGCTTGGTCCAGGGGACAGCGTCGCGTGCCTCAATGACCATCACCGGCGCCTCCTCGTCTTTTTCATCAAAGCGCCACTTGGCTCCCGGCAGGAATGCCGTTTCCGGGCCGACGATGGCTTGGATGTAGGTTCGCGTGCCGTCGTCGTCCTGATCGGGGAAGGCGTAGACAGGTGGCATCTTGTTGAGAAACTGCCGATTGTGAGGGCTGTCCCAAGGTTCGTCGAGGTGGAATTGTTTGTGAAGTGGGCCTCCCTCGATATACGGGAGGATGGCGACTCGCCAGCTCAAGAGTGGACGACCTTCCTTATCGGTGATGGCGGGCGGAGGAAGACTACCATACTTTTCCGCGTAGGAGATAAGACCGATGGCGACCTGCTTGAAGTTGTTCTCGATTTGGCGGTCGGGCGGGGGTAGACGGGTACCGGACTCCTCAAACCTCGGAATGAGCAGGATAACAACGAGAACGACAACGACCATGGATATGGCGAGCAGAATTCCGCGGTGATCCGGGCTTCTCGCCATGCTTCGCCTCCGTTTTTGCGCCCGTCGAGAGACGGTCGACCGATGACAAAAACGGTTTAACCTTTGGTCGCCTCCGAGGCAAACGGTTTTAATGGCAGCGGTATTACCCTCGCGGGCTTCGCGCGAACGCTAGACGGGGGCATTACCTTGCCGCGCGTAAAGCGGCGCGACACGGCGGGCATACTGAGCGTAGAAGTATTCGAGCTGCTCCTCAACCGTGCGGCGGCCGACGAACTGGTGACTCGGCAAAAAGACCGGCTCGACGCCCTGATCCATGAGGCGCTGGGCGACTTCGCAGCGGAGCATGTTCATGATCATGGCGCCGCCGAGGGTGCTGAAGGGACCGGTCTTGTTCTTGCAGCCGTCGATGTCGAGGATGCAATCGCCTTCGGGGGCGCCGTTGTCGAGGATGATGTCGGCGACGTCGATCAGCTTCTTGCCGGAGGGGTGAGCCGGCTTGGCTTTTTCGCAGTGGACTTTGCTCACGAGGCCGATGACGGCGAGGCCGCGTTTCTTGGCGGCCTCGGCCATCTCGATGATTACCTCGCGGATGCCGCTGGTGGAGATGACGATGAGGACGTCCTTGGGGCCGAAGGCGAAGTTGCGGAGGATCTGCTCGGCGTAGCCCAGGGTTTTTTCGAGGTGGAGGGACTGGCGCAGGCCGTTGGGGCCGACGATGAGGTTGTGGAAGGTGAGGCCGAGCTCGACGATGGTGTGCCAGCCGACGAAGCAGCCCTGGCGCGGGGTCATCTCCTCGCACATCATGCGGCTATGGCCGCAGCCGAAGAGATGGACGAGACCGTCGGCGGCGATGGCGTCGGTGCAGAGCCGGGCGGCGCGGTCGAGGGCGGGGCGCTGATGGTCGAGGAGTCGGCCAAGGCGGGCGAGGGCGTCGGTAAAGTAGCGGTCGGCGGCGGCAAGAGTCGTCTTCATCACAGGAGGTACTCCCAGGTTTGCCAGTCGTCGGCGAGGTCGAGCTGATCGTAGCGCTTGGCGAAGCGGGCGCCGGCGAGGGAAGAGCCTTCGACGACGCCGGGCGCCTTGGGGCGTTCCAGCCACCAGGGCCGGACGGTGCGGCCGATGCGGACGGCGCGAACGATGGGGGTCAGCGCAGTGATGAGGCCTTCCCAGTAGGCGGCTGGTTTGGACGATGCGACAGGTTGGCAGACGCTGAGGGTCAGGGCTTGATTGTACTTGGCGCCCGGAGCCCCGCCTTCGTTGGTCAGCCAGATCTGGATCTCGGGCGGATTGGGCTTTCGGTCCGAGGAGAGGATCTCGGTGTTCTGGACCACGACGGGGAACTCGCTTTCGAGGAGCGGGCGCTGCGACCATTTCTTGTTGTCGTCGTGGGTCCAGCGCATCTTGCCGAAGGGAACTTGCTTCAAGGTGATGTTGCGCGTGCCGGGCGGCTGGCCTTTGCGCGGCGGCAGGGGGACCTCGAACGCCTGCCGGCTGCGGATGACCGAGGATTTCGCGAAGGCGGCGAAGGCATCATCGAAAAGGTAGAAGCATTTTTCCCACTGGGGCCAGAGGAAGACCTTGCGGTCTTCCGCTTCGGCCAGGCCGAGGAGACAGTAGACGGTGTAAGGATCCATGCCCGGTGGTCGGCGTTTATGGCTCGGCTTCGCGAGTCTACAATAGTGCCAAGTCTACCATAGAGGCCGCGTACGCCCCATCCAGAGAGCGCCATGACGGAAAACCTGATCAATGACGATGTCGTCGTCGACCTGGCAAGCCCGTACGTCTGCCTGGGCCGGCTGGTGGCGATGCACGAACAGTATCTGGAGCTGCGCGACGCGGACTTGCACGACCTGCGCGACACGCGGACGTCGCGGGAGAACTACGTCGTGTCGGCGGTGCAGACAGGGATCAAGCGCAATCGCAAGACGGTGTTTGTGTCGATGCGCGACGTGGTGGCGATCGCGCGGCTCAGCGACGTGGTGATCGACTGACCGAAGCAAGGGAGGGCGAGGCTCCTGCCGAGCCGCCAAGGCAAGGGAGGGCGGAGGCTCCTGCCGAGCCGCCAGTCTCTCAGTCCTTGACCGTCTTTTTGCGGAAGGCGGCGAACTGCTCGATCTCGACCTCGAAGCTGGTGATGAAGTTGGCGATCATGGTTTCGGTGACGCCGCCCGAGAGATCGAGGGCCGCCTGGAGGGTGGTGTAAGGCTCCCCCTCGGCGCTGAGGTTGACGACACGGATGAACTTCTTCTGGAGGTTGTAACGGTTGGCCTGTTCGAGCGGGAGCGGCGGGAAGATGGCGTCGAGGAAGAGTTCCTTGCCCTTGACGCTGGCAAGCTTCACCTTGTGCCCCTGGAGCTGAAAATCGAAGGTGACCGCGTCACGGCTGTCGCGCTTGCTGAACTTGAGGCCGAGGCGCGACAGCGTCTTTTCCATCTGGGCGTCGCTGATCTGATCGATGACCGGCTCGTCCTTGACGCTGCGGGCAAGGAAATCGTTGAAGCTCTTGACCTCGTTCTCGAAGTTGTCGATGAAGCGGCTCACGGTTTCGAGGGTGACGCCCCCCTGAAGGTCGAGGTTGAATTCCAGGACGGTGATGAACTGGGCGCCGTCGCGGCGAAGGCAGGCGCGGCTGAACTTGGCGGGGGTGTTCCACTGGTTTACGGCCTCGACGGGGATCGGCGGCAAAACGGCGTCGACCATGATGTCCTTGCCGCCGGCGAAGATGTAGAAGGCGAGGGAGATGCCGTCCTTCTTGTAGTCGAAGATGACGTTGCCCTTGGCGTCGGCGGGGGCCTTGTGGTAGCCGCTCTTGCGCGCCTTGAGGATGGTCTCCGCCTGATCCGGCGTCAGCGAACGGACGATGTCCTGGGCGGGGGCGGCGGCGACCGCGAGCGTGAGGCAGAGCAAGCAAAGGCGAACCGGCATCGTGACGCACTCCTCGATTGTCGTACGGCTTTCTGGTCATTCGCGCCGCCCCCCTCCTGCGAAGCGGGGCAAGCGCAACCGCGTTATTTTGACTTCTTGTCCTTCGGTTTTTCCTTGCCGGCGTAGATCTGGAATTCCCGGAGTTCGCCGCCGAAGTGGATCAGGAACTGGCGTATCATGCCGGGGGTGACGCCCTTGATGCAGTCGAGCTGCATCTCGAGGGAGACCGTCGCCTTGCCGTCGTTGTCGAGCAGGACGCAGCGGGTGTACTTGGCCTGGACGTTCCACTGGTTGGCCTGGGCCAGGGTGAGCGGCTTGTCGAAGACGGCCTCGATCCAGAGATCCTCGCCGTTGTAGTTGAGGAGGCGGATGCGGGTGTCGCCGCGCTGGAAGACATAGCCCTGGGCGCCTCCCTTGTCGGTTTCTTTCTTGAAGGTGAGGTCGAGATCCTTGAGGACGCCTTCGAGCACATCACCGCTGGCGCGCGGCGCGAGCTTGCGCGGGGCGGCCTTCTCTTGCGCGGCGCCGGCCTGGCAGAGAAGCAGGGCGAAGACGAGGGCGGTTTTCGTCGCTGACATATCGCGTCTCCTGTCGGCGCTGTATGCTCGGGCGTCAAGTTTCGCGTCGAAGGCCGTTTTCGGTCAATGGCAGTTGGTTAGTCGCGCTTGGTGGCTGGTTAGTGGTGGCTGGCGCCTGGTGCGTGGTGGCTGGTGGACGATGAAGGAGGGGTCAATGCGAAGTCCTATCGCCCTGATTGTCAGCATTGTCATTACGGGGTCGGCGCAGGGGCAGGAGTTGCGGGCCGGGGCGGCGAAGGTCGACATCACGCCGCCGACCGGCTTTCCGATGTGGGGCTACGCGGTACGGCGCGATCAGCCAAGCCTGAAGGTGATGGAGCCGTTGCTGGCGCGGGCGCTGGTGCTGGAGACGGGCGGGACGCGGATCGCGTTTGTCGCCCTCGACATGGGGCGGGCGCCGACGAGCAAGGGGCGGGAGCGGATCGCGGCGGGGCTGAAGAAGGCGGGGATCGGGCATTTCTTCGTGGTCGCCTCGCACACGCATCATGGGCCGGTGCTGGAGGTGGAGACGTGGCCGGATGCGAAGAAGCCGTACGTGCGAGAACTGGAGGACAAGATCGTCGCGGTCGCGCTGGAGGCGGAGCGAGGGTTGAAGGCGGCGCGGCTCGGCGTGGGGCGGGCGGAAGTTCCGTTCAACCGCAACCGGCATTCGAAGCGGGCGGACGCGCCGGTGGACCGGGAACTGGTGGTAATCCGCGTGGATGACGCGAAGACGGGGGAACCGATGGGCCACCTCGTCAACTTCGCGGCGCACGCGACGATGTTGCCGGCGAAGCTGCGCGAGTTCGCGCCGGACTTTCCGGGGGCGCTGTGCCGCGAAGTCGAGGCGAAGGGGGGCGTCTGTCTTTTCTTGCAGGGAGCGGCGGGGGACATGTCGCCCAATCCGGCACAGGGGAAGACGGCGGAAGCTTTTGGCAAGAAGTTGGCCGAGCGCGTGCTGGGATTGAGCAGGGAGATCAAGACGGAGCAGACGTTCGCCAAGGGATGGCAGGCGAAGCGGCGGGAGTTCAAGTTCGGCTCGCGCGTGGACCTCGGCAATCCGATCATCCGCGCGATGTATGCGTACGCCTTCTTTCCGGACCTCGTGAGTTTCTACGAGCGTGAATATCGGGAAGGGATCCGGCCGGAAATGACTGTGGCGCTGCTCGACGAGCGGATCGGCTTCGTCGGCGTGTCCGGTGAGTTCTTTTCGGGCCACGCGTTGCATCTGAAGAAGCGGGCCCGGCTGGAGCACCTGCTCTTCCTTGGCTATTGCAACGACTACCACCAATACTTTCCGACGATTGAAGCGGCCGCGGAGGGAGGCTACGGCGCGGATGAACTGGTCTCGCCGGTGGAAGTTGGCGCCGGGGAGCGCATGATGGACGCGGCGTTGATGGAACTGTATCGGATGCGGGGGAGGAAGATGACAAGGTGATGGGGTGATGGGGTGATGGGGTGACACGGTGATGGAGTGATGGGGTGATGGAGTTCGGGCTCACCGTGTCACCCCATCACCGTGTCACCCCCTCACCGTGTCACCCCTCACCCCCTCATCCGCTATTTCAGCTCACGAATGTAGATGTTGCGAAACTGGACGAGGGCCGGCGGGCTGGTCCAGGCTTTGGTTTTGGGGTTGAAGGCGCCGTGGTGTTGGAGGGCGATGGGGCCTTCTTCGGCGACGCCGGGGAGCTGGGCGTTGTCGATGACCTCCTCGCCGTTGAGCTTGACCGAAAGGCGGTCCCCCTTCATCGTTATTTCGAAGGTATTCCATTCGCCGCGCGCTTTGTCGGCCTTTTTCTTGGGGGTGACGGCGGCGCGGACTTCCTTGGGCATCTTGGGGTTGGTGCGGTAGCCCCAGACCTCGCCGGAGCCGACGGGCCAGAGCCAGATGTTGACCTGGGCGTTGGGCTGGCCGCGGAGGTAGATGCCGGAATCGACGTCGTCGATCTCGACCTTTTCTTCCTTGCCGTCGGGGCCTTTCTTGGTGGAGCCGTCGGGGAGGATGATGGGGACGCCGTGCTTGAGGCCGGGGTCGGTCTTGAGGCGCCAGTCGACACGGAGGACGAAATTCTTGTAGGCCTTGTCGGTCCAGAGGCTCTTGTCCCCCTTGGCTTCGCTCTTGGCGTCGTAGTCGATCACGCCTTCCTTCACCTGCCAGTGGCCGTTGTCCCCCTTGGGAACCTTCCAGCCGGAGAGGTCCTTGCCGTTGAAGAGGGGCGTGAAGCCCTTGGGGGCGTCGCCGGCGCCTGCTAGGGCGGGGCTGAGGAGGAGGGTGAGGAAAGCGTGGCGCATGGGAGGGTCCTCGGTTGGTGGAGATTGACAAATGACAATTAGCAATTGCAAATTGGGGGTGGTTGATGTTTTACGGATTGCGTCGAACGCCCTGTGAAATTGCTGTTGTCAGACCAAAGGTTGGTGTTCCCTGGAAGTATAATGAGCGGGCGCGACGCGAACCAGCGTCGACGACCACGCAAGGAGATTGCACGCATGACGCACTTTCTGCTCGTAACCACCTTTCTTCTCGGCGGGGAGACGGAGCCGCTGCGGCCGGGGTTTCACACGCGCAGCGTCGAGCATGACGGCGTGAAGCGGAGCTATCTGCTGCACGTGCCGAAGGGATACGACGCGAGCAAGGCGACGCCCCTCGTCCTGGCGCTGCACGGCGCCACGATGAACGGCAGCACGATGGCGCTCTTCAGCGGCATGAACGAGACGGGGGACAAGCATACGTTCGTGAGCGTGTATCCGAACGGGACGGGGCTCGTGTCGACCTGGAACGCGGGTCAGTTTCCCGGCGCGCTTGGCGCCAAGAAGGTCGATGACGTGGGCTACCTGGCGAAAGTGCTGGACGACGTCGAGAAGACGCTCAACATCGACAAGAAGCGGGTCTACGCGTGCGGCATGTCGAATGGGGGAATGATGTGCTACCGGCTGGCTTCGGAAATGTCGGAGCGGATCGCGGCCATCGCGCCGGTGGCGGGGACGCTGGCGCTCGAGAAGATCGAGTCAAAGCGGCCGATCTCGGTCCTGCACTTCCATGGGACGAAGGACGGTCTCGTGCCCTACGAGGGGCCGAAGGTTGACGCGAAGCTGTTCATGTTCAAGGGGGTGGAAGGTAGTTTGAAGCCGTTCATCGCGCTGGATGGCTGTGCGGAGAAGGGGGAGATGACTGAGGTTCCCTCCAAGGACGAGAAGTTGAAGATCGAGCGGTTCCACTGGGGAACTGGGAAGCAGAAGACCGAGGTGATCCTTTACAAGATCGAGGGAGGCGGGCATACGTGGCCGGGGCGGAGGACGAACCCGCCTTTCCTGGGGGGGGTGGCGCTGGATCTCGATGCGAATGAGTTGATTTGGGAGTTTTTTCAGAGGCATCCGCTGCGCTAACGAATGCGTGGCGCGTCGAAGAAGTCGACCAACCTCCGGGACTTCTGCTAGAATTGATGAATCTTCGTGTCAGGGAGGAGCAAGCGATGGCCCTTACTGTCGAAGCCGTTTATGAAAACGGCATGCTCAAACCGTCGGAACCGCTGCCGCTCAAGGAACACGAGAAGGTGCGCATCACGGTGGAAGCGAGACAGCAATCTCTGGCCGAGCGAATCGTGACGCGCGCCCACACGTTGCCGCCGGAAACGTTGGATCGCCTGCCCGTCGATGGAGCGTCACAGCACGACCACTACATCTACGGCACGCCGAAACGACCGGAGTGACGGCGCATGGCAGCCGTGTACTTCGCCGACACTTTCTGGTGGATTGCACTGGGCAATCCGAAAGATGCGTGGCATGCACAAGTCATCGCTTGGGAAGGCGCCCGTCCGAACGCTCGGTTTGTCACGACGGAAGAAATCCTGTCCGAACTGCTGAGCTGGTTTGCCGGAAGTGGACCAGCTGGCCGCGCCTCGGCCAGCGCCATGGTTCGAGACGTCCTGAGCGACCCGCTGACGCAAGTCTTGCCTCAGACCTCCGCCGATTTTGCGGCCGCCCTCACGCTCTACGAGGCCCGACCCGACAAGGAATACAGTTTGACTGATTGCCGCTCGATGCTCGCGCTGCGAGCACTCGGCATCACCGACGTATTGACCAACGACCATCACTTCACCCAGGAAGGATTTACGATCGTATTTCCGTAGCGATGACGAGCTTTGCTGGGCCGGACGCAACCCGCCAGTCTGCATTACCTCTTTGGCACGGACCAGGTGGGGTAGTGTTCGCTGACTCGAGTGACCGCGGCTACCAATGTATCGAGCGAGGTGCGGTCCATCGCGAGACGCCAGTCCCAGTTTTCAGCCCCGCCATCGCGCAGCACCATTTCACCGTCCCGCTCCAGGGCGTCGAGTTGCATCCAAACGTTGTATGAGCTTGTGTCCCCGCTTACGTCAACCGAGAGAAAGTCGCCCGTTTCCAGTGACGCACTAACAGATTCTCCGGACAACAGTCTCTTGAGTGCAGCCCGGAAGAGGTGAAAGTCGTCGGAGAACATCACCAACGAACGGTTTCCGCGAAACGTCCCCACTTGGATGCGGATCTCGACGTTCAGTTGAGAGCGGTACCAGTCCGTGGTGGCATGTGGGCAAGTCAGCCCCAGCACCTCAAAGCGAATATTGTCGCCCTCGCGAATGCCGAAGACAATTTCCAAGGGCTGATCCTCATGAAGCTGTGCCGACAAAGGGGCGGCACGCCGAGCGCTGCACTACGCCCCGACCGCCTTGAAGAACCTGTTCAACGCCGCTTCGTTGCTCTCTTGCAGCGCCGAGAGCGATCGGCACGTAGATCTACGCCTCGTTCTTGAAAGGGACAACGAAAGACAAGGCGATCATCAACACCGGGCCGAGAACGGCGATGAGCGCCATCGTCCAGACGAGGAAGCCGGCGAACTGGAGAACCAGCTCCCCGGTTTCCGGATCGCGCAGCGGAGGGCGCCGTGCCCTGTGTTGTATCAGGGCGAAAAAGCCGCCGATGGCTAGGACCAGCAGCGCGCCTTCCAGAGTGTAGTGAAGGATGGTCATGCGGAATCGTCCTGGTCTGTGCGCCAAGTGGTGGCTGTCGGGTTAATGTTTAGCGCTCGCAGGACGCTGTCATTGACTAGGTCGCGCGAGCGCTAAGCATGGAGCAGCCACATCCCTCACACGGTTCAGGTCCACGTCGGGCTTACGCCTCGACGCTCGCCGTTGTCGGATCACTTCTTCTCGGTCTTTTCGCCCTTCAGCTCTTGAATCTCGCGAATCCAGATGTTGCGGAAGCGCACCGGGTCGCCGTGGTACATGAGGACGAGGGGCAGCTTTTCGGCGTGGGGCTTGTACGACGGCGGGCGGTCGTACGGGGTGTCGCCGATCAGGGTGAGGTGGTTCTGGACGAGGATGCCGTTTTGAAAGACGGTGACGACGGCGGGCTTTTCGAGCTTGCCGTCCTTGAAGCGCGGGGCTTCGAAGGCGATGTCGTAGGTTTGCCATTCGCCGGGCTTGCGGCAGGCGTTGACGAGGGGCGGGTGCTGCTTGTAGAGGGCGGCGCACATGCCGTCGAAGTAGGTCGGGTTCTTGTAGGAGTCGAGCACCTGCACTTCGTAGCGGGCGCCCATGAAGCCGATGCCGTTGTTGCCGCGGCCCTGACCGGAGCCCTTGGCCTCGGGCGGCTCCATCCATTCGACGTGGAGCTGGCAATCGCCAAAGGGCCGCTTGGTGGAGACGGCGCTCATGGCGATGCCGTAGCCGTCTTTGAGGATCCATTTTTCGCCGCCGGTCCAGGCGTCGAGGTTTTTGCCGTCGAAGAGGACGATTGCGTCGGACGGGGGCGAGCCGTCGGTTCCGGGGGTGACGACCTTGGGCTCCTCCCACTTGATGCCGCTTTCGTAGGGGACGACCGGCTTGCCTTTGCCGGCCTCGGCGTTGTTGAAAGGGGAGCCACGCCAGACGACGGCGAGGAGAGCGGCGACGAGGAGGCCGGGGAGGAGGATTCTCGTGAGACGGAGGAGGTTGCGAGCGGCTGATTGCATGGGGTTCTCCAAAGAAAGAAGCGTCAACATCGGTTGACGCCTTTTTCGGCGTTTGCGGGCGGATGTGCAACTGTTTTTTTTGCTCGCCATTGTCAGCGGCGCGACGTGAGACGGCGAAGGGCGTCCGCCGCTTCGCGCGTCGCTTCGGCGTCGGGAAGACCGGTGGTCAACATTCTTAAAAAGTCGCGGGCTTCGGGCCCGGCGTCGCGCTCGAGGGCTTCGATACCGCGCAGCATGCTGAGGCGGGCGGCGCTGGGCGGCGGCGCTTGGCCGGCTTCAATCGTCTTGACGATGGCCGGGATGCGCTTCGCAGCCTCAGCGGAAGGAAAACGACGTTTCTCGCTTGCTTCGAGGACCGGCAAAGCGGCGCGGCCGAACTCAATGAGTTCGATTTCAGCGGCCCGGCGCCCTTCATCGAGGTCGTCCGCCAGCCCGGCGACCCTTGCTTCGATCATCTTCGCGCTGACTGGAGTCAAGCGGTCGCGCAGCACGTCGGCGGCTTGACCGGATCGCGCGAGGCGGAGGATCGCGTCGAACGCTTTCGCAGCGTCGGCGCCGTGAAGGTCGCGCCAGAGGTCCTTCTTTTGGCCGTCGCTCAGTTCGCCGGCGGCGAAGCGATTGCCGGTCATGTCCCAGACGAGGATGGAGATATCCGACCCGCCGCTGATCAGCTCGGTGTCATCGGCGGAGAAAACGGCGCTGTAGACCTGGCCGCGATGCCCTTCGAGCGCCAGCCGGGTCTTCCCGCTGACGCGCTCGTAAACACGGACGATGCCCTTGGCGGCCATGTACGGATCGTTGCTCGCCACCATGCGACCGTCGCCGGAGACGGAGAAGTGATCCCCCAGGTCTTCGAAGCCGCGCGCCGCGTAAGCGAGCTTGCCGGTCGCCGTGTCGAGCGTGACGAAGCGGATATTGCCTCCTTCCGCGGCGATGTGGCGGCCGTCGGCGAAGAAGCGGATGCGGATGCTGGTGAAGTAGACGGGCGTCTCGACGCGCGTTCGCCAGGCCTCTTTGCCGGAGGCGACGTCGAAGAGAATCACGTCGCCGTTCGCCGTGCCGATGGCGACGGATTTGCCGTCGGGGCTCATGTCGATGCTGGAGGCGGAAAAGGCGTTCTTGATTTCACGGGCGCGGGCGCCGCTAGCGGCGTCCCAGATGTGGATGACGCCGCCGTCGCCGACGGCGGCAACCGTGCGGCCGCCGGGACCGTAGCAGGCGTGGCTCCAGAGGTGGCCGGTGTCGGCGTGTTCTTTGCCGTATTGTTTGACTTGCTTGCCGGTGGCGACGTCGAAGAGACGCACGCGGCCATTGGCGACGAGGAGATGGCGGCTGTCCGCGGAGAAGGAAAACGCGCCGGCGACGGAGAGACCTTCCTTGATTTCCGCGCGGATCGTGCCGGTCTTGCGATCCCAGAAGCGAAGGACGTAGTCGTCGTGAAAGGCGGCGACCGTCGTGTTGTCGGGGGAGATGGCGAGACGGCGAACGGGCCGAGGGGGCATGTTCCGATCGGTCAGCGCTTTGCCTTCGGCGACGTCCCAGACATGGATGACGCCATCGGCGTCGCCGGTGGCGAGCCTGGCGTTGTCGGGAGTAAAGGCGAGGCGGGTGATGGCGTGTGGATGCGCCTTGAGGAGATGGCGGTTCTTGCCGGTCTTCGTGTCCCAGAGACCGAGGAGACCGCCGCCGGTAGTGGCGAGGGTTTTGCCGTCGGGGGAAAAGCGGACCGGCCCGCGGTAGCCTTTGTGGCCCTTGAGACGATGCTTTTCGTCGCCGGTGGCCAGGTCGAAGACGACATAGTCGTCGCGGCCGACGGCGAAGGAGGAGGCGTCCGGGGCGATATCGAGGCCGCTCCAGCCGACCTTGGTGTCTTCGCGGGCGAATCGCTCCTTGCCCGCTACGGCGTCCCAAACGCGGAGCCAGTCGTTCGGGCCGGTCGCCTTCGTCCGGCCGAGCGTGATCAGCGTCTTGCCGTCGCGCGACCAGGCCATTTCCCACACCTCGTCGGAGGTCGGCCAGACGATGTCGAGCTTGGACGTGTCGAGGTTCCAGATGGCGATGCGGCGCGGATCGTCTTTATAAGACGCGATGCGTTTGCCGTCGGGAGCGAGGACAGAAACGCGGCCGCCGCTGGTGGCAAGCGATCGGCCCTCCGTGGCGGCGAGGTCATATTGGCGCACCCCGGCATGGTCGGCGACGACGAGGGCTTTGCTGTCCGGCGTGAAGACGACGCGTGCGGCGGCATGGGGGCGCCAGGAGCGAAGGATCTCGCCGGTGGCGCCGTCCATCAGGACCAGGGAATGGAAACCGAGGCTGACGAGGTAGCGGCCATCGGGGGAATAGGCGAGGTCGCGGACGTCGGCGCCGGGGCGATAGGCGGAGGGGCCGAGGCGCTGGAGAGCAGGCTGAGGAAGCGCAGGCGTGCGCTGCGCGGCGGCGGGCATTGTCAGGATGACGAGGAGAAAAAGCGCGAGACTCTGGCGTCGCATCGGCGGCTCCCTGTCTTGGAGTCGGGTCATCTTCTAGACGAGGGAGGAACGCGCTTGGACTGTTCAAACGTGCCACATGTCGGCGACGGCTTCCTGCCAGGTCCGCGTGGGCCGCCACCCGGTCGCGTGGCGTAATCGGGAGGAGTCGCCGGCGCTGCGGTCGATGCCGGAGCGGGAGGCGGCGACCCCTTCATCAACGGCTTCAAAGACGCCCGCGCGGCGGCAGAACGCGTTGGCCAGGTCGAGGACGGTCGTCTCCGTGCCGGTGGCGATGTTGAAGACTTCGGCCGCGCCGCGCAGCGTCCGAATCTCTCCGAGCCCGCACAAGGCGTCCACGACATCGCCAACGTGAATCCAGTCACGCGTCGCCCGCCCGTTGGCGACGGGAACAACGCCGGAGCGTCCTTCTTTCTGAAGGCGACGGAGCTTCTCCGCGAACGCCGCCGCGAAGTATTGCGGGCCGAGACCTGGGCCGAGGATGTTGAAGGGACGAGCGATGACGACGCGCAGGCCCAGTTCGCTCGCCAGGCGCTGCGCGGTCTCCGTCTGTGCGAGCTTCGACCGGCCATAGGGCGACTGGGGCGCCGCGGGAGTGTCCTCACGGATCGGCAGGCGCTCGGCAGCAACGGGGCCATACTCGGCGGCGCTGCCCATGAGGATGACAAGAGCGCCGGGAACGTGCTGGGCGACAGATTGAAGAAGGTTGTCCGCCCCGTCCCGGTGTACGCGGAAAAGCTCGTCCTCGGTCGCCGTGGAGGTGAGGCCGGCGCAGTGATAGATGACGGCGGGGCGAACGGCCTTGAGCGCCGCGTCGATCTCTTGCGAGCGGGTAATGTCGCACCGGAGGAGCGCGTCCCTCCCGGATCGACTCGCCGCGGTGAAGGGCGCCCGGTCGTGGCGCAGGCGGTGGCAGAGATGTCGGCCGAGGAAGGAGGCGCCGCCGATCACGAGCGCCGGCGTCATGAGAATGGCCTCTCGCGTCGGCGTTTGCGCGTCGACGCTGGTTAAGCGAGCGGCGCCCGGATCACGACGCGGCGCGCAGCGCGGTCCGCTCGGGCAGGAACTCGCCGCGCCGCTGGATGAACGTGTCGGTGGCGCGCTGCAGATCCTCCATGCGGCCAAGGTCGAGCCAGTAGGCGTCGTTGGGGAACGTCACGACCTTCTTGCCTTCGCGCACCAGCCGCAACACCAATGTCGGGAAATCGAGATACTCGCCGGGCTTGATGTGGCCGAGGACGTCCTCGCTGTAGACGTAGATGCCCATGCTGACCGCGTACGAGAAAGTCGGCTTTTCGATGTAGTCCTGGATGACGTTATCCGTCCCGGCCTTGAGAATGCCGAGGTCGATCTTCACTTCCTTGTTGTGCTGGGCGATGGTCAGCAGACTCTTCGACGCGTGGTGATGGGCCAGCAGGGCCGTGTAGTCGAGGTTGGTGAGGATATCGCCGTTCATGACGAGGAATGTGCCGCGCAGGCCGGGGACGGAGGCGAGGGAGCCGGCGGTGCCGGTCGGCTTCTCTTCCTCGACGAAGTCGATGCGGGCGAGGCGGTTCAACGAGGCGTGCTGGGCGATGAAGGCGTGGAAGTAGCTGCTCATGTAGCCGAGCGTGAGCGTGATGTGGTCGAAGCCGGCGCGGGCCAGCTGGCGGATGACGATCTCCAGGATCGGCATGTCGTCGACCGGAAGGAGCGGCTTGGGGACCACCGTCGTGAACGGCGCCAATCGGCTGCCCCGGCCGCCCGCGAGAATCACGGCTCTCATACGGCATACGCTCCGATCGGATAGGATTCGAGGTTCTCACGCACCCAGTTCACGGTCTGTTTCAGTCCCTCGTCGAGCGACGTCGTCGCCTGCCAGCCCGCCAGCTTTTTCGCTTCGGCGGCGGCGCCGATCAGCTTGAATACCTCGCTGGTCGCCGGCCGCTTGCGTTCATCCGGGGTGATGACGGGGACGCGGCGACCAACGATCCTGAGGACGCGCTCGACGAGTTCGCCGATGGTCACGCCCGCGCCGGTCGCGAGGTTGGTGACACGGCCGAGGCAATCCTTGGAGTCGGCGAGGGCGATGAAGCCGGCGACGGTATCCTTGACGAAGACGAGGTCGCGGACCGGGTCGAGGCTGCCGAGGCGGATGGCGTCCGAGCCGAGGGCCTGCGTGATGATGGTCGGGATGACGGCGCGGGCGCTCTGGCGCGGGCCATAGGTGTTGAAGGGCCGAACGACGGTGACGGGCATGCCGTAGCTGCGCTCGTAGCTGAGCGCCAGCTGGTCGGCGCCGACCTTGGTGGCGGCGTAAGGCGATTGCGGGTGGAGCGGATGTTTCTCGTCGATCGGCGTGTACTGGGCGGTACCGTAGACTTCGCTGGTGGAGGTGACGACGACGCGCTCGGCTTCGGTCTCGCGGGCGGCCTCGAGGACGTTCAGCGTCCCCTGCACGTTGACGGCGACGTAGGAATCGGGGGCGGTGTAGGAGTACGGGATGCCGATCAAGGCGGCGAGGTGGTAGATGCGTTCGCAGCCGGCGGCGGCGCGGCGGACGGCGCGCGGATCGCGGATGTCGCCGGGGAAGACTTCCAAACGGTCGCGCAGCTTGGCGGGGACGAGAGAGAGGAAGCCGGTGTGTCCCGAGGAGTTGTAGCGCGTGAGGGCGCGCACGCGCAGGCCGCGCTCGAGCAGCGCCTCGACGAGGTGACTGCCGATGAATCCGCCGGCTCCGGTGACCAGAACGCTCTCGCCCGCCATGACGTCTCCTTGCAGGAAGCGCCCTCTTAGCACGGCGGGAGAAAGGGGTCAAGGGCGGGCAAGCAGGGCAATTTGGACGAACGGCGAGCGAGCCGAGTCGAACAGTGATTGTGGGGAAACCGTTTGTTCCGTGGTACAATACCCCTGAGCTCAGATTCGATAAGGAGAAGCGTACCGCATGAAAGGAACCTACTCGACGCCGAAAGACATCGCTATCTTCGCCCGCCTCCTCCAGGGCGGCGGAGCGAACATGCGTCCCTCTCTCGCGCGCCACGTTCTGTCGTTGGGATTTTCGGACGAAGAACAGCGGCGCATGAGCGACTTGGCCGCACGAAATCAGGAGGGCGTCCTTTCCGCCGAGGAACGCGACGAACTGTTTGGTTTCGTCCGCGCCGGACACTTGCTGGCGGCGCTCCAATCCAGAGCAAGGCGCACGCTCGCCAAGAAAAAGGTCTCCTGACGCCAGACGATGAACAAGCGCCTCGCCCAGATTGTCCGCACCGTGCGGGTAATCGATGTGAGTACTGCCGCCTTCCCAAGTGGGCGTATCCGACACAGGCGTTCCCCATCGATCACATCGTTGCCAAGCAGCACCTTGGCCCGACTGCTCTGTCGAACCTTGCTTTCTCCTGTCTCCACTGCAACAGCCACAAGGGCTCCAACATCGGGGGCATTGATCCGAAAACGAAGAAGCGAGCGCCACTTTTTCATCCTCGGCGCAACAAATGGGAACGCCATTTCCGCTGGGACGGCTCGGTTCTCCTCGGGCGAACTGCCGTCGGTCGCACAACCATCGTCGTCCTCGCGCTCAATCATCCCGACATGGTCGCCGTGCGACAAGAACTCATCGAAGAAGGCCGGTTTCCCGGAGGCTGAGAACAATAGGCGAGGGACACAGCCACGAAAAATGAGAAACCAGATTTCGCTTTGAGCCGGCGCGGGGAGCCGGTAGGATGAATTGCACGGACCGACTTGGTCGCAAAGTTGGCAGCGTCTTTGCGGCTGGGCGGTCCGTTTTTTCATTTCCCCTTCACTTGCCAATGCTCATCGAAAAAGCCCGCGTCCGCGATGCCGCCCGGAAATTGCGACGTCGCCGGCCGTGACACGTCGATCACGGCCCAGTCGGGGAGCTTCGGGACCTGCCGCGCGTTGTTGAGATAGTCGTACTCGCGGAAGGTGAAGCCGCTGTTGAGAACGACGTACTTGCTCGGGTTGAGCGGGTTGGGGGCGATCAGGATGAGGGCGTGATGGTCGCCGGCGTACTTCCCGCCGGCGACCCGGATGGTTTCGTTCCAGGCGATCGGCACCTTGCCGGCGATTCGCGCCAGGACCTTGTTGCTAGTCGGGTCGCCCCAGAGGACGAGGTTGCTGGAGGCGATGTCGGCGTCGGTCACGTCCACATCGTCCTTGGGCTTCAATTCGCCGCGGAACTGCTTGCGCCAGTGCGTGAGCGCGTGGCTCATTTCGCCGTCGACCCAGCGGCCGACCTGTTCATTCACCGATTTGCCGGTGGGGCGAACCATGAGGAAGCGGTCCATGAAGGCGTCATCGATGGGACCCTGAAGGCCGGGACGTTTGCGGACTTCCTTTTCGAGGGTGGCCTGCTCGACCGTGCTCCAGCGCGGGCCGCTGCGGACGAGGTGGACGGTCCAGGAGCGGTCGGAAAGAGGGGCGGCGGTCTTCAGGGCGTCGCCGTCGATCTCGATGAAGACGGGGGCGGCGTTGTCGAGCGGGCAATAGCCCGGCGGCATGTCGAGCGTGAGGGCCGTGACGTTGCTCGTCTTGACGCGGATGACCTGGGGCGCCGTGACCCGTGGGGCTGAGGCGGCAGGCGCTTCGAGGATCTCGGCCAGGACGCGGGCCTCTTTCCAGTGTTCCCCCATGCCTTCGACGCGGACCCAGTGCATCGACGGATAGCGCAGGGTGTAGGTGACGAGATGCACTTTGCGTGGCATGCGTTCACGGCCCTTGCCGGCGATCAAGCCAATACGGCGGTCGATCTCAAGCTTCGCGGCCGGGTGGTAGCCGTGGCCGGTCTTGGGACCGATGATGTGGACGAGGCGCATGCCTTCGTCGGCAAGCGCCTTGTCCATCACGTCGGCGGCTTGCTTCTGGCTGTCGATCTCGCCGCTGTAGGCGACGGTCGGGCAGTGATAGAGGTTGAGGGCCCAGCGGTTGCAGTCGTACCAGTTCCACAGCTTCTCCTCGTACCAGGCCGGCTTGAGCGTTTCCTTCTGATATTCCCTGAGGAACGCCGGCGTTTCCGAGAAGCCGGCGCCGGGAGCGGCGGCGGCCCAGCGGTCGGCGTAGTGGACGGCGAAGTTCCAGCACGCCGCGCCCCCCATCGAGAAGCCGCGGACGACGATGCGGTCCTCGTCGATCGGGTAGTCGCGCCTGGCGTGCTCGATCGCTTCCAGCGTGTCGATCTCGCCGGCGAAATGGTTGGCGTTGCAGTAGCGGCCATAAGGGTGGAGGACGAAGGTGTCCGGCGGCGTGAACTGGCCCGGCGATTTCTGCCGGCCGTCGATGAAGCTCAGTTCCGTGAGAACCTCGCCGCGGCCATGGAACCAGAGATCGAGACGATGCTTGACGGCCGAGCCGGAGCGAAAGGAGGCGGGCACGACGAGACCATAGGGCTGGACGGAGCCATCGATCTTGGAAACGTAGCCGCGGACAACGAGACCGGTGGCCTGCGTCCAGGGGGTCTTGCCCGCCTTGAGATCGGCGGCGCGCTGCATGCCCTGAGCGAGCAGTTTGCGGGCAACGGCGAACTCGCCCTTGTTGTAAAACTCGTTGTACTTGAGGGCGTAATGGACGGCGTTGAAGTAGATCTCCACATCGGGAAGATAGCGCAACAACACGCCCTTCCCTTTGGCGGCGCCGGCGCTCCGCAGCGTCTGAATCTCCTTTGCCAACGCCTTCAGGCCCGTCTCCAACTCCGTCCGCTCCTCGTCCGGCACGGCGATGCCCGGCGCCGGCACGGGCCGGACCTTTTCGGGGATGTTGTCGGCCGGACCATCGGCATGAGCGGCGGACGCGGCGAGGAGAAGAATGACGAACGGGGTCATCCGGCGAGGCATCATCGGGTCTCCGAAAAAGGAACGCGAAAATCAAAGCGCCGCGGATCAACACGGCGGATTCAGGCAAGGACGGCCCGATCCGCGTTCATCCGTGTCGATCCGCGGCGAAACAAGTCCGACTCCATCTCTGCTCAAAACTTAAGGGGTGAGCGCCGCGGCGGCAATCGGATTTGCCGGAAAGACCGGTGGCGCGGCTTGCGCGGATGGCGCAGCCCTTTCCGGCAAGGCGGCGCTGGAGCGGCGGCGAAGGCCGGTTCGGCGGCGAACTAGCGGCGGCTTCCGGACGATGAAGAGTCCATCGAGCAAAGGCAGGGAAGCCCATGGCCGTGTTCTATCTGCTGCCGCCCAGGCGCGTCGTCGGGCAGCAATTTCACTCGTTGCTGACCTCCGTGTTCCCGGGCCTTTCCTGGCCGGAACGCGGCTGGCCGGACTGGGCCGAGGCCCTGAGCGCGACGGCCACACATCAGCCAGACGTCTTTGTCGTCTATCAGGAAGATTTGCCGGCGGACGCTAATCCGGCAACGGTTCTGATGCGCGACTTCGGGGCCGAAAGCGATGATGAGGTGGTGGAGGTGAAGCGCGGAGCCGATGGGCGCCTTGGCGAAGCGGGGCGTTGGCGCATGCCGCGGCTGTAAGGACGCCTCCTTGGCAGGGACAAAAAAAGTCCGGCCCCTTGGGAAGAGGTCGGACTCTTCGTTTCCCCGACAATCCAATCACTTCTTTTTTTCGCGCTGGATAACGGCCGCAAACTGTCCCTCCTTGGACACGAAACTGGTGGGGCGTTCTTTGCCTTTGAGGTCGAAGCAGACCTTCATGGTCTTTCCTTTGAGCTCATAGATGCCGACCATGTCGCTGCCCTTGCCCTCGCCTTCGGTGACCTTCGCGTCGACCTGGCCG